>NZ_SELT01000088.1 GCF_004361065.1 Cognatilysobacter terrigena | reverse complement strand
GTCAGGTTCGACGCCATCGCGTTCACCGAGTCGGTGAGGTCCTTCCAGGTGCCCGCGACGCCCGGCACGATCGCCTGGCCGCCGAGCTTGCCTTCGGTACCAACTTCTCGGGCGACGCGCGTCACTTCCGACGCGAAGCCGCGCAGCTGGTCCACCATCGTATTGATGGCTTCCTTGAGCTGGAGGATTTCGCCGCGCACGTCCACGGTAATCTTTCGCGAAAGGTCGCCGTTCGCGACCGCGATCGTCACCTCCGAGATGTTTCGCACCTGCGCGGTCAGGTTGGACGCCATCTGGTTCACCGAATCGGTGAGGTCCTTCCAGACGCCCGATACGCCCTTCACCTTCGCCTGGCCGCCGAGCAGGCCGGCGGTACCGACTTCGAGCGCGACGCGAGTCACCTCGGACGAGAACTCGCCCATCTGCTCGATCATTCGATTGACGATCGTCGCCGAGCGCAGGAACTCGCCCTGCAGCGGACGGCCTTCGGCGTCGAGCGGCACGAAACGCGTGAGGTCGCCCTTCGACACGCCGGCGATCGCCTCGGTGATCGTGTCGACCGGACGCACCAGGTCGTCGACCAGCTCGTTGACCGAGCGCTCCATCTGCGCCCACTGGCCGCGGCGCGCGGCCGGCGCGATGCGCTGGCGCGTCTGGCCTTCGCGACCCACGGCCTGGCGCACGCGACCGAGTTCATCGGCCAGCGCACGGTTGTGCACGACGATTTCGTTGAAGGCCGCGGCAAGGCGGCCTTCGATTCCGTCCCAATGGCCCGGCAGCTGGACGTCGAAGTTGCCTTCGCCCACGGCGGTCATCGCGGCAAGCAGGGCCTGCAGCGGATCATCAAAGACGGGTGGACGGGCCGCGGACTTGGCGGCGGAACGGGTGCGCCGCGCGGTGGCTTCGGTCACGTGATTCTCGAGAAAACGCCCATCCCC
>NZ_SELT01000087.1 GCF_004361065.1 Cognatilysobacter terrigena | reverse complement strand
GCCTGGCCGCCGAGCTTGCCTTCGGTACCGACTTCTCGGGCGACGCGCGTCACTTCCGACGCGAAGCCGCGCAGCTGGTCCACCATCGTATTGATGGCTTCCTTGAGCTGGAGGATTTCGCCGCGCACGTCCACGGTAATCTTTCGCGAAAGGTCGCCGTTCGCGACCGCGATCGTCACCTCCGAGATGTTTCGCACCTGCGCGGTCAGGTTGGACGCCATCTGGTTCACCGAATCGGTGAGGTCCTTCCAGACGCCCGATACGCCCTTCACCTTCGCCTGGCCGCCGAGCAGGCCGGCGGTACCGACTTCGAGCGCGACGCGAGTCACCTCGGACGAGAACTCGCCCATCTGCTCGATCATTCGATTGACGATCGTCGCCGAGCGCAGGAACTCGCCCTGCAGCGGACGGCCTTCGGCGTCGAGCGGCACGAAACGCGTGAGGTCGCCCTTCGACACGCCGGCGATCGCCTCGGTGATCGTGTCGACCGGACGCACCAGGTCGTCGACCAGCTCGTTGACCGAGCGCTCCATCTGCGCCCACTGGCCGCGGCGCGCGGCCGGCGCGATGCGCTGGCGCGTCTGGCCTTCGCGACCCACGGCCTGGCGCACGCGACCGAGTTCATCGGCCAGCGCACGGTTGTGCACGACGATTTCGTTGAAGGCCGCGGCAAGGCGGCCTTCGATTCCGTCCCAATGGCCCGGCAGCTGGACGTCGAAGTTGCCTTCGCCCACGGCGGTCATCGCGGCAAGCAGGGCCTGCAGCGGATCATCAAAGACGGGTGGACGGGCCGCGGACTTGGCGGCGGAACGGGTGCGCCGCGCGGTGGCTTCGGTCACGTGATTCTCGAGAAAACGCCCATCCCCATGGGCAGGGTCGCGCGAGAATAGAGGCGGCCGTGTCGACGCGGCGTTCACATAATTCGCGGCGTTCATGTAGCGAATAGCCTCGCCAGCGGGCTCTTCGTTGCGCGCAGCGCATCAAGATCGTGTGGTGACGGCCGTCTCGAACGTCCTTCGCCGGCGGCACGGCCGTTGCATGAATCGGTTCAGGCGCCTGCCGTTTCGGAACCGTTATGTCCGCCGTCCTCGCACCCCACTGGTCCTATGAAGGCGCGTTCCATGACGCGGCGGGCGGGCTTGCCCTGATCGGCCTCGACGGCCGCTGGCTGGTGCTCAACGACGCCGCCTGCGCCCTGCTCGGCCGGCCGCGGATCCGCCTCGAAGGCCGCTCCGCCGCCGGCGCCTGCGAACTGGAGGACGCCGTCGCGCTGATCCGCCAGATCGAGGCCGCCATCGACGGCACCACGCGCGCATTCGATCTGGAATTGCGCGTGCCCCGGCTGGACGGCAGCCACAGCTGGCTGCGGCTGGGCGCCTCCGTCATTCCCGATGCGCAGGGCTCGCCCAGCTACCTCG
>NZ_SELT01000086.1 GCF_004361065.1 Cognatilysobacter terrigena | reverse complement strand
ACCCCAGGCCGCGCGCGGGATCGCTCTTGCCGTAGAGATTCGCTTCGCCCTGCCACTGCAGGATCAAGCGGTTGGTCAGCAACGTGTCGTACTCGGCTTCAAGCGTCGCCGCGGTGCGGCCGCTGCCGCCGATGTAGGCGGTGGCCTCGACTTCGAACTTGTAGGGCGCCAGGCCCTGGACGCCGAAGGCGGCCCAGGTGCGATCCGGGCCCTCGCCGACGTCCTGGCGAACGCCGGCCACGAGGTCCCACCACGGGGTGACGCTGCGGCCGTAAAGCACTTCCAGGTTGCCCTGCTCCACCCGGCCGTCCTCGACGTCGCCTTCGGTGCGCAGCCACGTGCGATGGACGTCGCCGCCGATCCACGCAAGCCCTTCCCAGCCACCGGACTTCGCCGTGTCGGCAACCTCGAGCCGATCGACGAGCCAGAACGAGTTGCTGCGCTTGTCGTGGGCGGGGTGACCGGCACCGAGCGGCATGAACGCGGCCGCGCGATCGGCCTCGGTCACGGCCGGGATCGGCGTGCGCGGGGCCGCATCGGCGGGGAGGTCGGCGGGTGCCTGCATCCCCGGCATCGCCATGGCGCGGTGGTCCATGCCGGACATGTCCATGCCGCTGTGGTCCATGCCCGACATGTCCATCGTCGAGTGATCCATCCCCGACATGTCTGCATCAGCCTTGGCAGGTTCAGTCTGGCCCGGTGGCATCGCCATCGCGCCGTGGTCCATGCCCGACATGTCCATGGCGCTGTGGTCCATGCCCGACATCGCCGCCTCGCCCTTCGCGGGTGTTGCAGGCGTTGCCGGGGGCGCCGGTTTCGTCGCGGCGCCGTGGTCCATGCCGGACATGTCCATGCCGCTGTGGTCCATGCCCGACATGTCCATCGTCGAGTGATCCATCCCCGACATGTCTGCATCAGCCTTGGCAGGTTCAGTCTGGCCCGGTGGCATCGCCATCGCGCCGTGGTCCATGCCCGACATGTCCATGGCGCTGTGGTCCATGCCCGACATCGCCGCCTCGCCCTTCGCGGGTGTTGCAGGCGTTGCCGGGGGCGCCGGTTTCGTCGCGGCGCCGTGGTCCATGCCGGACATGTCCATGCCGCTGTGGTCCATGCCCGACATGTCCATCGTCGAGTGATCCATCCCCGACATGTCTGCATCAGCCTTGGCAGGTTCAGTCTGGCCCGGTGGCATCGCCATCGCGCCGTGGTCCATGCCCGACATGTCCATGGCGCTGTGGTCCATGCCCGACATCGCCGCCTCGCCCTTCGCGGGTGTTGCAGGCGTTGCCGGGGGCGCCGGTTTCGTCGCGGCGCCGTGGTCCATGCCGGACATGTCCATGCCGCTGTGGTCCATGCCCGACATGTCCATCGTCGA
>NZ_SELT01000085.1 GCF_004361065.1 Cognatilysobacter terrigena | reverse complement strand
CGCGCAGGCGGCTGGAAGAAGCTCGATGCCAACAACGACGGCGCGATCGACCGCAGCGAAGCGGCCAAGGTCCCGCAGTTCGCGGCGAAGTTCGACCAGCTCGACAAGAACAAGGACGGCCGCATCGACGCGTCCGAGCGTCCGCACCACGACGGCATGCACGGCGGCCGCGCAGGCGGCTGGAAGAAGCTCGATGCCAACAACGACGGCGCGATCGACCGCAGCGAAGCGGCCAAGGTCCCGCAGTTCGCGGCGAAGTTCGACCAGCTCGACAAGAACAAGGACGGCCGCATCGACGCGTCCGAGCGTCCGCACCACGACGGCATGCACGGCGGCCGCGCAGGCGGCTGGAAGAAGCTCGATGCCAACAACGACGGCGCGATCGACCGCAGCGAAGCGGCCAAGGTCCCGCAGTTCGCGGCGAAGTTCGACCAGCTCGACAAGAACAAGGACGGCCGCATCGACGCGTCCGAGCGTCCGCACCACGACGGCATGCACGGCGGCCGCGCAGGCGGCTGGAAGAAGCTCGATGCCAACAACGACGGCGCGATCGACCGCAGCGAAGCGGCCAAGGTCCCGCAGTTCGCGGCGAAGTTCGACCAGCTCGACAAGAACAAGGACGGCCGCATCGACGCGTCCGAGCGTCCGCACCACGACGGCATGCACGGCGGCCGCGCAGGCGGCTGGAAGAAGCTCGATGCCAACAACGACGGCGCGATCGACCGCAGCGAAGCGGCCAAGGTCCCGCAGTTCGCGGCGAAGTTCGACCAGCTCGACAAGAACAAGGACGGCCGCATCGACGCGTCCGAGCGTCCGCACCACGACGGCATGCACGGCGGCCGCGCAGGCGGCTGGAAGAAGCTCGATGCCAACACCGACGGCGCGATCGACCGCAGCGAAGCGGCCAAGGTCCCGCAGTTCGCGGCGAAGTTCGACCAGCTCGACAAGAACAAGGACGGCCGCATCGACGCGACCGAGCGTCCGAAGCACGAAGGCCGTGGCGGTCTCGCCAAGCTCGATGCCGACAAGGACGGTCGCCTGAGCCGCGCCGAAGCCGCGAACTCGCCGTTCGCTGCGAAGTTCAACGAGGTCGACGCGAACAAGGACGGCTTCGTCGACCGCGAGGAAATGCGCGCCGCGTTCAAGCGCATGCATCCGCAGCGCGGCAACGGCGTCGGCTCGGGCGGCACCGGCCGCTCCTGATTTCCCCAACCTTGCACGACCTTGGCCCGCGTTCTCCGACGCGGGCCAATTTTTTGGTGCGCGACGAAGCGCGACCGACGCGTGTTACGGCGCGACGACCTTGAGCGTCTTCGTCACCTGCCACACGCCGTTGACGCGCCTGACCTCGAGCGTCTTGTACTTCGCCCACATGCGGTGGTGATAGGCGCTGTACTCGATCGTGCCGGCGTCGGGCGCGGTGGGGCGGAAATGATCGACGTCGACCATCGTCGCCTTCTTCTTCGACGGCGGATGCACCGAGCCGGTGTCTTCGTCGGCGATGCGCTCGCAGTGCGACGCGGGCACCAGCGTCAGGCCGGGACGCGGACGCAGCGCATCGCGCACTTCGCGCGGCGCGTCGGCGCGATCGACGGCGAGGCAGGCGACCGGTGTGTCGATGTCCGGCAATTCCTTTTGCAGAACCGCCTGCGCGATCGGCGTCAGTGTCGCCGCCACGCGGCCGTCGAACGGACCCGGCGCGAG
>NZ_SELT01000084.1 GCF_004361065.1 Cognatilysobacter terrigena | reverse complement strand
CGGCGTCGGCTTGGACGAATTGTTAGGCCTCAAGCCTGCACCAGAACGCCACCGTATATCTACCCGCATCAATCGACTCCCAGTCGTTCGACTCGTGGATAGGCATGTCAAGCGCAACGCGTTTGAGGTCAACGCTGGAGGCAAAGTCTTCCAAGACGATGTCTGCCGCGGTACGGCCGAGCCAGTATCGAACCTTAAAGTGGGCGGTTTCGGCGACTTGCGGTTGCAAGAGCACCTCAAGTTGCAGTCTTTGGAGCAGCTCGTCATTTTCCAGAAGCGCTAGGTCGACGTGCATGACACTCCAGCTGAGGCCTAACACCTGAGTTAAGCCGCGCCGCTAAGCGGCGTCGGCTTGGACGAATTGTTAGCGCCCGCGCCGGGATACCACGCCAACCGCAAGTAGCGAACCCAGCCAAGAGCCAAGAAGGAGGGTAGCGGCAAGAGCCGCGAAGTGAGAAGGCGCGAGCGGTGCACGAACGAGAAGGGTGAGCCCGAGAAGGACGAGTGTTGTGCCGACGAGACCAGCAAGCACCCCGTGCGTGATGCGGCGGGTCTGGGCGATGAAACCTGAGCGGAAGCCAGCAGCCACAGGCGCGATAAGAAACAGCAAGCCAGCGACCGCAATGAGCACCCTGCTGCCTGAACTCGCGGCACCAGTGGCGGCTAACGCCGAGGCAGCGTAGCCGACGGCCAAGAGGAGCGCGCCTTGGATGATCGACCGAGAATTGAAGCCACTTACCATAGGGCGCTAACACCTGAGTTAAGCCGCGCCGC
>NZ_SELT01000083.1 GCF_004361065.1 Cognatilysobacter terrigena | reverse complement strand
TATCAACTTATCCTCAAGCTCGGTGTGTGGCTGAAGGGCGAAATCCTTCGTGAAACGAGCACTGGCAAGCAGGCGGCTGAGAAGTTCGTCAAGAAGCAGGTCTCCGTCGCAAAGCGCAGGCGGCCTTCATTCGGGCCCGAGGCCTAACAATTCGTCCAAGCCGACGCCGCTTCTCGGCGCGGCTTAACTCAGGTGTTAGGCCTCATGTGGAAATTCATCGCGCTCGTCACGACATTAGGCGTCGTTAACGCTTCTGCGGCGGAACTCACGGAGTCCGAGCTCAGTATCGGCGGCATCGAGATTGGCGCCACCGAGGCTAGCGTTCGGAACCTGCTGGGCGAACCAGTTGGCAATCGTGAAACCGATGAGGGTGAGGAGTTGTACTACCCTGGGTTGGTCGTCACTGTCGGGTGGCTCGAGCAACGAGGTCCCAAGATCCCCCGTCGCGTCAGCGCGCTGCTGGGCACTGGCTACAAGGCATGCACGCCCTCCGGTCTCTGCCCCGGCATGTCCATCGCAGACGCCACACGCCTGTACGGCGCTAGCAAGCCGGTCGAACGCGAGAACGGTACGTTCTTGGAATACCAGCCCGCAGCAGCTCAATGCTGGCTGCAGGTCCCGGCCAAGGCGGACCCCATCTACAAAGTCGCCGTCGTCTGCCAGCCATGAGGCCTAACAATTCGTCCAAGCCGACGCCGCTTCGCGGCGCGGCTTAACTCAGGTGTTAGGCGGCATGAGACGGCTCATAGTTGATTGCAGTGATGTCTCGACGGCCGACCACTTCTGGGAGAAGTATCTGGCTGTGGCGAACCCACGTGTTCCGGGCTTTGGTCGCAACCTTGATGCGTTCA
>NZ_SELT01000082.1 GCF_004361065.1 Cognatilysobacter terrigena | reverse complement strand
GACTGGATCAGCGAATGCGGGATGGCGCCGCAATTGATGGCCACGAACGGCATGGCCTTGCGCCGCGAATGGCTGTGCAGGGCCTGCGCTGCGAGTTCCTTGCCGGTGCCGGTCTCGCCGGCGATGAACACCGGCGCTTCGGTATTGGCGGCCTTGCACAACGTGCGCGCCAGCGCCTTCATGCCGGGGCTTTCGCCGATGATGCCTTCGAGGCCTTCGTGCGCCAGGCGCACCGCGGACTCGCAGGCCAGCCGCGCCATGCCGTGCGCATGGCCGATCACCGTGTCGAGCACGCCCTCGGGGCACGGCAGGGTGACGTAGTCGTAGCAGTAGTCGCGGATGAGCCGACGCACCGCCGGCTCGCCGAGCTGCTCGGTGGTGACGCCGGCGACCCAGCCGACGTTGCTCGCCGCGAGCACCGGCCCGAACTCGGCGAAGTCGGTGTCCGAAAAGCCGTCGCGCAGGTCGAGCAGCGCGGCGAAGGGGTGCGTCGCGCGCCGCTGCACGATGCGAAGCGCACCGCGCGCATCCGTAGCCGACTGCACCTTCCAGCCCAACTGTTGCAAACGCGCCGGGGGCGTTCCTCGCCCCGCGCGCGCGACGTAGACCACGTCGCGGCCCGCGCCACCGTCCGCCATGTCCGACTCCTGTCGGCGCCCCACGCACCGGACGACCAAGGTAGCCCGATGGCGTGACAGGTCAAGCTTTTGTGACCGCCTTCACGCTGCCGGCCGTCGGCGCGTCATGCCGCGGCGGCGTCCCGGGTGTCGTGCTCGGCGTGGTACTGGACGGCGGCCTCGACTTCCCGCTTCGAGCCCAGGAACACCGGCACGCGCATGTGCAGGCCGGTCGGGGTGACCTCGAGCATGCGCTGGCGGCCCGTGCTGGCCGCGCCCCCGGCCTGCTCGACCAGGAACGCCATCGGGTTGGCCTCGTACATCAGGCGCAGCTTGCCGCCCTTGGCCGCGCACTTGCTGTCGAGGGGATAGCTGAAGATGCCGCCGCGGGTCAGGATGCGGTGCACGTCCGCCACCATCGACGCCACCCAGCGCATGTTGAAGTCCTTGCCGCGCGGGCCGTCCTTGCCGGCGAGCAGGTCGCCGACGTAGGCCTGCATCGGCGCTTCCCAGAAGCGCTGGTTCGACATGTTGACCGCGAATTCCTTCGTTTCCTCGGGAATGGTCATGCCGCGGGTGGTCATCACGAACGAGCCGATCTCGCGGTCGAGCGTGAACGAGTGCGTGCCGTTGCCGATGGTCAGCACCAGCATCGTGCTCGGGCCGTAAGTGCAGTAGCCCGCCGCGACCTGGGCCGTGCCCGGCTGCAGGAAGTGCTCGTCGTCGACTTCGGTGACGTCATCCGGGCAGCGCAGCACCGAGAAGATGGTGCCGACCGAGATGTTGACGTCGATGTTCGACGAACCGTCGAGGGGATCGAACAGGAGAAGGTACTTGCCGCGCGGCTGGTCGTCCGGGATGCGCACCGCGTGGTCCATCTCCTCCGACGCCAGCGCGGCGAGGTGGCCGCCCCAGGCGTTGGCCTCGAGCAGGATCTCGTTGGAGAGCACGTCGAGCTTCTTCTGCGCCTCGCCCTGGATGTTGCCGGTGCCGGCGTCGCCGAGCACGCCGCCGAGCGCGCCCTTGCCGACCGCGATCGAGATCGACTTGCAGGCGCGGGCCACCACTTCGATGAGCAGGCGCAGGTTCGGGCCGATGCGGCCGGCGCGCTCTTCTTCGAGCAGGTAACGGGTCAGCGAAACGGGCGAGGCGGTCGGATTCATCGGCGACGGGGCGGCAGGCGGGATGCCCATTGTCGCCGATGCCTGCAAACGTAGTCAGCGCAGGGCGCGACGGCGCCTCAGTGCGTACGGCGCGGCAGCCCCATGGCGTGGCGACGGACCGTCCGTGCGAGGTTCTCGCGGGCGATCGCCAGCATCTGCAGCGGTGCCTCGGGCTCGGCGGTGTCCATGACCCGGCGTGCGGCCT
>NZ_SELT01000081.1 GCF_004361065.1 Cognatilysobacter terrigena | reverse complement strand
TCCCGCGCCTCGCGGTGCTGCGTTATCCGCTGGTGCTCGCCGTCGCGCTGATGGCCACCGCCTGCGGCAAGGGCACCGACACCGCCGCGCCCGCCGCGTCGTCGACACCGGCCTCGACCGCCGCCGCGCCTGCGAACGCCGCGGCGACGCCGGCTGCCGCCACGACGCCCGCGGCGACCCGTCAGCCGGGTCCGATCGTGCCGCCGCAGGGTCCGCCGCCGGTACTGGGCACCGACTACGAAGAGATCGCCGGCGGCCAGCCGTGGCAGCCGGAGCCGGGCAAGATCGAGGTGGTCGAGGTGTTCGGCTACGTCTGCCCGGCCTGCGCGCGCTTCGCGCCGACCGTCGAGCCGTGGCACATGAAGCTTCCGGCCGACGTGAACTTCCACTACGTGCCGGCGCCGTTCGGCCCCGAGTGGGATCCGTACGCGAAGGCGTACTACGTGTCCGAGCAGCTCGGGCTGGTCGACAAGACGCACATGGCGCTGATCGACGCGATCCACGTCAAGGACACGATGCCGGGTGAGGGCGATCCGCCGGATGAGCAGAAGATCGCGAACTTCTACGCGCAGTATGGTGCGAACGCGCAGCAGTTCCTCGACATGATGCACAGCTTCGCCGTGGCCACGAAGGTCAACCAGGGACGCCAATGGATGACGAAGGCGGGCGTGACCGGCACGCCGACGATCGTGGTCGACGGCAAGTACCGCGTCACCGGCGGCAAGAGCTATGAGGACGTGCTGCGCATCGCCGATCACCTGATCGCGATGGAGCGCGCGGCGATGCAGGGTTGGATCTACGTGCCGTTCCATGTGCAGGACATGGTCGACGCTGCGCTCGGCAGCCACCTGCAGGACATGCACGTGCGCATCGTGGATGTCACCGACGCAACGCCGCATCTGCTTTACGACGGCGGGCGACGCGTGCCGCATCCGGCGTTCACCCGCAGCAGCACCGTCGACGTCTACGGACGCAAATGGCGTTTCGACTTTGCGTCGCCGCCCCTCACCGACGAAGTCCCCGGCCTGCGCACACTGCAGGGCACGCTCGCGCTCGGCCTGATCGCCGCACTGCTGCTGTACGGCGTCGCCTTCACGCTCGCGCGCACCGGCACGCGAGCGCGTGAGATCGCCGGCCGCCTGACCGAAGAATTCCGTCGCAGCGAGGTCCGCTTCCGTGCGGCGATGCAGTACTCCGCGATCGGCAAGGCGCTGGTCGACAGCCGCGACTGCATCGTCGACGTCAATCCGGCGTTCGCGGCGATGTTCGGGCGTCGACCGGACGCGATCGTCGGGCTGCCATTCGAATCGTTGTTCGACCTGCGCGAAGGCGAGTCGCTCGCGCGCAACGACGGCGATGGCGTTTGGCGCGCGATGCGCCGCTTCCACCGCCCCGACGGCACGACCCGCCACGTGCACCTGACCTATTCGCCGATCCCGGGCAACATCGGGCAGGACGTCGCCGGCCTGCTGCAGATGGAAGACGTCACCGAGCGCCTGCTCGCCGAGGCGCGTGTCCACGCGCTGAACCGCACGCTGGAAGCGCGCGTCGCGTTGCGCACGCGCGAATTGATGCGCGCGAACCAGGAGCTCGAGTCGTTCGCCTACAGCGTGTCGCACGACCTGCGCGCGCCGCTGCGCGCGATCGACGGTTTCAGCCGCATCCTCGCCGAGCGCTATGCCGAACGGCTCGACGATCCGGGGCGCGATTACCTCTCGCGCGTGCGCCGCGCGGCGACGCGCATGGGCGAGCTCATCGACTCCATGCTGCAGCTCGCGCGTCTGTCGCGCAGCGCCCTGAAGGTCGAGACCGTCAACCTGAGTCGCGTGGCCAGCGAAGTGATCGAGGAGCTCACCGTATCCGAGCCGACGCGCAATCTCGACGTACGCGTGCAGCCCGGTCTCGATGTCGAAGGCGACGCCACGCTACTGCGCAACCTCCTGCAGAACCTCATCGGCAATGCCTGGAAGTTCACGCGCGATCGCGATCCCGCCGTCATCGAATTCGGCCTGACGTCCGGCGGCGAATACTTCGTGCGCGACAACGGCGCGGGATTCGCGCAGGACT
>NZ_SELT01000080.1 GCF_004361065.1 Cognatilysobacter terrigena | reverse complement strand
TCGGTGCGTCAAACCATTGATGTAAATGGTTTTTTTCGTCAAGGCCCGTTTTACGTCCACTTAACTTTTCACCCGTCCTTCACTGGACGGGAGTCGCAAGTCGCGACCCCTCGTGAGACCCGATCCATGTCGATTCAGGACGCCCTCGACCTCATCGCCCGCGGCGCGGACGAGATCCTCAAGCCCGAAGAGCTCGCCAAGCGGCTGGAAGATGGCCGCCCGCTGCGCATCAAGGCAGGTTTCGACCCAACCGCGCCGGACCTGCATCTCGGCCACACGGTCCTGCTCAACAAGATGCGGCAGTTCCAGGACCTCGGCCATCAGGTGATCTTCCTGATCGGCGACTTCACCGGAATGATCGGCGACCCGACCGGCAAGAACGTCACCCGCAAGCCGCTGACCCGCGAGGACGTCGAGGCGAACGCGAAGACCTATGCCGAGCAGGTCTTCAAGGTGCTCGACCGCGACCGCACCGAGGTGCGCTTCAACTCCGAGTGGTTCGGCGCGATGTCCGCCGCCGACATGATCAAGCTCGCCGCGCAGCACACCGTCGCGCGCATGCTCGAGCGCGACGACTTCTCCAAGCGGTTCGCCGCGCACCAGTCGATCGCCATCCACGAGTTCCTGTATCCGCTCGTGCAGGGCTACGACTCCGTCGCGCTGAAGGCCGACGTCGAGCTCGGCGGCACCGACCAGAAGTTCAACCTGCTGATGGGCCGCGGCCTGCAGGAGCACTACGGCCAGAAGCCGCAGATCGTGTTGACCATGCCGTTGCTGGAAGGCCTCGACGGCGTCAACAAGATGAGCAAGTCGCTCGGCAATTACATCGGCATCAACGAGCCGGCGATCGACATCGTCACCAAGGCGATGAAGATCGACGACACGCTCATGTGGCGCTGGATCGACCTGTTGAGCTTCGAGGTCTCGATCGCCGAAGCGCAGCGTCTGAAGGGCGATATCGATTCAGGCGCGCTCAATCCGCGCGACCTCAAAATGCGCCTCGCTCGCGAACTGGCGGCGCGCTTCCACGGCGCAGCCGCCGCGGAGCAGGCGGTCGCCGGTTGGAATGCGGCGGTACGCGGGGAAGGCGACGTCGCGCAGCTGCCGCTGACCGATGTCGCCGTTCCGGCAGAAGGTTTGCGTATCGCTGCACTGCTGACCGCCGCCGGCCTGACGCCGAGCAACTCCGAAGCGAATCGCAAGCTCAAGGAGCGTGCGGTTCGCGTCGACGGCGACATCTTCGAAGACGCAGCGCGCGTGTTCGCGCCGGGCTTCGAAGGCGTACTGGCGGTCGGCAAACGAACCTTCGCGCGTGTTCGCCTCGTGGTCGCCTGAATCGTTTCTACGCGACGTCTCACGAAGGCTTCACAACGACGAGTCGACCCGCCATAATGGTCGACCCTGCTGATGACGGCGACGCGCCAAAACGCGCCAAACCCGAGCCGGCAGGAAGCAAAAAATCTTCGATCACAGGGTGTTGACAGTGATCGAAACTGCTCTAAAATGGGCGGCTCACTCGGACGGACTGAGGTCGGTTCGAGAGGGAAAAGGGACGAGGCGCTGAGGCCGAAGTCTGGTGATCTTTGACAGTGTGCGCAGGTGACTTGTGCGGGCGTCTGGTGGTGGATGACTGTCCATCGCAGATGTCTCGTACCAAGCACAAAGATTTACATGCATGCAAATGCAAGCGAGTTTTTGATGCCTGGACGGGCTCTGCACTTCAAAGCTTTAGCCGATCCTTCGGGATTGGTTGCAAAACTTAAGTGAAGAGTTTGATCCTGGCTCAGAGTGAACGCTGGCGGCAGGCCTAACACATGCAAGTCGAGCGGCAGCGGGTCCTTCGGGATGCCGGCGAGCGGCGGACGGG
>NZ_SELT01000079.1 GCF_004361065.1 Cognatilysobacter terrigena | reverse complement strand
GCCGCCGACTTCAACGGCAACGCACTGCAGGGCGCGCAGGGCAACATCGGCGTGAACGTCGCTGCGGGCGTGGGCAACGTGCAGGCCAACGACGCCGCGCTGTCGTCCGTCGACGCCGGCAAGGTGTTCGCCACCGCGATGGGCACCTCGCTGCAGATCGTCGAAGGCAACTACGCCGAGTCGTCCGACATCGACACCAACTACACGGCCACGATGGACGGCAACGCGCTTCGCAACGCGCGCGGCAACATTGGCGTGAACGTGGCGGCGGGCGTCGGCAACACGCAGAGCAACACGATGACCGGTTCGGTGAACAGCTCGGGCCGCTACGCGATCGCCACCTC
>NZ_SELT01000078.1 GCF_004361065.1 Cognatilysobacter terrigena | reverse complement strand
TGGGGCGCGCTTATCGTCCTGCTTGCGGTTCATGTGCTGCGTTGGCTCGAGCAGCTCTTGCACACGCCGTCGCTCGACCCCGGTGCACATCTGCTGCGTCTCACGGTAGCTGCTTGGCTTGCGCTTTTGGCGTACAAGCTGTGGCCTAACAATTCGTCCAAGCCGACGCCGCTTCGCGGCGCGGCTTAACTCAGGTGTTAGGGCGCACAGGAGGCAACTATGAAACCGTTGGTCTTCGCTCTTCTACTCGCTGCAAGCTTCGTCGCTAAGGCGGGCGAAGCCCCGCAATTGGGCTTTGCCGGTGCTACGGAGGTGGTGGCAGAGCCAGATGGAAAGTTCAATCTGAACGAGCGAGCCGTCTCGCCCAAGGTCCTGCGAGAGCAGCTGGTCGAACTCGACGCGCAGCTGCACGTCGGCCGGATCAACCTGCGTCCAGGTGGCGCCGAGATAACGGACCAGCAGGTCCTAGATCTGAAGCGCATCGCCCAATTGATTCACGCCGATCTGTTTGTCGAGCGGGCGGGAGCGCTGCAGGCGGTTAATGTTGGTCCTGACAGTGCGCCCTAACAATTCGTCCAAGCCGACGCCGCTTCGCGGCGCGTCTTAACTCAGGTGTTAGGCCGCTATGGCAACGATTGCAAAACTTGTGAGAATCGCCGGTTGGCTCATCATCGCGCTCGGTGTTGCGATTAGCCTGGTCGCACTTTGGGCTATCGGTTACTCGCTGCTCGTACCAGATGCGAGCGGCTCGCCGGACGCGAGGGGCATGCTCATGGGATCCGGCATCTTCAGCTTGCTCATCGGCGGTGTTCCCACTTTCGTGGTCGGTGTCGGTGTTCTTGCAGTCGGCCGCCACCTGCTGTCGCGCTATGGCGCGCCGCCTAACGATTCGTCCAAGCCGACGCCGCTT
>NZ_SELT01000077.1 GCF_004361065.1 Cognatilysobacter terrigena | reverse complement strand
GCGGCGTCGGCTTGGACGACTTGTTAGCGCCCATCATGGCAGGGTATCCAGCGCTAGGTTTAAGTAAAAGCCGGAAGAGTCGCGGAATATTCCACCTGAGCGTACGGCCGAAATGATGGCCGAGTCGACGTTTTTCGCCCCGATTTCATCAATGGCGGCCAGCATCCTTTGTTGGAATGCCGCCTGCTGAGCCTCAATCTGTTGCGTTGTCGCGTTTGCCCAAGCCTGGCCTTTGTCTTCGTACGCAGCGGCCGAGGCCATGAGTGCGATTAGTGACTCGCTTGCGACGGGTCGCGGCATGGGCGCTAACACCTGAGTTAAGCCGCGCCGCGAAGCGGCGTCGGCTTGGACGAATTGTTAGCTTGCATTTGCGGACTCCTGAGCGCCGGCAACCATGCGCCGAGGCTGAACCCAATTGTGCAGATCAAGGCGAGCGGACACCAAACACTGAGCGATTGCCCGAAGCATGGCCAAGGGTGCGCTTCGCACCACTGATTGGCCGGACAGGCAAAAGCGAGCGAGGAAATCAGCAGCGCCCACAGCTGGCCTGCCACGGCTAGCCCAGCCCAAGACCCGAGCCGAATCCGGTTGAGGAGCGCCAACGAAGAAAGCCCCAGCACGGTAAACCCGACAAGGACAAAAGGGGCCGCAAGCGCGAAGAAATACAGGGTGGATGACGGCAAACGCTGCGTGGCGGCCGAGTGAGACAGGCCGCCATCTGCCACAGTTTGCTGGAGCGTGCTGTATGCGTTCCAAGCGCGGCCGAGCATGAGGCCGGCCAGGATGGGCAAGTAGCCGCGGCTAATGCGTTTCCGGCCAAGCAACAGGAAGCGCTTTTGAGGAGTCACTGCCGCGCCAGGAAAGAACGCCATTTTGGCGAGCACCGCGATTGCTGCCAGCAACGGGAGCCAAACGATCACGGCTGCGAAGTCAGTTGCCATGCAAGCTAACACCTGAGTTAAGCCGCGCCGCGAAG
>NZ_SELT01000076.1 GCF_004361065.1 Cognatilysobacter terrigena | reverse complement strand
GCGGCGTCGGCTTGGACGAATTGTTAGGCCACAGCTTGTACGCCAAAAGCGCAAGCCAAGCAGCTACCGTGAGACGCAGCAGATGTGCACCGGGGTCGAGCGACGGCGTGTGCAAGAGCTGCTCGAGCCAACGCAGCACATGAACCGCAAGCAGGACGATAAGCGCGCCCCAAACTCGGCGCTGGCCTGACCGCAGTGATCCGAACGAAGCACCAAGCAGGATCGCGAGTGCAGCGCCGACTTGGACTAAAAGAATCGCGGCGCCGACATAAACCGACAGCGGGAGTTCGCTGCGGGAGATAACTGCAGGAATGGCGACGAACCAGCGCCAGGTGTTGTAAAGCCCAATGCCAGCCATGGCGAGAATTACCAGGCTGGTCGCAAGCGTGAGGCGGAGCCACTTCCAAGACACGTTGAACTCTCCTCTGGGGCCTAACACCTGAGTTAAGCCGCGCCGCGAAGCGGCGTCGGCTTGGACGAATTGTTAGCCGTTGAGCAGGCTGTACTCACAGCTGATCAAAGGCAATGTAACTGCACTTGCCTTGCATGACGCTCGCCTTGGTGATCAGCACGCCGTCTCCGGCGCGGCTAAGGGTGTGCAGATACTCGAGGCCACCTGAAGCGTTCTCGAGGAAGGTGTAGACCTCTGCGGTTTTGCCCGGATAGACGACGAGTACCGAAAAAGACTTCTCGCCGCGATTTAGCGGAATGACGGTGCCGCCGTCCCCGCGGGCAGAGATGATGTCCTTTCGTGTGTCGACGAAGAGGATGTCGTACTCACCCTCGGCGATCTTCG
>NZ_SELT01000075.1 GCF_004361065.1 Cognatilysobacter terrigena | reverse complement strand
TTCGCGGCGCGGCTTAACTCAGGTGTTAGCGCTCAATGCCGAGGTTCACTGCCACATGCGGGAAGTGCAAACGGGTTCTATCGCTCAGCTTGTTTGAGCTGCTGCCGAGCAAGCCCGGCATGAGTCGACTGACCTGCTTAGAATGTGGTCACGCGAATGCGCCGCGAGCGATCGTCTTTTTGCCCGCCATCGGCTTAGGCGTCTTCGCTGCGCTGGCGGGCGCGCAATGGCTGCCTGCCACTTGGCCTCAGTGGGCCCGCGTCCTCGGCATACTGACCTCATTCGCTTGCGTTTACTACGCCGTTGCGGCGTTCTGTTTCCGTCGGTTTTTCGAGTGCGAACTGCTAGATTGAGCGCTAACAATTCGTCCAAGCCGACGCCGCTTCGCGGCGCGGCTTAACTCAGGTGTTAGGCGGGGCCGCTCCGCGTTCGTTAGGCGTGTCCTTCGCGCTGCGCCGCCTGCTTCGCACGCGGCTCCGCTCGGTTCCCTCGCCCGCTCAACGGTTCACCTAGCTCCGCTGCCCGCATTCGCGCGCAGCTCGTCAGGCATCCTGATCTCTTCGGATACTCCGTTAGGCGCGCCGGCTGTCCGGTGGGCAGCATCGCGTCCCGTGTCCACGCGCCGGCCCTATCGGTCGCGTCCGGTTTTAACGGCTTCGGCTGCAGGTCTGTATCGGCCAGACGACATCGCACTTGCCAGTTCGCCCCACTGCCTTGCCTGGCTTCGTTGCGGTATCGTCACGCCTAACAATTCGTCCAAGCCGACGCCGCTTCGCGGCGCGGCTTAACTCAGGTGTTAGCCACTTGATGCAGGTTCAATCGCGCATGAAGAAGCGGTTTCGTTTTCCTCTGCCTACGTCATGGCAACTCCAATTGAAGAGGTCGCGCATCGAGCGCGGCTACGGT
>NZ_SELT01000074.1 GCF_004361065.1 Cognatilysobacter terrigena | reverse complement strand
CGTGGTTGAGTTCGTCGCGCCAGCAGCAGCTGCTACGTCAGCCGTAGTCCCTAGCGGGCTATTGGAGTTCCGCTGGTCGGGCTCTAACAATTCGTCCAAGCCGACTCCGCTTCGCGGCGCGGCTTAACTCAGGTGTTAGGCGGCAGATGTGAGCTCACTTTGGTCCCGTTCGCTCGATATCTACCGTCTGAGGGCGGGCTATCGGTATCTGATCGGCGCGTTCCTGCTCGCTGGCCTACTTCTCGGCTTCTGGCCCGCAGTTGCATGGGCGCGCGAGGCGCAGCTAGCGCGGGGTTTAACTCCCGGCACACCTCTCGGGTCTGAGCAGGGCAGCGTCCAATTCCTACTCCTCGCGCTCGCCTTCCTGCTGAGTGGCGGCGTGCTTGGCATGGCTCTCGGCGCTTTCGTGCTCTGTGTCGTCCTCACTGCGCTCAGCGACATCTCCTTTCGCGCGGCGCTGCGGGCAATTTTCCTGAGTTACTACCCAGCGCATTGGTTTGCTGAGTAAGCTGCCGCCTAACAATTCGTCCAAGCCGACGCCGCTTCGCGGCGCGGCTTAACTCAGGTGTTAGGCGGCTGAACATGCGAAATCGCCATCGGACAGCGCTAATTGCAGCGCTTCTCCTTGCCGCACTGTCGGCCGGCTGTGCCCATCAGTCGTTCGGGCCGAAGGCAGAGCCTGCCCCGGTCGCCCAAGCCTTTGGGTTGCCGGGGTGCGAGGTTTCCGTGCGCATGCAGCCCGGAGAGGCTTTGGCCTTCGCGGACCAACTCGGAATGCCTGAGCTCGCCAAATCCGCTGAATGGGCACAGGCCATGGCCTTACTCGGCACTGGAGCAGACCTCAGGCGGGTTCGGTGCGAGAGTGGCAATAACTTCTTCGCAGTCTTCCGCGGTACATCTTTGCTACTCAAGTTCGGCAGCATGCTCTACAACCAAACCAGCACGCCGCCTAACAATTCGTCCAAGCCGACGCCG
>NZ_SELT01000073.1 GCF_004361065.1 Cognatilysobacter terrigena | reverse complement strand
TGTTAGGCGCCATGCTAATCGACTGCAGGCGCTGATCTTTCAGTTGCCAACGACCTTGCCGCCACTCGAGCGCGACGACCCAAGTGCTGGCAGCCATGGGCGAGAAGTAGCTCGACAGGGTCACTTCGGCGCCACTGAGGCCAACCATCTGACACTCGGCCGTAACCGACTCAGCCGGGCGACCATTCGCGAAAACGTAGGCTCCGCGACGAGAGCAACCGCTCAGCGGCGTGAATGTCCGGCCGGCACGCCGCAATTCAGCAGCCAGAGCCGGAGATGGGTCAGCACCGCTTACATTCAGACACAGTGCGAGGCGCGGATGTGGTGGGCTGCTCAGGACGGCTGCAGCAATGGCGGAGTCGGACGATTGCGCGCAACCAGCCAATAGCATCACTGAAAGCGCTGCGATGTATCTCATGGCACCTAACTCCTGAGTTAAGCCGCGCCGCGAAGCGGCGTCCGCTTGGACGAATTGTTAGGCCCCGAACGGTGATGGCCCGACCACACGGCTGATAGCGATGACGAGACCTGCGGCAACGGCCCAGCTCCCGTACCGGATCGAGTCTCGATAATACGGCGCGACAGAAGAATTCAGCTCTGCTGGTCTGCGCCGGCGGGCGATCATGAGTATGAAGATTCCGGCCGGCTGCACGAGCCAGCCAACACTGTCGCCGTGCCCCGCAAGAAGTTCTGGCTGTGCAGCTTGCAGCGCCCGGCGCAATTCGTGGGTCGCCGCGAAGAACATTGCTAGCGCGCCGGCCGCGATGAAGTGCGCGGCGATAACGATCATGAGTGCGAGTGCGGACATGTCTGATTCGGGGCCTAACACCTGAGTTAAGCCGCGCCGC
>NZ_SELT01000072.1 GCF_004361065.1 Cognatilysobacter terrigena | reverse complement strand
TCGCCACGACGCCGGCGCCGACGGTGCGGCCGCCTTCGCGGATCGCGAAGCGCAGGCCTTCGTCCATCGCCACCGGGTTGATCAGCGACACCGTCATCTTGATGTTGTCGCCCGGCATGACCATCTCGACGCCGTCCGGCAGCGTGATCGAACCGGTGATGTCCGTCGTGCGGAAGTAGAACTGCGGGCGGTAGCCCTTGAAGAACGGCGTGTGGCGGCCGCCCTCGTCCTTGCTCAGCACGTACACCTCGGCCTCGAACTCGGTATGCGGGGTGATCGAACCCGGCTTCGCGAGAACCTGGCCGCGCTCGACGTCGTCACGCTTGGTGCCGCGCAGCAGCAGACCGGCGTTGTCGCCCGCCTGACCCTGGTCGAGCAGCTTGCGGAACATCTCGACGCCGGTGACCGTGGTCTTCTGCGTCGGACGGATGCCGACGATTTCGATTTCGTCGCCGACCTTGATGATGCCGCGCTCGATACGGCCGGTGACCACCGTGCCGCGACCCGAGATCGAGAACACGTCCTCGACCGGCATCAGGAACGGCTTGTCGATGTCACGCTCCGGCTCCGGAATGAACGTGTCCAGCGCGTCGACCAGCTTGATGATCGCCGGCACGCCGATCTCCGACTGGTCGCCTTCCAGCGCCAGACGGGCCGAGCCCGCGATGATCGGGGTGTCGTCGCCCGGGAAGTCGTACTTCGACAGCAGCTCGCGCACTTCCATCTCGACCAGCTCGAGCAGCTCGGCGTCGTCGACCATGTCGGCCTTGTTCAGGAACACGACGATGTACGGCACGCCGACCTGGCGCGAGAGCAGGATGTGCTCGCGCGTCTGCGGCATCGGGCCGTCCGCGGCCGAGCACACCAGAATCGCGCCGTCCATCTGCGCCGCACCCGTGATCATGTTCTTCACGTAGTCGGCGTGGCCCGGGCAATCGACGTGCGCGTAGTGACGATTCGCGCTTTCGTATTCCACGTGCGCCGTCGAGATCGTGATGCCGCGCGCCTTCTCTTCCGGCGCCGCGTCGATCTGGTCGTAACCCTTGAACTCACCACCAAAACGCTCCGCGCCGATCTTCGTCAGCGCCGCCGTCAGCGTCGTCTTGCCGTGGTCCACGTGACCGATCGTGCCCACGTTCACGTGGGGCTTGGTGCGCTCGAACTTACCC
>NZ_SELT01000071.1 GCF_004361065.1 Cognatilysobacter terrigena | reverse complement strand
TGCGCCAACGGCCAGCCCGACCTCTAGCGAAAGCATGGACGTCGCGGCTGATACGAGCTTTCTTATTCTTGCGAATTCCTGATCGGGTGTCATAGGGGCCTAACACCTGAGTTAAGCCGCGCCGCGACGCGGCGTCGGCTTGGACGAATTGTTAGGCCGCTCACGTGATGGAATCACGGCGGCTGCCCCCAACATGGCGCCGGATGCCGTCGTCGCGGCCCAAATAGATGGCCATAAGCACGCCGCACACTCCAAGGATGCCGGCCGCAAATAGGCTGCATGCGATAGCCGGCAACCCGGTCAGCCACAGCGCATCTCCAGCCTCGCTTCCACAGCCTAGGCTCGAAGCCACGCGGTTGAAGACCCAGTCCGTTAGACCGAGAGTGAAGATAGTCCAAGCCCATGAGAAACCCGCTACCAACAGCGCAGCCTTCCATCTGCGGCGTCGAGACGCGAGCCAGATGATCAGCGCGAGCAGCAGAGCTGACAGTAAGAGAATGGGGCTTTGAAGCAGCGAGTGCATAAGCACTTCTGCTTTAGAACGCGCAATGTCGCTGCAATTTTCCATAGCGGCCTAACACCTGAGTTAAGCCGACCTGCGTAGTGGAGGCTTTGCAGTGGCAAGCTTTACCTGCCACTGCAAAGCCGTAACGAAGCGGGGTCGGCTTGAACGAATTGTTAGGCCACGCCCAGCCGAAACCGCTTGAGCTGAAGCCTAACTCCCAAGCGCGATGGTACGACGGCCCGGGTTAGGAGTGCCGCGGACCGCAAATAGCCGACGGTGAACGCTGCGAACGCGACGTGTGACGCTGGGCTGGCCGCAAGCGCCGCGGCACAACGGGCGAGTGCGGCGGGAACAGCATTTGCGGAAGTGCGATGGAGCTGGCGCACGAAAGCGGAGAAGTTCGGCGTGCGATCAACCCGGCTTTGCCGAAGGGTTGCCCGCAACCTGAAACCGCAGTGCGTGGCCTAACACCTGAGTTAAGCCGCGCCGCGAAGCGGCGTCGGCTTGGACGACTTGTTAGCGCCCATCATGGCAGGGTATCCAGCGCTAGGTTTAAGTAAAAGCCGGAAGAGTCGCGGAATATTCCACCTGAGCGTACGGCCGAAATGATGGCCGAGTCGACGTTTTTCGCCCCGATTTCATCAATGGCGGCCAGCATCCTTTGTTGGAATGCCGCCTGCTGAGCCTCAATCTGTTGCGTTGTCGCGTTTGCCCAAGCCTGGCCTTTGTCTTCGTACGCAGCGGCCGAGGCCATGAGTGCGATTAGTGACTCGCTTGCGACGGGTCGCGGCATGGGCGCTAACACCTGAGTTAAGCCGCGCCGC
>NZ_SELT01000070.1 GCF_004361065.1 Cognatilysobacter terrigena | reverse complement strand
GACAAGAACAAGGACGGCCGCATCGACGCGTCCGAGCGTCCGCACCACGACGGCATGCACGGCGGCCGCGCAGGCGGCTGGAAGAAGCTCGATGCCAACAACGACGGCGCGATCGACCGCAGCGAAGCGGCCAAGGTCCCGCAGTTCGCGGCGAAGTTCGACCAGCTCGACAAGAACAAGGACGGCCGCATCGACGCGTCGGAGCGTCCGCAGTGGGGCGGCCGTGACGGCATGCGTCACGGCGGCGGCTTCGCCAAGCTCGACGCCAACGGCGACGGCGTGATCGATCGCGCCGAAGCCGCGAAGGTGCCGCAGTTCGCACAGAAGTTCGACACGTTCGACACGAACAAGGACGGCCGCATCGACGCGAACGAGCGTCCGAAGCACGAAGGCCGTGGCGGTCTCGCCAAGCTCGATGCCGACAAGGACGGTCGCCTGAGCCGCGCCGAAGCCGCGAACTCGCCGTTCGCTGCGAAGTTCAACGAGGTCGACGCGAACAAGGACGGCTTCGTCGACCGCGAGGAAATGCGCGCCGCGTTCAAGCGCATGCATCCGCAGCGCGGCAACGGCGTCGGCTCGGGCGGCACCGGCCGCTCCTGATTTCCCCAACCTTGCACGACCTTGGCCCGCGTTCTCCGACGCGGGCCAATTTTTTGGTGCGCGACGAAGCGCGACCGACGCGTGTTACGGCGCGACGACCTTGAGCGTCTTCGTCACCTGCCACACGCCGTTGACGCGCCTGACCTCGAGCGTCTTGTACTTCGCCCACATGCGGTGGTGATAGGCGCTGTACTCGATCGTGCCGGCGTCGGGCGCGGTGGGGCGGAAATGATCGACGTCGACCATCGTCGCCTTCTTCTTCGACGGCGGATGCACCGAGCCGGTGTCTTCGTCGGCGATGCGCTCGCAGTGCGACGCGGGCACCAGCGTCAGGCCGGGACGCGGACGCAGCGCATCGCGCACTTCGCGCGGCGCGTCGGCGCGATCGACGGCGAGGCAGGCGACCGGTGTGTCGATGTCCGGCAATTCCTTTTGCAGAACCGCCTGCGCGATCGGCGTCAGTGTCGCCGCCACGCGGCCGTCGAACGGACCCGGCGCGAGTTGGGGCGGCGCCGGCGTGCGGCCCGCGCGGAGGAACGCCATCACCACCACGATCACCATGCCGAACAGCAGCGCGACCTTGATCTTCGTCGCGCGTCGCTGCGCCGGCGTGCGCG
>NZ_SELT01000069.1 GCF_004361065.1 Cognatilysobacter terrigena | reverse complement strand
TCGCATCGAACTGCGACGTCATGCCCCAGTGCAATTCTTCGCCGCCACCGACGAGCATCACGTCCTGCACGCCGTGGCGGATCATGTCGGCCGCGGCACCGATGCAGTGCGCGGAGGTCGCGCACGCGGCGGAAATCGAATAGCTCACGCCCTGGATGCCGAACGCCGTCGCCAGCGCGGCGGACACCGTCGAGCACATCGTGCGCGGCACCATGTACGGCCCGATGCGGCGCACGCCCTTGGTCTTGAGCAGCTCGCCGGTTTCGATCTGCCACTGCGCCGAGCCGCCGCCCGAACCGGCGGTCACGCCCGCACGCGGCCTGCGCAGTGCATCGGGATCGAGGCCCGCCTGTGCGATCGCATCCATCGCCGACACGTAGGCATGGCCCGCGGCGTCGCCCATGAAACGGCGGAGCTTGCGATCGATGATGGCGTCGAGGTCGATGGCTGGATCGCCCGCCACGCGACTGCGCATGCCGAGCGTTTCGTATTCGGGGATGTAGCGGATGCCGGCGCGGCCTTCGCGCAGCGACGCGGACACGGTGTCGAGTTCGCGCCCGAGGCACGACGTAAGGCCCATGCCGGTGACGACGATGCGACTGTGCATCAGAAGCCCTCCGTCGATCCGAACAGGCCGACGCGCAGATCCTTGGCGACGTAGATCTCGCGACCGTCGACGTAGGTGCGGCCGTCGGCGATCACCAGCGCGAGCTTGCCGCGCATGACGCGGCGGATGTCGATCTCGTAGGAGACGACCTTCGCGTCGGGCAGCACCTGCCCGCTGAACTTCACTTCGCCCACGCCAAGCGCACGACCACG
This sequence comes from Cognatilysobacter terrigena, assembly GCF_004361065.1. Taxonomy (GTDB): domain Bacteria; phylum Pseudomonadota; class Gammaproteobacteria; order Xanthomonadales; family Xanthomonadaceae; genus Cognatilysobacter; species Cognatilysobacter terrigena. The sequence continues at coordinate 2,316 of NZ_SELT01000069.1, read as the reverse complement.
GCCGGGTTCGCCCAGCCACGGAAGGTAGAAACCAGCGAGCTGCCACATGGCGTCGACGCCGAGGCAACCCGGCATCACCGGATCGCCGAGGAAATGGCAGCCGAAGAACCAGAGGTCCGGCGTGATGTCGAGCTCGGCGCGGATCACGCCCTTGCCGTAGCGACCGCCCTGGTCGGCGATCTCGGTGATGCGGTCGAACATGAGCATCGGCGGCGCAGGCAGCTTGGCGTTGCCGGGGCCGAACATCTCACCGCGCGCGCAGGCCAGAAGCTGCTCACGGTCGAAGGAAGAAGGACGTGTCATCGGTGTGGCGCGGGGGAAAGCCGGCGAGTCTAGCCGCTGGCGTCCGATCCTCTCAGTTCGCCGGCGTAGGGTGGGAAGGCGTGGGGCAGCGCGACAGCGTGCACGCAGGGCCTGATCGGCGACGTGAAACCGGCGCGAAGGCTTGGCGACGCGCGGACCCTCCCCTATACTGCGCGGCCACCCGGGCGGTTAGCTCAGCGGTAGAGCATTGCCTTCACACGGCAAGGGTCGCAGGTTCGAACCCTGCACCGCCCACCAGATCAACGAAGAAGCCGCCTTCGGGCGGCTTCTTCGTTTCCGTCGTCCGCGTTGGCATGGATGCTGCGAATCGCGCGCATGGCGAAGCGGCTGTCAGCGGCTGTAGCGAGTGCGAGCCAGCAACGGCGCGGTTTCGCTCACGCGCCGAGTTACGTCGACGTCACAGCGGCCATTCGTGCGTGAAGAACGTTCTGCAGACCTGAGAAATGGTTGCAGACTCACACGTCGCGTTAACCGCGGCGCGTCTAGCCTCCGGCGCACTGGAATTCCGGGACCCGTCATGGCCGACGCGCAACAGCAGCCGTCCGTACTCATCGTCGACGACGACGCCAACTTCGCCTCCGCCGCCGCCGATTTCGCGCGCGCGCACGGCTTCCAGACGTCGATCGCACACTCGCTCGAAGAATCGCGTCGCGCCATGGGCCGCGGCATGAGCGACCTGACGATGCTGGACGTGACGCTGCCGGACGGAACCGCGTTCGACCTGCTCGCCGAACTCGATGCCCGCCAGCACAGCCGCATCGCCCTGATGACGGGCGAGACCTCGCTCGAGACCGCGCGGCGTGCAGTGGGCCTGCCGGTGCTCGATTACCTGCTGAAGCCGCTGTGCCCGCAGCAGTTCGAATCGTTGTTGAGCCAGGCGTCCGCACGCGCGCTCGCCCAGATCGCCGGCGCGCGACCGGACGGCATCGTCGGCGACTGCGATGCGATGCGGCAGCTGACGGTCGACCTCGACCGCGTCGCACCGGCACGCGTCTCCGTGCTCATCACCGGCGAAAGCGGCACGGGCAAGGAGTTGGTGGCGCGCGCGGTGCACGATCGCAGCCGGCGTCGTGGCGCATTTGTCGCTGTGAACTGCGGTGCGATCGCACCGGATCTGCTCGCCAGCCATCTGTTCGGCCACGAGCGCGGTAGTTTCACCGGCGCGCAGCAGCGGCACGTCGGCTATTTCGAACAGGCCAATCGCGGCACGCTGTTCCTCGACGAGATCACCGAGATGCCGCCCGCGCTGCAGGTCTACCTGCTGCGCGTGCTGGAAACCGGCGAAGTCACGCGCGTGGGCGGCAGCGAGAACATTCCGGTCGACGTGCGCATCGTCGCGGCGACCAATCGCGATCCGATCCAGAGCATCGAACAGGGCAAGCTGCGGGAGGATCTGTATTACCGCCTCGCCGACTTCGTCATCGCGTTGCCGCCGTTGCGTGCGCGCGGTACGGATGTCGTGCTGCTCGCGAACGTCTTCGTCGAACGACTCAACGCCGAGCACGGCCAGGTCAAGCAACTCGCACCCGATGCCGAGCGCATGCTGGTCCGCCACGGTTGGCCCGGCAATATCCGCGAACTGCGTAGCGTGGTGCAGCGCGCCTATCTGCTGAGCGATGGGCCGCTCGTTCGCATTCCGGTCCTTGGTCGCCGCGCGCTTCCTTTGCACCAGGACGACAGCAGCATCGTGTTCCATGTGGGCATGAGCTATGCCGACGTCGAGCGCGAGATGCTGCTCAAGACGCTCACCAAGGTCGACGGCGACAAGACCGAAGCCGCGCGCATCCTCGGTGTCAGCGTGCGCACGATCCACAACCAGCTCGCGCGACTGGCCGTAGCCGGCGACGACGCCATACCGCATGTCTGAGCCGTTTCCACCGCACGGCCCTCTAACGCCCCACCCCTTTGGACGCTGGCGACACGACCTCTCCAACGAGGTCAACGCACTGACGATGGCGACGTCGGCCGCGCGCTACATGATCGAGATGGGGA
>NZ_SELT01000068.1 GCF_004361065.1 Cognatilysobacter terrigena | reverse complement strand
GCCGCGTGGCCTGCCCGAACGCCCGCCGCGCTGCGGCGGGCCGGGAGTTCGTAGCGCCCGGGTCGCGACCGAAAAATCGATCGCATTGGCGGCACTGCCGCGTGGCCCGCCCGAACGCCCGCCGCGCTGCGGCGGGCCGGGTGTGGCACGACACGAGGACGCATCGCGCCTGCTTGTGCGGCATTGCCGCGCAGGCGTCGCGAACGCCCGCCGCGCTGCGGCGGGCTGGGAGTTCGTAGCGCCCGGGTCGCGACCAAAAAAATGGATCGCATTGGCGGCATTGGCGGCACTGCCGCGTGGCCTGCCCGAACGCCCGCCGCGCTGCGGCGGGCCGG
>NZ_SELT01000067.1 GCF_004361065.1 Cognatilysobacter terrigena | reverse complement strand
GCGCGCAAGACCGCAGCCAAGAAGGGCGGCGCGCGCAAGACCGCAGCCAAGAAGGGCGGCGCTCGCAAGACCGCAGCCAAGAAGGGCGGCGCTCGCAAGACGGCAGCCAAGAAGGGCGGCGCTCGCAAGGCCACTGCCAAGAAGGCTGGCGCCAAGAAGGCCGGCGCTCGCAAGACTGCTGCCAAGAAGGGCGGCGCGCGCAAGACGGCCAAGAAGGCCGGCGGCGCTCGCAAGGCTTCGGCCAAGAAGGGCGGTGCTCGCAAGGCGACCCGTCGTCGCGGCGCCGCGGCTCCGGCGGTGATGCCGTCGACCGTTGCACCGATGATCTAAGAAAAAAAGAAACACCCGATTACCGCGACAAACCGACTCTCTCCCGCAGCCCAGGCGGGGGAGAGTTTTTTT
>NZ_SELT01000066.1 GCF_004361065.1 Cognatilysobacter terrigena | reverse complement strand
GGCAAGACGGTGAACATCACGGGCGCGACGCTCAATGGCGTCGACGCGGGCAACTACACGCTGACGCTGCCGGCATCGACGATCGGCGACATCCTGCAGAAGGCGATCACCGGCACCGGCACGGTCACCACCAAGACCTACGACGGCACCACCAACGGCAGCGGCACGATCACGCTGTCGGGCGCCATCGGCGGCGACGACGTCGCCGCAGGCGGCACGTTCACCTTCGTCGACAAGAACGCGGGCACGGGCAAGACCGTCACGCTGTCGGGCGTCACCCTCAGCGGCGCGGACGCGGGCAACTACACGCTCACGGTGCCGTCGTCGCTGCTCGGCGACATCCTGCAGAAGGCGATCGCGGGCACCGTCACCGTCGCCACCAAGACCTACGACGGCAACGCGAGCGGCAGCGGCACGGTCACGCTCGGCGGCGTGGTCGGCAGCGACGACGTGAACGGCTCGGCCACCTTCACCTTCAGCGACAAGAACGCAGGCACGGGCAAGACGGTCACCGTGTCCGGCGCCACGCTGTCGGGCGCAGACGCGGGCAACTACACGCTCACGCTGCCGGCGTCCGCGCTCGGCGACATCCT
>NZ_SELT01000065.1 GCF_004361065.1 Cognatilysobacter terrigena | reverse complement strand
TTACTGCAACTTCGGTTACAAATGCGTTTTTCGATAGCTGGCAGGCCCAGGCCTAACAATTCGTCCAAACCGACGCCGCTTCGCGGCGCGGCTTAACTCAGGTGTTAGGTGCCATGAGACACGGCGTCGCCGCTCTAACCACCGTTCTCCTGCTACTGGCCGGGATCGCCGTGGGGGGAGCTGGGCACGGTTGGGTTGTCGGAAGCGTTGGGTGCTTTGCCTTGGCACCCTTGGGGTTCGTTGCGGCACTGAACGGATTGCGTCGTGCGCCCTCGTTCCGCGTCGCCGTTGCGGTGTTGGCCATTGGCCTCGTGCTTCTCGTATGCGTGGCCGTCGGCACGCTTGCACCGGGCGGTGATTCCGCCAGTCGCTTTCTGCGGGCCACGGGCGCAGCTGGTTGGTCGATCGCGGTCGGCGCGTATGTGGGCTGGCTCAGCCTCGCTGTGCTGGCAGTTGCTCGTGCCAAGCGGGTGCAGCAGCATGGCACCTAACAATTCGTCCAAGCCGACGCCGCTTCGCGGCGCGGCTTAACTCAGGTGTTAGGCACCATGGCGAAGGTCCTCGCGCTCGTTGTGCTTTTCCTTTCCGGCTGCGGCGCTAATCAGGTGAAGCCGTCAATCGCTGCGGATGCAGGCAAGATGTGCTCCGACAGCTCAGAGCGCCAAGGCGAGTGCCAGCCGCCCGACAGTGCGTACTCGGTCGTGGAGATGCGTGTGTAGGACCCGAAATTTCCCGGCCTAGTCGTCCCCCAGCCCGAGCACCGCCGACTCGCCGCGGTTCCGGGGCAGCCGCTGCTCGGTATCTGCTCCGCCACCCCTCTTCCAACGAAGCCGAGCTGCGGTACCTATGTCGCGCGCGGCATCCTCGTATCGTCGGGTCCTTGCGAATCGCTGCTGCGGAGTAGGTAGCATTGGGGCCTAACAATTCGTCCAAGCCGACGCCGCTTCGCGGCGCGGCTTAACTCAGGTGTTAGGCCTCAGATGGAAATCGTCGCGCAAGCGGATTACAACTGGACACTTCTCGCAGATGAAGCACGAAAGTACTTCAGCGCTCTTGGCGGTGGCGTGGCCGCGTACGTCATAGACGTTGAGCTCAGTTCTGAGGAGGCAGCAGCTTTGGCTGTTGGCATGCCGCGCGCTGCGAATGATCTTGCAGACAGGGTTCGGCGCAATGAGCCCGCGTACCGTGAAAGACATATCCCGGACTTTTCCGCGCGTGAAGATGTCCGCTTAGCGGGTCTCAGGTGGCGCAAAGCGCGCCGGGCTGAGGCCTAACAATTCGTCCAAGCCGACGC
>NZ_SELT01000064.1 GCF_004361065.1 Cognatilysobacter terrigena | reverse complement strand
AAGCGGCGTCGGCTTGGACGAATTGTTAGATGGCGCCACACGGACTTTCAGCAGCGTGCTTTTCCAGTTCAGTGGCACGGCTGGCAAGAGCCTCTGATTGCTTGGCGAGGACAATACGCCAAACGCTTTCCTTAGTAGGAATCTCTAGGCGCAGGGGCTTGTACCCAGTCGCCTCGACCAACGTAGTGAAGTAGTAAGGATTAGATCCCGTAATTCCACCTAGGGAAACACAGCCCGTGGTATCGGCCGTTCCCTCGTACTCGATCGGCGCTGTGCCCCTAAACCTTGCGACGCGGGCGTGAGGAATGCCCACTCCGGTTGAATCCACTATCTGGGCCGTTAGGTGCACGCCGCTGTCACAAGCCGTAAGAGCACTCAGCGCGACAAAGGCACCCGCAAGTTTGCATTTGATAGGGCGAGTGCTTGGCTGCTGCATAGCCATCTAACACCTGAGTTAAGCCGCGCCGCGAAGCGGCGTCGGCTTGGACGAATTGTTAGGCCACTACTTCCCAACTTTAAGTGCAGCCGTGGAAGCGTCGCAATCTACGCGCACCTGCTCCCCGGCAGCGATCTTCACACGAGCGGTAGGAGCGCCGTCCAGGTGCACCCAACCAAGCATGCGGCCGCATGAGTCAGTTGAGCGGTTGCAGCCCGCCTCAATCTCGTAGCGCCCGGGACGCAAGTGCACTGGGCCTGATACCGGCGGCTCTGCGAGATTGAATTCTTTCGTTTCCCCCGTTGCCAATGCAGTAATGGCCCAGAGGGTGACTGCAGGCTCACCAGACTCGCACTGCGACGGAACCAGCGACGCGGTATGTAAGCTTGTGGGCACAGCAGCAAACCGACTTCCGCAGCCGGCGAGAAGGAGGACACCGATTGCTGCGCAGCGCTTCATGTGGCCTAACACCTGAGTTAAGCCGCGCCGCGACGCGGCGTCGGCTTGGACGAATTGTTAGGCCTCAGCGATGGATACGGCCAACCGCCGCTGAAACCTCACTTGCGCTGCCGCCATTTTACAAAGAGCGGATGATGCAGCGGGGGCAGCGGAGGCGGACCTCCGGACGTCCCGGTGCCGCGAGCGAGACGACTGGACGCGGTGCTCTTGGGCCACAAGATACGAAGCACGACAGCTGGCAGGCCCAGTACCACAGCAGCTACGACGGGGATCAGCGCGAGTGCGACTAGCCAAAGCGCGCCACTCATAGCGCCTATACCGAATAGCCACGTCAAGGGCTCACTTTCGCCTACGCGGTGGTAGCCGCGCTGCAGCCATGACACTAACCCCCAAACCAATACCAGGAACAGTGCGAGCGCAGCGGCGACCGCGAATGCCTTCTGGAGTCGCTGTGGTTTCGCCATGAGGCCTAACACCTGAGTTAAGCCGCGCCGCGAAGCGGCGTCGGCTTGGACGAATTGTTAGGCCTCAGCCCGGCGCGCTTTGCGCCACCTGAGACCCGCTAAGCGGACATCTTCACGCGCGGAAAAGTCCGGGATATGTCTTTCACGGTACGCGGGCTCATTGCGCCGAACCCTGTCTGCAAGATCATTCGCAGCGCGCGGCATGCCAACAGCCAAAGCTGCTGCCTCCTCAGAACTGAGCTCAACGTCTATGACGTACGCGGCCACGCCACCGCCAAGAGCGCTGAAGTACTTTCGTGCTTCATCTGCGAGAAGTGTCCAGTTGTAATCCGCTTGCGCGACGATTTCCATCTGAGGCCTAACACCTGAGTTAAGCCGCGCCG
>NZ_SELT01000063.1 GCF_004361065.1 Cognatilysobacter terrigena | reverse complement strand
CTGAGTTAAGCCGCGCCGCGAAGCGGCGTCGGTTTGGACGAATTGTTAGGCCTGGGCCTGCCAGCTATCGAAAAACGCATTTGTAACCGAAGTTGCAGTAAAGGCGTCGGCCAGGAGCTGCGGGTGGACGTAAACGTGGCCGATACTGGCACCTGGAGCAAACGAATGGATGAAAGAAAAACAGGGGTGTTCAAGCTTGGTCTGCTGCTCGCGGACGTCGGCGGCCAGATCAAACTGCCACTCCTGTTCTAGCTTCGCCCGCTCGGCTTCAAGGGCATCGTAATCATTCCGATCCCGCTCGTAGATGACGCTTGGCGCCACGTAGAGCGGTATCTGGTGGGCTAACGCGTCGCGGTAATTCTTTAGGTAGGTTTTGTGCCAATTGGAAAGCTCTTCGCTACCGATTAGCTCACGCAGAGGAGTGGGCAGATGTTTTTGAAAGTCGCTTTTGAACAGGCCGACGCTAAGCGGTTTGGACAGAAACTGGGACAGCCCATGATGGTGTGCGAAAACCCACGCCAGATTGTCAAAGAGCCCAACGAGGTTAATAAAAAACGCGTGTAAGTTGACCTGTACATCGTTGAGCGCATCGCGTTCCAGCGGAACCGCAGCCGTTGGCGGCAGCAGCCGAAAGACGTTCTGAAGCGAGTGCTGTAGGAGGCCTAGACGCCGCCCCGCGCCGTGAGTGAGATGTTCGATTGCGCCAGAGCTAGTCGTGTTCGTGCATTCCAGAACGCATCGCAGCCCAGCGTTCGCGAGGAGATCAGAGCGCGTAGGTAGCAACTCGTTGAGCTGCGACAAAGTGCTTTCCGAGTACCGCATGGTTTGTTCCCGGGCCTAACACCTGAGTTAAGCCGCGCCGCGTAGCGGCGTCGGCTTCGACGAATTGTTAGGCGGCTACCGGAACACAACGGTAACCGCCCGTAGGCTGCGCTCAGCTGCAACATCTCGGAGCGCGGCCAGAAATGACCCGCCGCGGATGCAGGCGAGGTGCGCAGAGTTTACGAGTTCAAGCTGACACGGACCCGGGTAGCCGGGGCCGCCGGCGAGCGCATCGTTGAACGCATCAAGGTTGCGACCAAAGCCCGGACCACGTGGGTTCGCCACAGCCAGATACTTCTCCCAGAAGTGGTCGGCCGTCGAGACATCACTGCAATCAACTATGAGCCGTCTCATGCCGCCTAACACCTGAGTTAAGCCGCGCC
>NZ_SELT01000062.1 GCF_004361065.1 Cognatilysobacter terrigena | reverse complement strand
GCCCGACGCGCCGACCGGGGCGAGCGCCGTCGCCGGCGATGCGCAGGCCACGGTGTCGTTCGTCGCACCTTCGAACACGGGCGGTGCGGCCATCACGGCGTACACCGTGACGTCGAATCCGGGCGGCATCACCGCCACCGGTGCGTCGAGCCCGATCGTCGTCGCCGGCCTGTCGAACGGCACCGCGTACACGTTCACCGTCACCGCCACGAACAGCGCGGGCACCGGTGCCGCGTCGGCCGCGTCGGCCGCCGTGACGCCGGTGCCGCCGCTCACCGCCGGCCCCGTCAATGCGACCGTGCCGTACGGCGCGGGCGCCACGCCGGTGACGCTCGACATCGTCGGCACCGCGACGTCGGTGGCCGTCGTCAGCGCACCCGCGCACGGCACCGCCATCGCGAGCGGCACGACGATCACCTACCAGCCGAACGCCGGTTACGCCGGTGCCGACAGCTTCACGTACACCGCGACCGACGGCATGACCACGACGGCGCCGGCGACGGCGACGATCGCGGTCAACGATGCGGTGGTTACGGTCACCGCGTCGGGCAGCCTGGCGGCGACCGCAGGTGCGGCGTACACGCAGACGTTCACCTGGTCGGGCGGCCACGCGCCGTACAGCGCGTACCAGGTCACCGGCCTGCCGGCGGGCGTCGTGGTCACCGCGACATCCGGCACCAGCGTGACCATCGCGGGTACGCCGACCGACGTCGGCACGTTCAACATCGCCGTGCAGGCACGCGACAGCAGCACCGGCAATGGGCCGTACACCGCGGGCCAGACGTTCGCGCTCACCATCGCAGCACCCGCGCTGTCGCTGTCGCCCGCCACCGGCGCGCTGAGTGCCGACTACGGTGTCGCGTATACGCAGACCTTCGCGGTGTCCGGTGGTACCGGTCCGTACACCTACGCGGTGAGCGGCGCGCTGCCGACTGGTCTGTCGCTGAGCGGCGACACGCTGTCGGGTGTGCCCACGGCGCCGGGCAGCTACACGTTCACGATCACCGCGACCGACACCGGTTCGACCGGCGCCGGTGCGCCGTTCACCGTGTCGCGCGCCTACACGCTGCAGGTCGCCGCGCCCGGCATCGCGGTGTCGCCGTCGACGCTCGCCGCCGGCACCGCGACGAGCGCGTACAGCCAGATGCTGTCGGCCATCGGCGGCATCGGCCCGTACACGTATGACGTCAGCACGGGCGCATTGCCGGCCGGCGTGACGCTGGCCGCGGATGGCACGTTGTCGGGCACGCCGACCGCGTCCGGTCGTTTCACCTTCACCGTTCGCGCGACCGATGCGCATGCGCAGACGGGCACGCAGGCCTACACGCTCGACGTCGCGGCGCCTACGCTCGCGCTGTCGCCGGCAACGCTGCCGGGCGGCACCGCGGGTGCGGCGTACTCGCAGGTGCTGACGGTCAACGGCGGCATCGCGCCGTACACCGCGAGCCTCACCGGCGCGCTGCCGACGGGCATCACGTTCGACGCCGCAACGCGCACGCTGGCCGGCACGCCGACGCAGTCCGGCACGTTCGCCATCGACGTCACGGTGAGCGACAGCACGGCGGGCACGCCCGGCCGCGTGACCGCGCACTACGTGCTGACCGTCGCCGCGCCGACGCTCACGTTGAGCCCCACGACGGTCGCCGCAGGTACCGCGGGCGTCGCGTACACGCAGACGTTCGCCGCGAGCGGCGGCATCGCGCCGTACCGCTACGCCGTGGCAAGTGGCACGCTGCCGACCGGCCTCGCGCTCGACGCGAACACCGGCGCACTCACCGGCACGCCGACCGCGGCAGGCAGTTTCACCTTCGCCATCCGCGCGACGGACAGCACCACCGGCACGCCGGCGTCGGTGACGACGAGCTACACGCTCGCGATGTCGGCCCCGGTGATCGCGATCACGCCGACGACATTGCCGGCCGCCGTGGCCAACACCGCGTACACGCAGACGCTCAGCGCCAGCGGGGGCACCGGTCCGTATCGCTTCACCGTCACGACGGGCACGTTGCCGGCCGGCCTCACGCTCGCATCGAACGGCACGTTGTCCGGCACGCCGACCGCCGATGGCGCCTTCAGCTTCACCGTCACTGCGACCGACGCGCTCGGCTTCACCGCGACGCAGGCCTACGCGTTCACCGTCGCGCCGCGCCCGGATCCGTCGCGTGATGCGGAAGTGCGCGGCCTGCTCGACGCGCAGGCGCAGGCGACGCAACGCTTCGCCGACGCGCAGATCCGCAATTTCCAGACGCGCCTCGAAAGCCTGCATGGCGGTGGTCGCAGCGGCGGCCTGCAGAACGCCTTGACCTTCGCCGACAGCACGCACTGCAGCGACAACCCGCATGCCGACGACGCGTGCGGCACTGCGCGCATAGAGCGAAAGGGCATCGGTGCTGCGGACGCGGGCGGTGGCGACGTCGACGCGCCAGCCGCGGCGGCGCGTGATACGTCATCGGGCGTCGGCCTGTGGATCGGCGGCGGTCTGCGCTCGGGCAGCACGGGTGCGCGCGGCGGCTCGACCGGTTCGGACTTCGAAACCGACGGCGTGAGCTTCGGCGCCGACTACCGACTCGACGATGCATTCGCGTTCGGTGCCGGCCTCGGCTACGGGCGTGACGCCACCGATATCGGAAGTCACGACACGCGGACCACGAGCCGCTCGTATGCGATCGCTGCGTACGCGAGCTACCACCCCGGCGCGATGTTCTTCCTCGACGGCGTGCTCGGCTACCAGCGCCTG
>NZ_SELT01000061.1 GCF_004361065.1 Cognatilysobacter terrigena | reverse complement strand
TCCTCGACGGCCTGACCCGCGAGAACTTCGGCATCGCGCACGACATCTCGGCCTATTCGCTGGCGGCACTCGCCAAGGCGGCGCGCCCGATGATGGCCGGCCGCAATGGCTCGATCCTGACGCTGAGCTACCTGGGCGCCGAGCGCGCACTGCAGAACTACAACGTCATGGGCGTGGCCAAGGCCAGCCTCGAGGCGACGGTGCGCTACCTCGCGCTCAACCTCGGCCCGGAAGGCACGCGCGTCAACGCGATCTCTGCGGGCCCGATCAAGACGCTCGCCGCTGCCGGCATCGCCAACTTCCGGAAGATGCTCCACCACTTCGAGAGCTACGCGCCGCTGCGTCGGAGCGTGACGATCGAGGATGTCGGCAACGCCGCCGCCTTCCTCTGCTCCGACCTCGCCGCGGGCATCACCGGCGAAGTGACGTACGTCGATTCGGGCTACAACATCCTTGGCATGACGGGCATCGGCGACGACGACTGATCATCGCGATTCTTATTAATACGTTGCACGACGAAGCCCGGCACGCGCCGGGCTTTTTCGTTGCGTCGCGCCCGCCATGCACGCCAGGAAACGCGAACGGCCCGCTTTCGCGGGCCGTCCGAAATCACACGACGAGTTCGAATCAGAGGTTCGACTCGTTGACCTCGATCTTGTAGCCGTGGCGCAGTGCACGAACTGCCGCCTCGAAGTCGACCAGACCGTGCAGCTGGCCGATCTGGCGGCCAAGCGTGGTGATGTCGCCACCCGCGTCCGCTGCCGTACCCGGCTTGATCGTATCGACGACGAACACGAGCGCGCGGCCATCCGGCAGCACCTTCGATCCCGCCGCCACCTTGCCCTTCGGCGCATAGGCGGCGAAGAAGGCGTCGGTGACGCCCGGCGCGGCGACGTTCGCACTGCGCGGCACGCCGAGGACGGGCTTCGGCTCGGGCAGGCCCTGCGCGGCGGCGACCTGCGCCAGCGACTGACCGGCGCGAACCTGCGCCAGCACCGCATCCGCGCGGCGCTGTGCAGCCTTCATCAGGCGATCGGCCTGCACCGCCGCGACCACCCGATCGCGCACCTCCGCCAGCGTGAGCTGACGCGCGGCGGCGTGCGCGGTCACGCGCAGCAGCACGCTGTGGTTGGCGCCGACGTCGATCGGGTCGGACACCATGCCTTGGCCGATCGCGGTTTCGGAGAACGCCGTGCGCTGCACCAGCGGGTTGGCGAGCACGCCCGTGCCCTGCCCGCGTGCGATCGGGCCGGCCGTCAGCACCGGCACGCCGACGACGCGCGCCGCGGGGCCGAGCGACGACGGATTCTTCAGCACCGCGTCGACGATCTTCGACGTCGTTTCGTTGAACTGACGTTCGCGGCCGGCGTCGATGAGTTCCTTCTCGAGCGTCGCGCGTGCCTGCTCGAAGGTCTCCTGGTTGCCCTGCTGGATCTGGCGCAGCTGGATCACGTGCCAGCCGAACTCGGTCCGCACCGGGTCGCTGATCTGGCCCGGCTGCATGGAGAACAGCGCCTTCTCGAACGCAGGCGCAAGCGCGCCCTTGGCGACGAAGCCGAGGTCACCGCCCGCTGCCTTGGAGCCGGTGTCGTCGCTGTTCGCACGCGCGAGCGCCGCGAAGTCGGCGCCGCCGCGCGCCTGCGCGGCGAGCTGCGTCGCCTTGTCCTTCGCCGCCTTCTCGACCGCCGGGCTCGCGCCCGCCGGCACGTTGATGAGGATGTGCGACGCCTGACGCTGCTCGGCGGCGACGAAACGCGTCTTCTCTTGCTCGTAGCGCTGGCGAAGCGCGGCTTCGTCGACCACCGGCGGCGGCAACGTGCTCGCGTCGAGGTCGACGTATTCGAGCGTCACCGTCTCCGGTGCGCGGTACTGGTTGCTGTGCGCGCGATACCAGCTTTCGACTTCGGCATTCGCCACCGGCGCGCTGTCGAGTGCCGGCGCCGGGATTTCCACCAGCGACAGGTCACGGCGCTCGCCCAACAGCGCGACCATCCGATCGATTTCCTTCGGCGTCGTAAATGCGGACGCACCGACCGTCGTGCGCATCAGCGTCTGCGCAAGGCCGTCGCGAATGAGCTGCTCGAACTGCTTCTCCGTGCGCGGCGGGTTCAACGTGCGCAGCGCGAGGCGGTACTGCTGCATGTCGAACTTGCCGTTCGCCTGGAATGCGGGAACCTTGAGGATCTCCTGCTGGACCATGCGATCGCTGACGACGATCCCCTGGCGCTTGGCCCAGAGCGACTGCGCGCGTTCGTCGATCAGATCGTCGAGCACCTTGCGCTTGCTCGCAGGGCTTTCGAACTCGCGCGCATCGAACTCCGCGCCCTGCTGCTGACGCGCGGCCTGGCGTTCCTGTTCGAAGCGTTCGCGGAAGTCGCGCTGGTTGACGTCTTCGTGCTGCCACAGCAGCGAGACCGGCCAGAACGACGGCGCGCCCGCCCACCACTTCGGCGGCGCACTGATCGAGGCGACCGGCATCTCACGCGTCTGGCGGAAGTAGTCCTGCACGCCGACGAAGGCGAACGGCACCACGAGCAGGCCGAGCACGACGGTGGCGAACCAGCCGGAAGTCTTGTCGCGAAGGGATTGCAGCATTGCGGGCACGGCGTAGGGCGAAGCTCGACAGTGTAGCCGCTTGCATGCGCCGTGGACGCTCGATGGAGAGGCTGAGCCCGGCGGTCGCGCAAAAGAAAAGCGCCGTTTCCGGCGCTTTTCGAATACTGGCGGAGCGGACGGGACTCGAACCCGCGACCTCCGGCGTGACAGGCCAGCATTCTAACCGACTGAACTACCGCTCCATTTTTGACGCGACAACCGAAGTTGCCCGCATCGTTCGCGAATAACGCCCGGCGATGCGATCCGGAAAGCGAAGGCGCCGCGAGCGGCGCCTTCGAAAGAGTGGCGGAGCGGACGGGACTCGAACCCGCGACC
>NZ_SELT01000060.1 GCF_004361065.1 Cognatilysobacter terrigena | reverse complement strand
GAGCATCTGCCAGTTGAGCTTAATCACGCTCGCTACGGTCATTTCGCGATCGCGGAAATAGAGATACGTCCGCAGCTGCCGCCGTTGTATTAACCCCATTGATCTCTCCAATGCCGCCTAACACCTGAGTTAAGCCGCGCCGCGAAGCGGCGTCGGCTTGGACGAATTGTTAGGCCCCGCAGCCGCAGAGTGCGCCGCGTAATCCGCAAATGCGCGGAACACGCGTGCGGTGCCTAATACTGTGAGGACCACTTGCAGCGCAGACAGCACAAGTGAGCCTGCAAAAATTCCGAGGGCGACGCGTTGCGGCAAGCTCGCCATGAGAGTCAATACGCCGATAACGGCGTGCGCTAGGCCCGCGGCCCCCGCCCACAGCAGGGGTCTAATACTCGGGTGTCTGGTACGGGCGAAGGCACGCCACTGAATCCACAACCCGGCGACGAGGCCGGCGAACAATACGACCCAGAGCGCGTAGCCGATGGTGTGGAATGCGTCGTACATCGAGGTATCCATAGCGGGGCCTAACACCTGAGTTAAGCCGCGCCG
>NZ_SELT01000059.1 GCF_004361065.1 Cognatilysobacter terrigena | reverse complement strand
TTCGCTGCTTGGGGCCTGTCTATTGCCTGGCTGGTCTGGCTAAGCTGGCGTCTCGGCGAAAAGCACGAAGCTCGGCTGGCAGCTAACAATTCGTCCAAGCCGACGCCGCTTCGCGGCGCGGCTTAACTCAGGTGTTAGGCCGTTCAAGTGAGCGCGTCGCTACCTACCCCGATAAAGCTTGCCCTTCGCGAGCTTCCGAGCGCCCTCAGCGAGCTCGGCGTCGTGCCGACCTCTTCGCGCCGGCCGGAGGCCTTCGAAAATTTCGAGGTCACGTTTCAACGCCGCGGACAAATATTTACAGTTGCGCGTGACCGCGGCCAATTCATCGTCAACGGCCCCACCCGAGGTGAACTCGAGCGTGCCGGGTTATGGCGCGCATTCCCGGGCGTCCGAGAACTCCAGCCAGTGCTCGTCGCCTGGTTGGCGTCCAAGGAAGGGCCTAACAATTCGTCCAAGCCGACGCCGCTTCGCGGCGCGGCTTAACTCAGGTGTTAGCCGCCATGATTTTTCCTCGCCTCTTGGGTCTCGACAGCGCCGACTTCGTCGAGTTGCCGCCGGATCCGAGCTGCTGCCTCGTCGCGGTAACCGCGCGAATTGGGCCGGCGGGCGGGGACGCGGGCGACTACTTCCAATTCATGGTCGGCACTCCTGCTGGCCTCGAAAAGGAGGGCTTCACTGGTTGGGGCAAAGCGCTCCTGGTCGTCCCAGAATTTTCATGGGCTGCAGTGGAACGCGCAGTGGAGCGCCTTCTCGCTCAGTGTGCGGCGCCCTCGTGGCAAGAGGTGGCCGCCGCTTTGGGTCAGTACCTCATGTGGGAATTCCAAAACTACCGGCCGGCTGGCGGCTAACAATTCGTCCAAGCCGACGCCGCTTCGCGGCGCGGCTTAACTCAGGTGTTAGGCCCCTATGACACCCGATCAGGAATTCTCAAGAATAAGAAAGCTCGTATCAGCCGCGACGTCCATGCTTTCGCTAGAGGTCGGGCTGGCCGTTGGCGCA
>NZ_SELT01000058.1 GCF_004361065.1 Cognatilysobacter terrigena | reverse complement strand
CAAGCCGACGCCGCTTCGCGGCGCGGCTTAACTCAGGTGTTAGGCGTGCCATGAAGATGTTGTCCGTAGCGAGTCTGTTCTTCCTTAGCTTCGCCGCAATCGCCGCGACTTCGGAGCTCAACATTGGTGGGCTTACTCCGGGCCTCCCGAAAGCCGCGGTGCTCAAGCTACTAGGCTCGCCGCAGCGTGCACTCCCCGGCGATGGGTCCGTCTCAGAAACGCTCGTATACCCTGGGGTCCGAATCGAGCTGGATGAAGATCACTTGGTCGCTGGCGTCCGGTCTGTCGCGCCGAGCATCTGTCTTGGCCGCGTCTGTCCCGGCACGTCCGCCGCGGTAGCGCGTCGCTACCTTCCGGAGCTCCGCACGGGTTCTATCGCGCTTTCGGAAGGCGAAGGGTGTTGGGCAGAAGTCCCAATCGAGAATGGGCGGGTACAGGCTGTGCTTCTCGTATGTCAGCCGTAGGCACGCCTAACAATTCGTCCAAGCCGACGCCGCTTCGCGGCGCGGCTTAACTCAGGTGTTAGGGCGCAAGGGGAGAACATCGTGGACGGCAGTCAATTTGTCTGGGACCACTTCAAGTTCAACGCGGAGCAGCGCCTCAAGAGCTTCAATTTCTTTCTGCTCTTGTCCATCTTTGCCAACGGCGGCGTATTCACCGCCATTCAAAATAAGGTGGCTCCGCCAGTCCTGAGTCTGCTCGGCGGGTTCCTGGCCCTCCTTGCTGTGGTCTTCTGGCTCGCCGACAGCCGCAGCCGTCAGCTCATCCATTTGGCAATCCCGGCGCTCAAGGAAATTGAGGCCGCGTTTCCTGAGTCGCACCTCCTGTTCGCTATCGATGCTGCCAAGCAGGGCCGCCTTGTGCGCTACACATTTGCGTTTCGTTCGCTCATGCTCTGCCAATTCGTCTTTGGCATCTGCGTGGCAGCACATGTGTTTCCTCGCTAAGCGCCCCAACAATTCGTCCAAGCCGACGCCGCTTCGCGGCGCGGCTTAACTCAGGTGTTAGCTTGCATGGCAACTGACTTCGCAGCCGTGATCGTTTGGCTCCCGTTGCTGGCAGCAATCGCGGTGCTCGCCAAAATGGCGTTCTTTCCTGGCGCGGCAGTGACTCCTCAA
>NZ_SELT01000057.1 GCF_004361065.1 Cognatilysobacter terrigena | reverse complement strand
CGTTTGCACTACGCGCCAGCTCTTTTCTGGGAATTGGAAGGCGCCTTGGCTAAGGTGGAAGCCCGACACCGCAAGGCTTTGTTGGAAGAGTGCATGCGGATCATCAGTCGCTATGGGCCTAACAACTCGTCCAAGCCGACGCCGCTTCGCGGCGCGGCTTAACTCAGGTGTTAGGTGCCGCAGGAGGCGTTTCGGTGACCGACAGCCAATCCGCTCATTTCGTGGTGCTAGGTCCAGGTCCGCACGAGCAAGTCACTGAGCTGCTCGGGCTTAAGCCTGCCATCGCCCACAATGCGGGCGATACGAACCGAACGGGTCATGCGTTCAAGAGCATGTACTGGCGGCTCAACAGCGGGCTCGCGGAAGATCGGCCGCTAGTCGAGCACATTGAGGCATTACTAGTCTGGCTCACACCGCGCGCCGCCGCACTCCGGGAATTGTGGCTGGAGAACTCCCTGTACTTTCAGTGCGGGCTAAAATGCTCGCACACGTTTGGTCTGCACCTTAGCCGCGAGCACATTCGCCAGATGGCCGCCCTCGGCATCGGGCTGGATCTAGATGGGTATGCGGAGCCAGAGGGGGCTGCACCTAACAATTCGTCCAAGCCGACGCCGCTTCGCGGCGCGGCTTAACTCACGTGTTAGGCCCCGCAGGAGAGATCAAGGTGTCCGAACAAGCTCTTCGGAAGTTGGCGCTTCTTCCGCTAATCGCTGCAGCGGTTGGCCTGCTCTTCCGAATGCTTTTGTGGCAAAGCTGGGCTCCCGTCCCGCGCGAACCTTATGGGGCGTCGGACCTCATCGAGCTGTTACTGGTGGGCGTCACGGCAACGTGCGGCGTCATTGCAGTGTCTGCGCTAGTTTTGGTTCTAGCTCGTCGTTCACCATCGCGTCGCATGGCTTGGTCAGTCGCGCTGGCGGCTTTCGCTGGGCCCGCACTGCACTGGTACCTGCACCCTTTAGTTCCCACGTTCCGGCTCTGGTAGCGGGGCCTAACAATTCGTCCAAGCCGACGCCGCTTCGCGGCGCGGCTTAACTCAAGTGTTAGGCGGCATTGGAGAGATCAATGGGGTTCATACAACGGCGGCAGCTGCGGACGTATCTCTATTTCCGCGATCGCGAAATGACCGTAGCGAGCGTGATTAAGCTCAACTGGCAGATGCTC
>NZ_SELT01000056.1 GCF_004361065.1 Cognatilysobacter terrigena | reverse complement strand
GTTTAGGGGCACAGCGCCGATCGAGTACGAGGGAACGGCCGATACCACGGGCTGTGTTTCCCTAGGTGGAATTACGGGATCTAATCCTTACTACTTCACTACGTTGGTCGAGGCGACTGGGTACAAGCCCCTGCGCCTAGAGATTCCTACTAAGGAAAGCGTTTGGCGTATTGTCCTCGCCAAGCAATCAGAGGCTCTTGCCAGCCGTGCCACTGAACTGGAAAAGCACGCTGCTGAAAGTCCGTGTGGCGCCATCTAACAATTCGTCCAAGCCGACGCCGCTTCGCGGCGCGGCTTAACTCAGGTGTTAGCTGCCATGAGCCGTACTCGCGTTTTGTGGTTACTTGGTGGCTTCGCCCTCGCCCCAATTCTTCCTCCGCTGTTGCTTCTTGGCAAAGCGTTGCTCGGCGGCGAAGCGCAGCCATTCAGCGGCTTCGCCATGCTTCTTGTGGTGAGCTACGTCGTGTCCGCGCCCTTGGTTGCGGCACTCGGCCTTCCTGCACTCTTGCTGGCAGTTCGCTTCGGAGCAGATCGGTGGTGGGTTGCGTCATTGGTTGGCGGCGCTTGCGGGGCCGCCTTCTCGTTCACTGGTTACAGCCAAGAACCCCCGCTTGTCGCAATTCTGCAGTTCGGACTCTGGGGAGCCGTCGTTGCAGCTTCGGTTTGGCTAAGTTGGCGTCTGGGCCGTATCCACGAAGCTCGCTTGGCAGCTAACAATTCGTCCAAGCCGACGCCGCTTCGCGGCGCGGCTTAACTCAGGTGTTAGGCGGCGGATGAAGTGAATAGCGATCTTGAGCAGCTGGCCGCCCGCTGGGCGGCGATGCAGTCCGGCGACCGTCAGCACGATGAAGCGGAGGTCGCGATCATTTGTGCAGTGGATGACCTAATAGAACATTCCGAAGACCTATGGCGCTTCATTCTGCTAGCGCTGCCTATGTGCGCCGCAGAGCCAGCCAAGGGCATGCTCGCTGCCGGCCCACTCGAGGACTTACTTCAGGAACACGGCGCCCAGTTCATCGATCGCGTCGAGCAGCTTGCCCAAGCAGAGCCAGCGTTCGCCGCGCTACTTGCTGGCGTGTGGCTGCCGGCTGCACAAGATGCCGTTACTCTTCGTTATCTGGCGCTGGGCTGTGACCAGGTTCGGCCGCTCGCCTAACAATTCGTCCAAGCCGACACCGCTT
>NZ_SELT01000055.1 GCF_004361065.1 Cognatilysobacter terrigena | reverse complement strand
TTCGTCTCCGCCGGCACCTGCACCATCAACGCGAACCAGTCCGGCAACGCCGCGTATTCGGCCGCGCCGACCGTGACGCAATCGTTCGCGGTCAACGCGATCGCACCGGGCGCTCCCGCGATCGGCACGGCGACCGCCGGTGACGCGCAGGCCACCATCAGCTTCAGCGCGCCGACGACGACCGGCGGCACGGCCATCACCGGCTACACGGTGACCTCCAGCCCCGGCGGCTTCACCGCATCCGGTACGTCCAGCCCGATCACACTGACGGGTCTCACCAACGGCGTCGCCTATACCTTCACCGTCACCGCGACCAATGCGGCGGGAACGGGCGCGGCATCGTCGGCATCGAACGTGGCGACGCCGAAGGGCAGCCAGACCATCACGTTCGCCAACCCCGGCGCGCAGAACTTCGGCACCGCGCCGACGTTGAGTGCGACCTCCACGTCCGGACTCGACGTGAGCTTCAGCTCGTCGACGACGGGCGTGTGCACGGTCACCTCCGGCGGCGCGCTGACGTTCGTCTCCGCCGGCACCTGCACCATCAACGCGAACCAGTCCGGCAACGCCGCGTATTCGGCCGCGCCGACCGTGACGCAATCGTTCGCGGTCAACGCGATCGCACCGGGCGCTCCCGCGATCGGCACGGCGACCGCCGGTGACGCGCAGGCCACCATCAGCTTCAGCGCGCCGACGACGACCGGCGGCACGGCCATCACCGGCTACACGGTGACCTCCAGCCCCGGCGGCTTCACCGCATCCGGTACGTCCAGCCCGATCACACTGACGGGTCTCACCAACGGCGTCGCCTATACCTTCACCGTCACCGCGACCAATGCGGCGGGAACGGGCGCGGCATCGTCGGCATCGAACGTGGCGACGCCGAAGGGCAGCCAGACCATCACGTTCGCCAACCCCGGCGCGCAGAACTTCGGCACCGCGCCGACGTTGAGTGCGACCTCCACGTCCGGACTCGACGTGAGCTTCAGCTCGTCGACGACGGGCGTGTGCACGGTCACCTCCGGCGGCGCGCTGACGTTCGTCTCCGCCGGCACCTGCACCATCAACGCGAACCAGTCCGGCAACGCCGCGTATTCGGCCGCGCCGACCGTGACGCAATCGTTCGCGGTCAACGCGATCGCACCGGGCGCTCCCGCGATCGGCACGGCGACCGCCGGTGACGCGCAGGCCACCATCAGCTTCAGCGCGCCGACGACGACCGGCGGCACGGCCATCACCGGCTACACGGTGACCTCCAGCCCCGGCGGCTTCACCGCATCCGGTACGTCCAGCCCGATCACACTGACGGGTCTCACCAACGGCGTCGCCTATACCTTCACCGTCACCGCGACCAATGCGGCGGGAACGGGCGCGGCATCGTCGGCATCGAACGTGGCGACGCCGAAGGGCAGCCAGACCATCACGTTCGCCAACCCCGGCGCGCAGAACTTCGGCACCGCGCCGACGTTGAGTGCGACCTCCACGTCCGGACTCGACGTGAGCTTCAGCTCGTCGACGACGGGCGTGTGCACGGTCACCTCCGGCGGCGCGCTGACGTTCGTCTCCGCCGGCACCTGCACCATCAACGCCGACCAGGCGGGCGACGCCGCCACCAACGCCGCGACGACGGTGACGCGCAGCTTCACCGTCAACGCCGTCGTGCCCGACGCGCCGACCGTCGGCACCGCCACGGCGGGCGATACGCAGGCCACCGTTACGTTCACGCCGCCGGCGAGCAACGGCGGTGCGTCGATCACGGGCTATACCGTCACCTCGAATCCGGGCGGCGTCACCGCCACCGGCACCGCGTCGCCGATCACGGTCACCGGCCTCACCAACGGTGTCGCCTACGCGTTCACCGTGACCGCCACGAACAGCGCCGGCACGGGCGCGTCTTCGGCGCCGTCGAACAGCGCAACACCGGCGGGCGCGCAGACGATCACGTTCGCGAATCCCGGCGCGCAGAACTTCGGCACGTCGCCGACGCTGACCGCAACGGCGTCGTCCGGTCTCGTCGTCGCCTTCTCGTCGTCGACGCCCGCGGTCTGCACGATCATGGCCTCGGGCACGCTGACGTTCGTCGCGGCCGGCAGCTGCACCATCGATGCCGACCAGAGCGGCAATGCGGCCTACCAGGCGGCGACGCGGGTGAGCCGCACGTTCACCGTCAATGCGATCGCGCCCGACGCGCCGACCGGGGCGAGCGCCGTCGCCGGCGATGCGCAGGCCACGGTGTCGTTCGTCGCACCTTCGAACACGGGCGGTGCGGCCATCACGGCGTACACCGTGACGTCGAATCCGGGCGGCATCACCGCCACCGGTGCGTCGAGCCCGATCGTCGTCGCCGGCCTGTCGAACGGCACCGCGTACACGTTCACCGTCACCGCCACGAACAGCGCGGGCACCGGTGCCGCGTCGGCCGCGTCGGCCGCCGTGACGCCGGTGCCGCCGCTCACCGCCGGCCCCGTCAATGCGACCGTGCCGTACGGCGCGGGCGCCACGCCGGTGACGCTCGACATCGTCGGCACCGCGACGTCGGTGGCCGTCGTCAGCGCACCCGCGCACGGCACCGCCATCGCGAGCGGCACGACGATCACCTACCAGCCGAACGCCGGTTACGCCGGTGCCGACAGCTTCACGTACACCGCGACCGACGGCATGACCACGACGGCGCCGGCGACGGCGACGATCGCGGTCAACGATGCGGTGGTTACGGTCACCGCGTCGGGCAGCCTGGCGGCGACCGCAGGTGCGGCGTACACGCAGACGTTCACCTGGTCGGGCGGCCACGCGCCGTACAGCGCGTACCAGGTCACCGGCCTGCCGGCGGGCGTCGTGGTCACCGCGACATCCGGCACCAGCGTGACCATCGCGGGTACGCCGACCGACGTCGGCACGTTCAACATCGCCGTGCAGGCACGCGACAGCAGCACCGGCA
>NZ_SELT01000054.1 GCF_004361065.1 Cognatilysobacter terrigena | reverse complement strand
CGCGTTGCGCTTGACATGCCTATCCACGAGTCGAACGACTGGGAGTCGATTGATGCGGGTAGATATACGGTGGCGTTCTGGTGCAGGCTTGAGGCCTAACAATTCGTCCAAGCCGACGCCGCTTCGCGGCGCGGCTTAACTCAGGTGTTAGGCCCCGCAATGAGTCTTCTCGCAGTCGCCACAGTGTCGGTCGCAACTGCGTTGTCTAGCGCGGTCGTGGCAGCCCGAGCGCTCAAGGCCCAATCCGTCGGTCGGCGTGAGTTGGCCATCTACGCGTCGGCCGCCATTGTTGTCGCGGCACTGCTAGCAGTGTGCTTGCTCGTCTGGTCATCGGCGCTGGGTGCCGATTTACCACGCCTGCTCTTGCCCGATCTGCTCGCCCATCGCCCGGGGCGAGCCATGTTCTCCGTCTACGCATTAGCATCTGCCGGTGCGGCCGCCGGCTTGGTGGCACTCCTCGCAGTCGACGGGCCTCGCCGCGGCGGGGCCTAACAATTCGTCCAAGCCGACGCCGCTTCGCGGCGCGGCTTAACTCAGGTGTTAGGCAGCAGATGAGCAGCGTCGCAGTCCAAGCGTTCAATCCGGCACTTCATCGCAACCACATGCCGGAGATTTCGTCGCCTGACACGCCGCGCAAGGTCCTAGCGGTCTGCGTTGGCCGGTTTCGCTTGGAGTTCGTCTCTTGCGCCCAGCTTGAGGCGGCGGTCGCCTATTTCCGGTCGCCTTCCGGATCCACTCGCCTGTCTGCCGGTGGCGGTGACCATTGGGAGTTTCAGCCTTGGCAGAGCCGGCTCCCCGCTGGCATTAACAACGCGCACAATCGCCCAAAGGTTCTGGCCGCACTCGAAGCCGCCAGAGCCGTTGCAATGGCAGAGTTGCCGTAGTGTTCGGCTTGCTGCCTAACAATTCGTCCAAGCCGACGCCGC
>NZ_SELT01000053.1 GCF_004361065.1 Cognatilysobacter terrigena | reverse complement strand
TGTTCTTGCCCTTCACGTTGACCACGTTCACCGAGCGGACGTTGACGCCGAAAATCTTCTCGACGGCTTCCTTGATCTCGATCTTGTTGGCTTCCGTCGAAACCTCGAACACGTACTGGTTCGAGACTTCCTGCAGACGGGCCGTCTTTTCCGAGATGCGCGGCGCGCGGATGATGCTGTAGAGCTTGGCGTCGTTCATGCCAGCCACTCCTCGATCTTCTTGACCGCATCGGTCGTGAACACCACCGAGTCGGCGCCGACGAGCGTCACCGGGTCGAGACCCTGAACATCGCGGACTTCGACGTACGGCAGGTTGCGCGCCGACAGGTACAGGTTCTCCGTCGCGTCCTCGGTGACGAGGAGCGGACGGCGGCCGGTGCCGAGGTCCTTGAGCTTGGCGACGAGACCGCTGGTCTTCGGCGCGTCGATCTCGAACGTCTCGACGACGGTGACGCGGCCCTGGCGGTTGAGCTCCGACAGGATCGACGCCATCGCGGCGCGATACATCTTGCGGTTGACCTTCTGCGCGAAGCTGCGCGGCTTGGCCGCGAAGGTCACGCCGCCGCCGACGAAGATCGGAGCGGTCAGGGCGCCGTGACGCGCACCGCCACCCTTCTGCTTCTTCGACTTCTTCGTGGTGCCGTTCACTTCGGCGCGCGTCTTCTGCGCCTTGGTGCCCGAGCGACCTGCGTTGCGGTAGGCGACGACGACCTGGTGGACCAGGTCTTCGCTGAAATCACGGCCGAAGACGGCGTCGGAGACCGAGAGCGTCTTGCCGCTGTTGTTAATGGCGAGTTCCATCGTCTTCTCCTCAGCCCTTGGTGGTCGGGCGAACGATGACGTCGCCACCCGGAGCACCCGGGACCGCGCCCTTGACGGCGATCAGGCCACGCTCGGCGTCCACGCGGACGACCTCGAGGCCCTGCACGGTCTTGGTCTCGGCGCCCATGTGGCCGGACATCTTCTTGCCCGGGAACACTCGGCCCGGCGTCTGGCGCTGGCCGATCGAACCCGGCGAACGGTGCGAGAGCGAGTTACCGTGGGTGGCATCACCCATGGTGAAGTTCCAGCGCTTGATCGTGCCCTGGAAGCCCTTGCCCTTGCTGACGCCCTGCACGTCGACCATCTGGCCCGGCTGGAAGATGTCGGCCTTGATCTCGCCGCCAATCTCGAAACCGTTGATCTGGTCGTTCTCGACGCGCAGCTCCCAGAGGCCACGGCCGCCTTCGACCTTCGCCTTCGCGAGGTGACCGGCTTCCGGCTTGGTGTGCAGCGACGCGCGGCGCACGCCGGCAGTGACCTGCACTGCGGTGTAGCCATCGGTGTCGAGCGTCTTGATCTGGGTGATGCGGTTCGGCGTCGCTTCGATGAGCGTCACCGGAACCGACTTGCCGTCTTCGAGGAAGACGCGGCTCATGCCGGCCTTGCGACCGACAATGCCCAACGAATATTTCTTCGCGGTCATGGTGGGAGGCCTCAGGTCAGCTTGATCTGGACGTCAACGCCCGCCGCGAGCTCGAGCTTCATGAGCGCGTCCACGGTCTTGTCGTTGGGGTCGACGATGTCGAGCACGCGCTTGTGCGTGCGGGTCTCGTACTGGTCACGCGCATCCTTGTCGGCATGCGGCGAAACGAGAATGGTGTAGCGCTCGGTCTTGGTCGGCAGCGGGATCGGGCCGCGCACTTGCGCGCCGGTCCGCTTAGCCGTCTCGACGATCTCGCTGGCCGAGCGGTCGATCAGTCGGTGATCGTACGCTTTCAGCCGGATTCGGATCTTCTGGTCCGCCATGACGGTATTCCTTGATTAAAGAGCGACGGACACGGCGGCTTCATGCGCCATGCCCCACGGTGGCCGCGTACCTCGTGCCCTGCGGCCGGTGACACGCGTAAAGCAAAGCGAGCCGGTTTCCCGGCTCGCCAGACAGAAAAGTACGAGGCGCGTGAAGCACTGCGGCGGGCAGCGCGAGCTGCAGCCGGTGCGACACACGACGCTTCCCTGTCGGGCGAATACGAGTGGCGTCCTGCCCCTCATTTCGCTGTCGATCCCCTCGACGGATCGAAGGGACCGCGATTCTAGCCTGTATGCGAAGACCGCGTAAAGAGCCGAGCTCCACAAATTCAGGGTGGGCGACGTACGGCTTCGCCCGCTCGGCCTGCTCGGCCGGCTAAGGAGGCGAGTTTCGCCGCGACCGCCGCTTGGCGACGTCGAACGGAAACCGACCCTCTCACTAAAAGGAAAGGGCGCCGAAGCGCCCTTTCCGACTTGCCTGGATCGGCCGGATAACCGGCCGGAACCGCTCTTACTTGATGATCTTCGCCACGACGCCGGCGCCGACGGTGCGGCCGCCTTCGCGGATCGCGAAGCGCAGGCCTTCGTCCATCGCCACCGGGTTGATCAGCGACACCGTCATCTTGATGTTGTCGCCCGGCATGACCATCTCGACGCCGTCCGGCAGCGTGATCGAACCGGTGATGTCCGTCGTGCGGAAGTAGAACTGCGGGCGGTAGCCCTTGAAGAACGGCGTGTGGCGGCCGCCCTCGTCCTTGCTCAGCACGTACACCTCGGCCTCGAACTCGGTATGCGGGGTGATCGAACCCGGCTTCGCGAGAACCTGGCCGCGCTCGACGTCGTCACGC
>NZ_SELT01000052.1 GCF_004361065.1 Cognatilysobacter terrigena | reverse complement strand
TTAGTCGTGCTTGGCCCATGACTCGATCGCTGCTGGATTGGCCCGCGGTAGAAGCGCTCGCGGTCGAGAATGGCATTGCCGCCTAACAATTCGTCCAAGCCGACGCCGCTTCGCGGCGCGGCTTAACTCAGGTGTTAGGCGTCTGATGCGGCTTTCTCTCTTCTTGGTGCTCGCTGTAACTGCAGGGTGTAGCGCGTCGCCTCAGATGCCGCGCAGTGAACGCTTGTCAGTCTCCGAATTCGATCGATTGCTAAGTCAGTGCTCGCGCTCGTCGGTGGCTGGAGCCGCAAATCCGTGGCGTCTATCGCCCTCGCAGGGCCGCGCCGTTGATCGTGCAGTAGAAGGTCTCGCCAGCGAGCCAACTTGGCATGGCGCGGTGCCCCCAGCCCGCTACTATCGACAATACCTGGGCATCACGGTCTCGGGCCGCCCGGTTGTCTACATCAACGCGTTTCACCCGGACGTGCTGAAGGTTCAAGCGGCAGTCGCCCAGCAGAGCACCCGCTCGTGGCGAAGTCGGGCCATGACTGTCTGTGATGGCGGCAGCTGGTTTTGGGGCGCAGTATTTGATCCAGCCACCCGTCAAATCTCGCAGGTCGAGTTCAATGGTCAATAGCAGAGCGCCTAACAATTCGTCCAAGCCGACGCCGCTTCGCGGCGCGGCTTAACTCAGGTGTTAGCGCCCACCACCGACTCTTCTTAGAGGTCGTAGTGGTTGTCTGGCGGCTCGACGCTTCTCGCTCCACCCAGCGGCGCCCTGCTCCATCACGGCTTGCGTACCGCATCCCTATCGCCAGCCGCGTGCCTCGCTCTAGCACTCGTCCATTTCCGCGCCCCGCCCTTAGCTGCCAGCGTGCGCGAGCCACTCGCGGTCGCCGGCCGTGGCATTCTTCGCTCATAAAGTTGGAGCCGGCTCGGCATCTCCGTGTGGGCTCTAACAACTCGTTCAAGCCGACGCCGCTTCGCGGCGCGGCTTAACTCCGGTGTTAGAGCCCTCAACCTATTTCATGGAGAGTGCAGTGAAGGAGATCACAGTCACGCGGAAGCCTGTCTGCGCCGCGGACGACCAAACACTGCCGCTCGAGCTGGTGCTCCAGGTGTCTGAGACGGAGGCCTTTAGCTCATTTATCCAACGCATCATTGGTGCTGGCTTCCTGCAGTTCTCGTCCACTCACACCTGCGCCATTGGGTTCGTGGGCAGTGAGCCGGTCGCTCGTGTCCTAGCCAACTTCAGCACCGGGCCCGTGGTTGAGTTCGTCGCGCCAGCAGCAGCTGCTACGTCAGCCGTAGTCCCTAGCGGGCTATTGGAGTTCCGCTGGTCGGGCTCTAACAATTCGTCCAAGCCGAC
>NZ_SELT01000051.1 GCF_004361065.1 Cognatilysobacter terrigena | reverse complement strand
CCCTGCGAGCCGAGCTGCGCAACACGCGCCCGTTGTCGGTGGTGATGGGCGAGCGCGTGGCCGCATTGCGCGAGTGGGCGCAGGGGCGCACGGTGCCGGCGGACTGACCGCCGCGCGCATGCGACGAGCCCGGCGCATGGCCGGGCTCGTCGTTTACTGCGGTTGGAACCGATGACTCAGTGCGGGCGGCCTGCGCCGCACGCGTTCGCGCGGTCGTCGGTCGGATCGCACGGGCGACGGTCGTCGACGATCTCGAGCGGAGCAGCGTCTCGATCGGACGAAGTGTTCGTCTCGTCGAGATAACGCACCACCTCGCCCACGGTCGCGGTGAGCGCCGCGCCGTCGCTCGGGTCCAGCGCCAGCGGCACGATGGTCAGCGTCGAGCCGACGAACGTGAGCTGATAGTTCGCCGACGCATTGAGCGTGCCCTGCCCGATCACGTACTGGCCCGCCGTTTCGCCCGGCGCACGCACCAGGCTGCCCGACAGCGTGTCGCCCGCCACCAGCGAGCCCTGCGTGACGCCATAGCTCAGCGTCGGATCTGGCGTGGCCTGCAGCTTGGTCAGCGGGTTGGCGGTAACGGTGATGGCGCGACGCAGGATGTCCGCGACCGTCGAACCCGGCACCACCACCGTGTAGTTGCCGGCATCCGTACCGTTCAGCGCGACACCACCGACGGCGACGGTCTTGCCGGTGCCGGCGTTCGCGTCGCTGAAGGTGTAGGTGCCGGTGGCGCCGACGGTGTCGCCGGCGACCACGCCGTTCAACGCGATCGAACCGGTGCCCGTGCGCGTGCCGTCGTAGGTCTTGCTGTTGACGGTCGCCGTGCCGGTGATCGACTTGCGCAGGATGTCGCCGAGCGCCGAGGCCGACACGCCGATCGTGTAGTTGCGCGCGTCGACCCCGCTCAACGTGACGCCGCTGACGGTGACGAGCTTGCCCGTGCCGGCGTTCTTGTCGGCATACGTGAACGTACCGGCCGCGCCGACGGTGTCGCCCGCGACGACGCCGTTCAACGCGATCGAGCCGGTGCCGGCGGTGTTGCCGTCGTACGTCTTGGTCGCGACCGTCGGCGTGCCCGTGAGCGCCTTCTGCAGGATCGTGCCGGTGGCGGTGGCCGGCGCGGTGAGCGTGTAGTTGCCCGCGTCGGTGCCGGTGAGCGCAGTACCGGAGACGTTGACCGTCTTGCCGGTGCCCGCGTTCTTGTCGGCGAACGCCAACGTGCCGGTCGCGCCGACATCGTCGCCCGCGACCGTGCCGGCCAGGCCGAACGTGCCGGTTGCGGCGGTCGTGCCGTCGTAGGTCTTCGTGTTGACCGTCACCGTGCCGGTGATCGCCCTGCGCAGGATGTCGCCGAGCGCCGAGGCCGGCACGTTGACGACGTAGTTGCCGGCATCCGCGCCGTTCGACGCCACGCCGCTGACGGTGACGTTCTTGCCCGAGCCCGCGTTCTTGTCGGCGAAGGTGAACGTCGCCGAGGCACCGAGGTCGTCGCCAGCGACGACGCCGGTAAGCGCGATCGTGCCGTTGCCGCTGGTGGTGCCGTCGTAGGTCTTCGTCGCGACGGTTGCAGTGCCGTTGATGGCCTTCTGCAGGATGTCGCCCAGCACGCTGGCGGGAACCGTGAGCGTGTAGTTGCCGGCGTCGGCACCATTAAGCGTCGCGCCCGCGACGGTGACCGTCTTGCCGGTGCCCGCATTCTTGTCGGCGTACGTGAACGTGCCGGTCGCACCGACACTGTCGCCGGCGACGACGCCCGTCAGACCGATCGTGCCGCTGCCCGCAGTCGTGCCGTCGTACGTCTTCGTGGTGACGACGGGCGTGCCCGTCAGCGCCTTCTGCAGGATGTCGCCGAGCGCGGACGCCGGCAGCGTGAGCGTGTAGTTGCCCGCGTCTGCGCCCGACAGCGTGGCGCCGGACACGGTGACCGTCTTGCCCGTGCC
>NZ_SELT01000050.1 GCF_004361065.1 Cognatilysobacter terrigena | reverse complement strand
CGTTTGCACTACGCGCCAGCTCTTTTCTGGGAATTGGAAGGCGCCTTGGCTAAGGTGGAAGCCCGACACCGCAAGGCTTTGTTGGAAGAGTGCATGCGGATCATCAGTCGCTATGGGCCTAACAACTCGTCCAAGCCGACGCCGCTTCGCGGCGCGGCTTAACTCAGGTGTTAGGCGGCTGAGGAGAGATCATGGCGTCTGAAGAATAGCTTCGGGCAGATTTCGAATCGGCAATGGGGAGGAGTTTGGAAATCTGGTGAGCCCGCCAGTTCCATTTCTCGAAGCGTCTCCCCAAGAGTGCTGCGAAGCAATCTGGGCAGTGTTCGGTCGTGGTGTGAAGCTAGATGACCTCGTCTCGCTCTCACCGGAGCACCTCGATCGCCTAGCCCAGAGTTTTGCAAAGTGGTTTGAGTGTGAGCGTCCGCCGGTCATGCAGCTTGCTGAAGCAGTTGCACGCACCTTGGCACGCTGGCCGGCGGGTTCACTCAGTGCGTCCGCCTAACAATTCGTCCAAGCCGACGCCGCTTCGCGGCGCGGCTTAACTCAGGTGTTAGGCGGCAATGGCTACTCAACTAGAGCTTGAAGTGATCCTTGCTGCCCAAGGCGGCCTCTCCGCGCCGATTCCAGGTGACGAGTGGCGCACGGTTCTCGGTGTGGGCGGGCAATATTGCTCAGTCCGGCTGCGGTTCCCTGGGGAGCTGCCGTTGGGCCAGGCGTCCCGAGTACAAGCGGATTTCCTATTCCCAGAGGCCGTCGAGCATTTTCCCGCGGGCACGCAGTTCACGGTGTGGCATGGTGGCGTCGTGGGTAACGGCCGCGTGCTGGCGGTTGCCGCCTAACAATTCGTCCAAGCCGACGCCGCTTCGCGGCGCGGCTTAACTCAGGGTGTTAGACCCCGGAGGAACGCTGCAATGAGTGTGTGGTCCCTACTGCTAGCCGCCACCGTCGCAGCCGCCGCGCCGCCGCCAACCGGCCGCTATGTAGCGGTTACTGAGACCGAGTACGAACTAGAGCTGGTACTCAACCCATCCGGTGATGCTGAGCTCAAGAGCCACGAATGGGAGCCTGGTGAGTACGCATCAGGCCCTCGATCACGCCTCAAGGGTCACTGGTCCACGCAAAAAGGAACGGTGTTAGTCGCGTTCCCGTCCGGCAAGACCGTGTCCTTCCATGTCGAGCGGTGTCTTTCGCACAGCGAGTTCGGCGGCAAAGGCTGCTCGCCCGGGCTCAAGCTCATTAAGACGAACTTGCCGGCCTTCTGGGGGCTCCAGCGCTTCGGGCTTTGGCGCTCGGACCAGCTCAAGCTCGGGGCCTAACAATTCGTCCAAGCCGACGCCGCTACGCGGCGCGGCTTAACTCAGGTGTTAGGCGCCAGAATGAAACGTCATGCGCTTCTGTTGGCTTTCAGCGCCCTCACCGGCCAAGCGAATGCCGGTCAGCCGATTGCGTTGAGTCCCGCTAGGCTCGCCGAAACCATCGCCGCCCACGTGGGCCATAAGGTCCGGGTATCGGGTTGCGTCGCGTCGCACATGCACGGCATGCAGATCGAGCCTTGCGGCTCGTCCGATTGGCGGGAGCTGGTCGCGCTCACGGACGCCGATGAGCACGTTTGGAAAGCCATGGGCCGCATCGGGCTCCCGCCTATGGGCTCCGCGTGGATGGAGGTGGAGGGCACCGTGGTAAATGAACCTATCGTCTGGCCAAAGCCCGGAACTCGTCTCATGCTGCGCGTCGACAAGGTGCTCAAGGTTCATCGCTTGGCGCCTAACAATTCGTCCAAGCCGACGCCGCTTCGCGGCGCGGCTTAACTCAGGTGTTAGGGCTCATGAGAAGGATTGTCGCCACTTGTGTACTTGGCCTCGTGCTGCATGCGCCTGCTCGAGCTGAAGAGGCTCATTGGAGCATCAGCTCGCGTGCACTCTCCTGCCCTAGCGCCGTGCAGGCTGGAAAGCCCTTCACGGTCCGGATGGCACCGGGCGCTGGCCGGGAGCTGGCAGTCCACAGGATTTCCGATGGCGCATGGTTCTTCCTTGTCGTCGCCGGTCCACCTGCCGGGCAGACAAACCTGGTTGAGCCTGCTGAGCTGGCCCGTCGCACGCACCTGCAGATTCCCGCCACGCTGCAGTCGGCTGCTTGGTCTGCCGGCGCGAAGCCCCAAGCCGTGTTTCGCCCCGGTGTCTACGAGCTCATGCTCTCGGACAACCTCGAATCCGGGCAGGGCGGCTACAAGTGCCGGCTCAAGGTCACCGGCCTGAGCCCTAACAATTCGTCCAGGCCGACGCCGCTTCGCGGCGCGGCTTAACTCAGGTGTTAGCCATTGATGGAGACTTCCGTGAAGCTCGTAGCTTTCCTTGCCGCCGCGTTCGTTAGCCTCACTGTCCACGCAGGCGACATTGCGGCGTGCTCCGATCCGAGTGGCAAGGGGTACTTCCCTGAAACGGGGATCGTCAAAAAGGCCGATAGCGGCTGGCAGGATGAGAAGATCACTGGTGGCATCACGAAGCTCCCGAAGATCGCCGAGGGTGAGTACGACATCCTCTTCGTCGACACACGAAAGGACATCATCTCTGCCCGCGGGGACGGCGGCACCGTCATTCCGCTAAATCGCGGCGAGAAGTCTTTTTCGGTACTCGTCGTCTATCCGGGCAAAACCGCAGAGGTCTACACCTTCCTCGAGAACGCTTCAGGTGGCCTCGAGTATCTGCACACCCTTAGCCGCGCCGGAGACGGCGTGCTGATCACCAAGGCGAGCGTCATGCAAGGCAAGTGCAGTTACATTGCCTTTGATCAGCTGTGAGTACAGCCTGCTCAACGGCTAACAATTCGTCCAAGCCGACG
>NZ_SELT01000049.1 GCF_004361065.1 Cognatilysobacter terrigena | reverse complement strand
AGGGGGTGGGAGCCGCCGGCTGGGCTAGGCGCTGCCGACGGCCCTGACGCACCGCTCACTCTGGTCACCAGGGGTGAACGCCGAACGTCGAATAACAAGCCGCCCGGCGGTGGACACGGACCGGTGCGCGGTAGGCGGTCGGTCGGCGCTGAGCACTGCGCCAATGGGACGGCGGTGGCCCCGGGGCAGTGGACGGTAAGTCGCCGAGAGCCACTAACCGTTAGCGGTCAGCCGTCAGCCGTCAGCCGTCAGCCGTCAGCCGTCAGCCACCAGCCACCAGCCACCAGCCAACACCCAAAAACAGCCAACAGCTAACCGCTAACAGCCACGAGCCGTCAGCCACGAGCTAATAACGAGAACGAGTAAGCCGAGCTGCAAGAGACGAGCGACCCGCCGTGCGGGGCGAGCATGCAGCGAAGGTCGAGAGCACAAGTCTGGTGCCCGAGGCAGGTACGCGAACGGCATGCGTCGCGTATCCCCTGCAGTATCCGCCGCGCCGCGCCGCCGTCACCCGCCCAGTTCCTCGGGGCGGTCGAACGCCATGACACGGCTTTGGACATGGGCAAGCGACTGCTTGCCGCCGAGATGTCGCGTCTTGCCGCGTGCCCGTTCGCCCTCAGCCGTCGGCAGGCGGCTGCCACAACTCGACGCGATTGCCTTCCGGATCCACGACCCAGCCGAACCGACCGTACTCCGAGTCGTCCACCTTATCCTCGACCGCGCAGCCTTCCGCACGTAGCGCCGCGAGCAATGCGTCGAGGTCGCGCACCCGGAAGTTCACCATGAACGACGCGCCGCCCGAACCGAAATGCGCGGTGTCGGCGGGAAAGGGCGTCCACAACGTCACCCCGGTGGGATTCTCCGGCGTGCCCCACGGCAACATCGCGCCGCCCCATTCCTGTACGTCCAGCCCGAGATGCTCGCGATACCACGCCCCGAGCGCCGCAGGATCCTTGGCCTTGAAGAAGATGCCGCCGATGCCGGTCACACGTTCCATGCGTACTCCGTTCAATACGTTGGGATGTCGAAGCGGACGTTGTAGCGCATACCCGCAGCGCGTGGCGCGACCGTGCGTCCGACGGCGATAGACGGTTGCATCGCGTCGACGCACTTGAGCACTTCTACCTACAAGCAACGGACACTCCGCTGCCACGCCTTGGCCCGCGATGCAGCAGTAGACGAGCGTTCGACGCGGTGACGCAAGTTGTCGGGATCAAAAGCACCGGAGAGCTGAGCCGCAATCAGTCGAGGAACCTCCAGGTATCCGCCCCATCGAAGCGCCGGACAACGACCGACTCCAACAGCGCAGGTTCGAAGTTCCGCAGGTTCACACCATGCCGAGCGCCCGGCGTCGCCTCCATTGGCTCCCAATGCGTGACGACGCCGCAGGTCTTGCAATGGAAATTCGTCAGCGTTCGATCACCCCAAACGTAGCTCTCGGTGTTTTCGGGGTGACCCTGGATCGAGACCGCGCCAAGTTCGTAGTAGGCCCATATCCCGCCCGTGCGGCGGCATAGCGAGCAATTGCAACTCGTCGCTGTTTCAGGCGCGACAGGAAGCGTAAGGCGCACCGAACCGCAGTGGCAGGAGCCGCTCAACGAGGTATGTCGGTCATCGTGCATGCCAGGCCCCCACTTGCTTTGCGAACGAATACGTCAGTTGACTGCGAAGTCGCGTTGGCTTGGACGAATTGTTAGCGCCCTGCAGCATCAGCGCTACGAGCGCGACGCGCAACCTGGAAGAGCTTGCAAGCCACCACGGCCAACGCGGTTCCGAGGATGACGGCGATTGCGGTATGACCCCAATACCAAGGCTCGGGGGCGCAACGGACAACGCTCGGGCCGTGACGGCCGCGCATGGTACGAATACAGCCGGAGAAGAGCGCCTTGAGTGCCAGGAATAACTCGGCCGCCGAGAACACCGAAAACAGCGTTCCGCCTGCGCGAGCAGTGAAGGGATCAGTGAAGGGCTTCGGCTTGCGAGCTTGTGGGTTCAAGGGCGCTAACACCTGAGTTAAGCCGCGCCACGAAGCGGCGTCGGCTTGAACGAATTGTTAGGCCTCAACGAATAATCGTCCAGCGGACCACCACGATCGCTTTGGTTGACTGCCCGGCCTTCTCGGCGGGCGAGAAGCGCAAGGCAAGGAGCTCGGATCGCTCTCCGGCAGAAAGAGCTAAGCGCCGAGGCTGGAAGACGGCCGCATCCCGCGGCACGCCAGTTTCATCGACGAGAACAGCAATACAAATCTCGTCAATCCGAGACGCGCGGTAGAGGTCCATACCATTAAAGCGGAGCGAACCGTGGAGCTTAGCTCTGGCATCCACTGCAGATGGGGGCAGGAAATCGGGTGCCGGCTTGATAGTTCCACGCAGGATGGCATCACTTTCACACGCCTCTGGCGTGACCGCCGCGGCGGGTGCCGAGGCGAACGCCACGAGAAGTACAAGTAGCGAGCGCATTAATTTGCCCATGAGGCCTAACACCTGAGTTAAGCCGCGCCGCGATGCGGCGTCGGCTTGGACGAATTGTTAGGGAGTGATCTCGATCGGCACAGGGCCATGAACCATTTCCCACAATGCGGCCATGCTCGCATTGGAGAGGGCAATGCAGCCATCCGTCCAATCGGGGAAGGGGTAGGCGGGGACCCTCTTGGCCAACTCCGGGTCGTTCGGTTGCCCGTGCACCATGATTGCTCCGCCAGGGGAGACGCCGCGCCGACGGGCAGCGGCTCGATCTGCCGCATTAGGGTACGAAATGTGGATGGATCGGAAGAACGCGCTATTAGCGTTCTTGGAGTCCAGGACGTACTTCCCCTCAGGTGTGCGGCGATCGCCTTCCTCTTGCTTGTGACCTATGCGATTCACGCCGAACCCTGCCGGATAGGTCGCGACCAGCTCGGTCCCCGCGAACACGTACATCCTGTGCTCGGACTTGTCGACGAGGATTCGCGTGGCGCGAACCGGCTGGGCCAACGACGGCGCTGCGACAAAGAATGCTGCGACCGCCAAGAGAACTCGCATATCACTCCCTAACGCCTGAGTTAAGCCGCGCCGCGAAGCGGCGTCGGCTTGGACGAATTGTTAGGCGCCATGCTAATCGACTGCAGGCGCTGATCTTTCAGTTGCCAACGACCTTGCCGCCACTCGAGCGCGACGACCCAAGTGCTGGCAGCCATGGGCGAGAAGTAGCTCGACAGGGTCACTTCGGCGCCACTGAGGCCAACCATCTGACACTCGGCCGTAACCGACTCAGCCGGGCGACCATTCGCGAAAACGTAGGCTCCGCGACGAGAGCAACCGCTCAGCGGCGTGAATGTCCGGCCGGCACGCCGCAATTCAGCAGCCAGAGCCGGAGATGGGTCAGCACCGCTTACATTCAGACACAGTGCGAGGCGCGGATGTGGTGGGCTGCTCAGGACGGCTGCAGCAATGGCGGAGTCGGACGATTGCGCGCAACCAGCCAATAGCATCACTGAAAGCGCTGCGATGTATCTCATGGCACCTAACACCTGAGTTAAGCCGC
>NZ_SELT01000048.1 GCF_004361065.1 Cognatilysobacter terrigena | reverse complement strand
GGTGCAAAGAAAGATAACCAAAGAAAGCACCTTCCTCGACAAATCTACAGCCTGCGCGTGCTGATTCCTGGCGATCGCCACACTCGGCATCCTGCCTCGGGTGGCGACGGCCGACGTCCTGTCGGCCGCCCTTCGGGTCTCGTATTGCGGATCAGCAATCGAAGTACAGGAAATCGCACTCTGACTCCTGTTTCATTGGGTCGAGGAAAACTGCACTCCGACCCTGTTTTCGGCGTCGCTCAGCAGGGATGCCAGGTCTCGCTGTAGTACGACCACGTGCCGCCCGCATTGCGGCGGTACACGAGCAGCTTGTAGTGCCACACGCCGCTGAACATGCGGTGGTCGGTCACCCAACTGTTGAAGCACTGGCTGCTGCGTGGCGAGCAGTCGCCCGACATGCCCTTGTTGCCGTACGACGGGCAGCCGGCCTGGGCGACGGCGGGCAACGCCAGCGTCGCGCCCAGCAGGGAAGCGGCCAGGTAACCGCCGAGGGAATGCAGAGATTTTTTCATCGACCAGTCCTTGGGGATGCGGAACACGATGGTGGGATGTACGCGAGGTGCGTCGCGGTGCGTGGGCAGGTTGAACCGTGGTCCGTCGCGATGCTGTAAACGTGTGCGGCCTGGTGTGCTGCGAACGCCGGCGGGATCGGCACAGCGGCGGCGTTCGGGACGCTGACGGCGACAACGCACGTAGCATTTCGCCGCGATTTGCGCGCCCGGAAGCGGGGCACATTCCGGTGTGGTGGAGTGATGCGATGGACCGTCGCGAGACGGCGGCAAGAGCGTTTCGTGCGCTGCGCGCCCAAGTTACTTTCTTTGCTGGTGCAAAGAAAGATAACCAAAGACAGCACCTCTCTCGACGGATCTACAGCTCGCGACTTGTAACTCCTCGCGATCGCCACACTCGGCATGCTGCCTCGGGCGGCGACGGCCGACATCGTGTCGGTCGCCCTTCGGGTCTTATATGACAGCGCCAGCCTGTGAGTGCAGAACCGAAACCCGACCCCATTGCTGGCAACTATGTCACTCAGCCGACATTGCGAAATGGAACAGCGCTAGGTCTGGCCACTGCATTAAGGGCGTTGCACCGCCTAAGTAGCAGGCGGACCGACGACACCGCGAGATCCATGTGCCGCTGGGGACCGACTACCGCACCGTTCACTGAGCCGGGCTCAAAAGTGTACGGCCAGTACGGCTTCAAGACTGGTCCCTCGACGAAGCCAACCTGCTCTTCGTCCGCTTCGTTAGCGAAAAGAACAAGGCGCCATTCGCCCTCGTCCTTGTAGTGAGCGTTCTTAAGAAATGCGCTCAACCACGCAGCAGCTCCAGCCGCAGCTTCGGCCGCCTCATCCGGGCCGCCTGCATGTGCAATGAACGCTTCATCGCACAGTTCGATCAATCGATTTACAAGCTTCCGATGCGAATCAGGTTTGTAAAAGCACTTGGACAGCCAAAGGTTTTCTACTCGCGAGTGGCTACGCTTCTCGTCGATCAGTTTCGAAGTGTCAAAGCCCAATGCATAACCATCTTCGCCCCGGCCATAAGCGCGCCACTGCGGCAAAGAATCGGCGTGCACTGAAAACGACGCGGTATAAACGTCGGACAGTCGATCGCTGCTAGTCGCTTGCTTATAGAACGGTTGACACGCAGCTTTTAACACGCGTTCTATCGAGTCACTCACGTGTCCGGATCGACCGGTGGCGGCTTCGATGAAGAGGGCCTTTCCTAACCACTGCTCGGTCTTGTCATTCAAGAATGCTGCATTGGAAAGACGAATCGTCTTCGTCTCTAAGATTCCCTTGAGACCTGCCGCGCTGGTGTAGTGCCACAGCGTCGCGGGTGGGCGCGGCTCGCTTCGCTCATGGATCAATCGCATGTCCTGCAGCAGGAGCGAGATCAGGCTATTTGCTAGTGCCACGAAAACTCCGTGCAAGCGAACGGGATGAGGGCGGGCTGTCGCGTGGCATCACCTGTTCAGGCGAGCGATTTCTATCGAGTAAGAATTGCTCTTTCGATGCGCTTGGAGAAGCTCCGCATCGGGAAATCTCTCTCTTATTAGGGGGATCAGAAGTGCCTTTGTGCTTGGCAACGTCTTAACTCCGAAGCACACGGAGCGAAGTTCACTGTTGAAAAACCCCGCATACTCAACTGGAGAGCCCGGTTCGCGGCCGTCTCCAGAAGAAATTCGCCATTCCCGTTCGTAGGACCATTGGTCGGATTTCGTAAAGATCATTCGATCGACAACGTCGTGCGGAATGCCGGCGTTTCCGGCGACTATCGCAGCCAGTTCTTCTTCGTCGGCGAAACGAGGGGGGTGAGGTCTATAGTCGACGCGCTTCGCGAGCTTATAGACGCTGTCGCAACTATCGACGTTGCTAAAGCCGAGGACGATGCCGCAGTGGCTTTCGCTGTAGTGCGACCACATGAGTACCGAGTCCGTTCGCTCGCTGAAGCAGATGAGCTTTGTCCGTCCGAGGTCGGAGAACAGTCCAGTTGAGAAAGAACTAACGTGCTCCGGCAGCTTCGCCAGGAATGCTTCTACGCCCGGACGCATCGCGGCCTTCAGTGCGCCTTGTCCGGTTCTGCGGAATTGCGCGCCCTTCTGATCAAGAAGGCGGCCCATCGCGTTTGCCGCTGGGGGCGCTCGTCCGCAGCAGCGCTCCCAGATTAGATCCAGCGCGAGATCGATGACCCGATCACGATCGACGTCGACTTGCAGCTCGATCTGCATGTCGGCAGGGTCATTGAACGTTGCGGGGGTTGCCCACCGCAACGTCTGATTGCTAAGGATCGCAGTGCCGCCAGCTACGGAGACGTACTTGTAATAGATCGGCAGCACTTGTGCAGAGCTACTTCGCGGTGCTCAGCCACACTTGCTATACCCGCAATTCAAGCAAGTCGCACATCCATCCATCAGCACCAGCGCCTTCGTGCTGCACTTGTGGCACATGGTCGCGCTGGGCGGGAAGGTGGTGCCGTCGCCGGTGACGGCGACGCTTTCGTTCGATGCCGGATTCGTCGCGCGCTCGTAGGCGGCGCGCTTTTCGGCGATGAGGGCGCGGGCCGCCTCGCTCATCTCGGGGTCGTGGATCATGCCGATCGACTTGAGGTGGTCTTCGACCACGGCGCCGATCTCGGCGACCAGGCTCGGCATGTAGACGCCGCCGGCCTTGAAGTAGCCGCCGCGTGGGTCGAACACGGCCTTCATCTCGTCGACGAGGAAGGTGACGTCGCCGCCCTTGCGGAACACGGCGGACATGATGCGCGTGAGGCCGACGATCCACTGGAAGTGGTCCATCGACTTCGAGTTGATGAACACCTCGAACGGGCGGCGCTGTTCGTGCTCGGTGCCGGCGTTGAGCACGATGTCGTTGATCGTCACGTACATGGCGTGCTCGACCAGCGGCGTCTTGATCTTGTACGTCGAACCGATGAGCACTTCGGGGCGCTCGAGGCGCTCGTGCATCTGGATGACGTCGGCCATCTTCGGCTCGGCCGGGGCGGGCGTGGCGGCCTGGGCTTCGCGCGCGCGGTCCTCCGCGCTCACCACGCTGTAGCCCTTGATTTTCTTTTCGATCTTGACGGCCATCGGCCCGGTCCCCGTGTTGCTCGTTGTTGTCGGTAGTTGATGCGTCGCGCATGCGCCGCATCGTGGAATTGGGTGGTGCCGGCGGCGAACCGCCGGCACCGGTTCACTGCTTACAGGCTGGCGCGGCTGTCACCGCCGCGGCTGCGGCCGTTCAACATGCGCGAGGCGCCGTTGCCGCGGGACGCCGAAGCGCCGCGGCTGCCGGTCGAGGCCGAACGGCTGCCCGCGCTCTTGCGCGCGCCGCCCTTCTTGGCCGCGCCGCGCGTCGACGTGGACGAGCCGCCGCGGCCCGAAGCCGAACGGCCGCCCTTCTTCGCCGCGGTCTTGCGACCGGTCGACGAACCGCCGCGCGACGACTTCGATGCGGCCTTGCGTGCGGTCGACTTGCGAGCGCCCGTCTTGCGCGCACCCGCCGTCTTGCGAGCGCCCGTCGTCTTGCGTGCACCTGCGGCCTTGCGGGCGCCGGTGGCGCGCGTCGCCGCACCCTTGCGGGCGGCGGCCGAGCGGCGTGCGCTGGTCGCGGCCTTGCGGACGGCC
>NZ_SELT01000047.1 GCF_004361065.1 Cognatilysobacter terrigena | reverse complement strand
GCGCAGGGCAACATCGGCGTGAACGTCGCCGCCGGCGTCGGCAACGCGCAGCACAACGGTCTCTCGATCGCTTCGGCTGTCGACGGTCCGTAATTCGTTCCACCTGCTTCACCTGTTCCACGTCGTCAACGCGGTGGCCGGACCCCACGCCGGCCACCGCGCTTCTCCGGGGAAGTCATGTCGCGCAGTCCGCTCCTGATGGCCGTTGCATTGTTCGCCGCATTCGCGGCGCCCGCGCATGCGGGTTCGAACCTGGCGATGGCGAACATCGTTGACGGCGCGCCGCTCGACAAACCGGTGACGACGCTGCGTGACCTGCGCTATCGCGACATGGTTCGCCAGCAGTACGACTTCAGCTGCGGCTCCGCGGCGCTCGCCAGCGTGCTGCGCTACGGCTACGGCATGGAAGTCGACGAGCCGCACATGATCCGCAGCATGCTGGTCGGCAACGATCCCAAGGAGGTCGTGCGCAACGGGTTCTCGATGCTCGACATGAAGCACTACGTCGAAGGCATCGACGGGTTCCGCGCGCATGGCTTCCGCATCGACGCGGCGGCGCTGTATCGCCTGCAGATGCCGGTGATCGCGTTGCTCGATCTGCACGGCTACAAGCATTTCGTGGTGGTGAAGGGCGCCCAGGCCGGGCGCGTCTTCGTCGCCGACCCCGCGCTCGGTCATCGCGTGATGAACGAGCAGGATTTCGTCAAAGGCTGGAACGGCATCGTGCTCGCAGTGGTCGGCAACAAGCCGCTCGAGAACTCGTATCTCGTCAACGGTCGCCAGTCGGTCGCGCTCGCGCGCCGCGGCGATGCGGTGGTCGAGGCGTCGATGCCGGTGCCGGTGGTCGAGCTCGGCCTCGTCCGCGCCGACCTGTTCTGAGCATCGATGGACCGATTCGAATCGAGGGACCCATGAAACTCCGCCGCCTCTCCCATGCTGTTTTCATGGCCTTCGTGGCAGCGGCGTCCGCCGGCCCGGCGTTCGCCCTGCCCCCTTCTTCTCCCACCGCACCGCTGCGCGTGGAAGTCGTCGACGACGCCGCGCTCGGCAAGTTGACCGGCAAGTACGACGGCACCGACATGCTCGTCGGCGTGCGCATCGACCTCGTGTCGACGCTCGCGACCGCGCAGGGCGGCACCGCGACCGCGGTCGGCTCGCTCCATGTGCAGCGCAACGACCACGGCGGTTACGACGTGCAGGTCGACAGCCGCGCGAGCGCCGCGGCGGGCAGCAGCGATGCGCCGGCGTCGAACAACATCGCGACCGGCGGCGAGCAGATCCACGTCGAGGGCATCGGCCAGATCACGCAGATCGCGGGCGACGGCAATCGCATGGGCAACCTGACCGTCGTGCAGCTCGGGACCAACCCGGCGGCGCCGTCGGGCTTCAACGGTGCGTCGAGCGCGCAGGCCCAGGACGGCACGCTGCAGGCGCAGATCAGCTTCGTCGGCGGCGGGGTCCAGCTTGGACTCGTCGCGCCAGGCGCTACCATCGGCCAGCAGGTGACGCCGGGCGCGTCGGGCCGGATCACGCAGATCGGGCAGATCGCCGGGGATGGCTTCACCGCGAGCAATGCCCTGAATCTGCAGATGATGACGACGGCGATGCCGGCGTCCGCGGTGCAGCAGCTGGGCATCCAACAGGCGCTTTCGGCCGCGTCCGGACTGCGCCACTGACCGCAGCCGCATCAAGGATCGAAGAATGCCGTCGCATCTGAAGCGCTCACCGCGCCTGTCTGCCCGTGTCCTCCCCGCCGCACTGGCCCTCGCGCTCGCCAGCCCCGCCGCCTTCGCCGATCCCCAAAGTGCAGTGCCCCTGGCGGCGTCGGATGTCGACGCCAAGCTGACCGCGCTCACCGCCAAGATCGATGCGCAGGATGCGGAGATCGCGCGCCTGCGCGCACAGGTGGAAGAACTGCAGCTGCAGCAACTGCGCGGCCGCGGCGTCGCCGGCGAAGGTGGGCCGCAGACGGCGGTGCCGCCGCCGGTCGACACCGCGCGCATCGCCCGCGAGAAGTCGACGACGCAACCGCAGCAGGCCGACCCGAACCTGCAGGTCGGCCAGACCCAGCGCGACGAGGACGAAGCGCGTCGCCAGCAGGAGAAGACGCTGGTCGTGCGCGAGCATGCGCCGTTGTTCGAGCGCAAGTTCACGCTCGACGCGGGCATGAGCTACAGCTACTACGACCGCCGCGCGCTGACGCTCAGCGGTTTCCTCGCGCTCGACGCGATCTTCCTCGGCACGATCAACATCGACCAGAACAAGGCCTCGATCGCGACGCTCGACGTCACCGGTCGCTACGGCATCACCGATCGCTTCAGCCTCGAGGCGGACCTTCCGTGGGTCGCGCGCGAGACGCGCTTCGTCAGCGGTGGCGCGGGCGGCGCGGCCAGCTCGCTCACCGAAACGAACGTGCGCGCCACCGGCATCGGTGACGTGAGCGCGGCGGCGTACTACCAGCTGGTGAAGGAATCGGCGACACATCCGGACGTGGTCGCCAGCCTGCGCGTGCGCGCGCCGACCGGCCACGATCCGTTCGGCCTCAAGGTCATCCAGGCCGACGGCAACAACAGCAACCTCAACGTTCCGGAAACGCTGCCGACCGGTACCGGCGTGTGGAGCGCGACCGGCAACGTGTCCGTGCTGCGCACCTACGATCCGGTGATCCTGTTCGGCAACATCGGCTACACCTGGAATCGGCCCGAATCGTTCGACGACATCTCCCCGGTGGTCGGCAGCGTGCAGCCCGCGGAAGTCTTCCTCGGCCACATGTTCAACCTGTCGGGTGGCGTCGCGATCGCGCTCAACGATCGCGCGGCGATCAGCCTGAGCGTCGCGAGTGCGATGCAGGCGGCGACGCATACGCGCGCACCGGAGTCGAAGTCGGTCCGCATTCCGGGCAGCTCGAGCAACGCGACCACGCTGAACATCGGCACGAGCTACGTGCTGCCGTCGGGCTGGACGCTTAACGGCCAGCTGGCCGCGGGCCTCACGCCCGACGCGCCGAACTTCGTGTTCTCGCTGCGCGGTTCGCGCGCGTTCTGATCAGGCGATCGACAGCCCGCGCGTCCGGCGACGGTCGGCCGCGGGCGGCGTACGGCGGTCGGTCGCACGGCGTCCGCCCGTCACCGCCATCACCGGCGTGATGGGCGGCGC
Source organism: Cognatilysobacter terrigena (assembly GCF_004361065.1). Lineage (GTDB taxonomy): Bacteria > Pseudomonadota > Gammaproteobacteria > Xanthomonadales > Xanthomonadaceae > Cognatilysobacter > Cognatilysobacter terrigena. Next base: position 1,820 of record NZ_SELT01000047.1, on the reverse strand, counting down.
GATCGGCGGCATCGCGTTGTCGTCCTGGCTGCCGTCGTCGCGCAGGCCGTAGCGCTGCATGAGGCGATAGAGCGTGACGCGCGAGACGTCGAGTTCGCGCGCGGCATCGACCAGTCGACCGTGGCAGCGACGCAACGCGGCTTCGATCGCACGACGCGTGGCGTCGTTGCGTACTTCTTCCAGCGTCGGCGGTGTCGGTGCGACGACTTCGCCCAGGCCGAGATCCGCCGCGGTGATGAGCCGGCCTTCGGCCATTACCACGGCCTGGCGCACACGGTTGATGAGTTCGCGCACGTTGCCCGGCCAGTCGTAGGCATGCAGCGCGCGTCGGGCGTCGGGCGAGAAGCCCTTGATGACGCGCTGGCCTTCGGTCGAATACCGCGAGAGCGCGTGCTGGGCGAGCAGGTCGATGTCGTGGCCGCGCTCGCGCAGCGGCGGCTGCGCCAGACGCAGCACGCAGAGGCGGTGATAGAGGTCGGCACGGAACCGGCCCTGTGCGATCGCGGACTGCAGGTCGTGGTGGGTTGCCGAGACGACGCGCACGTCGACGCGGATCGTGTCGTGACCGCCGAGGCGCTGGAAGCTGCCCTCCTGCAGGAAGCGCAGCAGCGAGGCCTGGCTCTCCATCGGCAGGTCGCCGATTTCGTCGAGGAACAGCGTGCCGCCGTTGGCCATCTCGATGCGGCCGAGCTTGCGGTTCTGCGCGCCGGTGAACGCACCGCGTTCGTAGCCGAACAGTTCGGACTGGATCAGCGAATGCGGGATGGCGCCGCAATTGATGGCCACGAACGGCATGGCCTTGCGCCGCGAATGGCTGTGCAGGGCCTGCGCTGCGAGTTCCTTGCCGGTGCCGGTCTCGCCGGCGATGAACACCGGCGCTTCGGTATTGGCGGCCTTGCACAACGTGCGCGCCAGCGCCTTCATGCCGGGGCTTTCGCCGATGATGCCTTCGAGGCCTTCGTGCGCCAGGCGCACCGCGGACTCGCAGGCCAGCCGCGCCATGCCGTGCGCATGGCCGATCACCGTGTCGAGCACGCCCTCGGGGCACGGCAGGGTGACGTAGTCGTAGCAGTAGTCGCGGATGAGCCGACGCACCGCCGGCTCGCCGAGCTGCTCGGTGGTGACGCCGGCGACCCAGCCGACGTTGCTCGCCGCGAGCACCGGCCCGAACTCGGCGAAGTCGGTGTCCGAAAAGCCGTCGCGCAGGTCGAGCAGCGCGGCGAAGGGGTGCGTCGCGCGCCGCTGCACGATGCGAAGCGCACCGCGCGCATCCGTAGCCGACTGCACCTTCCAGCCCAACTGTTGCAAACGCGCCGGGGGCGTTCCTCGCCCCGCGCGCGCGACGTAGACCACGTCGCGGCCCGCGCCACCGTCCGCCATGTCCGACTCCTGTCGGCGCCCCACGCACCGGACGACCAAGGTAGCCCGATGGCGTGACAGGTCAAGCTTTTGTGACCGCCTTCACGCTGCCGGCCGTCGGCGCGTCATGCCGCGGCGGCGTCCCGGGTGTCGTGCTCGGCGTGGTACTGGACGGCGGCCTCGACTTCCCGCTTCGAGCCCAGGAACACCGGCACGCGCATGTGCAGGCCGGTCGGGGTGACCTCGAGCATGCGCTGGCGGCCCGTGCTGGCCGCGCCCCCGGCCTGCTCGACCAGGAACGCCATCGGGTTGGCCTCGTACATCAGGCGCAGCTTGCCGCCCTTGGCCGCGCACTTGCTGTCGAGGGGATAGCTGAAGATGCCGCCGCGGGTCAGGATGCGGTGCACGTCCGCCACCATCGACGCCACCCAGCGCATGTTGAAGTCCTTGCCGCGCGGGCC
>NZ_SELT01000046.1 GCF_004361065.1 Cognatilysobacter terrigena | reverse complement strand
AGCGGTGGCTGCGAAAAGCACTTCCTCTCCTAAGCCCCGACGTGCTCCACAAGCTGTTTGTCGTCCGCGAGGACGTCGGACCTGGCTGGGTCCCTCACATCGGCGGCTATCTGCTTTGTACCTCCTGTGGGTACGCGACTCCATCTGCAATGCCCCGGCGCTTGCTCTACTGGCGAGCCTGCGGCTGTGGCAATGTCCGTTGGCGTATGTTTCTCGGGTGGCGCCGCTGCAGCGTTAGGCATCCGAAAAAGCTGGCTCCGGTGAAGCTTACCGGCAGGGGCTAACAATTCGTCCAAGCCGACGCCGCTTCGCGGCGCGGCTTAACTCAGGTGTTAGGCCCCGGAGGATGCAATGAAGATTCTTGGTGGCGCCTTGGCTCTGCTTCTGCTCGCGTGCGGGGCGGCGTCTGCGCAGAATGACGTACGGGTTTTCAGCGGCTTCATGAGGGGCGAAACATACCTTCAGCTGTCCGAGCCGAGCCGTGCCGCCTACTCCATGGGACTTTTGGACGGCATGCTGGCATCTGGCTTCTATGGGGCGAGTTCCGAAAGGCTCGAGCACCTCCAGTCGTGCACTGCTGGAATGACCAATACGCAAGTTGCCGCGATTTTTGATCAGTATGTTCGTGTAAACCCAGCGAGCTGGCAGCATCCGATGAGCGTCCTAGCTATGAACTCGCTCATAGCCGCTTGCCCAAGTCTGCGGCCGGGGCCTAACGATTCGTCCAAGCCGACGGCGCTTTGCGGCGCGGCTTAACTCAGGTGTTAGCGCCCACCACCGACTCTTCTAGAAGTCGTAGTGGTTGTATCGCGCCTCGACGCGTCTCGCTCCGCCCGGCGGCGCCCTGCTCCATCACGACTTGCGTGCCGCATCCCTATCGCAAGCCGCGTGCCTCGCTCTTGCACTCGCGTGTTTCCGCGCTCGGCCCCTTGCCGGCCACCGTGCGCGAGCCACTCGCGGTCGCCGACCGTGGCATTCTTGGCATATGAAGTTGGAACCGGCTCGGCATCGCCGTGTGGGCTCTAACAACTCGTTCAACCCGACGCCGCTTCGCGGCGCGGGTCAACTCAGGTGTTAGCGCCCATGGATGTATATGCCGCTCCCCGTTCGGACCTCGGCTCGTTGCCCCGCAAGCCGGCCCCATTGGCGGTAAGGCTTCTAGTACTCCCGCTGCTCTGCGCCGGCGCTGTCGTCACAGCCGGACTCGCGTTCTGGCTGTGTATCCAACTCCCGCTAGTAGGCGGATCTAGATACGCGGCTATTGCGTCCATTCTTGGCCACGCGGTTTTGGCAGCAGCTGGCGCGGCCGCACCTTGGTGGTATCCCATCGCGCGACTGTTCCGAAAGCACGCTGTACGCGCAGCGCTTGCAGTGGGTGCCGCACCCGTCCTCGTCCGTATTGCCCTAACGCATAGCTGGCCCGAGAGCGCAATGAATAAGGCCGTCGCATTCGTAGACACCGTCGGCGTTCTAGCAGCGTTCGCGCTTGGCACGGCACTAGTGGCCCGTCGGCTGGGCGCTAACAATTCGTCCAAGCCGACGGCGCTTTGCGGCGCGGCTTAACTCAGGTGTTAGAACCCATGTGGAAGACGGTCGTCGTCGCAGCCTTTCTTTTCACAGCGTTGGCGGCCCAGGCAGCATCAGGTGTCGACGTGTCGTGGCTCATTGGCCCGGCAAACGCGCGTACGGGCTTCGGAGAAGTTCGCATCCGCGCTGGCGTCACCTACTGGCGGCTCCTGTCGCCGTCGCACCAGGTCCTCGCCGAGCTCCGCCAACCCAACCTCCCGCAGAACCACGTGCTCAGCTTCGGCGATTGCACACGGGCCGGCGCTGAGCAGACAGATCTCGTAGTCGAAACCTCTATTCCAAGCGAGCGAAGCAAGATCGCCACGCCACTGCGCGCTTGGCGCTTCGATCCACGCCGCCGTGTAATCATCCCGGCGAGTGCGAGCGGTATCGTCTGCTACAACCCGGACTATGGGTTCTAACAATTCGTCCAAGCCGACGCCGCTACGCGGCGCGGCTTAACTCAGGTGTTAGGTGCCATGAAGAAGTTGCCTCGGCACTGGATAGAACATATCGCCGACTGGCGTGATGCACCTATGGCGTACTGGGTACACGTCGAGCCCGAAGGCGAAGATTGGCGCAGCGCCACAACTTATCAGCCGCCCGCTCCTAGCGCCGACGGGTCCAACGGGTTTCCGTTGCTCTGCGTCGAATCAGAGGGCTTTGTACTGGTCTTCTCTTCGGCCGCGCAGCTCAGCGAGGCGATTCGTGTCTTATCGCTTGTACCGCTTCCTCCAACCCGGCGGCTCTCGGCTCAACGCCCCGGCGCGCATGGCCCAAATAGCCACTGGCTGAGCCGGTTGCCGGGCTGGGTGAAGTCGCCGAAGACACGCAGCCGCATCGTGGAAGATCTGCGGTCGTTGTCGCGTAGCATGGCACCTAACAATTCGTCCAAGCCGACGCCGCTTCGCGGCGCGGCTTAACTCAAGTGTTAGGCCTCGGAGGAAGGACCATGGAGTTCGAGGGGAAGAGCATCGCCGGTTCCGACCTGCCTGCGCTTATCGACGAGCTCCGGCTGAGGCGACGCGCGATCAAGGCAGCCTCAAAGCAAAGTGTCAAGGCGCGAGTGGCACTTACGAATGCTCAGCGAGCACACGTCCTCGCGAAGACGGATAATCGTTGCCACATATGCGGCGGAGTCATATCTGAGTCCACTTGGCACGCTGACCACGTTTTCCCACATAGTTCGGGTGGTGCGCATTCGGTAGACAATTACTTGCCGGCACACGCCGTGTGCAATAGCTACCGCTGGGATTACACGCCCGAGGACTATCAACTTATCCTCAAGCTCGGTGTGTGGCTGAAGGGCGAAATCCTTCGTGAAACGAGCACTGGCAAGCAGGCGGCTGAGAAGTTCGTCAAGAAGCAGGTCTCCGTCGCAAAGCGCAGGCGGCCTTCATTCGGGCCCGAGGCCTAACAATTCGTCCAAGCCGACGCCGC
>NZ_SELT01000045.1 GCF_004361065.1 Cognatilysobacter terrigena | reverse complement strand
CAGATAGCCGCCGATGTGAGGGACCCAGCCAGTTCCGACGTCCTCGCGGACGACAAACAGCTTGTGGAGCACGTCGGGGCTTAGGAGAGGAAGTGCTTTTCGCAGCCACCGCTCGCGCTCGACCCCGCGACGGTAGTTCTTAGACCACTCCGGGTCACTGAGCTCGGCCGGATTGGCTTCGTGCATAGCAGCGCGAACCGCTGCCGACTGGCGGGCTACCTCAGCCTTCCCGAGTGCCTTCAGTTCGCGGCGGCGCTTCTGGTCCATTGGGAGCTAACACCTGAGTTAAGCCGCGCCGCGTAGCGGCGTCGGCTTGGACGAATTGTTAGGCAACAGGCTGCGCTGCCCGATTAATGCTTTCTGCGAGTGCTTTGCGTGCATTTCGTGCTTGACCGGGAAAGCGACCCGTGAGGAGTTTGCAGAGTGCGATCACACAGAGGCCGATAGCGAATGCCAGCAATGCGATGACGAGCAGAAGCCATGCGTAAACAGCGTTCGCTTGGTCTTCCGTGTAAGAGAACCATGCGACGGCGCCAAAGACAGCAATTTGGATCAGTAGAACGAGCCAGTTGAAGACGGCTAGAAGCAAGCCGAGAAAGTCGGACAGGCGATTGCTCAGCAGATCGTCGCTGTACTTGGCGGCGAAATAGCGAAGGACCTCCGGCCGAAATTCCGGGGCTTCCAATTCAGCAAGGGGCCGGCCGAGATGCACCGACGCATCTTGCAGGATGCGTGCGGCATTCCTTCGGTCAATCCAGGCGCCGAGAAAGTGCAAGCCGGTGCTGAGGAGTAGCATCGACAGCAGAGCACCGACGAGATGTATGGCGGCGATCATGTATTCCCTGTTGCCTAACACCTGAGTTAAGCCGCGCCGCGAAGCGGCGTCGGCTTGGACGAATTGTTAGCCTACGGACCAGCCCAAGGACCTTTGATGACCTTCGAGCCAGCCACGCTCTTCGGTGCCTTGGGGCGATGTCTCGTGGGGAGCTTGAGGTTGCGAAAGAGGCGCCATGCTATGTAGCCATCAAGGCCGCGAGCCGGCGCGAGATTAACCGCGGCGATAAGCAGAGAGAGGTAGCCAAGGAAGGCGATAGCCGGGCCGAGCACCGGTAGCGAGCCAGCGTTGGTGAGCTGCGCCAGCAAGACAAGGGGAAGCGCTACCGCCAGCTGGGCCGAGGCGCCACCCCAAGCGATCAGTGCGGCATCGCGTTCTGTGCGCGGTGCTTCAAAACAGACCCGGCCGTGAACAAAGCTGAGCCGAATTTCGTAAGGCCGGTAGCCCAGTCGGCGCGCGACGAAAGCATGCCCAAGCTCGTGTACGTAGAGGATGCCGAAGTATGCGGCTACCAGTGCCGCACCGTTGATAGGAGTGCGGAAGGACGCTGCCATGATGCCCGCGGCAACCAAGAGAACGGACCAGTGCAATTCGACGCGCGCGCCGAAGCCCGGAAGGAAAGGAGCCTGCACGTAGGTGTTCATCGGAGCAGTTTAGAGGCTAACACCTGAGTTAAGCCGCGCCGCGAAGCGGCGTCGGCTTGGACGAATTGTTAGGCGAGTGGCCGGTAACGCGCATTGGCCAGTGCCGCCATGACCATAGGGATAGTGTAGTGCTGCCAAGGAACAGTGCCAGGCGGTTCGCTGCCTTCGAGGTACTCACCGTGGTCAAACGCGTGGAAGATCTCTAAGGCGAATCCCTCGATTTCGGTCAGGTCGCCGGCCAAAGCATTCATCGCGTGATTGCCCGCCCAGAAGGGCAGCGATCCTTCTGCGAATGACTCGGCTACGTGCCGGGCGAACAACTGGAAGAAAGTCGCACGCTCAAGCTGATGCTTGACGCAGAACGACTCAAAGGCGCCACGGGCAAGCGGACGTGGGTCGTGTTCCGCGCTGCACGCTGCCACGAGTTGCTGGAGATCTTCTTCCACCGCCTAACACCTGAGTTAAGCCGCGCCGCGAAGCGGCGTCGGCTTGGACGAATTGTTAGGGCGCATCTTCGCAGAGCTGCGCACACCCCGCTTGAAACAGCAGGCAGCGACCGGGCTGCAACACGTGCGGCGCGTTCTCGGTCCACCACGCGGCAGCTTCCGGACTTGCTAAAGCGAGTATTTGAATGGCGTCGCTCCCCGGAACGACATAGCCCTTTTGCCATTTGGCTCGGCCCAAAAGAACGCTGAATAGACGAGCTACCAGTCTGCGTGGGCCGGAGAGAACGCCAACAGTCGGCGCGACGGCCAACGAGGCTCGTTGCGGCGCAAGCGGTAAGCGGAGGCCCACCCATTTCTCGCGCACCCACAGCGGCGCCTCGCCGTCGGGTACTCCGATAATTTCTACGAGTGCTTCGCTGCCACTCATGCGCCCTAACACCTGAGTTAAGCCGCGCCGCGAAGCGGCGTCGGCTTGGACGAATTGTTAGCCATTTGACTTGGCGAACACGACAACTAGGCCGGTAAGAGCGCCGACGAGGCCGGTGACCGCAGATAGCCAAACGGCCAGGTGAGCGTTCTGCTCGCGTCTAGCGCGCTCTTCTTGGCGAATCTCTTCTCGAAGAGCCTTTACGCCCTCCGGCGAAAGATACCAGCCACCGGTTTGATTGCCCTCATACCACGCGCCGCTCAGCTCCTCGCCTTCTCGACGAATGTGTGGACTGGGCACGCGCAATTTTCGCGCTTTTGATAGCAGCTTGCCGGTGAGGTAGGAGTCTTCCTCTTCTTCTTGCAGATTTAGCTCAAAGAGCATTGCGTCTTCCAAGCCTTGGACGGCTGGATAGTCTCGGCGGCCCCTAGCGGCGGCGATTTCTCTACCGTAGCCGCGCTCGATGCGCGACCTCTTCAATTGGAGTTGCCATGACGTAGGCAGAGGAAAACGAAACCGCTTCTTCATGCGCGATTGAACCTGCATCAAGTGGCTAACACCTGAGTTAAGCCGCGCCGCGAA
>NZ_SELT01000044.1 GCF_004361065.1 Cognatilysobacter terrigena | reverse complement strand
GTTGACGTCCGCGTCGCCGTACTTGTCGTCGCCCGCGACGGGATGACCGATGTGCGCAGAATGCACGCGGATCTGGTGCGTCCGCCCGGTCTCGATGCGGATCTCGCAATACGAATGCCCACCACGGCGTTCCAGCACGCGGACGTGGCTCAGCGACGGCTTGCCCGCGGCGTTGACCTGCACATGGCGCTCGCCGCGCTGGCGCAGGCCCACGTGTAGCGGCGCGTCGACGGACATCGTGCCGTCGGGCATGCGGCCGACGAGAAGTGCGAGGTAGCGCTTTTCGATGTCGGGGCGGGACGCTTCACCCGCGGCCTCCGATCCCTCGCGCATGAGCCCCTGCAACTCGGCGAGCGCCGAACGCTTCTTGGCGACGACGAGCAGGCCGGAGGTGTCGCGGTCGAGGCGATGCACCAGTTCGAGCGTCTGGCCGGGCCGCAGCGCGCGCAGCGACTCGATCGCGCCGTGGCTGATGCCACTGCCGCCGTGGCTGGCGAGTCCGGATGGCTTGTTGAGCGCGAGCAGGCGGGCGTCCTCGAACACGATCGCGGCCTCGAGCGCGGCGAGCAGCCCCTTCGGCGGCGGCGCCTTTTCGCCCTCCTCGGCCAGCCGGACCGGCGGAATGCGGACCTCGTCGCCCGCCTCCAGCTTGCGATCGGCCTTCGCCCGCCCGCCGTTCACCCGCACCTGGCCGGAGCGGACGAGCTTGTAGACGAGCGAGCGCGGGGCGCCCTTGAGCTGGCCCAGCAGGAAGTTGTCGAGGCGCTGGCCGTCGCGGTCGTCGGGGACGCGGACGGTCCGGGCGCCGGTCGCGGCCGGCTGGGTCATGAAGAGGTTATCTGTTAAACTCGCGTCGCGAGATAAGGTTTTGATTTCGCTGGAAGAAGCGTCGCTTGCCCCCAGCCTGGACGGCTGGTGCGACCCGGGCCGAAAGCCCACCTTCCGCGATGCGGCGCGCGCCTGACCACGACCCGCGGGGTCGGCCATGTTAGCAGCGCGCGCCGACAAGGCTGGCCATCGCCGCGCGGGTGACGCCGTCGCGACATGACACATCCACTCCGTGCGACGCCGACGAGTTTTCCGACGCGGTCGCCGGCCCAGGTTTCACGACAAGTTTCACGAACAAGCGCTCCCGCGGCCCGCCGTGGTGTGCAGCGCTGGATTGGGGCCCCACCCGCGCATCGCGCGACGGGCCCGCCCAGACGGACGCCACGGCGCCGTCGCGCGGTAGCGCGCGAGGACGCCACACCAATGAAGCGAATGCTCATCAACGCGACGCAGGCGGAAGAACTGCGCGTCGCGATCGTCGACGGCCAGAATCTGTACGACATCGACATCGAACAGCCGTCGAAGGAACAGAAGAAGTCGAACATCTACAAGGGCCGCATCACCCGTCTCGAGCCCTCGCTCGAGGCGGCCTTCGTCGAATACGGCGCCGAGCGCCACGGGTTCCTCCCGCTCAAGGAAATCTCGCGCGATTACTTCCAGGCTGGCGTCGATCCGAACAAGGCCGGTCTGAAGGAGTTGCTCAAGGAAGGCCAGGAAGTCGTCGTCCAGGTCGACAAGGAAGAACGCGGCAACAAGGGTGCCGCGCTGACGACGTTCATCTCGCTCGCCGGCCGCTACATGGTGCTGATGCCGAACTCGCCGACGGCGGGTGGCGTGTCGCGTCGCATCGAAGGCGAGGACCGCGCCGAGCTGAAGAAGGCGATGGACGCGCTGACGATCCCGGACGACATGGGCGTCATCATCCGCACCGCCGGCGTCGGCCGCGACGCCGAAGAGCTGCAGTGGGACCTCGACTACCTGCTGCAGATCTGGCGCGCCGTCTGCGAGGCCGCGCTGTCCAAGCCCGCGCCGTTCCTGATCTACCAGGAATCGCGCCTGATCATCCGCGCGCTCCGCGACTACATGCGCCCGGACATCGGCGAAGTGCTGGTCGACACGCCGGAGATGTACGCGGAAGCGCGTGACTTCGTGCAGCAGGTCATGCCGCACAACGTGCGCAAGCTCAAGCACTACACGGACGACGTTCCGCTCTTCAACCGCTACCAGATCGAGTCGCAGATCGAGAACGCGTACGAGCGCACCGTGAAGCTGCCGTCGGGCGGCGCGCTCGTGATCGACCAGACCGAAGCGCTGACCGCGATCGACGTGAACTCGGCGCGCGCCACCAAGGGCGGCGACATCGAGGAAACGGCGTTCAACACCAACCTCGAAGCAGCCGAGGAAGTTGCGCGGCAGATGCGCCTGCGCGATCTCGGCGGCCTCGTCGTCATCGACTTTATCGACATGTCGTCGACCAAGCACCAGCGCGAAGTCGAGAACCGGCTGTCGAATGCGCTGCGCCACGACCGCGCGCGCGTCCAGATCGGCCGTATCTCGCGTTTCGGCCTGCTCGAGATGTCGCGCCAGCGCCTGCGTCCGTCGCTGGGCGAGTCGAGCCAGATCGTCTGCCCGCGCTGCGAAGGCCACGGCCGCATGCGCAGCGTCGAGTCGCTGTCGCTGTCGGTGCTGCGCTTGGCCGAAGAGCACGCGATGAAGGACAACACCGGCCAGGTGCTGGTGCAGGCGCCGGTCGAGATCGCGAACTTCCTGCTCAACGAAAAGCGCCGCGCGCTGGCGGAGATCGAGCAGCGCCACGACGCGCCGATCGTCATCGTCGCCGACGACCAGCTCGAGACGCCGCACTTCGAAGTGACGCGCATCCGCGAGAACGAGCTGAGCGAGGAAACGAGCAAGCCGAGCTACCAGCGCGGCACGCCGCGCAAGCTGGCGACCCACGCACTGACCAAGGCGCACCTCAACATCCCGCCGCCGCCCGCGGTGACCAACGTCAGGCCGATCACGCCCGCGCCGCTGCGCGAGCCGAAGGAGCCGGCCGCGGCCGCACCGGTCGCAGCGCCCGTCGCACCGACGCCGACGCCGACGCACTCCGTCGGTCTCGTCGAGCGTGTCCTGCGCTTCTTCCGCGGCCAGACGCCGGTCGCGCCGCCGCCGGCGCCCGCGCCGTCGCGTGAATCGCGTGGCGAGCAGGGTCGACGCGACCGCAATGATCGCAACGACCGTCGTCGCAACGAGCAGCGTCGCGAGGATCGTCAGAACGGTCGCCCGCAGCAGAGTCAGCAGCAGAACGCCAAGGGCGGCCAGCCGCAGCAGAACAAGGGCCAGCCGCAACAGCAGCAGGGGAAGAATCGCCCGCAGCAGAATGCCGAGCGCGGCGGTCAGCCGCAGCAACAGCAGCCGAAGACGCAGCAGCAACCGCAGCAGAACCGCCCGCCGCGCCCCGAACGCGAGGCCGAGAAGATCGAGGCCAACACGCAGCAGCGCGAGCCCAAGGCGCAGCGTCAGCAGCAGCCTGAGGTCGCGAAGGTCGAAGCGGTCAAGCAGGAAGCGCCGAAGCCCGTCGTTTCCGTGCCGGTCGCTGCGGCCGAACCAATGACGCAGTCGAACGAGCTGGCCAATGCACCGGTCATCGCGGAATCCGCCGACGCGGCGTCCATCGCTGTCGAGCAGATCGAGAGCACGGACGCTGCGAAGGGCGAAAACGGCGCGCGTCGCCGTCGCGGCCGTCGCGGTGGTCGTCGTCGTCGTCGCGGCGGCGCCGAGGGTTCGGAGTCGATGGAGACGCTCGACAACGATCTGCAGGGCGACGACGAGAGCGGTGACGATGACCTCGGCGATGCAACGGCCGATGGCGACTCGACCGCCAGCCGTTCGCAGCCGGAGTTCGAGTTCGACGACATTCCGGCCGCGCCGCGTCCGTCGGAGCCGAAGCCGTTCGTGGCCCCCGCCCCGGCTGCGGCAGCTGCAGCGCCGGTGGCGGTGGTCGCTGCGGCGGAGGCTGCGCGAGAGCTTGGGACGACGGTCGATGCGGACGCGCTGAGGGCGACTGGTACGGCGGTCGATGCGGATGCGTCGAAGGCGAACGATTCGCCCGCACGCACGTCCGAATCATCGGCATCGATCGAGCCGCCGAAGGCGGTTTCGAGCGCATCGTCCGATACGGTTGCGCCGAGCGCCACGCGAGTGGAAGCGACGTCAGCCGCTGCCGAAGGTAGCGAAAGAGCCGAGGTCGCGCCGAGCTCTGCTTCGACGTATGTCGAGAGTGCGACGCCAGCCAACGCGACGGCCCGCGTCGACAGCGAGACTGTTCCGGCGCCGGTGGCATCGACGCACAACGTCGCCGCGTCGACCGACGCGGATGTCGCCACGCCGACGATCGAAACTCGCGAGCCGGCGGACGTTGCAGGGGACGTCGCGGCCAATGTCGAGACGCCCGTTGATTCGTCGACGTCCAACGTCGCGGCGCTCGAGCCGGGCGCCGAATCCGTGGACGAAGCAGGCGAAGCCGTCGAGACGCGGTTCGTCGCCGATTCGACCTCGACGAACGAGATCGTCGTCGACGGCGGTGCGTTCGAGGACATCGAGCACGGCAGCGCAGGCGCGCCGGTGTCGCGCGACCTGGCCAGCGTGAACGCCCTCCCGGGCAGCGTGGATGCTGCGCCGTCACAGGGCGACCTGCTCGGCAACGACGATCCGCGCAACGGGTGACGGACTGCCGGGCGTACCCGGCGGCGTGGAGATCAGGAAGGGCCGCTCACGCGGCCCTTCTTTTTTGAAGCCAATGCGCATTGTTGAATGCACGGCCGTCCGTCGCTCGCGATCCGTGGGTCGCAGCGTCGTTGCATCGTTGCAGCGTTGCAAACGGCGCGCGACCGCACGCTCACCGCGTCATGGACAACGCGTCGCGACGCGGCAACGCACAGTCGGCGGCCAGTCGCACCGAGCACCGAGCTATCCACTCGGGCTCAGCGCGCAGGTCGTGCTGTCGCAGTACCACTAACCAGGGGTCAGCGCATCGATCGCCCTTCGCGAACGTCGCCCTTGCCTACTGCGCAACAAGCCGCACAACCAACGCCCTATCGCACCACCGTCGACGGATCCGCCAACCCGTACTGCGCGACCAGGCGCGCGAGCCCGACCGTGTCGCTGATCGACAGCCCGAGCTTCTCGAACATCCGGCTCTTGTGCGTGTTGACCGTCTTCGGGCTCAGGCTCAGGCGTCGCGCGATTTCCTGCTGCGGCAGGCCCTGCACGAGCAGCAACGCGATCTCGATTTCGCGCGGGGAACAGTCGTCGAACGGCGACGTGCCGCCACCGATGCCCGCAAGCGCGAGGTTCTGCGCCACCGACGGCGCGAGGTACTTGCGACCGAGCGCGACGTCGCGGATCGCACGCAACAGCTCGTGCGGATCGCCCGCCTTGCCGACGTAGCCGGACGCGCCGGCTTCGATCATGCGCTTGGGCAGCGGACCGTCTTCCATCACCGAGACGATGATGACGCGCGCGCCGTAGTCGCCGCGCACGATGCGCTCGGTCACTTCGAGGCCGCTGAGGCCCGGCAGATGCACGTCGCAGAGCACGACGTCAGGCTTGAGCTGGCGGATCTGCGGTAGCGCGCTTTCGCCGCTTTCCGCTTCACCGACGACCTCGATATCGGTGTGTTGCGACAGGATCATGCGCAATCCGGTGCGCACGATCGCGTGGTCGTCGATGATGAAAACGCGGATGGACATCCTTTCCCCCGGTTATTGCGAAATTTCCCCGGGAAAAAGGCTACTGGCCGGGCGACCCCGGCGCAACCGGCGGCTCAGTCGAGCTTGACGTCCGCGTCGCCGGAGAACGTCTCGATGGACACTTCCGCGTCACCACTGCCGTAACGCTGGCGGAAGTTCGAGCCGGGGCCATGCTCCGGTCGCTCGATGGTCGCGCCCGGGGCGCGCAGCGTGCCGCTGAAGCTTTCGCCGCGTACTTCCGCCGATACCGTGCGCGGCAACCGCAGCTGCACGTCGCCGCTGACCGTCTCCAGCTTCATGCGTGCATGCGACGCGAGCGCGGTATGCACGTCGATGTCGCCGCTGACGCTGGTGCCTTCGAAACGTTCGACCTGCGAATCGACGACATCGACATTGATCCCGCCGGACACCGATTCGACGCCGATGCCGCGACCCAGTCGGCCGCTCAGGCGGATGTTGCCGCTGACGCTCTCGACGTCGACGTCGGCGCGATTCACCGTCAGGTCGACGTCGCCGCTGACACTGTTGACGTCGACCCGGTCCGCCGCGGCCGCGACCTTCGTGCGGCCACTGACGTTGTCGATGCTGAGCTTGGACGGCGCGACGCCCCACGCGGTGACATCGGCAGACACTGCGGAGATATCGAGGTCGGCACGCGTCGGCACCATTATCCGGAGCGTGGTCGGTTCCGTCTCGCGGCCGCCCATGAGCCGGCCGAAGCCGTGGTGCTCGGGGTACTTCACCGCGATGCGCAGGTCGTCCTCGTCGCCTTCGATCTCGAGCTTCTCGACGCCCGCGCCGAGCGTGCCTTCGATCTTCACCTCGGGGCGATCCCAGGCGCGCACGTCGATGCTGCCCTTGATGTTTTCGATCTCGACCCGGCCGCGCGGATCGAGCGGTCGCGTCTGGTTGATGGGCGTGCCGGCGCAGGCGGGCACGGCGACGAAGGCGAGCGCGACGGCGATCGCGAGCTGGCTGATGTGCATGGCGGTCTTCATGGAATCTCCGGTCAGCCCACGACCGCGCGCTGCGAGAGCGAGAGGCGGAGCGTGTAGGTGCGACGCAGCTGGTCGAGCAGCAGTCGCGAATCGGGGTCGCGCTCGAGGGCGCGGCGGATCTGTCGGGCGCTGCGGTCGAGCTCGGCGATCGCCGGCGCCAGTTCAGGCGACGACGGTGCCTTTGCGGTCGCGGGCATCGACCGCAGTGCTCGGTCGTACTCGCTCGTCAATGTCTGCGCTTCGCGGTGCGCGATGGTGTCGATCGGAGTGACGCCGGTGCGCTGGACGAGCGAGCCGGCACCGATCGCGAGCAATACGCTCGCGGCCATCGCGAACCACGGCATCGGGCCACGGCGCGCGGCGCGCGGTGCGGGCGCTTCCAGACGTGCGGCGATACCCGGCCAGAGATCGGCCGGCAGCGCGATGTCGCGTCGCTGCGCACGCAACTGCCAGCGCAGCGCGTCCGACAGGGTGCGGTCTTCGTCGAGCGGAATGCGGTCGTTGTCGTGGTTCATGCGGTTTCTCCCAGCCGCTCGCGCAACAGGTTGCGCGCGCGGTGCAACTGCGCCTTGGAACTGCCGACGGCCATGCCGAGCTCTTCGGCGATTTCCTCGTGGCGCCAGCCTTCGATGTCGTAGAGGACGAGCACCGCCCTCGCCCGCGGCGGCAGGCTCGCCACCGCTTTTTCCAGGTCCATCCGCAGGGCCGTGCTGCTGCCCGCGGAATCCTGCAGCCCGACCATGTCGAGCCCGTCGTCGTCGCCCTGGTCGTGGCCGCGAACGCGCCGGCTGCGCATGTCCATCAACGTGGTGTTGACGGCCAGGCGGTGCAGCCAGGTGCCGAACGCGGCGTCGTGCCGGAAGTCCCGCAGCGCCTGCCACGCGCGGACGAAGGTTTCCTGGGTCAGGTCCTCGGCCCGCGTGCCCTGCCCGCCCACGAGGCGGCAGATCACGCCATGCACGCGACCCGCGTGGCGGCGATAGAGCGATTCGAACGCCGCCGTGCTGCCCGACGTGGCGGACGCGACGAGCGCCCGGTCCTCGTCCACGGGGGAGATGGCGGCGTTCGTAGGCGTGTCGAGCACGGCGGTGAGCATAACCGTCGGATGCGGCCGGAGCCCCGACGGTTTAAACGCGCGCCGTCACGACGTTTCGATCCGTCGGGTGCCAGCTTCGCGGATGGCGTGGCCGTCGCCCCGCCCCGTGTTCCACCCTGCTGGAGCCCACGGTATGCGCCTCGAAATCGACAGTCCCGGCCTCCTGTCCGCGTTGCTGGAGAGCATGGGGGACTACGCCGTGATCCTGATCGATCCGGACGGCATCGTGCGGCTCTGGAGTGTCGGCGCCGAACGCCTGTTCGGCTACAGCGCCGACGAGATGTGCGGGCGTCCAGTGGTCGAACTCTTCAGTGCGCAGGACCGCGAATCGGGCGTGCTCGACGCCACCCTGCATGCGGCTCTGCAGGACGGTCGCGCATGGGATATCCGTCGCCTGGTGCGTCGCAACGCGTCGGAGTTCTGGGCCGAATGCCTGCTTTCGCCGGTGCGCGATGCGCGTGGGCGGTTGGCGGGGTTCCTGAAAGTGGCGCGCGACGCCACGGCGCGCAAACGCGACGAGGAAAAGATGATGCTCCTCGCGCGGATGGACCCGCTCACCGGGCTTGCCAACCGTACGGCGCTGGACGAGAAGCTCGTCGACATCGCGCAATCGTCCGCCCGAACGCGCCGGATGATGGTCGTGCACATGATCGACCTCGATCATTTCAAGGCGGTCAACGATCGCTACGGGCACGCGATGGGCGACGAGCTGCTTCGCCACGTCGCGCAACGCATCGTCCATGTCGTGCGCTCGGCGGACTTCGTCGCGCGGCTCGGCGGCGACGAATTCGTGCTGGTGCAGAGCGACGTCGACGATCCCACCGTCGGCGGGCGCGTCGCGGCACAGGTCGTCGACGCGCTTGCGAAACCGTTTCGCATCGACAGCGCGGAGCTGCACATCGGCGCGAGCATCGGCATCGCCGTCTTCCCGCGCGATTCGGTCGACACGAAGCAGCTCATGCGCATGGCGGACGTCGCGCTGTACAAGGTCAAGTCGGACGGCCGCGGCGGCTATCACTACTTCACCGAAGACATGGACCGCATCGCGCACCGGCTCGGCACGGATCGCGCCATGCTGCGCGAAGCGCTCGACTGCGAGGCGTTCACCCTGCACTACCAGCCGCAGATCGACACGCGGGACGGGCGCGTCGTCGGCATGGAGGCCTTGCTGCGCTGCGAGCATCCGGCGCTGGCGGGCTACCCGGTGCACGAACTGATTTCGCTCGCCGAAAGCTCGGGCCTCATCCGCGACCTGGGCGTCTGGTGCCTCGGCGAAGCCTGCCGGCAGGCACGTGCGTGGCGCGACATGGGTATTCCGCCGCTGCGCATGTGCGTCAACTTCTGCGCCGGGGAACTCAACGATCCACGACTTCTCGACCGCGTCGCCGAGGTGCTCGAACGCACCCAGCTCAGTTCGGGCGACATCGAGATCGAGATCACCGAGCAGCAGCTCGTCGACTACAGCCGGCCGGGCGACACGGTGCTCGACGACCTGCGCTCGATGGGCGCGTCGCTGGCGATCGACGACTTCGGAACCGGTTATTCGTCGCTCGGCTATCTCGCGAAACTTCCGGTCGACCGCATCAAGCTCGACCGCACGTTCGTCGAACGCGTGCCGGAGGACCCGCTGAGCTGCACCGTCGCGCTCGCGATCGTCAACCTCGCGCATACGCTCGAACTCGGCATCGTCGCCGAGGGTGTCGAAACGGAGGCACAGTCGCGGTTCCTCGAAGACACGCACTGCGAGGCGCAACAGGGCTTCTACTTCAGTCGACCGCTCGACCGGAACGTCATGACCCGATGGCTGCTGGGGCGCAACGACTCGGGGAATGCGAAGGCGGTGCGGGGCGGGATGCTGCGCTGAGCCGGATCGCATCGACGGCGAGCGCGGCGTCGACGCAAAACAAAAAAGCCTCCCTGCGGAGGCTTTTCGATCTGGCGGAGAGGGTGGGATTCGAACCCACGGAAGGTTTAACCCTTCGGCGGTTTTCAAGACCGCTGCCTTAAACCACTCGGCCACCTCTCCGATGTGAAACGCCGGCGCTAGGCCGGCGTTTCGACGCGCATGGCTATTGTGACATGGCCTCAGGCCGTCGCGGTTTCCCGCCCGCGCGACGCGGCCTCCTGCTCCTGCGTGCACGGCTTGCCGTGGATTTCCGAGCACTGCAGGCGCGCGGATTCCACCATCGCTGGCGCGC
>NZ_SELT01000043.1 GCF_004361065.1 Cognatilysobacter terrigena | reverse complement strand
GCGTCGATGCGGCCGTCCTTGTTCTTGTCGAGTTGGTCGAACTTCTGCGCCAGGCGCGGGTTCGCCGCGGCTTCCGTGTGGTCGATGGCGCCGTCGCCGTTCACGTCGAGGCGGGCCTGGGCGCGCGCACCGGCCGGCGCAGTGGTCGTCTGCGGGGCCGCGATGGCGGCACCGGCGGCGAGGACCGAGGCGACGGCCAGGGCGAGGATCTTGGTGTGCTTCACGTGCGTACTCCGGTGTGCAGGCGTTGCCGCCGATGCAGGGGAAACGCCCGGACCGTTCGGCGGTTGACGTCGAGGCGTCCGCGTTCAGCCGCGGGCCAGCCGCAACGGGCGGTATGCTCTGGCCATGGGCAACACCCCCGCGCGCGACGGCGAAGATCTCCGCCTGTTCCACACGGGTCTGCACGAGTGCGGCTACTGGCCGGGCCGGCAGGCGCGCGACCTCGTGCTCGATCCGCGTGATCCGCGCCTGCCCGACTGGTACGCGCTCGCACTCGGCTGGGGCTTCCGACGCTCGGGCGACATCGTCTACCGGCCGCATTGCGCGGCCTGCCGTGCGTGTACGCCGGTGCGCATTCCCGTCGCCGGCTTCAGGCCCAATCGCACACAGCGCAAGAACCTGCGCCGCAACGACGACCTCGTCATGCGCATCTGCCCCGCCGAGCGCACCGAGGAGCATCTCGATCTTTACCGCCGCTATCTGTCGACGCGCCATGCCGGCGGCGGCATGGACGGCCACGGCGCGCCGGAGTTCGACCAGTTCCTCGTCGGCCGCTGGAGCCGCACGCGGTTCCTCGAGTTCCGCACGTCCACGCCCGATCACACGCTTCTCGCCGTCGCCGTCACCGACATGACGCCGGATGCGTTGTCGGCCGTGTACACGTTCTACGATCCCGAGCACGCCGACCGCGGCCTCGGCACGTACGCCATCCTTCGCCAGCTGCAATGGGCGGTCGACGAAGGCCGCGATCACCTCTATCTCGGCTACTGGATCGCCGGTCATCCGAAGATGGACTACAAGCAGCGATTCCGCCCGCTCGAAGCCTTCGACGGCCGCCAGTGGCTGGCCTTTCCCGACGAGACTCCATGACCCGAATGCTGACGACCGCGCTGCTGATCGCGGCGCTGATCCTGCTTGCCGCCTGCGTCCGCCTCCGCGTGCAGGGCGATCGCGACCAATGGGCGCGCGACGTCCAGGCCAACGGCGTCGCGGGGCTGCGCATCGCGACGTACAACACGTCGCTCAACGATGACCGTGCGAACGGGCTCATCGAACGACTCGAAAGGGGTGACGCGAACGCGCGCAAGGTGGCCGCGGTGCTGCAACGCGTGCGGCCCGACATCGTGCTGCTGAATGAATTCGACTACGACGACGCGCATCGCGCGGCGGACCTGTTCCAGCAACGCTACCTCGGCGTCGCGCAGCCCGGTGGCGGTAACGCACTGACGTATGCGTATCGCTATCTCGCGCCCGTGAACACCGGCGTGCCGAGCGGATTCGATCTCGACCGCAACGGCGTCGTGGGCGGCGAAGGCCGCAGCGCAGGCAACGATTCGTGGGGCTTCGGCCTGCACCCGGGCCAGTACGGCATGCTCGTGCTGTCGCGCTACCCGATCGATACGAACGACGTCCGCACGTTCCAGCATTTCCTCTGGAAGAACCTGCCGAACGCGCGCGCACCGCGTGATCCGAAGACCGACGAGGCGTGGTATTCGGCAGCCGCGTGGGCGAAGTTCCCGCTGTCGTCGAAGTCGCATTGGGACGTGCCGATCCGTACGCCGCTCGGCCGCATCCACGTCCTCGCCGCGCATCCGACGCCGCCGGTATTCGACGGCCCGGAGAACCGCAACGGCCTGCGGAATTACGACGAGATCCGCCTGTGGTCGGAGTACCTGTCGCCCGGCGCGAAGCCGTGGCTCTGCGATGACCGCGGCCGTTGCGGCGGACTCGCGCAGGATGCGTCGTTCGTGATCCTGGGCGACCACAACGCCGATCCGGTCGATGGCGACGGCGAACCCGGCGCGATCCTGCAGATCGTCAGCCATCCGCGCGTCAACAACGCCGTCGCGCCGACCAGCGAAGGCGGCCCGGAACGCGCCGCGCAATACGGCATCGCGCGCAAGGGCAACATCGCGCAGCACACCGGCGATTTCGGCCCGCAGGCCGGCACGCTACGGCTCGACTACGTGCTGCCCTCGAAGGATCTGCCCGTGCGCAGCGGCGGCATCTTCTGGCCGAAGCAGGGGCAGCCCGGCAGCGAACTGCTCGACGCCAGCGACCACCACCTCGTTTGGCTCGACATCGGGCCGCGCTGAAGCAGGTCAGCCTTCCGGCGGACGGCGTCGATCGTCGTCGATCGACGCGTTCGCGCCCGCCGGATCCGCCGTATGCGGCATCTGCGTCGATGGCGACGTCGGCGCCGGCGCGGCCGGCCCGACCGCCGGCAACGCGTTCTGACGCAGCTCGCGTTCGCGCGCGAAGCCGAACGCGATGTCGCTGTGCATCGACACGATCATGCGGACCATCTGCATCGGGATCATGAGTTCGATCTCGGCATCCTTGCCGCGCTCATCCTTCGCCGGCAGCGTCATCTCGACGAACGCGCCGCCGGTGTCGACCACGTGGCAGGGAATGTGCGGACCCGTCGGGCCCTCCTGCACGTAAGGCTTGATCGCCTCGCCCAGCGCTTCCCACGCCTGTTCGAACAGGAATACGGCGTAGCCGCTGGTGTGCTCGGTCATGCAGGAGTCCTCATTTCAGGTCGATGGCGATGGCCGCGGCGGACTGTCGAGCCCGCTCGCGGGCATCTTCCACATCGGCGCCGAGAGCGAGCGTGACGGCTACGCGCCGATGCCCCGCGACGCGCGGCTTGCCGAACAGGCGCAATGCGGTGTCGGGGTGCGAGAGTGCGTCGCCGAGGTTCGAGAACACCGGCACGCCGTGGCCTTCCGCGAGCACCGCGCACGACGCCGCGGGGCCGTACTCGCGGATCGCCGGAACCGGCAGGCCGAGGATCGCGCGCGCATGCAGCGCGAACTCGGACAGATCCTGCGAGATCAACGTCACCAGGCCCGTGTCGTGCGGACGCGGCGAGACTTCGCTGAACCACACCTCGTCGCCGCGCACGAACAGTTCGACGCCGAACAGGCCCCAGCCACCGAGTTCATCGGTGATCGCGCGTGCGATGCGCTGCGACGTCGCCAGCGCGCGCGTGCTCATCGCCTGCGGCATCCAGCTTTCGCGATAGTCGCCGTCGCGCTGCAGGTGGCCGACCGGCGCGCAGAACGTCGTGCCACCGACATGCCGCACGGTGAGCAGCGTGATCTCGTAGTCGAACTCGATGAAGCCTTCGACGATGACGCGGCCCGCGCCCGCGCGTCCGCCGGTCTGCGCGTATTCCCAGGCGTGCTCGATGTCGGCCTCGGTATGCACGGTCGACTGCCCCTTGCCCGACGACGACATCACCGGCTTCACCACGCAGGGCAGACCGATCTTCGCGACGGCCGCGCGGTATTCCTCGACCGTGTCGACGAACGCGTACGGCGACGTCGGCAGTTCC
Organism: Cognatilysobacter terrigena; assembly: GCF_004361065.1. Taxonomy (GTDB): domain Bacteria; phylum Pseudomonadota; class Gammaproteobacteria; order Xanthomonadales; family Xanthomonadaceae; genus Cognatilysobacter; species Cognatilysobacter terrigena. Next base: position 4,863 of record NZ_SELT01000043.1, on the reverse strand, counting down.
AGCGTTTCGGCGGCAAGACGGCGGATGCCCTCGCGATCCATCGTCAGCCACGCCGCGCGCGCGGTCGGGATGATGCGGGTCGGCGTGCCGTCCTGCTGGTACTGCAGTTCGAGTTCGACCAGCGTCGGCGTGTGGATCGCCTCGATCTCGGGGACGATCAAATGCGGCTTCTCGTGATCGATGAGCGTGCGGATCGCGTCGCCGTCTAGCATGTCGAGCACGTGGCTGCGATGCGCGACCTGCATGGCCGGCGCATCCGCATAGCGGTCGGCGGCGATGACCTCGCAGCCCAGGCGCTGCAGCTCGATCGCGACTTCCTTGCCCAGCTCACCCGAGCCCAGCAGGAGCACGCGCGTGGCATGGGGCGTGAGGGGCGTTCCGATCGTGGGCATGGCGCGGCATCCTGCGGGAAACGCACAGTCTAGGCGCGCGCCGCGCGGTCGGCATCGGCCGATGCACCGCAGCGTGCGCACGGCGTGGTCGAACGGCGGACGGGTGCATGCGATCCTTTGGACGATGCATCGACCGGGGCGCCCCATCCGACTCCGCGGCGTGATCGCCTGCACGCTGGCGTTCGCGGTCGCCGCGTGCTCGCGGCCGCCGCCCAACGGCGATGCGCGCGTCAGTGGCCTGATGCTGGATTCGCAGCTCAGCGAGATCAGCGGGCTGGCGGTGTCCAACCGCCACGACGACACGCTGTGGATGCACGACGACGGCGGCAATCCGCCGCGCCTGTTCGCGGTGGATCGCGACGGCGGGCGCGTCGCGACGTTCCGCATCGAGGGCGTGCCCAAGACCGACTGGGAAGACATCGCCGCCTTCCGCTCGAAAGGCCGCGACTGGCTGATGCTGGCGGACACCGGCGACAACGGCGGCCTGCGCCGCACGCTGCAGCTGCACGTGGTTGAAGAGCCGGCGACGCTCGAGAACGCGCGCCTCAAGCCCGCATGGTCGATCGTGTTCCGCTGGCCGGACGGCCCGCGCGACTGCGAGGCGGTCGCCGTCGACGAGCGCCGCGGCGAGGTGCTGCTGATCTCCAAGCGTCGCCAGCCGCCGGAGCTGTTCCGGCTGCCGCTGACGCCGCAGGTCGACCCGCCTGCGGTCGCCGAGCGCATTGCCCGCCTCCGCATGCCGCCGGCACTGGCGCCGCAAAGCGGCACCGACGAACGCGCCCCGCTGTCGGCGCAGGTCACCGCCGCCAGCATCTCGCCGAACGGCCAGCGCCTCGCCGTCCTGACCTACCGCTACCTGCTCATCTACGCCAAGCAGCCGGACGAGGATTGGGCCCGCGCCGTCGCCCGCCCGCCGCGCATCCTCACCCTGCCCTGGCTGCCGCAGGCGGAGGCGATGGGCTGGGACCGCGATGGCCGCCATGTCTTCGCGACCGGTGAGTTCGTCCCCGCCCCGCTGTACAGGATCGACGTCGACGCGGACGCCGATGAGCGGCGATAGATGGTGATATCGATCTGATATCGTTTCCTCACCCTAGAGGAAACGTCCATGAAAGAGATCGAAGCCCGTTCGCTGCCCGGTATTCCGGTCCTGCTCGCGCTGCTGGTGGCGGGCGTCGCCGACGGCGCGTTTTTTGTCAACGCCGCCGCCAGCGCCGAACCGTCGCGCATGGTGATCGCCGCGGTGATCGGCGCGGTGCTGTTCGTCTGCCTGTTCGGCCTGTACATGCTCGAGCCCAACCAGTCGGCGGTGCTGAGCCTGTTCGGCCGCTATGTCGGCAGCGACCGCCACAACGGCCTGCGCTGGAACAACCCCTTCTACTCGAAGAAGAAGGTGAGCCTGCGCGTGCGCAACTTCGAGAGCGGCAAGCTCAAGGTCAACGAGCTCGACGGCTCGCCGATCGAGATCGCGGCCGTGATCGTCTGGCAGGTCGCGGACAGCGCCGAAGCCGTGTTCAACGTCAACGACTACGAGAGTTTCGTGCACATCCAGGCCGAATCCGCGCTGCGTGCGATGGCCACGAGCTACCCGTATGACCAGCACGAACCCGGCCAGCTCGCGCTGCGCAGCCACGCCACCGAGATCAGCGCGCATCTTGCGCAGGAACTGGCCGAGCGCCTTGCCGACGCCGGCGTGCAGGTCGTCGACGCCCGCATCAGCCATCTCGCCTACGCACCGGAAATCGCGCAGGCGATGCTGCAGCGTCAGCAGGCGAACGCGATCATCGCGGCGCGCAGCCGCATCGTCTCTGGCGCCGTCGGCATGGTGCAGATGGCACTCGCGGAGCTGCAGCAGAACGGCGTCGTGCAGCTCGACGAAGAGCGCAAGGCGCAGATGGTGAGCAACCTGCTCGTGGTGCTCTGCGGTGAGCGCGGCACGCAGCCCATCGTCAACGCCGGCACGCTGTACTGATGGACGGCGCCGGCATCGCCCTCGCCTTCGCGCTCACCAGCGTGCCGGCGTTCCTGGTCGCCCGCTCGCTCGCGAAAAGCGCGCAGCGGCGCGACCCCGATGCACGCGAATCGCAACTCGCGCTGGTGCTCGTGCGGTTCATGCGCATCGTCGGCGCGACGATGCTCGTCGGCGCCGCTGCGATGTATGCGGTCCGCGACGACGTGAGCTGGATCGTGATCGTGGCGCTCGGCGTCGCGCTGGCGGTGAACGCGCTGGCGATCGCGATGCTGGTCGCCGTGGTGCGCGGGCGGCGTCGATGAGCGAGAAGAAGGCCTATCCGCTGCGCATCAACGCCGACGTGCTGTCGGCGGTGCAGCGCTGGGCCGACGACGAGTTGCGCAGCCTCAACGCACAGATCGAATACGTATTGCGCGATGCCCTGCGCAAGGCCGGCCGGCTGCCGAAGCCCGGCGTCCCCGATGCGCCTTCTGGAGAGGACGAATCATGAGCGGTCGCTGGTCGTACAAAGTCGTGGAACTCGAGATCAAGCTGTTCGGCGGCAGTCTCACGCAGCGCGTGCAGGACGAGCTCGACCGCCTCGGTCTCGAGGGATGGGAACTGGTGTCCGCGGTGCAGGCGGCGCCCGTCGATTCGCTGCGCCTCATCCTGAAGAAGGCGGTCTGACATGAAGCGCCTCGATCGCTCGGCCCTCGCCGCCGTTCTCGTCGCATCCATCGCGGCGTTCCCCGCCGCATACGCCGCTCCGCCCGCCACCGCCATCGCGACGCACCTGATCGATGAACTCGACGCCGGTCATTTCGACGCCGCGGCGAAGCCGTTCGACGCCACCATGCGCGCGGCAGTGCCACCGGATCGGCTGGCCGGCGTGTGGAAATCGCTGCCGTCCGCACGCAGCCGCGGCACCGCGACGACGCGCACGGTGAACGACACCACGATCGTCACCATCCCGCTGCATCGCGAAGGCGCCGATTTCGATGCGCAGGTGGCGATCGGTGCGGATGGCGCGATCAAGGGCTTCATGGTGCGCCCTGCTGCTTCGCCGCCGGCGCCGGCAGCGCCGGCCGACGCGCCGTTCACCGAAACACAGGTGTCGATCGGCACGGGCGCGACCGCGCTCCCCGCCACGCTCGCGATGCCGAAGGGCGCAGGCCCGTTCCCCGCCGTCGTGCTCGTTCATGGCTCCGGGCCGCAGGATCGCGACGAGACGATCGGCGCGAACCGTCCCTTCCTCGATCTCGCGCGCGGCCTGGCGTCGAAAGGCATCGCGGTGCTGCGCTACGAGAAGCGCACCCGCGTGCATCCCGAACAGTTCGCCGGCCACGACTTCAACGTCGACGACGAAACCACCAACGACGCCGTCGCTGCGATCGAAGCGCTTCGCACGCAACGCGGCATCGACGCCGCGCACGTCTACGTGCTCGGCCACAGCCAGGGCGCGATGCTCGCGCCGCGCATCGCGACGCGCTCGGGCCATGTCGCCGGCGTGGTGATGCTCGCCGCGCCGGCGCGACGCCTGCTCGACCTGCTGCCGGAGCAGAACCGCTACATCGCGAATCTCGACGGCAATGTCAGCGACGCCGAAAAGACCGCGCTCGCGAAGATCGACAGCGCGATCGCTGCGATCCGCAGCGGCCGTGCACTTGCGCCCACCGACGCCCCGCTCGGCCTGTCTGCCGCGTACTGGCGTTCGATCGACGCGGTCGATCCGCTCGCGGATGCACGCGCACTCAAGCTGCCGATGCTGCTCCTGCAGGGCGGCCGCGACTTCCAGGTCACGAATACCGACTGGGCGCTGTGGCAACAGGCGTTCGGCCACGATCCGCGCGCGACGCTGCATCTGTATCCCGCGCTCGACCACTTGGCGATTACGGGCACCGGCGCATCGACGTTGAAGTCGTACGACGTCCCCGGCCACGTCGATGCGCAGCTCATCAACGACGTCGCCGCGTGGATCGAAGGCCATCGCTGATCGATGCTGACCTGTGAGAGCCTGTCGAAGTTCACCTACACGCTGCTCGAGGCAGGCGAGCCGCGCGCGACGATCCGCATGCCCACACGCCCGGCGCAGGTGCGGAATGCGCGGTTCTCGCTGGGTGAGCCGGGCTACGTCATGATCGAAGCGGCGGGCGTCGAGCACCGCGTCGAGTACGAGACGTTCGATTCGCCCGCCGGCGGCGCGCGGCTCTATCGCTTCAAACTGATGCAGGGCGACGCCCGCCGTGCGTCCGCGACGGGGCAGCCGGGTCGCCCGCGCAAGTGGCACATCGAGGCGCCCGGCACGGTCGGGACGCTGGTCGAGCGTCGCGCGTGGTTCGGCCCGATGCACTTCGACCTCGCGAGCGGCACTGGCGCGGTGGGCGCGATTCGCGAAACCACGCGCATGCTGGCGCTGCGTCGCCGCTTCGAGATCGACCTGCCGACGGTCGACGACCTGCCGCTGCGCGCGTTCCTGTTCTTCCTCGCCGTGAACGCGACCTACCGCTGACGCTCGCGCGC
>NZ_SELT01000042.1 GCF_004361065.1 Cognatilysobacter terrigena | reverse complement strand
GCGCGGGCCACCACTTCGATGAGCAGGCGCAGGTTCGGGCCGATGCGGCCGGCGCGCTCTTCTTCGAGCAGGTAACGGGTCAGCGAAACGGGCGAGGCGGTCGGATTCATCGGCGACGGGGCGGCAGGCGGGATGCCCATTGTCGCCGATGCCTGCAAACGTAGTCAGCGCAGGGCGCGACGGCGCCTCAGTGCGTACGGCGCGGTAGCCCCATGGCGTGGCGACGGACCGTCCGTGCGAGGTTCTCGCGGGCGATCGCCAGCATCTGCAGCGGTGCCTCGGGCTCGGCGGTGTCCATGACCCGGCGTGCGGCCTCGGCGACGTCCGCCACCGCCTGCGCGGCGCTGCGGTCGGACAGCATCGCCTGCAGCAGGCGCGCCTGACCCATGAGCCGACGCTCGAGCACCAGGTCCGGGCCCGCACCCGCGCGGCGCATCGCGTGCGCGATGCCGTCCTCGAGGTAGGCGTGCTGTTGTTGCAGGCGGTCGGCGGTGATGTCGAGCATGGTCGTGCGATGCGGCGCTGAGACGGCGGAAGCGTGGGCGTCGCCGTGTGAGCGGTCCGTCGCGGCGACCGGCGAAGTTGCCGGTCGTTCAGCCGCTGGGTCGGGCGACGCCGCGTCCGATCGCTGCGCGCGCGACAATCGCTTCGCCGTGTCCTGCATGCCGTCCGCCATCGCGCATCCGCTCCCGTCGACCGATGGCGGCGCACGGTGCGCGCGCGATGTTGCGCGCATGTGTCGGAGCCGCGCGCGATGACGCCGCGCAAGGTCATCCACGTCGACATGGACGCGTTCTATGCGAGCGTCGAACAGCGCGACGATCCGTCGCTGCGCGGACGTCCCGTCGTCGTCGCATGGCGCGGCGCGCGTTCGGTGGTCTGCGCCGCGAGTTACGAAGCGCGCGTGTTCGGCATCCGCTCGGCGATGCCCGCCGTACGCGCCGAACGCCTGTGTCCCGACGCCGTGTTCGTGCCGCCCGACTTCGTGCGCTACAAGCAGGTCTCGCAGCAGATCCGCGCGATCTTCGCGCGGCACACGCCGCTGGTCGAACCGCTCTCGCTCGACGAGGCCTACCTCGACGTCACGCATCCACTGACCGATCTGCCGACCGCCACCGACATCGCCAAGGACATCCGCGCGGCGATCCGCGAGGAAACGAATCTCACTGCGTCGGCCGGCGTCGCACCGAACAAGTTCGTCGCGAAGATCGCGTCGGACTGGAAGAAGCCCGACGGGCTGTTCGTCGTGCCGCCGTCGAAGGTCGAAGCGTTCCTCGCGCCGTTGCCGGTCGGGCGGCTGCCCGGCGTGGGCAAGGTCACGCAGGGCGAACTCGAAGCGTTGGGCCTGAAGACCGTGGCCGATCTGCGCGACGCCGGCCGCGACGTGCTCGTCGAACGCTTCGGCCGATGGGGGCGACGCCTGTTCGAGCTCAGCTGGGGCATCGACGAGCATCCGGTCGAACCCGAACGCCCGCACACGCAGATCTCCAGCGAGGACACGCTGGAGACCGACCTTCCGCTCGACGACCTCGCCCCGCACATCGCGCGCATGGCCGAGAAGACCTGGGCCGCGTGGCAGCGCCAGCGCGAACGCGACGCCCGCGAGAACCGCGCGCCGCGCCGGCCGCGCACCGTCGTGCTCAAGCTCAAGACGTCCGACTTCCGCATCCTCACCCGCTCGCTCACGCCCGCGCGCATGCCCGAAGGCGCCGAGGCGCTGGCGCGCACCGCGCTGGAACTGCGCGCGCGCGTCATGCTTCCGGCGTCCACGCGCTACCGCCTGATCGGCGTCGGCCTCGCGAATCTCGACGAAGCCGATCCGCAGGTCGACCTGTTCGACGACGGCGTCGCTTCGTGACCGCGGTCCCCGATGACAGCGCCCGACCTTCAGGTGAAAACGCGACGCAGTTGGTGACCCGCGGGCTTCGCAGGCGCGCCTTCACATGGCAATGTGGACGGCCGACGCGACGTATGGGGACGCCGTGACCGAAGACTTCAATGCATTCGACGCCAGCCCGGTGCCGATGTGGGTCTTCGACGAGTCCACGCTGGACATCCTCGACGCCAATACCGTCGCGGCCGAGATGTACGGCTACGACCGCGACGCCATGCGGTCGATGAGCATCCTCGACCTGCGCCCCGAATCCGAACGCCCGAACATCGAGCGCTACATCCGTGCGAGCGCCGGCCGGCCGCGTCCCGAAGCGGTATGGCTGCATCGCCATCGCGACGGCGCGCTGATGCACGTGCAGATCCGCACCTCGCGCGTCGACTGGCAGGGCCGTCAGGCGCGACTCGTCGTCGCGCGCGACGTCAGCGAAGTCGAACGCGCACAGGCGCGCGTGCACCTGCTGGCGCAGGCGGTGAGCGACGCCGCCTACGACTGGAACGTCGCCACCGGCGAGTTGTGGTTCAGCGACAGTTTCGCCACCAACTTCGGTTTCGACGACGCGACGATGCCGCGCGACATCGATGCCTGGGCCGCGCTCGTGCATCCGGACGATCGTGCGCGCGTCGGCGCGAGCCTCGCCGCCGCGATCGAAGGCAGCGCCACGCAATGGACCGAGGAGTATTCGTTCCAGCGCGGCGACGGTACCTATACCGACGTGCTCGATCGCGGCTACATCCAGCGCGACGGCCACGGCGCGCCGCTGCGCATGGTCGGCGGCATGATCGACCGCTGCCCGCAGAACCTGTTGTCGACACGTCTCCGCCTGCTCGAACGCGCGGTCGAGGCGTCGGCCAGCGGCATCGTCATCGTCGACGCCGGCCGGCCGGGTTTTCCCATCGTCTATACGAACTCGTCGTTCGAGCAGATCACTGGCTACGCGCTCGCCGAGATCGAAGGCCGACCGTTCGAAACCGTGCAGGCGCTCGATCCGCAGCATTCGGGCAATGAACTGCTGCAGGACGCGCTCGATGCGGTCACCGACCTGCACGTCGCATCGCAGGGCACGCGTCGCGACGGCACGCCGTTCTGGTACGAGCTGCAACTCACGCCGATGCGCAATGCGGACGGTCACGTCACGCACGTGCTCGGCCTGATGACCGACACGAGCGAACGCCAGCGCCACGCGCAGCAGCTCAAGTGGCGCTCGACGCACGACGTGCTGACCGGGCTGCCGAACCGTCACCTCGTGCTCGAACAGCTCGGCGACGTCGTGCAGCGTGCGCAACTCACCGCCGCGCGCGTGAGCGTACTGATCGTCGACCTCGACGAATTCAAGCTGGTCAACGACGAGCTCGGCCATGCCACGGGCGATCGCGTGCTGTGCGAGATCGCGACGCGCCTGCAGCGTGTCGCCGGCCCGCGCGCATTGATGGGCCGATCGGTGGGCGACGAGTTCGTGATCGTGCTCGAAAGTGACGACGAACTCGAAGTCGAACGCGTCGCCTCGCGCGTGCATGCCGCGCTCGCCGAACCGCTGGAAGGTGCGGCGCGACGCTGCAAGCTCAGCGCGTGCGTCGGCTACAGCCACTTCCCCGAAGACGCGGCGAGCGCCGAAAGCCTGCTGATGGGCGCCGAACTCGCGATGTACCAGGCCAAGCGGCAAGGCCGCAATTGCACGGTCGCGTATCGCGCCGGTGCGACGCCATCGGGCGGCGGCAAGCTTCAACTGCTGCAGGAACTGCGCGACGCGCTCGAACGCAAGGAATTCCGGCTGCTGTTCCAGCCGTTGTTCTCGGCTGATCTCCGCCTCGTCGCACTTGAAGCGCTGGTGCGGTGGGAACACCCGATGCGCGGCCTGCTGCCGCCGTCAGACTTCATCGCGGTGTGCGAGGAAAGCGGCCTGATCGTCGAACTCGGCCGACGCGTGTTGCACGAAGCCGCGCGCCACCACGCGTTCCTCGTCGAGCAAGGCCTCGGCCACGTGCGCATCTCCGTCAACGTTTCCGCGATGCAGTTCGCGCACGGCCTGCTCGACGACGTGCGCCGCGTCATCGATGAATTCCATCTCCCGCCCGGTGCGCTCGAACTCGAACTCACCGAAAGCGTCATCGTCGATGATCCGCAACGCGCGGCAAACGTCATGGCCGCGCTCGCTGACCTCGGCGTCACGCTCGCGATCGACGACTTCGGCGTCGGCTATTCGTCGCTGTCGTATCTCAAGCGTCTCCCGATCCACCGACTCAAGATCGACCGCTCGTTCGTCAACGATCTCGAACGCGATGCAAGCGATCGTTCGATCTGCGAAGCGGTGATCGCGCTGGCGAAGACGTTGCGACTGGGCGTCGTCGCGGAAGGTGTCGAATCACCGTTCCAGCGCGACTGGCTGCGAACACGCGGCGCCGGCGAGTTGCAGGGTTACCTGTTCGCGAAGCCGCTGCCCTTCGAGCGGGCGACGCAGGTGGAGACGACCGACGCGGTCGTCAGCTGACGCTTCGCTTCGTCTTGACGCCTGATGGCGATGCTGTCGCCGATTCCCCGAGGAGCCTTCCCATGATCCGCACACGACTTCTGTTCGTCGCACTCACCGCGCTCGCGCTGTCCGCCTGCCACCGCGGCGACCCGAACGCCGACACCGCCGCCACGCCGGCGGCCGATACGTCGACCGCTGCAGGCGCGTCGGCCACCGCGGATTCCGCGGCGACCCAGCAGTCGGACGCGCAGGCGGCTGCGGCTGCGGCGGACGCTGCAGCGGCGCAGGCCGCGGCGGATGCGGCATCGGCAGCGAGCACGCCGGCCGCCGACGCGAACGCTTCGACGACCGCGGGCACGTCGACCACGCCGTCGACCGATACGCCGGCGACGACGACGAACGACACCGACAAGAAGTAAGTCGACCGTCCGCGTCGCTGCCGAGGTCGCCCGATCGACGCAGCGCCGACGCCGCGCACGAAAATGGGCGGGTCGATTGACCCGCCCTTTGTTTCATCCCGACGCGCGATCGCGCTTACACGTCGCCATCCATCAACCAGCCTTCGCCCGTGCCGCGATTGAACACGCGGTCGCCGTCGAGCACGTCGCCCGCCGGAATCGAGTCCTGCGTCGCCAGCTTTGAATAGATCGGCGTGAAGTCCGGCTTGGTCGCTTCGAACAGCTGTTCGAACGAGTCGATGACGAAGTACGTCTTCTGGTAGGTGTCGATGCGGTAGCGCGTGCGCATGATGCGTTCGAGGTCGAAGCCGATGCGATTCGGCGCGTTCGACTCGAGGCAGTGGATCGATTCGCCCTTCGACGACAGGATGCCGCTGCCGTAGATGCGCAGGCCGTCGGGGTCGCGGATCAGGCCGAATTCCGCCGTGTACCAGTACAGGCGCGTCAGGCAGGCCAGTGCGTCCGGGCCGATGCCGTGCGCCTTGACGCCGCCACGCCCGTACGCCTGCATGTAGTCGGCGAACACCGGGTTCATCAGCAGCGGCACGTGGCCGAACAGGTCGTGGAAGAGATCCGGCTCGGACAGGTAATCCATCTGCTCGGGTTTACGGATCCACCACGTCACCGGGAAACGGCGATTGGCGAGGTGGTCGAAGAAGGTGAGCTCGGGCAGCAGGCCTTCGACGCCGACCAGCTCCCAGCCCGTCGCCGCGCGCAGCGTCTTGTTGAGATCGTCGAACTTCGGGATCTCGTGCGCGCTCATGTGCATGGCGCGCTGCGCGGTCATGAACGCCTCGCTGGCGCGGCCCGCCAGGATCTTCTGCTGGCGCTCGAACAGCTGCGCCCAGACGTCGTGGTCGATCGGCGAATACGTCGACCACGGCTGCTCGATGACCGCCGTCGTGTAGACCGGGACGTAGCCCTTGTCGGTGAGCTGGTGTTCGACGCGCTGCGGCTGGGCATTCATGGCGGCACTCCGTGGACCTTCGCAGCGTAGGGGCAGGCGGACGCAACGGGATTGCGTTGTTGCGCCGCCAGCCGGCTTGGGCGCACGATCCGTGCGTCAGAATCGCCTGGGGCGCAACGAATGACTGCCATCGAGCTGGACCGCACCGACCTGCTGCTGCTCGCCGCCCTTCAGCACGAGGGCCGGCTGACCAATGCCGAGCTGGCCGAGCGCGTGCACCTGTCGCCGTCGGCCTGCCTGCGGCGGGTGCAGCGGCTGGAGCGCGACGGCGTGATCGCCGGCTATGCGGCGCAGGTCGACCCGGAGCGTCTAGGCCTCGGCCTGCAGGCCTTCGTGCGCGTGCAGCTGGCCAAGCACGATGCCGCGTCGATCGAGGCCTTCGCCGCGTTCGTGCAGCAGTGGGACGAGGTGGTGACCTGCCACGCGCTCACCGGCGACATGGACTACCTGCTGCAGGTGGCCGTGCGCGACCTCGAACATTTCTCGCGCTTCCTGCTCGACCGCCTGCTCAACCAGGCCGGCGTCGCCGACGTCAATTCGAGTTTCGTGCTTCGCACGGTGAAGGCGTTTCGCGGGATGCCGCTGCCGGGGCGGTAAGCGGGCAGCTGCGTGACGCGCGATCGTTCGACGTCGATCGCGCGACTGCAATGACGCACACGACTCAGCAGCTCAGCGCACGTCCGACGTGATTTCCGTCCAGCGCTCGAGCAGCGTCGCCAACACCGGATTGGTCGCCGCGTGGGCCTGCAACTCGGGCAGCGTGTCGATCCACGTCGCGGTCGTGGCGCCGCGCACGTGCAGCGACTGGAAGTCGAAGAAACCCATGTGCCAGCGATCGAAGATCCGTTCGAGCCCGCTCGCGCGTCGCAGCACCTGCACGTGCCGGTGGAACGGCGACGCGGCGATCGCCGCGAACGTGCGGTCGATCTCGTCGGCCGGCCCTTCAATCATCTGCACGATGCGCACGTCGCGCTTGAGCAGCGCGCCGGTGATCCCGCGCCGTGCATTGCGCACGCGCGAACCGATGAGGATGACTTCCAGCTCCGCGTCGGTCAGACGCGGATCAGCGTGGCTTTCGTAGACGAGGGCGTCGAGCATGGGCGGAGTTTGCCCGATCGATTCGCGATCGCACATGCACGCGCTCTTGATGGACGTTCGACGTCGCCTGCACCTTGCACGCCAATCGCTGACGCGAATGCTCTCCGTTACAGCCGCAGTCACTCGGCAATCGCAAACCGCTTCATAGGTTCGACCGGCGACGATTCGTCGCGCTGATACGGAAGAACCTATGAAGAAGACGATCCTGACCGCGAGTGCTTCCCTTCTGCTGTTCGGTGCAACGCTCGCGCCGGCGATGGCGCAGGACGCCACTGCGACCGGCGACACCGCGAACGATGCGAATCGCGTTGCCGTCGCGGACACGCGCGACAACGACGACCACGACTTTCCGTGGGGCTTGTTGGGCCTGCTCGGTCTGGCGGGATTGATTCCGCGCAAGCAGCGCACCGTCGTCCATCACGACACCGCGCGCACCAACACCAACACGTCCGGCACAACGCCACGCTGACGTGTGACAGCCGGGTTCGCCCGGCTTCTCCGCCGCGACGCCGGGATCGCCCGGTCAGTCGCAGCGGGGCTCGCGCTTCAGGACGCGATCCATGCGACTCGGTTCGCACGGTGGTCGCGCAGGCGCAACGACCTTCGGCATACGTGCCGCACGCAGCTGCGCAAGCTTCGCGCGGATCTGCGGCAGCGCGGCCACGGCCGCACGTTCGCCTTCAAGAATGACGTCCGCCTTCTGCTCGAACGCCGCGGGGCCCACCCCGTTGACGCGCGGACGGATCACCACGTCAGCGCGCGCGAGCTCCTGCTCGCCGAGCTTCTGGCCCATGATCGTGATCGACTGGTTGACCGTGCCGAGCAGGCTGGTCGGCGCGCTGCCCGGCGCCTTGCTCGAGATGTCGACCGCGATGACGAAGTCCGCGCCGAGCTGGCGCGCGGCATCGACGGGCACGGGGCTCACAATGCCGCCGTCGATGTAATGCACCTTGCCGATCGGCACCGGTTCGAACACGCCGGGAATGCTGCTCGACGCGCGCACGGCCTGCCCGGTGTTGCCGCGGGTGAACACGGTGCGCGTGCCGGTTTCGAGTTGCGTCGACACCGCCGCGAACGGCTTGCCGAGCTTCTCGATCGGACGATTCTTCACCGACGCGTTGACGTAATCCTGCAGCGCCTGTCCCTGCACGAGGCCGCCCGAGAACAGGCGGACGTCCTTGATGCGGTCCTCGTCGAGCGCGACCGCCTGCTTCTGCAGCGCGAACGCATCCATGCCGCTCGCGTACAGCGCGCCGACCACGCTGCCCGCGCTGGTGCCGCTCACCACGTCGACCTTGATGCCGTTGGCTTCAAGCATCTTGATCACGCCGATGTGCGCGAAGCCCTTCGCGGCACCGCCGCCGAGCGCGAGGCCGATGCGGATGGGTTTGGGCGCAGGCGCGACGACCTTCGGCGCGATGGCGTCGGGCGACGGCTTGACGTCATTGCCGCCGCAGCCGGCGAGCGCGAGCAGAGCGGTGGTCAGCAGGGTGGTGCGAAAAACACGCATGGGACATTCGTCGTTGAAAAGAGCAGCGGCCCGACGCATCGACGACGCGCCGGGCCGCAAGGATCGCCCGCGCGGGGCGAGCGGGGGCTTAACGGGACGACATCGCGCGGGCGTTGTCGCGCAGCGCCATGTCGCGCCCCATCGAATAGCCCGCGACGCCGACGAGCATCAGGAGTGCGAGCGCGATAACGACGTGTGTCCGACGAGCCATGCGGTTCGGAGTGCTCATGTCGTCCTCAGAACCCGTTGTCGCCATCGAGGATGCGGCCGAGCCCACCCAGCAGCGAGCCCTCGTCGCGACCGCCGCCCGCCTGCGGCGCCGCAGCCAGCATGCGGCCGGCCATGCGCGAGAACGGCAGCGACTGCAGCCACACCTTGCCGGGGCCGGTGAGCGTCGCGAGGACCACGCCTTCGCCGCCGAACAGCATCGACTTGATGCCGCCGACCGGGCGGATGTCCATGTTCACCGTCGGGTGGAAGGCCATGACGCAGCCGGTGTCGACGTCGATGCGTTCGCCCGGCGCGAGGTCCCGCTCGACCAGCGTGCCGCCAGCGTGCACGAACACCCAGCCGTCGCCGTCGAGCTTCTGCATGACGAAGCCTTCGCCGCCGAACAGGCCGGTGAGGATCTTCTTCTGGAAGAAGATGCCGAGGCGCACGCCGCGCGCGCCGGCCAGGAACGAATCCTTCTGGCAGATCAGCGTGCCGCCGTGGTCGGCGAGGCGGATCGGCAGCACCGTGCCGGGATACGGCGCCGCGAACGCGACGCGCGCCTTGCCCTGGCCCTGATGCGTGAACACCGTGGTGAACAGGCTCTCGCCGGTGACCACGCGACGCGCGGCCGCGAACAGCTTGTCGCCGATGCCGCCCCCGCCGGCCTTGGAGCCGTCACCGAAGATCGTGTCCATCTGGATGACGCCGTCCTTGTACATCAGCGCGCCGGCTTCGGCGATCGCGCTTTCGCCCGGGTCGAGCTCGATCTCCACGAACGGCATGTCGTTGCCGACGATGCGGTAGTCGATGTCGTCCGCGGTGCCGCGCGCACCGAAGCCCGGCGCCGGCGGCGGCGGCACATGCGACGGCTGCGCGCCTACGGCTTCGGCGAACTCGGGCATCGCGCGCACCGGCTGCCAGCCCGACAGGCCTTCGCGCCAGCACAGGTGGTTCGGGTTCTGCCGCGCGAAGGCGAACGCGGCGTCGGGATCGAGCGGACCGACGCGTTCGCTGGTCTGCGGATGGACGAAGAACCACTGGCTCACGGCACGCTCCCTGTCGATGAAGGCGTCGAGTGTAGCGATGGGCGACGTCGCGTCATGCACCGGACGTCATGCCCGCGACGGTGCGAGGATGGCGATGGGGCCATTCGGGGGAGTCGCCATGTCCGCTGCTGTCGTCGAAACGCCGCTGCGGCGCACGCCGTCGCGCCGGGAAGGTGTGGTGCTGCTGGGCGGCGTCGCGCTGGCGATGCTGGTGTCGTTCGCGGTCGCCAGCGATCGCATGACATGGGCGATGGAAACCGTCTGGGTGATGCTCGCGCTGCCGTGGCTCGCGCTCGACCGCCGCCTCGCGCCGACGCGCCTGCTCGCCTGGCTGCTCGCCCTGCACGCGCTCGTGCTGATCGAAGGCGGCGCGTACACGTACGCGAAGGCGCCGCTGGGCGAATGGCTGCGCGACGTGCTGCACACGCAGCGCAACCCGTGGGACCGCGTCGGCCACTTCGTGCAGGGCTTCGTCCCGGCGATGCTCGCGCGCGAGGTGCTGCTGCGGAATACTCCGCTGCGCCCGGGCGGCTGGCTGACGTACCTCTGCATCGCCGCCGCGCTGAGCTTCTCTGCGTTCTTCGAGCTCATCGAATGGTGGAGCGCGCTCGCGCTCGGTGCGGACGCCGACGCCTTCCTCGCCACGCAGGGCGATGTCTGGGATACGCAGTGGGACATGTTCCTGTGTCTGTGCGGCGCGATCGCGTCGCTCACGCTGCTGTCGCGCGTGCATGACCGGCAGATGGGGTTTCGCGTGGGCTGAGTCCGGGATGCCCGTCGGTTCCGATCCGACCGGGGCGCGCTCGGAGGGACGGACCCTCCGAGCGGCCGGGCCTACGCCGTGCGGGCGCCGGGCTCGTCGTGGCGGACCGAGCCCGCCAGATCCGGTCGTCATCGGCCGTCGATCCGGCGCGCGTGAAGAAAATGTGATTACATACCCAGCTTCGTTGCGCTCCCTGTCACGTCCGGCAGGTGATCGGCGCCGCGGATTGCCAGGGGAAATCACATGTTTCAGCAGCGCACGGCTCGGCGCCGTCTCGGCGTGGGCGATGGATCGTCCTGGTCTTTTTCGTCCATTGCGGCCCGCGCGGGGATGCGCAGGTTCGCGGCCGCGGCTCTGCTCCTGCTGACCGCGCTGGTCGCGGCCCCCGCGGCGGCCCAGAACGCCACCACCGTAACGATCACCGGGTCCAAGCCGGCGACATTCGCGCGCGAAGGGCAGGTGCTCACGTTCAACGTGCAGCTCTCGACGGGTAACACCGACATCGATTCGCTCACGTTCACCAGCGGCGCGCCCAGCGGGATGTCGGCGCTGAACTGTCCGGGCATGCCCGCCGCCCTGCTGACGACGAAGAACTGCACGTTCACCTACACGACCACGTCGATGGACATGGCGATGGGCACGATCAGTGCGCTCGGTCGCTGGCGTGCGACGCGCCCGACCGGCGCCGCGCGCAGTGGCAGCACCAATACGCTGGTGGTGTCCTACGCCGCGCCGCGCGCGCCCGATGCGCCCGTCATCGGCACCGCGACCGCAGGCAACACGCAGGCGACCGTCGCGTTCACCGCACCCGATTTCGACGGCGGCTACCCGGTCGACAGCTACACCGTGACGTCGATCCCCGGCGGC
>NZ_SELT01000041.1 GCF_004361065.1 Cognatilysobacter terrigena | reverse complement strand
CGCCTTCTGCAGGATGTCGCCGATCGTCGATGCCGGCAGCGTCAGCGTGTAGTTGCCCGCGTCGACGCCATTGAGCGTCGCGCCCGTGATGTTCACCGTCTTGCCGACGCCGGCGTTCTTGTCGAGGAAGGTGAAGGTACCGGTCGCACCGACGGTGTCGCCGGCGACGAGGCCGGAGAGCGCGATCGTGCCGCTGCCGTTGGTGGTGCCGTCGTAGGTCTTGGTGGTCGCGGTCGGCGTACCGGTCAGCGCCTTCTGGTTCACGGTGACCTTGCCCGTGCCATTGAACGCGAAGTTGTAGCCGTTCGTGCTCGCCAGCGAGCCGTTGACGATGTTGATCGCGTACGGACCGCCCGCCACCGCCGCGCGCGTCGCGAAGCCGCCGGACGTCACCGTCGGCGCGCCGGTGAACGCGCTGGCGGCGGTGTCGCCGAGGTACGCACCCGCCACGCCCGACTGGAAGCCGGTGACCGTGTAGAAGCTGCCGGCGGAACCCGTGAGATCGGTGCCGTAGGTCTTGGTGGTATCGGTCGTGGTGAACGTCAGCGTCGGCGTCGTGGCGAACACGTAGCGGTTGCCGCTGATCGACGACGGCGCGGCCGTGGTGATCGTCTTGCCCCAGAGCGCGGTCTGGCCGCTGTCGAGACCGTCGTACAGCGCGAACGGCGAGACGAACTGCTGGTAGATCACCCAGTGCCCGCTCGCGACGACGCCGTCATTGCCGGACTGGTTGAAGAACGTGTTCGACGACAGCGCGACATCGCGTCCGCTGATCTGGCCGCCGGCGTCGATCTGCAGGTTGTCGCCGACCACTTCGATGCGAACGTCCCCGCTGCCTGCATTGACGACGTTGTCGACCGTCAGGCTGTTGAGATCGCGCACCACCAGACCGTTCGAGGAGAACGGTCCGATCGAGTTGATGTGGTTGTTGCCGCTGAGCGTCGCGGCGCCGCCGACGGTGCCCGAGAGGCGAATGGTGTCGAGCGCACCGGTGACGGTGAACGCACTGCCCGCGTTGGCCTGCAGCGCGCCGGTGTACGCGTTGCCCAGCGTGATCGCACCCGCGCCGGCGTTGAGGAAGGCGGAACGGAAGACGCCGCCGTTGTAATCGCCGACAGTGAGGTCGCCGATCTGGATGCCGTTCGCGGTGACTTGAAGCACCGACGTAGGCGAATTCACCGACAGCGCATAGAACGAGCCGCCCGTAGAATTGAACGCGAACGGATTGACGGCGCCCAGCGTGACCGCGTCGAGATCGATCGCACCCGTGGTGCGCACGCTGCCGCCGTTGAACTGCGCGGCGCCATTGACCGTGAGCGACGACAGCGCGGTTGTCGCGCCGACGTTGCCGCTGAACGTCGCGCCATTCGCGGCATTGACGGTCACGTTCGTCGGACCTCCGTTGCCGTCGACCGTGCCGCCGAGCAGACCGCTGCCGGCGTTCGACTGCATCGTCGTATTGCCGTTCAGTACAACGTTGCTGTTGAACGCCATATCGCCGATGGCCAGCACGTTGCCGGCGACACCAATCGAGGTGCCGCCGAGGTACAGCCCTCCCGCGCTCGTCGCGCCCAGCAGCTGCCACGCGGTGGTCGCCGTCGCGCTGACATCACCACTGGACGTGTTGGTGAACTGGGCCGTGCCCCAGTAGTTGGCCGCACGCTGGAGCGAGATGCCGGTGGTCGCCGATGCGAACAGCGACCCGGTCGTGATCGCGCTCCCGGTCTGGTTGATCGACGTGCCGGCGTTGAGCCAGATGCTGTGGCCGGGGGCGCTAGAGGTGGTGACCGCGCCGTTCAGCGTGATGGCGCCGGACGACGTCAGATAGACGTTTCCATTTTGTGACCCCGGCGAGCCGAACGTACCGTCGACGATGAGGTCGCCGTTCGTCGTGGTCACGCTGAGGTCGCCCGGCGCGACGACGTTGCCGATGACGAGACCGCCCTGCGTGTCGGTGATCGAGAAGTTGTTGCCGCCACCGACGAAGGTGGGCTGGAACACCCCACCACTGAAATCCCGCGCGGTGATCGAATAGTTGCCGCCTACCGTCGGACCACCGTTGCCCTGGAACATGCCAGCCGATGCGTCGACCGTGAGGTTTCCGGGCGTCGCGAACACGCCTTGCGCAACGACGTTCGCATCGCGCGAGATCAGCTCGACGCTTCCCGAATTGAAGCGGATGTCGTTCGCGCCGCCGGCATTGGCCAGCAGCACGTTGCCCTGACCGTTCGACATCCCGGAGGCCATCAGCACGTTGCGTGTACCGCTGAAAGCAGCGCCTGCGCCGACGATTACACCGTTGCCCTGCCCGCTGCCCGTGTTGATCGTCAGTGTCGTGACCGCGCCCAGGCTCGCGTCGAAGTCGACGGTCAGGTTGCGGGCGCTGACCAGCGTATTGGTGGTTGAGGAGGCAAACGCGCCGCTGGCGCTGACCGCATCGCCCACCAGCGTGGCGCCGCCTGCGGTGGAGTTGAGCACCGCTCCCGTGGCGACCGACACGCCCGTTCCCCCAACCCCACTGAAGTTGAAGCGCAGGTCGTTGTCCATGATGTCGGCATCGGCCAGGTCCATGGTCGAGAGCAGCAGCCCGCCGACGTCAAAGCGGCCCGTGCTGCCGACGGCGACGCCGTTGGGATTGAGGATCCAGACATTGCCGCCTGTCGGGCCGCCCACGGTGCCGAAGTAGCTCGCGACGTTGCCATTGATCGTGGTCGGCGTTCCGCCGACGACGCGGTTGACGATCAGGTTGCCCGGCCCGCCGAAGACGACGTTGTAGGTTTGGCCGCCGCTGACGTTGAACGTGTTCCAGTTGACCAGCGTGCGGGTATTGCCAGGCGTGATCGTGACGGTGCTCGGCCCTGACGTGACCGTGGTCGAGCCGCCGCCGTTGCCGACGATGCTGTTGATGGTGCCGAGCGGTGTCGACTGCGCCGCCGCCTGCATCGGCCACAGCACCTGCGCCATTGCCGCGAACAGGACGCCGACGGTGAGCCCGCGATGGGAATTCGAAGAAGTCATGGTCGTCGTCCTCAGCGGATCGAGAAGGTGTGGTTGAACGTGAACAGCACGCGGGCGTCGCGCTTGTCGTCGCCGGGGAACGCGCCGGTCTGCGGCACGGCACAGGTCAGGGCGAGCTGGCCGAAGCGCGTGTAGGCGCGTGCGCCGATGCCGATCGAACGCAGCGTGGCGTCGTAACTGGCGTCATCGCGGTTCCACAGGTGCGCGACGTCGACGAACGCGAAGACGTTGCTGGTCATCGCGCCGCCTCGGAAATCCCAGCCCGCTTCGAGCTGGCCGGCGACGGCGCTGTCGCCGGATGCCGCGCCCGGATCGAAGCCACGGCCGATCGTGTAATTGCCGGCCTGGAATTCCTCGTACGCCGGCAGCGGCGCGTTCGACCACTGCGCGGCGCTGTTGAAGGCGAGGAACGGGCTGGCCGCGGACGCCGCACGCGCCGACCAGCGCGCTCCGAGGCCCAGTCGCGCCGACACGAAGTCGGGACGCGCCTCGGCGCGCGAGAGCAGGTCATCGCCCGCCTCGCTCGCACCCCAGATGCCGAGGCCCTTGCGCAGTTCGAACGTGCCCGTCGCCGCGAGACCGGACGTCGGGCGCTGCCAGCGCGCGTTGGTTTCGAACGACAGCACCCGCAGCTTTTCGTCGAACAGCGGAATCGTGCCCAGGCCGACGCTGCGGAACAGGCCGAGATCATTGGTTTGGTTGATCGCGTCGATGCGAAGTGCACTGTCGACCGACAACGCACGCGTGCGCACCGCTGCGTAGCGTGCGCCGAGTCGCGCGACGCTCGAATGGCCTTCGAGTTCGAGCGACTCCAACCCGCCGCCCGGACGCGAGCGCCCGTACGCGAAGTCGCCGAACAGCGTCCAGCCGGACACGCCCATGCGCACCTCTTCGAGCAGCTGCGCGACCTTCTGCTCGCCGCCCAGGCTCGACGACAGCACCAGGCTCGTGCGGTCGCCGAAGCGCGTGAAGCTGTTCGCGTCGACGCGAAGCGACACGTTCTCGCGACCGAGTTCTTCGGAGCCGAGGTTGTGCGCGCCGACGCCGATGTCGACGACGCGGCGTGGGGCGGCGGTCGCGATGACCTCGAGGCCGTCCGCAGTGCCGTCGGCGGTACGGCGCAGCGCGAAGCGCATGTCCGTGCCTGGAATTTCGCGGGCGAGCAGGAACGCACGTTCGACGTCCGACCAGTGCGTGGCACCACCGTTGTCGATCGCGCCGAGGTAGGCACGCGCGAGTGCAGCCGACGGACCCATCGCCTCGGCGTTCTCCACGACGACGTTGCGCACGCGGCCTTCGGTCACGCGCAGCGTCAGCACGCCCGCGGTGATGTTCTGCTCAGGAATGTCGACCGCAGCCAGCGCTTCGCCCTGCCGCGCGTACACCGCAGCGACACGATCGCGTGCGGTGCACAGCACCGCGGCGTCAGCGGGATGGCCGAGCAGGTCGGCGACGGCGGCGTCGATGAGGTCGCGCGCGACCAGCGTCGCCCCCGTCACGTCGATGCGCGTCAGCGTCACCTCGCCCTTGCCGGCGAACGGGCAGGCGCCGGCGACGCTAAGCGTCGAGGGATCGATGAGCGCCGGTGGCACCGCCGGCGTGCGGCGCGCGGGATCGACGTCCTGCGCGGTCTGCCCGGGCAGACGGGTCGGCGCAACCTGCGCGAATGCCGGTGCGACGAGTACCAAACCCAGAGCCACGGCAACGCCGCGCGCCAACGGCCGGGCGGCCGTGTTCGCTTCCAACTTCATCGATTTCCCCCTGTTGAGCCCCGGCGGTAGCCGCAGGCCGGCGCGATGTTCCGGGAAAAGTCCAGTGCGGACCAGTCAATCAGGTGCACCGCGCTCACCCGCGGCCGAATCTTTCCAAACGATTCATCTAATACGAACGGTGGCGGCGCATCGCCCTCTGCGATTCCCGAGTGCACAGCAGAGGCGGGGTGTGCTCGCATGTCCCTGCAGCGCGTGCCCGGCTGCCTCCATCTCCGGCCGCATCAATCGGAAAAGTCCCACATGGCGCTCCGTGATGCGCCGACGGCGCAGCCGCGACGCGGATCGCAGACTGCCCGGCATTCCTTCCGAGCGGTCGCCGCCATGCAACGTGTCGTCATCCACCCGATCGAAGACGGCTGGCTGCTGCGCCGCCCGGACGGCCATCGCGAATGGATCGACACGCGCGCCTGGGCCGAGCGCGCCGCCGAAAGCGTGGCACATGAGTTCCATGCACGGTCAGGCCGCACAACGTGCGCGCTGGTCGCGAACGACGACGGCTACGTGGAGTTCGCGCGCTTCGGTTGAGGCGCGCCTGCGGAACGTCTCGGCTCTGCCTGACGACGCGATGCGTCAGTCGGGCAACGCCGCGCCGGTCGCCGGCTGCCAACCCGTGCCGTGCACGTAGCGATAGTCCGTTTCGGCCTCGGGTACGAATGCGCTGCGTTCTGCCGACCATCGCCACGTCTGAACCTGCAGCGCGTCGGTCGCGCCGATGCGCAGCACGTTGAACGCGTTCGCCTCGTCGCGTTCGCGCGTCGACGTCGCGGTGCCGGCCTGCACGACCAGCGCCGCGAAGCCTTCGATGCGGTAGCGGTGCGCCGTCGTGCCGATGTTGCTGCGATGCAGGTGGCCCGACAGGAACACGTCGACCTCCGCTTTCGCGAATTCGGCCATCGCCATCGGCGCGCGGCCCAGTACATCCTCCTCGTCGCCACCTTCGGGGATGTCGAACGGATGGTGCGTCACGACGATGCGCGTCACGTGTTCGGGCAGGCCGTGGAAATGCTGCTCGATCTCGCGCACCTGGTCGACGTTGATGCGCCCGCCCTTGAACGTCAGCGACCGCGCCGTGTTGACGCCGACCACCGCGATCTCGTCGTCGATGTACACCGGCATCTCGACGTCGGTGATGTAGCGATGGAAGCGCGTCAATGGCGACAGGAACCGGCGCGCGACGTCGTACAGCGGCACGTCGTGGTTGCCGGGCACCACGATCTGCGGCCCGGGCAGCGTCGCGAGGAAGTCGCGGGCTTCTTCGAACTGCGCGCTGCGGGCGCGTTGGGTGAGATCGCCGGACACGACGACGACGTCGGGCTTCGCATCGACGATCGCGCGACGCAGCGGATCGAGCAGCGCCGGCTCGACGCGACCGAAATGCAGGTCGGAGATATGGACGACGGTACGCATCAGCCGGCCTCCTGCGGCGGGGGTGCGAGCACGCGCAGCGCACGCGGCCGGACGCGGTAGTGCACGGGGGCGTCGAGCACGTCGACTTCGCCATCTCGCGCGACGCGGGCCTGCCCGTGGTGCGATTCGACGACGAACGAGGTCGCGCGAAGACGGTCGAGATCGCGCCCGTGCACGATGCGCCCGCTGAGCGCGCGCAGCGCGAGCAGGATCAGGCCCCACGGCCCGCACGGACGCAGCACGTAGACCGCGAGTTCGCCGTCGTCGAGCGTGGTGCGCTCGCCGGCGCGCGTGCCCTCGATGATGTAGTCGTTGTTGCCGACGAACACGAACGGCGTCCGACGGCACAGCTCGCGGCCGTCCACATGCAGCACCGCCGAGAACGTGCGCGGATGGCGCAGTACCGACCAGCCCGCGCGGAACATCGCCGGCCATTTGCCGAGATGCCGGTGCTGTTGCAGGCGCTCGCGTTCGACGACCAGCCGCGCATACAGACCCAAGCTCGAGTTATTGAGGAAGGGGCGCCCGTTGACGTCGCCGACATCCACCTCGCGCACGTGGCCGGCGGCGATCACCGCGACCGCGTCCTCGAGTTCGGGGGGCACCTTCAGGTCTTTCGAAAAGTGATTGAGCGTGCCGACGGGCAACACGCCGAGCACGGCGTCCTTGCGGTCGAGCAGGTGCGTCGCGACGGCGTTGACGGTGCCGTCGCCGCCTGCGGCGACGACGATCGAAGCGCCGGCATCGAGCGCGCGCTTGACGGTCGAATCGATGGCGCTGCCTTCGACGCGCTGCACGTCGGCGTCCAACCCGTGCTTCGCGAATGCGCGACGCACGGCGTCGGCGTCGAGGTCGCGCCCGGCGCGCGCACCGCTGTTGACGATCACCGGGATGGGTCGCGACTCGCTCATGGCGGCCGATGCTGCGGCCGCTGTCGTGGACGAGGTGTGCAGCGGGGCGCGACGCGATGGCGGCGGTTCAGACCGCCGGGACTGCTTCGATCGGCGAGTCGCGCCGGAACGTGCCCGATCAGGCCGACGCCGGCGACGTGGTCGCGCGGCGTCGATCGCCACCTTCGCTCAGCGCGAGCCTGCCTGCTGGACCACGCGCGAGCTCAGCACCTTGCCGCTCGCATCGAGCGTGCGCTCGACGATGTTGCCGGATGCATCGACGACCCGCTGCACGGTCTGGCCGAGCGAGTTCACCGTCGACGACAGCACGCTGCCGGGCTTGAGCGCATCGGAGGCGACATTGCCCACGGTGCCGACGGCGTTGTTCGCCACGCCGCCCACGGTGCCCACCGTGCGATCGACGACGCCGCCCGGCTGCACGGCCGTGTTCGCAACGTTGCCGACCGTGCCGACGGTGCGATCGACCACGCCGCCCGGACGGATCGCGTTGTTCGCGACGCCGCCGACGGTGCCGACCGTCTTGTCGACCGAGTCGAGCAGTTTGGTGAGGATCTGCGGGTTGCGGTCGATGGTGGTCAGCGTGCGATCGATGATCGCGGCGACGTTGTCGAGCCGCACCTTCAGCAGCGCCTGCGCCTTGACGCCCTTGATCTGCACGTTGACGCGCTCGATGCCGACGTCGGCGCCCGCGTTGAGCTTGAGCAGGTTCGCGAGCTGCGCGTTGAGTGCGATGTGCGCCTCGAGGTTCTGCACGTCGAGCTTGATCTCGTCGATCGAGAGGTTCGGCACGTCCAGCAGCACGTCCGGCTCGTCGCCGCTCGAAGATGCGCGATAACCCGCGGTGCCGGTCGTCGTGCCGACGCGGCTCACCGGCGGCACCGTGCGATCCACCGGCGTGGCGGTGGTGCCGGAGGTCGACGTCGTCGACTGCTGGGCGAGGGCGAGCGGTGCGGCGGCGAGCAGCAGCACACACGCGAGGGCGCGCGGAAGCGGACGGGTCATCGGTGATCCTCGGGAGTCGGGGAAGGAGCGGGCGTCGCGTTGGTCGACGCATCGAGCGGATCAAGCAGCGTCGCGCTGATCGTGGTGCGCACGCTGACGTTGCGATAGGTGCTGCCGCCGTGCACGGGCGTCGGCAGCCCGTCGCGTTCGACGTCGTGGCGATGCTGCAGATTCGGGCCGCCCTGGAACGTCACCCCGGCCTGCGGATCGCTGCCGAAGCTGATGCTGTCCATGTGCACGTCGGCGGCGAATTCGATGTCCGGCAATGGCGCGGCATCGCGATGCGGTGCGTCCTGCGCGAACGCGGGCAGGCTCGCGAACATCAGCAGCGATGCGATGCGTGTCGGGTTCAAGCGCTGCCCGCAGCGGCCGTGGGAGCCGCAATCTAGCAAGCGCGACCGTGGATGGCGCGTCGACGCGCCCGTCCGCTGTCGCCGCGGCATTGCACCGCGGCGACGGGGAAACTCACCGCGCGATGCGGCTTACGGCCACTTCGGCGGATTCGCGGCCCATGCGGCCTGCACTTCGGCAAGCGTCGCGCGCTCGTCGTCCTTCCACTGCGGCAGGAGCTGCGCGTACTGCGCGGTCGTCGACCACTGCGTCGGTTCGGTGCGCACGGCAGCGGCGTACCAGCGGATGGCGTCGTCCTTGCGGCCGAGCTTCCACAGCGCGAGCGCGAGGGTCTGCGGCAGCCACGACGAATTGACGCCGCGATTGCCGAGTTCAGACCACTGCTGCAGCGCGCCTTCGGCGTCGCCGGCGCGATAGAGGTCCCAGCCGTAGTTCCACTTCACCGGACGCCACAGGCCACTGTTGATGTCCATCGCGCCGAGCGCGCGGCGGTAGAGATTGCGACCCAGGTCGGTGCGACCGGTCTGCATGGCGTAGTGGCCGAGCTGCGCGGCTTCGAGGGTGTGCTCGGCGTTGCGCTCGATCGCACGCGTCAGTCGGTCGATGCCGGGCTGGCTGCGGTCCTTCAACTCGAGGACGGGGCGCCGCGACGAGGCGTCGGCGTCGAAATAGAACTCGACCTGGCGCGGCAGGCCCGGAGCTTGGGCAGAGGCAATGCCGGCCAGCGCGAGCAGCGCGGCGGCGAGAAGAGTGCGGGTCATGGGCGGTGCGGCCTTCGGGAACGAACGGGGGAGCGGCGCAAGGCCGCGCCCGGGGCAAGCAAATCCGGTGCCAGACGCGCCGACTCCGTACGCAGCCGAACGGGGTGAAACCCGCGCCACTGGTAGAATTCGCCCGCTGCCGGCGCGTCGAACCTCTCCGCCGGCCCTTCCCCACGACGCCACCCCGCGGCCTTCCGGCTGCGCCGGAGCCGCCTGCATGACCAGCACCGCCGAACTTTCGTCGCCCGCCTCGGCCGACACGGGCCTGACGCGTTCCGTCGTCGACCCCGACTACACCCTCGACCA
>NZ_SELT01000040.1 GCF_004361065.1 Cognatilysobacter terrigena | reverse complement strand
GCCGCCAGTTCGCGAGCGAGGCGCATTTTGAGGTCGCGCGGATTGAGCGCGCCTGAATCGATATCGCCCTTCAGACGCTGCGCTTCGGCGATCGAGACCTCGAAGCTCAACAGGTCGATCCAGCGCCACATGAGCGTGTCGTCGATCTTCATCGCCTTGGTGACGATGTCGATCGCCGGCTCGTTGATGCCGATGTAATTGCCGAGCGACTTGCTCATCTTGTTGACGCCGTCGAGGCCTTCCAGCAACGGCATGGTCAACACGATCTGCGGCTTCTGGCCGTAGTGCTCCTGCAGGCCGCGGCCCATCAGCAGGTTGAACTTCTGGTCGGTGCCGCCGAGCTCGACGTCGGCCTTCAGCGCGACGGAGTCGTAGCCCTGCACGAGCGGATACAGGAACTCGTGGATGGCGATCGACTGGTGCGCGGCGAACCGCTTGGAGAAGTCGTCGCGCTCGAGCATGCGCGCGACGGTGTGCTGCGCGGCGAGCTTGATCATGTCGGCGGCGGACATCGCGCCGAACCACTCGGAGTTGAAGCGCACCTCGGTGCGGTCGCGGTCGAGCACCTTGAAGACCTGCTCGGCATAGGTCTTCGCGTTCGCCTCGACGTCCTCGCGGGTCAGCGGCTTGCGGGTGACGTTCTTGCCGGTCGGGTCGCCGATCATTCCGGTGAAGTCGCCGATCAGGAAGATCACCTGATGGCCGAGGTCCTGGAACTGCCGCATCTTGTTGAGCAGGACCGTGTGGCCGAGATGCAGGTCCGGCGCGGTTGGGTCGAAACCTGCCTTGATGCGCAGCGGGCGGCCATCTTCCAGCCGCTTGGCGAGCTCTTCGGGCTTGAGGATCTCGTCCGCGCCGCGGGCGATGAGGTCGAGGGCGTCCTGAATCGACATGGATCGGGTCTCACGAGGGGTCGCGACTTGCGACTCCCGTCCAGTGAAGGACGGGTGAAAAGTTAAGTGGACGTAAAACGGGCCTTGACGAAAAAAACCATTTACATCAATGGTTTGACGCACCGACCTCGCGTGTCTATTTTACGGTCGTGACTGGGTCTACACGGCCCACGGGGAACACGCAGCATGACAGACACCGCCTCGGCGCGCCGCGCGCGCCTGGATGCCCTTCGTGAGGAAACGCTGCACCGTCCGGTGACTGCGCACGAAGGCAATGGGTTCAACGGACGCTGGTCGCGTCGCCAATGGGCGCATGCCAGCCTGTTCGCGACCGCCGCGATGCTGGCGGCGGCGATCGTACCCGGCTTCGACCGCCCGGTTGTGACCCGCGGCCATGCGCCGGCGCCGCGTCATTCGATGGCGCTCGCGCTGCCGCCGCTGCGCCTCGCGCAGGCCCAGGGCGACAGCTGGCAGATGGTGCAGGTCAAGCGCGGGCAGACGCTCGCGTCGATCATGAAGGACCTCGGCATTCCGCAGTCGACGCAGCAGCAGCTGCTCGCGCAGTCGGCGGTCAAGAACCAGCTCCTGCGTTCGATGAAGCCCGGCACCCAGCTCGCGTTCGACCTGCCCGTGGGCGGCGAACTGCGCGCGTTCCGCTTCGACCAAGACGACGCGCATCGCGTCGAGCTGACCTTCGCCGACGGCGAGGTCAAGCAGAACGTCATCGTGAGCCCGACGGAAGTCCGCACCGTCGTGCTCAGCGGCAAGGTCGGCAAGTCGCTTTACGCGTCGGCGCGCAAGGTCGGCCTGACCAGCGCGCACGTCAACACGCTGACCGACGACATGTTCAAGTACGACATCGACTTCAATGACGATGTCGGCGCCGACGACCGCTTCAGCGTGGTCGTCGAGCAGACGTGGCGCGACGGCGAGCTCGTCGCGACCGGCCCGGTGCTGGCGGCGACGTTCACCACTGGCCCGACGCTGCATTCGGCGTTCCGCTTCGACCGCAACGGCAAGCCGGAGTACTTCACGGCCGACGGCCGCTCGCTCAAGCGCAGCTTCATCCGCATGCCGATTCCGTATGCGCGCCTGACCTCGGGCTTCGGCAACCGTTTCCATCCGGTGCTGGGCCGCATGCGCATGCACAAGGGCGTCGATTACGCCGCGGGCACCGGCACGCCGATCATGGCGGCGGGCGATGCGCGCGTGGCGTTCGTCGGCTGGAAGGGCGGCTACGGCCGCGTCGTCGAGCTCGACCACGGCCGCGGGTATTCGACGCTGTACGGCCACATGTCGGCGTTCGGCAAGGAGCGCGTCGGCCAGCGCATTTCGCAGGGCACGGTGATCGGCTACGTCGGCGCCTCGGGCCTCGCGACCGGCCCGCACCTGCATTACGAATTCAAGGTCAATGGCGCGCAGCGCAATCCGCTGTCGATCACGATGCCGCCACCGGAACCGCTGAGCGGCGCGACGTTCGTCGCGTTCCGCGCGCAGACCCGCACGGCGCTCGCGCGCATCCGCGAAGTCGAGAACATCATCTACGCGGGCGACGACGAGCCGCAGGTCGCGAAGGCGCCGGCGAAGACGGACGCAAAGACGCGCCGTCGTTCGTGACATGACGACATCGATGCCGGCCGACGGGCTTTACGTCGGCCTCATCTCCGGAACGAGCGCCGACGGCATTGACGCGGCGCTCGTTCGTTTTGGGGCCGGCGTTTCGGATACGGGTTGCAGGCTCGAGCATGGCGTCGTGGTGCCGTGGGATGAGGCGCTGCGTGCACGTCTCGTCGCGCTCGGCCAGGGCGGCGACGCGCGCGGCCTCGACGAAATCGGCACGCTCGACGTGCAGGTCGGCGAGGCATTCGCGCGTGCGGTGCGGGAGCTGCTCGCGATTGCGGGCGTCGACGCACGCGACATCGTCGCGATCGGTTCGCACGGGCAGACGATCCGGCACCGCCCGGCCGGTGCCGCGTACGACGGCGCGCATCCGTTTACGTGGCAGATCGGCGACGGCAACGTCATTGCGGAACGCTGCGGCATTGCGACGGTCGCGGACTTCCGTCGTCGCGACGTCGCCGCCGGTGGTCAGGGCGCGCCGCTGGTGCCGGCATTCCATGCGGCGATGCTGCATTCGAGCATTGAAGATCGCGCCGTGCTGAATCTCGGTGGCATCGCCAACTTCACGTTGTTGCCGCGCGTTGGCGACGTGCGCGGCTTCGACACAGGGCCGGCGAACGCGCTGCTCGATGCGTGGTGCCTGCGCCATCGTGGCGAAGCGTTCGATCGCGACGGCGCGTTCGCGGCGAGCGGGCGCGTCGACGACGCGCTGCTCGCGCGCCTGCTCGACGAACCGTGGTTCACGCTGCCGCCGCCGAAGAGCAGTGGGCGTGAGCAATTCCATCTCGACTGGGTCGATGCGCGCCTGGGCGGCAGCGAGTCCGCCGCGGATGTGCAGGCGACGTTGCTCGAACTCAGCGCCGCGACCGTCGCGAACGCGCTGCTCGCGCATCAGCCGGACACGCGGCGCGTACTGGTCTGCGGCGGCGGCGTACGCAACCCGGCGTTGATCGCGCGCATCGCAGCGCGTCTTCCGAACTGCACGGTCGAGGCGACGGATGTGCACGGCCTCGATGCGGACTTCGTCGAGGCGATGGCGTTCGCGTGGCTGGCCCGACAGACGCTTTCGCATCTGCCGGGCAACGTGCCCGCGGTGACCGGTGCACGCGGGCCGCGCGTGCTGGGAACGGTCTACCCGGCCTGAGCCGCGGCAGCCCGCGCGTCGCGCGCGCGGAACTTCGGCGTCAGTACCGCATACAGCAGCATCGCTGGCGCCAACGCGAGCACGGTGATGATGAAGTACATGCCGTAGCCCGTCGCTTCGGCGATGCCGCCGGCGAAGAAGCCGAGGATCTTGCCCGGCAGGTTCACCAGCGAGCTGAGCAACGCGTACTGCGTGGCGGTGTGTTCGCGGTTCACGAGCGACGACAGGAACGCGACGGTCGGCGGACCGAGCATGCCGAGCGTGAGGTTCTCGAACGAGATCACGAACGTGAGCATGCCGAGGTCGCCCTTGTGGCCCGGCAGCAACAGGTACAGCAGGTTGCACATGCCGCAGACCAGCACCATCACGCCCAGCGACTTCCACGCGCCGAGCCGCGCGACCATCGCGCCGCCGAGGAACACGCCGACGATGCCGATCCAGATGCCGTAGATCTTGGTGATCGACCCGATCTCGGTCTTGGAGAAGCCCATGTCGCGATAGAACGGGCTCATGATCCCGCCGATCGTCGCCTGCTCCGGCACCTTGAACAGCAGGATGAAGGCGAGGATGGTCAGCGCGAGCCCGATGCCGTAGCGACGGAAGAAGTCGACGAAGGGTTCGACGACCGCGACCTCCATCGCATGCGCCCAGCCGTGCGTCTTGACCGGCGTGACGTCGGGTTCGCGCGACATCAGGTTGGCGACGATCGGAATCAGCATGGCGGTCGCCATCACGACGTAGACGATCGTCCATGCGATGTGGTCGGACATGATCGCGGCGAGCGCGCCGGCGACGACGAGGCCGATGCGGTAGCCGAGCGAATACGTCGCGACGAGCGCGCCCTGCGCTTCCACCGGCGCGATCTCGATGCGGTAGGCGTCGACGGCGATGTCCTGCGTCGCGCCGAAGAAGGCGACGAGCACCGTGGCGATGACGAAGGCCTGCAGGCGATCGGGCGTCAGCGCGGCCATCGCGAGCAGCGCGGCAGTGACGCCGAGCTGCGCGAACAGCAGCCAGCCGCGACGTCGGCCCAGGCGCGCGAAGCCCGGCAGTTTCCAGTGATCGAGCAGCGGCGCCCACACGAACTTGAACGTGTAGAGCAGGCCGGCGCTGGCGATCATCGTGATCTCCTTGAGCTCGATGCCCTTGTCCTTGAGCCAGAACGCGAGCGTGCCGGCGACGAGGAGGAAGGGCAGGCCCGAGGAGAAACCGAAGAAGAACATCGTCCATGCGGCGGGATGCGCGAACGCGCTCCAGACCGAAACCTTCGTCTTCTGCGGCGTGCTCAAGCGGCGTACTCCGGGTAGTCGTAGTCGACGATGTAAGGCGCGTGGTCGGAGAACCGAGGTTCGCGATGCGTTTCGCAGTGGCGGATCGCGTCGCGCAGGTTCGGCGTGACCAGCTGGTAATCGATGCGCCAGCCTACGTTGTTCGCGCGGGCCTGTCCGCGGTTGCTCCACCACGTGTATTCGGCGGATTCATCGGGCTTGTGGACGCGGAAGCTGTCGAGCCAGCCGAGGTCGCCGGCGCAGGGCGAGCCGTCGCCATGTTGATCGGCGATCAGCGAATTCAGCCAGGCGCGCTCGTGCGGCAGGCAGCCGGTCTGCTTCTGGTTCGACGTCCAGTTGGTGATGTCGCGACGCGACCGGACGATGTTCCAGTCGCCGCAGACGATGTACTTGCGGCCGTTCGTGAGCCAGTCGCGCAGGATCGGCGCGAACCAGTCCATCACCGATTCCTTGAAGCCCTGGCGTTCGTCGCCGCTGGTGCCGGACGGTACGTAGACCGAGACGACGGACAGATCGCCGAAGCGCGCTTCGATGTAGCGGCCTTCGTCGTCGAAATCGAGACGGCCGAGGCCCGTACGCACCTCGTCGGGCTCGCGCTTGCTGTAGATGGCGACGCCGCTGTAGCCCTTCTTCGTCGTCGCGTCGCGGAAGTTCGCGTGGTAACCGGGCGGAATCAGCTCGGGCAGGCGCAGCTGGTGTTCCTGCGCCTTGGTTTCCTGCACGGCGACGATGTCGGCGTCCTTCTCGCGCATCCAGTCGATGAAGCCCTTCTTGGCGGCCGAGCGCCAGCCGTTGGCGTTGAAGCTGATGACGCGCATGCGTGATCCGGACCGGGAACCGGTGCCAAGCGTAGCCGCTCGCTGCTTTACGATGCGGCCTCCGTCGCACGCCGCAGCCGCCATGTCCGACCACCGCTCCCGTTTCCTCGAACTCGCCCTGCGCGTCGACGCGCTGCGCTTCGGCGAATTCACCCTGAAGTCCGGGCGCGTGAGCCCGTACTTCTTCAACGCCGGTCGCTTCGACTCGGGCGCCGCGTTGGCGGAGCTGGCGCGCTGCTATGCGGACGCGATCGAGGCCGCGGACGTGGGCTTCGACGTCCTATTCGGGCCGGCGTACAAGGGCATTCCGCTCGCGACCGCCCTCGCCTGCGAATTCGCGGAGCGGGGCCGCGACCTGCCCGTCGCGTTCAACCGCAAGGAAGCCAAGGCCCACGGCGAAGGCGGCACGCTGATCGGGGCACCGCTGGACGGTCGCCGTGTGCTGATCGTCGACGACGTGATCACCGCCGGCACGGCGATCCGCGAGGCGCTGGGGCAGATCCGCGCCGCGGGCGGGGTGCCCGCCGGCATCGTCATCGCGCTCGATCGGCAGGAGGCGGTCGACCCGACCGTGTCCCGACGCTCCGCGGCACAAACGGTCGCAGACGAGCAGGGCCTGCCCGTGATTGCCGTCGCGCGTCTGGCCGACCTGCTCGACTTCACCGCGGGCGATGCCGACGCGAGCCGCCGCGAGCGGCTGTTGGCATATCGCGCAGCCTACGGTTGCGAGTAACGGTCGCTGGCGCGAAAGTTGCTTTGAATTCGGTCGACACGACCGCCTGACGGCCCGCCATGACCCGTTCCCCGCTGTTCGCCCTCGTCCTGCTCGGCCTTGCGTCGACCGCGCACGCGCAATCCGCGCCCGCGAAGAAGCTGTATTGCTGGAACGAAGGCGGCCGCAAGGTCTGCGGCGATGCGCTGCCGTCTACCGCCGTCGACGCGGCGCGCACCGAGATCAACGCCAAGAGCGGCATGGCGACGTCGCAGATCGCCCGGGCTTTGACGCCCGAGGAAAAGGCCGCCGCTGAGGCGCAGGCCAAGGCAGAGGCGGACGCTGCTGCCGCCGCCGAGGCCGAGCACCGTCGCCTGATGGCGATGATCGAGTCCTTCCAGACCGAGGCCGACCTGCGCAAGGCCTTCGGCGAGCGCGTCTCGCTCAATGCCGACGCGATGAAGACCGCGCGCATGGGCATCGACGGCCTGCGCCAGAGCCTGGTGCTGCTGCTGCGGCGTGCGGGCGAAATGGAACTCAACAAGAAGCCGGTGCCGAAGAAGCTGGCGGACGACATCCGTGGGCAGCACGGCCAGTTGCTTGCGCAGCAGGCGGCACTGACGTCGCTGCAGTCGCAGGCCGCGACGCTGCAGTCGCAGCTCGACGACGCCGTGGCGCGCTATCGCGAACTCAAGCCGCAGCCGGGCGCGACGCCGGCGCCGACCCCAGCAGGCTGAAACCGTCGCGCTGCGACGGGCGCCACCGTCGAGCGCGACGTGCGCTGCATCGAATCCTGACCGTATCGCCGTGCGACGCCTCGTCGCGCGGCGATCTGCTTTTGCGGGTTCAAACCGTGGCGAGAACCGCTACGGCAGCAGCTCGACCCCGAACGGCCGCACGGCCCATGCGGTGAGCGCGAAGCAGGCGATCGTCAGCGCCGCGCTGGCCGCAAGCGTCGGCCAGAAGCCGAGACGCGCGAGCAACCACGGGAACGCGAGGAACATCGGCAGCGTCGGCAGCACGTACCAGAACGTGTAGTACGCGTGGTTCGCGAGCCTGGCCTGCGGCTGGCGCTCGAGGTGCAGCCACACCAGCGCGAGCACCGTCACCATCGGCAGCGCGGCGATGAAACCGCCGAGGCGGTCGCTCCGCTTCGCCGCTTCGGACACCGCGACGACGATCGCCGCGGTGACCACGTACTTGATGATCAGCCAGCGCATCCGTCAGAACGGCAGCACGAGATCCGGCTGATGCGCGAGCAGCTGCTCGCGGAACGCATTCTGGATGCGCGCGAGCGCGTCGTGGCTGTCCGCGTCGAAACGCATCACGAGGATGGGCGTGGTGTTCGATGCACGCACGAGGCCCCAGCCATCGGCGTAGTCGACACGCAGGCCATCGATCGTCGACAGGCGCGCGCCTTCGAACTTCGCTTCCTCGCGGAAACGGTCGACGAACGCATGCGGATTGCCGTTCGGCGCGTCGACCTTGATCTCCGGCGTCGACACGCCGTTGGGCAGCGCATTGAGCGTTTCGGTCGGCGTGCGCGGCTGCGCGGCGAGGATTTCGAGCAGGCGCGCGGCGGAGTAGATGCCGTCGTCGAAGCCGTACCAGCGCTCCTTGAAGAAGAAGTGGCCGCTCATCTCGCCGGCGAGTTCGGCGTCGGTTTCGCGCATCTTCGCCTTGATCAGCGAATGGCCCGTCTTCCACATCAGCGGCGAACCGCCGTGACGCAAGATGTGGCCCGGCAGGCGGCCCGTGCACTTCACGTCGAACAGGATCACCGCGCCCGGATTGCGCTCGAGCACGTCCGCCGCGAACAGCATCAGCAGGCGGTCGGGGAAGATGTTCTGGCCGTCGCGCGTGACCACGCCGAGGCGGTCGCCGTCGCCGTCGAACGCGATACCGAGGTCGGCGTCGAGGCGTTCGACCATCTGGATCAGGTCGACGAGGTTGTGCGGCTCGCTCGGATCCGGATGGTGGTTCGGGAACGTGCCGTCGATGTCGCAATGCAGCGGCACCACTTCCGCACCGATCGCTTCGAGCACGCGCGGGCCGATCTCGCCGGCGACGCCGTTACCCGCGTCGACCACCACCTTGAGCGGGCGGTCGATCTGGATGTCGGCGGCGATGCGCTGGACGTAGTCTTCGGAAATGTCGCGCTCTTCGAGGTTGCCGGGCGTCGGCGCGCTGTGCAGGCGGTCGTCGGCGATGCGCGAGTACAGATCCATGATCGCGTCGCCCGACAGCGTTTCGCCGCCGACGACGATCTTGAAACCGTTGTAGTCCGGCGGGTTGTGCGAGCCGGTGACCGATACGCACGAGCCGGCGCGCAGGTGGTAGGCGCCGAAATAGACGACCGGCGTCGGCACCATGCCGATGTCGAGCACGTTGCGGCCTGCGCGGCGCAGGCCGGTGACCAGGCCTTCGATCAGCGCAGGACCCGACAGTCGACCGTCGCGACCGACCACGATGTCGCGCAGGCCCTGCTCCTGCATCACGGTACCGATGGCCTGGCCGATGAGTTCGGCGATACCGGCGTCGAGGCTCTGGCCGACGATGCCGCGGATGTCGTACGCGCGGAAAATGCCGCGATCGAGCGCAAGCGTGTTCTTCACCGCTTCGGGCTTCTCCGGCACCGGCGGCGGGGCGACCGGACGGGTGACGTCCGCGAGCGTCGGCGAATCGTCGACCTCTGCCACGTTCGCGGTGCCGCGACGCGCGATCAGCTTCGGCAGCGAGGCGATCAGCGCCGCGAGCAGCAGGCAGAGCAGCGCGGCGACGGCGCAGCCGGTCGAACCGAGGCCGAGCGGGCCGCCCGCAACGTCCGGCACGGCGGCGGCGACGCGCAGTTCGCTGTTCGGCACCTTGGCCGACATCGATTCGGCGCTGCCCGACAGTTCGGCGTTGCCCTTTTCGGCCAGCGTCGCGTTGCCCTGGCGCAGCGCGACGTAGGTGTCGTCGCCGATGTCGGCGTTGTTCACCGCATCGGTGAGCGCACCGATCGGCAGGCGCACGAATGCGACGCCGGGGGCCTTCGCGACCTCGACCGGCGCAGCGAGCCCGATGTACGACGCATTCGCTTCGCGGATCGCCCAGGCGATCGGCTTGCCTGAGGCCATCGCGGCCTCGAGCGCGGCGACGTGCCCATAACTCGGGCCTTTGTTGCCGGGCGTGCCGAGCGTGTCGTACGCGCCGTCGAGCGAGGCCGGGCGCACTTCGCCGCCGGTCGCGCCCTTCCAGCCGGCGGTGAGCTGCTCGGCCGCGCGATCCATCTGCCCGTTCTGCAGCGCGTCGCGCACGCCGGGGCTGGCGAGCTGGTCGGCGAAGTGCTTCTGCGCGCTGCCGATCATCGACTGCGCGGCCTGCACGACCGAATCGCGCGCGGCCTCCACGTCGGAGCGACGCGCCTCGTCGCGCCACTGCGCCCAGGCGTTGAAGCCGAACCAGCCCGCAAGGAGCAGCGCGACGCCCGCACCGAGCGGGATCAGCGGCTTCAGACGGTCGACCTGGGCATTGGGCATCGCAAGCACTCCGTAGGGTTCAGCGCACACCGGTGTGGCCGAAGCCACCCGCGCCGCGCGCACTCGTTTCGAATTCGTCGACCACCTGGAACCGTGCACGCACGATCGGCAGCACGACGAGCTGGGCGATGCGGTCGCCCGGCTCGATCGTAAAAGCCGTCTCGCCGCGGTTCCAGACGCTCACCATCAGCGGACCCTGGTAGTCCGCATCGATCAGGCCCGTGCCGTTGCCGAGCACGATGCCGTGTTTATGCCCGAGCCCCGATCGCGGCAGGATCACGGCGCACAGCGTCGGGTCGGCGATGTGGATCGACAGCCCGGTCGGCACCAGATGCGTTTCGCGCGGCGCGATCGACAGCGGTGCATCGAGCGCGGCACGCAGGTCGACGCCCGCGCTCGCGGCGGTGGCGTATTCGGGCAGCGGCCACGCATCGCCGTAGCGTGCGTCGAGCAGGCGGACTTCGATGGTGCGTTCGGTCATGCGAGGCGCGCCTCGATCAGGTCGAGCAGGCCGCCCGCGATGTCGGATTTCGCGCCGGGGCCGAGCGTGGTCGCGCCGTTCGCGTCGTAGGCCACCAGCGTGTTCTCGTCGCTCTCGAAGCCACTGCCTTCCACGCCGACGCGGTTCGCGGCGATGAGGTCGAGCTTCTTGGCGACGAGCTTGCCGCGTGCGTAAGTCTCGACATCGTGCGTTTCCGCCGCGAACCCGACGACGAGGCGCGGGCGCTTGGGATGCGACGCGACCTCCGCGAGGATGTCGCGCGTTCGCACCAGCTGCAGCGTCAGCGTGTCCTGCCCGGGCTGCTTCTTGAGCTTGTTCGGCGAGATCGACACCGGCGTGTAATCGGCGACGGCG
>NZ_SELT01000039.1 GCF_004361065.1 Cognatilysobacter terrigena | reverse complement strand
CCGCCGATGCTCATGTTCGACCGCATCACCGAGATCGCCGACCAGGGCGGTCGCTACGGCAAGGGCGTGATCCGCGCCGAGCTCGACATCACGCCGGACCTCTGGTTCTTCGGCTGCCATTTCCTCGGCGATCCGGTGATGCCGGGTTGCCTCGGCGTCGACGCCATGTGGCAGCTCGCTGGTTTCTACCTTCCGTGGCTGGGCGAACCCGGCCGTGGTCGTGCGCTTGGCGTGGGCGAAGTGAAGTTCAGCGGGCAGGTGCTGCCCGACGCGAAGGTCGTCTCCTACGAGATCGACATCCGCCGCGTCATGCGCGGCAAGCTCGCGCTGGTGATCGCCGACGGCCGCACCTACGTCGACGGTCGCGAGATCTACGTCGCCAAGGATCTGCGCGTCGGCCTGTTCGGATCGACGGAGGGCTTCTGATGCACAGTCGCATCGTCGTCACCGGCATGGGCCTTACGTCGTGCCTCGGGCGCGAACTCGACACCGTGTCCGCGTCGCTGCGCGAAGGCCGCGCCGGCATCCGCTACATCCCCGAATACGAAACGCTCGGCATGCGCAGTCGCGTGGCGGGCGATCCAGCCATCGACCTCGACGCCATCATCGATCGCAAGCTCCGCCGTTTCATGGGCGACGCCGCGGGCCATGCCTACGTGTCGGCGATGGATGCGATCGCACAGGCGGGCCTCGATCCCGATGCACTGCGCAGGCCGCGTGCGGGCGTGACCGCCGGTTCGGGCGGCGGCTCGGCGCAGTGGCAGATCGAAACCGGCGAGCTGCTCAAGACCAAGGGCGTGCGCCGCATCGGGCCGTACATGGTGCCGCGCACGATGTGCTCGACGGTGTCCGCCGCGCTGGCGACGGCGTTCGGCATCCAGGGCGTGAGCTATTCGATTTCCGCCGCGTGCGCGACCTCCGCGCACTGCATCGGTGCCGCGGCCGACATGATCCGCCACGGCGTGCAGGACGTGATGCTCGTCGGTGGCGGCGAAGAATTGCACTGGGGCATGACGTCGCAGTTCGATGCGATGGGTGCCTTGTCGACGTCGTTCAACGACACGCCGGAAACCTCGTCGCGTCCGTACGACGCGGACCGCGATGGCTTCGTCATCGCCGGCGGTGGCGGCATGCTCGTGCTCGAGTCGCTCGAGCACGCGCAGGCGCGCGGTGCGAAGGTGATCGCGGAACTCGTCGGCTACGGCGTGACGTCGGATGGCGTGGACATGGTCGCGCCATCGGGCGAGGGCGCGGTGCGCTGCATGCGCATGGCGCTGCAAGGCCTCGATCGTCCGATCGACTACCTCAACACGCACGGCACGTCGACGCCGGTCGGCGATGTCACCGAGCTGCAGGCGGTCCGCGAAGTGTTCGGCGACGCGGTTCCGCCGCTGTCGTCGACCAAGGCGTTGAGTGGACACTCGCTTGGCGCCGCCAGCGTGCACGAAGCGATCTACTGCCTGCTGATGATGCGGGACGGCTTCATGGCCGCGTCGCACAACATCACGAACCTCGACGAGCGCGCGGCCGGCTATCCGATCGTGCGCGAGACCACGCCTGCGACGCTGCGTACGGTGATGTCGAACAGCTTCGGCTTCGGTGGCACGAACGCGTGCCTGGTATTCGCCGCGTTCGAAGGCTGACGCGCGGTCAGTAGACCGCGCACTGCATGAAGCGCACCGGCCGCGCGCTGCCGGCCGGGCTCTGGATCTGCAGGCGAGAGGCGCGCAGCAACTCATAGCGCTTCATGACGCTGCACAGCGCGGTGTCGTCGGCGACGTTCGGATCGTTGAGGAAGACCTGCAACGTCGACCGCGTGGACCACAGCGCCTTGTCGACGCCCGGCAGCACGCTGATCTCGTGCACGATCGATTCGCGTTCCTCGTCCTCGCTCATCGGCGCGACCGACGTGGCCGTTGTCGTCGCGGCCGGATGCGCCGCAGCACGCGACGGCTTGGCCGCGGCAATCGGTGCGGCCTGCACGTCGTCGTCGCTGCTGACGACGCGCGACAACGCGAACCCCAGTGCGAGGCCGGCCACCACGCAGATCGACAGCGCCGCACCCGAGGCGCGCAGCGCTCGCGCACGCGCACGGTCGGTCACTTCGCCGTGCACGCTGCCCGGCAGCAACGGGCCGACGAGCTTCCACAGCTCGTCACCGTCGAGCAGTTCGATGTTGGGCGCGACCGTGCGCGCGTCGGGCTCGACACGACCCGGCGTCACCAGCACGCCGCCCGCGGCGTTGACGTTGCGCAGCGAGCGCGCGAAATCCTCGACCGCCGCGCGCGTCACGACGTGCGAGACGCCCTGCCGGCAGATGAGGATCCAGGGCCGCCCGTCGCGATAGATGTGCACTTCGCCGGCGGTGCCGCGCGCGGCCTGCTGCTCGCCGGTTTCGCGCTCGAAGCCCGACGACGCAAGGGCTTCGGTCACCAGGTTCGACAGCTCGCGCCAGCGCATGCCCGACAGGATCGCGAGGCCTTCCGCGGCGCAGAGGCGCGCCAGTCGCACCTTCCAGATCCAGCCGACCCAGCCTGCCGCGGCAATGAGGGCGAGCACGAATCCGGTGATCAGGGCGACGGTTGGCGACATGGGCGACGTTGCGGTTCGGGGGCTTCGACTATAACCGCGGCGCGAACGCGACGGTCAGCGGAAACGTTCAGCCAGTACGCGACGGATCTCGTCCTCGATGGTGCCTTTCATCGCGCCGAGCAGGAATCCGAGTTCCGCGGTGACGCGCACGGCGCCGGGTTCGAGATGCACGCGACCGTCGACACCGCTGCGCTTGAACATCAACGAGTCGCCCTGCCAGCTCTGCTGGACGCCGAACCGCTGCGCGAGCGTGTCGGCGATGTGCTGCACGGCCTGGCGCGCCTGCGCCGGGTCGAGGCCGTGCGTATGGCGGATGTCGATCGTGGGCATGCGGCCTCCTGTGCGAGCGGTGCGACATTGTGCGGCACGAGCCGGCAAGGCCGCGTCGGCATGCTAGATTCCGGGCGCGTGACAGCCCTCCGACTTCGCCAAACCGACTCCGGCCGCGACCTGCTCGATCTCGAGCCGGGCGTGCATGCGATCGCGCCCGCGCTGCTCGACGCGCGCCACGACGCCGACGGCGAGCCCGTCGCGCATGTCTACGTCGACTCGCGCGGCGTGTGGCTGCAGGTGCGCGACGGCGTGCGCGGCGTCTACGTCAACGGCCGGCCGATCCGTCGCATGGCGATGCTGCGTGCGGGCGATTCGGTGTTCCTCGCGGGCGTCGAATGCGTGCTCGTGGGACGACGTCCGGAACCGGTCGAGGCCGGGGCGCCGCCGCGCGGCGAAGGTCGTGCCGTGCTGCGTGCGATTGCGGGGCGCCACCACGGGCGCTGCTTCCCGCTCGACCGCGACTGCGTCATGGGTCGCGATCCCGACAGCGACATTCCGGTCGACGACGAAGCCATCGGCGCACGCGAAGTAACGCTGCGCGCGACTGCGAAGGGCGTGCGTGCGACGACTGCGACATCGGCCGCACCGGTCTGGGTCAACGGCCACCCGCTGTCGAGCGCATTGCTGCTGCCCGGCGACCAGCTCGTGATCGCGGGCCAGCATCGCTTCGTCGTGGAAGCCGCGCGTCCGCCCGAATTCGGCGAGCCGCAGCGCGAGCGCCGGCCGAGCGGTCGTCCGCCCGCGCCGCCTCAACTGCGTCGCGCGGCGCGACGCATGCCGTGGCTCATCATCGCGGCGATTCTTCTCGCCGGCGCGCTCAGCCTGTTGCTGCTCTACGGGGCGGGCTAGGCCGCAGGCGTTTCCAGACGCGCCAGCCGAGCAGCACGGCGGCGATCGCCGCGTACAGCAGCGGCTCGCGAATGTCGGACTTCACCAGCCACCAGAAGTGCAGCACCGCGAGCACGGCGATCACGTAAATCGCGCGGTGCAGCTGTCCCCAGCGACGACCGAGCGCCCGCATCGCGCGCTGGAACGATGTCGCTGCGAGCGGTAGCAGCAACAACCACGCCGCGAATCCGACCGTGATGAAGGGCTTCTTCGCGATCGCCGCGCCGATCTGCGACGCATCGAGGCGGAGGTCGAGCACCATCCACGCGGCGAAGTGCAGCGTCGCGTAGAAGAACGTGTACAACCCGAGCATGCGACGGAACCGCAACAGCACCGCCTTGCCGGTCAGCTGACGCAGCGGCGTCACCGCGAGCGTGATCATCAGGAAGCGGATCGCCCACTGGCCGAGGAAATGCTCGATCGCCGCG
The DNA here is from genome assembly GCF_004361065.1 of Cognatilysobacter terrigena. Taxonomy (GTDB): domain Bacteria; phylum Pseudomonadota; class Gammaproteobacteria; order Xanthomonadales; family Xanthomonadaceae; genus Cognatilysobacter; species Cognatilysobacter terrigena. Next base: position 10,100 of record NZ_SELT01000039.1, on the reverse strand, counting down.
ACCGGATCGGCGCCGAGGCCGCCCGTGCCGAGTACCGCTTCGTTGCGGATCTGCCACGCGAGCCAGATCGCCGGCAACAGCGCGAGCACATGGACGATCGTCTTGGCGACGACGACGCCCGGCTCGGTGCGGCGTCGTGCGGGCCGCGCTGCAACCGCGCTCAGAACCATTTCCTCAGGTCGAGACCGGCGTACATCGAACCGACCTGTTCCGCGTAGCCGTTGAACAGTCGCGTCGGAATGCGGTCGGCGAACAGCTTGCTGCCGGTACCGGCGATGCGGCGCTCGGTCTTCTGGCTCCAGCGCGGATGGTCGACGGCCGGATTGACGTTCGAGAAGAAGCCGTACTCGTCCGATGCCTCGTCGTTCCAGCTCGTAAACGGCATGTGCTCGACGAACGTGATCGCGACGATCGACTTGATCGACTTGAACCCGTACTTCCACGGCAGCACGAGGCGCAGCGGCGCGCCGTTCTGCTGCAGCAGCGGTTTGCCGTAGATGCCGGTGGCGAGCAGCGCGAGCGGATGCATGGCCTCGTCGATGCGCAGGCCCTCGCGATACGGCCAATCGAGCGCCGGATACGAGAGGCCGGGCATCTGCTTGCGGTCAGCGAGCGTGGTGAACGCGACGAACTTCGCCTTCGACGTCGGCTCGAACCGCTTGAGCACGTCGCCCAACGGCACCCCGAGCCACGGGATCACCATCGACCAGCCTTCGACGCAGCGGTGGCGGTAGACGCGCTCCTCGGGCTTGAGGCCCTTGAGCAGGTCGTCCAGCGACAGCCGGCCCGGTTTCGCGCACTGCCCACCCACCGCGACCGACCACGGCGACGTGCGCAATGTCCGCGGGGCATTGGCCGGATCCGCCTTGCCCGTGCCGAACTCGTAGAAGTTGTTGTAGGTGGTGACGTCCTGGTACGTCGTGCGCGTCTCGTTGGTGGTGAAGCCCGCACGCATGCGCGCCGGGTCTATCTTCGAGGCGGGCGGCGGAGGCGGGGCGTCGGCTTTGGCGCAGCCGGCGAGGCCGAGCGCGCCGGAGGCGGCCAGGGCGCCGACGATGCGGCGGCGGTCGCGGTAGACGGTCTCGTCGGTGATTTCGCGGGACGGAATCCGCAGGGCTTCGCGCAGGGACATGGCGCCTCCGGGGTCGATGAGGAATTAGACGGCTCTCATGATGAAAAAGATGCAGCGCCGGGGCCGGCGGGCGTGCTGCGCTGCGGCATACTCGCCCTTCACCCCGTCGATAGGTGCCCCGATGTCGCGCGTCTTCAACTTCAGTGCCGGTCCCGCCACCCTCCCGGAAGCCGTCCTCGAGCAGGCGCGCGACGAGTTGCTGGACTGGCGCGGCGTCGGCGCGTCCATCGTCGAGCTCAGCCATCGCGGCGCGGAGTTCATGGGCGTGGCGGCCGAGGCAGAAGCCGACCTGCGCAAGCTGATGTCGATCAGCGACGACTACGCGATCCTTTTCCTCGCCGGCGGCGCGACCACCGCGCAGGCGCTGATCCCGCTCAACATCGCAACGCCCGGCCAGCGTGCCGATTACGTCGTGAGCGGCCATTGGGGCAAGACGGCGATCAAGCAGGCGAAGGTGTACGTCGACGCTCAGGTCGCGGCGACCAGCGAGGCGAACGGTTTCCGCGACATTCCGCCGCGCAGCGAATGGCAGCTGTCGCCTGACGCCGCCTACGTGCACATCACCGCGAACGAGACGATCCACGGCGTCGAGTTCCGTGACGTGCCCGACGTCGGCAACGTTCCGCTCGTCGCCGACTTCTCGTCGAACATCGCGTCCGAGCCGCTCGATGTGTCGAAGTTCGGCGTGATCTATGCGGGCGCGCAGAAGAACCTCGGCCCGGTCGGCGTCACGGTCGTGATCATCCGTCGCGACCTGCTGGAACACGCCGGCCAGCCGCGCGCCGACATCTTCGACTACCGCTCGCACGTCAAGGGCGAGTCCATGCTCAATACGCCGCCGACGTGGAACTGGTATCTCGCCGGCCTCGTGTTCAAGTGGATGCTCAACGAAGGTGGCGTCGAGGAATTCGCGCGTCGCAATGCACGCAAATCGGAAGCGCTCTATCGCGCGATCGACGGCTCCGGTGGCTTCTATCGAAACGAAGTGGCGACGGCGGCGCGTTCGCGCATGAACGTGCCGTTCTTCCTGCACGACGAAGCGCTCGACAAGCCCTTCCTCGCGGAGTCAGTGAAGGCCGGCCTGATCGGGCTCAAGGGCCACCGCGCGCTAGGCGGCATGCGTGCGTCGGTCTACAACGCGATGCCGGAAGCGGGCGTGGCGGCGCTGGTCGAGTTCATGGACGACTTCCGGAGGCGACACGGATGAGCGCGGGATCGCCGGAGGAACTCGCGCGGCTGCGCGAGCGCATCGACGGGATCGACCGCGAGATCCAGTCGCTCATCAGCGAACGCGCGCGGTTCGCGGCGCAGGTCGGTCGCGCGAAGGGCGAGCTGGCGCGTGCGGTCGATTACTACCGACCGGAGCGCGAATCGCAGGTGCTGCGCCGGGTCGTCGACCGCAACGAAGGCCCCCTCGACAACGCCGTTCTCGTGCGCCTGTTCCGCGAAATCATGTCGGCCTGCCTCGCACAGCAGGAGCCGCTGAAGGTCGGCTACCTCGGACCGGAAGGCACACATTCGCAGCAAGCAGCGCTGAAGCACTTCGGTCATTCGGTGCGTGCACTGCCGCTGGCGAGCATCGAGGAAGTCTTCCAGGAAGTCGCCGCCGGGTATGCCGACTTCGGTGTCGTGCCGGTGGAGAACTCCACGCAGGGCACGATCCAGTCGACGCTCGACATGTTCCTGTCTTCCGACGTGCGCATCTGCGGCGAAGTCGAGCTGCGCGTGCACCAGCATCTGCTGTCGCGCACCGGGCGCATCGAAGACATCGAGCGCGTCTACTCGCATCCGCAGTCGTTCGCGCAATGCCGCGCGTGGCTGCGCACGCACCTGCCGGGCGTGGAGATGATTCCCGTCGCGAGCAACGCCGACGCGGCGCGACGCGCGCGCAATGCGGACGACGCCGCGGCGATCGCCGGCATCAGCGCGGCGTCGGTGTATGGGCTCAAGGTGGTGCAGGGGCCGATTGAGGATCGTCCGGACAACACCACGCGCTTCCTCGTGCTGGGTCGCGAGCTGTTCACGCCGTCGGGCAACGACCGCACGTCGCTCCTGGTCTTCATCAAGGACCAGCCGGGTGCGCTGTACCACGTGCTCGAGCCGTTCGCGCGTAACGGCCTGAGCATGACGCGCATCGAGTCGCGTCCCGGTCATGCGCAGCCGTGGCAGTACGCCTTCTTCATCGACATCGACGGCCATGTCGGCGACGCAGCGATGGAGCAGGCGCTGTCCGAACTCGGGCAGTTCGCACAGGAAGTACGGGTGCTGGGTTCCTATCCGGTGGCGATCGGATGACGCCGACGTACGACGAGAACTGGTTCGCGTCGCGTGCAACCTCCGGAATTCGCGCGCTCAAGGCCTACGACCCGGGCCACGACGTCGTCGCCTTGCGCAACGCTAGGCAATGGCTCGTCGAGCTGGGCTCGAACGAGAACCCGTACGGGCCGTCACCGCGAGCGCGTGCGGCCGTGCTCGATGCGCTGCACCTGATGCATCGCTATCCCGATCCTCGTGGCGCTGCGTTGAAGGCTGCGCTCGCGGCGGAACACGGAGTCGAGCCGTCGCGCATCCTGCTCGGCAACGGCTCGCACGAATTGCTCATGCAGCTGGCGCAGGTGTTCGCCGGGCCGGGCGACGACGTCGTCTATCCGCAATATGGCTTCGCGGTGTTCGCGCTGGCGACGCGTGCGTCGAGCGCGAATGCGCGCGTCGCCCCGGCATCGCCGGATGACGCGCCGATGCCGCTCGGTCATGACGTCGACGCGCTGCTTGCGGCGATCACACCCTCGACGAAACTTTTGTACATCGCGAACCCGAACAATCCGACCGGCACGTGGATCAATCCCGCCTCGCTGCGTCGCTTCGTGGACGCGGTCCCGCACGACGTGATCGTTGTCGTCGACGAGGCCTACGCGGAGATGGCGGATGCGCCCGACTACGCGACTGCCTTGCCGCTCGCCCGCGAGCGCGGGAACGTCGTCGTGACGCGCACCTTCAGCAAGGCCTACGCGCTTGCGGGACTGCGCTGCGGCTATCTGGTGGCGGCCGAAGGCCTGGTCGCGGTCATGGAGCGCGTGCGGGAGAGCTTCAACGTCAATTCGCTCGCGCTGGCGGCCTGCGAAGCAGCGCTGGGTGATGTCGAACATCTTGCGTGGTCGCGCGAGCGAAACGCCGAGCAGCGCACCGCATTGACCGCGGCGTTGGCCGCGCGGGGAATCCGCGTGCTTCCGTCGCAGACGAACTTCGTGCTCGCGCACTTCGGCGACACGACACCTGCGATCGAAGCGGAACTTCTGGAACGCGGCGTCATACTGCGCCCGATGGGCGGCTACGGCCTGCCGGCGTACAGCCGCATCACCGTAGGCACGCTCGACGAGAACCGCCGCCTGCTGCAGGCACTCGACGAGGTGCTCGCATGAGCCTCGACTGGATTGCATCGGCCGGCGCCCCGTTGCGCGGGCGCGTCCGCGTGCCGGGCGACAAGTCGATTTCGCATCGTGCGGTGATGTTCGCGGCGATCGCCGAAGGCACGAGCCGTGTCACCGGTTTCCTCGAGGGCGAAGACACCCGGGCGACGGCGCGGGTCTTCGCGCAGCTCGGCGTGCGGATCGACGCACCGGCCGCGAGCGAACGCATCGTCCACGGCGTAGGCCTCGACGGCTTGCGCGGGTCGACGGAACCGCTGGACTGCGGCAACGCGGGCACCGGCATGCGCCTGCTCGCCGGCCTTCTCGCAGGTCAGCGCTTCGACAGCGTGCTGGTGGGCGACGAGTCGTTGTCGAAGCGGCCCATGCGACGAGTCACTGAGCCGCTCTCGCGAATGGGCGCGCGCATCGACACCCATGACGGGCTGCCGCCGCTGCGCATCCACGGCAGCGCGCCACTGCAGGGCATCGATTACGCATCGCCGGTGGCGAGCGCGCAGGTGAAGTCCGCGGTGTTGCTCGCCGGTCTGTATGCGGACGGCAGCACGCGCGTCGTCGAACCGCATCCGACGCGCGACTACACCGAACGCATGCTTCACGCATTCGGCGCGCACATCGATTTTGCACCGGGCGAGGCGGTGATCACTGGCCGGCCGACCTTGCGTGCGACCGATGTCGACGTGCCGGCGGACTTCTCGTCCGCCGCGTTCTTCATCGTCGCGGCGACGATCGTTCCCGGCTCCGACCTGCTGATCGAAGCCGTCGGCATGAATCCGCGACGCACCGGTCTGCTCGACGCACTGCGCCTCATGGGCGCAGACATCACCGTCGAATCGCCGCGCGAGCAGGGCGGCGAACCCGTGGCCGACCTTCGCGTGCGCGCGGCGCGACTTCGCGGCATCGAAGTGCCGGCCGCGCTCGTGCCGGACATGATCGACGAGTTCCCGGCATTGTTCGCCGCCGCCGCCTGTGCGGAGGGCGCAACGACGGTGAGCGGTGCGGCAGAACTGCGTGTCAAGGAATCCGACCGCATCGCCGCGATGGCCGCGGGTCTGCGCACGCTCGGCATCGCCGTGGGTGAGCGGCCGGACGGTGCAGTGATCGAGGGCGGGAACGCACGCGGCGGCGACGTCGACAGCCACGGCGATCACCGTATCGCGATGAGCCTGGCCGTTCTCGCGCAGCGTGCCTCAGGCGATGTGCGCATTCGGGACGTCGCGAACGTCGCGACGTCGTTCCCGGGGTTCATCGAACTCGCGGGCGACGCGGGCCTGCGGATCGAAAGCGTCAGTCCGACAGCTTGAAATCGATCGGCACCACGACATCACCCACGGTCGGGTGACCGTCGCCGATCGCCGGCTCGAAGCGCCAGCGGCGCACGCCCTGCAACGCCGCACGATCGAGTTCGCGCGAACCGCTGGATTGCGCGATTTCGGTTGACGTCGGCACGCCGTCCGGTCCGATGTGGACCAGCACGAGCACCGTGCCGGTTTCGCCATCGCGTAGGGCGCGCATCGGGTAGTCGGGCGCCGGCGTCTGGCCCGGAATGGGGCGCGCCTTGCGGTCCGCGAGGGCGGCCGGACGCGGCTCCGGCGCAGGCCGCGCGACCGGTGCGGGCGCAGGGGCGACGGGCGCCGTGGGCGTTTCGGATGCGGCGACGGGAGGCGGCGGCGTCAGCGTGCCGATGCCCGAGCCGTCTTCGCCTGCCATCGGGGCGGGCAGCGGCGCATAGGTCGGCTCGGCGGTCGACGGCGGCACTTCGCCGGCGCGGTAGAAATCGTTCTTGTCGCCGTGCCGGATCGCGAGCGCGAACAGCACGAGTCCGACGATGAAGGCCAGCGCGATCCACAGCAGGACGCGGCGGTCGAAACGGGAGGGGCGGTGTCCAGAGCCTTCACCGGACGGCGCGGGGGAAGTCGCCATGCGTGTCGTATCCATCGGGCCATGCTGGCCACACGGCCGTTAACGTAACGGGAAAGGGCGCATCTTGCGGAAACTGCGGTGATAATGCCGCCTTTCCACGCTCGACGAACGCTCCCATGCTCGATCCGGTCCTGCTGCGCCAGCGCCCCGCCGAAGTCGCCGAACGCCTCGCCGCCGCGCGCGGTTTCGCGTTGGATGCGTCGGCGCTCGAGTCGCTGGAGTCCGAGCGCAAGCAGATCCAGACGCGCACGCAGGAGCTGCAGAACCTGCGCAACACGCGCAGCAAGGCGATCGGGCAGGCCAAGGCGAAGGGCGAGGACGTCGCGCCGCTGATGGCGGAAGTGGCCGGCATCGCCGACGAGCTGAAGTCGAGCGAAGCGCGCCTCGAAGTCATTCGCGAAGAGCTCGAAGCGATCGCGCTGGGCATTCCGAACCTGCCGCATGAATCCGTGCCGCTCGGCGACGATGAAAGCGCGAACGCGGAGCAGAGCCGCTGGGGCACGCCGCGCACGTTCGATTTCCCGGTGCTCGACCATGTCGAACTCGGTGCGCGCAACGGCTGGCTGGACGGCGATACCGCGGCGAAGCTGTCCGGCGCGCGTTTCACCGTGCTGCGTGGCGGCCTGGCGCGACTGCATCGCGCGCTCGCGCAGTTCATGCTCGACCTGCACACGGGCGAGCACGGCTATCTCGAGGTCAACGTCCCCGTCATCGTGAATGCCGATTCGATGCGCGGGACGGGCCAGCTGCCGAAGTTCGAGGACGACCTGTTCACGACGGCGGTCGGCGAGTCGAAGCGCTACCTGATCCCGACGTCGGAAGTGCCGCTCACGAACATCGTGCGCGACGAGATCGTCGAGGACACGCAGCTGCCCATGCGCATGACGGCGCATTCGATGTGCTTCCGCGCCGAAGCCGGCAGCCACGGTCGCGACACGCGCGGCATGATCCGCCAGCACCAGTTCGAGAAGGTCGAACTGGTGTCGATCGCGCGTCCGGCGGAAAGCGAAGTCGAGCACGAGCGCATGACGCGAGCGGCAGAAGTGGTGCTGGAGCGCCTCGGCCTGCCGTACCGTCGCATGCTGCTGTGCACGGGGGACATGGGCTTTTCGGCGTCGAAGACCTACGACCTCGAGGTCTGGCTGCCGTCGCAGAACACGTATCGGGAGATCTCGTCGTGCTCGAACTGCGATGCGTTCCAGGCGCGACGCATGCAGGCGCGCTGGCGCAATCCAGCCACGGGCAAGCCCGAACCGGTACACACGCTCAACGGATCGGGCGTCGCTGTCGGCCGCGCGATGATCGCGGTGATGGAGAACTACCAGCAGGCGGACGGCAGCATCGTCGTGCCGGACGCCCTGCGTCCCTACATGGGCGGTATCGACGTCCTGCGCTGATCGATCGCGGGTTGCACGACGACGGGCCTGCCGCACGCGACAGGCCCGTTTCGTTTTAGGCGATCAGGCGGCCTTCGGCAGCTCGACGTCGAGCGACGCGACGGCGGCGTCGATCGCGTTGCGGCGATGCTCGGGCGAGAACGCGACGCCATCCGCGCGGATGAAGCGGACGTCGCGCACCCCGAGGAAGCCGAACAGCTGGCGCAGGTAAGGCTCGACGAAGTCGGTCGGCTGGCCCGCGTGCGCGCCACCGGACGCGACGACCACGATCACCGTCTTGCCGTGCACCAGGCCTTCCGGCCCATTCGCGCCGTAGCGGAACGTCTTGCCGGCCACGCTGACCCGGTCGATCCATGCCTTGAGCGTCGACGGAATCGAAAAGTTGTACATCGGCGCCCCGATCACGACGGTGTCGGCCGCGAGGAATTCGTCGAGCACGGCGGCGGACTGCGCCGCCGCTTCGGCGCTGGCGAACGTGGCGGCGGACAGGTGCGGCAGGGGCTCGGCATCCAGATCGCGGCAAACGACCTCGACCGTCGGATCCAGGCGGCGCTGGTGCTCGACGACAGCAGCCGTGAGTTCGCGGGTGACGGAGTTGGCGCCGAGGGCGCTGGAATCGAGATGGAGCAGCTTCATGGGGTTCGTCCTGTCGGTGATGCGAATCGATGGGCAGAACGTAGGTTGTTGCACCGATAGAATTAAGGTGGTCTAATGTCACGTACCGTTGCGGGCATGGAACTGTCGTCATGAACGATCTGAATGACCTGTACTACTTCGCGGCCGTCGTCGAGCACTCCGGTTTCGCCGCAGCGGAGCGCGCACTCGGCATTCCGAAGTCGCGATTGAGCCGTCGCATCAGCCAGCTTGAAACCGATCTCGGCGTGCGGCTTCTGCAGCGTTCGACGCGCCGCTTCGCCGTCACCGATGTCGGCCAGAGCGTGTATCGCCACGCGCAGTCGATGCTGGAAGAAGCAAAGGCCGCGCGCGAAGTCGTCGATCGCCTGAGCGCGGAGCCGCGCGGCGTGATCCGCGTGAGCGTGCCGGTCGGCATCGCGCAGCAGCACATGCCCAAGCTTCTGCCGGAATTCCTCGCGCTGTATCCGCAGGTGCGCGTGCAGATGCACATCAGCAACCGGCGCGTCGACGTCATCAATGAAGGTTTCGACGTCGCGCTGCGCGTGCGCACGAAGCTCGACGACGACGGCAGCCTGGTCATGCGTAGCTTCGGCCAGATCCAGGAGCTGCTGGTCGCGAGCCCGCAATACCTCAAGCGCATGGGCCGCCCGAAGTCGCCGGACGAGCTTACCGACCACGTCACCATGTCGATGAGCGAGGACGAAGCGCGCCAGCGTTGGGAGCTGCATGGCCGCGATGGCGAAGTGCGTCGCATGGAGCTCAAGCCGCGCATCATGGGCTTCGATTTCCCGATGCTGATGCAGCTGGCGAAGCAGGGCATCGGCATCACGCTGCTGCCGGAAACGATCTGCGCCGAAGCGGTGCGTACGGGCGAACTGGAAGTGGTGCTGCCCGACTGGCGCCTGCCGCAGGGCATCTTCCACGCGGTGTTCGCGTCGCGCCGCGGCATGCTGCCGGCCGTGCGGGTGTTCATCGACTTCCTCGCCGACCGCGCGCCAGCGATGGTGGAATCCGCGCGCCTGCAGTGCTCGGAAATCCACGGCAAGCCGTGCACGCAGGAGCAGGAGGCCGCGTCGCGCGGGCGGGAAACCGCGACGGCCTGAGGCCATGTCACAATAGCCATGCGCGTCGAAACGCCGGCCTAGCGCCGGCGTTTCACATCGGAGAGGTGGCCGAGTGGTTTAAGGCAGCGGTCTTGAAAACCGCCGAAGGGTTAAACCTTCCGTGGGTTCGAATCCCACCCTCTCCGCCAGATCGAAAAGCCTCCGCAGGGAGGCTTTTTTGTTTTGCGTCGACGCCGCGCTCGCCGTCGATGCGATCCGGCTCAGCGCAGCATCCCGCCCCGCACCGCCTTCGCATTCCCCGAGTCGTTGCGCCCCAGCAGCCATCGGGTCATGACGTTCCGGTCGAGCGGTCGACTGAAGTAGAAGCCCTGTTGCGCCTCGCAGTGCGTGTCTTCGAGGAACCGCGACTGTGCCTCCGTTTCGACACCCTCGGCGACGATGCCGAGTTCGAGCGTATGCGCGAGGTTGACGATCGCGAGCGCGACGGTGCAGCTCAGCGGGTCCTCCGGCACGCGTTCGACGA
>NZ_SELT01000038.1 GCF_004361065.1 Cognatilysobacter terrigena | reverse complement strand
GCCCGCGATGATCGGGGTGTCGTCGCCCGGGAAGTCGTACTTCGACAGCAGCTCGCGCACTTCCATCTCGACCAGCTCGAGCAGCTCGGCGTCGTCGACCATGTCGGCCTTGTTCAGGAACACGACGATGTACGGCACGCCGACCTGGCGCGAGAGCAGGATGTGCTCGCGCGTCTGCGGCATCGGGCCGTCCGCGGCCGAGCACACCAGAATCGCGCCGTCCATCTGCGCCGCACCCGTGATCATGTTCTTCACGTAGTCGGCGTGGCCCGGGCAATCGACGTGCGCGTAGTGACGATTCGCGCTTTCGTATTCCACGTGCGCCGTCGAGATCGTGATGCCGCGCGCCTTCTCTTCCGGCGCCGCGTCGATCTGGTCGTAACCCTTGAACTCACCACCAAAACGCTCCGCGCCGATCTTCGTCAGCGCCGCCGTCAGCGTCGTCTTGCCGTGGTCCACGTGACCGATCGTGCCCACGTTCACGTGGGGCTTGGTGCGCTCGAACTTACCCTTGGCCAGTGCAAATACCTCAGTCTTCAGTTGATCCGTGCCCCGGGCTCGCGCCCGGGGCGATTCGTTTTCGTCAGTTCTTCTTGATCACCGATTCGGCGATGTTCGTCGGCGCTTCGGCGTAGTGATCGAATTCCATGGTGAAGGTCGCACGACCCTGCGACATCGAACGCAGCGACGTCGCATAGCCGAACATCTCACCGAGCGGGATCATCGCGTTGATGATCTTGCCCGACGGGCTGTCGTCCTGACCCTGCAGGATGCCGCGACGACGGCTGACGTCGCCCATCACGTCACCGAGGTAATCCTCCGGCGACACGATCTCGACCTTCATCATCGGCTCGAGCAGAACCGGCGACGCCTTCATGAAGCCTTCCTTGAAGGCCATCGAGCCGGCGATCTTGAACGCCATTTCCGACGAGTCGACTTCGTGGTACGAGCCGTCGACGAGGCGGATCTTGACGTCGACGACCGGGTAACCGGCAAGCACGCCATTGGCGACGGCTTCCTTGATGCCCTTGTCGACGGCCGGGATGTATTCCTTCGGAATCACACCACCGACGATCGCGTTCTCGAACTCGTAGCCCTTGCCCTGCTCGTTCGGCTGCAGCTCGATCCACACGTGGCCGAACTGACCCTTACCACCGGTCTGGCGCGCGTACTTGCCTTCGACCTTGACGTTCTTGCGGATCGTCTCGCGGTACGCAACCTGCGGCTTGCCGACGTTCGCTTCGACGTTGAACTCGCGCTTCATGCGATCAACGATGATGTCGAGGTGCAGCTCGCCCATGCCGGCGATGATCGTCTGGCCCGACTCTTCGTCGGTACGCACGCGGAACGAAGGATCTTCCTGCGCCAGGCGGCCCAGGGCGATACCCATCTTTTCCTGGTCCGACTTGGTCTTCGGTTCGACGGCCATCGAGATGACCGGCTCCGGGACCACCATGCGCTCGAGCGTGATGATCGCGTCCTGCGCGCACAGCGTGTCGCCGGTCGTGACGTCCTTCAGACCGACCGCCGCGGCGATGTCGCCGGCGCGGACTTCCTTGATTTCGTCGCGGTTGTTGGCGTGCATCTGCAGGATGCGGCCGACGCGTTCCTTCTTCGACTTGACCGGGTTGTAGACCTGGTCACCCGAATTCAGGACGCCCGAATACACGCGGAAGAACGTGAGCGAACCCACGAACGGGTCCGTCATGATCTTGAACGCGAGCGCCGAGAACGGCTCGGTGTCCGACGCCTTGCGGCTGTCTTCCTTCTCGTCGTCGTCGATGCCCTGCACCGGCGGACGATCGGCTGGCGACGGCAGCAGGTTGATGACGCCGTCGAGCATCGCCTGGACGCCCTTGTTCTTAAACGCCGAGCCACAGAACACCGGCACGATCTCGACGCGCAGGGTGCGCTCGCGCAGACCCTGGATGATCTCGGCCTCGGACAGCTCACCCTCGGTGAGGTACTTGTCCATCAGTTCTTCGGACGCTTCGGCCGCGGCTTCGATCATGAAGCTGCGCGCTTCCTCGGCCTTGCTCTGCAGCTCGGCCGGGATGTCCTTGTATTCGAACTTCGTGCCCTGCGACGCGACGTCCCACTGGATCGCCTTCATCTTGAGCAGGTCGACGACGCCTTCGAAGCCGTCTTCAGCGCCGACCGGCACCTGCATCGGCACGGCGTACGCGCCGAGACGCGACTTCAGCTGCTCGACGACCTTGTCGAAGTTCGCGCCGGTGCGGTCCATCTTGTTGACGAACGCCATGCGCGGCACGGAATACTTGTTGGCCTGGCGCCACACGGTCTCCGACTGCGGCTGCACGCCGCCGACGGCACAGAGCACGAACACCGCACCGTCGAGCACGCGCAGCGAACGCTCGACTTCGATGGTGAAGTCGACGTGGCCGGGGGTGTCGATGATGTTGAAGCGGTGCTCCGGCAGGGACTTGTCCATGCCCTTCCAGAACGCGGTCGTCGCGGCCGACGTAATGGTGATGCCGCGCTCCTGCTCCTGCTCCATCCAGTCCATCGTCGCGGCACCTTCGTGCACTTCGCCGATCTTGTGGCTGACACCGGTGTAGAACAGGATGCGTTCGGACGTGGTGGTCTTGCCGGCATCGATGTGGGCCATGATGCCGAAGTTGCGGTAACGCTCGATGGGAGTGGTGCGAGCCACGGGACCCTCTCGTATGTTTTCGGATTCTCAAATGGCCGGACGCCGCCCTTGAAGGCGGCCTCCGGTGGAAGGGCGACCTGAGGTCGCCCCGTCAGCGCTCGAAGCGCTGGATCACCAGCGGTAGTGCGCGAACGCCTTGTTGGCGTCGGCCATGCGGTGCGTCTCTTCGCGCTTCTTGATCGCGCCGCCACGATTCTCGCTGGCGTCGAGCAGCTCGGCGGCCAGCTTGCGCGGCATCGAGTTCTCGCCGCGCTTGCGGGCGGAGTCGATCAGCCAGCGCATCGCGAGCGCCGAGCGACGCGAGGCGCGGACTTCGACCGGCACCTGGTACGTCGCGCCGCCGACGCGGCGGGACTTGACCTCGACCGCCGGAGCGACGTTGGTCAGAGCCTTCTCGACGAGCTCGAGGGCGTTCGGATTCTTCTGGCCGATGACGTCCATCGCGCCGTACACGATCTTCTCGGCGACCGACTTCTTGCCGCTCTGCATGACCATGTTGATGAAGCGGGCGATCGTCTCGCTTCCGTGCTTCGGATCGGGCAGCACCGAGCGCTGCGGGGTGGAACCTTTACGCGACATTGGCGTGTACCTCTCGTATCAGTCGACGGCGCGGGTAGCGCCCGCCGGAATCAGGACTTCGGACGCTTCGCGCCGTACTTGGAGCGACCCTGGCGACGCTTGGCGACGCCGGCGGCGTCGAGCGAGCCACGGACGGTGTGGTAACGGACGCCCGGAAGGTCCTTCACACGACCACCGCGGATCAGGACGACCGAGTGCTCCTGCAGGTTGTGGCCTTCGCCGCCGATGTACGAGATGACCTCGTAACCGTTGGTCAGGCGCACCTTGGCGACCTTGCGAAGCGCCGAGTTCGGCTTCTTCGGGGTCGTGGTGTACACGCGGGTGCAGACGCCACGACGCTGCGGGCAGTTCTGCAGCGCAGGAGACGTGCTCTTGTAGGTTTCAGGGCTGCGCGGCTTGCGCACCAGCTGATTGATGGTCGCCATCTGGAGCTCTTCGTGTGGGCCGAGGCCCGTGGAAAACGGAAGGCCAGCCCCGAGGGACCAGCCAAGACGAAAAAGCCTAGCCCGCGTCCGGATCGACCGGTCGCGGGCTCGACTTGTGCGACGCGCAGGCGCCCGAAGACGCGCGCATCGCGAGATCCCACCCTGCCTTGGGTCCAATACGAGGCACGTCCTGTGGCCTCATTTGGTGATCTGGGGGCTCGCCCGGAAGGCCACCCCGGTAACGCTTAGCCTGCGAAGTATAGCAGAGCCGGCCTGCCTGTAGGCAAGCCGGCCCGGAGGATCACTCCTCCTCGCCGCCCTCGACCGCTTCGGTCGCCGCCGGCGCTTCCTCGACACCCACCGGTGCGGCCAGCTGCTCGAGCTCCTGCTCGGTCAGACCGGACGCATTGCGGCGGCGGGCGCTGTGGTACGCGAGACCCGTACCGGCCGGGATCAGGCGACCGACGATCACGTTCTCCTTGAGGCCGCGCAGCGTGTCGCGGGTGCCGCGGACGGCCGCCTCGGTGAGCACGCGCGTGGTCTCCTGGAACGACGCCGCCGAGATGAACGACTCGGTCGCCAGCGAGGCCTTGGTGATGCCGAGCAGCACGGGCTCGTACTTCGCCAGGATCTCGTTGCGCGTCGCGAGGCGCTGGTTCTCTTCGATCAGGCGCTGACGCTCGACCTGCTCACCCGCCAGGAACTTGCTGTCACCCGCGTCGGCGATCTCGACCTTGCGCAGCATCTGGCGAACGATCACCTCGATGTGCTTGTCGTTGATCTTGACGCCCTGCAGGCGGTAGACGTCCTGGATTTCCTTGGTGAGGTACACGGCCAGCGGCTCGACGCCGAGCAGACGCAGGATGTCCTGCGGGTTGGGCTCGCCGTCCACGATCGTCTCGCCCTTCTCCACGTGCTCGCCTTCGAACACGATGATCTGGCGGTACTTCGGGATCAGCTCCTCGTGCTCGCTGCCGTCCGCGTCCTTGATGATCAGACGCTGCTTGCCCTTGGTTTCCTTGCCGAACGACACGATGCCCGAACGCTCGGCGAGGATCGCCGGATCCTTCGGCTTGCGTGCTTCGAACAGGTCGGCGACGCGCGGCAGACCACCGGTGATGTCGCGGGTCTTCGACGCTTCCTGCGGGATCTTCGCGACCACGTCGCCCACGCCCACCGGCGCGCCGTCCTGCAGGTTCACGATCGAGCGCGGCGGCAGCATGTACTGCGCCGGCAGGTCGGTGCCCGGGATCTGCAGGTCCTTGCCGTTCGCATCGACGATGCGGACGAGCGGACGCAGATCCTTGGCCTGCGAACCACGACGCTTCGGATCGGTGATCTCGCTCGACGCGAGGCCGGTCAGCTCGTCGGTCTTCTGGATGACGGTGACGCCGTCCACGAAGTCGATGAAGCGCATGAAGCCCTTCACTTCCGACACGATCGGGTGGTTATGCGGATCCCAGTTGGCGACCTGCTGGCCCGCCTTGATTTCCGCACCGTCACGCACCGTGATCGTCGCGCCGTACGGCAGCTTGTAGCGCTCGCGCTCGCGACCGTGCGCGTCGAGCACCGACAGTTCGCCCGAACGCGACACCGCGACGAGATGGCCGTTCGCGTGTTCGACGTGCTTGAGGTTGTTGAACTTGATCGAACCCGTCGTCTTGACCGTGATGTTGTCGATCGCCGCCGCACGCGACGCCGCACCACCGATGTGGAACGTACGCATCGTCAGCTGCGTGCCCGGCTCACCGATCGACTGCGCCGCGACGACACCCACCGCCTCGCCGTGGTTGACGAGGTGACCGCGGCCGAGGTCACGGCCGTAGCAGTACGCGCACACGCCGAACGGCGTTTCGCAGGTGATCGTCGAACGCACCTTGATCGTCTGCACGCCGGCTTCTTCGAGCTTGGCGACCCAGGCTTCGTCGAGCAGCGTATTGCGGGTGACGATCGGATCCTCGTCGTTGCCCGGCAGGAACACGTCCTCGACCACCATGCGGCCCAGCACGCGCTCGCGCAGCGGCTCGACCACGTCGCCGCCTTCGACGATCGGGGTCATGGTCAGACCCTCGAGCGTGCCGCAGTCGGTTTCGGTGATGACCACGTCCTGCGCGACGTCGACGAGACGACGCGTGAGGTAACCCGAGTTCGCCGTCTTCAACGCGGTATCCGCGAGGCCCTTACGGGCGCCGTGGGTCGAGATGAAGTACTGGAGAACGTTCAGGCCTTCGCGGAAGTTCGCGGTGATCGGCGTCTCGATGATCGAGCCGTCCGGCTTGGCCATCAGGCCGCGCATACCGGCGAGCTGACGGATCTGCGCCTGCGAACCACGCGCGCCCGAGTCGGCCATGATGTAGATCGAGTTCATCGACTTCTGCGCGACCGGCTTGCCGTCCGCACCCTCGACGGTCTCGGTGCCGATCGCGTCCATCATCGCCTTCGCGACGCGCTCGTTCGTGCGCGACCAGATGTCGACGACCTTGTTGTAGCGCTCGCCGGCGGTGACCAGGCCCGACTGGTACTGCTCCTGGATCTCCAGCACTTCGGCTTCCGCCTCGGCGAGGATGCCCTTCTTCTCGTCGGGGATGGTCATGTCGTCGATGCCGATCGACACGCCGGCGCGCGTGGCGTACGCGAAGCCGGTGTACATCAGCTGGTCGGCGAAGATCACCGTGTCCTTGAGGCCCAGCTGGCGGTAGCAGCTGTTGATCAGGCGCGAGATGTTCTTCTTGGTCAGCTCGGTGTTGGCGAGTTCGAACGGCAGGCCTTCCGGCAGGATTTCCTGCAGGAGTGCGCGGCCGACGGTGGTGTCGACGATCGACGTCTGCTTCGAACGCGTGCCGTCCTCCGCGATCACCGTCTGGGTGATGCGGACCTTGACCTTGGCGTGCAGCTCGACGACGCGGTTGTCGTACGCGCGCTTGACCTCGGCGACGTTCGCGAACGCCATGCCCTCGCCCTTCTTGTTCACCAAGGCGCGCGACATGTAGTACAGGCCGAGCACGACGTCCTGCGACGGCACGATGATCGGCTCGCCGTTCGCCGGCGACAGGATGTTGTTCGACGACATCATCAACGCGCGCGCTTCTAGCTGGGCTTCCAGCGAGAGCGGCACGTGCACGGCCATCTGGTCACCGTCGAAGTCGGCGTTGAACGCCGTACACACGAGCGGATGCAGCTGGATCGCCTTGCCTTCGATGAGGACAGGCTCGAACGCCTGGATGCCGAGGCGGTGCAGCGTCGGCGCGCGGTTGAGCATGACCGGGTGTTCGCGGATCACCTCTTCGAGGATGTCCCACACCTGCGCTTCTTCGCGCTCGACGAGCTTCTTCGCCGCCTTGATCGTCGTGGCGAGGCCACGGCGCTGCAGCTTGGAGAAGATGAAGGGCTTGAACAGCTCGAGCGCCATCTTCTTCGGCAGGCCGCACTCGTGCAGACGCAGCGTCGGGCCGACCACGATGACCGAACGGCCGGAGTAGTCGACGCGCTTGCCGAGCAGGTTCTGGCGGAAGCGACCCTGCTTGCCCTTGATCATGTCGGCGAGCGACTTGAGCGGGCGCTTGTTCGTGCCGGTGATGGCGCGGCCACGACGGCCGTTGTCCATCAGCGCATCGACCGACTCCTGTAGCATGCGCTTCTCGTTGCGCACGATGATGTCGGGCGCATTGAGTTCGAGCAGGCGACGCAGGCGGTTGTTGCGGTTGATGACGCGGCGGTACAGATCGTTGAGGTCCGACGTCGCGAAGCGGCCACCGTCCAGCGGGACGAGCGGACGCAGATCCGGCGGCAGCACCGGGAGGACGGTCATGACCATCCACTCCGGGCGATTGCCGGACTCGATGAAGGCTTCGATCAGCTTGATGCGCTTGGTGAGGCGCTTGAGCTTGGTCTCCGAACCCGTCGACGCGATTTCCTCGCGCAGCGTGACCATCTCCGACTGCAGGTCGATCGTGCGCAGCAGCTCGTAGATCGCCTCGGCGCCCATCGCAGCTTCGAAGTCGTCGCCGTGCTCCTGGCGCGCCTGCAGGAACTGCTCTTCGGTGAGCAGCTGGCCGCGCTCCATCGGCGTCAGGCCCGGCTCCGTCACCACGAAGGCTTCGAAGTACAGGATGCGCTCGATGTCACGCAGGGTCATGTCGAGCATCAGGCCGATGCGCGACGGAAGCGACTTCAGGAACCAGATGTGCGCGACCGGCGACGCGAGGTCGATGTGGCCCATGCGCTCGCGGCGCACCTTGGCCAGCGTGACTTCGGTGCCGCACTTCTCGCAGACCACGCCGCGGTGCTTCATGCGCTTGTACTTGCCGCACAGGCACTCGTAGTCCTTGATCGGGCCGAAGATCGCCGAGCAGAACAGGCCGTCACGCTCGGGCTTGAACGTGCGGTAGTTGATCGTCTCGGGCTTCTTCACTTCGCCGTACGACCAGGAGCGGATCAGGTCCGGCGAAGCCAGACCGATCTTGATCGCGTCGAAGTCGATCGTCGTGCGCTGCTGGTTGAACAGATTGAGCAGGTCTTTCATTTCAGTCTCCTAGGGAGCGATTCGCAGTGAGAACGTGTCCGTGCAGCTGGCCGGCGCGTTGTGCGCGCCGGCCGCGCGGTTCTCAGTGCTCTTCGAGCTCCATGTTGATCGCCAGCGAGCGGATTTCCCTCACGAGAACGTTGAAGGACTCCGGCATGCCCGCGACCATCTCGTAGTCGCCGTCGACGATGTTCTTGTACATCTGGTTGCGGCCCTGCACGTCGTCGGACTTCACCGTCAGCATTTCCTGCAGGGTGTAGGCCGCGCCGTAGGCTTCCAGCGCCCAGACTTCCATCTCGCCGAAACGCTGACCGCCGAACTGCGCCTTGCCGCCCAGCGGCTGCTGGGTGACGAGCGAGTACGGACCGGTCGAACGCGCGTGCATCTTGTCGTCGACCAGGTGGTTCAGCTTCAGCATGTGCATGTAGCCGATCGTGACCGGGCGCTCGAACGCCTCGCCCGTACGACCGTCGTGCAGGATCGTCTGGCCCGAGGTCGGCAGGTCGGCGAGTTCGAGCATGCGCTTGATCTCGGTTTCCGCCGCACCGTCGAACACCGGGGTCGCCATCGGCACGCCGTCGGTCAGGTTCTTCGCGAGGCGGATCAGCTCCTCGTCGGAGAACTGCGACAGGTCGACGCGCTCGCCGACCACCGCGGTGTCGTGGTTGTAGATCTCGCTGAGGAACTTGCGCAGATCATTCACCGCGGCCTGCGCCTGCAGCATGCGATCGATCTTCTTGCCCAGGCCCTTCGCCGCCCAACCAAGGTGGACTTCGAGGATCTGGCCGATGTTCATTCGCGACGGAACGCCCAGCGGGTTCAGCACGATGTCGACGGTTTCGCCGTTGGCGTTGTAGGGCATGTCCTCGACCGGAACGATCGTCGACACGACACCCTTGTTGCCGTGGCGGCCGGCCATCTTGTCGCCCGGCTGGATGCGGCGCTTAACGGCGAGGAAGACCTTGACCATCTTGAGCACGCCCGGAGCGAGGTCGTCGCCCTGCGTGATCTTGCCGCGCTTGTCGGCGAAGCGACGCTCGAACTCCTTCTGGTACTCCTCGATCTGCTTCTGCGCGCGCTCGATCGCCTCGACGGCGTCCTCGTCCTTCATGCGCAGCGTGAACCAGTCCTTCTTGGACAGGCTGTCGAGCACCAGCGACGTGACCGTGTCGCCCTTCTTCAGGCCGCCACCGCCGTTCGCCACCTTGCCGAGCAGCTGGCCGCGCAGGCGGTCGTAGATCGCCGCCTCGAGGATGCGGAACTGATCGTCGAAGTCCTTCTTGACGCGACGGATCTCGTTTTCCTCGATCTGACGCGCGCGCTTGTCCTTCTCGATGCCGTCGCGGGTGAAGACCTGCACGTCGATGACGACGCCGTCCATGCCCGGCGGCACGCGCAGCGAGCTGTCCTTAACGTCGGACGCCTTCTCGCCGAAGATCGCGCGGAGCAGCTTCTCTTCCGGCGTCAGCTGGCTCTCGCCCTTCGGCGTGACCTTGCCGACGAGGATGTCGCCCGCGCGCACTTCCGCACCGATGTAGACCACGCCCGACTCGTCGAGACGCGACAGCGCCTGCTCGGAGACGTTCGGGATATCGGCGGTGATTTCCTCCGGCCCGAGCTTGGTGTCGCGCGCCTGGACGGTCAGTTCCTCGATGTGGATCGTCGTATAGCGATCCTCCTCGACCACGCGCTCGCTGAGCAGGATCGAGTCTTCGAAGTTGTAGCCGTTCCACGGCATGAACGCGACCAGCATGTTCTGGCCCAGCGCGAGCTCGCCGATGTCCGTCGACGGACCGTCGGCCAGCACGTCGCCGCGCTCGACGCGATCACCGACCTTCACCAGCGGACGCTGGTTGATGCAGGTGTTCTGGTTCGAACGGGTGTACTTGATGAGGTTGTAGATGTCGACGCCGGCGTCGAGGCCTTCGTTGACTTCACCCTCGTTGACCTTGACCACGATGCGCGCGGCGTCGATCGCTTCGATCACGCCACCGCGGCGCGCGTTCACGGTCACGCCCGAGTCGCGCGCCACGGCGCGCTCGATGCCCGTGCCCACGAGCGGCTTCTGCGCGCGCAGCGTCGGCACCGCCTGGCGCTGCATGTTCGCGCCCATGAGTGCGCGGTTCGCGTCGTCGTGCTCGAGGAACGGAACGAGCGCGGCCGCGACCGACACGGTCTGCATCGGCGAGACGTCCATGAAGTGGACTTCGCTCGGCGGCTTGAGCAGCGATTCGCCCTGGTAACGGCAGGCGACGAACTGCGCCGTCATCGTGCCCTTCTCGTCCTGCGGCGCGTTGGCCTGGGCGATGACGTACTCGTTCTCTTCGATCGCCGAGAGGAACTCGATCTCTTCGGTGACCTTGCCGTCGACGACACGGCGGTACGGCGTCTCGAGGACGCCATAACGGTTCGTGCGCGCGAACACGGCGAGCGAGTTGATCAGGCCGATGTTCGGGCCTTCCGGCGTTTCGATGGTGCAGACGCGGCCGTAGTGCGTCGGGTGCACGTCGCGCACTTCGAAGCCGGCGCGCTCACGCGTCAAACCACCCGGGCCGAGGGCCGACACGCGACGCTTGTGCGTGACTTCCGACAGCGGGTTGTTCTGGTCCATGAACTGCGACAGCTGCGAGGAGCCGAAGAACTCCTTGATCGCAGCGGCGACGGGCTTGGCGTTGATGAGTTCCTGCGGCGTGAGGCCTTCGGACTCCGCCATCGACAGGCGCTCCTTGACCGCACGCTCGACGCGCACGAGGCCGACGCGGAAGGTGTTCTCCGCCATTTCGCCGACCGAACGCACGCGACGGTTGCCGAGGTGGTCGATGTCGTCGACCACGCCGCGACCGTTGCGGATTTCCGTCAGCACGCGGATGACGTCGAGGATGTCCGACGACTGGGCGTAGATGCCACGCAGGCGCGCGGACTCTTCGTCCTTGCGGTCCTGGAAGTACTTGGCGTCGTACAGCACCGCCGCGCCTTCGGTTTCCTTGCGGCCGAGGCGACGGTTGAACTTCATGCGACCCACGGCCGAGAGGTCGTAGCGCTCGAAGGTGAAGAACAGGTTGTGGAACAGGTTCTGCGCGGCGTCCTTGGTCGGCGGCTCGCCCGGACGCATCATGCGGTAGATCTCGACCAGCGCTTCGAGCTGCGTCTTGGTCGGATCGATGCGCAGCGTGTTCGAGATGTACGGACCGCGATCGAGGTCGTTGACCCACAGCGTGCCGACCTGCGCGATGCCCGCCTTGCGGAAGGCCTCGAGGTGCGTGTCGTTGAGCTCTTCGTTCGCGTTCGCGAGCAGCTCGCCCGTCTTCGGATCGACGACGTCGTGCGACAGGATGCGGCCGACGATGTACGTATCCGGCACGGCAAGCGCGGAGATCCCGGCCTGCTCGAGCTGGCGCACGTGACGCGCGGTCACGCGACGGCCGGCCTCGACGATGACCTTGTCGCCATCGGCCAGGTCGAAGTCCAGCGTTTCACCGCGCAGACGCTCCGGTCCGAGCTCGAGCTGCACGCCTTCCGGCTGGATGTGGAACGTGTTGATGTCGAAGAACGACTTCAACATCTCTTCGTTGTTGTAGCCGAGCGCGCGCAGCAGGATCGTCACCGGCAGCTTGCGGCGACGGTCGATACGGCAGAACACCGCGTCCTTCGGGTCGAACTCGAAGTCCAGCCACGAACCGCGGTAAGGAATGATTCGCGCGCTGTACAGCAGCTTGCCCGAGCTGTGCGTCTTGCCACGGTCGTGGTCGAAGAACACGCCCGGCGAACGGTGCAGCTGCGAGACGATGACGCGCTCGGTGCCGTTGACGATGAAGGTGCCGTTCTCGGTCATGAGCGGGATCTCGCCCATGTAGACCTCCTGCTCCTTCACGTACTTGATCGCCTTGGTCGACGACTCGCGGTCGTAGATCACCAGGCGAACGGTGACGCGGAGCGGCGCGCCGTAGCTCATGCCACGCGTGCGGCACTCGCGCTCGTCGAACGCGGGCTCGCCGAGCTTGTAGCCGACGTATTCCAGCGCGGCGTTGCCGCTGTAGCTCACGATCGGGAACACCGACTTCAGGGCGGCGTGCAGGCCCTTGTCATCGCGCTTGGCGGGGTCGGTGTGTTCCTGCAGGAACTCGCGGTACGAGTCGACCTGGATGGCGAGCAGGAAGGGCACTTCGAGGATCGCGCGGCGCTTGCCGAAATCCTTGCGGATGCGCTTTTTCTCGGTGAACGAGTACGTCGTCATGGGCTGCCTCTGAGAAGCTGGAGTCCGGGATTCGGGATTGGTCATTCGCTACAGCCGCAAGCGGCCGGACGTCGTCTACGCGAACAATCAATCCCGAATCCCGGACTCCCGATTTGAATGAACTGTCAGTTGGAAGCCGCGGGTATTGCCGGCACCCGCACGCCTTCTGAAGCTGCTTCCAACTACCAACTCGGTTGGGTTTCTCTACTGCTGGTCCCGGGGAACGGAAGGGTTCGATGCCACGTCACCCGGGGCGACGTTGGACAGCGAACCGGTCGGAACGTTCCGAAAAACCGGGTCCATCTACAACGACCAAAGGCCGGGGGCTTTTCGCCCCCAGCCTTCAGTGGGTCGCCGAGGAAATCCGGCGACGCAAAGCTGCTTACTTGACCTCGACGGTCGCGCCGGCAGCTTCCAGGTCCTTCTTCATCTTCGCGGCGTCGTCCTTCGACACGCCTTCCTTCACGGTGCCGCCGGCCTCGGTGAGGTCCTTGGCTTCCTTCAGGCCCAGGCCGGTGATGGCGCGGACCGCCTTAATCACTTCGACCTTCTTGTCGCCGGCCGTCTTCAGGACGACGGTGAACTCGGTCTGCTCCTCGACCGGAGCCGCGGCAGCGGCCGGGCCAGCGGCCATGACCGGGGCGGCGGCGGAGACGCCGAACTTCTCTTCGATGGCCTTGACCAGCTCCATCACTTCCATCAGCGACTTGGCGGCGATGGCGTCGACGATCTGCTCGTTGGTAACGGACATTTGGAATTACCTCTGGAAATTGATTTCTAAAGCGGATTCAGGAAAGAACGTCGACGACGATCAGGCGGTCTCGGCGGCGGCTTCCTCAGCCGGCGCGGCGTCGCCGCCACCCTGCTGATCGGCCACGGCCTTGACGGCGCGCGCGAACATCGCGGCCGGCTCGGCGAGCACGCGGGCGAGCATCGCCAGCGCCTGTTCGCGAGTCGGAAGCGCGGCGAGCACGTCGACGTGGGCGGCCGGCAGCAGCTTGCCTTCCACCGACACGACCTTCGCCTTGAGCTTGTCGTTACCCTTGGACGCATCCTTGATCAGGCGACCGGCGGCGCCGGGCTCCTCGAGCGAGAACGCATACAGCAGCGGACCGACCAGGGCGTCCTGGACGCACGCGAAATCGGTGCCTTCGACGGCACGCGACGCCAGCGTGTTCTTGACGACCCGGAGGTACACACCCGTTTCGCGAGCCTTCTTGCGCATCTCGGTCATCTGACTGACCGTGGTGCCCGCGTACTCGGCCGCGACCAGGGAGTGCGCCTTGCCGGCGATTTCGGCCAGCTCCGCGACGACTTCCTGCTTCTGGGACAGATTGAGAGCCATTGCACTCCTCCAATTGAACTCCGCATCGGCTTTCGCCACTGCGGGACGGGGCGGCGCCTGTCCATGGCACCGGGGATACGCGAGGCATCCCGGTGGTGGCCGTCCAGAAACGAATTTCCAGAAGGGCACCATCTACGCAGGCGGTGGATTAAGCGATCCCGCTTCGACCGACGGCGATTCCCTTGCCGTGCTGAGCATCCATTGCCCGTCGCCGGTCGGCGCTGACCGCACCTGCGGTCTTTGACGGTCGCTGCCGCCGAAGCGGCAGCGCCTTCAAAAGAGTCGGCCGGCGGCGTGAGCCACCGGCCTTGAACCACTTACTTGAGAGCGAGCGACGACTGGTCGACGATCACGCCCGGACCCATGGTCGAGCTGATCGCGATCTTCTGCAGGTACTGGCCCTTCGAGGTCGCCGGCTTCGCCTTGATCAGGTCGAGCAGCAGGGCCTGGAGGTTGTCCTTCAGCTTGTCGGCGTCGAAATCGGCCTTGCCGATCGTGCAGTGAATGATACCCGCCTTGTCGGTGCGGTAACGGACCTGACCGCCCTTGGCGTTCTTGACCGCTTCAGCCGGGTTCGGCGACACGGTGCCGACCTTCGGGTTCGGCATCAGGCCACGCGGGCCGAGCACCGTACCCAGCTTACCGACGACGCGCATCGCATCCGGCGTCGCGATCACGACGTCGTAGTTCAGCTCGCCGCCCTGCATGCGCTCGGCGAGGTCGTCCATGCCGACGGCATCCGCGCCCGCGGCGAGGGCCTCGTCGGCCTTCGCACCGGCCGGCGCGAACACGGCGACGCGCACCGTCTTGCCGGTACCGGCCGGCAGCACGGTCGAACCGCGCACCTGCTGGTCGGACTTCTTGGCGTCGACGCCGAGGCGGACGGCGACGTCCACGGACTCGACGAACTTCGCCTTGGTGGCGGTCTTGACGATCTGGATGGCGTCCTCGAAGGCGTACGCCTTACCCGGGACGACGGCGGCCTGGATGGCCTTCTGACGCTTGTTCATTGCCATGTTCTTAGCCCTCCACCACGAGGCCCATCGAACGGGCCGAGCCCGCGATGGTCTTCACTGCCGCATCGAGATCCGCCGCCGTCAGGTCGGCTTCCTTCTGCTTGGCGATCGCCTCGAGCTGCGCGCGGGTGACCTTGCCCACCTTCTCGGTGTTCGGACGCTTCGAGCCCGACTGGATGCCGGCAGCCTTCTTCAGCAGCACCGAAGCCGGGGTCGACTTGGTGACGAAGGTGAAGGTGCGGTCCGAGTAGGCCGTGATGATGACCGGGGTCGGCAGACCCGGCTCGAGCTTGGAGGTCGCAGCGTTGAACGCCTTGCAGAACTCCATGATGTTGAGGCCGCGCTGGCCGAGCGCCGGACCGACCGGCGGCGAGGGGTTGGCCTGACCGGCCTTCACCTGCAGCTTGATGTAACCAACAACCTTCTTTGCCACGATCTTTCTCCTGGAGTTCGAACGTCAGCGGTTCGCGCCGACTCCTCCTTTCGTTGAAATGCGAACAGGCCTGTAGCCTGTTTCGTCCCCTCGGCGTTTCCCGGCCGCAAGGCCGGGTGGACGCGAGAGTTATCCGAACGGAACGTTCGGGTAACGCTTACTTGGCCTTCTCGACCTGACCGAACTCGAGTTCGACCGGCGTCGAGCGACCGAAAATCAGCACCGCGACGCGCAGGCGGCTCTTCTCGTAATTGATCTCTTCGACCACGCCGTTGAAGTCGTTGAACGGGCCGTCGGTGACGCGGACCATCTCGCCCGGCTCGAACAGCACCTTCGGACGCGGCTTCTCGACGCCTTCCTGCACGCGCTGCAGGATCTGGTCGGCTTCGCGGTCGGAGATCGGCAGCGGGCGATCGGCGGTACCGCCGATGAAGCCCATCACCTTCGGCGTTTCCTTGATGAGGTGCCAGCACTCGCTGTCGATGCGCGGAATGCCGTTCTCGTCGTTGACCGCGATCTGCACGAGCACGTAGCCCGGGAAGAACTTGCGCTCGGAACGGCGCTTCTGGCCGGAGCGCATCTCGACGACTTCTTCGGTCGGCACCAGCACGTCGCCGAACTTGTCCTGCATTTCTTCGCGCGCGATGCGGTCACGCAGCGCCTGCGCCACGGACTTCTCGAAGCCCGAGTACGCGTGCACGACGAACCAGCGCTTGTTGATTTCGGTCATCTCAACGTCCCATCAGAAGCTTGACGAGCCACTGGATCACCACGTCGAAACCGGCGAGCAGAAGGCTAAGGATCAGCACCGCGAGCATCACGACCCACGTCGTGCGCATGGCTTCCTGACGGTTCGGCCAGACCACCTTGCGCAGCTCGAAGCGCGACTCCGACAGGAATTCGCGCGTACGCGCGCCCTGTGCCGACGTCGCGAAGATGGCGCCGCCGGCGACGATGCCGGCCACGACCATCAGTGCGCGCACGCCCGTCGCGAGATCGGCGAACCAATAGAAGGCGAACACGCCCGCCGCCACCAGCAGCAGGGCGACCACGTACTTGGCCACATCGCCAGCGGAGGACCCGCCGGCCTGTGCACCTCGGTTTTGTACGACCTTGCTATTCACGTCCCGCGAGTCCCTCGCGAAAGCCCCTGCATCCCTGCGCGGACTTCGATGATTTCGGATCGACGGGCATCCGGATGGCCGTCGAGGTGGCACGCCAGGAGGGACTCGAACCCCCAACCTGCGGTTTTGGAGACCGCTGCTCTGCCAATTGAGCTACTGGCGTATCGACTTGTGCGGGCGTTTCCCGAAAAGGCAACGGCGGCCTTAGCCGCCCGCCCTTCCCGCCCGCTTGTGCGAAGGCGGCCTTGACCGCTTTCGCTTCCCGGCGTCATCCAGCCGACTGACTGGATGACAGCGGAAGTTACCCGGACGCGAGTCCGGGTAACCGTTACTTACTTGATGATCTTCGCCACGACGCCGGCGCCGACGGTGCGGCCGCCTTCGCGGATCGCGAAGCGCAGGCCTTCGTCCATCGCCACCGGGTTGATCAGCGACACCGTCATCTTGATGTTGTCGCCCGGCATGACCATCTCGACGCCGTCCGGCAGCGTGATCGAACCGGTGATGTCCGTCGTGCGGAAGTAGAACTGCGGGCGGTAGCCCTTGAAGAACGGCGTGTGGCGGCCGCCCTCGTCCTTGCTCAGCACGTACACCTCGGCCTCGAACTCGGTATGCGGGGTGATCGAACCCGGCTTCGCGAGAACCTGGCCGCGCTCGACGTCGTCACGC
>NZ_SELT01000037.1 GCF_004361065.1 Cognatilysobacter terrigena | reverse complement strand
TGACGGCTGACGGCTGACGGCTGACGGCTGACCGCTAACGGTTAGTGGCTCTCGGCGACTTACCGTCCACTGCCCCGGGGCCACCGCCGTCCCATTGGCGCAGTGCTCAGCGCCGACCGACCGCCTACCGCGCACCGGTCCGTGTCCACCGCCGGGCGGCTTGTTATTCGACGTTCGGCGTTCACCCCTGGTGACCAGAGTGAGCGGTGCGTCAGGGCCGTCGGCAGCGCCTAGCCCAGCCGGCGGCTCCCACCCCCTCCGAGTCATCGCGCGCACCACGCCTACTTCCGACCAGCCGTCCCCGTCCCGCCACACCGCTGCTTACGGCGACGCGGTGCGGTGCTAAGCGGCCTTAGTCGCCACGAGTGCCGGAACCCGCTAGATCATCAGCCGACGAGCCATCACGCGATGACCGGCAAGAGCCGCGCCTATGGCTACCCCGCGCGATCAGTCGCCCGACATCCGTACAACCGGCCTTGCTGGACCACCTGTCGCCCGCGCGTTATGGCCCCGCACAGCCGCCGCTTCTGCCACCAACCGCCGGTTTCCCGTCACCCCCGTGGCACGCCGCTTGCCTGAAGCCCGGCAAGTCTCCGTGACGAGCCTGCCATGACCGACGCGATTTCCTCGATCCTGTCCCAGATCCGCGCCCACGAGACGCGGATGCGCGGGATGTCGGACGTTGCTTCGGGCAACGGTATCGCGCCCACGGCCGGTAGCGCCACCGGCGGCGTCGAGGGCGCATCGGGCGGCGGCTTCAAATCGGCGATGTCGAACGCCATCGACAACGTCAGCAAGGTCCAGAACGACGCCAGCCAGCTGCAGCAGGCCTTCGAAATGGGCGATCCCAAGGCGGACCTCGCCCGCGTGATGGTCGCCATGCAGCAGTCCCAGGTCGCCTTCCGCGCCACGGTCGAGGTTAGAAACCGTCTGGTGCAGGCGTACCAGGACGTCATGAACATGCCGATCTGACGGCCCTTTCCGACCCGATGATCGAACCGTAACGAGACCCGCCGATGTCCGTGATCGCGCTTCCCAAGACCTCCGAGAACCTGCAGAAGCTGGGTCGCCTGCAGGACATCCCGGCCATCCGCCAGGTCGGCATGATCGCGCTCGTCGCGGCGGCGATCGCGGCGGGCCTGTGGCTGTTCTTCTGGACGCAGAAGCCGAACTACGTGCCCGTGTATGCAGGCCTCGACGCGAAGTCGACCGAGGACGCGTCGCAGCTGCTCAGCACCGCGCAGATTCCCTACAAGATCGACACCGCCACCGGCGCGCTCGCCGTGCCGACCGACAAGCTCGGCGAAGCGAAGATGGCACTCGCCTCGGCCGGCCTGCCGGCAGGCGGCGACAAGGGTTTCGAGGCGATGGAAGGCGACCAGGGCTTCGGCACCAGCCAGTTCGTCGAGAACGCGCGCTACCAGCACGCGCAGGAAATCGAACTCGCCCGCACCATCTCCAACCTGCGCCCGGTGCGCGAGGCGCGCGTGCATCTCGCGCTGCCCAAGCCGAGCGCGTTCACGCGTGACAAGGAAAGCGCGAGCGCGTCCGTCGTGCTGCAGCTGCGCACGGGCGCCACGCTCGAGCAGAACCAGGTCGACGCGATCGTCAATCTCGTCTCCACGAGCATTCCGGACCTGCCGACCAACCGCGTCACGGTGGTCGACCAGTACGGCCGCATGCTCACCACGCGCGATCCGACGTCGGCCGAAGCGATCGGTCAGCAGCAGTTCGACCAGCAGCACCGCCAGGAAGCCGTCTACGTTCAGCGCATCGAGCAGCTGCTCGAGCCGATGACGGGCCCGGGTCGCGTGAGCGCGCAGGTCAGCGTCGACATGGATTTCAACGAGACCGAAGAAGCAAAGGAAACCTACGGTCCCGACGCGCAGGTGCGCAGCGAACAGCTGTCGCAGAGCGGCGACATCGGCGCGATGGCCGCGGCGAACGGCAACGGCGCACCCGCGCAGGGCGTGCCGGGCAGCGCCAGCAATACGCCGACGCCCGCCGGCACCGCGCCGACCACGGCACAGAACACCGCCGCCAAGCCGAACATTCCGGCCGGCGCGCAGGGCACGCGCAACGAAGTCCGCAACTACGAAGTCGACCGCACGCTGACGCATACGCGCCAGGCGCCCGGCAAGATCCGTCGCGTCACCGCGGCGGTGCTGGTCGACAACGTGCCGGCCGGCCCCGCGGGCAAGGACGGCAAGCAGAAGCTGCGTCCGCTGACGCCCGCCGAACAGCAGCGCATCCAGACGCTCGTGCAGCAGGCCATCGGTTTCGATCAGGCGCGCGGCGACGGCGTGTCGGTCGTCAATCAGCCGTTCGCCCGCGACGTCGGGGACGACACCGGCGATTCGACGCCGATCTGGCAGGACCCGCATGCGCGTGACCTGCTGCGCACGATCCTCGGTGGCATCGCGGTCATCGTGCTGATCTTCACCGTGCTGCGCCCGGCCTTCCGCCAGATGCTGCAGCCGAAGGTGGTGATTCCGCAGCAGTCGGCGGTGGCGACGATCGTCGCCGAAGAACTCGAGCAGGCGCAGAACCCGCGCGTGTCGCGTCCGCACGATCCGGCGCTGCCGACGGCGGCGATGCAGTTCGACGAAAAGATCAACGTGGCCCGCACCGCGGTGACCAGCGATCCCAAGCGCGTGGCCCAGGTCGTGCGCGACATGGTGGCGTCCGATGGCTGATCAGCAGCAACTCACCGGCACGCAGAAGGCCGCGATCGTCCTGCTCACGCTGGGCGAACAGCAGGCCGCTGAAGTGCTGAAGCACATGTCCGCGAAGGAAGTGCAGAAGCTCGGCGTCGCGATGACGTCGGTCGGCGGCGTCACGCGCAACCAGGTGGTCGACGTGGTCGACGATTTCGTCGACACGCTGCAGCAGCCGTCCGGCCTCGGCGCCGGTGCGGACGAATACGTGCGCGCGGTGCTCGTGCAGGCGCTCGGCGAGGATCGCGCGTCGAGCCTCATCGACCGCATCCTGCTGGGCCGCAACACGTCGGGCCTCGACACGCTGAAGTGGATGGAGCCGCGTGCGATCGCCGAGCTCGTACGCAACGAACATCCGCAGATCATCGCGATCGTGATGTCGCACCTCGACCCCGACCAGGGCGCCGAGGTGCTCAAGTGCTTCCCCGAGCGCGTCAAGAGCGACGTGCTCGTGCGCATCGCCACGCTCGACGGCGTGCCGCCGCATGCACTCAACGAATTGAACGATGTCATGGCCAAGCAGTTCGCGGGCAGCCAGAACATCAAGTCGTCCGCGCTCGGCGGCGTGAAGTGCGCGGCGAACATCCTCAACTTCATGGACAGCGGCCAGGACGAGGTGATCCTCGGCGCGATCGGCCAGATGGACGAAACGCTGTCCACGCAGATCCGCGACCTCATGTTCGTGTTCGACAACCTCGCCGACATCGACGACAAGGCGATGCAGAGCATCCTGCGCGAAGTGCCGAACGAGAAGCTCGCGGTCGCACTGCGCGGTGCGGACACGAAGGTCAAGGACAAGATCATCGGCAACATGTCGCAGCGCGCGGCCGAAATCCTCAAGGACGACATGGAAGCGCGCGGCCCCGTGCGTCTCGCCGATGTCGAAGCCGCGCAGAAGGAAATCCTCGGCATCGTCCGCAAGATGGCCGATGACGGCACCATCCAGCTCATCGCCAAGGCGGAGACGTTCGTATGAGCGAGGCCGCGGTGCTGCGCTGGATCGCACCGGGCTTCGAACCGGTGGCCGCGGCCGACGTGCCGCAGCCGCCGAGCGTCGAGGAATTGCAGGCGATCACCGATGCCGCCTACCAGGACGGTTTCCGTCGTGGCCAGGCGGACGGTTACGCGACCGGCCAGTCGGAAATCCGTCGGCAGATCGCGCAGATCGAAGGCATTCTCGACAGCTTCACGCGTCCCCTCGCGCGCCTCGATGGCGAAGTGAGCGATGCACTGATCGATCTCGCGACGCGCGTCGCGGGCACGCTGGTCGGCCATGCGTACCGGCTCGACCCGACGCTGCTCGCGGACCTCGTGCGCGATGCGCTCGACGCCGTGGGCAGCAGCTCGCGCGATGTCGAACTGCGCCTGCACCCGGACGACCTCGGCGTGCTGATGCCGCACCTGATGACGCTCGACGGCGTGCGCCTCACCGGCGACACCACCCTCGCCCGCGGCGAGCTGCGACTGCACAGCGAAAGCATGCGCATCGACGGCACGCTCGACGCGCGCCTGAAGGCCTGCCTCAACGCCATGCTCGACGCACCGAAGGGCGACGCATGACCACCAGCATTGCTGCCGCGCAGTGGGGAGAAGCGCGCAACCTTCGCCTTGCGGCGCGGTTGTCGAACACCGATCCGCTCGTCGCGAACGCCGGCCTTGCGCGCGAAGGCGTGCTGCGTCGCGCAGTGGGCCTGACGCTCGAGGCGAGCGGTTGCTCCGCGCCGCTCGGTTCGCGTTGCCGCGTGGAGGTTGCGGGCGGTCGCTGGGTCGACGCGGAAGTCGTCGGCTTCGCCGGTGACCGCACGTATCTGATGCCGACGGCGAACCTCGAAGGCCTGTTGCCGAATGCGCGCGTGGTGCCGAGCCGCCAGGAAGGCGAAGTCGCCGTGGGCGAAGGCCTGCTCGGCCGCGTCATCGATTCGGACGGCGTGCCGCTCGACGGCCGCGGCCCGATCCGCGCCGAGAGCCACATGGGTCTGGCCGGACGCTCGATCAATCCACTCATGCGCGAGCCGATCACGCATTCGCTCGACGTCGGCGTGCGCGCGATCAACGCGCTGCTGCCGATCGGTCGCGGCCAGCGCGTCGGCCTGTTCGCCGGCTCCGGCGTCGGCAAGTCGACGCTGCTCGGCATGATGACCAAGTTCACCGCGGCGGACGTCATCGTCGTCGGCCTGATCGGCGAACGAGGCCGCGAAGTCCGCGACTTCGTCGAAGCCACGCTGGGCGAGGAAGGCCTGCGCCGGTCCGTCGTCGTCGCCGCGCCGGCGGACCGCCCGCCGCTCGCCCGCCTGCACGGCGCCCTGCGCGCCACCGCGATCGCCGAGTACTACCGGGACCAGGGCTTGCATGTCCTGCTGCTGATGGACTCCCTGACCCGCTACGCGCAGGCGCAACGCGAGATCGGCCTGTCGGTCGGCGAGCCGCCGACCACGCGTGGCTATCCGCCGAGCGTGTTCGCCAAGCTCCCGGCGCTGGTCGAGCGCGCGGGCAACGGCGCCGACGGCCGCGGTTCGATCACCGCGTTCTATACGGTGCTGACCGAAGGCGACGACCAGCAGGAACCGATCGCCGACGCCGCGCGCGCGATCCTCGACGGCCACATCGTGCTGTCGCGCCGCATTGCCGATGCCGGCCAGTACCCCGCGATCGACGTCGAGGTCTCGGTGTCGCGCGTGATGCAGGACATCACCGACGCGCCGTGGCGCGATCGCATCCGCAAGCTCAAGCGCCTGATGTCGGCCTATTCGACGCAGCGCGACCTGATCGCGATCGGCGCCTACCAGCGCGGCAGCGATCCGACCGTGGACGAAGCGCTCGCGCGCTGGCCGTCGATCATGGAATTCCTGGGACAGGATGTCCGCGAAGCGTCGAACGTCGAGCAGAGCAAGGCGGCACTCATGCAGCTGCTCGACGATGGCAGCGGTTTTCCGCTCTAACCGGATTCCCCCATGGCACCGCGTTCCCAACGCCTCGATCCGATCATCCAGATCAAGCAGCGCCAGCAGGACGAAGTCGCGCAGCAGGTCGCCGCGCGCGAAGCCGCGCACGCCGAGCAGAAGGCGCGCCTGGACGCGCTGCAGCGTTACGCCGCCGAATATTCCGCCACGCCCGAACAGGGCGCGATGCTCAACCCCGCGCTGCTCGCGAACCGCGTGGCGTTCCAGTCGAAGCTGCAGCAGGCTGTCGCGCAGCAGATGCAGATCGTCGATCGCTCGCGCGAGGCGACGGAAGTCGAACGCGCGCGGCTGATGCTCGCGAGCCGTGAAACGCACGTGCTGGAAAAGCTCGCGGCGAGCTATCGCGCCGAGGAATCGCGCGTGGCGGACAAGCGCTCGCAGAAGGAACTCGACGACCTCGCCGGCCGCCGTCGCGTCCCCGCGCTCGGCACCGAAGGGGATGCGAAGTGAACGTCGATCGCTCCGCAGCGTCGCTCGCTGCGTTGAATGGCACGGGCGCGACGAATCCATCGTCGAAGACGTCGCAGCAGGACGTTCCGGAATTCTCGTTCGATACCGGAGACGTGCCGAAGGCGGACGTCGACGCGCGTCGTGACGTCATGCGTGATCGTTCGACGGACGGCAACGCGCCCCGCTCCATCGACGAACGCCCGCACGCACGCGAGACGGCGCGCGCCGAAGCACGTTCGCACGCTCCCGACGACGCCCACGCGGACGATGCATCGCGCGTGCGCGCGAAGGCCCACGAAGGCCCGAACGCGGCGGCGCGCCGTGGATCGCGCCACGCTGACACGGACGACGCATCCGAGACCTCCATCGCGGACAGCGTGAAGTCTGCGAACGACGCGACGACCAGCGCCGCTGCACCGACCGACACGAGCACCGACGCCGCGCCCGCCGACTCGCTGCCCGACCGCATGCTCGCGCTGCTGACGGGCGACTGGGCGGCATCGAAGCCGCCGGCTGCGACGGGCGATGCAACTGCAGGCGCAGGCCTGTCGACATTGCAGGGCACGGCGACTTCAGTGGTCACCTCGGCGGTCGGCGCGAGCGCTCTCTCGAACGCACTTCCGATCGACGGAACCGCGCCGAGCTCGGCGAACACGCTCGCACCGGCCACCGGCAACGGCGCTTCGCTTCTGCAGGCGTTGACGATGCCGACGGTCGACGCCGCATCGAATGGTCAATCAACCGCCACGCCCGCGACCGACGCGTTCGCCGCGCTGGCGGCCCTCGCCGGCAACCGGACGGACCGCGACGCCGCATCCAGCAGCTCGGATGCGACCCCGCCCATCACCGCGCCGGCGTTCAACCCGCTGCTCGCGAAAGGCGCGGAGGCGCCGCTCGCCGCGGTGCGCGACGTCGTCGTCGCGATGCCGGCGGCCGCACCGCTCGCGCTCGACGCCGATTTCGACGACGGCATGAGCCAGCGCATCACGTGGATGGCCGACCAGCGCCTCGATCACGCTGAAGTGCGTGTGACGCCCGAAGGCCTCGGCCCGATCGATATCCGCCTGCAGATGGATGGGCATCGCGTGAACGCGCAGTTCCACGCGGCGCACGCCGACGTCCGCCAGGCCCTCGAGTCGGGCATGGACCGCCTGCGCGACCTGCTCGGCCGCCAGGGCATGGAGCTCGGCCAGGCGCAGGTCGGATCCGGGAGCCGTCAGGGCGGCGATGGCCGCGCGGCGTCCGGGTCGCAGGCGTTCGGCGCCGGCACGGAGCTCGGCGGCGATGCCCAGCCCCATGTCACCACGGTTCGCACGCTGCGGGCGCGCGGGATCATCGACGAATACGCCTGATCCCGGCGCGTTGCCGGCTTTTGTCAGCAGGTAGGTCGATTAAGCCGACGCGTTCGTAACCGAACGGGGCCCATCGGCGTTGTCAGCGGGCCTTGTAGCGCCGCTTTGCGACCCTCGACCCGCTCCGCGCCGGTCTCCCGACGCCGCCCTGTTCAGGCCCGTGTCAAAACCCCGTCGATCTGCTCTCCAGTCCCGGCACGCCCCTTGCACGACGCCGGCGTACCCCTGGAGTTTCCGACGTGTCCGCCAAAGCCCCAGCCCCGGCCGCCGCCCCTGAAGCGACCGACGCGCCCAAGAAGAGCAAGAAGAAGCTGATCGTCATCATCGCCGCCGCGACGCTGCTGCTTGGCGGCGGTGGCGTCGGCGCATGGTGGTGGACCGCGCACGCCGCGCCGTCCAAGAAGGAAGCCGAGAAGAAGCTGCCGACGCAGTACTTCGCGATGGACCCGTCGTTCGTGGTCAACCTCGCCGACACCGACACCGTGCGTTACCTGCAGGCCGACGTGCAGCTCGCCACGCGCGACCCGGAAACGCTGGCCGCGCTGCAGGAACAGGCGCCCGCGATCCGCAACCGCCTGCTGCTGCTGTTCGGCCAGCAGACCGCCGACCAGCTCGCGCAGCGCAGCGGCAAGGAACGCCTGCAGGAAAAGGCGCTTGCCGAAGTGCGCAGCGTGCTCAAGACCGAAGGCGCGCCCGGCAAGGTCGACGCCGTGATCTTCACGAGCCTGGTCACCCAGTAAGGGATCCGCGCATGAGCTCCGACCTGCTCTCACAAGACGAGATCGATGCCCTCCTCCACGGCGTGGACGCGGGTGCGATCGAAGTCGAGCCGCCGGCCGCACCGGGCGAGGCGCGCAACTACGATTTCGCCAGCCAGGACAAGATCGTCCGCGGCCGGCTGCCGACGCTCGAGATGATCAACGAGCGCTTCGCGCGCACGTGGCGCATCGGCCTGTTCAACCTGCTGCGTCGTTCGGCGGATCTTTCGGTGCGCGGCATCGACCTGATCCGCTTCGGCGAATACATGCATTCGCTGCAGGTGCCGAACAACCTCAATCTCATCAAGATGAAGCCGCTGCGGGGCACCGGCATCATCGTGTTCGAACCTCGCCTGGTGTTCACCACCGTCGACAACTTCTTCGGCGGCCTGGGCAAGTACCACACGCGCATCGAGGGTCGCGAGTTCACGCCGACGGAAATGCGCGTGATCCAGCTGCTGCTCAAGCAGACCTTCGCCGACCTCACCGAAGCGTGGGCGCCGGTGATGCCGGTGGAGTTCGAGTACGTGAACTCCGAGGTCAACCCGCACTTCGCGAACATCATTTCGCCGCGCGAGTACATCGCCGTCAGCCGCTTCCATGTTGAACTCGAAGGCGGCGGCGGCGAACTGCATGTCGCCCTGCCCTATTCGATGCTGGAGCCGATCCGCGAACTCCTCGACGCCGGCGTGCAGAGCGACCGCATCGAGAAGGACGAGAACTGGACGCGCGCGCTGCGCAACCAGCTGCAGGACGCCGACGTCGAAATCAGCAGCAACCTCGCGGAGCGGCAGATCTCGCTACGCGCGCTGAGCCAGCTGAAAGTCGGCGACGTCATTCCGATCGATCTGCCGAAGCAGTTGTCGCTGGAAGTCGAAGGTACCTCGCTGTTCGCGGGCGAATTCGGCACGCACAACGGCAAGAACGCCATCAAGATCACCCACGTGAACCAGCCGCGGTCGCTGATTCCCCTCGATTCCCTGGGTTAACGCCATGAATCCTTCCGACGCTGCCGCGCCTGCGGCCTTCGACACGCTGACCGCCGAGGGCGGTATCGGCACCGACCTCAATCTCGACGTCATCCTCGACGTCAACGTGACGCTGTCGCTCGAAGTGGGCCGCGCGCGCATTCCGATCCGCAACCTGCTGCAGCTTAACCAGGGTTCGGTGGTCGAACTCGAACGCGCTGCCGGCGAGCCGCTCGACGTCTACGTCAACGGCACGCTGATCGCGCAGGGCGAAGTGGTCGTCGTCAACGATCGCTTCGGCGTACGCCTCACGGACGTGGTGAGCCCGTCCGAGCGCATCAAGCGCCTCAAGTGAGCGGCGTGGGTCCGGCCATGGACGAGCTGGTCGCAGTGGCGGCGCCGGTGCAGGCGGCTGCGAACGTGCAACCGGCGGTGCCGTCGTCAACGAACGCAGCGCCTGCAAATGCGACGACCGTGAACACCGCGACGCCCGCTGACGTCGCGCCGGCGGCCGCATCGACCGTCGCGCCTGCGACGACGACCGCGCCGTCCACACCCGTCGTCGATCCCGCACACAAGGTCGCCTTCCCGCTTCGCACCACCACAACCGCGCAGGTCGCGCACCCCGCCGCGCATTCGCCGGCCGACGCCGGCAGCATCGGCGGCGCGGTGTTTTCGCTGCTGCTCGTCATCGGCCTGATCCTCGGCCTGGGCTGGCTGGCCAAGCGCATGCCAGGCATGAAGGCCGGCGGCGGCTCGTCGCAATTGAAAGTCGTGGCGAGCGTCGCGCTCGGTCCGCGCGAACGCGCCGTCGTGCTCGACATCAACGGCCAGCAGCTGCTGGTCGGCGTCGGTCAGGGTGGGGTACGGACTTTGCACACGTTGGAGCATCCGCTGCCCGTCGCCGAATCGACGGCACCATCCGTGTTCGCACAGGTGCTCGCGCAGCATTTCGGTAAGAAGTCATGAGCATCACGCTCGAGCGACTGATGCGCACGCTGTGCGCACTCGCCCTGATCTTCGGCCTCGCCTTCGCGCTGGTCGGCAACACCGCGCATGCGCAGGCGGCGCCGGCTGCACCCGTCGCTGCTTCTACGCAGTCGACGACGGCTGCGTCCACTGCGAACGCAACGGCCGCCACGCCGTCCAAGCCGCTGCCGTCGATCAACGTCGGCCAGGTCGGTGGCCAGCCGGTGAGCATGCCGCTGCAGGTGCTGCTGCTG
This sequence comes from Cognatilysobacter terrigena, assembly GCF_004361065.1. GTDB lineage: Bacteria > Pseudomonadota > Gammaproteobacteria > Xanthomonadales > Xanthomonadaceae > Cognatilysobacter > Cognatilysobacter terrigena. The sequence continues at coordinate 5,585 of NZ_SELT01000037.1, read as the reverse complement.
ATGACCGGCATCACGCTGCTGCCGGCGGCGTTGATGGGCATCACCGCATTCACGCGCATCATCATCGTGCTGGGCCTGCTGCGACAGGCGCTCGGCACCGGCCAGACGCCGAGCAACCAGGTGCTGCTCGCGCTCGCGCTGTTCCTCACCTTCATGGTGATGACGCCGACGTTCGACCACGCGTGGACGGCCGGCATCGCGCCGTACCTCGACGGCCACATGGATTTCAAATCGGCGTGGGCCGCCGCATCGCAACCATTCCGCGGCTTCATGCTGGCGCAGGTGCGCGACACCGACCTCATGACGTTCGCGGGCCTCTCGCACACCGGCCCGTACGCGACGCCGAACGACGTGCCCTTCAGCGTGCTCGCCGCGTCGTTCCTCACCAGCGAACTCAAGACGGCGTTCGAGATCGCATTCCTGATCTACATCCCGTTCGTGATCATCGACCTCGTCGTCGCCAGTGTGCTGATGTCGATGGGCATGATGATGATGTCGCCGATGATCGTGTCGGCGCCCTTCAAGATCCTGCTGTTCGTGCTCGTCGACGGCTGGGTGCTCGTGGTCGGCTCGCTCGCCGGCTCCTTCAATCCGGTGACGTGACATGACGCCCGAAGTCGCAATGACGGAAATCACCCGCGGCCTGGAAATGGCGCTGGTCCTCGGCGCACCGCCGCTGCTCGCGGTGCTCGGTGTCGGCGTGGTCGTCGGCGTCGTGCAGGCGGCGACGCAGATCAACGAGCAGACGATCGGTTTCGTCGTCAAAGCCATCGCGCTCACGGCGACCATCGCGCTGATGGGCCATTTCCTGCTCGGCCGGCTGGTGTCGTTCACGGCGGACCTGTTCGCGCGGATCCCGCAGCTCATCGGCTGAGTCGTCGCGACGCTGTTCAGTCGCGACCCTGCACGCTCCATCGATCGCATTCGATGACGCCGATGAAGTCCTCTGCCCCGCTCATCCTGCTGTTCGCCGCATCCGCTGCCGTTGCCGCGACGCCGGCGTTCGACGCCCGCGTGGCCGCCGCGAAAGCCGCCGTCGCCACGCGCCCCGGCTTCATCTACGACACCGCGATGGTCCCGGCGATGCACCACGCACTGGTGCCCTGCGTGCCGAAGGGCACCGATCCGGCGCGCGGCGGCGATTTCGTGCTGGTCGCCGACGTCGACGCCGCGGGCCGCGTCTCCAATCTCGACATGCGTCCCGCCAGTCCCCTCGCCCGCTGCTTCGCGCCGCGCTTCGGCGCACTCACGCTGCGTGCGCCGCCGCTCAAGGCCGGCCAGGCGCGCTATCCGATCGTCATCGAGATGCTGACGAAGCCCTGACGGTCCGATGCGGTAAGCGGCCGTCGACGACGCCGCTTCGTCACGCGGGAACGCGCTTTGCATCCACCGCCCGCGATGGATGCCGTCACCCTCACCACTGCCGACGGGCTGAACCTCTTCGGCATGCTAGCCAGCGTGCTCTGGTACACGCTGCGCATCGGCGCGGCGATCCAGGTGCTGCCGATGGTGGGCGGCCGCAGCATGCCGGCGCGGTCGCGCCTCGTGCTCGCCATCGCGATTTCCGCGGCGCTGGCGCAGATGCTGCCGGCGCCGCCGCCGGCGGGCGTCAATGCGGCGACGTTCCTCGCGGTCGGCCGTGAATTCGCGATGGGCGTCGCGATCGGGCTGATGCTTCGCATCGCCTTCGAGGCCGGTGAAGTCGCCGGCGAACTGGTCAGCCAGGGCATGGGCCTGTCGAACGCGACGCTCGCGAACCCGCTGAGCGGCACCGCGTCGCCCGTGATCTCGCAGTGGTTCTTCCTGGCGTTCGGCCTGGTGTTCTTCACCACCGACGGCCATCTGGCGCTGGTCCAGCTGCTGTTCGACAGCTACCACTCGATGCCGGTCGGCGCGCCCATTCCGGATTGGGGCGCGTTCGTGCAGTCGGTGCCGGAGTTCTTCGGCGTCGCGCTGCGCACCGGCCTGCTGCTGGCGCTGCCGGTGATGATGGCGCTGCTGGCGGTCAACGTGGCGATCGGCGTGCTGTCGAAGGCGGCGCAGCAGCTGAACCCGATGTCGCTGGGTTTCCCGATCGCCCTGCTGGTCGGCCTGCTGCTGCTCATGACGCTGGCAAGGGAATTGCAGGGCCCGGTGCAACGGCTGTTCGGCGACGCCTTCGAGGCGGCCCGGGCCCTCACCGGCTGATTTGCTGCGATGTCCGAGACCGACAACGAAGACCGCACCGAAGCCCCATCAGAAAAGCGATTGCGGGAAGCCCGCGAGCGCGGCGATGTGCCGCGCTCGAAGGAACTCGCGAACGTGGCGGTGCTGGGCTGCGCGACGCTCGCGCTGAAGGTGGCCGGCCCGCACATCGGCGCGGCCTCGCGCGACTGGATGCGCAATGCGCTGCAGTTCGAGCCCGCCCTGCTGAACGACCCGGGCCGCATGCCCGTCTACGCCGCCAAGACCGCGGCCGCGCTGTTGATGCAGGTGTCGCCGCTGATCCTCGCCGCGCTCGCCGGCTGCTTCGTCGCGCCCGCGCTCATGAGCGGCCTGCGCTTCTCCGGCGGCGCGCTCAAGGCCGACCTCACGCGACTGAGCCCGATGGCGGGCCTCAACCGCATGTACGGCAAGGAATCGTTCGCGGAACTCGGGCGCTCGCTGTTGCGCGTTCTGCTGATCGGCGGCATCGCCGCGATGGTGATCAAGGGCTCGATGTCGCGCCTGATGGACATGCCCAAGCAGTCGCTCGAGATGGCGGTCGGCAACGGCGTCGACGCCGTGCTCGGCGTGTTCCTCGCGCTGATCGTCGCGCTCGCCGCACTGGCCGCCATCGATGTGCCCTACCAGCGCTTCGCCTGGCGCGCGCGGCTGAAGATGACGAAGCAGGAACTCCGCGACGAAGCGAAGGAATCCGACGGCAATCCCGAAGTGAAGGCGCGCATGCGCCATGCAGCGCGCGAGATGGCGAACCGCCGCATGATGGACGCGGTGCCGACGGCGGACGTCGTCATCACCAACCCGACGCACTACGCCATCGCGCTCAAGTACGAAGCCGGTGCGATGCGCGCGCCGAAGGTCGTCGCCAAGGGCGTGGACGAACTGGCGCTGCGCATCCGCGAACTCGCGGGCCAGCACAAGGTCTCGCTGGTCGAAGCACCGCCGCTCGCGCGTGCGCTGTATCGCCAGTGCAAGGTCGACGAGGAAATCCCGGTGAAGCTCTACGCCGCGGTGGCGCAGGTGCTCACCTACATCTTCCAGTTGCGCAAAGGGCACCCGTCGCGCGGGCCGATGCCGCAGCTGGTGCAGGTCGACGTCGGCGCCGACGGCGCGCCCGATCCGGTCGGAGATAACGCATGAGTCGCGCTGCAGGAATCATGCAGGCGTTGAAGGGCGGCGCAGGTGCACCGCTGGTGGTGCTGGGCATGCTGGCCATGGTGACGGTGCCGCTGTCGCCGCTGGTGCTCGATGCCTTCTTCACCATCAACATCGCGCTGTCGCTGGTCGTGCTGCTGGCGGTGGTCTACGTCAAGCGCCCGCTGGAATTCTCGATCTTCCCCAGCGTGCTGCTGATGGTGACGTTGCTGCGCCTCGCGCTGAACGTCGCATCGACGCGCGTGGTGCTGCTGCACGGCCACGAAGGCGAAGCCGCCGCGGGCCACGTCATCGAATCGTTCGGCCAGTTCGTCATCGGCGGCAGCTACGCCGTCGGCCTCGTCGTGTTCGCGATCCTCACCATCATCAACTTCGTGGTGGTGACGAAGGGCGCGGGCCGCATCTCGGAAGTGTCGGCGCGGTTCATCCTCGACGCGATGCCCGGCAAGCAGATGGCGATCGACGCCGACCTCAACGCCGGCCTGCTCACGCGCGAGGAAGCGAAGGCGCGTCGCGAAGACGTGCGCAACGAAGCCGACTTCTACGGCTCGATGGACGGTGCCGGCAAGTTCGTGCGCGGCGACGCCGTCGCGGGCCTACTCATCCTCGGCATCAACCTCGTCGGCGGCATGCTGATCGGCATGCTGCAGCACGGCTTGGGTTTCGGTCAGGCGGCGAGCACGTATTCGCTGCTCGCGATCGGCGACGGCCTCGTCGCGCAGCTGCCCGCGCTGCTGGTGTCCACCGCGACGGCGATGCTCGTCACGCGTGCGACGACCGAGCAGGAAATGGGCGACACGGTGAAGAAGCAGGTGTTCGGTCACCACCGTGCGCTCACCGTTTCCGCGGCCATCCTCGGTCTTGTCGGCCTCGTTCCGGGCATGCCGATGTTCTTCCTCATCGCCGCGGCCGGCATGGGCTACGTCGCGTGGCGCATGAACAAGAACGCGAAGCAGGCCGAGGTCGCAGCGCCGACGGAAGACGCGCTCGGCAACGCACCAACGCCGTCGCCGAACGCGGAACTGACGTGGGACGAACTGCGCCCGGTCGAGCCGCTTTCGCTGGAAGTCGGCTATCGCCTGATTCCCCTGGTGGACAAATCGCAGGGCGGCGAACTGCTCGCGCGGTTGAAGGGGGTGCGACGCAAGCTCACGCAGGATCTCGGCTTCCTCATTCCCGCCGTGCACGTGCGCGACAACCTGGAACTCGCACCGAACGCCTACCGCATCATGGTGCACGGCGTGCCGGTCGCGAACGGCGAGCTGCAACCCGATCGCGAGATGGCACTGGATCCCGGCCGCGTGTTCGGCCAGGTCGAAGGCATTCCAACGCGCGATCCGGCGTTCGGCCTCGACGCGGTGTGGATCGTGCCGACGCAGCGCGCGCACGCCGAATCGCTTGGTTACACGGTGGTCGATCCGGCGACGGTCGTCGCCACGCATCTCTCGCACCTCGTGCGCGACAAGGCGTCCGAGCTGCTGGGTCACGACGAAGTGCAGCAGCTGCTGGCGAACGTCGCCAAGCAGTCGCCGAAGCTCGTCGAAGAACTGACGCCGAAGCTGCTGCCGCTGTCGACCATCGTGCGCGTGCTGCAGTCGCTGCTGCTGGAGAAGGTGCCGCTGCGCCAGATGCGCCAGATCGTCGAAGCGCTGCTCGAACACGGCGCTATGACGCAGGATCCGGCGCAGCTGGTCGGCGTCGTGCGCACCGCACTGGGTCGCTTCATCGTGCAGGAGCTCAACGGGCTCAATGCAGAGTTGCCAGTGTTCACGCTCGCGCCGCAGCTCGAACGCGTGCTGCAGGATTCGGTCACCGGCCAGGGCGCGGCGCTCGAGCCCGGGCTCGCGGAACGGCTGCATCAGAACCTCAGCGATTGCGTCACGCGTCAGGAAGGCAAAGGCGAACCCGCCGTGCTGCTCGTGCCGTCGACGATCCGCACGTCGATCGCGCGTCTTGTTCGCCACAGCGTGCCGCAGCTTGCGGTGCTCGCGTATGGCGAGGTACCGGAAGACAAGCGACTCCGGTTGGTGGGATCGATTGGGTGAGCGATGGCCGCTTACGCGGCATCGCCGCGTGGCCATCGCGAACGACCGCGCCGCTGGCGCGGGCCGGATGATGGCAGGCCGCGCTTTGCGCGGCACTGCCGCGCAGGCCTGACGGAACGCCCAGCGCGCTGCGCTGGGCCGGGTGAGTGAGGGCCGCTTACGCGGCATCGCCGCGTGGCCCTC
>NZ_SELT01000036.1 GCF_004361065.1 Cognatilysobacter terrigena | reverse complement strand
GCGCCGCGGCGACGCTCGAACCGATGTTCAGCTGGCGCGTGCTGTGGCTGCTCGGCCTGCCGACCGGCGCGATCATCATCCTGCTCAACCGCTTCATTCCCGAGTCGCCGCGTTTCCTTTCGAGCATGGGCCTCGAGCACGTCGCGCGTGCCGTGCTGCGCAAATTCGTCGGCCCCGCACGCGACGGCCTGGAGCGCGAGGACGCCGCGCATCCCGGTCCGCCGGTGATCGACGAACAGCATGCGGCGTCGGGCATCCGCATGCTGATGCACGGTCGCCATGCGCGCATCACCGCGGGCCTCGTCGTCTGCGGCATCGCGTGGGGGCTGGTGAACTTCGGCGTGCTGCTGTGGCTGCCGGTGAACCTCACCGCGCTCGGTGTCGACGCGAAGGCGACGAGCGCGCTGCTCGCGAAGTCGGCGGTCTATGCGTTGCCCGGCATCGCCGTCGTCGTATGGCTGTATCACCGCTGGAGCAGCTATCGCGCGCTCGTGCTGTTCATCGGCCTCACTGCGCTGTCGCTGCTCGCGCTCGGGGCGATCGGTTCGCTCGGCCTGCGTTCGCAGGCGGTGGTGATCGCAGTGGTCGTCGCGCTGCTGGTGAGCGTGAGCGGCGTGATCGCGATGCTGATCCCGTACGCGGCCGAGATCTATCCGGTGCACCTGCGCGGCACCGGATCGGGTGCGGTCGCGGCGAGTTCGAAGCTCGGCGGCATCATCGGTGCGGGGCTGGGCGTGTACGGCTTCTTCCAGAACTTCGCGATGTCCGCGTTCCTGATCGCGATCCCGATGGTGGTGTCGATGGTGATGCTGCTGATCAGCGGCATCGAGACGCGCGGCGTGCGCCTCGAGGATATCCAGACGTCGTTGGAAACCTGATCGCGTCGCGAGTCGACGGCGCTTGCATGGCGTCGTCGACCGCGCGGTCTACATCGACCTCGCCCGCTGCGTACGAATCGCTGCGCGATGGAACAGCCAGGCCGACGCCAGCCACATCGGCACGAACAGGCCGGCCGCGGGCAGACCCTTGCCGTCGTGGCCCGCGAAACCCGCGAAGACCGCCGCGCATGCCTGCGCGCTCGCCGTGACGAGCAGTACCGTCGCCATGCCGCGCGCCCGCAGGCGCACGAGAAGCGCCCCGATCGCAGCGACGAGCAGCACGCCCGCGAACACGAGATTGGCGGCGTCGTTCTCGCTGTCGATGATGCCGACCGCCAGGTTCACCCACACCAGCAGCAAGCCGGTCGTCACGGCGACGCCCGCGCCGGCGCGATACCAGCGATCCGACGACATACGCCTCGCGACGTCGTACAGCGCGCACGTGCCGTAGAGCAGCACGCCCGCAACGACGAAATCGGACGCGGTCCAGTGCACGCCCTCGGCACCGACCGACATCGCGATCGCGGGCAACACGAGGATGGCGGTGGCGACGATCCACGCGGCGGGCGTCCAGCGCGTGCGGGGTGGAAGGGCAGGGGCGGGCGTGGCCATGGGCGGTCTCCGGTGAGCGTCGACGCCAGCCTGCGCGGCGATCGTGGACCGTCGATGGCCGCTGTGTGAAGCGAAAACGAAGTCCGCGGCGGTCTACAGCGCGAGCCGGAAGCCGTAGACCGGGAAGCCCTGCTGCAGGAAATCGAGATCCTCCGAGCGGCGGAAGCCGAGGCGCTCGTACATCGCCCAGGCCGGCTTCATCGCGGCGGTGGTGTGCAGGATCACCTCGCGACGGCCGTCGCGGCGCGCCTGCTCGATGCAGTGCTGCGTCAGTCGCTTGCCGATGCCGCGGCCCTGCAGCGCAGGATCCACCGCGAGCAACCGGAACCCCGCGGCGTCGTGCTCGTCCGCTGCGACGCCCGACGCGCCGTAGTGCGCCATGTCGGCGAAATACACGACGCCGCCGAGCAGCGCATCGTCGTCGTCGAGCGCGGTGAACACCGTCGCGCCGCGCACGCGCGTGAAGCGCGCGACGTCCGCCAGCAGTGCGTAGTACTGCGGCTGTTCGTCGGGCGTCGGAAAACCATCCAGCGCGGAGTACGCCGCGACCATCAGGCGACCCAGGCGTTCGCCGTCGGTCGCGCGCAGCGGAAGGATGGTGATGTCGGACATCGGCGACGTCTTACTGGGAAACCGGCCGCATCGTAGCGCGCCGATCGCGACGTCGTGCCGTGCAAATCACCGGGCCCGCCGCGAAGCGGGCCCGGCAGTTCCGCGATCAGCGACGCGAGCTGGACTTCCTCGCCGTCGACTTGCGGGCGCCCTTCTTCGCGGCGGTCTTGCGGCCGCTCGACTTGCGTGCGCTCTTCTTCGCAGCCGACGCGCGACCGCCCTTCTTCGCCGCGGCCTTGCGTGCGGTGGAGGTGCGACCGGTCGACTTCTTCGCGGCCGACTTGCGTGCACCCTTCTTCGCCGCGCTCTTGCGTGCGCCGCCCTTCTTGGCCGCCGTCTTGCGCGCGCCACCCTTCTTCGCGGCGGTATTGCGCGTCGCCTTCTTGGCCGTGCTCTTGCGCGCACCGCCCTTCTTCGCGGCCGTCTTGCGGGCGCCCGTCTTCTTGGCTGCGCTCTTGCGCGCACCCGCCTTCTTCGCTGCGGTCTTGCGGCCGCCCGACTTCTTCGCGGCCTTCTTGGTCGACTTGCGACCGCCGGACTTCTTCGCGCCGCCGTCCTGCTTGTTCACCGTCGCCCAGGCGATGCGCTCGGCGGACTCTTCGGACCGGCCGCGATCGCGCTCGCTGTCTTCGATGTGTTCGGCCTGGCGCTTCTGCTTACTCGAATACGACGACTTGTCACCACGGGGCATGTCGTTCTCCTCAATGGGCGCTCGGGGTTGCGCCGCGCTTCGAATAGCAACGGAGTTGTCGACGTAATGACAAGAGATCGATGCCTGATCGCGCGGGTCGACACGCGGAGGCATCGCGCGACGGCGCCTCGCGGGTGCAGTTCGAGTGGCGTGGATTGCGGTTCGCGACGCGCGGCGGCGTCGGTCGCAGCACAGTCCGCCACATCGCGTCGCGAACCTTCCGCATGCGGAGGTCGCGGAACATCACCGCAGTGATGATGGTCCCGCGCAGGCTGCGGCGCGCATCGATCCGCTCGATGGAGCCGCGCCGCCCGGCCGCCGACGATCGCGTCAGCTCGCGGCCGGCCGGATGTGCAGGCCGAGCGCCTCGGCGATCGCGCGCATGTTCTCGTCATCGCGGCTGTGCGCCATCCAACCCGCATGCAGGTCCGGCCCCGCGTCGCGCACCCACAGCGTGTAGTGGTGCTCGCGCAAGCGATGGAAGGCGGTGTCGAGCAGCGCCGGCACGTCGGTGTCGTCGAGGAAGTCGTCGTCGGTCGGATCCTCGACGCCCCAGTCGATGCGCAGGTCGAAGCGTGCGGCGAGCTCATCCACACTCTCGACCAACCCGCGCGTGTCGCCTTCCGCCACGTGGAAGCCGGACTTCCAGTCGATCGCTTCGCGCAGCCCGTCCATCGCGACGTCGATGTCGTCGGTGCCGCCGGTCGCCTCATGCCACGCGGCGAACTGCGCCTGCGCGGCATCCTCGTCGCCGGGGTTGATCACCAGCAGCAGCTGCCAGATCACCGCTTCGAGCGCGGCCTCGTCGTCGAGGTCGGCCTCGTCGCCGAACGCGTGCGCGAAGTTGTCGTCGGGGTCGTAGTCGGAATGCATGGCGCGAGGCTCGACGGACGGGCCGCCATCATCGCGCGGAACGCCGCATCGCGCGACGCTCAGCCCGGCCAGTAGCCGTCCGGCCAGCGCTGCATCACCGCGCGGTAGCTGTCGGGATCGACGTACCACATCTGCGGCGCGCGCCAGCCGACGCACTTGCCGTCGAGGCGAAGCGTCAGCTGCTTCGGGTTCTCACCGAGCAGTGCGCACAGCTGCGCCCAGTTCGGCGCGGTGATGGACACGAAGTCCTGCGGCGGGCGAGTCGATCGGATGGCGGGCATGCCGCCAGTCTCGACGCCGCGATCTCACGGATTGAGAAGCCTTGCGGAACGCGGGGTTGCGCGTCAGCCCTTGCGCACCAGCACCACGCCTGCGACGACGAGCGCTGCGCCGGCAATGCGCGCCATGCTGACGGGCGAGCGCGGCAGGCCGAGCGCGCCGTGGTGGTCGAGCCACAGCGCCATCACGATCTGCCCGGCGACGCCGATGGTGATCAGGGCCGCCAGGCCGATGCGCGGTGCGGCGTACGCCGCGATCGCCACGTAGCTCGCGCCGTACAGCCCGCCGATCCATGCGTACCAGGGCAACGGCCCGAACGACGCGACCGCGGGCCGACTGCCGCTCGCGAGCCAGGCGACGAACAACGCCAGTGTGCCGACGGCGAACGAGATCAGCGCCGCGAGCAACGGCGAGCCGCCGGCGCGCGCGAGCATCACGTTGGTGGGCGCCTGCAGCGCGATCGCGCCCCCGGCAAGAAGGACGAGCAGCATGGGAACGAGCGTCATCAGATTCACGGCAGATCCTGTCGCGGTGCGTCAATCGCACGGATGCGACATCCTCGCCGATTCCGCGTCGAACGTCGGCCGGGCACGGCGCGTTGCGTACCCGGCCTTCGTCGTGGTCACGGATCAGAAGCTGGCGCGCATGCCGACGGTGTAGACGTCGCGGTCGTCGCCGGCTTCGACGCCCGCGGTGATGCCCCATGTGTCGGTGAGCTTGTATTGGCCGCCGACTTCGAGCGAGTACCGGCTGCCGCCGAAACTTCCGTCCGTGTAGTGCGCCTTCGCCCAGCCCTCCACGTGATCGCCCATCGCGCCGCGCACGCCGGCGCTGGCCCGCCAGGTATCGGACGTGTAGGCCCACTCGTCGTTGCGCAGGTAGCTGCCTTCGCCGATGAGTTCGACGCGCGGTGCGATGCGGTAGCCGTAGCCGACACCGAACTGGGACGTCGTGTTGTCGACCTCGTCGCCCGAACCGACGTCGCGCGTGCCTTGCCGGTACATGCCGAAACCGTAGAAGCCGCTGGTGCCGAACGCCGCGGAGCCTTTGAGATATCCGCCGTCGTAGTTATTGTCGGTCCCGACCCACGAGGGCAGGTTGTCGTGCAGGCGCGATACACCGGCTTCGACATAGTTGTGCGACAGCTCTTCCGCGGAAGCAATGCAGGGAACGACCGCCACGAGCGACGTGGCGAGGAGGAGCACACTCTTCATGAGATTCCTTCGTGCATGAAACCCGCGATGCGGGGCAGTCCGCCGTGGACCGCGCAACACGGACCGGCGAAGGACACAGCCGGTTCGAGTTAAGTTGCTGTTGGTTCAGAAAGCGGCTGTAGGCGCGACGTCGCGCGAACAAGCCCGACATCACGACTTAACGCATTCGTGTGCGTACAGATCGCATCGCTGATGCGGCCCGACACGAATAACGCCACGCGTCGCCTCGCGCCGATCGATCGAGCCGCGTCGTCCACGTGCGTCGGCATGCGGAAGACGTCGCGATAGTGAGAAGCCGCGAGCCGCCGACCGACGGTCGACGCCTTCGCCATGCACTCCGCCAATCTGCCCGCCCCACCCGAGGAGAACGAGCATGTACATCGACGGATTCGTGCTGCCCCTGCGCGAGGACAAGCTGGGCGACTACACGACGATGGCCGAGACGTTCGCACGCAAGGCGAAGGCTGCGGGCGCACTGGCGTCCGTCGAAGCGATGGGCGATGGCCTCGAACACGGCCACACCACCGACTTCTTCCGCGCGGTGCAGGCGCAGGATGGCGAGAACGTGGTGTTCTCCTTCGTCGTCTGGCCCGACAAGGCCACGCGCGACGAAGGCTGGAAGACGATCATGGCCGATCCCGACATGCAGCCCGGCGCGCAGCCGATGCCGTTCGACGGCAAGCGCATGTTCTGGGGTGGGTTCAAGCCATTCGTGAGCACGCTCGAGGTGCGCTGACGACAGGGTTTGGAAGGGCCGACCGTTCGCACGGTCGGCCCGATGCGCGGGTTACTGCCCCACGCGACCGCGCTGCAGCGTTTCCGCATCGAGGTTGAGCAGCGGCGTCGCGCCGCCTGACACCGTCGGCAGATGGCCGTCCCAGCGCTTGATCGCTTCCAGCTGCGCTTCCACGCGACGCAGTTCGATCAGCTCCGGCGTCACCGCCGCACGCTGCGCCTGCAATGCCACCGCCTGCGCTTCCGCGTTGAGCTTCTGCGATTCGGCGAGGCCCTTCGCCTCCGCCACCTTCTGCTCGGCTTCGACCTGGATGCGCGCCAGGTCGCGCTCGGCCTTGAGCTTCTGCTGCTCGGCGACCGTCTTGGCTTCGATCGCCTGGTCGAACGACTCGCTGAACTTGAAGTTCGTGATCGCGAATTCGTCGACGACGATGCCGTGGCGCTGCAGGCGGTTGTTCACCGCGAAGCGGATGCGGTCGGACACTTCCGGACGCTTGGTCACCAGCTCCTCGGCGGTGAACAGCGCGGTCACCGCCTTCATCGCTTCCTGCACCGTCGGATCGATGATGCGCGGCTCGATGTTGTCGAACTCGCCGATGGTGCGATACACGCGCACCACCTGCTTGGGGTCGACGTGGAAGTTCAGTACCACCTGCGTGCGCACGCGCTGCAGGTCGCGCGACGCCGCTTCGCTCTCGGTCTCCGAGCGCTCGATCAGCACCGGCATCTTGTAGACGGTCTGCATCAGCGGCGTGCGCCAGTGCAGGCCTTCGGCGAGCACTTCGTCCGACGCGCTGCCGAACGTGAGGCGGATGCCGCGATGGCCGTTCGGCACCACGGCGAACGGCAGGAACACGAACAGCGCCACCAGCGCGATGAGCGCGCCGACGATCCAACGAACGAAACGCGCACCTGACCGACCCTGCGGCCCGGCGCCCAGCGGGTTCAAACGCATCGAATTTCCCCTGATTGCAATGAAGGCGCGGCGGCGACGCCGACGGCGCGCCGGCGTCCCCGGCCGGCAGTGCGTATGAGACCACCGCGCCCGCCGCCGTACCAGCGCGGCGGGTTCACGTATCCATATCTCGCGCCGCGACGTCCTCTATGCTCGACGCATCGACATCCCGTCGTGCCGCGCAGCGCGCAGGCTCGACCGTCCCGGAGCCCGCGCGTGATCGACCTGCAGCCTTCGACGTCTCCCGCCACGCCCCCGACGCGACGCCCGTTCTATCGCCACCTCTCCGCGCAGGTGCTGGTCGCGATCGTCGCCGGCGTGCTGCTCGGCCACTTCGAGCCCGCGATCGGCGCGTCGCTGAAACCGCTGGGCGACGCCTTCATCAAGCTGGTGAAGATGATCATCGGGCCGGTGATCTTCCTCACCATCGTGACCGGGATCGCCGGCATGACGCAGCTGCGCAGCGTCGGCCGCGTCTTCCTCAAGGCGATGGCCTACTTCCTGTTCTTCTCGACGCTGGCGCTCGTGGTCGGCCTCGTGGTCGCGCATGTCGTGCAACCGGGCGCGGGCATGCACGTCGACATCGCGACGCTCGATCAGACCTCGGTGAAGACCTACGTCGAGAAATCGCACGACCTCACGCTGACCGGCTTCCTGCTCGAGATCATTCCCGACACGCTGGTCAGTCCGCTGGTGGGCGACAACATCCTGCAGGTGCTGTTCGTCGCCGTGCTGTTCGGCGTCGCCCTCACGCTGACGCGCGATCGCGCGCAGCCGGTCATCGATCTGCTCGATGCGCTGCTCGCGCCGGTCTTCCGCGTCGTGCACATGCTGATGCGGCTGGCACCGATCGGTGCGTTCGGCGCGATGGCGTTCACCATCGGCAAGTACGGGCTCGCGGCGCTCGCGAACCTCGCGTGGCTGGTCGGCTCGTTCTACATCACCGCGTTGCTGTTCGTGCTGGTGATCCTCGGGCTCGTCGCGCGCCTGTGCGGCTTCTCCATCCTCAAGCTGATCCGTTACCTCAAGGCCGAGCTGCTTCTCGTGCTCGGCACGTCGTCGTCCGAATCCGCGCTGCCGTCCTTGATGGAGAAGATGCAGCAGGCCGGCTGCGGCAAGTCGGTGGTGGGCCTCGTGGTGCCGACTGGTTATTCGTTCAACCTCGACGGCACCAACATCTATATGACGCTCGCCGCGCTGTTCATCGCGCAGGCCACCGACACGCATCTCACGCTCTGGCACCAGATCGCGCTGCTGCTCGTCGCCATGCTGAGTTCGAAAGGCGCGGCCGGCGTGACCGGTGCCGGCTTCATCACGCTCGCCGCGACGCTCGCGGTGGTGCCGGAAGTGCCCGTCGCCGGCATGGCGCTGATCCTCGGCGTCGACCGCTTCATGAGCGAATGCCGCTCGCTGACCAACTTCATCGGCAACGCGGTGGCGACGGTCGTCGTCGCGCGCTGGGACGGCGAACTGGATCGCGATGCGTTGCAGGCCGCGCTGAATGGCTCAGCCGCGACGCAGGTCATCGACTAGCGCGATACACCGTCCGCACGTCCGCACGTCCGCACGTCCGCACGTCCGCACGTCGGCACGCACTGCCGGTCGCCGCATCCACATGCGACCATACGCGCAGCGGCGCAAGGGGAGCGCCGGAGCCCGACCATGACCATCAAACGATCGCTGCTCGGCGCGCGTCGCGCCGTGCTTGTTCCGTGTCTCGTCCTGTTCGCTGCGCTGGTGGCCAGCGCGCCCGCCCGTGCACAGGTGGGCGCCCGCATAGGCGAGGAAGCCATCACGCTACCGGTGCCTGCACCGGGTTACAGCCCGGCGCCGGACAGCAATGCGCAGCTCACCGCGCTGCTCGAATCGTTCGTGACGCCGGCGAACCGACGGCTCGCGTCGTTCTTGGCCGACGGCGACCTCGCCGATGCCATGCGCGGCAACCTGCACCAGATGCCGCGGCACTTCGAGGCGCAGACGATGCGCAGCGTAGAGACGCAGACGGTATCGACTGCGGACTTCCGCAAGCTGCAGCCGATCATCGACCGCCAGCTGCAGCAACAGACGGTCGCCATTCGCGACGAGGTCAACCGCAGCTTCGGCAATGCCAACGCGACGCTGACGGAGGCGAACGGCGCCAGCACTGCGATATCGGTCGAAAGCATGGAGCCCATGCCGGTGCACGAGCAGTCCGACCACTCGCTGCAGGTGTCAATGCGGACGGCCTATCTGCGGCGCATCAGCGGACAGGTCGATCGCTTCACCGTCGTCGCGTCGATGGGCATCGTGAACGTCAAGGGAAAGGTGCTGTTCCTCTACGCCTACGGTGGCGCCGACGACCTGCAATGGACGCGCGATCACCTGCGCACGTGGGTCGCCTCCACGCTCGCGGCGAACGATTCCGCGTCGTCCGGTTCGACGCTGACGTCGAGCCCCGTTGCGAACAGGGCGACGGCATCGGGCGAGTCCGACGCCAATCCGGGCCGCCTTCTCGGCAAGGTGATCGCGGGGGTGCTGCTGCTCGGCCTGTTCGCCGGCATCGTCGTGATGATCCGCCGCTGAGTTCCGCTGACGACATGGCGGACGACGGCGTTGCATCGCGCGCGGCGCCGCCGCACGCGGAACTCACCACCCGTGGCTCCACTTACGCGACGCAATCATCGCGTCGCGTAAGTCACGCCGATCAGGCGTGATAACGCGCCGCCGGCCGATCCCGCGACACGTTCACGACCAGCTCCTTCTCCGCATCGACATATGCGTCCCAGTCGGCCGTGTCCGGCAGCGACGGGATGCAGACCTGTTCGTCCATCTCCAGTGCACGCAGCGAGGCGACGACGAGGTCTTCGGCCGACATCACGCGCTCGGGCGGGAAATTCGCAATCGCGTTGCCGGCGATCTCGTGGAAGTCGGTCGCGATGACGCCGGGAATCAGCAACTGCACCTGCACGCCGGTGCCCGCGGCTTCGGCCTGCATGGTGCGGGTGAACGCCATCACGTAGTTTTTCGATGCGCCGTAACCGGCGTTGCCCGGCATCTGCATGAACACCGTGCCGGATGCGACGTTGATGATGCGGCCGCGCCCGGCGGCGACCATCCGGCCCATCGCGGCGATCGACAGCCGCGTCAGCGCGAGCACGTTGACGCGCAGCATCGCGTCGGTCGCGTCCGCATCGAGTTCGGCGACGCGACCGCGCACGGCGTAACCGGCGTTGTTCACCAGCAGGTCGACCAGGGGATCCGCACGGAGTCGATCGACCACGCGCTGCACGCCGCCATCGCTCGCCAGGTCGGCCGGGAGGACTTCGACGTCGACGCCGTGCGCCTCGCGCAGCGACGCCGCGAGTTCCTCCAGGCGGTCGGCACGACGCGCAACGAGCACCAGCGCGTGGCCGGTGCGCGCGAGGTGCTGGGCGTAGAGGCGGCCGATGCCGGCGGAGGCACCGGTAACGAGTGCGCGGGGTGGAGGCGTCATGCGCGGGATCTCGGGATGCGGGAACGGTGCTTCTAGCAGACGCGGGTTAAACGCGCGTAGCGACAGCGGGCATCCACCGATGCAGCTCGGCGCGATCCGCTCAGTCCGGAATCGGATACGACGGGATCGGTGCCAGCACGCTGAACGTGTCCTTCTTCGGCTTGTCGTCCAGCGGCGGGAGCGTCAGCTTGGGCTCGTCGATGTAGGTGTCGGGCAGGCGGTCGAGCAGGTCGCGGATGAGCGTCAGGCGTCCGCGCTTCTGGTCGTTGAAGTCGACCAGCGTCCACGGCGCGTCGTTGGTGTGCGTCACCCGCAGCATGGCGTCGCGCGCTTCGGTGTAGTCCTGGTAATGCGTGCGTGCCTGCAGGTCGATCGGCGACAGCTTCCAGCCCTTGAGCGGGTCGTCCAGGCGCTCGGCGAAACGCTCTTCCTGCTTTTTCTGGTCGACGCAGAGCCAGTACTTGAACAGGCGGATGCCGTCGTCGACGAGCAGCCGCTCGAACATCGGCGCCTGCCGCAGGAATGCCGCGTACTGCGCATCGGTGCAGTAACCCATGACGCGTTCGACGCCGGCGCGGTTGTACCAGCTGCGATCCATCAGCACGATCTCGCCCGCGGCGGGAAGATGCGCGACGTGGCGCTGGAAATACCACTGCGCCGCCTCGCGATCGGTCGGCTTCGGCAGCGCGACGGTGCGGCACTGCCGCGGATTCAGATGTTCGGAAATCGCCTGGATCGCACCGCCCTTGCCCGCGCCGTCGCGGCCCTCGAACAGCACCAGCACGCGCTCACCCGTGTGCTGCAGCCAGCGCGCCATCTGGATGAGCTCGAGCTGCAACGGACGCAGCAGTTCGTGGTACTGCTTTTTCTTCAGCTCGCTCATCGCGCGTCTCCGGAATCAGGCGGGGCCGCGTACGCGCAGCGTCAACCCGCGCAGGAAATAGCGCAGCAGCTGGTCGCGGCACGGGCGGTAATTCGGATGCGTGCGCTGCCGGAAGAGTGCGCTCACCTCGGGCCGCGACACCGGATGCCCCGCGTCGGCGAACGCCTGCCCGATATCGATGTCCTTGAGCTCGAACGCGACGCGCAGCTTCTTCAGGATCTCGTTGTTGCTCAGGCGCGTTTCCGGCGCGCGCACGGGCGCATCCTCGCGACGGCCGCGGAAATGGATCACGAGTCCATCGAGGAACAGCGCGAGCAGGCGGTCGTCGAGGGGCGCGTAGCCGGGCTCCTCGTCCTTGCGCAGGAACGCCTGCACCTGGTCGCGGTCGAGCACGACCGACGGATCGGCGAGCTGCACGAGTTCGGCGACGTGGGCATCGCTCAGGTCGAGCATGTAGCGCACGCTGCGGAGGACGTCGTTGGTGATCATGGCGGACGGTGCGACGGGACGCTGCGCAGGATAGGCGAGTCGGGCCGGGTTCGACGTGTAGCTCCGGTCAGGTGGTGGACTCCGAGCGCAGGCGTACGCCCGCCTCGCTGTCGCCGTCGATGCCGACCGTCACGGCGATCGGCCGGCTGCGGACGGTGCTAATGCCCGTAGCTCATCACGCGCGTGATCTTCCAGCCGTCGGCGGTGCGTCGCCACACGTGCAGGAAGTTGAAGGTCCCGCAGTCGTTGCGCCCGTTCTCCACGTGGCAGAAGCGGTGCTTGCCGATCTCCATCGCGCCGTAGTCCTTGACCGGATACACGCGCAGGCTGCCCGGCACCAGTTCGCGACGCAGGCCGTTGTCCTGCGCGAGCAGGCGCCGGAAGTCCTCCTGCACACGGTCGTAGCGTTGCAGGCCGTCGGCGTCATGGAAGAACTCGAGGTCGCGATCGAATAGCGCCATCAGCGCATCGGCATCGTGCCGGTTGAAGGCATCGCTTACGGCTGCGTCTCGGCCGGCGATTTCCCGATACAGCGAGGAGGTCGGCGGCTCCGCGCCGCGGTCGCCTTCGGACACCGCCGTGGTCGGTGTCGTGGCGCAGGCGGCGAGCATCGGGACGAGAGCAGAGACGAGGGCGACGCGGATGGACTTCATGGCGGATCTCCGGTGGACGGACGCGCGAGACGCTGCATGCGTCGCCGATCACACCACGACGGCGGCACGTCCGGCACCACATCCGCGATCGGTGCGATGGGCGGCATTGCGACAACGCACGGGCGCCGCCAGTCGTCGGCCCACGGTTGCGACGTCGCAAATCGACCCGTCACCATTCCGTTGTGGCGTAACGCACGTGCCGTCCCATCCCACCCATTTCGCCGGAGCCCGCATGTCCCGTTCCCCACCGCGTATCCCCGCATGGCTCGCCGCGCTCGCGCTCTGCAGCGTCGCCACCTCTGCGCAGGCCGCCGACGTCGCACTCGCGCGGCTCGACTGCGGTAGCGAGCCCGAGCCGGTCAGCGTCGCCTCGTTCTCGGACACGTTCGAGCACGAAGCGCTCAAGCTGCCGCTGACCTACAGCTGTTACGTCATCCGCCACGGCGATCGCTACCTCGTCTGGGACACCGGCAACGCGATGGACGGCGCGCCGGACGCGCCGAAGGTCTCGCTCGTCGACCAGCTCGCGCGCATCGGCGTCAAACCCGATGCCGTCGACTTCGTCGGCATCAGCCACTACCACAACGACCACACCGGCCAGGCCGCGTCGTTCCCGAAGGCCACGCTGCTGATCGGGCAGGGCGACTGGGCGGTCATCAGCGCCGACGCGCCGCCGGCAGGCGTCGACGCGAAGTCGCACGCCGCACGCCGCGCGCGCTTCACCCCGTGGCTCGTGGGCGGCGGCAAGGTCGTGCCGGTCACCGGTGATCGCTACGACGTCTTCGGCGACGGCTCCGTGCTGCTGCTCGACCTGCCCGGCCACACGCCCGGCCACCACGGCCTGCTGGTCAAGCTCGACCGCACGGGCAACGTGCTGCTCACCGGCGACGTCACCCACTTCCGCGAGAACTACGCGAGCGACGGCGTGCCGACGTGGAACAGCAACCGCGCCGACTCGCTGGCGTCGCTGGATCGCTTCAAGAAGACGGCCGCGAACCTCAAGGCGACGGTGATCATCCAGCACGATCCGCGCGACATCGGAAAGCTGCCGGTGTTTCCGGAGTTCGCGAAGTAGGCGTTCCGGTGTGATGCATCGGAAAGGGCCGGTCTTTTTCGCCGGCCCTTTTCATCAGCGGGGTGTGCACCGTCGCGTTCGTCGCGGCGACGAGAATGGCCGACGCACGATGGCGGCACCACCCGCGTCGACTCGCGCGCGCTGCATCAGCTCGTCAGATATCCGACTCGGATTGCACACGCACATCGGCATCGCCCTCTGCATCCACATGGACGATCACCGTCATCGGCCGGCAGCAGACCGTGCAGTCCTCGATGTACGTCTGATCGCCCGCACTCGCGTCGACGAACAGCGT
Source organism: Cognatilysobacter terrigena (assembly GCF_004361065.1). GTDB lineage: Bacteria > Pseudomonadota > Gammaproteobacteria > Xanthomonadales > Xanthomonadaceae > Cognatilysobacter > Cognatilysobacter terrigena. The sequence continues at coordinate 4,903 of NZ_SELT01000036.1, read as the reverse complement.
GATCGGCTCGCCGCAGTAGGGGCAGGTGGTGTCGAGGGTGGAGAGCATGACGGCTCCGTTCGCGCGCGATGCTCAGAGCTTGCGCGGTGTGCGTGTGATTTCGACGGGAAGACCGAGCGCCGCCGCGAGCGCTTCGCCCGGCGACTCGCCGTTGGCGATGCGCTGCGACACCACACGGACGTCGGGTGTGCCGGGCCTGCCGGCCAGCGTCACGCGTTCGGCCTCGTGCATCGACGTCGTGCGGTTGCCGGAGTTCAGCACGCGCTCGACGCACACCGCGCGGAAGCGGTCGATTGGGAACGTCCCCGCCGGCCCGGGCATCGGCACGCCCCAGACGCGGCCCGCGCGCGCTTCCACCGCGTCGCGCGTGATCCGCCCTTCGGCGCCCGGCTGGAAACGCAACAGCACGACGCCGAACGCGACGAGCATGGCGTCGATGACGAGCGTGCCCGCCGCACCCACCACGTCGCCGCGGATGGCGAACATGTAGAGGCCCGCGAACACCATCACGGCGAGGAGCGCGAGCACCAGCTGGACGACGGGGCGTGTGCCGCGTCGGGTGTCGAACACGTAGGGAAGAGTGATCGGCATTGGCTGTCTTCGTCTTGTGGCGACGGTGCGTTGGCTATCGGTCTACGACGCCGCGTCATACCCGAAAACGCGCAGCTCCTGCGCGCAGCGGCACGCCTTCGCCAGTCGCGCGGCCCATGCGATGGCGTCCTCGCGCGACGCAAGCTCGAACACCGCAAACCCGCCATTGAGCGGACGCGCATCCCGATAGCCGCCGTCGACCGCCGCGCCATCGGCGGACACGAGCGCGACGGGCACGCTCTCGTCGATGCCACCGGCGAAGACATAGACGCCGGCCGCTTTCGCGTCGTCGATCACGGCGTGGGAGTCGCGCACGACGGCGTCCCATTCGCCCTCGGGGACGATCATGGCGGCGGCGGGGAAGGAGATGAGGTACTTGGCCATCGCGGCATTCCGTCGTTTCGTTCGTTATCGGGGGGCGGCGTTGCAGACCGGGCGGCCCCGTGCATCGCCGCGCCCGCGTTGCATTCCCTTCCATTGCGCGGAAGGTGACCACCCAACGCACCTTACTCGACGGTACCGCCGCCCGCGACGCGCGAATCCCCGCGATCGCTACACTGGCGACCCGTCTGGAATTCCGCCGATGACCGACACGTCCGGTGACCCGCTGTACCGGCTTTACGGCGAGATGGCCGCGGTGAAGGCCGTCGTCGGCGTGATGCTTCCCTTCAGCGCGCAGCCGCAGGCGTTGCTGGCCCTCATCCAGTCGCTCGAGCAGGCGACGATGGAAACGCTCGGCGCACTGCCGGCCGATCATCCGATGCGCGACGGCTTCCAGGGCACGCTCGAGAACTACAAGCTGATCCTGACGAAGTCGCTGGAAGACGCGATGCGCGCGGCCAACGACGGCGCGTAGTCGTTCGTCGGGCGTTGTGCACAGACCGGCCGTCGCGCCGTCAGCCGATGAGACGCCGGCGACGCAGTGTTGACCGATGCCGCCGCTGACTCGAGCCGACCTTCCCGACATCGCACTTCCGCCGGGCTTCCGCTGGGCCTGGACCGACTACGGCGCGCAGATTCATGTGTTGCATGGCAACGCACCGACGTGGATCAGCGTGGCGTCGGTCAGTGAGACCTACTACGGCTCGTACGAAGTGCTGACCGGGCGACATCGCCGCGTGCACATGCGGCGCTGCTTCTCGTCCCTGCCGCGCGCAGTGCGGTTCGCGCATCGGTGGATCGTGATGCGTGCGGACGACGTCGCGGATGAGCTTCAGGGGCGCAGGAAGGATCCGACGCTCGCGCTGGATCCGAGCGAGCACGATTGGCGGGAGGTGCGTGCGGGGCGCGGGCGACAGTCGCGCGTCGCGACGCGGTCGATGAATCCGCATGCGTCGAAGGGGGTCTGTCGGATCGAGCGGCCTTCGAAGGGCGGGCTCGGGTAACCGTCGCGCGGAGCGCGCTCACCTTTGCGCGACCTCGTCGCTCTCAGGCAGCGCCGAATCGCGACGTGGCGACGGCCGACATCGCGTCGGCCGCCTTTCGGGTCTTGCGTGGCCCGTTCGCAGACGAGGTCGAGCACGTGCCGCGTTGCGCTGCTTCTCAGCGGCGATCGAAGCGGCACGTCGCCCGTCTCCTGCCGCCTTGGACCGGCGCGATCAGGTCGGAGCGAACGGCTTCGCGACCTTCTTCTCGTTCTTGGCGGCGCGCTTTTCCTGCGGCGTCTTCGCCGGCTTCTTCTTCGTTTCCTTCTTCCGGTCCATACCCTTGCTCATGGCGCACTCCTGTCCGCCGCAGGGGAGCTGCGGCACGCGCGCAGCATGGCAGGTAAAGCGTGGAGCCGGGATGCGGTCGTCGCCGCATGTGCCTGCTTGGAGGCGGCCGTGGTCGCGGCGGGTGTCGGCTGCTGGGCGGTGGATGCTTAAGGACGCCGAGCGCGTCTCGCAGGCAGCGCCGGATTGCGGAGAGGCGACGACCGACATCGTGTCGGCCGTCTTTCCGGTCTTGTAGCGGTCTGCAGTGGGTCGACCGTCAAGTCCGGGACTAGTGCTTGCCCGACGAATTTTTTTCGTCGTCAACCTTCGCCAAATGCGTCTCGACGTCGCGTTGGGCGATCAGAACGAGTTCCTGTTGCACGACCTGTTCGAGCGGCGTGCCTTGGACGCTCGGCATCGCCGCGAGCGCCATTAGTCGAGTGCGGGCCGCGTCGAAGCGTCCAAGACGTCGCTCCAGCTCGCCCGCGATCTGCTCGTACGACGCGCGTTCCTCGCTGCTCATCTTCGAGTTGCCGGCAAGCGCGGCTTCGAAGGCATCGAGAGCGGCAGATGCGTAGCGTTGGTAACGGGGCGTCTTCTCGACCTCCCACGTCGCGCGGAGAAGTGCGCTTGCGATGTCGCTGCTCGAAGCACCAAGCTTTTCCATTAGTCGTGAGATGAGGAAATAGTTCGACTCGGTCTTCTGCAGCGCCTGGTATTCGGGCGATAGAACGAACGGCTGGAGCGTTTTGATCTCCGCCGCGGTGAACTTCTCCTTGAACAGCACGAATCCGTTGGTCGGACATTTCGCCATCGGCCACGGCGCGGCGATCGCGCCCACCGGGCGACGATCCAGGTTCTGACCGAACTGCGTTCCCGACATGGCGAGCGTAGCGGTGAAGGACTCGCCGCCGATGGGGCATTTCAGCTTGATCGGCATCAGCGTCATGGCCGACGCAGTGCCGGCCAACACGGCAAGGGTGAGCGTTGCAGCGGACAGGGCGATTCGCTTCATGATTTCGACTCGGGTGGAGTGCTCTTTCGAAACGTCCACTGGGCGGAATTGGGGTTGGTGGTGAAATCGCCCGATCTGCTCAATCCACGGCCTTACGCACCCAGCAACTCGACCTCGAACTTCAGCGTCGCATTCGGCGGAATCACGCCACCCGCACCGCGCGCGCCGTAGCCCAGGCCGGGCGGACTGATCAGCGTGCGGACGCCGCCTTCGCGCATGCCCTGCACGCCTTCGTCCCAGCCCTTGATGACCATGCCGCCGCTTAGCGGAAAGATGAAGGGCTCGCCGTGGTCTTTGCTCGAGTCGAACTTCTGGCCCTGCTGGCCGTTCTCGTACAGCCAGCCCGTGTAGTGCACGACGACGTTGCGACCGGGCTTGGCTTCCGGGCCGGTGCCGACGACGGTGTCTTCGTACTGCAGGCCGGATGCGGTGGTGGTGTAGGGCATGGCAGTCATCCTGTCGGCGAATCGAATGGCCCCAAAGTGTAGCGGTCAGCAGGAACGGGGATTTCCCGTTCGCTTCTTCAGTAACCGGACCGGCTGTCCCGGTGCTGCTGACGGGGCCGGCGACACCGCGCGTCGACCGTTCGCTTCTTCCTGCCTGGAACGACAAACGAACGTCGCGGACAGATGCCGAACCGCACTTTGCAACGCTTGTGCGCTTTGCTTGAATCGCCGCGCCCGCACTACGCGGATCGGCCGGAGCATGCGCTTGTCGAATTACCTGTTGAACACCTCCGTGAAGTCCAGCGACCCGCGCGTGCTGAGCGACGCGATCGCCGCAGGCGGCGACGTGCTGGAAGTGGCGGAGTGCGTGTACGGCCTGCCGCTGCCGTGGCTCGCATGTTTTCGCAGCGAGGATCTCTCGCCGGGCGCCATCCTCCTCGAAGACGGCGTCGCGGAAGTCGCCTTGCCCTGCATCGACGTCGCCACTGCGCGTCAGCGGCTAGAAGCGGCGGCGCCGCTGTTCGAGCAGCTGGCCGCGGGTTCGCCCGTCGCACGCGAATGGCATCGACATGCGCTCGATGGGCTGGCCGCGTTGCGGCTGCCGTACCTGACGCTCGACATCGGCGGGTTGCTTGCGCTCGACAGCCCGGAGAGCGCGGCCCACATGGTGGCGCGCGCGATCGCATGGGGCGACGACTGGTTCGACGTGTTCACCGGTGAGATCACCGCCTACACGCCCGGCGTGTCGCCTTACCCGCCCGAGGCGTTCCACGCCAACGACGGCATCGACGACGACGCGCGCATCGAGAACACGGTCGCGTTCGATCCGGCGTTCGACCCGAATCCGTTGGCGCGGCCGGCGGTTTGACGCTTGTTTGCAGGTCTCGCCCGCGAGTGCGGGCGCTGCGTTCGATTTGATTGCGGTAGCTGGCGGGGTCTGTCCGCCGGCTTCGGTGTTCGCATGGTCGCGAGACGTGGAAGGCTGCGCCGAGGTCGCTCGGGCGCGATGGAGAAAGAGCGTTTCGTGCGCTGCGCGCCCGAGTTACTTTCTTTGCCGGTGCAAAGAAAGATAACCAAAGAAAGCACCTTCCTCGACAAATCTACAGCCTGCGCGTGCTGATTCCTGGCGATCGCCACACTCGGCATCCTGCCTCGGG
>NZ_SELT01000035.1 GCF_004361065.1 Cognatilysobacter terrigena | reverse complement strand
CTGCCGCGGCAGCGCCTTCTCGCGATCGCCGAGGCCGACCTTGTCGAGCGTAGAGCGCACGCGCTTGGCGATCTCCGCGCGATGCATGCCGCGCAACAGCAGCGGGAGCGCGACGTTGTCGCCCACACTGCGGTCGGCGAGCAGCCGGTGATCCTGGAACACCACGCCGACTTCGCGACGATGCATCGCCATGCGGCGTCCGCGCAGCTTGCCGATGTTGCGATCCGCGAAGATCACCGCGCCGCGCGAGGCGCGTTCGGTCAGATGGATCAGGCGCAGCAGCGTGCTCTTGCCGGCACCGGAATGCCCGGTGACGAACAGCATCTCGCCCGGCGCGACCTCGAAGCTGACGTCCGTGAGCGCCTCGCGCCCGGAGGCGTAGCGCTTGCCGACGTTGTCGAAACGCAGAAGGGTCATGCGACGGAGTATCGCAGAAGCCTCGCGACGGCTGGTCGCGGCAATGTCACGTCGAGAGCACCAACGAAAACGGGCGATCGCATCGCGACCGCCCGTTCGTATCGCTCGCCACTCGCGCGGCGTGGCGTCAGTGCTGGCTGCGCGGCGCCCGCGTGATCAGCGACTTCAGCCCACGCGCGACCCGATGCAGCAGGCCGGGCTTGGCTTCGGCACCGACTTTCGGTGCGTCCACGCCAACGCGCGGGGGACGCGCATCGTGACGCGCCGGGCCACGCTCGGTGCGGCTCGCGGTCGTCGTGTTCGACTCGGCCACCACCGCGCCGTCGACCGGCTTGCCGCGACGGCGGCGGCGACGCTTGCGCGCCGGCACTTCCTGACCGGTCGCCTGATCGATGCGCGGCGGACGCGGCGCCTTCGGTGCAGCCGCGGCCTCACCCGCCACCGCTTCGACCGCCGGCTTCGGTTCGCGACGCGCGCCCTCGGGCTTCGGCCCGCGCGGACGATGCTCGCCATCGCGCGCACCGCCGCTGCGGCCGCCGCTGCGCGGCTTGATGCCGCGACGCGCGTCGTCTTCGGCCTTCTGCTCGCGCGCCTCGCGGAAGATCGCGCTGACGCTCTCCTCGTCCTCGCCCTCCACCTTCTCGCGCACCGGGCGCGGCAGCGCGACCAGCATCTCCGGCGACACGTGTTCGCCGGGAATCTTCTGCTCGATGTAGGCCTCGATGTCCGGCAGCGTCATGCCATAGCGCTCGCAGGCGAAGCTGATCGCGTCGCCCTCGGCACCCAGGCGCGCGGTGCGGCCGATGCGGTGGACGTAGTCCTCGGCATCGAACGGCAGGTCGTAGTTGTAGACGTGCGAGACGCCGTCGATGTGCAGGCCGCGTGCGGCGACGTCGGTCGCCACGAGGATCTCGAGCTGGCCTGCCTGGAATTTCTTGAGCAGCGACTCGCGCTTCTTCTGTGGCACGTCGCCGCTGAGCACACCGACGCGATAACCGCCCTTCTCCAGCGCACGCGCGACGCGCTCGACGAAGGCCTTGGTGTTGACGAACACCATGGTGCGCGCGCCTTCGCTGCGCGACAGCAGGCCGAGCAGCAGCGGGATCTTCTCTTCGTCCGCCGGGTAGTAGACCTTCTGGCGCACGCGCGCCGCGGTGATCGACTCGGTCTCGACGACCAGCTTCTCCGGCTCGTTCATGTGCTCGTACGCGAGCTCGAGCACGCGATGGCTGAGCGTCGCCGAGAACAGCAGTGTCTGCCGCGTGGTGCGCTCGGGCATGCGGCGCAGCAGGAAGCGGATGTCCTTGATGAAGCCGAGGTCGAACATGCGATCGGCTTCGTCGAGCACGCACATCTCGCAGGCGTGCAGCGACACGACCTTGTGCTGCTTGACGTAGTCGATCAGGCGGCCGGGGGTCGCGATGATCACGTCCGCGCCCTGCTGCAGGATCTGCCGCTGCTTGTCGTAGTCGACGCCGCCGTAGACCAGCGCGAACTTGATGCCGAGCTCGGAGCCGAACTTCACCGCGTCCTTGTGGATCTGGATGGCGAGCTCGCGGGTCGGCGCGAGGATCAGCGCGCGCGGGTCCTCGGGCTTGCGGTCGGCGAGCGCCGGGCGCGTCAGCAGCCGGTTCACGACGGCGACGAGGAAGGCGAGCGTCTTGCCGGTGCCGGTCTGCGCCTGGCCGGCGACGTCGCGGCCGGTGAGGGCGATCGGAAGGGTGAGGGCCTGGATCGGCGTGCAGCGCGTGAAGCCGGCGGCTTCAAGACCCGCGAGCAGCGCGGGGTGCAGGTCGAACGAGGTAAAGGAAACGTCGGTTAGGGGCTTGTCGCTCATCAGGATCCGGCGCCGAAGCGGCGCGTGCGAAGGAGGGCGGCGGCCGGGCACGAGGGCTGGCCGGGCCAGGCGTCCGGGCGCGCGTGGGGAGCGGGCGGGATGCATCCGCGGAACACTGCGGATGCGGATCGGACGGTCTCGCGGGGCTTGCGCCACCGCGGAAGGCCCCCAAGTGTAGCGCATGGCTGCACGGCATCCGTGCGACCATGATCGCCGCACCGCACCCCGAGGAGACCTGTTCAGTGAGCGAGAAGATCAAGCACGTCGGCGATGCCGATTTCGACCGCGAAGTCCTGCAGTCGTCCGAGCCGGTGCTGGTGGACTTCTGGGCGCCGTGGTGCGGCCCCTGCAAGATGATCGCACCCGCGCTCGACGAGCTGGCCGGCACCTACGAGGGCCGCGCCAAGATCGTGAAGGTCAACGTCGACGACGAGCGCCAGACCGCGATGAAGTACCACGTGCGCTCGATCCCGATGCTGCTCGTGTTCAAGGACGGCCAGATCCACGGCCAGCAGATCGGCGCGGTGGGCAAGGCCCAGCTCGCTCAGCTGATCGACAAGGCGCTCTGACGCCCGAGCGGGTCGCGCCGAGGGCGTGACCCGCCGATGAACCGACCGGGCGGCGCCGCGCCCCGCGCCCCGCCCGTCGCGTAGAGTGGCTGCATCTTCCGCCGCCCGACGGCCGACCTTCACGCGGCACCGCCGCTTCGTCCGGTCGAATCCCGCTGTCGCGAGCGCTTGCACGTCTCGTCGCGGCGGTGCTAGTTTCCCGCTGGCCCGGCGCGTTCGCGCTCGCCGCACCCCTCTTATCTATTCCGATCCCGACATCGCCCGCCTACCGCGGGCGCTCGCCGCATTAGCGAGGATTTCCGCTTGTCCGACCAGACCCCCGACGCCGGCGAAGTCGCCGAGAAGCGCGTGCGCAAGACGCGCGTGGCCAAAGCCGACGCTCCCGACACCACCGCGACCGCCGTCGCCGAACCGCCACGCAGCGAAGCGCCCGCTCCCGCCGCGCCCGAACCGCCGGTGCGTGCCGAATCCGCGCCGCCCGCTCCGAGCGCCGACGCCGCGGCTGCACCGGTCGCCGGCGCCCCCGAGCCTTCGGGCGAATCGTCGTCGCAGCAGAACGCTGGCGGCGGCCAGAACGGCCCGCGCGAGCAGAGCGAAGGCCAGCGCCAGAGCCGTCGCGAACGCTTCAAGAACCGCCGCGAACGCCAGCGCGAACGCCGCGAACAGATGATGAGCGACGAAGGCGGCGGCAACGGCGAAGGCTTCGTGCCGCGCCCGCATCCGCAGGTGCCCGAAGGCTTCCCGCAGTACTCGCTGGGCGATCTCAAGCGCATGCCCGCCAGCAAGCTGATCGAGCTCGCCGAGCAGCTCAACATCCACGAGGGCGTTGCCCGCGCCCGCAAGCAGGACATCATCTTCGCGCTGCTGAAGGTGCTGACCCGCCACGGTGAAGGCGTCGCCGCCGACGGCGTGCTCGAGATCCTGCCGGACGGCTTCGGCTTCCTCCGCGCGGCCGAGGCGAGCTACCTCGCCGGTCCGGACGACACCTACCTCTCGCCGTCGCAGATCCGTCGTTTCAACCTGCGCACCGGCGACCACATCTCCGGCCGCATCCGCTGGCCGAAGGACGGCGAGCGCTACTTCGCGCTCAACATCGTCGACACGATCAACGGCGAGCCCATCGAGGCGTCGAAGAACAAGGCGCTGTTCGAGAACCTCACGCCGCTGTTCCCGCGTCGCAAGTTCCGTCTCGAGCGCGGCGACGGTTCGACCGAAGACGTCACCGGCCGAATCCTCGACCTGATGGCGCCGCAGGGCAAAGGCCAGCGTGCGCTGATCGTCTCGCCGCCGAAGGCCGGTAAGACGATGCTGATGCAGCAGGTCGCCAGCGCCATCACGTACAACCATCCGGACGTGCACCTCATCGTGCTGCTCATCGACGAGCGCCCGGAGGAAGTCACGGAAATGCAGCGCACCGTGCGCGGCGAGGTCATCAGCTCGACGTTCGACGAGCCGGCCGCGCGCCACGTGCAGGTCGCCGAAATGGTGATCGAGCGCGCCAAGCGCCTGGTCGAGCACAAGAAGGACGTCGTGATCCTGCTCGACTCGATCACGCGACTCGCGCGCGCGTACAACAACGTCGTGCCGTCGTCGGGCAAGGTGCTGACCGGTGGTGTCGACGCTAACGCGCTGCACCGTCCGAAGCGCTTCTTCGGCGCCGCGCGCAACGTCGAAGAAGGCGGCTCGCTGACCATCATCGCCACCGCGCTGGTCGATACCGGCTCGAAGATGGACGAGGTGATCTACGAAGAGTTCAAGGGCACCGGCAACTCCGAAGTGCACCTCAACCGCCGCATCGCCGAGAAGCGCGTCTACCCGGCGATCGACATCAACCGCTCGGGCACGCGTCGCGAAGACCTCCTCATCGAGCCGGAACTGCTGCAGAAGATATGGATCCTGCGCAAGCTCCTGCACGGCATGGACGAAATCGCCGCGATGGAGTTCCTGCTCGACAAGATGAAGAACACGAAGAGCAACGACGAGTTCTTCAGTTCGATGAAGCGCTGAGACGCGGATCGATTGAAATTAAAAGCCCCGCTTCGGCGGGGCTTTTTTTGAGCGCTTCGTCCGGCCCGACTCAGGGCGACAGCGCGGCAAGGGGGACGGCCAGGCGGTAACGCGTATTGACCCCGCCCTCTTCGCCCTGGGCCAGATCCGAAGCACTCGGCTGGGGCGCTTTCGCGTCCACTGGAGCCCATGCGGGCACGCGCTTCACCGTGCGCGTTTCCAACGTCCACTGGCCCACGCCATCGATGCCACCCTTCATCGGACGATCGATACGGAACTGCACCGGGACGTAGGCGATGTATCCGTCTGCAACGCGCTCATGCGCTGGCATATCCGACAGCGCGAATGGGGTGGTCTCCCACTGGCGAAGCACCTGCAGCGCCGCCTTTTCGAAGATCTGAAGCGCCTTCGCCACTTCGCGAGGGTTGCCGGTGCGATGCACCAGGGCACTCTGCTGGACCGCGGCGTCGCGCACCCGACCATCGGGCCCGATAAGCAGGGCAACGAGAACATCCGCATCGAGCTCGTAGCGCAGTGCCTCTTTGGGATAGCGGATGGGCGCACGCTTGATCACGGTCGGCTGCCCAGCAGGAGCGGCGGACTCCTTCTTCTCCGGCGGAAACGTCAGATTGTCGATCGCCAACCGCATCGAACCGTCATCGAGCTTTTTCGCGGATACAGCGACACGCATCGTGGTCTCGGCATTGACGATCTTGCCGTCGACCTCGACCGGTTCGAAGCGAACGCTTTTCACCATCTCGCCAACGCGTTCGGCAAGAAGAGCAGGAAGCTCCGTTTTCGGCGTGTACTCGGCCACACGCCCCTGCTTGTCGATCACGATCCGACAATCGATGCGCGTCACCAGGATCGGCTGTTCCATCGCCGGAAGCGGTGTCACGGCCGCGGACACGTCAGTGGCCCCGAATGCGGCGCACAGCAGGAGCATCAGGCGATATTTCATGGGATCTTCGTCCTTGGTGACCGTTGCGGCCGATGATGCCATCGGAACCCCATCAGGGGGCGACCGCCACCCGATCCCGTCCCTGATGCTTTGCCTCATACATCGCCGCATCCGCGCGTGCGACCCATTCGGTGGTGTCTTCGTCGGGCCGCAGGACGGCGCCGCCGATCGAGACGGTGACGGCGCGACCGCCGGCGCGGACGCGCACGCCGACCGCGTCGCGAAGGATGTCGGCGATCTTGTACAGCGTCGCCGCGTCGACTCCAGGCAGAAGCAGCACGAACTCCTCGCCGCCATAGCGGAAGAGTCGATCGCCCGCGCGACAACTGGTCTGCACGACGCGGGTGAAATGCACGAGCACGTCGTCGCCCGCTTCATGGCCGAAGTCGTCGTTGACGCGCTTGAAGTGGTCGAGATCCATGACGAGCAGGCCGACGGGCGTGCGATGGCGCCGGAACGTCTCGGCGGCGATGTGCAGCTCGCGATCCATCGCGCGACGGTTGGCGACGCCGGTCAGCGGGTCGCGCGAGGCCTGCGTCTGCAGTTGTTCGCGCTGCAGGTCGGTGCGGCGCGCGAACACGTAAGCGATCGCGCAGCCGACGGACGCGCTAGCGAGGTACATCCAGCGATCGAGCGGCGTGGCGAATGCGTGTGCGTCGATGACGAGCGCGGCGATCAGCACGGCCGATGCGACGAGCGCATGGCGTCGCCGCACGAGGATGAAATTCGCGAGCAACGCCGGACACGACCAGAACGCACCCGCCAGCCCGATGACGTGGCTGACCGCGATGCACGCCAGCGTCATGGTGACGACGACGAACGCACCGGCGCGCAGCAGGTTGCCGCCACGCCATGCATACAGCCATGCGCCTGCGAGCGCGCCGATGATCAGCACATCCACCGCCACCGCCGTCCATTCGTGCTGCATGGCGCGGAAGATCGCGAACGGGGCGACGCCGAGCACGCCGATCGCGCAGCACGCGATGACGACGGCGAACTGGAAGTCGGTGCGCACGCGCTGAAGCGACATCTCCACCTCGTCCCGGTCGAACAAGCGGCTGCAGCGTAACCCGGCGGACACTGCATCGCGGTGGTTGCGACCGGACCGGGCAGACGGGCGGCTACGATGGGGCGTCCGGCCCGGGAGCTTCACCATGCACGGCAGCGGTCTCGATCTTGCCCTCGTCTTCCTGCTCGCCGCGGTCGTCGCAGCGCCGCTGTTCCGGCGGCTGGGCCTCGGCGCCGTGCTCGGCTATCTCGCCGCGGGCGTGCTGCTCGGGCCGCAGGGCCTGCGAGTGGTCGCCGATGCCGACCCGGTGCTCGCGGCGTCGGAAGTCGGCGTGGTGATGATGCTGTTCGTGCTTGGCTTGGAGCTGTCGCCGTCGCGACTGATGGTGATGCGGCGCCCGGTGTTCGGTGCCGGCGGCATGCAGATGCTGCTGTGCAGCCTCGCGCTGGGCGGCGTCGCGCGACTCGCGGGAATGTCGTGGACGTCGGCCATCGTGGTCGGCATCGCGCTCGCGCTATCGTCGACGGCGGTCGGCCTCCAGCTGTTGTCCGAGCGGCGCGCGGTGCACAGCGAGTACGGCCGCCTCGCGTTCGCGATCCTGCTGTTCCAGGATCTCGCCGCGATCCCGCTTCTCGCGCTGATGCCGCTGCTCGGCCATGTCGGCGGCACATCGTTCGACGGCTACGTGGTCGGCAAGGCGCTGGGCGCGGTGCTGCTGGTCGTCGTCGGCGGCCGGTTGCTGTTGCGACAGGCGTTCCGCCTGATCGCGCGCACCGGCATGCCGGAGGTGTTCACAGGCGCCGCATTGCTTACCGTGCTCGGTGCCGCGTGGATCATGTTGCAGGCGGGGCTGTCGCCCGGTCTCGGTGCGTTCCTCGCCGGCGTGCTGCTGGCCGATTCCGAATTCCGCCACGAACTCGAAGCGCAGATCGACCCGTTCAAGGGGCTTCTGCTCGGCCTGTTCTTCATGGCGGTGGGCATGACGATCGACGTCGCGCGCGTCGTCGCCGAGCCGTTGCGCATGGCTGCGCTCGTCGCCGCGATGCTCGCCATCAAGTTCGTGCTGCTGGTGATCGTCGGCCGCAAACCGGGGCGCCTGTCGAGTCGCGATGCGGTGCAGCTCGCGGGCGTGCTCGCGCTCGGCGGCGAGTTCGCGTTCGTCGTGTTTTCGGAAGCCTCGCGCGTGGGCCTGATCGATGGACTGACGCGCGATCGCCTCGTCGCGACGGTGGGCCTGTCGATGGCCGTCGGCCCGTTGTTGATGCTGGTCGTCGCGCGACTGGTGGGACGCGCGCCGGCGAAACCTGCGCGCGCGTTCGATGCGATTCCGGACCATCAGCCGAAAGTGCTCATTGCGGGCTTCGGACGTTTCGGCCAGGTCGTCGCGCGACTTCTGACCGCGCAGAAGCTGCCCTTCATTGCGATCGAGCCCAGCGCCGACCAGGTGGATTTCGTGCGGCGCTTCGGCAACCCGGTGTACTACGGCGATCCGAGCCGCTCGGACCTGTTGCGATCGGCCGGCGCCGAATCGGCGAAGGTCTTCGTGATCGCCTTGGAAGATCCGGAGGCCTCGGTGCGCACGACGCGTGCGGTGCGACAGCTCTATCCCGACGCCGCGGTGTATGCGAGTGCCCGCGATCGTCGCCACGCCTGGGAGCTGATGGATCTCGGCGCGCACGCGATCCGCGAAGCCTTCCACTCGAGCCTGCACACCGGCGAGCGCGTGCTCGTCGAACTCGGCTTCGACGCGGCGACGGTGCACCAGCAGGTCAAGCGCTTCCGCGAGCACGACGAACGCCTGCTGCGCGCGCAATACGAGGTACGCGACGACGAAGCGGCGCTGATCCAGACCTCGCGCGAAGCACGCCGCGAACTCGAGGATCTGTTCAACGCCGACGTCGGCGAAGGCGTGCTCGGCACGATGGTGCGCGAAGCGGAAACGCCCTGATCGATCGGCCGCGCAGCAACGCGGCCGACGTCCCGGTCAACGATCGCGCAGGAAACGCGCCATCGAGATGTCGCGTTGCGACGTCGCGGGCGTGAACTCGGCGGCGATGTCGACGAAGCCGCGCATCAGCGCGACCTCGCGCGGCGAGCGGTTGAGCGAATCGCGCAGCTCCGGATCCGCGCCCGCCTTGAGCAGACGCTGCACCACGCGCGGCAGGCCGTGCAGCGCCGCGAGATGCAGCGGGCCGAAGCCACGTGCGTCGCGCGCATCGAGCGCAACGTCCTGCGTCAGGAACAGGTCGAGCGCGGCGAGCAACACGTCTTCGTCGACCGCCGTGCCCGGCTCCGCACGCGCGCCAAGCAACAGCAGAAGCGGCGTCACGCCGTTCGCCGGCTGATCGGCTTCGACACCGGCGAGGTCGAGCGCGTCGATCAACGCGACCACGCGGGAACGCTCGCGCGCGGTGAACGCATAGAGCGCCGCGCAGTGCAGCGCGTTCCGGCCCTGCCCGTCGACGGCGTGCACGTCCGCGCCGGCGGCGATCAGACGCATGACGAGATCGGGCAGGCCTAGCGCGCTCGCAACCATCAACACCGTGAGATCGCCGGGCAGTCGCTGTTCGAGCGACACGCCCGACGCGACGAGCCGGTCGACGATGTCGAGATGGCGCATCGACACCGCGGCCGACAGCGCCGTTGCGCCCGACGCGGCGGCGAGGCCCGGATCGGCGCCACGCGACAACAGGAGTTCGACCACCGCGCGATGTCCGCCACCCGCGGCGCGCAGCAACGCGCTGCAGCCCTGGCGATCGACGGCGTCGACCGGCATGCCGAGATCGAGCAGGCGGCGCACCGCATCGTCGTCGCCCGCCATCGCCGCGGCCGGCACGTCGGAGGCGCGTAGCGGACGGCGCGGCAGCGGCCAGCCGCGCCAATCCAGCCAATCCGCGATGTCGCGACGGCCCGCGGCGAGCGCGACGCCGAGCGGTGTCTGCCCGTCCGTCGCGCGCAGTTCGGTGCACGCGCCGTGCGCGACGAGGCGCTTGACCAGGTCGATGCGGCCGAGCGCCGCGGCGAGGTGCAGCGCGCTCATGCCACGGCTGTCGCGCGCGTCGAGGCCGACGCCGGTTTGCAGCAGGCGTTCGACCAGCGGCACGCCGCCGAGGCGCACCGCCAGCGTGATCGCAGGATCGCCGCCGCGCGACGGTCCGAACGGATCGGCGCCGCGTTCGAGCAATTCGAGTGCCATGCGTGCGCAACCCGCATCGCCGGCGACGCATGCCGCGAGGAAACGCGCGAGCCCGCCGCGACCGGTCGGCTGCACGCCGGCATCGAGCAGGCGACGGAGCGCGGGCAACGCAGCGGGACCGCGACCGAGCAGCACGAACAGCGGCGTCTGGCCCTGCCCGTCGCGCACGTAGGGATCTGCGCCGCGCGCGAGCAGCCATGCGACGTTCGCGGGATTCGCGACGATCTCGTCGTCGTGCAGCAGCGAGCCGAGATCGATCGGCGAGGTCAGCTTCGCGACCGCATCCAGCCCGTCGCGACCTTCGCGCAGGCCTTCGCGCAGCAGCGCGATCGGCGGGCGATCGGGCAGCGGTGCGTCGTCGTCCTCGCGTAGTGCGACCGGCAGGCCATAGCCCGCATCGAGGGCGGCAACGAGCGCCCAGCGGCCCGCTTCGGCCGCGCGATCGACGGGACGCTTGCCCTGCTTGTCGACCTGCGACGGATCGGCGCCGAGTTCGATCAGGCGCGCAACGAGTTCCGGCGTGGTGCGATCGGATTCACAGGCGAGCGCGAGCAGGCCGCGACCTTCGGCGTCGACCCGCGCCGCCTGCGCGGCGCCGCCGTCGGGCATCTGCCGCAGCAGTTCGTCGGCGACTTCGAGATGGCCGCCGCGCACCGATTCCATGATCGGCGTGCGGCCCTGCGCGTCGGCCAGCGAGGCATCGGCGCCGGCTTCGAGCAGCGCGATGACGATCTCGATGTGGCCGGCGTATGCGGCGACGTGCAGCGCGCTGCGGCCCGAGCGATCGCGCGCATCGACGCGCGCCTTGTGTTTGAGCAGCAGCTGCACGCCGGCGGGATCGTCGTCCTCGCTCCCGGCCGCGGCGAGCAGCGCGGGCTGGCCACCCGGCGGCTCCGGGCGCGCGCCGCGTTCGAGCAGGAAGCGCGCAACGCGCCAGTTGCCCACCGAACACGCCATGCCGAGCGGCGACAGGCCTTCGTTATTGACGACTTCGAGTTCGGCGGCGGCATCGCGCAGCAGCGCGGCGACGCCCGGATCGGTGCTGCGCGCGGCGAAGTGCAGCGCGGTGTTGCCTTCGCCGTCGCGCGTGCGCGGGTCGGCGCCGTTCGACAGCAGCGTCATCACCGCTTCCGGACGGCCGTGCCAGCTGTCGCGCGTGGCGGCGAGCAGCGGCGTCATGCCCGCGTGCATCGCGTTGAGGTCCACGCCCTTGCCGATCAACGCGCGCAGGAGGCGAAGGTCCGGCAGCACGGCGGCAAGCACGGGCAGCGCGCGCTGATCGCGTTCGCCGGCCGGCGGCGGCGCAGTGACGTCGGCGCCGGTGTCGATTAGCGCGAGTGCGCGTTCGACGCGTCCACCGCGCGCGGCGTCGTAGAGCTCACGCAACATCGCGTGCGGATCGATCGCGGGCGCGACCGGCGCGACGACCGTCGTTTCGGCGCGCACGGCGTCGAGCGAAACGATGTTGTCGGCGCGCGCGGGTTGTTCGACGCGCTCCACGGCAGGCGTCGCACCCGCGGCACGCTGGATCGCGAGATGCAGGACCGGTCCGATGACTGCAACCGCGACCGCAGTCGCGATGCGCGCCGCACCGACGAGCAGACCCGGCCATGCGAGCAGAAGCGTCTCGGCGGCGATGACGACGACCGCTGCCGCGACGCCGAGGCCACGCCATGCCGTGCGATCGACGTCGTGCAACGCGTCGAGATGTTCGCGCCAGTCACCGTCGCGTTCGACGCCGCTCCACAGCGTCCACATTGGCCACAGCACCAGCAACGCGATGCCGACGGCGAGGCTGAGCGCGATGGTCGCGGGCAGCGAACCGCTGTGCAGCAGCGCGGACAGCGGCCAGCCGAGCACGACCGCGATGCCGAGCGTCGCGACCGTCCACAGGCCGAGCGTGACGAGCGCATGCGACCTCGGCGCGCCTGCGGTGCGACGACGCATCGCGATGCCGAGCGTCGCCAGCGGCTGTGCGAGCAACACGCCGAGCGCAGCGGCGGGCGACGGCAACGCGGCGAGCGCCGCGAGCACGACGGCGGCGGCGACCAGCGCGACCGAGCGTCCCTGCGAAGTGCCGCGCTCAGGCATCGCGGCTCCGGTAAAACTCTTCGGCGTCGTACGCCGCCGCATCGGGCAGCGGCGGGATCTGCAGGAAGAAGCCGCGCGTCTCCAGCGCTTCGCGCACCTGCGCCACGTCGGCGCGGGCGAGCTTGCGATCGGGCGTCAGTTCGACCTCGAGCACGAAGTCGAGGCCGCCGAGCTGTGAGCGCACAGCCTCGGGCAGCGCGTCGAAGCCATCGCGCTGCGCGAGATAGACGTAGGTGTCGGCCTTTCGCAGGCTCTTGTAGACGTGGGCGTGCATGACGTCGACGCTCCGGGGGCGTCGGCACAGCATACCCGCGGACTAGTGGTGATAGCCGCTGTCGGCCGCGATCTTTCCGGAGAACACGCGATACGACCACCACGTGTAGCCGAGGATCGCCGGCAGCAGCACCGCCATGCCGACCATCACGAAACCCTGCGACGACGGCGGCGACGCCGCGCTCCAGATCGTCAGCGACGGCGGAATGATGTGCGGCCACACGCCGACGACGAGCCCGACGAAGCCGAGCAGGAAGAAGCTCAGCGTGAGGATGAACGGCATCGCGTCGCGGCCTTCGCGCATGGCGGCGCGCCACAGCAGGAACGCGTTGACGAGCGCGAGCAGCGGCACCGGCAGCAGCCACCAGAAGCTGCCGCCCTCGAACCAGCGCGCCATGATCCGCGAACTCAGGAACGGCAGCCACGCGCTGACCAGCCCCATGAATGCCACCACCGCGAGCACCAGCGGGCGTGCCATGTAACGGGCCGAACGCTGCAGGCGGTCTTCCGTCTTCAGGATCAGCCACGTCGTGCCGAGCAGCGCATAGCCGAACACGACAGCGACGCCGGTCAGCATCGAGAACGGGCTGAACCAGCCGAACGCGCCGCCGAGGTACTTGCCCGCGGTCAGCGGCATGCCTTCGACGATGGAGCCCAGAATCACGCCCTGCGCGAACGCGGCGAACGTCGAACCGAGGCCGAACGCCGCGCCCCAGAAGCGGCGCGCGCGCGTCGCCTTGAAGCGGAACTCGAACGCAACACCGCGGAAGATCAGCGCGATCAGCATCAGCAGCACCGGCAGGTACAGCGCCGACAGCATTACCGCGTACGCCTTCGGGAAGGCCGCGAGAAGACCGGCACCACCGAGCACCAGCCAGGTCTCGTTGCCGTCCCAGATCGGCGCGGCCGTGTTCATCATGTGGTCGAGCTCGTCCTCGTCGCGCGCGAACGGCGCGAGGATGCCGAGGCCGAGCACGAAACCGTCGAGCAGCACGTACATCAGCACGCCGAACCCGATCACGCCGAACCAGATCACCGGCAGCACGGTGGCGGCGCTCACAGGCGCACCCCGGCGTTTTCCTCGGGCAGCGAATCGACCGAGAGCGGGCGCTTCGGGCGGCGGTCGCCGTGCTCGGCATCCGGGCCCGGGTCATGCGGCAGCGGCCCGATGCGCACGAGCTTGCGGATGTACCAGAGCCCCGCACCGAAGATCACCGAGTACGCGGCGAGGACCGCGGCCATCGACGTGATCACTTGCCCCGTCGTCAGCATCGGGCTCACCGCATGCGCGGTGCGCAGCAGCCCGTAGATCACCCACGGCTGACGCCCGATCTCGGCGACGTACCAGCCGGTGAGCAGCGCGACGAAGCCGGCGAACGTCATCCATCGCCAGCCGTTGATCAGCCAGCGCGAGTCGAACAGGCGGCCGCGTCGCAGCTGCAGCGCCGACAACCAGGCGAGCGCGAGCATCGCGACGCCGAGGCCGACCATGATGCGGAACGAGAAGAAGACGGGCGACACCGGCGGGCGTTCGTCGCGCGGCACCGCCTTGAGCGGCGCGATCTCGCCCGCCCAGCTGTGCGTGAGGATCAGCGAACCCACGCGCGGCAATGCGATCTCCGCGTTGTTGCGCCCGTTGTCCATGTCCGGCAGCGCGAACAGCACCAGCGGCACGCCGGCGCCGGGCTCGCCCTGCTCCCAGTGCGCCTCGATCGCGGCGAGCTTCGCCGGCTGGTACTTGTGGACTTCGAGGCCGTGCAGGTCGCCGACGAAGATCTGCGTCGGCACCGTGATCGCGGCGAACAGCACCGCCATCTTCAGCATCTTGCGCGCGGCATCGACGTGCTCACGTCGCCACAGGTACGCCGCACTGACGCCACCGACCACGAAACACGTGGTGATGAACGCGGCGAGCACCATGTGCGCGAGGCGGTACGGAAACGACGGATTGAAGATGATCGCCCACCAGTTGGCGGGCTCGAACACGCCGCCGGCGTTGATCGAATAGCCGGCCGGCGTGTGCATCCAGCTGTTGGCGGAGATGATCCAGAACGTCGAGATCAACGTGCCGAGCGCGACCATGCAGGTCGCGAAGAAATGCAGCTTCTCCGGCACCTTCTTCGCGCCGAACAGCATGACGCCGAGGAACGTCGCTTCGAGGAAGAACGCGGTCAGCACCTCGTACGTCATCAACGGGCCGAGGATGTTGCCGGCGCGTTCACTGAGCACGGCCCAATTGGTGCCGAACTGGAAGCTCATGACGATGCCGCTCACCACGCCCATGCCGAAGCTGATGGCGAAGATGCGCAGCCAGAAGAAGTAGATGTCGCGCCAGACGCTGTCGCGCGTCTTCAGCCATCGCCATTCACAGAACGCCAGCCAGTTGGCGAGGCCGATCGTGAACGCGGGAAACATGATGTGGAACGAGATCACGAATCCGAACTGGATCCGCGAGAGCAGCAGTGCATCCATCGAGGGCCATCCCTTCGATCAGGTTGAGTCGTCTATTCGCCTGCGTATTGTGCGCCCGTCGCGACAGCGGACGCCAGTGACGGCCGGGCCCGTCGTCGCCTCCCTCGCGCGCCGCCTGAACCCGTGAAACCGCGCACGGCGCGGATGACCGACGCCACAGCCGCCTCGCAGCGGCGGCTGTTACGCTCGGCCGACTTCGTTCGTCGGACCTTTCGATGCGTCGCAACTGCCTCGCCACCGCCCTTCTTCTCGCGGGCCTCGCCCCGCTCGCCGCCACCGCGCAGACCGCGCCGCGCATCACCCTCGACCAGGCCATGGCCGACCCGGACTGGATCGGCAACGCGGTCGAGCAGGCGTGGTGGTCGTGGGACGGCCAGAACGCCTACTTCACCCAGAAGCGCGCCGGCGCAACGATCCGCGACACGTTCCGCCAGCCGATCACCGGCGGCGCAGCGACCAAGCTCGACGGCGCGGATCGCGCGGCGATCGACGGCGACGACGCGGTGGTCGACGCGAGCGGCACGCGCATGGCGTTCTCGCGCGGCGGCGACATCTTCGTGCGCGACCTCAAGAGCGGCGCGCTGACGCAGGTCACGCGCACCGACGCCGAGGAATCGCGCCCGCAATGGGGCCCGCAGGGTCAGCTCGTGTTCCGCGCGGGCAACGACTGGTTCACGTGGCGTGCCGGCACCGGCATCGCGCAGGCGTCGACGCTCAAGCTCGAGGACGATCCGGACAAGGCCAAGAAGGACGACGACCTGCGCGCGCGCCAGCTGCGCCTGATCGACACGCTGCGCACCGACCGCGAGAAGCGCGAGGCCGCGAAGGCGCAGGACAAGACCTGGCGCGCGGCCGATCCCACCGCCGCGCCGCCGGCCGCCTATCTCGGCAAGGACCTCGAGCTCGTCGACAGCGCGCTCTCACCCGACGGCCGCTGGCTGCTCGCGGTGACGTACCCGAAGGACGCCAACCTCGGCCAGCAGGGCAAGCTGCCGAAGTACGTCACCGAATCGGGCTACGAGGAGTTCGAGGAAGTGCGCACGCGCGTCGGCCGCAATGCGCCCGCCGCGCATTCGCTGTGGCTGGTCGAAACCGCGACGGGCATCGTCACCCCGCTCAAGTTCGACGACCTGCCCGGCATCAAGACCGACCCGCTCGCCGAGCTGCGCAAGAAGGCCGGCAAGAAGCCGCTGGACGGCGCGCGCGACGTGCGCATCGAAACCGACGGCGACGGTACCGGCCCGGCGATCCACTGGAGCGACGACGGCCGCGACGCCGCCGTGCTCGTGCGTGCGGTCGACAACAAGGATCGCTGGATCGCGCAGGTGGATCTCGGCGCGAAGAAGCTGGTCACGCGCGATCGTCTCACCGACAACGCGTGGATCAACTGGAACTTCAACGACTTCGGCTGGCTGCCGAACGCGAACGGTCGCAACCGGCTGTGGTTCCTGTCGGAGAAGTCGGGCTATTCGCATCTGTACGTGAGCGATGCGCCGGGTTCGTCGCGCGCGCTGACGTCGGGCAAATGGGAAGTGTCCGCACCGGTCGCGACGCGCGACGGCCGCCGCTTCTACTTCGAGTGCAACCGCAAGTGGCCGGGCGACTACGAGATTTGCGCGGTCGATGCGAACGGCGGCGACGTGCGCGAGGTGACGAGCCTCGACGGCGTCGAGGATTTCGATCTCTCGCCGGACGAGTCGAAGCTGCTCGTGCGTCACTCGTCGAGCTACGTACCGCCGCAGCTGGCCGTGGTCGATGCGAACGGTGGCGCAGCGCGCGAACTCACCGACACGCGCAGCGAGAAGTTCAAGTCCATCGACTTCATCGCGCCCGAGATCGTGCAGATCCCGAGCAAGCACGGCGCCGGCACCATCTGGGGCAAGTTCTACGGCCCGAAGAACTACGAGCCGGGCAAGACCTACCCGATCGTGTTCTTCATCCACGGCGCGGGCTACCTGCAGAACGTGCACGCGCGCTATCCGAACTACTTCCGCGAGCAGATGTTCAACAACCTGCTCGTCGATTCGGGTTACGTCGTGCTCGACATCGACTACCGCGCGTCGAGCGGTTACGGCCGCGACTGGCGCACGGCGATCTACCGCAACATGGGCCATCCGGAGCTCGACGACCATCTGGACGCGCTCGACTGGGCCGTCGCCAGCCGCCACGCGGATCGCGACCTTGCCGGCCTCTACGGCGGTAGCTACGGCGGCTTCATGACACTGATGGGCCTGTTCCGTTCGCCGGGCACGTTCAAGGCCGGCGCTGCGCTGCGCCCGGTCACCGACTGGTCGCAGTACAACCACGAGTACACGTCGAACATCCTCAACACGCCGGAGCTCGATCCCGACGCCTACGCGACGAGCTCGCCGATCGAATACGCGAAGAACCTGCAGGACAACCTGCTCATCGCGCACGGCATGATCGACGACAACGTGTTCTTCCGCGATTCGGTGGTGCTCACGCAGAAGCTCATCGAGCTGCACAAGGACAAGTGGACGCTCGCGCCGTATCCGCTGGAGCGCCACGGCTTCGTGCACGCGGACTCGTGGTACGACGAGTACCGCCGCATCCGCGAACTGTTCGCGGCGTCGCTCGGAAAGTGAATGCAAAGGCCCACCGTTCGGTGGGCCTTTCTCTAGGTGCCGCTGTTTTCGCTGCTTCCTCGACTCAACGGCAACGCCCGGTCGAGCCGGCAGCGCAGATGCGGCCGTCGATCCAGGTGGCGCCGTCGAGTCGCGCATTGCCCCATTCGGCGTTCGTCACCACGGCATTGCGCAGGTTCGCGCCGCGGAGGTCGGCGCCGCCGAGCTCGGCGTTGACGAACTGCGCGCCAACAAGCTGCGCACGGCTCAAGTTGGCGCGCGTCAGCGTGGCGTTGGTGAAATCGACGCCGCTGAGATTGCGACCCGCGAAGTTGTGGCCCTGCAGCTCGGCATTGACGTAGCTGATCGCCGGCGGCGCGCCTACGGAGCCTGCCGTCATCGTGCGGCCGCTGACCGTACTGGTCGCGGCACCACCGCCCGCCGCGATGTTGACGCGCGATCCGCTGATCGTGCTGCGCTGTACGTTGTCGCCTTCGACAACCCGACGTCCGGTGTTCGAGTTGATGTTCTGCACGGATGTGCGACCGGATGCCGTCGCCTTGACGTTGCCGTTGCCATCGCTGGACAGGCGATTGCCGTCGCCGGCATCGATGCGGACCTTGCCGTCGGCATCGACACCGATGCTTTGCGCGGACGCGGCACCGGCCACGAGGGCAAGGACGAGCGCGAATGGGCTGATGGTCTTCATGGACACCTCCTTCGGAAAATGCGGATCAGTGCGACGGCCGGGCTGCGAGGCCGGACAGGGGATCGTCGAGTCGTGCGGGCGCCGGCGTGCCCGACGACGCGGGCGGGCGGACTTCGTTGGTGACGTCGACCGACGCGAGCTGCTGCATCCACGCGGGATCGAAGGCGCCGTCCGCCGTGACGCGTGACTGGATCAGGCCGAGCATGCGACGCGACGGCGCGTGGCCCTTCGCCGCGGCCGCGCGGTAGTAGCGCAAGGCTTTTGCATAGTCGACCGGAACACCGTCGCCGCGGTGATAACGCTGCGCGAGCGCGAACAGCGCAGGCGCGTCGCCCTTGGCGGCCTGCGCAGTGGTCGCCTGGGTTGCCGCCTGTGCATCGTCGGCGCGCTTGAGAGACGCGAGATTGAGTTTGGCGGACGCGCTTCCGCTTTGAGCGGCGCGCCGATACCACATCTCGGCGGTGGTACGGTCGCCCATGCGTTCGTAATGGACGCCCATCGCGTTCTGCGCGGCGGCGTCGCCTCGCCTTGCAGCACTCTCGCGCAATGCGGCGGCGCGTTTCGCGTCGCCACCGTCGGCCTCGACGAGCGATAGCAGGTAATCGGCGTGGACGACTCCGGCCGCACTCGCGGATTGCAGCAGCGAGCGCGCGGCATCGACGTTGCGCGTGCCGCCGAGGCCCAGCCCCTGCATGTACCCCACTGCGGCGGACGCGCGAACGTCACCGCCTTGCGCTGCCTGCGTGAACAGGCGCAGCGCATCGACGTAGCGCTGCGCATCACCGGTGCGACGCCAGGCAGCGAGGCCCTGCTCGAACGCGGCCGCCGGCGAAGTCGGCTCGTTCGACGGGGCGTCCGGGGCGACGTGTGCGTCGGGCTCCATCGTTACGGGCGCCGCAGTGGTCGTTGCGGATCGCGGCGGGCGAATGTTCGACGCCGGCGGCTCCTCCACCGCAGACGCCGGCGGCGAGCCGACGGTCTTGGCGGGCCAGCGGAAGTTGCTCGACGGAGGCGCGTCCGGTGCAGGCGCTGCGGTGACCGGCGCCGTGAGCGGCGGCGTCGCAGCGGGCCAGCGGATGTTGCTCTGCGGCTCGTTCGGCGGCGGTGGGTCGCTCGGCACGGACGCAACGACCGCATCCGTGGCATACGCGTCGGCGTGCAGCACGGGCACGGTGCTCAGCGCGAGGAGGCACGCCGTCAGCCAAACATCACGCGATGAACGTTGCACGGTGCTCATGCTCAGGGCCGCACCACCGTCCATGCGCGCACGCCGCGACCGACCAGCCCGCCGGCGGCGGTCGCATAGGCACGTTCCAGCTCGTCGAAGCTCGCCACGGACAGCGGCTCGAGCGGCGGTGCATTGAGCGTTGCCGGCAGGCGCGCACTCACGTCATGGGCGGTGTCGTAACAGCGCACTTCCTCGCTGCCCGGACGCGAGAACTCGATCGCGAAACTCTGCGGATTATTCGGGTCAGGCACCAGGAGCGAACGATTGCCCTCCACCTGTGCGGCCGTCTGCAGTGGATTCGGATAGACCTGCGTGATCGCGTTCTTGGCATCGCGGTAGTAGCAGCGCAGGTAGCCGGTGCGATCGGTGCTGATGTTGAAGTACACCGACTGGCCGACCGTGTACTCGGTGGTCGACGACGGCAACGTGATCGTGACGCGTGCCGGGCGCGGGTCGGTCGATTCGAGCGCCGGCGTGCCGTTGCGCGGTATGGCCGCGAGCTCGGTCGGCATCCGCCGGCTGACGTCACCCCAGCCGATGCGGCTGAAACCGCCCTGTCCGTCACTGCGCACGTAGTCGCGCGCGAGGCGATCGTAGGTTTCGTAACTGAGATCACCGGTCGCGGCGATGCCGGCATCCACCTGGTAGCGACGCACGGCGTCGCGCAGCGCCGCGGGTATGACGCGGCCGCTGACATCTCCGTCGTAGTAGCCGTTGGCCCGCAGGCCGCGCGCAATGAACGCGGCGCGCTGCGCGTCGTCCATCTTGAGATACCACTGGCGCAGCTGGCGCTGGAATTCCGGATGCGCGCTGTCGAGCGACAGGCATTCCCAGTACGGCAGGCGCGCCCACTTGCCGACCAGTTCGATCATCGACAGATCGACGAGCGTGCGCGTTGCCGGTCCGACGCCCTGCGAATAGTCGTTGCCGAATTCGAACTGCACGCCCGCTTTACGGATGCGGCCGCCGAGATCGAGGCCCGCACCCTTGTTGGCCAGCGCCATTTCGTTCGCGGAATGCACACCCGGGATCAGCGTGCGCGTCTGGAAATCGCCCAGGTGCAGTTCGGCGCCCATCACCGTACCGATGAGGTCGCGCGAGTAACCGACTTCGCCTTGGTTCGTCCCGGCGCCGAGGCTGCGACGGTCGATCATCACGTTCTGGTCGAGGAAACTGATGGCGCCGGAGACGTAGAGCTGCGGCACCTGGATCTGCATCTGGTTCGCCTGCAGCAGCAGGCCGGTGAGAGTCTGCACCGTGTCCTGCTTGAGCGGATCGACTTCGTAGTCGACGAAGCGGAAGGCGTTGCTGGTGCGGGACATCTCCGACAGCGACGTGATCACCATGTCCTTCGTGGCCACGAAGACCTTGCCGGATGCATCGGGAATCGTCTTGCTGGTGATCAGGATCGGACCGACGTGGTTGTCGCGCAGCATCGCGTCCATGCAGGCCAGGCCGTCGTCGAAATTGCTGACCGAACGCACCGGCCAGACGACGCTCCGGTCCTCGACATAGTTCTGATCGAAAAATGCCGCGTTCTTCTGCGGGCTGCTCTTGCCGAGCGTGCTGCATCCGCCGAGCGCGATCACCGCGCATGCTGTCACCGCGACCCGCAGGCCGCCCCCCAAAACTCGATGCATCCCGACTCCGTTCGCTGGTTGATGTGCGGCGTGCCGCGCGGCGACGCCGTGTTTACTTGCACACGTTGATGACGCTGCCGTTCACCACGACGACGCGATCGTTGCGCTGCCCCTGCGGCGCCGGGCCGTAGCGCGGGGTGAACCCGCCGACCGTCGACGGCGACGCCGTCGTGGTGCCGACGTTGGTGATGCACGTCTTGGCGCCGGAACCTGCCCGGTTGGCGGTGACCGTCGTGTCGCTGCCCACCTGCTGCGTGCCGAAGCCGATCCAGCGCTTGGCCTGCGCCTGGGTGACCTTTGCGCGATCCCACGGATCGATGTCCTTGCGCGGCGTCGGATCCTGCTGCTGCGCGAGCGCGGGCACGGCGGCGATCAGCAACACCGCGGCGATGACGGCGGGCGTGAGCGTGTTCATTCGACCTCCAGAACGTGGGAGAAACGCAGTGCGGGGCGACCTCGAACAAGGCCGCCCCGCGAACCACTGCGCGGCGCAGGCCGCGTGGCGTCGATCAATCGCCGTCGTTCGACGAGACGTTCTGTTCGGCCTTGGTGCCGGCGCCGACGGCGGCGTTCAGCACCGCGCCCTGCACCGTCGTGGACTGCTTGTTGTCGCCGCCGATCGAGACGTTGCCCTTGTTCGACGAGATGTTCTGCTTCGCGCGGGAGCCCGCACCGACCGCAGCGTTGAGGACGGCGCCCTGGACGTTCGTGGACTGCTCGTTCTTGCCCTTGATCTTGACTTCGGCGAAGGCCGAGCCCGACAGCAGGAGGGCGGCGGCGGCGAGGGTGATCAGCGTCTTCTTCATGCGATGTCCTTTCAGTCGGCAGTGCACGTCAGGTGCACGGGATGGCGGTGGAACGGCGGCCCGATGGGGGGAGGACGCGCGGCGGGCCGGACCGGCGTCCGGAGGCTCAGTGGTCGTCGCTGACCGAGCCGATGTTCACCGTGGCCTTCGAGCCCGAGCCCGACGCCTGGTTCTGGATCGAGCCCTCGACGTGCACCGACTGGCGGTTGCTGCCGACGCTCGCGTTGCTCACGGAGCCGACGTTGATGCGCGCCTGGGCACCGGACTCGGCCTTGTTGTTGACCGAGCCGCTGATCGTCACCGACTGGTCGTTGCTGCCGCTGATGACGACGCGGCTGTTGGACCCTTGCTGGGCCAGGGCCGACGTGGACAGGGCAAGCAGGGCAAGAACCGCGAGGCTGCGGCGCATGGACGTCTCCGGTAGATGGGCGCACGGAGATCGCGAAAAGCGCCGTCCGTGGTGCACGACAGCAAAGCTGACGTTCGACGTCACCTTTTGTCACCGCGCGTCAATGGCGCGTGAGTGCGATATGCCGGTCCGGTTAATGCCCACTCGCGGCTTCGGCCGAGATACGGACGTTTAGCTGCACGTTCGCCGAACTTATCCGTGACGACTGCGTCAAAACGGTCGAGCTCGCAAGCCTCGCCGCCGCTCGGTAACCAACGTGCGTTCTGCAACGAGCGTCACACTCGGTGAGCGCGGCGACGTGGGATCTCACGTTCGCGACGGGTGCTCGCGACGGCGAAGGGATAATTCGCCGCCGTGTCACGGAGTAGTCGGCGCCCCGCGCGCCGCCCGTATGCAAGATCTCGACGTCCTGATCATCGGTGGCGGTGCCGCCGGCCTGATGTGCGCCTTCACCGCGGCGCGCCGGGGGCTGCGCGTTGTCGTCGTCGAGCATGCGAACCGCGTCGGCAAGAAGATCCTGATGTCGGGCGGCGGGCGCTGCAATTTCACCAACACCGGGACGACGCCCGCGAACTACCTGTCGGGCAATCCGCACTTCTGCAAGTCGGCGCTGGCGCGGTACACGCCGTGGCACTTCATCGAGATGGTCGAGCGCCATCGCATCGCGTACCACGAGAAGGAACTCGGGCAGCTGTTCTGCGACGAGTCGTCCAAGCTGATCGTCAAGATGCTGATGGACGAATGCGACACCGCGGGTGCGCGCGTGCTGACGGGATGCAGCGTCGAACGCATCGCCCACGAAGGCGAGCGCGACTTCCGCGTGCGCACGACGGCGGGACCCTTCCATGCGCGTGCGCTGGTCGTCGCCAGCGGCGGTCTTTCGATTCCGAGCATGGGCGCGACCGGCTTCGGCTACGAGCTCGCGCGCACGTTCGGGCATGCCGTGAAACCGACGCGTGCAGGGCTGGTGCCGCTGACGCTCAGTGGTACGCATCAGGAGCGGTTGGCCGATTTGAGTGGCGTGGCATTCGACGTCACCGCGAGCTGCAACGGCGTGAGTTTCAGCAACAAGCTGCTGGTCACGCACCGCGGCCTGAGTGGGCCGTCGATCCTTCAGATCTCGTCGTACTGGCAGCCGGGCGACGAGCTCGTGCTCGACCTGCTGCCGGGTCGCGACGCGCACGACTTCCTGACGTCGCATCGTGCGTCGCGCCCCGATGCGCTACTGCATACGGTGCTGTCGGAAGCCCTACCGAAGCGGTTCGCACAGCGGCTCTGCGAGGTCTGGTTGCCGGATCGACCGATGAGGCAGTTCACCCCGCCACAGTTGCGCGAGGCGGCGTCGCTGCTCGAGCGGTTTCCGATCATTGCGAGCGGCACCGAAGGCTATCGCACCGCGGAAGTCACGCTGGGTGGCGTCGACACGAACGAGTTGTCGTCGAGCACGATGGAATCGCGGCTCGTACCGGGCCTCTATTTCATCGGCGAAGTCGTCGACGTCACCGGCTGGCTCGGCGGCTACAACTTCCAGTGGGCTTGGGCCGCGGGACACGCCTGCGGCGAGGCGATCGCGGCCTGACTCAGCGTCGCGGCGCGGGGCCGCTCGAACGCCGTACGCAGACCGTGTAGGGCACATGCAGCATGCGGCCGCCGCCGGGGTTCTGAACCGCCGCGAGGAGTTCGAGCGTCGCCAGCCGACCCATCTCGTGCGTGGGCTGGTGCACGGTGGTGAGCGGCGGAAAGATCTGCGTCGACATGGGCGTGTCGTCGAAGCCGCAGACCGAAAGATCTTCCGGCACGCGCAGGCCCTGCTCGAGCGCCGCGGAAATCACGCCCGCGGCCATGTCGTCGTTCGCTGCGAAGATCGCGGTCGGGCGGCGCTTCTGCGCGAGCAATGCACGTGCAGCCCGCGCACCGGATTCGAACGAGAACTCGCCCGGCATCAGCAGCGTGTCGTCGATTTCGAGGCCGGCTCGCTGCAGGCCGAGCTGATAGCCGGCGATGCGCCAGCCCGTTGCGCCGTGCGCCGGATGCCCGGAGATGTGCGCGATGCGGCGATGCCCGAGCGTGGCGAGGTGCAGCACCATGTCGCAGGCGGCCTGCGTCTCGTCCATGCCGACGCCGATGCTGCCGACGCGATCCTTCGGCGAAATGCATGCGACCGGCATCTGCAGTTCCGCCAGGCGCGCGCGCAGTTCGGGGATGTCGGTGATCGGGGGCGTCAGCACCAGGCCATCGGGCTGCGAGCGGCGAATGAGGTTTTCGACGCGATCGAGCAGGCCCGGCACATCGGTTTCGACGGGGCACAGCAGCATCGCGTAGTCCTGCTGTTCGCAGGCCGCGAGCGCACCGGACATCACGCCCATCAGGTAGTTGTCGGACGGGTTGTTGTAAAGCAGCGCGACCAGGAACGACTTGCTCCCCGCGAGGCTGCGCGCGGAAAAGTGCGGGATGTAGTTGAGCCGCTTCACCGCCTCGAGCACACGCTCGCGCGTTTCCTCGCGCACGTTCGGCTCGCGATTGAGCACGCGCGACACGGTCTTCATGGAGACCTGCGCCGCCTCGGCCACGTCCTCGATGCGGACTCTCGACACCATGATCGCTCCCGTCGGCCTGCATCAGGCCGTGCCGTCGCCGTGGGGCAGGCGATGCGGCGACACAGTGTAATGTCCCCATTTCCGCCGCATCGGTGCGCTGCACCGTCGCGACGACCCCGCGAACCCGGCCGATCCTACCGGAAAATTGACAGCGCTATCATCCCGCTCGTCTTTGCGGCAGACTCGGCGCGACCCTCCGTAGGAGACCGTGTCAATGGCTTCGTATTCGGCTGCATCGCCTGTCTCGACCACCGACGCGCCCGCGGATACCACGCGTCCGCTGGTGATCGTCACCATCCTCTTCTTCATGTGGGGCCTGTTGACGTCGCTCAACGACGTGCTGATCCCGCACCTCAAGGCCGTCTACACGCTCAACTACGTGCAGGCGATGCTCGTGCAGTTCTGCTTCTTCGGCGCGTATTTCCTCGTGTCGTTGCCTGCGGGCGGATTGATCCGTCGCATCGGCTACCAGCGGGGCGCGGTGACGGGCCTCGCGATCGCGGCGACGGGCTGCCTGCTCTTCTATCCCGCAGCGAAGAGCGGCTACGCGCTGTTCCTGGTCGCCTTCTTCGTGCTCGCCGCGGGCATCACCATCCTGCAGGTCGCGGCGAATCCGTATGTCGCCGTACTCGGCGATCCGCGCACGGCATCGAGCCGGCTCACGCTCACGCAGGCGTTCAATTCGCTGGGCACGACGGTCGGCCCGTACTTCGGCGGCATCCTGATCCTCTCGGGCGCCGCGGCACTCGCGCCCGACCAGATCGCCGCGATGCCGGCCGCGCAGCAGGCCGCGTATCGCGCGACCGAAGCATCGAGCGTGCAGGGCCCGTATCTCGCCCTCGCCGCCGCGCTCGCGCTGCTCGCCGTGCTGTTCGCACTGGTGCGACTGCCGCGCATCACGCATGACGACACGCTGCCGGGCGCACCGACGACGTCGATCTTCCGCCATACGCACCTGGTGCTCGGCGCGATTGGCATCTTCCTGTACGTCGGCGCGGAAGTGAGCATCGGCTCGTTCCTGGTCAACTTCCTCGGCGAGCCGCACATCGCGCACATGCCTGCCGCAGACGCTGCGAAATACGTCAGCTACTACTGGGGCGGCGCGATGATCGGGCGCTTCATCGGCTTCGCGGCGATGCGCGTGGTGCGCCCGGGCATCGCGCTCGGGTTCAACGCGGCGATGTCGATGCTGCTGGTGCTGATCGCCACGCTCAGCGGCGGCACGCTGGCGATGTGGGCGATCCTCGCGGTCGGCCTGTTCAACTCGATCATGTTCCCGACCATCTTCAGCATGGCGCTGCATCGCCTCGGCGACCTCACCGGTCGCGGCTCCGGCGTGCTGTGCATGGCCATCGTCGGCGGCGCGATCGTGCCGTTCCTGCAGGGCGCATTGGCCGATCGCATCGGCCTGCAGCCTTCGTTCTTCCTGCCGATGGCCTGCTACGCCTTCATCCTGTTCTTCGGCCTGAAGTACGCGCGCCTGTATGAGCAGGCGCGTTGAGTCGCTGATCGCCCTCGCGTTCGCGGCGACGTTCGCGTCGCCGTCGATCGCTGCACCGTCGACCGTGCGCATCGTCCATAACGGACGCGGCTATCACCTCGAAGTCGACGGCCAGCCGTTCGTAATCCGCGGCGCCG
>NZ_SELT01000034.1 GCF_004361065.1 Cognatilysobacter terrigena | reverse complement strand
CGGTACCGACTTCGAGCGCGACGCGAGTCACCTCGGACGAGAACTCGCCCATCTGCTCGATCATTCGATTGACGATCGTCGCCGAGCGCAGGAACTCGCCCTGCAGCGGACGGCCTTCGGCGTCGAGCGGCACGAAACGCGTGAGGTCGCCCTTCGACACGCCGGCGATCGCCTCGGTGATCGTGTCGACCGGACGCACCAGGTCGTCGACCAGCTCGTTGACCGAGCGCTCCATCTGCGCCCACTGGCCGCGGCGCGCGGCCGGCGCGATGCGCTGGCGCGTCTGGCCTTCGCGACCCACGGCCTGGCGCACGCGACCGAGTTCATCGGCCAGCGCACGGTTGTGCACGACGATTTCGTTGAAGGCCGCGGCAAGGCGGCCTTCGATTCCGTCCCAATGGCCCGGCAGCTGGACGTCGAAGTTGCCTTCGCCCACGGCGGTCATCGCGGCAAGCAGGGCCTGCAGCGGATCATCAAAGACGGGTGGACGGGCCGCGGACTTGGCGGCGGAACGGGTGCGCCGCGCGGTGGCTTCGGTCACGTGATTCTCGAGAAAACGCCCATCCCCATGGGCAGGGTCGCGCGAGAATAGAGGCGGCCGTGTCGACGCGGCGTTCACATAATTCGCGGCGTTCATGTAGCGAATAGCCTCGCCAGCGGGCTCTTCGTTGCGCGCAGCGCATCAAGATCGTGTGGTGACGGCCGTCTCGAACGTCCTTCGCCGGCGGCACGGCCGTTGCATGAATCGGTTCAGGCGCCTGCCGTTTCGGAACCGTTATGTCCGCCGTCCTCGCACCCCACTGGTCCTATGAAGGCGCGTTCCATGACGCGGCGGGCGGGCTTGCCCTGATCGGCCTCGACGGCCGCTGGCTGGTGCTCAACGACGCCGCCTGCGCCCTGCTCGGCCGGCCGCGGATCCGCCTCGAAGGCCGCTCCGCCGCCGGCGCCTGCGAACTGGAGGACGCCGTCGCGCTGATCCGCCAGATCGAGGCCGCCATCGACGGCACCACGCGCGCATTCGATCTGGAATTGCGCGTGCCCCGGCTGGACGGCAGCCACAGCTGGCTGCGGCTGGGCGCCTCCGTCATTCCCGATGCGCAGGGCTCGCCCAGCTACCTCGCCGCCACGCTGTACGACGTCACCGAGCAGCGCCGCGCGCGCGCCGAGCGCGATGCGTTCTTCGACCTCTGCCCGGATCCGCTCGCCATCGCGACCACCGCCGGCGTGATCGTGCGCGTGAACCGCGCATGGGAAGTCGCGCTGGGCTGGACCAGCGAGGAGATGCGCGCGCAGCCCTTCATCGAGTTCGTGCATCCCGACGATCGCGAACGCACGATGGCCGAAGCCGCCCGCACGTTCGCCAGCGATTCGACGCCGCGCTTCCGCAACCGCTACCGCGTGAAGTCCGGCGGCCATCGCTGGCTCGAATGGCATTCGCGCACCGGCGACGACGGCCGCATCTACGCGATCGCGCGCGACGTCACCGAACAGCAGCAGGCGATGATCATCTTCGAAGCGGAGATGCAGCGCCGGCGCCAACGCCTCGACGAAGCCGAGCAACGCCTCGGCGTGCACGTCAACAACACGCCGCTCGCGGTCGTCGAGTTCGACGCCAAGCTGCGCGTGCGCCGCTGGTCGCCGCGTGCGGAAGCGCTGTTCGGCTGGTCGGAAGAAGAAGTCATCGGCGACCGTCCGGACCAGTGGCATTTCATCCACGAGGACGACGCCGACACCGTCGCCACCGCGATGCTGTCGCTGGTGACCGGCGAGGCGCCGAGCCAGGTCATCCACCACCGCAACTACACGCGCGACGGGCGCGTCGTGCATTGCGAGTGGTTCATGTCGGCCGTGTTCGACGACGCCGGCCATCTGGTGTCGATGCTCGCCTTCGCGCAGGATGTCACCGCGCGCGTCCAGGCGGAAGCCGAGGCCGCCGAACGCGAAGCGCTGTTCCGCGCGACGTTCGAGCAGGCGCCGGTCGGCATCGCGCATGTCGGCCTCGACGGGCGCTGGCTGCGCGTCAACCGCACGCTCTGCGAGTTCCTCGGGCATTCCACCGACGAACTGCTCGGCCTGACGTTCCAGGACATCACGCATCCCGACGATCTCGATGCCGACCTGACCCTGCTTCAGCAGGTGCTCGACGGCCGCATCGAGCGCTACGAGATGCGCAAGCGCTACCTGCACCGCGACGGTCGCGTCATGTGGGCGCACCTCACGGTGTCGCTGCGTCGCGACGCGTCGGGGGCACCGCTGCACTTCATCTCGGTGATCGAAGACATCGCCTCGACCGTCGAAGCCGAAGCCGCGATCCGCAGCACGCACGACGACCTCGAAGCCCGCGTGGTCGAACGCACGGGCGAGCTCGAAAGCGCGAATCGCACGCTGGCGGTCGAGGTCGAACAGCGCCGCGATGCCGAACACGCGCTGCGCGAAAGCGAGCTGCGCATCCGCACCATCCTCGAGAACTCGCACGACGCGTTCATCGCCTGCGAGGAAGACGGCCGCATCGCGGAATGGAATCGCGCGGCGGAAGCGGTGTTCGGCTGGCGTCGCAGCGAGGTCATCGGGCGTTCGCTCGGCGAGCTGATCGTGCCGCCGAACATGCGCCACGCGCACGACTCCGGCATGGCGCGTTTCGTCGCCGGGGCAAAATCGAACGTGCTCGACCAGCGCTTGCAGCTGCCGGCGCGGCATCGCAACGGCCACGAGTTTCCGGTCGAACTGACTATCTCGCTGGTGCGGCTCGGCAAGCGCCGGCTGTTCACCGCCTTCCTGCACGACATCTCCGAACGCACGGCTGCCGAGCGCCAGCTGCGCGAGAGCGAAGCACGCTTGCGCACGATCACCGACAACGTGCCGGCGATGATCGCCTACCTCGGGCCGGACCTGCGCTACCGCTTCGCCAACGATGCCTACTGCGACTGGTTCGGCCGTCGCGACGTCGAAACCGCAGGCCTGCACATGCGCGAGGTCCTCTGCGATGACGACTACCGCATTGCCGAACCGTATCTGCAGCGCGTGCTCGCCGGCGAGCAGGTGAGCTTCGAGCGCGCGCGCGTCGATGCATCGGGGAAAACGCATCATGCGGTGGTGACCTATATCCCGGACGTCGCGTCGTCGATGGACGGCGCACGCGGTTTCTTCGTGGCGTCGCACGACATCACCGCGCACAAGCGCCTCGAGCAGGTGCTCGAGCAGCGCGCGCTCAGCGACGAACTCACGGGCCTGCCCAATCGCGCCGCGTGGCGACGCGCGCTCGACGCGGCGGCGCTGCGCGCGTCGGAGGGCACGCTCGGCACCGCGGTGATGTTCCTCGACCTCGACGGCTTCAAACGCGTCAACGACACGCACGGCCATGAGACCGGCGACGCCGTACTACGCGAGTTCGCTGCACGCCTGCGCCGCTGCGCGCGTGCTGAGGACGTGGTCGCGCGCCTGTCCGGCGACGAATTCGTGGTGCTGCTGCAGGACGATCGCGGCGCCGGCCGCGCCGCCGCGCGCGTCGCCGAGGCGATCGCGGTCGCGATCCAGCCCGCCTTCGAGATCGGCGCATTGCGACTCGCCATGTCCGGCAGCATCGGCATCGCCGTGCAGACCGGCGCGATCGATCCCGCGCTGCTGATGCGCGAAGCCGACGAGGCCATGTACGTGGCCAAGCGCACGCAGGACGGCATGCCTTACCGGCTGGTGGAGCTGGCCACCGCCGGTTGACCTCCAGCCGGGCTCGACCGTCCAGGGGTCCTCGCGAAATACACGTCGTCAACGGGTGAACCGGTTAGGCTCGGGCTTCACCTTCGGTCTCACGAGCCGCCTGTGACTACCTGGGCCACCCGCAGTCACATGAGTTCGACGACGCCCGAGGCACGCCTCGACGACGAGCCGCCACGGCGCCGCGCGGACTCGCCGCAGGGTTTCCTGCTCCGGCTCAGCGACGCGCTGCGGCTGCTCGACGATCCCGCCGACGTGCGCACCGTCGCGGCGCGCACGCTCGGTGAGTACCTCGGCGTTGCAGGCGTCGCCTACGGCGAAATGCAGGCGGACGGCGAGCACAAGGTCATCCGCCATGCGTACGCATCGGAAGGCACGCGCCCGCTCGACGGCGTGTTGCGACTTGGCGATTTCGGCGCAGTGCTGCCGGCGCGGCTACGCGCGGGCCACGCGGTCGTGGTGCGCGACCTCGCCGCGGAAACGCATCTCACGGACCTTGAACGCACGCGCTACGACGAACTCGATTTCGCCGCCTTCGCCGCCGTCCCGCTGATCCGCAGCGGCCGCCTGGTCGGCGACCTGCTGGTGCACCAATCGACGCCGCGCGATTGGTCCGACGACGACATCGACCTGCTGCGCGACACCGCCGAGCGCGTCTGGGCCGCGGTGGAGCGCGCGCGCGCTGAAGCGGAACGCGAGGCCGCGCATGTCGAACTCGCGCGCCAGTCACGTTTCATCGAAGGCATGCTCGCTTCGCTTCCCGACTATGCATACGCGTTCGACCGCGAGCATCGATTCGCCTACACGAATCACGCGATGCAGGCGCTGTTCGGCATGACCGGCGACGACATGCGGGGCAAGACCTTCGCCGATCTGGGCTATCCCGCCGATCTCGCCAGTCACCTCGATGCCGACATTGCGCGCGTACTCGACACCGGCGAAACGGTCGAGGACGAGGTCTTCTACACCAGTCCGATCGGTGTGGCCGGTTGGTTCCATTACTCGTGGGGCCCGGTGTTCGACGCGGACGGCCGCGTCGAACTCGTGGTGGGCACCTCACGCGACACGACTGAGCGACGCCGGATGGAGGAGCGGGTAGGCGCAGGCCAGGCGTGGCAGGCGTTCCTGCTTGAGCTCGGCGATGCGCTGCGCCAGTGCAGCGAACCCTCCGCCATCGGGGCGGAAGCGGTACGGCGGCTTGGCGCTTATCTCGGCGCGGAGCGCGTGCTCTTCAGTCTTATCGATGTCGACGCGGCGGTCGTGGAGTACGAATACGTCAACGGCGTGGAACCGTTGAGGGGACGGCGCTGGAAGACGCCATTCGCCGACGTCGCTGCCGGCATCTTCATGCGCGGCGATTCCCTGGTGGTGGCGGACATCGCGGCCGATCCGCGCATCGATCCTGAAACGCGGCAGCGGTATGAGGAACTCAACCTCGTCTCGATGGCCGGCGTCGGTCTGGTCGACGATGGCCGCCTGGTCGCCGCGTTCGGCGCGCATCGTTCACGGCGGTACGACTGGACCGAAGACGAAGTCGCGCTGATTCGCGAAGTCGGTGATCGCACCTGGAGCGCGATCAAACGCGCGACGGCGGAAGCGGCGCTGCAGCACAGCGAGCGAAGGCTTGCGGCGATGTTCGCAAACGCCGCCGTCGGACTCGCCGAGCTGGAAGATTCCGGCCGCTTCGTTCACGTGAACGACGAGCTGTGCCGCATCGTCGCGCGCTCGCAGTATGAGCTTACGACGCTCGGCGTCGCCGACGTCACCCACCCCGACGATCTCGCGCGCACCCTTGATGTCGTGGTGCATGCACGCGACACCGGCCACACGGCGCGCATCGAAAAGCGCTGCCTGCGCCCGGACGGCAGCGCGCTGTGGACGGAAACGTCGCTGACGCCGTTGCGTGCGGCGGCCGGGCAGCCGGGCAACCTGCTCGCAGTCACCATCGACCTCACCGAACGCAAGGCTGCGGAGGCTGCGGTGGTGCACAGCCAAGCGCAGCTTCGGCGCGTGCTGCAGGGCATTCCGCAGCTGGTGTGGCGCGCCGTGGAACTCGGCCGGTGGACGTGGGCGAGCCGGCAGTGGGCGGCGTTCACCGGCCAGAACGAGCGCGACAGCCTCGAGCATGGCTGGCTCGACGCCGTGCATCCCGAGGATCGCGACGCCGCGCTGCAGGCCTGGGCGGTCGCGCCGTCGCGCGGCGTGCTCGATGTCGAGTTCCGCCTCCGTCGCCAAGACGGCGTGTGGCTCTGGCACCACACGCGCTCGCTGCCCGAACGCGATCCGTCCGGCCGCATCGTCGAATGGCTGGGTACGTGCACCGACGTGCAGGAACTCAAGCAACTGCAGGCGCAGCAGGAAGTGCTGGTCGCCGAGTTGCAGCACCGCACACGCAACCTCATCGGCGTGGTGCGTTCGATCGCCGACCGCACCGCCGCCGGCAGC
Organism: Cognatilysobacter terrigena; assembly: GCF_004361065.1. Lineage (GTDB taxonomy): Bacteria > Pseudomonadota > Gammaproteobacteria > Xanthomonadales > Xanthomonadaceae > Cognatilysobacter > Cognatilysobacter terrigena. The sequence goes on along the minus strand of NZ_SELT01000034.1, from coordinate 20,401 downwards.
GAGACGATGGATGAATTCCGCAACCGTTTCCGCGACCGCATGGCCGCGCTCGGCCGCGTGCAGGGCCTGTTGTCCCAGCGCGATGCGGGGCGCCGCGTGACCTTCGACCAGCTGCTGCAAGCCGAGCTCGGCGGAGTGGGCGTGGTCGATCGCAGCAGGCAGCTCGTGCTCGACGGACCGGCCGGCGTCGGCCTGCAGTCCGAGTCGGTGCAGACGTTCGCGCTCGGCCTGCACGAGCTGGCGACCAACGCGGTGAAGTACGGCGCCCTGTCGACGCCGCAGGGCTGCCTGCACGTGCACTGGCGTGTCGAGGACGACGCGCGCGGCGAACAACTGTGTGTTGACTGGCACGAATCCGGCGTGTCGGTACCGGAACACGCGCGCAGCGACGAAGCGCGTTGGGGCTACGGCCGCGAACTCATCGAGCGTGCATTGCCGTATCAATTGAACGCGGAGACGCGTTACGCGCTGGACGAAGATGGGGTGCGCTGTACGATCCGGGTACCGCTGCGCCCGCCCGCTATGTCCCGGAGCCTCAATGGGTAACGTGCGAACCGATCCCTTCCGTGGCCTGCGCGTATTGGTGGCCGAGGACGAATACCTCGTCGCCGACGACCTGCGCCGCGAGCTCGAGGCCGCGGGCGCGGACGTCATCGGGCCTGTGCCGTCGGTCGCGACTGCGCTGGAACTGCTCGCGCTGCACGGCGACATCGACATTGCCATCCTCGACGTGAACCTCGGCGGCGAAACCGTGGTGCCGGTGGCCGACGCGCTCAGTGCGCGGGACGTGCGCTTCGTGTTCGCGACCGGTTACGACACATGGGCTATGCCGACCGCGTACGTCGACACTCCGAGCTGCGAGAAACCGGTCGACCTCGACACGATCGCCGATTCTTTGTTCCGCTAAAACCGCCAGCGGCGCCGCAGCGCGATGCCGTCTTTGCATGCCGCCAACATGCCGACCCGCAGACTCGCTGTGCGCGCCATCGTGGAGCGCAGCCATCACGAGGACGCGCGAGCGATGTCAACGGCGGTACACGGTCTGCGCCTTCTGGTAGTCGAGGACGAGTACCTGCTCGCGCTGTATCTCTCCGAGGCGCTGGAGGCTCTCGGCGCGCGCATCATCGGGCCGGTCGGCAGCGTGCACGCCGCGCTGGATCTCATCGAGAACGATCCCGACATCGACGCCGCGGTGCTCGACGTCAACCTCGGCGATGAAGCGGTGTATCCCGTCGCGGATGCGCTGGCCTCGCGCGACGTGCCGTTCGTGTTCGCATCAGGCTACGAACGCGACGCGCTGCCCGAGCGCTATCGCATGTTCCGTGTCTGCTCGAAGCCGGTCGATCCGGACGCGCTCGGCGTCGCGATCTCGCAGCTGCGTCACTGAACCGGATCGTCGTGCGGCTGGCGTCGCAACCCGATGACCTCGGGCGCGACCGCGAGCAGTTCCCGGCAATGCGCCCAGGCATCTTCGGTGTGCGCGAGCACGTCCGCCGCTGATTCGCCGTCACCGCGATCCAGCATGCGCCGGCCGAGCGCAACGGTGACGCCGACGGCGTTCACCGCGTTGCGCAGATCGTGCAGCCAGCGTTCGCGCGGATCGCGCGCGTAAGGCAATGCGGTGGCGCGGTCGTCCATGACGTTTCCCTCGGCGCATGCGCGACGTTGCCGGATCGTAGTGTGCATGCACGCGATCCCTCAAGCGGCCGTAGCGCGTCAGGGTGCGTAGGCGGACTCGCCGTGCGACGTGATGTCGAGCCCTTCGCGCTCCGTATCGACCTCGACACGCAGTCCGACCATGCGCGCAACGATCATCAGCGACACCGCCGCGACGCCGCCAGAGAGCACGAGCGTCACCGCGACGCCCGCGAGTTGCACGGCGAGCTGGCGGACGAGCCCGACGTCCGCACCCAACGTGCCGCCTAGCGCGGGCAGACTGAACACCCCGGTGAGCAACGCACCGACGATGCCGCAGATGCCGTGGATGCCGAACACGTCCAGCGTGTCGTCGACACGCAGTCGATGCTTGAGCGCACCGACGCCCCAGAACCCCGCGAGCCCACCGCAGGCGCCGGTCACCAGCGCACCGCCGACGCCGACGGTGCCGCAGGCGGGCGTCACCGCGACGAGGCCCGAGACCAGACCCGATGCCGCACCGAGCATTGATGCATAACCGCGTCGCGCCGCTTCGATTGCGCTCCATGCGAGCACGCCTGCGGCCGCGGCGATCAGCGTGTTGACGAACGCGAGTGCGGCGACGCCGTTCGCTTCGAGTGCCGAGCCTGCGTTGAAACCGAACCAGCCTACCCACAGCAACGTCGCGCCCGCGAGCGTCAACGGAAGAGAATGCGGTGACAGGCGCTCACGCCCGAATCCGATGCGCGGCCCGAGCCTGCGGGCAGCGACCAGCCCCGCGATGCCCGCATTGATGTGCACGACGGTGCCGCCCGCGAAGTCGAGCGCGCCATGCGTGAACAGCCACCCGTTCGACGCCCACACCATGTGCGCGAGCGGCACGTAGGCGAATGTGAACCACAGCGCGGTGAACAACAGGACGGCACTCAATCGCGCACGCTCCGCAATGGCGCCGACGACCAGTGCGCAGCTGATCGCCGCGAACGCGCCCTGGAACGCGATGTAGACGAATTCCGGAATCGCGACGCCAGTAGTGAACGTGGGCGTCGTGGATGCAGGCGTGACACCGCGCAGGAACGCCTTGGCGAATCCGCCGATCCACGCACCGCCGCCATCGAACGCGAGCGAATAGCCGTACGCCACCCACAGCACCAGCGCCATCGCCGCGACGATCAGCACCTGCACGAGCACCGACAGGACGTTCTTCGCACGCACGAGACCGCCATAGAACAGCGCGAGGCCCGGCGCGACCATCAGCACGACGAGCAGCGTCGACACGAGCATCCAGGCGGTGTCGCCTTTGTCGACCGCAAGCGGCGTCGCGAATCCGGTAGCTGGCAACGACACGACGAACGATGCGGCGACGCGGGCGATGCGCATGCGGACTCCAGCTCAGGCGGGGGCGAGGTTCAGCCTCATGAACGTGCTGTTCGGATCGTCGACGTAGTCGGCGAACGGCGTGCAGGCGACGAACCCGGCGCGGCGGTACAGCGTGTGCGCCGGCGTGAACTCCGCTGCAGTACCGGTTTCGAGACTGAGGCGTGTGTAGCCGCGTCGACGCGCTTCATCGATGACGACGTCGAGAAGTTTCGATGCGACACCGCGTCGCAGATGCGTCGCGGCCGTGCGCATCGACTTGAGCTCGCCGTGATGGGTGTCGAGGTGTTTGAGTGCGGCGCAGCCTGCGACGGAGTCGTCGTCCCATGCGGTCCAGAACGTGACGTCGGGCGACTTGAGACGGTCGATGTCGAGCGCGTGCATCGACTCGGCGGGCGATAGCTTCGCGAGCGCCGCGAGATGCGCGCCGAGCAGCGCGATGACGGCGGGGTGGTCAAGTTGGCCGGTCCGGACGTCCATCGGTTGGCAGGCGATCGTGGCGGTGTTTTCGATGTCGCTAGGGCGAGCGGTGTTTCCAGTCGAGTGCCGAACACGACGCATTCATCGAATGCACGGCCTGAAAGCGAAGCGGCCCGAAGCTCATCGCCTCGGGCCGCGTGATCGTCAGATCGTGTAGTACATCTGGTATTCGAGCGGATGCGTCGCCGCGCGGAACGCGGTGACTTCCTTCATCTTGAGCGCGATGTACGCGTCGATGAAGTCGTCGGTGAACACGCCGCCGGCCTTGAGGAAGTCGCGATCCTTGTCGAGTGCTTCCAGCGCCTGGTCGAGCGAGTGGCAGACGGTCGGGATGTTCTTCTCTTCTTCCGGCGGCAGGTCGTAGAGATCCTTGTCGCTCGGCGCGCCCGGATCGATCTGGTTCTTGATGCCGTCGAGGCCCGCCATCATCAGCGCGGCAAACGTCAGGTAGCCGGAGTTCATCGGATCAGGGAAGCGGATCTCGATGCGGCGTGCCTTCGGATTCGCGACGTACGGGATCCGGCACGACGCCGAACGGTTCGACGCCGAGTACGCGAGCATCACCGGCGCTTCGTAGCCCGGCACGAGGCGCTTGTACGAGTTGGTCGTCGAGTTCGCGAACGCGTTGATCGCGCGCGCGTGCTTGAAGATGCCGCCGATGTACCACAGCGCGGTCTGCGACAGGCCGCCGTAGCCGTCACCGTTGAACAGGTTGGTGCCGCCCTTCGCGAGCGACTGGTGCACGTGCATGCCCGAGCCGTTGTCGCCCACCAGCGGCTTCGGCATGAACGTCGCCGTCTTGCCGTTGCGGTGCGCGACGTTCTTGACGACGTACTTCATCGTCGTGAGTTCGTCGGCTTTCTTCACCAGCGTGTTGAACTTGACGCCGATCTCGCACTGGCCGGCGTTCGCGACCTCGTGGTGGTGCACTTCGACTTCCTGGCCGACCGCGGCGAGCGTCTTGCACATCTCCGCACGCAGGTCGTGCAGCGAGTCGAGCGGGCCGACCGGGAAGTAGCCGCCCTTCACCATCGGGCGGTAACCGGTGTTGCCGCCGGCGTATTCGGTGCCGGAGTTCCAGTGCGCCTCTTCCGAGTCGACGTGGAAGAAGGTGTGGCCCATCTCGTTGGCGAAGCGGACCGAGTCGAAGATGAAGAACTCGGGCTCCGGACCGAAAAACGCGGTGTCGGCGACGCCGCTCGACTTCAGGAACGCCTCGGCGCGTTTTGCAATTCCGCGCGGATCGCGCGAATAGCCCTGCATCGTGGTCGGATCGAGGATGTCGCAGATCAGCACCAGCGTCGGATCCGCGGTGAACGGATCGAGGAAGGCTGTGGACGGATCGGGCAGCAGCACCATGTCGGACTGCTGGATGCCGCGCCAGCCGACGATCGAGGAGCCGTCGAACATCTTGCCGTCCTCGAACAGCGAGGCCTCGATGATGTTGGCGGGGAACGTCACGTGGTGCTGCACACCGCGCATGTCGGTGAAACGCAGGTCGACGAATTCGACCTTGTGGTCGCGGATGAGCTTTTCGACGTTCTCGAGGGACATGGCGGCTCCGAGGGATGGCAGGGGGTCGCGGCGCGGGAGTGCGCTGACGCCGTCTTCACAGCAAGGACGATGCCAACCCGTCGCGGGCGATAAGCCATTGATTAGAAAGGGACGCAAGAGGTCCCGACTGCCAACGCCGCTTCATGGCGGTGCACGATGGACAGCTCGTGCACTGTCCTGGTGCACGAGCGGTCAGTCGCTGTCGAGCGCCACCTGGTCGCGGCCGCCGTGCTTTGCCCGGTAGAGCGCGCGGTCGGCGCGGGCGAGCAGCGCGTCCGCATCCCCGCCCGGGCGATGCGTGGCGATGCCGGCGGACAGCGTCACGCGCCGCGTCGGATGCGCGCCGCGCGCCACCGCCTCGCGAATGCGTTCGAGCGCGGCACTCGCGGCGTCCGGCGCGCCGGGCATGACCAGCAGAAATTCCTCGCCGCCCCAGCGGCCCAGGACGTCGGTGTCACGCAGCTGCTCGCGGCCGAGGCACGCGACGTTGCGCAAGACGTCGTCGCCGGCGGCGTGGCCCAGGTCGTCGTTGACCGACTTGAAGTGATCGATGTCGAGGATCGCGACGCAGAACGGCGTCACGCCGCGATTCGACAACGCGATGCTGCGCTCGAGCAGCGCCTGCATCGAGCGGCGGTTGGGTAAACCGGTGAGCTCGTCGCTGACCGCTAGGCGCTCGACCTGTTCGAGTGCAGCGGCGAGCGCGGCGCGCTGGTCCCGCAACTTCTGTCGCAGGCTCAACAGCCGCGCCGCGATCACCGCGAGCGCCGGCAGCACGACGAGGATCATCAGCACGTTGTTGATGTCCACGCGCAGCGGATCGACCGACGTTTCCGCCGTCAGCCAGCCCGGATGCGTGATGCGCAGCGCGACCGCCGCGATCAGGCTCGCCACCGCCAGTGCGGTCAGGAATGCGATCTGTCGCCAGCGCAGCGCGAATGCGCCGAACGCGAAGATCACCATCAGCGGAAAAAGGGCCGACGTGCGCATCGGGCCGCAGATCACGTAGCCCCAGTTCAGCGCGATCACGCCCATCGCGAGCTGCCAGATGCTCAGCGACGGATCGCGCAGGCGCTCCGACCAGCCGGTGCGCAGCGCGACATAGCTGATTGTCTGCACGGTGGCGACGAATCCCACCCAAGCCCGCAGCGCCGACACCTGCATCCAGCCCTGGCTGACGCCCGCGACCAGCAGCAGCGCGATACCGCCGTACACGACGCTCGCGATGAGCCACTGCACCAGGCGCAGCCGACGCCGCCGCTCCCGGCTGATCGCAAGATCGAACAGGCGCCGCCAGCGGCGAGCCGCTACCTGCGTGCCGTCGGCCTCGTTCATGGTGTCGACGGTTCCCATTCTTCCGACGATATCGGCGCGGCCCCGACCCGCTGGAGCGGCCGGGCGCGGCCCGGGCCGTACGGTTCATGTGGCGGCCGGGTCGCTGACGTCCGCGACCGCGGCCCGTACCATCCCCGCTCCTCTCTGCCCGGCCGCGTGCGATGCCCGACTTCCTGCAAGCCCTCCTGCTCGGCGTGATCGAAGGCGTCACCGAATTCCTGCCGATCTCCAGCACCGGCCACCTGCTGATCGCCGAGCGCTGGCTCGGGCATCGCTCCGACCTCTTCAACATCGCGATCCAGGCTGGCGCGATCCTCGCGGTCGTCGCCATCTACCGCGAACGGCTGTGGCAGCTGGCGATGTCGTTCCTCGGTCGCAGCAATGCGGACGTGCACGGCCAGCCGGCGCGCGACTACGCGATCAAGCTCGGCGCGGCGTTCGTCGTCACCGCGGTGCTCGGCGTCATCGTCAAGAAGATGGGCTTCGAGCTGCCGGACGAGGTCACGCCCGTCGCCTGGGCGCTGATCATCGGCGCGGTGTGGATGGTGGTGGCCGAAGTGTTCGCGGCGCGGCGTGCGCGCCAGATCGGCGAACGCACGACGATCAGCTTGACGGTCGCGTTGCTGGTGGGTCTCGCGCAGGTCGTGGCCGGCGTGTTTCCCGGCACGTCCCGTTCCGCCGCGACGATCTTCGTTGCACTGCTCGCCGGCACGACGTCACGCGCGGCGGCGACCGAATTCGCGTTCCTCGTCGGCATTCCGACGATGTTCGCTGCAACGGGCTACGAGCTGCTGCACGTGATCAAGGACGGCGGCGTCGCCGGTGAAGACTGGTCCGCGCTCGCGATCGCGTTCGTGGTGTCCACGATCACTGCGTTCGTCGCGGTGAAGTGGCTGCTGCGCTACATCCAGACGCACCGCTTCACGGCATTCGCGGTCTATCGCATCGTGCTGGGCATCGCGTTGCTGGCGCTGGTGCCGACGGGCACCTGATCGCGCCACGCGAAAACAAAAAGGCCACGAGAGATCGTGGCCTTTTTCGTTGCAGCGCAACGATCAGCGTGCGTCGCGCGCCGCTCCGCTGCGTGCGCCGTGCGCGCCGTCGGTGCCGGTCGACGCCACGCTCGGCGTGTCGTCGCTGCTGTCATCGGCGGCCGTCTGCTGCGCAAGCTGCGCCTGACGTGCCGTTTCGAGGTCGAGGCGGCGCTCGGCATCCGCCAGGGGCGTTTCGTCGATGCACTTGCCGTCGGGGAAGCCGTAGGCGTCGCGCAGTTCGAGGCCGCAGCGCGTCACGTCCTCCCACGGCTTCTCGTCGACGCCGCAGCGCGCCTCGAACTGGCGCTGGAACGCATCGCGACGACGCATGAAATCCTCGCCGCACTTGCGACGGATCACGATGCGATCGAGATCGTCCTGCGCCGCGTTGCGCCCGACCAGCCCGTACTCGTCGAGCTCTTCCGGCGTCAGCAGGCGCAGACGACGGTTCGGCACCGTCATCATCAGGTCGGCGACCGCGAGCGCGACGCCGTGGCGTTCGAAGTAGTCGCGCACCATCGAGTTGACGTTGCGCAGCTCGTCGTTGAGTTCGCTGCGCGACGTGGCGTTCGAGCGATCGCGCATCAGGCGATGCACGCCGACGTTGCCATGCACGATGCGGTCATCCGCGGCGGCGAGCACGAGCACGCAGGCCGACAGACAGTTCGCGTCGTTCTTCACCCGAACCGTCCACTTCGCATCGGCGAGTGCGTCCCCCGCGCGGATCGCCTCCTCGACGTGGCCGCCGGCGGAGTCGATGTCGAGCAGGCGCTCGGGCAGGTCCATGCGCTGCGCCATCGTCGACACGCGGCGCATCAGTTCGGTAAAGCCTTCGTCGATGCGACCGCTGTAATGCAGCCGCACGAGGCCGGTGGACGCGCACGACGCCATCGCGTCGTACAGCGGATAGAACTCGAGCGAATCGAGGGACCGCGGTGCGTCGTCGGCATCGTCGCGTTCGCAGCTCACTTCGGCGAGCCCGCGCTCGACGCGCGCGTCAGGCCAGTGCGTGCCGCTGAGGTCGTTGGACGGTTGCGGCTGCGGCTCGTCGTTGACGGGCATCGGCGCGACGGCGTTGTCGCCGAGCGTGACCGGCGCGCGCGCGGCCGGCGGCGGTGCCGCGTCGCAGGCGGCGAGCAGCAACAGCGCGAGTCCAACCGCAAGGCTTCGCCGCGTCACCCGTCCGAACTGCCGCACCGCTCGACCTCCTGCACCTGCACCGTCGGCCCATCGTGACCGCCCGCCGATGAACCCGGGCTGGGCCGCCATGACCAGTCTAACGGCGGATACGTTCAGCCCTTGACGTCCGGATGCAGCGAATACGTGCCCTGCAGCGTCGCTTCGGCGAGCACGTGGCCGTGCATCGCGCGCAGCACGTCGGACGAGGTGAACCGCTCGGGCACCTCGAGCTTCGCGACGTCGAGCGCGAACACGCGGAAGAAGTAGCGGTGCAGGCGGAGGTCGTTCGGCGGCGGGAACGGGCCGTCGTAGCCGCGCCAGTCACCCTTCATCGACGCGTCGCCGGCGAACCAGCCGGTGTAATCGTTGAGACCCTGGCGTGCGCCGGCCGGGCCCGACGGGTCGCGCTTGCCTTGCGGCACGACACCGTCGCTGGCGCTGCCCGCAGCGATCTCACGGACATCGGCCGGGATGTCGACGACGGCCCAGTGCGTGAAGTCGCAGCGCGGCTGGTCGACGGGGATCTCGACGCCCGGCTTGCCCACCATCTCGGGCGCCGTCGGCACGTCTGGATCGACCACCAGCAGCGCGAACGACTTCGTGCCCGCGGGCACGTAGTCCCAGCGCAGGTGCGGATTGCGGTTCGCACCGAAGCCGACACCGTCGCCCGTGCGCACGCCAGCGGCGAACTCGTCGGGCAGGCGCTGGCGATGCTCGAAGCTGTCACTGGTCAGGCGCATGGCGATCTCCGGTGGGGACGGTGGAAACGATCAGGCGGTGTAACCGAGTCGCGCGGCGACCGGGGCGAGGATGGCGAAGGCCTCGTCGAGGACGCCGGCGAAGCGACGCCAGTGATCGCGCGGCAGGCGCGTCGGTCCGTAGGCCTGCTCGGGCGCGATCGGCACGCGAAGGTCGAGCGCATCGGCCATCGCCTGCGCGATCGCACGGTTGTCGTGATGGATGTCGTCCAGGCGGATCGTGCGGTACGGCACGACGTCGTTCGCCTCGATCTCGGCGACCTGCTCCAACTGTCCGGCGAGCCAGCGCGCGGCCTCGACCGCGGACTCGACCCGCAGCGGCGCCGGACTGCCGAATGCCAGCCAGTCGACGAGCATGTCGCGCGGATCGCGCAGCGCGATGAGCAGACCCGCTTCCGGGATGTGCGGGCGCAGGGCCAGCGCGTAGGCGTTGTCCCAGAACGGCAGCCAGTCGAACACGACGCGCGGACGCGCGCCTCGGCCCGGTAGCGCGGCGCGCCACTGCGCGGCGAGGTAGGCGCCATCGAGCGTGCCGTCGACCAGCGCGCGCGGGGTGTCCATGCGCTGGAGCGGGTCGGCCGGCGGATTCGGGCCGATGCGGTCCTGCAGGATCGGGCCGCCGCTGACCTCGATCGTGCGCGTCAGGCGCTCGATCATCGAACCCGGCGCGCCCCACATGAAGACGGTGATCGGGGCGTCGTCCGGACGCGGGGCGCGCTCCGGCCACGGGCCGGTGTAGCCGGTCGCCGGCGGCGGCGTGATGCGGATCGAGGCGGCTTCGGCATGCAGCGACAGCCACGTCGCCACCGCTTCCGCCGGCTGGTCCGCGCGATCGTGCGCGAAGCCTAGCAACTGGCGCAGTGCGCGCGCGACATCCGGATCCTGCACGCGCTCGAGCAGCCAGTGCAGGCGCGTGACGGCCGCCGCGGGATCGCGCTTCATCATGCCGTCGAGCAGGCGCATTTCCGCCAGCGTGTGGCCCGGCTGCACTTCGACCACGCGATGCGCAGCGGCCTCGGCGCCTTCGGTGTCGCCGAGCGCATCGAGCACGGTAACGCGCGCCATCAATGCCGGCGGATAGTCCGGCATCGCGACCAGCCAGCGATCGATGACCGCACGCGCTTCGTCGCCCGCGAACGTTTCGACGCCCAGACGCGCGAGCCACAGGTCCTGCAGCTGCGGATGTGTGGCCAGCGCGGCGTCGAGCGTGCCGCGAGCATCGGCCTGGTCGTCGCGACGCTGCCAGGCTTCGATCAGCGCGGCGAGCGTGCGGCGGTCGCCCGGCATCAACGCAAGCGCGCGCTTCAGGCGCGGCACCGCGGCGTCGGTGCGATCGGCGGCGAGTTCGAGTTCCCCGACGAGGCGGTGCATGGCCGGACTGGCAGTGCCGTCGTCCAGCAACGGGGCGAGTTCGTCGGCAGCTTCGGCGGGCCGGCCCTGGCGTCGCACGATGTTCGCGACGAGCGACCGGAGCGCGAGGTTGTCGGGCGACGTTTCGAGCACGCCACGGAAGGCCTGCTCGGCGAAGGCAAGGTGCTCCTTTGCGAGATAGGCGGCGCCGAGCGCATAGCGCAGCAGCGGTTCGTCGGGCGCCTGCGCGCTCGCGGTGGCGACCAGCGCGAGGGCTTCGTCCGGGCGGCCGCGACGCAGCGCGAGCAGGCCTTCGACCGCCTTCAACTGCGGGTGGTCGGGCGCAATGCGCGCGGCCGTGCGCACGAGGCGATCGGCCTCGTCGAGTTCACCGCGGCCCATCGCGAGCTGCGCCTGGATGATGTACGCAGGGAACTGATTGGGGTCGAGCCCGATGCTCTGCGCGAGCGCGGTTTCCGCACCGCTGAGATCGCGCGACTGGAGCAAGAGGCCGGCGCGCTCGAGGTGCAGGTCGGCATCCTCCGGATAGCGTGCCAGCGCGCCGTCGAGCGTGGCCATCGCCGCGTCGGTATCGCCCGACAGGCGCTGCGCCGACGCCAGGAGGCGCAACGTGCGCAGATCGTCCGGCTGCTGCTCGGCGAGCGACTGCGCGGCGGCGAGGGCTTCGTCGGCGGCGCCGCGGCGGAGCGCGTCGAGGACGGTGTCGTACATGGAAATTCCCGGAAACATGCGAAGGCGACCCGGGATTGTAGCGGGGGCTACGCGCCGGCCGGACGGTCCAGCACGTCGGCGACCCAGTGCTCGGCGAAGCCGTCGAGGCGGGCGTTGCGCACGAAGCCGCAGTGGCCGCCGTAGGGCGTGATGGTCAGCCGCGTCGCGGGCGCGAGCCTGAGCGCTTCGAAGTCGTCGACCGGAATGACCGGATCGTCCGCGGCAGTGAGGATCTCGGCCGGTACGTCGAGCGATGCGAGGCGATGGCCGGCGAGCGTGTAACCGTCGAAGTAGTTCTCGATCGTGCCGAAGTCGGTGTGGCGCTCGACCAGCCACTGTGTCAACGGTCCGAGCCGCTGCGCGAGCGTGCGGTCGTCGAGATGCAGGAGATGCGGGAACAGCTCGCGCTTGCGCACCAGCGAGGCGCGCCACTTGCGCTCGAAATAGCGGCGGTAGAGGCCGATGCCGTGGTCCATCACGCGCATCGTCTTGGCCGGATCGAGCACCGGGCAGACCGACGCGACACGCTCCAGCCGAAGGCCCGCCGCCGACGCGCGCAACGCCAGCCGCAAGGTGAAATTGCCGCCGAGGGAATAACCCGCGGCGACCATGCGCGACGCCGGGAAGCGCTTCGAGACCTGCACCGCCGCGCGCACCACTTCGTCGATGCGATTGGAGTGGAAGATCTGTTCGTTGAGGTGATGGCTGTCGCCGTGGTCGCGGAAGTTCAGGCGGAACGTCGACCAGCCGCGCGCGAGCAGTTCGGCGGCGGTGAGCCGCATGTAGCTGGAATCGACGCTGCCTTCCCAGCCGTGCAGCAGCAGCGCGAGCCCCTTGGACTCACCGGACGCGGGTTCGTCGTGCAGGCCGGAGAGGCGCACGCCGTCACCGGCGTCGATGATGTGCGGCGTCGTGCGCGCATGACATGCGGCGAGGCGCTTTTCGCCGAGATGCCGACGCAGCGGGCTGGTGCCGAGGATCGTCTGGAGGTGCGGGCCGCGCAGCCATCGCGGCGGCGCGAAGTCGACGCTCGCCATCGCGGCTCAGCCGTGCATCGCGTCGAGGATGCGCGTGCGCGACAGCTCGGCGATGCGACGCCGGCCTTCTTCGGCGCCGGCCGGAATCGGTTCGAGGAAATGCACGGTCGCGGTGCGGGTGGGCTCGCCGAGCAGGCGAATGAAGTTCGCTGCGAAGCTCTCGCGCTTGCCGAACGCCACCACCTGCTGCGCGCTGCCGTGCTCGCCGTAGATCAGCGCGACCGGCTGCACCGGCACGCCCGCGTCGACCGCCGCGGTGAAGATGCGCGCGTGGAACGGGCCGAGCTCGCCGCCGCCACGCGTGCCGCCTTCGGGGAACACGCCGACGGAGTCGCCGCGCTGCAGGCGTCGCACCATCTCGCCGAGCACGCCGCCGAGCGATTCGGTGCTGCCGCGGCGGTGATAGATCGTCTGCGCGCGCGCGGCGAGCCAGCCGATCAGTGGCCAGCGCGAGATCTCGTCCTTGGCGACGAAGCCCATCATCCGCTGGCTGTGCAGCATCGAGATGTCGACCCAGCCGACATGGTTGGCGACGAACATCGTCGCGCCCTCGAGCGGCGTGCCGGCGCGGCGCAGGCGGAAGCCGAACACGCGCATCAGGCCGGCCTGCCAGGCGCGGATCACGCGATGCTGGAACGGCTCCTCGCCCCAGCGCCAGTTGCGGGTGATCGGCGTGAGCAGCAGCAGCGTGATCGGGAGATGGATCATCGCATGCCAGAGCAGCATGGGCACGCGGATCAGGTAGCGCGGCACGCGCAGGACGGCGGCGCCCGGCGCGGCGGCGCCTGCGGGGGACGAGGGCGCGATCATTGGCGACAGGTTACCGGACGCCGCCGCGCGCCGGGGCCGCATTCGTATTCAACGCGCGTCGCGCGGGACCACCGCGAGCGTCAGGCGCGAGATGCAGACCAGCTTGCCGCGCTCGTCCTCGATGCGGATTTCCCAGACATGCGTGCTCGCGCCGACGTGCAGCGGCCGTGCGGTCCCGGTGACGGTGCCGTCGCGCGCGGCGCGCACATGGTTGGCGTTGATCTCGATGCCGACGCAGACGCGGTCGGCCGGCACGCAGAGGTTGCCGGCGGTCGAGCCCAGCGTTTCGGCGAGCAGCACCGACGCGCCGCCGTGCAGCAGGCCATAGGGCTGCCGCGTGCGTTCGTCGACGGGCATGGTGCCGCGCAGGAAATCCGGCCCGAGCTCGGTGAAGCGGATGCCGAGCGGAATCATCGCCGTCCCGGCGGACAGCGCGTTCAGATCGTCGAGCGTGGTGGTCCCGCGGAAGGGAGAATCGGTCATCGCGCCACGATACCGCGGGGCGCGGACGTGCTCAGCCGCCGGCGACGAGATCCAGCGTTGCGACGCGGCCGTCCGGGTGGCGCACGGTCATGCGCAGGTGCTGGCCGGGGGCGAGGCCCTGCAGCTTCGCGCCGAGCGACTTCGCGGGCGAGCCTTTGATGACGACGCCATCGACATCGAGCACGGCGTCACCGGCACGCAATCCGCCGAGCGCCGCGGGCGAGCCCGGCGCCACGGTCGTGATCGACACGCGCTCCAGGCTCGGCGACAGGAAGAACCCGGACGGTTCGACCTCCACGGCGAAGCCGAGGCGGCCCTTCGCGGCGCTCGCAGGAGTCACGGCCAGTGCGCAGGCGAGGCCGGCGGCGGTGGCGGCGCGAAGGGCGGTCGGTCGGAACATCGGGCGGTCAGTCGATCGAAGCAGTCAGCGGATCAGGCGACGCGGAAGCGCGGGCCGGCCCAGTCGCTCGTGTAGCGGCGGGTCGAGGCGTAGCCGCTGCTCTTGCCGTAGCCGGTGCCGTAGTCGCGCTCGATCGGGTTCTGGCGGGGCGTGGCGGTAAACGGAACAACGCGAGCGGCTTCGGCCGGGGTCGGGTTCGGGGTGCGTTCGGTGGCGGTCATGGCGGCGTCCTTGGGTGAGTTGGTGAATCGGTGTGTTGGTAGAGTACAACACCTAGACGATTCGCCATGGGCCAGAAGTCACCCCACCGAAGGACTAGACCGGTCGAGGCCGCTCAGGCGGCCGTTGCGCGGTGCGTGCCGAGCCACCAGACGGTGCCCTGAGGGTCGCCGACCCCGGCACTCCGGTCGCCGTAGGGCAGGTCGCGCGGGGCGGCCAGGCCCGTCGCGCCCGCGGCGATCGCGCGTGCATAGACGGCATCGACGTCGGGCACATAGACGTGCAGCGAGTTCGCGAACGCCGCGTCGGCGCGCTCGCCGACCATCACGACGGATTCCTCGATCGCCACTTCCGCGTGGCGGATGCCACCTTCGGGCGTCGCATGCCGCAGGCGTTCGACGGCGCCGAAGACATCGACGAGAAACGCGATCTGCGCGGCGGCATCGCGCACAACCAGATACGGCGCGACCGCGGGATGACCTGCGGGACGATGCGACATGTCGACCTCCGTGTCGGACGGAATCAGAGAATCGGCGCGAGCCCTGCACCGAACGCGGTGAAGATCCGTGTCATCACGCTTTTGAAGCCGAGCGCGACTTCAGGGAAATCGCCGACGGGTTCGTAGCAGTCGCGGAACTTCGGGTCGTCGGGATACAGGGGATGCGTGCACTGCAGCGACGGCTTGAACGCGTAGCTCGTGCCGTAGCGACGCGGCCACAGATCGAAGATCGGCAACTGTTCCGACGCCTTCGTCACCGAATAGTCGACGCCCGACAGCACCGGCGCCTTGTCGCGCGGCGCGATCACCCAGGAATTCGCAGGCGAGATGTCGCGACCGATGCTCGCGGCGAGCTCGCGCGCGAATGCCGGGTCGCGCACGACGACCATCGACTCGGTGTTGTAGTGATCGCCGCGCGGATCGAAGTTGTGCGTGCCGACCACGCCGACGCTCTCGTCGATGACCACCGACTTGGCATGCAGGCCCATGCGCACGCCGGCGCGCTCCAGCGGCACCGGGGCGTTGCTGCGCCGACTGCCGTAGGCGAGCGCGGCGAATTCCGTTTCCAGCGGTCGCGGCTTCGCGCGTCGTGCGTTCTGTCGCGCGAGATTGCAATCGACCACGCTGCGGCGGTCGCAGTCGATGCGCGTGGAGGTGTTGGTCGCGCCCGCGGTGGTCGTTGCCGTTGGCGTCGCCGGCGATGCAATGCCGGTCGACGTCGCATGCGTGCGGGGCGCGCCCGACGCCACCGCCGTCGCACCGGAAAGCGGCTGTACGCTGTGCGTGCCCGTCGCTTCGCCGGGTGTGGAGGCAACCGCACGCTCCATCGTCGGGGTGACCTCATTGTTCGCCGCGACATCCGCCGGCACTGCGCCCGTCGTCGCGACGTCGATCGGCACGTCCTCGGGGACCGGCTTCATCTCGTAGATGTTGAAGCCGTACTCGCGCAGATAGCGGCGCTTGTACTTGTACGACAGCGCGTACGCGATGAACGCGTCGGTCGCCGCGAGGCTGTTCGTCGAGACGATCACGCGCGGCGGGTCGGGCCGCTGGTGCAGCGTACGGAACATCTCGCGCGCGGGTTCGGACAGCACGAGATACGGCGTCTGCAGCATCACGCGTTCCTTCGCGCCGAGGATCAGGTCGCGCAGCGTGACGCTGGCCGGCGACAGGCCACTGCCTGGCACGACCTTGCCCGGCGGATCCGCGACGTAGTCCACCTGGCCCACCGGCAACACATGCCCCATCAGGCGCGACGTCACGAACTCCGAATCGTCGACCAGCGCCTTCGCTGCGGCGAGACGCGCCGGCTGTTCGTAACCGCCCTGCGGCAGCGCAGGAATGCCGCTTCGCACCAGCAGATGGCCGACATCCGACAGATGCTGGATCGGCACCGCACGACGATCGTTCCAGTAGCCCTCGAAGCTGTCGTCCATCGAGCGCGCCGCCGGGCCGGCGATGAGCACGTCGCGATCGCGGAAGTTGTACTCGCTGCTCCAGTCGTAATAGTCGTCCTGGTAGTTGCGTCCGCCGGTGATGCCGATGGCGCCGTCGATCAGCAGCAACTTGGTGTGCATGCGCCGGTTGAGGTCGTGCCAGCAGCACGCGGCGGCGAGCGCATAACCCGGATAGCTGATGCGCGCGCGGCCGAGCACCGGGTTGTAGACGCGCGCTTCGAGGTTCGCATGCGCGCCGGCGAGCGCCGCGAGCGTTTCGACGCGCTTCAGCGCCGACAACTGATCCATCAGGATGCGCACGCGCACACCGCGCCTGGCGGCCTTGATCAGTTCGTCGAGCACGAACCGCGCCGAGTCGTCCTCGTCGAAGATGTAGGTCTGCAGGTCGATGCTGGTGGTCGCGGTGCGGATCAGGTCGATGCGCGCGAGCAGCGCGTCGCTGCCGCGATCGAGCAGCATCGTGTAATGACGCGGCTGCTCCGGCATCGACTCGGCGAACGCGCGGCCGGCGAGTTCGTGCAGTGGCGACGGGCGCGCGCAGGCGTCGGCGCGGTCGCAGTCGACGGCGGTCGGACGTCCCGCTTCGACCACGGCGTCCACGCGGCGCATCTCGCGCGACGACATGCCCGCGCATCCGCCGAGCAGGCCCACGAGCAGGACCGCCATCAGCAGGCGCGTGAGCATCGAGGGGTCAGTTGACGAACAGGACATTCAGACGGAACCGGACGCGGTCGGCCAGCGCCCAGCGCCAACCGTCGAGGCCGTAATCATCGCGGCTCACGCGGCCCGACGCGAGGATCGGGCATTCGTATCCCGGGCGTGCGCAGGCCGCGGGCGCGAGTTCGAAGCGCTCGCGATGCTCGACGCCGTGCATGCGCAGCACGCCTTCGAGCGCGCCACCGCTGTGTGCCAGCGCGGCCGGATACGGGTCGGAAGTGAATTCGATCTCCGGGAAATGTTCGACGTCGAACAACTGCGGCCCGCGCGCGAGCCGCGTGTAGTACTCCGAGTTGCCGACGCGCAGGCCGCGCGCATCCAGGCGCATGCGCACCTGGCGGCGCCCGTCGGCCAGCGTGTCGACGCGGCCTTCGGCGAGCGGGAACTGCCCGCGCACCTGCGAGCCGATGCGCGTATGCAGATCGAAGTCGATGCGCGA
Source organism: Cognatilysobacter terrigena (assembly GCF_004361065.1). GTDB lineage: Bacteria > Pseudomonadota > Gammaproteobacteria > Xanthomonadales > Xanthomonadaceae > Cognatilysobacter > Cognatilysobacter terrigena. Next base: position 2,906 of record NZ_SELT01000034.1, on the reverse strand, counting down.
GCGCGACGTGTCGAGCGCCTGCGCGTCGCAGAGCCCGGAGGCGAGGACGAGCAGCGCGGCGAGCAGGATGCGCGGCGTCACGGCCACCAGAATTGCGTCACCTCGGCGACGCCGGGCTCGAGCGCGGCGTCGGCCGGCATAGACAGCACGGCGACGCCGGCCGGGGGCATGCCGCGGTAGTCGCCGGACTGCCCGCTGGCCATCAGTGCGACGAGCTGCTCGAGGCCAGGGTTGTGGCCGACCAGCATGACGTTGCGGGTGTCGCGATAGCGGTCGGCGATCTCGATCAGCTGGCCGGGCGTGGCCTCGTAGATGCCGGTCTCGATGCGCTGGTCGATGTAGCCGGTCACGCGCATCACGTCTTCCAGCGTCTCGCGGGTGCGGCGCGTGTCCGACAGCAGCACGACATCCGGCGCGCCGCCGTGCTCGACCAGCCAGCGCCCCACCGCCTCCGCCTCCGCGTGCCCCACCGCCGACAGCGGGCGATCGGCATCGGTCTGGCCGGCCTGCGGGGCTTCGGCGTGGGCGTGTCGCAGCAGGATCAGATGGCGCATGGTCGAGGGGCTCCCGGTCGGTGATCAGCTTGGCGCTTCGCGGTCGCCGCGAAGTGAACGCACGCCATCGAGGCTACACCCCGCGTCGCGTCGGCGGTGCATCGCCGCGGCCCGTATCATTCGCGCTCCGCCGGCGGGGACTGGCGGCATGGACGACCTGAAATGAGTGAACTGCACGACCTCGTCGCCCTGATCCGCGCGAACACGCCGCTGATCGTGATCGAGACCCGCGACGAGGCGCGCGTCGTCGAACTCTTCCGCCAGGCGCTGATGCATGTCTGGCGCGAGCTGTATCGCTGGTCGATCACCGAAGGCCTGCGCCGGCTCGACTTCGACCGCGAGGATCCGCCGCACATCGCGCCGGACGCCACGAACACCTTCCAGGCGATGCGCGACGCCGAGAACCGCGGGGTCTACGTGCTGTTCGACATGCACCCCTACCTCGGCTACGCCGGCAGCCAGCGCATGCTGCGCGACCTCGTGCAGCGTCGCGACTGCGAACCGCACGTGATCGTGCTGGTCGGCCAGAACGTCGAGCTGCCGGCCGACCTCGAATCGCTGGCCGTGCGCTTCCGCACCCAGTTGCCCGACGCCAACGCGCGGCTGAAGATCGTGCGCGAGGAAGCCGAGAACTACGCGCGTGAGAACGGCGGACGCCGGGTGACGGTCGACGCCGAGGCCGTGCAGCAGATCGTGCGCAACCTGCGCGGGCTCGATCCGGTCGACGTGCGCCGCATCGCGCGTCACCTCATCTTCCGCGACGGCGCGCTCAACGCCGACGACCTGCCGGAACTCGCCAAGCTCAAGTTCGAGCTGCTCAACCGTAGCGGGCACCTGGCGTACGAGTACGACGGCGCGCAGATGGACGACGTCGCGGGCGCACGGCGCGTCAAGCGCTGGGTGGAGCAGCGCAAGAATGTCTTCCTCGCCGCCGAGCCGCCGCCGGGCCTCGATCCGCCGAAGGGCGTGCTGCTGCTCGGCGTGCAGGGCTGCGGCAAGTCGATGCTGGCCAAGGCGATCGCCGCGGGCTTCGGCGTTCCGCTGCTGCGCCTCGACTTCGGCACGCTCTACGACAAGTTCCACGGTGAGACCGAGAAGAACCTGCGGCAGGCGCTGGAGTCGGTCGAACAGCTCGAACCCTGCGTTCTGTGGATCGACGAGATCGAGAAGGGCGTGTCGACCGACGAAGGCAACGGCGATGGCGGCGTCTCTCGCCGCGTGCTCGGCTTCCTCCTGACGTGGATGGCCGAGCGCAAGTCGCGCGTGTTTCTCGTCGCCACCGCGAACCAGATCGATGCACTCCCACCCGAGCTGCTGCGCAAGGGTCGCTTCGACGAGATCTTCTTCGTCGACCTGCCGAATGCGGAAGCGCGCGACCAGCTCTTCCGCGTGCACCTGAAGCGGCGCGGGCTCGACGCCGCCGACTTCGACATCGCCGCACTCGCGAACGCGAGCGAGGGCTTCTCCGGTGCGGAGATCGAACAGGCGATCGTGTCCGGCCTGTACGCCGCGCACGCCGCGGGCGTGCCGCTGTCGGACTTCACCCTGCGAGCCGAGCTGCGCAACACGCGCCCGTTGTCGGTGGTGATGGGCGAGCGCGTGGCCGCATTGCGCGAGTGGGCGCAGGGGCGCACGGTGCCGGCGGACTGACCGCCGCGCGCATGCGACGAGCCCGGCGCATGGCCGGGCTCGTCGTTTACTGCGGTTGGAACCGATGACTCAGTGCGGGCGGCCTGCGCCGCACGCGTTCGCGCGGTCGTCGGTCGGATCGCACGGGCGACGGTCGTCGACGATCTCGAGCGGAGCAGCGTCTCGATCGGACGAAGTGTTCGTCTCGTCGAGATAACGCACCACCTCGCCCACGGTCGCGGTGAGCGCCGCGCCGTCGCTCGGGTCCAGCGCCAGCGGCACGATGGTCAGCGTCGAGCCGACGAACGTGAGCTGATAGTTCGCCGACGCATTGAGCGTGCCCTGCCCGATCACGTACTGGCCCGCCGTTTCGCCCGGCGCACGCACCAGGCTGCCCGACAGCGTGTCGCCCGCCACCAGCGAGCCCTGCGTGACGCCATAGCTCAGCGTCGGATCTGGCGTGGCCTGCAGCTTGGTCAGCGGGTTGGCGGTAACGGTGATGGCGCGACGCAGGATGTCCGCGACCGTCGAACCCGGCACCACCACCGTGTAGTTGCCGGCATCCGTACCGTTCAGCGCGACACCACCGACGGCGACGGTCTTGCCGGTGCCGGCGTTCGCGTCGCTGAAGGTGTAGGTGCCGGTGGCGCCGACGGTGTCGCCGGCGACCACGCCGTTCAACGCGATCGAACCGGTGCCCGTGCGCGTGCCGTCGTAGGTCTT
>NZ_SELT01000033.1 GCF_004361065.1 Cognatilysobacter terrigena | reverse complement strand
GAACGGCGCCGGCAAGTCGACGCTGTTCAAGATGATCACCGGCAAGGAGCAGCCGGATTCGGGTTCGATCGACATCGGCCCGACCGTCAAGCTCGCGTACGTCGACCAGAGCCGCGACGCGCTGGAAGGCAACCACAACGTGTTCCAAGAAGTGTCGGGCGGCCTCGACATCCTCAACATCAACGGCATCGAGATCCAGTCGCGCGCCTACATCGGGCGCTTCAACTTCAAGGGCCAGGACCAGCAGAAGATCGTCAGTACGCTGTCGGGCGGTGAGCGTGGCCGACTGCACATGGCGAAGACGCTGCTGCAGGGCGGCAACGTGCTGCTGCTCGACGAACCGTCGAACGACCTCGACATCGAAACGCTGCGTGCACTTGAAGACGCGCTGCTCGAGTTCCCGGGCAACACGTTCGTGATTTCGCACGATCGCTGGTTCCTGGACCGCATCGCGACGCACATCCTCGCATTCGAAGGCGACTCGCACGTCGAGTTCTTCCAGGGCAACTACCGCGAGTACGAGGAAGACAAGAAGCGCCGCATGGGCGCGGACGCCGGCCCGCACCGCCTGCGGTTCAAGGCCCTCAAGTAATCGCGACACTGACGCCCGCCTTCATGGCGGGCGTCTCGCATGCGGAATTCGACATGGCATCGGACGTCAATCGAATGTTGGTCCTCGCTGCAGCGCTCAGCGCGCTGGCGGCGTTGTTGCATGTCGCCGTGATCGTGGGCGGGCCGGACTGGTATCGCTTCTTCGGCGCAGGCGAGCGCATGGCACGCCTCGCCGAAGCGCGCAGCCCGGTGCCGACGCTCGTGACGCTGGGTATCGCGCTCGTGCTCGGGATCTGGGCGGCGTACGCGGCGTCGGGCGCGGGCCTGATCCGACCGCTGCCGCTGACGGCCGCGGCGCTGGTCGCGATCACCGGCGTCTATGTGCTGCGCGGCCTTGCCATCGTGCCCGCAGCCACGATGGCCTCGCTGCGCACACCGTTCAACCTCTGGAGCTCCGCGATCTGTCTCGCCATCGGCATCGTCCATGCCGTCGGCCTGTGGCAGGTGTGGAAGCGCCTCTGACATCGAATCCGGGAGACGACCGAGGAGCTTCATGACCGCGCTGCGCGCCCGCTGGACGACCGCGAACACGCTCGTCTGCGTCGGGCTGGATCCGGAGCCCGCCAAGTTCCCCGCGCGGTTCGCCAACGATCCCGACGCCGTGTTCGCGTTCTGTCGCGACATCGCCGACGCGACCGCCAACTACGCCTGCGCGTTCAAGCCGCAGATCGCGCACTTCGCCGCGCTTGCGGCGGAAGACGCACTGACGCGACTGATCGCGCACCTGAAGTCCGCGCATCCGCAGGTGCCGGTCATCCTCGACAGCAAGCGCGGCGACATCGGCAGCACCGCGCAGCACTACGCGAGCGAAGCCTTCGGCCGCTACGGCGCCGACGCGGTGACGGTGAACCCCTACCTCGGTCGCGATGCGCTGCAGCCCTTTCTCGACCGGGCCGACAAGGGCGTGATCATCCTGTGCCGCACGTCGAACCCGGGTGCCGGCGAACTACAGGACATGCTCGTCGCCGGGCGACCGCTGTACCAGCACGTCGCCGAAAAAGCCGCGCAGGAGTGGAATACGAACGGCAACATCGGCCTCGTCGTCGGCGCGACGTGGCCGGAGCAACTCGCCGAAGTTCGCGCGCTGGTGAAGGACGTGCCGCTGCTGGTGCCGGGTGTCGGTGCGCAGGGCGGCGACGCCGCGGCCGTCGTGTCGAATGCGAAGACGCCGGATGGCACGGGCCTGATGATCAGCTCGTCGCGCGCCGTGCTCTATGCGTCGAATGGCGATGACTACGCGGACGCCGCCGCGGACGCCGCACGCGCGCTGCGCGATGTCATCAACGCGAGCCGCTGAGGTGAGCGCCGCGCCGATCGTCGCACCGCTCAGACCGGCCGACCGCGACGACTGGCAACGCCTCGCCGAAGGCTACAAGGCGTTCTACGCGACGCCGACGACGCCCGCCGAATACAACGCCGCGTGGCAGCGCTTGATGGATGGCGACATCGTGCATGGCCTCGGCGCGCGCCTGGACGGTCGACTCGTCGGCATCGGCCACTACCTGTTCCATGCAAGTACGTGGGCCGACCGCGTCTGCTACCTGCAGGACCTGTTCACCGACGAAGCCGCGCGCGGACGCGGCGTCGCGCGTGCACTGATCGAGGCGGTCGCGGACGACACGCGCGCACGCGGCGCCGCGCGGCTGTACTGGCTCACGCAATCGCACAATGCGACCGCACGCGCCCTGTACGACCGCTTCGCCGAGCACCGCGGCTTCATCCGCTACGACCACCGACTCGACCACTGATTCAGCTTCGCCGCGTTCGCGTGAGCACAAGGCGCGCGTGCGGCTGCTAGCGTCGATGCGTGTCCCCGGAGTTCCTATGCACGCCCTAGCCCGCACGGCGCGGATCGCGCTGCTCGCATGTGTACTGCCTCTTTCGGCTTATGCCGCCGAGCCGACGAGCGATGCATCGCGTTCGAGCGCGGAGTGGTGGGCGGACGTCAACGTCGCGTCGTATCACTTCGAGAACGCCGACGACTATCTCGGGCGCGGCAGGCACTTCAACCAGAGCAACTATGGCGCAGGCGTGGAAGTGCAGTGGCAGCCGCGTCACGCGGTGTCGGCCGGCTACTTCCGCAACTCGGTGTACGAGGATTCGTGGTACGCGCTGTATCACTACACGCCGCTCGCACTCGGGCGGTACGTTCGCGTCGGCGGCATGGTCGGGCTCGTGAATGGTTATCCCGGTTACAACGACGGACATGCCGCGCCGGCGGGTGCGCTGGTCGCGAAGATCGAATACCGCCGCGTCGGCATGAATCTGATCTACCTGCCGCGCATTCCCGGCTCGACGCCGAACACGCTCGGCCTGCAGCTGAAGGTTCGGCTCGACCGCTAATCCGGTTGCGGTGGCAGGCCGAACACCTGCCGCAGGTAGGCGAGGTAGCCGGGGTCGCCGCCCATGCCCTTGCCCGGTGAATCGCTGATCTTCGCGACCGGCTGGCCATTGCAGCGCACCATCTTGATCACGATGTTGATCGGCTTCGGCCCCAGATCGTTGGTGAGGTTGGTGCCGATGCCGAACGCGAGCCGGCAACGTCCGCCGAAGCGCTCGTACAGCTGCAGCACGCGATCGGGATCGAGGCTGTCGCTGAAGACCAGCGTGCGCGACCGCGGGTCGATGCGGTGCGTCTCGAAGTGCGCGATCACCCGCTCGCCCCAGTCGAACGGATCGCCGGAATCGTGGCGCACGCCGTCGAAGAGCTTGCAGAAGTAGAGGTCGAAGTCGCGAAGGAAGGCGTCGAGGCCGACGACATCCGACAGCGCGACGCCGAGGTCACCCCGGTACTCGTGCACCCATGCTTCGAGCGCGGCCTTCTGCGAGTCGATGGGGCGTGGACCGAGTGCCTGGAACGCCTGCAGGAACTCGTGCGCCATCGTGCCGTGCGGCGTCATGTCGTAGATGCGCGCGAAGTGCACGTTGCTGGTGCCCGCGTAGCGTGCGCCGAGTCCGTCGCGCAGCATCGGCAGGATCTTTGCGTGCCACGCATGCGAGTAGCGGCGACGCGTGCCGAAATCGGAAATCGTGCAATCGGGCAGCGGTTGCAGGCGTTCGATCTTCGCCTCCAGGCGACGCAAGCCTTCCGCCTCGTCGGCTGGCGGCTGATGGCGGAACCAGACTTCATTGACGATCGCGAGCAGCGGTACTTCGAACAGGATCGTGTGCAGCCACGGGCCTTCGATCTCGAGTTCGATGCCGCCGGTGGCATCCGGCACGGCAGACAACCACACGTGGCGCGCGTCGAGCTCGAACAGGCGCAGGAAATCGATGAAGTCCGACTTCATGTACCGCAGCCCGCGCAACCAGGCGAGCTCGTCGTCAGTGAAGCGCAGCGTCCACAACGCAGCGATTTCGTCGCTGATCTCGTCGACATAGGGCGAGAGGTCGACGCCCGGCGTGCGGCACTTGAAGCGGTAAGTCACCTGCGCCGCCGGGTGCTGGTGCAGCACCGCCTGCATCATCGTGAACTTGTACAGGTCGGTGTCGAGCAGCGACCGGATGATCATGGGCGCGATGCCCCGTCGTCGTCAGCGGCCTGCGAGTATCGACAGGGTGATCGACAGCGCACGTGAAGCGAAGCGTGCGGCGATGGCGAGCGCGATCGCGACCTGCAGCGGTCCACTGCGATGCCTTGCCTCGAACTTGCTGAAATACCGCCACAGGCCGCGGTGTTTGTGCCATTCGACGAAGAACGGCCGTGAGCGGCTGGACACGCCGCGCACATGCACCACGCGCACCGCGTTGGCGATCGCGACGGCGCCGCCTGCGTCGCGGACACGGCGGCAGAGATCGAGGTCTTCGGCGTGCAGTCGATAGCCTTCGTCGAAGCCCTGCACGGTATCGAACAGCGAACGCGGCAGCAGCATCAGCGCGCCGGACACGGCATCGACGCGCTGCACCGCTTCGCCATTGGACGGGATCGCGAGATCCGTGCCCTCGCCCGCGAGCATGCCCGCGAAATCGGGATCACGGCGACGTGCAGCCGGGTCGGCGACGCCGTCTTCGTCGACGAGCTCGCAGCCCATCAGCGCGGGCGCGACCTGCGATGTCAGCGTGCGCATCCGTGACAGCGTGTCGCGCTCGACGAGGCAGTCGGGGTTCACGAATGCGATCCACGGTGCATCGCTGTCGCGCGCGCCCTGGTTGCAGGCGACGGCGAAGCCGGGATTGTCCGGATTGGCGACGAACTTCAGCCGTGGCTCGCCCGCGGCGATGCGCTGGACGATGCCGAGCGTGCCGTCATCCGAGGCGTTGTCGACCACGCGGATCTGCGCGACACCGTCGGCCGCGCGCAGCCGTTGCAGGCAGAGTTCGATCGTCTCCGCGCTGCGGTAGGTGACGACGACGACGGCGATGTCGTCGGTCGTCATGGCGATGCTCCGAACAGGTCCGCTTGCGCATCGCTGGCCGCGCGTTCCGCGAGCACCGCGGCGATGCGATCGCGCTGGGCGCGCAGCGGATCGTCCATCAGGAATTCGGCGAGGCGCGCGTTCCAGTGCGGCCAACGCGCTGCGACGCGGTCGAGGTCGCCGTCGGCCGGATGGCCTTCGTCGAGCCGTCCGACGTACGCCTGCATGCACAGCAAGTCGACGCCGCCGAACGCCTGCAGACGCAGGCACAGATCGATGAGCGCCGCGTACCACGACGCATAGCTCGTCGCGTCGACGCCGCCGACGCGACGGCAGGCGCTGCCGCGCAACAGCACCGCGTGACCGACCGCGGCGGGTAACGGCTGCGATGGCAGCGCCGCCTCCGCGAGCGCATCGACGATGCGCGACGGATCGTCCGGCAACGGCGCGACATCACCCAGGCGCGGCCAAGCTGCGGTTTCGCCGGCGTTGCTCCACGGCGTCACCGACGTCGCGTGCGGCGACTCGCGCAGGCAGCGCGTCATGCGCGTGAGCCAGCCCGGCGCCGGGCGTGCGTCGTCGGCCAGCACGACGACGTCGGCGTCGCCGCAGGTGCGCAGCACGTCCGCGAGATGCGCCGCTTCACCGAGCGCACGCGGGCGGCGTCCGTATTCGGCGCTCATGCGCGTGGTCGCGAGCCATGCGTCGACGACGTCGCGCACGCGCGGACCGCCGCACGCGTCGTCGGCGAGCCAGACGCGCGTGCTCGCGGGTGTCGTGGCCTCGAGCGCCGCGAGGCAGCCGTCGAGCACTGCATCGTCGACGCCCACCGGGATCACCACGATGGGCAGGGCGTCGCCGGGCGCCGCCTCGACCACGTCCGTCACCGTATCAACGCACCTCGGTGCCGCCGCGCACCTTCTGCTTGCGGTGCAGCGGCTCCATCGCGCGGAAACGACGCGTGTAGTCGTCGGTGAGGTCGCGCACTTCCTGCGGGTTGCGCACGACGGTGGGCGTCAGCAGCACGATGACTTCGTTGCGGTCGGTCTTCGACGTCTGTCGACCGAACAACCCGCCCACCACCGGAATACGGCTCAGGCCAGGCAACCCTGACGAACCGCGCTGCACGCCGTCGCTGATCAGGCCGGCCAGCATCACGGTGTCGCCGCTCTGCACGGCCGTTTCGGTCTTCACCTTGCGCGTGTCGATGCGCACGTTGCCGTTGCGATCGGCGACGGTTCCGGGCGAACTCACTTCCTGCACGATGTCGAGGAAGACCATGCCGTCGCGCGTGATGCGCGGGCGCACCTTGAGGATGATGCCGGTGTCGAGGTACTGCACCTGGCTGTAGGTGACGCCGCCCGTGCCGGTGCCCGGATCGACCGTCACCGACGAAATCGGGATGCGGCTGCCGACGTTGAGCGTGGCTTCCGCGTTGTTGCGCACGAACACCGACGGCGTCTGCAGCAGCTGCAGGTCGGTGACCTGGTCGAGCGCGTTGATGACGGCCGCCGCGTTCTTGCCAAGGAACGTCCACGCGAGGCCCGGATTGGTGACGTCGGCCGGGCGGATGCTGCCCTTGAGGTCGCCCCAGATGTTGCGGCCCGCGGCATTTGGCAGGCCTGCACCGCCGGCGGAGGTCGGATCGCTCACCGCCTGCTCGAAGAACCAGTTGACGCCGTACTGCAGCGCACCGCTGAGCTGCACTTCGACGACCTGCGCTTCGATCTGCACCTGCATCGGCATGACGTCGAGACGTTCGATCACGTCACGGATCGACGCCCAGCTCTGCGGCGTGGCGCGGACCAGCAGCGAGTTGGTTTCGTCCACCGCCGATACACCGACGCGTTGGCCGTCGACATCGAACGTCACCGAGCCGTTGCCGTTCTGGCGTGGATCGAGCGACAGCGACGACGACATGCCGCCGGTCGATGCGGTCCCGCTATCGCCGGGTGCGGACGTCTGGCCGATCGACGCGCTCGCCCCGCTGTCGGTGTCGCGCAGTTCCGTGGAATCAAGACCCGGCATCAGCGACGGCTGGCCGGTGGTCTGGCTGCCACCCGAACGGCCACCGCCGAACACTTCCGACAGGCGATCGGCGAGATCCTTGGCCTTGATGTACTTCAGCTCGTACGAATACAGGCGCGGCTCGCTGCCGGCGCCGTCGATGCGTTCGAGCCACTGCTGGATGTCGTCGAGATACGCGGCCTGCGGCGTGATCACGAGCACCGCGTTCGCACCTTCGAGCGGCATGAAGCGGAACATGCCGGCGACCGGCGACTTGCTGGTCTCGCCGAACACCTTTTCAAGATCGGCGACCACGCGGCTCGCGCGCCCCGACTGCAGCGGGAACACGCCGACCGACATGCCGGCGAGCCAGTCGACGTCGAACGTCTCGATCGTGCGCAGGTAGTTCTCGAGTTCCGCGCGCGTACCGGCGACGGTGATGACGTTGCGCGCGTTGTCGACGTTGACGATCGCGTTCGGTCGCGCGTACGGCTTGAGGATCTTCTCCATCTCCGTCGCCGACACGAACTTCAGCGGCACGGTGCGCGCTTCGAAACCGCGCGCGGTCGACGCGGGGCCGGTGCGCGGCGCGACGGTGCCGGCGAGCGCCTGGTCGGCCGGCACGATGTTGTAGCGGCCACCGCTGTAGACCATGCGCGCGTTGTTCCAGCCGAGCACCATCTCGAGCAGGTTCAGCGCTTCGGCGGGGCTGACGGGCTTCGGCGTCGCGAGCGTCACCGTGCCCTGCACGTTCGGCGCGATCACATAGTTCTGGCCGAGCATGTCGCCGAGGATGGCCTTCACCACCGCCTGCACCGACTCGCCTTCGAAGTTGAACGTCGCGGCGCCGGAGCTGCCGCCGAGGCGCGACGGCGGCGCGCTGGCGACGCGGTTGTTGATCACCGTGCCGGTGCCGCGACGGATCTGCGCGCGCGGGCCTTCGTCCTGCGCCGGCAGCGGCGTCGTGGTGACGTTGCCGTTCGCGACGGTGGCCGAATCGCCGGCGGGCGCCGACGAGGTGCCGGCGGCCGGGCCGTCGAGGCGCCCATCGCGACGCACGACCGGCGGCGTGACCGTGGTGCAGCCGGCGAGGATCGACGCGATCGCGAGTGCGGCGGTCGACTGGCGCAGGGCCGGGCGGAGGACGGTGACGGAAGGCAGGAGGTTCATCGCGGGACTCAGCGGTTCGTCGGCGGCGGCACGGCCGTCGCGGGCGGGTTGGCGTTCTGGGCGCGCCGGCGCATCTCTTCGCGGCGGGCTTCGATGCGTTGGCGGATCTGCTCGATCTGCGCGGGGTCGGGCTGCGAGGCAGCGTCGGTCGGGGGCGGTGCGGTCGGCACGGGCATGCCGACGGGATTCGGCGGCACCGACGCCGCGGGCACGGAGGTCGTCGACGCGGTCGGCGCCGCGCCGCCCTTGCCGTCGTACACGCGCAGCGTGAGTTCCTTCTGACCCTCGGGACCTTCGAACACCGCGCTGCGCGGTTGCAGCGACGTCAGGCGCCACGCCGGGAAGGAATCCGGCGCATCGCCGATCTTCACCCGCCACGACTCGCTGCCATCCGGCTTCTGCACGATCGCGATGCTGGCCTGCGGCGTGATCAGCACGCTGGTCAGCACGAGGTCGAAGTCGGCGGCGCCCGCGGTCTGCTGGTCGTCGGTGACGAGCGAGAACGGATGCGGGCGGCGATCGGTGGCGAACAGCGGTCGCGCGGCGATTTCGCCGTACTGGCCGATCGGCCCGAGCGTCGCGCCGGGCACTTCCGCGGGCAGCGTCGGAATGCGGCTGCCGGCGATGGTTCCGCCCTTGCCCTCGGGCACCTGGCCGCCCATGCCCGCAAGCGCAAGCACCCAGGCGAGCAGCGCCCAGCCGGCGAACCCGGCGAGCAGCACGGTGCGCGGCGCGACGTGGTCAAGACGCATCGGGACCTCCCGACGGCGGCGTCGCCGGCTCCGGCGCGCCCTGCGGGGTTGCGGGCGTCGGCAGCGGTGCCGGTGGCGGCATCTTCGGACCGGTGATGCCGGAATGCGCGGGCGCCATCTCGGCAGGATTGGCGGCCGGACCCGGGCCCGGCATCGACGACGGCCCGGTCATGGGCACGGGCGCTGGAGCCGGTGCAGCGGCAGGCGGCATCGCGGCGGAAGGCTGGGGTGCGGCCGACATGACCGGCGCGGCAGCAGCGCCGTCGATGATTGCGCCCGCCGGACGCAGGTAACCGACGAGATCGAAGCTCACGTCGAGCCCGCCGCTCGACGCATTCGGCTCACCGCCGAAGAAGCGCTGCGCGAGGATGTTGAGGTTCTCGACGAACAGTCGCGGCGTGCCGGCTTCGAGCGCATGCAGCACCGCCGCGAGTTCCGGCGTACCGCAGCGCAGGCGAACCTGCACGGCGACGCGCGTATACGCCTCGCCCGATTCATTCTGCAGCGGCGAGCGGTTGCTGATCTGGCAGCTGCGATTACCCGGGCTCGCCTGCGCGACGACGGTTTCAAGGCGCTGCACGAGCCCCGCGACGGCGAGTTCCGGTGTCGCCTCGGGCAGGAAGCCCGGACGCGTCGCGAGGCGCTGCTGCGCTTCCTGCAGTCGGGCCTGCACCGCCGGCGCCTGCGCGAGTTCGGCGCGCAGGCGCGCGTCGCGTTCCTGCAACTGGTCGATGCGCGCACCGACTTCGCGCATCGGCACCGTCCACCAAGGATGGATCAGCACGCCGTAGGCGATGAGCAGCACCGCGACGAGCAGGCCCAGCGCCAGCCAGCGCTCGCGCTCGGTGACGACGGGCGTCATGGCGACGCGTCCTTCTTCGCAGCGGATTCGCGACCGAGCTCCGCGGTCAGCGTGAAGCGATCGCGGTTGGTCGCCGGATCCGGTTGCAGCGCGCCGGCGAGCGCCGGCGAATGCCACAGCGGCGCGCCTTCAAGGCGGTTCACCAGCGAGGGCGCTTCGTTGCTCAGCCCGATCAGCGTCAGGCGATCCCCTTCCATGGCGAGCTTCTCGAGATACGTCCCGTCGGGCAGGCGACGGCTGACTTCATCCATGACTTCGACGGCGGTCGGCTGTTCGGCGCGGCGCTTGTCGAGGAACGCCTGGCCGGCGACGAGTTCCGTCAGCGCTTCGCGCTGCTGCGCCGCGAGCTTGGCGGGACGGCTGCGCGCACGCACGTCGTGTTCGAGCTGATCCGCGGCCTGGCGGCGATTGTCGAGAATCGTGACGAGCGCGAACGCGATCGCGATGACGCCGACGCCTGCGAGCACGCGGTTCCACACCAGCCACGGATCGCGCTGGCGACGCCGCGCCGCCGGATCGAGCAGGTTCACGCCACGCGGCGTGCCGTCGACATCGAGCACGTCGACGCCCGCGAGTCGCCCCGCAAGCGGGCCGAGTGCGGCGAGCATCGGCTCCGCGCGCATGCGCGGCGTCGCGACGAGTTCGACATCGAGCTGGCCGTCGCCGCGACGCCCGACGAGGCGTGCGTCGTACATCACCTCGTCGGCGGCGAACGGCGTCTGCCGGTCGAGTTCGAAGCGCACGACATCGCGGAGGCGATCGGCCGCGGCCGCGGGCAGGCCGAGGCGACGCACGAGCGCGGCGCCGGCAGGCAGCACGAGCCAGCGCGGCAGGTCGACGGCAGACGAATTGAGGACGGTCGCGAGCGGATCGTCGCCCGGCGCATCGACGAGCGCAGGCAGGCGACCGAGTTCATGGAGCGCGCCGTCGCGCTGCAGCTGCAGGCGCACCTCGCCGTCGGTGAGCGGCATGAGGAGCAGGCGTCCGCGATCGACGCCCAGCGCACGGCGAACGCGCACGGGCAGCCACGCGGCGAGGGCGTGGCCCCACCAGTTGAGCAGGCCGCGCAGGCTGGTGGCCTGCGGGCCGAGCCGGGCGGCGATCCGCCCGAGGCCGCGCATCCGGCCCTCGAGAACCGAGGTCATGGTGACGGAACCCCCTCCTCCCAACGCAACGGTGTGTAGGCCATCCCCGGAATGGCGCTGCCCCCGGCGCGTACTACGGCGCCGAGCGTGGCGATGCGTCCGCCACGGAGCCGGGCCGTGCTCTCGATACTATACGTTCCGCTTCCGAACGCCTGCAGGCTCTCGCCGCCGGGCACGCCGGGACGCGGTTGGCCGCTGGACGGATCCCACGCATCGCGCTGCTGGACGATCGCCTTGCCGTCCATGCCCATCGCGGTCAGCACCGGCGCGCCGGCGAACGCGGGCTCGGGCCGGCCGCGACCGCTGAACACGGTCACGTAGGGCGCGACGCGCTTGTAATCGTCCGCGGTGAAGCCGAGCACCTGCAGCAGCTCGGCACTGCTTTCGAAGTCGGCGTCCTTCGCGCCGTACGGCAGGCCCGCCGCGGCGTAGTCGGGATCCTCCGCACCGCCGGACGGCTGCGTCAGCGGATCGGCATCGCGCCAGTCGACCACCGCACCCGCGAGCTTCTCCGCGCGCCCGCGCTCGATGCCGACCGCCTCGAACAGGCCGGTGAGCAACGGCGGATCCGCGTGGTTGAGATCGACCTTGCCGTCCTCGTCGACGATGCGGATCTCGACGTCCGCGCTCTCGTAATTCCACTTGTACGCGCGGCCGTCCGGGCGCCATTGCTGGCGCGGATCGGGTTGCGTCACCTTCGTCAGCGCGTATTCGACGCCGGCGCGTGCGATCTGCTCGGCCTGCACGCCGTCGACGAGCGCACGGCCCTGCATGCCTTCAGTGCGCGCGGTGAGCGAGAACGCGCCGACCAGCGCGATGAGCAGCACCATCAGCCAGAGCACGAGCAGCAGCGCGGCACCGCGCGAGGAACGACGCGTCATCGCGTGATCCCCGTGGCGTATGCGGCGGCGAGGCGCGGTGCGACGTCGAGCACCGGCCACGGCTTGCCGTCCTTGTCGACGACGCGGATCTCGACGAGCAGCGGAAGCTGTTCGGTCGTCGTCCAGTCGTCCTGCCACTCGGCGGGTTTGCCGTCTTCGCCGACGCCGCGATAGTGGAACTGCACGCTGCGCAGGTTTTCGGCGAGTACTTCGGGCGTGCGATCCACCGCAGGCGCGGCGTCCCCGGGCTGCACGACGGCGAGACCGAGCGTGAGCCGCACGCCATCGCCCGACGGCATGCGCTCGACGCGCAGGTCGTGCACGCTCGGGCCGCCGCGACCGATGTAGTCCGGAAGATCGGACACGAAGCGCATGCCTTCGGCGTCGCCGGCGAAGCGCTTGGGCTGGCCGGTCGTCGAGTCGATCTCGAAGGCGACGGCGCGCGCACCCGCAAGGCGACGACGCAGGAAACCTTCGACCGCACGGATGTGTTCGTTGCTCGCGGCGGTCGCTTCGCCGCGACGCGTCGCGCCTGTCGCGCCGGTGATCGTCGCGAACGCGAGCGTGAGGCCGACCGCGAGCAGCACCGTCGCGATCAGCACTTCGACCAGCGTGAAGCCGCGCGCACGCCTCACGTCGGCGGCGCTCCTAGGTTCGCCGGAACGAGGCGCAGCGAATGCAATTCAAGGCGCTCGCGCGGGCCGCCGTCGCCCCACGTCATGGTGATGTCGAGCGCGAGCAGCACCGGCGCGTTCGGGTCGACGGGCTGCGTCGACGCGGCGGCATTCGTGCGATACGGCGCTACGTGCAGTTGCCAGCGATAACGCCCGTCCTCGAGTTCGCCGTCGCGATCGCCGGCGCGAAGCGGGCCGTTGGTGTCGAGCTCGTCGAGCACGGACTGCGCGAGCATCGCGGCGCGTCCGGCATCGGCTGACCAGCGCACCTGCCTGCTGGAATTGGTGAGCGTGCCGAGCAGCAACGTCAGCGCGACCGCGAGCACCGCGAACGCGACGACGACTTCGATCAGCGTGTAGCCGCGCGCGCGCCGCATCACGGCGATTCCGGCCGCACGAGCTTCACTTCGCCCGTGAGCCAGGCGACGTCGACGTTGAACGCGGCCGTGTCGCGCTCGAGCCGCACGCGACCGCCCGTCGACGCCCCGTCGGCAAAGAACAGGATCGCGCCTTCATCCGGCGACGGCCGCGTCTGTCGCGCACCGATGAACGACACGCGCACTTCCGACGGAATCTCGCCGTGGCGCCCTTCCGGCGCCTGCCACCGATGCGTGCGCGGCTGGATGACGAAGCGCTGCGTCTGGCCCGTCGCGATGGCGCGGGTGCGCGTGTAGCGCAGCTGCGACGCGACCTCCTTCGCCGCCGAACGCAACTGCATGCCCTTGAAGCCGCCGGTCATCGCCCCCGCCGCGAGCAGGCTCATCACCGCGATCAGCACGATCACGATGATGATCTCGATGAGCGACACGCCGCGCGCACGACGGGCGGCGGGTGCAGCCGTCCGACGTGGCGCGATGCGGATCATTCGTTGCGGATGTCGCCGTCGACGCTGGTGCCGCCGGGCTTGCCGTCCTTGCCGAGGATGATCACGTCGAACGCGTGGCCGTCTTCGCCCGGCGCCTTGTAGGCGATGTCGTTGCCCCACGGATCCTTGAGCTCGCCCGCTTTCGCGTACGGGCCAAGCCAGCCCGTCGAACCCTGCGGCGCGGTGGCGAGGTCGGACAGCGTGGTCGGGTACTTGCCGACGTCTTCCTTGTACTGCTCGATCTTCTGCGCGAGCGTCTGCACTTCCGACTTCGCGAGGTTGGCCTTCGCGCGGTCGGAACCGCCGAGGATGCGATTGCCGACGAAGGTCAGCACCACGCCGATCAGCACGATGACGATGATGATTTCGATGAGGCTCATGCCGCGCTGCAGAGCACGCGGGGCGGGCGATCGGGTGAGAGCTCGACGGTTGCGCATGGGGGACGGCTTCCGGGGAAAGGGCGACTGTTTACCAAATTCGCGATGTGAAGCGGGAGATTTGGCCGAGCGGTTCAGGTTTTTTCGTATCGCGGCGGAAGTGGGACCGCAGCCCGGCGGTGCGGTTCCCGTGTCGTTCCATCGCGGAACGCGCTTATTGCCGAGCGTACGCCGATGGTGCGGCGCCTGCGTTTTCCGCTGCGGAGCGGATGGCGCGTTCAGCGACACGGGTGCGCTGCGGATCGGGACATGCGATGGCGTGTGGTGGGGAACAACGCTGTCATGCGTTACCGGGTTGCGCGCAGGTCGTCGCCTTGGTGTGGGCCGCCGCAGCACGGCGGGAGGTTGAGCACGCGGCAGTGCCGGGTAGGAAGCTACGTGTTTATTTCGCTACCCGGCCGGTTCGAATTCCGGCCCGCCGCAGCGCGGCGGTCGTTCGTCTCGCCCGCGCGGCAATGCCGCGCGAAGCGCGGCGAGCCTCACCCAATCTGCCCGGTGAGGTCGTACATCGGGACGAGGATGCCGAGGATCACCGTGCCGATCACGAACGCGAGCACCATCGTGACGATCGGCACCAGCGCGGCGAGCATGCGGTCGAGCGCGAGGCCGGTTTCATGTTCGAACGTCTCCGCCGTGCGCAGCAGCATCACGTCGAGCGCACCGGATTCCTCGCCGACTTGGATCATCTGCAGCGCGAGGCGCGGGAAGCGCTTGCCGCGCCCCAGCGCCGTCGACAGCGCGACGCCGTTCTTGACCTCGTCCGCTGCCTTCTCGACGTCGGCAGCGAGCATGCGGTTGCCGAGCACGTTGCGTCCGATGCCGAGCGCGGTGATCAGTGGCACGCCGTTGCGCACCAGCGTGCCGAGCGTGCGCGCGAGGCGTGCGACTTCGATACGCGCGACGAGAAGCCCGGCGAACTTGCGACGCAAGAGCCACGCATCGAACGTCATGCGGAAGGCGGGGTCGCGACGCTTGCGCTCGATCCACCACACTGCGAGCGCGGGCGCGGCAACCAGCACGATCCAGAAGTCGCGCACGAAGTTGCCGATGGCGAGGATGATCTTGGTAAATACCGGCAACTGCGCGCCGAGGCTTTCGTACATCTGTGCGAACTGCGGCACCACGTAGCCGAGCAGGAACAGCATGCTCAGCGTCACCATGACCAGCAGGATCGCGGGATAGATCAGCGCATTGATGACGCGCCCCTGCAGCGCGCGCGCGCGTTCGAGGTAATCCGCGAGGCGCGCGAGCGTCTCGTGCAGGTTGCCGCCCGCCTCGCCCGCGCGAACCATGTTGATGTACAGGCGCGAGAACGTGCCGTGCTGGCGATCGAGCGCGGTCGACAACGCCGCGCCGCCGCGCACCGCTTCGCGGACGTCGGAGATCGTGCGACGCGCGGCCTCGTCGTCGGGCAGTTCAAGCAGGATCGACAGCGCGCGATCGAGCGGCTGCCCTGCACCCAGCAGCGTCGACAGCTGCTGCGTGAACTGCACGAGGCGCGCGCCGGCGAACGGCTTCGCCTTGAACAGGCCCTTCCAGATCGCCGGGCCGCCGCCTTCGCTGGCGAGCTTGGCTTCGACCGGCAGATGCCCCTGCGACTGCAGGCGTTGCGCCACCTCGTCGACGCTGGCGGCCTCCATCTGGCCGTCGAGCATTTCGCCGCGCGGATTCAGCGCCTTGTAGCGGTACAGCGCCATGCGTCGATCAGGCCTCTTCCGTCACGCGCAGCACTTCCTCGATGGTCGTGAGGCCGGCGAGCGCCTTGGCGATGCCGTCCTCGTACATCGTGCGCATGCCGGCCGCGCGCGCGATCTGTTCGACCTCGCCCATGCCGGCGTGACGCATCACCGCGCGACGCAGCTCGTCGTTCATGACGAGGAATTCGGTGATCGTCATGCGCCCGGCGTAACCGCTCGGGGCAATCGGCGACGGCTTCGGTCGATACAGGTAGATGTCGCCCTGCGGCTGCAGGCGGCGCAGGCCGAACTTCTCGATCTCTTCCGGCAGCGCGAGGTAGCGCTCGGCATGCGTCGGCTCCAGCTTGCGCACGAGGCGCTGCGCGAGGATGCCGTTGATCGTCGACGTCAGCAGGTAGTCCTCGACGCCCATGTCGAGCAGACGCGTGATGCCGCCCGCCGCATTGTTGGTGTGCAGCGTCGACAGCACGAGGTGGCCGGTGAGCGCGGACTGGATCGCGATGCGCGCGGTCTCGAGGTCGCGCATTTCGCCGATCATGATGATGTCCGGATCCTGGCGGACGATCGAACGCAGCGCGTTCGCGAAATCCAGCCCGATCTGCGGCTTCACCTGGATCTGGTTGATGCCTTCGATCTGGTATTCGACCGGATCCTCGACGGTGATGATCTTGACGTCGGGCGTGTTGAGCTTCGAAAGCGCCGTGTACAGCGTCGTCGTCTTGCCCGAACCGGTGGGGCCGGTGACGAGCAGGATGCCGTGCGGCTGGTCGAGTACTTTCTGGAACTGCGGCAGGAAGTCGTCGGTGAAACCGAGCTTCTCAAAGCTCAGCACCACCGATTCGCGATCGAGCAGTCGCATCACGACGCTCTCACCGTGCGACGTCGGCACCGTCGACACACGCAAGTCGAGTTCGCGACCCTGCACGCGCATCTGGATGCGGCCGTCCTGCGGCAGACGGCGCTCGGCGATATTCAACCGCGCCATGATCTTGATGCGCGAAATCACCGCCGCCGTGAGATTCGTCGGCGGGCTTTCGCCTTCGTGCAGCACGCCGTCGACGCGATAGCGCACCTTGAGCTGGTTCTCGAATGGCTCGATGTGGATGTCCGACGCGCGCAGCTCGACCGCGCGCTGGATCACCAGGTTCACGAGCCGGATGACCGGCGCCTCGGACGCGAGATCGCGCAGGTGTTCGACATCGTCGAGCTCGCCGCCCTCGCCTTCCGCGGTGTCGACGATCGCACCCATCGCGCTGCGGCCCTGGCCGTGCCAGCGCTCGATCAACGCGTCGATTTCCGAGCGCAGTCCGACCAGCGGATTCAACGGGCGCGGCAGTGCGAGACGCAGCGCGTCGAGCTGGTAGGCGTCCTGCGGATCGGCCATCAGCACGTCGATCGCGGTGTCGCCTTCGCGGATCGGGCAGAGATGGAACTGCCGCATGAACTTCGCGGACAGGGCGACGTTCTCGGGCGGCAGGTCCGGAAGATCCTTCGTCGCGACGATCGGGAGATCGAGAACGGTCGCGACGGCTTCCGCATGGTCGCGTTCGGACACGAGGCCGAGGCGGCCGAGCAGCGCGAGCAGCGGGCCGCCGGCCTCGGCTTCGAGGCGACGTGCACGCGCGAGGTCGGCGTCCTTCAGGCGGCCGCGCTCGATCAGCAGCGCGACGATGCGCGCTTCGACGGGATCACCGCCGATGGGTTCCTCGATGGGATCGACGACCGCGTTCACCCGCACCTCCCTGACGACCGCCGGACTGTATCAGGCGGATGGCGCAGGACGCGGCATCGGCGCGCGCGTCCGGGCCGTCCGTTGCCCGTCGATCAAGTTCGCTGAATGCGTCAGCCGACCCACGCCCGCGCGTTGCGGAACATGCGCAGCCACGGCGAATCCGCCGGCCAGTCGCGCGGCGCCCAGCTGAGATTCGCGGTGCGCAGCGTGCGCTCCGGATGCGGCATCAGCAGGGTCACGCGACCATCGCGGCTGGTGAAGCCCGCGATCGCGTCGTGCGAGCCGTTCGGATTGATCGGGTACTGCGACGCCTGCTCGCCACGGCCGTCGACGTACCGCGCCGACACCGAAATAGCGGCACGCGCGGCCGGGTCGTCGAAATGCACGCGACCTTCGCCGTGCGCGACCGCGACCGGGATGCGCGAGCCTTCCATGCCTTTGAGGAACACGGACGGCGACTCGGTGATCTGCAGCAGCCCCAAGCGCGCCTCGAACTGCTCGCTGCGATTGCGCAGCAGGCGCGGGAAGTGCTCCGCACCCGGAATCACGGGGGCCATCGACGCCATCATCTGGCAGCCGTTGCAGACGCCGAGCGCGAACGTGTCCTCGCGCCCGAAGAACGCCGTGAACGCTTCCCGCACCGCGCTGCGCTCGAGTGCGCTGGTCGCCCAGCCGCGGCCCGCGCCGAGGACGTCGCCGTAACTGAAACCGCCGCACGCGGCCAGGCCGATGAAGTCGGCGAGGTTCACGCGACCCGCGATGAGATCGCTCATGTGCACGTCGACGGCGGTGAAGCCCGCCTTGTCGAAGCCCCACGCCATCTCGATCTGGCCGTTGACGCCCTGCTCGCGCAGGATCGCCACCTTCGGCTTCGCACCGACATTGACGTACGGCGCGGCGATGTCGTCGGCCGGATCGAACGTCAGCTTCGGCATCAGGCCCGGCGCATCGAAATCGCGCGCGATCTCGCGCTCCTCGTCGGCGCAGTCCGGGTTGTCTCGCAGGCGCTGCATCGCGTGCGTCACCGACCACCAGGCGTCGAACAGTTCCTGCCAGCTCCACTCGGCGACGGTCTCGCCGTCGCGACGCACGCGGATCTGCGGCGACGTGGTCGGCTTGGCGACGCGCTGCGCGCAGTCGATCAGCCCGTGCTGCGCGACGAGATCGGCGAACTCCGCGCGATCCTCGACGGCGACCTGCACGATCGCACCGAGTTCCTCGTTGAACAGGCAGCGGAACGCGTCGTCGCCCCAGTTGTCGAGCGAGATGTCGAGGCCGGTGCGCGAGCAGAACGCCATTTCGGCGAACGCGGCGAAGGCGCCGCCGTCGGAGCGGTCGTGGTAGGCGCGGATCAGGCCCGCGGTGCGCGCGGCACGCATCAGCTCGAAGAACTCGACGATGCGCTGCGGATCGTCGACGTCCGGCACGCCGAAGCCGTCGCGTTCGCCGGCTGCGGCGAATGCCGGGAACGCCGCGTCACCGCCCGACTCCGGGTGGCACTGCGCGAGCACCGAACCGCCGAGGCGCTGCTTGCCGCCACCGAGGCCGATCAGCCACAGCTCGCTGTCGACGCTGCGGTCGAGCAGCGGGGTCACCTGTTCGCGCACGTCAGTCACCGGCGCAAACGCGGTGACGATCAACGACACCGGTGACACCGACTTCTGCTGCGCGCCGTCGACATGCCACTGCGCCTGCATCGACAACGAATCCTTGCCGACCGGAATCGCGAGCTGCAGCGTCGGGCAGAGTTCCATCGCGATCGCCTTGACCGCGTCGAACAGCAGCGCGTCCTCGCCCGGATGACCGCAGGCGGCCATCCAGTTCGCGGAGAGTTTGATGCGATCGAGCGCTTCCACCGGCGCGGCACACAGATTCGTGATCGCCTCGCCCACCGCCATGCGTGCGGCCGCAGCGGAATCGAGCAGTGCGAGCGGCGTGCGTTCACCGATCGCCATTGCTTCGCCGGCGTGCGTGTCGAAACCGCTGAAGGTGATCGCGCAGTCGGCAACCGGAAGCTGCCACGGGCCGACCATCTGGTCACGCGCGGTCAGGCCGCCGACGCTGCGGTCGCCGATCGTGACGAGGAAGTTCTTGGACGCGACGGTGGGATGCGCGAGCACGCGCAGGCCGGCCTCGCGCAGGTCGAGCCCGCCCCACTTCAGCGCGGGCCACTTCGCCGGCGCCGGGTGCTGCGTGTCGCGGTGCATCTTCGGCGGCTTGCCGAACAGCACGTCCATCGGGATGTCGATCGCCCAACCGGTTTCGCCGGCAGCGACACGCTCACGCGTCGCGCCGTGACCGACGACCAGGCGTTCCTCCGTCGTCGCGTAACCGACGACCGCGAACGGGCACCGCTCGCGCTCGCAGATCGCGGTGAATTCGTTGACGCGCTCCGGCGGCAGGCCGAGCACGTAGCGCTCCTGCGACTCGTTGCACCACAGCTGCATCGGCGACAGCGACGGATCGTCACTCGGCACGCGATCAAGATCGATCACACCGCCGAGGTCGCTGTCGTGCAGCAGCTCCGGAATCGCGTTCGACAGGCCGCCCGCGCCGACGTCGTGCACCGTCGCGATCGGATTGAGTTCGCCGAGCGCGACGCAGCGGTCGATCACTTCCTGGCAGCGACGCTCCATCTCCGGGTTGTCGCGTTGCACGCTGGCGAAATCGAGCGCTTCCTGGCTTTCGCCGGACGCAACCGAACTCGCCGCACCACCGCCGAGACCGATCAGCATCGCCGGGCCGCCGAGTACGACGATGGCGTCGCCGTCGCGCAGGCCGTGCTTCTGCACCTGGATACGATCGATCGCGCCGAGGCCGCCGGCGAGCATGATCGGCTTGTCGTAGGCGCGGGTGAGCGCGCCTTCCGGCAGCTCGAAGCTGCGGAAGTAGCCCAGCAGGTTGGGACGACCGAATTCGTTGTTGAACGCCGCCGCGCCGATCGGGCCGTCGAGCATGATCTCGAGCGCCGGCGCCATGCGCGGGTTCAGCACGCGCGGCGCTTCCCACGGCTGCGGCAATGTCGGAATGCGGAGGTGCGAGACGGAGAAGCCGGCGAGGCCCGCTTTGGGCTTGCCGCCGCGACCGGTCGCGCCTTCGTCGCGGATTTCACCGCCCGCGCCAGTGGATGCACCGGGGAACGGCGAGATCGCCGTCGGATGGTTGTGCGTCTCGACCTTGATGCAGAACGCCGACTCGGCTTCGCCTTCGCTGCGATACGTGAAGTCCGGGCCGGAGGGACGGAAGCGCTTCGCGCGATAGCCCTCGACCACCGCCGCGTTGTCGCTGTACGCGCTCAGCGTGTGCTGCGGCGTCGTCGCGTGCGTGTGGCGGATCATGCCGAACAGGGACTTCGGCGCGTCGACGCCGTCGATCGACCAGCTCGCGTTGAAGATCTTGTGGCGGCAGTGCTCGCTGTTGGCCTGCGCGAACATCATCAGCTCGACGTCGGCCGGTGCGCGGCCGAGTGCGGCGTAGCGTTCGCGCAGGTAAGCGATCTCGTCGTCGGCGAGCGCGAGGCCGAGGCGCCTGTTCGCGTTCTCGAGGTCGGCGAGGTCGATGCGTTCCAGATCACCGCGCGACGGCGCTTCGAACAGCGCGACGGCGTCCTCGCGCGCGTCGAGCAGCGACTGCGTCATCGGGTCGTGCAGCACCTTCGCCAGCGCGCCTTGCGTGGCGGCGTCGGTCGGCCAGTTGGCGAGGTCGATGCGCGTGCCGCGTTCGACGCGGTGCACCGGCAGCCCGGCGCCCTGCAGCAGCTCCGTCGCCTTGCTCGACCACGGCGAATGCGTGCCGAGGCGCGGCGTGACGAAGCGGGAGACGGCAGACGGATCGCGGTCGGCGAAGGTGGCGCCGGCCTCGAGGATCTCACCCAGCTTGGCCGGGTCCGGCTGCGCGCCGGGCTCGGGCAGCACCCAGTAGGTGTGCCGGGTGCCGAGCAGGCGGACGTCGGGGTGGAGACTGCGGAGGCGGGCTTGGAGCCGCTCCAGGCGGAACGGCGACAGGGCGGGGGCGCCCTCGAGGACGATCATGTCCGACGGACCGTGCGACGGCAGGGCCCGCCATTGTACCCGCCCGGGGAGGTCGGCCTCAGCCGGCGGGCTTCGCCGTCGGCGCCTGCTTCGACTCCATCTGGTCGAGGATGTCGCGCAGCTTGTCCGCCGGGACGTAGCCGCCGAGCTGGGTGCCGTCGTCGGCCACCACCATCGGGGTGCCGGTCAGGCCGGCGCGCTGGCCGATGTCGTACTCCATGTCGACCGGGTTCTTGCAGCTGCGCTGCGGCACCGGACGATCGTTCTTCGCGTCGGTCAGCGCCTTCTTGCGGTCGGGGGCGCACCACACCGACACCATCTGGCGGTAGTCGTCGCTGCCGATGCCCGCACGCGGGAAGGCGACGTAGTCGACCTCGATGCCGCGCGCGTTGTAGTCGGCGATCTCGCTGTGGAACTTGCGGCAGAAGCCGCAGCTGATGTCGGTGAACACGGTGACGCGATGCTTCGGATTCGCCGGCGCGAACACGATGCGGTCGCTCGCGGGAATCTTCTCGATCAGCGTCTTGCGCAGCTTGCCGAGCGAGGTCTCGGTGAGATTGTCCTTCTTGACCGCGTCGTAGAGCGCGCCGCCGGCGCCCGGGATGAACATGTAGCGCCCGTCGTCGCTGACGTACGCCACCTGCCCGCCGACGACGACCTCGCGGAAGCCCGGAATCGGCGCGGCGCCGACATGCTCGACCACGGCGCGCGGTTCCATCGCGTGGATCGCGTCGATGGCGCGCGCGTCCGGCGTGCCGGCCGCGGGCTTGGCCTCGACGGTCGAGCCAGCCGTACGCGCGAGCGGCGTCGCAGCGGGCTTGGCGGTCGATTCGGACGGGACCTTGGCGCAGGCGGCAAGGCTGGCGACGCCGAGCGCGGCGATGACGAGCGAAGTGCGGAGAGGACGCATCGGAACCTGGGGAACGTCGGGGACGTCCGATTGTGGCACGGGGGTCGCGGGCGGCTGTGGAAGGGGTTGGCGGGGCTTCAGGGGGCGGCGGTGCCAGGTCACGAGGCCGTGGCTGCGGGAGGTCGAGTGGCGATGGGTGCGGCGGTGTGGCGCTGGATGGGCGCGTCTCGCCGGGCTGATTCGGGTCGACGTAGGTGCACATTCGAGCAAGAAGCAAAGGCGGTTCTGCGCTCAACTCGCGGCCGCGATCGGCGGTCTCATCGAGTCTGATGCCGATCGAACGCCCTGCCCGCCGCAGCGCGGCGGGCGTGAAAACGACGCGCGGCGCATGCGCCGCAAGCGCGTCGTTTTCACCCCCTCGGGTGATGCATGCGGTGCAGGTGCTTGAGCTTTTCCTTCGCCACCAGCGTGTAGATCTGCGTCGTCGACAGAGAGCTGTGGCCGAGCAGCATCTGCAGTGCGCGCAGGTCGGCGCCGTGGTTGAGCAGGTGCGTCGCGAAACTGTGGCGCAGCCCGTGGGGTGAAATGCGTGCGGGATCGATGCCGGCCACCGCGGCCATGCGCTTCACCGTCGCCCAGAACTGCTGACGCGTGAGCACGTCACCTTTGGCGTCCACGAACAGGAACGGCGACGTGCGGCCCTTCGCGAGCAATGCCGGACGCGCCGTCGCCGCATAACGCTCCAGCCAGTGCTGCGCTTCCTCGCCCATCGGCACCAGCCGCTCCCGGCTGCCCTTGCCGGTGACGCGCAACGCGCCCTGTCGCAGGTTCACCGCCTGCGCCGGCAGGCCGACCAGCTCGCTGACGCGCAGGCCCGTCGCGTACATGAGTTCGAGCATCGCCTTGTCGCGCAGGCCGTCCGATGTTTCGACATCGGGCGCCGCGAGCAGCGCGGTGATCTGCGATTCGGTGAGCGCCTTCGGCAGCAGGCGCGGCAGCGTGGGCGTGCCGAGCAATGCGGTCGGGTCGTCGCTGCGCAGGTGCTGGCGGATGCACCACGCGAAGAAACCGCGCAGCGCGGACAGCAGGCGCGCGTTGCTGCGCGGCGAATAGCCGTCGCGTGCGCGCATGGCGAGGTATTGCGAGAGATCCGCCGCGGAGGCCGATGCGAGTGCACCGTCGCGATCGCGCCAGCGTGCGAAACCCGCGAGATCGCGTCGGTAGCTGTCGCGCGATGCGGTCGAGAGCCCGGTTTCGGCCCAGACCGCGTCGAGATGACGATCGATGAGTTGCGCGTCGGCCGCACCGAGTTCAGGCAGCGCACGCGCGGCCTGTCGTCGTGCCGCGACCGCGTCCGCGCGTCGCGTTCCGGCTTTCGCATCCATGCGCGGCAGCTTAGCGACTATCCTGATCGCATGGCATCGAACGCTCCCGCGCGCCCCTGGATCGGCTGGCGCCTCTTCGCGCTGTTCTACGACTTCTGGCCGGTGGTGGCCCTGTGGATGCTGGTGTCGACGGCGTTCACCGTCGGCTACTACGCCGCCGGACACGGCGCGCGCGAGAACATCCATCCCTTCAGCCTGCTGTCGTGGCTGTTGTGGATCGCGTGCTGGGTCGTCGCCGGCGTGTACGCGGTGGTGAGCTGGGCGCGCGGCGGTCAGACGCTCGGAATGCGGCCGTGGCGACTGCGCGTGGTCGGCATCGCGACGCCACCGACACGACGCGCGCTGGTGATCCGTTACGTCGTCGGCACGCTGTCGCTGCTCGCGGGCGGGCTGGGGTTCTGGTGGGCGTGGTTCGATCGCGACCGGCTGACGTGGCATGACCGGGCGAGTGGGACGCGTGTCGAGCGGCTCGAGAAGCGGTGATTCGCTGCGCTCGTGCGACTGGATGCTGAGCGTCACATGCTGATCGACGTGAGTCGGTGTTGGCGACGCTGACGTCAGCGACGTCATTCGACTCCTACATCGTGCGACACCGGGCCCGCCGCAGCGCGGTGGGCGTTTAGGCAGGCCACGCGGCAGTGCCGCCAATGCGATCGATTTTTCGGTCGCGACCCGGGCGCTACGAACTCCCGGCCCGCCGCAGCGCGGCGGGCGTTCGGGCAGGCCACGCGGC
>NZ_SELT01000032.1 GCF_004361065.1 Cognatilysobacter terrigena | reverse complement strand
GAAGTGACGCGCGTGGCGCGCGATGTCGGCACCGAAGGCAAGCTCGGTGGCCAGGCGTCGGTGCCGGGCGTCGCGGGTACGTGGAAGGACCTCACCGACAACGTCAACTGGATGGCGGCCAACCTCACCACGCAGGTGCGCGGCATCGCGAAGGTGGTGACCGCGGTCGCGAACGGCGACCTGCGCCAGAAGCTGACGGTGGAAGCGAAGGGCGAAATCGCCGAGCTCGCCGACACCATCAACTCGATGACGGATACGCTCGCGATCTTCGCCGACCAGGTGTCGACGGTGGCGCGCGAGGTTGGCGTCGAAGGCCGACTCGGTGGCCAGGCGAACGTGCCGGGTACCGCGGGCGCGTGGAAGGACCTCACCGCGAACGTCAACGAACTGGCGGCCAACCTCACCACGCAGGTGCGCGCGATCGCGGAAGTCGCGACCGCGGTGACGCAGAACGACCTCACGCGTTCGGTGACGGTCGACGCGCGCGGCGAAGTCGCGGACCTGCGCGACAACATCAACGTGATGATTTCGACGCTGCGTGCGACCACCGAGTCGAACCGCGAGCAGGACTGGCTGAAGACCAACCTCGCGGCGTTCGGCGCGATGATGCAGGGCCAGCGCGACATCCTCACGCTGGGCCAGCAGCTGCTCTCCGAGCTCGCGCCGCTGGTGAACGCGCAGCAGGGCCTGATGTATGTGGTCGAAGGCGAGGAAGCCGGCGGCCATCCGCATCTGCGCCAGCTCGCCGGCTATGCCGACGCGCCGGTCTCCGCGGTCAACCACACGCTCGAATTCGGCGATGGCCTGATCGGCCAGTGCGCCGCCGAAGGCCGCATGATCCTGCTGCGCGACATTCCGTCGGACGTGGTGCAGATCCGCTCCGGGCTGCTCAGCGTGTCGCCGCGCAACGTGATCGTGATGCCCGTGCTGTTCGAAGACCAGGTCAAGGCGGTCATCGAGCTCGCGTCCATCCACGACTTCAACGAAGTGCACCGCACGTTCCTCGAACAGCTGTCGCGTTCGATCGGTATCGTGCTCAACACGATCGAAGCCGGCATGCGCACCGAGCGGCTCCTGTCGCAGTCGCAGAACCTCGCGGCAGAACTGCAGTCGCAGCAGAAGGAACTGCAGCAGACCAACGAGGAAATCGCGCTCAAGGCCGCGCTGCTCGCCGAGCAGAAGGCGGAGGTCGAAACCAAGAACAACCAGATCGAACAGGCGCGTCGCGAACTCGAAGCGAAGGCGGCCGAGCTCGCGCTCACCTCGCGCTACAAGTCCGAGTTCCTCGCGAACATGTCGCACGAGCTGCGCACGCCGCTCAACTCGATCCTGATCCTCGGCCAGCAGCTCGCGGAAAACCCCGAGAGCAACCTCACCGGGCGCCAGGTCGAATTCGCGAAGACGATCCATGCCGCGGGTACCGACCTGCTGCACCTCATCTCCGACATTCTCGACCTGTCGAAGATCGAGTCGGGCACGGTCACGATCGAGACCGAGGACATCACGTTCTCGCACCTGCGCGAAAACATGGAGCGCGGCTTCCGCCACGAGGCGGAGCGTCGCGGCCTCGACTTCTCGGTGGACTTCTCGCCGGAACTCGGCCGTTCGCTCACCACCGACCCGAAGCGCCTGCAGCAGATCCTCAAGAACCTGCTGTCGAACGCGATGAAGTTCACCGAGATCGGCAGCGTGCGCATGGCCGCGCGTCGCGCGACGACGGGCTGGTCCGCCGGCCACGCGGTGCTCGATTCGGCGCCGATGGTGGTGGCGTTCGACGTCACCGACACCGGCATCGGCATCTCGGCCGACAAGCAGCGCATCGTGTTCGAAGCGTTCCAGCAGGCCGACGCGGGCACGTCGCGCAAGTACGGCGGCACCGGCCTGGGCCTCGCGATTTCGCGCGAAATCGCCGGCTTGCTCGGTGGCGAACTCACGCTGTCGAGCCAGCCGGGCAAGGGCTCGACGTTCACGCTGTACCTGCCGCTGCGTTACGCGCAGACCGAGGCCGAAGCGGCCACCGCGTCGCGCACGGCCCGCCCGGCGCTGGTGCGTGCCGCGCACGCGCATGCGACCGCGGAAGCCGATGCCGACAGCATCGCGACGCCGGTGCCGGAGAGCATCGAGGACGATCGCGATCGACTCGATCCCGAGTGGCCGACGCTGCTGGTCGTCGAAGACGATCCGCGCTACGCCGCGGTGATGCGCGACCTCGCACGCGGACGCGGCTTCAACGTGCTGGTGACCAATCGCGGCGCGGAAGCGCTTCGACTCGTGCGCGAGTACTCGCCGAACGCGATCTCGCTCGATATCTTCCTGCCGGACATGCTCGGCTGGACGGTGCTCGCGCGCCTCAAGCAGGACGCGGCCACGCGCCACATCCCGGTGCAGATCGTCACCGTCGAGGAAGATCGCCATCACTCGCTCGAACGTGGCGCCTTCAGCTACGTCGCCAAGCCGTCGAGCCCCGAGCTCATCAGCTCGGCGCTGGAACGCATGCGCGAATTCACCAAGCCGCGCATCAAGAAGCTGCTCGTGGTCGAGGACGACGCGACCGAGCGCATGTCGATCGAAGAGCTGATCCGCCACGACGACCTGGAGATCACCAGCGTCGGCAGCGGCGAGGAAGCGCTCAAGGTGTTGCGCGAGGGCGGCGTCGAATGCGTCGTGCTCGACCTGCGCCTGCCCGACATGACCGGCTTCGACCTGCTCGATCGCCTGCAGGCGGACGACGCGCTGCGCGACATCCCGGTCGTCGTGTTCACCGGCAAGGACCTGTCCGCCGAGGAGGACACGCGACTGAAGCGCGTCGCCAAGAGCGTGGTGATCAAGGGCGTGGAGTCGCCGGAGCGCCTGCTCGACGAAACCTCGCTGTTGCTGCACCGCGTGATCGCGAACCTGCCGGAGCACAAGCAGCGCATGGTGCGTCGACTCACCGAGTCCGACGAAGTGCTGCAGGGCAAGCGCGTGCTGGTCGTCGACGACGACATGCGCAACATCTTCGCGCTCTCGATCGTGCTCGAACGCCACGGCATGGAAGTGCTGACCGCGAACAACGGCCGTGAAGCGGTCGCCAAGGTCACCGCCGACCGCGCCATCGACATCGTGCTGATGGACATCATGATGCCGGGCATGGACGGCTACGACACGATGCGCGCGATCCGCAGCGATCCCGAAGCGCGCGCGATCCCGATCGTCGCGCTCACCGCGAAGGCGATGAAGGGTGACCGCGAGAAGTGCCTCGAGGCCGGTGCGTCCGATTATCTCGCCAAGCCGGTCGTGACCGACCAGCTGCTCGGAGTGCTGCGCCAGTGGCTGCATCGTTGAGCGACAACGACACGACGTCGCCGGTGAGCGCGCCGGCGACGATCCTGCTGGTCGACGACCAGCCGGGACGCCTGCTGTCGTACCGCGCCATCCTCGAGCCGCTGGGCGAGAACCTGATCGAAGCGCGATCGGGCGTCGAAGCGTTGCGCCTGCTGATGGAGCACGAGTGCGCGCTGATCCTGCTCGACGTCAACATGCCCGGCATGGACGGCTTCGAGACCGCGAGCCTGATCCACCAGCATCCGCGCTACGAGAAGACGCCGATCATCTTCGTGACGGCGGTGAACGTCTCCGACCTCGATCGCCTGCGCGGCTACAAGCTCGGCGCGGTCGACTACGTGATGGTTCCGGTGATCCCGGAAATCATGCGCAGCAAGGTCAGCGTGCTGGTCGAGCTGTATCGCAAGCGACGCGAGCTGCAGAACGCGAACGAGCTGCTGGCGCAGGCCAACGAGGATCTGCGCCTCGAGAAGGCGCGCGAACTCGAAGCGCTCAACGAATCGCTGCGCAATGCGAACGTCGCGCTCGCGCAGCGCAACATCGAGCTGCAGGCGCAGGTCAGCGAACGCGAACGCGTGCAGCAGCGCCTGCTCGAGCACGACCGTCGCAAGGACCAGTTCCTCGCCACGCTCGCACACGAGCTGCGCAATCCGCTGGCGTCGCTCGCGAACGCGGTGAACGTGATGAAGCTCGGCGGGCAGACCGGTCCGCGGCTGTACGACGCGATGGACCGCCAGCTCGTGCTGCTCGTGCGCCTGATCGACGACCTGCTCGACGTCGCACGCATCAGCCAGGACAAGCTCGTGCTGCGCCAGGCGGCCACCACGATCGACGCCGTGCTGCACTCGGCGGTCGAAAGCGTCACCGCCATGCTGCAGGCCGCAGGTCACCAGCTCGAGGTGCACGTGCCGCCGGTGGCGGTGCCGCTCGACGCCGATCCCGAGCGCCTGTCGCAGGTGTTCGCCAACCTCATCAGCAACGCGGCGAAGTATTCGGATTCCGCGTCGCCGATCCGCGTGGACACCGAGCGCGATGGCGACCACGTGCTGGTGCACGTGACCGATCGCGGCATCGGTCTCGCGCCCG
The DNA here is from genome assembly GCF_004361065.1 of Cognatilysobacter terrigena. Lineage (GTDB taxonomy): Bacteria > Pseudomonadota > Gammaproteobacteria > Xanthomonadales > Xanthomonadaceae > Cognatilysobacter > Cognatilysobacter terrigena. Next base: position 26,718 of record NZ_SELT01000032.1, on the reverse strand, counting down.
AGCAGGTGGACGCGATCTTCGAGCCGTTCGCGCAGGTCGACACCTCGATCGAACGCGCGCGCGGCGGCCTGGGCATCGGCCTGACGCTGGTGCGTCGCCTGGTCGAGATGCACGGCGGCGCCGTCACCGCGTCGAGCGAAGGCCTCGGCCACGGCAGTCGCTTCACCGTGCGATTGCCGATCGGTCGCGGGCAGGCGTTGCCGGATCGCACGCCCGAGCCGCTGCAGGCCGCGTCGCCGCGCCGCGTGCTGGTCGTCGACGACAACTGCGACTCGGCCGACACGCTGGCGATGATGCTGGAGATGCTCGGCCATCAGGCGCAGCGCATCTACGATCCGCATGCGGCAGAGCAGGCGGTGACGTCGTTCGAGCCGGATGTCGTGTTCCTCGACATCGGCATGCCGGGCATCAGCGGCTACGATGTCGCGCGCCGACTGCGGGCCTCGCCGCTCGGTGCAGCGATGACGCTGGTCGCGGTCACGGGCTGGGGCCAGCCGGAAGACCGGCAGCGCACCGCGGACGCGGGATTCGACCACCATCTGGTCAAGCCGCCGGAGATCGAGGCGATCTGCCGGATTCTGGGCGCATTGCCGTCCTGCGAAGCGAAGGTTCCATGAGCGAGCGTCCGCTGTTCGAACGCCTGGTGCACGACCTCAAGGGGCCTTTGTCCCCGTTGCAGACGGCGGCCTACCTGCTGCGCCGTCGCGAATTGCCGGACGAGCGCCGCGTCGAACTCGCCGAAACCATCGAGCGCCAGTCGCGCCGCATGGCCGGCATGATCGAGGAGATGGGCGACTGGGTGCGCGCGCGCGAGAACCGTCTCGTGCAGCGCATGCGGCCGGTCGACATCCAGATGCTGCTCGACCTCGCGGTCGGTGCCGCCGCGGGTTGCACCGCGGTGGGCGAAGTCGCGCCTGAACTCGCGGATCGCCACGTGCTCGGCGACGAATCGCGCCTGCAGCAGGCGCTGACCAGCCTGCTCGCGTTCTCGCAGTGGCGATCGCCGCTGCCGCCGGGCCTGCACGCCTGGCGCGAGGGCGACCAGGTGCTGATCGAAGTCACCGACGCCGGCGACGCGCCCGACGATGCGTCCGCACTGCTCGTCGATCCGTTGCCGGAGCCGCACGACCTCGGCCTCGGCCTGCGCCTGGTCATCGCCGAAGCCATCGTGCGTGCGCACGGCGGCACGATGACGGCGAACGCGCTCGCGCCCGGACTCGCGTTCCGCATCGCGCTGCCGCTGGTGGACTGAAACGTGCGTGCCGCGCTCGTGCTCGCCACCGCAATGCTGTCCGGTTGCGCCATGACGTCGAACAAGCCTGCATCGCCGGATGACCCGGTCGCCGTCGTGCAGCGCCAGCTCGACGCCTACAACGCGCACGATCTCGACGCGTTCATGGCGACCTACCGCGACGACGCGAAGGTCTGGCGCGTGCCGGCCACCGCGCCCGCGCTCGACGGCGCCCACGCCATCCGCGCCTACTACCGCGACCACCGTTTCAATCTCCCGACGCTGCACGCCGACCTCGTCGCGCGGACCGCGTCCGGCCACAAGGTCGTCGACCACGAGCGCGTGACCGGGCTCGGCGATGGGCCGGTCGACGCGATCGCCGTGTACGACGTCGTCGACGGCCGTATCGCCAGCGTCTGGCTGTTCAAGCCCTGATCCACCGGCGCCACGCCGCGCCTGCACTACCATGGTGCAATGACGCCGGCCGCGCCCGACCTCGACCAGCTGACCACGCCGCTCGCGTGGACCACCGCGGACGCGCGCATCGCCGGCTGCAACCTCGCGTTCGCGCGCTGGCTGGGCGTCGGCGCGCGGCGGCTGCTCGGCCTGCCGCTCACCGCGCTGGCGACGGACGCGGGGCTCGACGCCGTGCTCGACCGCGCGGCCGAGCCGTCGGATGCGCCGCTCCGGCTGCGTCGCCTCGGCCTGCGGTTTTCAGGCGCCGAACGCTTCTGCGATGCGTGGCTGTCGCGCCGCGACGACGGCTGGCTGCTCGAAGCGCATCCCGTCGACGAATTCCCCGACGACGATCCCGCGCGCCTGCCGTCCGCACTGAGCGCCGCATTGCGCGGGCTCGCGCATGAGCTGCGCAATCCGCTCGCCGGTCTGAAAGGCGCCGCGCAGCTGCTCGCGCGTCGACTCGATCCGCACGACGCCGACGGCCATGCGCTGACGTCGCTGATCGATGCCGAGACCGTTCGACTCACCGCGCTGCTCGATCGCCTGCTCTCGCCCGCGCCCGCGCAACCGCACGTGCCGCTCAACGTGCATGGCGTGCTGGAGCGCGTGCTGCGCCTCGCCGAATCCGATGCCGGCTGGGCAGTGCGACTGGTGCGCGACTACGACCCGAGCCTGCCCGATGTCGACGGCGATGCCGATCGCCTGACGCAGGCGACGTGGAACCTCGTGCGCAATGCGATCGAAGCCGGCGCCTCGCAGGTCACGCTGCGCACGCGCGCCGAGCACGGCGCGCGCATCGGTGAACTCGTGCATCCGCTCGCCTTGCGCCTCGACATCTCCGACGACGGCCGCGGCGTGCCCGCCGAACTGGCCGATCGCCTGTTCCTTCCGCTGGTGAGTGGACGCGCCGAAGGCACCGGCCTCGGCCTCGCGCTCGCGCAGCAGGTGGTGCGCGAACATCGCGGCGCGCTGAGCTATCGCTCGCGCCCCGGCCATACCGTTTTCACGCTGCTGCTGCCGCTGCCGGAGCCCGTCGATGCCTGAGCCGATGATCTGGATCGTCGACGACGAAGCAGCGATCCGCTTCGTACTCGCGACCGCATTGCGCGATGCCGGCTGGCGCGTCAACACGTTCTCCGACGCGGGCAGCGCGCTCGCGACGTTCGACGAATCCGACGTGCTGCCCGACCTGCTGTTCACCGACGTGCGCATGCCCGGCGACGACGGCCTCGTGCTGCTGGAAAAACTCAAGCAGCGCCGCGCCGACCTGCCCGTCGTCGTCATGAGCGCCTACACCGACATCGCGAGCACGGCCGGCGCGTTCCGCGCGGGCGCGCACGAATTCCTGTCCAAGCCCTTTGATCTCGACGATGCCGTCGCACTCGCGGCGCGCGTGCTCGGCCCATCGACGCCGCCCGTCACCGCGCCCGACGAATTGCCGGCCACTGCGGAAACCTTGCTCGGCACCGCGCCGGCGATGCGCGAGCTGTTCCGCGCGATCGGGCGCCTCGCGCAGGCGCCGTTGTCGGTGCTGATCACGGGCGAAACCGGCACCGGCAAGGAACTCGTCGCGCGCGCACTACATCGCGAATCGCCGCGCGCGCACAAGCCGTTCGTGGCACTCAACACCGCGGCGATTCCGTCCGAACTGCTCGAATCCGAACTGTTCGGCCACGAAGCCGGTGCATTTACGGGCGCGGCGCGTCGGCACATCGGGCGTTTCGAACAGGCCGACGGCGGCACGCTCTTCCTCGACGAGATCGGCGACATGCCCGCCGCCCCGCAGACGCGGCTTCTGCGCGTGCTGCAGCAGGGCGAGTTCTTCCGCGTCGGTGGTCGCGAGCTGATCCGCGTCGACGTGCGCGTCGTCGCGGCGACGCACCAGGATCTCGAAGCGCGCGTGGCGAGCGGACAGTTCCGCGCGGATCTGCTGCATCGCCTCGACGTCGTGCGACTGCGCCTGCCGCCGTTGCGCGAGCGTCGCGAGGACATTCCGCTGCTGGCGTCCCATTTCCTCGCGCAGGCGGCGTCGCGCCTCGGTGCGCGGGCCAAGCGCTTCGATCGCGATGCGCTCGATCGCCTGCAGGTGCACGCGTGGCCCGGCAACGTGCGCGAACTCGAGAACGTGTGCTGGCGGCTCGCCGCGCTCGCACCGGGCGAACGCATCACGCGCGCCGACGTCGATGCGGCGCTCGGGACGCCTGCGTCGGTCGCGAGCGTCGACTGGGATGCCGCGCTCGCCGACTGGGCGCGCGACGCGCTCGATCGCGGTGACACGAACCTGCACGACACCGCCCGCGATCGCCTGGAGCGCGTGCTGCTCGACGTCGCGCTCGAACGTACCGGCGGACGACGCGGCGAGGCCGCCGCGTTGCTCGGCCTGGGGCGCAACACGCTCACGCGCAAGCTCGGCCCCGGCCGCACGCGCACGCCGCGCGACGCCGGCTGACTTCACCGCGCGCGAATGCGCGCGCCGCAGACTGTCGATCCTCCAAGGAGACCGCCATGAAGACGTGCCTCGCCGTGATCACTTCCACGCTGCTGCTCGCCGGGTGCGCAAGCACCGCGCCCGCGCCCTCGACGGTGCCGGCCACCGCGCCCGTGCATGCGTCCGTCGGCGTCGCTGCACCACCCGTGGATGCGGCGGTGATCGCGCTCGCGCCGGCCTCGGGCTCGCTGGTGAGCGGCAAGTTGAACGCGATGGCGATGGCGGGCGGCGTGCATTTCACCGGCGACATCGGCGGCCTCGCGCCGGGCAGCACGCACGGCATCCACGTGCATGAAACCGGCGACTGCAGCGCCGCGGATGCGACGAGCGCCGGCCCGCACTTCAATCCGGCCGGGCGCGCGCACGGACGCCCCGACAGCACGACGCACCATGCCGGTGATCTGCCCAACATCACCGCCGGCACCGACGGCGTCGCGCATGTCGACATCCACGTCGGCGGCATGACCCTCGGCGGCGCGGCCGCGACCAACATCCTCAATCGCGCGCTCGTCGTGCACGCGCAGGGCGACGACTACGCGTCGCAGCCCGCAGGCAACTCCGGCGCGCGCATCGCCTGCGGCGTGATCCGCGCGGGCCGCTGACATGCTCGGCCACCTGCGCGTTCGCGATGCGGTGCCCACCGACGCCGAATTGCTCGCGCAGTGGGCGTGCACGATGGCGATGGAGACCGAGCATCTCGAGCTTGATCCCAACATCGTGCTCGCCGGCGTCACGCAGGGCATCGCCGATCCGTCGAAGGCGCACTACATCGTCGCTGTGCGCGAAGTGCCGGTCGCGGGCTCGGAAGTGATCGCCGAGCCCGTCGGCATGCTGATGACGACGACGGAATGGAGCGACTGGCGCTGCGGACACTGGTGGTGGATCCAGAGCGTCTACGTCGCGCCCGCGCGTCGCCGCGCGGGCGTGTTCCGCGCGTTGTACGACCATGTGCGTGCGAACGCGGCGGCGCGTCGCGACGTCATCGGGTTGCGTCTTTATGTCGAGCGCGACAACGACGTCGCGCAGTCGACCTACACATCGCTCGGCATGCGCGACGCCGGCTATCGCATCTTCGAAGCGACCACGCGATCCGACGCGCGCTGACACCTGGAACTCACGACAACCGCCGCTTTCGCGCACGCCGCGGCCGCTTGCACGCCCGCGGTTGCGACCGTCGTCACGGCATGCGGCCGCTGCACGCGCCATTCATGTGAAAGCGGAGTGACGTGGCTACCCTGTAGATCCTTCGCGCATGGCCGTTACCTCGGTCAGAGGCCGCGTGGGCTTCGCCGAATCCACATCGAATCGCGCCGCGCGGCGTGATGTTCCAGGAGTTCCGTGTCATGCAGCTTATGGGCGCGACGTTGCGCAAGATCACGTTCAAGGACGGCCTGACGGCGATGCTGTTCAGCCTCGCGCTGACCGCCGGCCTCGCGCTCGCGTTCAAGTCGATGGGCCGCGACATGTGGGAAGCCACCGACGCGTTGATGCCGGTGTTCATCGGCGGCCTCGCGCAGGCCGCGGGCATCAACCCGGTGCGCAGCCCGTTGCTGCTCGCGCTCGTCGCCGCCGGTGCGGGCGTGGTGATGCTGCTCAGCAAGCTGGCGCTCGGCCTGCTCTGATCGTCGGCATCGCTGTTGCAGAACGGCCGCCTTCGGGGCGGCCGTTTTCGTTTTGGTCGTCACGTGTCGTGTGCCTGTTCGCGACGAACGCGTGTCGACGCGCCGACGACACCGCGATCGCCGACAGCTGAACGATGTCGCATTCGATTCACCACGCCTTGTCGGGTCCGGCCGCAGCGTCGGTGCACCTTCCACCGGACTTCCGTCATGGCCCGTCGTCCCACCAGCGCCGAGCAGCTCGCCGAACTCATCGAAGGCATCGACATCGCGATGCTCACCACCGTCGGACCCGAAGGCTGGCTCGTCAGCCGTCCGCTGTCGACGCAGCAGGCGAGCTTCGACGGCGAACGCATCTGGTTCTTCACCGAAGCCGACAGCCCGAAGATCGGCGAGATCAAGCGCAAGAAGAAGGTCAACGTCGCCTACGCGTCGAAGGATGCGAACACCTACATTTCGGTGGCCGGCGAAGCGCGCATCAATCGCGACCGCGCGAAGATCGAATCGCTGTGGAGCGACGCGATGAAGGCGTTCTTCCCGAAGGGCGTGAACGATCCGAACCTCGTGCTGCTCGAAGTCGAAGTCCGCAGCGCGGAGTACTGGACGGGGCCGCGCACCGGCGTCGGCAAGCTGCTCTCGTTCCTCGTCGCGCGGGTGACGAAGAAGGAAGAGCTGATGGGCGAGAACCGGATTCTCGATCTGCGCAGCGGTGCGCGCCGCGCGCTCAAGCCGCCGTCGGACAAGTCGTCGCGCGGCCGTTCGAAGGCGTCGGCGAAGAAGGCCGCGGCCGGGGTGCTCACGCGGTCGAAGGCCAAGCCGGCGAGTCGGAGCCGCACCGTCCACTGACGCCGCCGTCCCCGCCATCCGTCGGCGCGCCCCACGGCGGCCGTTGCGCCGTCATGCCAGCGGCGCATGCTCGCCCCGTGCGGTTCGGCTCCGTGGTGCGGTCAGCGGAGGTGGGCGATGAGGGCGTTGAACACGGTCACGTTCGTGCTGCTGGTGCTCGGCGGCCTCAACTGGGGGCTGATCGGCCTGGCGCAGTTCGATCTCGTCGGCAGCGTGTTCGGCGGCGCGACGTCGCCGCTGTCGCGCATGGTCGACCTGTTCTTCGGCGCGTCGGCCCTGTGGCAGATCACGCGACTCGTGCGCATCGCGCGCGGACGGCCGACGCCCGCACCGACGGGCTGACGATCAGGCCAGCGATTCGACGGCGTCGTTCGCACGATCGCAGTGCACGAAGTTCACGACGACGCCGTGCGCCTGCAGCACCGCGGCGAGCTGGCGCTGGCGCGCTTCGAAGTGGCGATGCTGGCGCAGCGCCTGCTGGCGGCAGTCGTCGGTGGTGCAGTCGAGCCCGACCGCATAACGCTGCTGCCAGGCCTGCGGCGAGAACAGCGCGATGCGCGCTTCGCCGTCGACGTAATGGATCAGCGGCTCGGGCGATTCGTCGAGCCAGGCTTCGTCATCCGGCGCGAGCAGCGCGGTTTCGATGACCGGCCACAGCGGCGCGAGGCCGGCGTGTTCGTACTGCAGCGACGTCATCGCCGCGAGGTCGTGCACGGTGAGGTAGCGCGCATGCTCGACCTGCAGGCCGAACATCGACTGCGCGGCGAGCGCCGTCGCCGCGCCGGCCATGCCGCGCTCGAGCAGCTCGTGCTCGAACAGGTCGCCGACCGCAGCGATGCGATCGGGATCGCCCGTCAGCACGAACGGCACCAGACGCAACGGGCCGCCGGCGAAGTCGGACTGCGGCGCCAGCGCGCCGGGCAGCGTGCCGTCGTGCGCACCGAACGCGATGACGCGCGCCTTGCTCGACCCCGGCGCACGCGCGGCGAGGTCGTCGAGTTCGCGGTGCACCGGCCAGCCCGGGCGCAGCAGTTCGACCGGGTCGTAGTGCGCGCCGACGATCACCAGTTCGAGCTCCGCGGCGGCGGGCGCGAACGTGGCGAGGTCGGCGGCGATCAACGCGGCGAGTTCGCCCGCCTGCGCCTGGGTCAGGCGGTCGTCGCGGACCGGCGCGTCGCCCGACAGTTCGAGCGCGAGTGCGCCGAGCACGTGGAGGGCGCCGGCGGCATCGGGCGCATCATGGGAATGGGTCATCAGTACGCTGGCGTGTGGTAGCGCTACACTCGCCGCATTATGCCCACGGCGCCCCGGTGCGCCGCGTCATCGACCCGCGAGGCCTTCCATGCTGCTGTATCGCTCCGTCGCCGTGCTCGGCGGCGTCCGCAGTCCCTTCTGCCGCCAGAACACCGCCTATTCCGACGTCGGCAACCTCGGGCTGTCCGTGCGCGCACTCGGTGCGCTGGTCGAGAAGTACGGCCTGCAGGGTGTGCAGCTGGGCGAGGTCGCGATGGGCGCGGTGATCAAGCATTCGTCCGACTGGAACCTCGGCCGCGAGGCCGCGCTGTCGTCCGGCCTGTCGCCGCTGACGCCCGGCATCACGCTGCAGCGCGCCTGCGGCACGTCGCTCGACACGATCGTGCACATCGGCAACAAGATCGCGCTCGGCCAGATCGAGGCGGGCATCGGCGGCGGTTCGGATACAACGTCCGACGTGCCGATCGTTTACGGAGCGAAGCTGCGTCGCCGCCTGCTCAAGGCCGCCGCGGCGAAGACGCCGGGCGAGAAGCTGCGCGCGTTCGCGGGTTTCTCGCCGCGCGAGCTGAAGCCGGATTTCCCGGGCGTCGCCGAGCCGCGCACCGGCAAGTCGATGGGCCAGCACTGCGAGGACATGGCGAAGGAATGGCAGATCCCGCGCGAGGCGCAGGACCTGCTCGCCTACGAGTCGCACCAGAAGCTTGCCGCCGCCTACGAGCGCGGCTTCTTCGACGATCTCGTCGTGCCGTTCCGCGGCGTTTCGCGCGACAACATCCTGCGCGCAGACACCACGCTCGCGAAGCTCGCCACGCTCAAGCCGGCATTCGATCGCACCAGCGGCCGCGGCACGCTCACCGCGGGCAATTCGACGCCCCTGACCGACGGTGCCGCTGCGTGCCTGCTGTCGAGCAACGAGTGGGCGCAGGCGCGCGGCATCGAACCGCTGTGCTGGATCCGCGACGCGCAGGTCGCGGCGGTGGATTTCGTCGCCGGCGAAGGGTTGCTGATGGCACCGACGATCGCGGTCGCCGAGATGCTCGCGCGCAACAACCTCACGCTGCAGGACTTCGACTTCTACGAGATCCACGAAGCGTTCGCCGCGCAGGTGCTGTGCACGCTGCGCGCGTGGGAGAGCGACGAGTACTGCCGCAATCGCCTGGGCCTGCAGCATGCGATGGGCTCGATCGACCCGGCCAAGCTCAACCCGAACGGTTCGTCGCTGGCGACGGGCCATCCGTTCGCAGCGACCGGCGCGCGCATCGTCGCGACCGCGGCGAAGGAACTCGCATTGCGCGGTCGTGGCCGCTGCCTGGTCTCGATCTGCACCGCGGGCGGCATGGGCGTGGTGGCGATCCTCGAACGCTGAGCGCGGCCGCGGTCGCCGCGTGCGGCCGCTTGATAACCCCGGTAAGGTCGGCCGGCCGTTGGAGAACGGCACCACCGCCCTTCCGGAGTCGCGCATGCGCCGTCTGTTCGTCGTTCCCGTCGTGCTGGTCCTGCTGGCGACGGCTTGCAGCAATAAGGAGCAGGCGGCCGATTCTTCGATCGCGGCCGATGCCGGGTCCAGCGCATCGCGCGGCGAAGCGATGCAGGCCGCGCCCGACGCCGGAGGTGCCGTCGCACCGGCTGCACCGAGCGCGCCTCCGGCGGAACCGAAGTCCGCGGTGACCGGCCCCGGCGTCGACCCCGACGCCATGGGCTCCGCGGCGATGACCCAGAACGTCGGTACGCGACGTTTCATCCGCACCGCGCAGGTCGAAGCGCAGGTGCGCGACGTGCAGCGCGCGGCGGTGCGCATCGCCGATCTCGCCGCGTCGCAGGGCGGCTTCGTGACGCGCGACGACATCAGCACTGCGATCGATCGCGTCGAAACCCGTCCGCTCGGCAACGAACGCCTGGTCGAGCTGTCGACGTACACGATGCGCGGCGATCTCGAAGTGCGCGTACCGAGCGATCGCGCGCAGATGTTCCTGCGCAGCGTCGCCGGTGAACTCGAATTCCTCGATCGTCGCCACTACGAAGCGGTCGACGCGCAGTTCGAACTGCTGCGCCGCGAACTTGCGCGCAAGCGCCACGAGCAGGCGCAGGCCGTGCTCGGCGACGCCGCCGCGAACGCCGGCAAGACAGCCGACAAGATCGATGCGATCGAAGGCCGTGCGGACCAGCAGACCCAGCGCGATGAAGCGCTCGTCGAACAGCGCACCTACGAGGATCGCGTTGAGTTCGCGACGCTCGATTTCTCGCTGCGTCAGCCGCAGCAGGTGCGCCGCGCGGAACGTCCGGATGTCGACGCGATCCTGCGCCACGAACGCCCGAACCTGTTCTCACGCCTCGGCACGGCAATGGCCGATGGCGGCCGCGGCCTGCTCGATCTCGTTGTCATGCTGGTCGCCGGCTGGCCGCTGTGGCTTGGCCTTGCGGTTGCGCTGATCGGCGTGCGCGCGTGGCGGCGTCGCGCGAAATGATCGAACGCCTGCGTCGCCGACGTGCATCGGCGACGCAGGCATCCTCCCGCTGATCGTTACTGCAGGCGCGTTCCGGCGCGCGGATCGCGCAGCGGATCGAGGCGTCGCGACACGCGTGAATCGGGCGTCAGATCCAGCACGCCGTCGCCGCGCGAGGTGCGCAGCGCATTCGCATAGGCGATGCGCGCACGCGACTCGTCGCCGTTCGCCGAATAGCCGTGGCCCAGCAGCTCCCAGGCTTCGGCGCCGGCGCCGTGCTCGATGGCGTCGTGCAGCGTGCCCTCCGCACCGAGCCAGTCCCCGTGCGCGTACTGCAGGCGGGCGCGGCTCAGCAGCAGGCCGGGGCTGCCCGGATGATCGGCGAGCCAACGCTCGATGCGCGACGCACGTTCGTCGAGACGACCGATCGACAGGCGCCCATAAAGCCCTGCAAGCGAATCGTCCCAGTTCGCGTCGAGCGACTGCTCGATCGCGCGCGCCGCGGCGTCATCCCAATTCAGCGCCGCCGCACGTTCGGCGTAGGCCGCGACGATGGTCGGATCGCGACGCAGTGCGGCCGGCATCGCATCCCAATGCGCGGCGAGCGCATTGCCGTCGGCCGCGGAGAGAAGTGCTCCCCGCGCCCAGCGCGATTCGAGACGCGGGAGGTCGGCGGCCGGCACCGCGTCGGCCTTGCGCAGCGCGCCGAGCATGCCGTACGCCTCGTCGTAGCGACCGAGCTCCGCGAGCGACTGCGCACGCAGCGCGAGACCACGCGGCGGCAGCGGCTGCGCGCTCGGTGCGTCGAGCGCCACGAGCGCATCGTTGGCGCGACCGTGCGCGAGCGCGAGTTCGGCCAGGGCGACCGCGCGCAGCGTTGGATGCGTCGACGCCAGCGCATCGACGTGCTGCTGCGCGACCACCGGTTCGCCGCGTGCCGCCGCGGCGCGCGCGGCGTGGATGCGGGCGATGGCGAGCGTGTCGGGGTCGTCGATCGTCGCGAGCGAACGCTCCGCGCGATCCCAGCGACCGATGTGCATGTCCTCCAGCGCGGCGCCCAGGCGCGCACGTTCGGCGCGTTCACGACGGCGACGCAGCGCGACGCCCGGCGCGGCGATCAGTCGTACCAGCAACCACGCGGCGGCGAAGATCGCGAGACCGACCGCGATCGCGCGGGGAATCGTGGTCGTGTAATCGCTGCCGCCGTAGCGCATCAGTACCAAGCCCGGATCGGGCAGCAGCACCTGTGCGGCGAGGGCGACGGCGAGGACGACGACCGTCCAGATCAGCAGACTGCGGATGAACGACATGACGACGCCTCGGCGGGGAACGCGACGCCGCCAGTCTCGACAGCGGCAGCGGGAGACGCCGTGAAAAGCCGCTTCAGCGCTGCGGCCGGTTCAGCGCGGCGACAAGTTGCGCAGGCCGGGGCCCGTCGGCGAGGACGACATCGTCGAAACCGAGCCGACGCGCATGCTCGACCAGCCGCTCGCTCGCGGCGACCACGCGCGCGCGCCGCAGTCGCGCGAGGTCGGCGGGTTCGAGTTGCCCGACGGCGAGGTCCAGCGCTTCGCCGCTCGACAACGCGATCGCGAGCGCACCGTCGTCCACGCCGCGCAGCGCACGCAGCCCGGTGCGCGGCAGGCCGCAGGGTTCACGCACGTAGACGTCGGCACGCACGATGCGCGCACCGCGCGCGTGCAGCGCCGGCGCCAGGCGATCGCGACCACCGGGTGCAGTGACGAGGCCGATACGACGGCCGTCGACTGCATCGAATACCGGCAGCGCGAGCACACCGTCGCTGTCCATGCGTGTAGGTCGCGCGACCTCACGAACGCCGGCGCGTCGCAATGCCTGCGCAGTGCCATCGCCGAGCGCGACAACGACCGCGCGTGTCGACAACGGCTGCAACGCTTTCGCTGCAGCCACCGCGTTGGGACTGGTGAACACGACGATGTCGGATGCCAGCGCATCGCGCAGTGCAGCGCGCGTGGCTGCGTCGTCGCGCATCACGATGCGCAGCGGCGACAGCGCGATCACCGCATGCCCCGCTCGACGCGCGACATCGCGCAGCCGCTGGTGTTGACCGCGCGGTCGCAGCGAGATCACGTACCATCGCGGGCCCGTCGACAGGGAGTCGTGCATGACGCGCACTTTCTCACACCGGCCGATGACGCCATGAGCGCCGACGCGCTCGCGCATCTCGACGCGCACTACCAGGGCATGCCGCCCGTGCGCGCACTGCAGCTGTCAATCGAATCGTTCGACGGCGAACGCCTGCGGCTCGCTGCGCCGCTCGCTGCGAACGTCAACGACAAGGGCTGCGCATTCGGTGGTTCGCTCGCCTCGCTGATGACGCTCGCGTGCTGGGGTCGAGTCTGGCTCGGCCTGCATGACGAAGGCCTCGACTGCGACATCTACGTCGCCGACAGCCGCATCCGTTACCTCGCGCCGCTGTACGACGACCTGCAGGCGGAAGCGGCGCTCGCGGAGGACGCGTCGTGGCGCGATTTCGTGGCCGCGATCCGCGCGAAGGGACGTGGCCGAATCGATCTCGTGGCGCGCGTCGACCTGCCCGACGGTCGCCCGGCAACGACGTTCGACGCACGCTTCGCCGCCATCGTCCGCGCGCCGGCCGGCTGAACCGCCGCCCACGCCCACGCCGTTGCGGGACGGCGTCCGCTTCGCGCTGAGGGCGTTGGGCCCTAGGATCGGCGCATCTCGGGGGAGACCACCGCATGCGCCTGCTTCGCTACCTGCCGCTGTTGCTGCTGCTCGTCGTCGGCCTCGCCGTCGCGGGCCCCGCCCAGCGTGCGCTTCCGCCCGCGCAGGACACCTGGGCCGCGGCCATCCGCTGGGGCGACTTCGAAGGCGCACTCAATCTCGTCGACCCGACCCTGCGCGCGGACCTCGCGCCCAGTTCGATCGAGCTCGCGCGCTACAAGCAGGTGCAGATCTCGACCTACCACGACCGCGGCGCGAGCGTGGACTTCAAGGCCGGCCGCGCCGTGCGCGACATCGAGATCGGCGTGATCAACCGCAACACGCTTGCCGAGCGCACCGTCCGCTACCGCGAGACCTGGCGCTGGGACGCGCAGGCCAAGGCGTGGTGGAACACGAGCGGCCTGCCGGACCTCTGGGCCGACGACTGATCGACCCGGGCGTGGGCGTCGCGCCCGCGTGCGACAATCCGCGCCCCGGTCCATCCGCGTCCCGCCTGTGACCTCCCAGGAACTCCTCGATTTCGCCGGCCGCCACTCGATGCTCGCCATCGGGTTCGTGGTCCTGACCGTCGCCATCATCGCCACCGAGGTCGCGCGCCTGTTCCGCCCCTACAAGGCGCTGACGCCGGCGCAGCTCACCGCGCTGGTGAACCGCGAGGACGCGCTGGTCGTCGACGTGTCGCCGGCGACCGACTTCGAGAAGGGCCACATCGCCGGCAGCCGCAACGTGCAGGCCAGCGCCTTCGGCCCGGAGCACAAGCTGCTCGCCGCCGCCAAGGACAAGCACGTCGTCATCGTCTGCCGCACGGGCCAGGGTTCGGCCGACCAGGCCGGCAAGCTCAAGAAGGCCGGCTTCGCCCACGTCCACTGGCTGGACGGCGGCATCGCGGCCTGGCAGCAGGCCGACCTCCCGCTGGTGAAGGGCCGCGCCTGAGCGCCCGGCGCGGCTTGTAGGCCGTGCCATAATCCCGCCCCTTTCTCGCATCGATATCCGTGCCGGAGCACGCGCCATGACCGAAGAAATCCAGAACGACGCCGCGTTCGGCGCCACCGACGCCGAAGGCACCGGCGCTTCCTTCACCGTCGAGAAGATCTACGTCAAGGACGTCTCGTTCGAAGTTCCGGGCGCGCCGGCGGTGTTCAACGAGCAGACGCAGCCGCAGCTGCAGATGAACCTCTCGCAGCAGGTCACGCGCCTCAACGACTCGGCCTTCGAGGTCGTGCTCGGCGTCACCCTGACCTGCACCGCCGACGACAAGCCGCTCTACCTCGCCGAAGTGAAGCAGGCCGGCGTGTTCGGCCTGGCCGGCTTCGACGCGCAGACGCTCGACGCCATGCTCGGCACGCACTGCCCGAACGCGCTGTATCCGTACGCGCGCCAGCTGATCTCCGACCTCATCCAGGCCGGCGGCTTCCCGCCGTTCCTGCTGCAGCCGCTGAACTTCGAAGGCCTGTACGCCGAAGGCCTGCGCCAGCGCATGTCGCAGGGCGGCCTCGAGTCGTCCGAGGCGGCCGGCACCGCCTGATCCGCCGTGGCGGACACGTTTGAAACCCCGCACGCGCCCCGGCGCGTCGCGGTGCTCGGCGCGGGCTCCTGGGGCACCGCGCTCGCGGCGTTGATGGCGCGCAACGGCGAGGTCGTGACCCTTTGGGGTCGCGACGCCGACGTCGTGGCCGCGATCGACACGACGCAGGAAAATCCGCGTTACCTGCCGGGCGTGGCCTTGCCCGACACGCTGCGCGCGACCACCGATCTTGCCGCCACGATGCGCGACGCCGACCTCGTGCTCGTCGTCGTGCCGTCGCATGCCTTCGCCGAAACCCTTCGCGCGCTCGCGCCGCATCGCCCGGCGCAGGCCGGCGTCGCGTGGGCGACCAAGGGCTTCGAGCCGGGCAGCGGGCGATTCCTGCACGAAGTCGCGGCCGAAGTGCTGGGTGCGGACGTCCCGCTCGCGGTGGTCACTGGCCCGTCGTTCGCAAAGGAAGTCGCGCAGGGCCTGCCGACGGCGTTGACCGTGCATTCGGACGACGCCGACTTCGCGCAGGTCGTCGCCGAAGCGCTGCACGGTCCCGCGTTCCGTGCGTACACGGGCGACGACATGCTCGGCGCGGAGCTCGGTGGCGCGATGAAGAACGTGCTCGCGGTGGCCACTGGCGTCGCCGACGGCATGCAGCTCGGGCTCAATGCACGTGCGGGCCTGATCACGCGCGGGCTCAACGAGATGCTCCGGCTCAACCAGGCGCTCGGCGGCAAGGCCGAAACTTTGATGGGCCTCGCGGGTCTCGGCGACTTGGTGCTGACCTGCACCGGCGATCTGTCGCGCAATCGTCGCCTCGGCCTCGCGCTCGGGCGCGGGCAGTCGATCGCCGATGCGGTGCGCGAGATCGGGCAGGTGGTCGAGTCGGTCCAGACGGCCGACGAGGTGATGCGCCAGGCGGAACGTGCGGGCGTCGAACTGCCGATTTCGAGTGCAGTGCGTGCGGTGCTGCACGGGCAACTCACGCCCTCGGATGGTCTACGCCAGTTGTTGTCCCGACAGCAGAAGCCGGAGTATCCGAGCGGGTTGTTCGAGTAACGCAACGCGCGATCGCTACGACAGCGGAAAGAAAAAAGCCCGGCCGAAGCCGGGCTTTTCATTGCGGCATGCAGCGATCAGAAGCTCGCGCGGACGCCGACCTGGTAACGCGTGGTGGCCGCGTCGTCGATCAGGTCGCCGTGCTCGATCTCGGCGGTGATGCCCCACGTCGGGTTGATGTGGAACTCCGCGCCGACGGTACCGCTCCAGGTGCCTTCGAAGTCGCCGCCGTCGTAGTAGTTGGCCTTGAGCAGGCCTTCGACGATGTCGTTGAACTGGCCGCGGACGCCGACCGAAGCGCGGCCGCCGTGGGCCGACGCGCTGTCGCGGTAGGTGACGCCAGCGAGCGTTTCCTTGAGGTCGGCCACTTCGTGCACCCAGGCGGCTTCTGCAATGAAGTCGGCGCGCGGGCCCATCGGCTGGTGGTAGCCCACGCCGATCTGGTCGTCGCGGAGGTCGATGTCCGCGCGGCCGCCAGTGAAGTTCTCGGTGTCCGAAACCTTGGACACGCTGCCGAACACGTTCACGCCCGAGCTGCCGAAGTCGTACGAGCCACGCAGGTAGGCGCCATCGGCCGTGGTGTCTTCATACGGATCGTTGTCGACGTGCAGACGGTTGTAGCCGCCCTCGATGTAGGTATAGGAAAGCGGAGCGGCCGATGCCGCGAACGGCGCCGCGGCCAGCGCGAGGGCGAGAAGGGTGGTCTTCATGTAAGTCCTTGTTATTGTTGAGTCCGCAGCAGCACTGCTGCGCTGCAGCACGTCACCTTAACAAAGCCTTCACACGGCTGAAAAGAAAAGCCCGGCCGAAGCCGGGCTTTTGCACTCACGAGTCGGGGGAGAGAGGACTCGAGTCGTGAACTGCTGGATCAGAACGAGATGCGCGGGCCGACGAACCACTGGGCGTCGCCACCGTTGGCGAACTTGACGTCGGCGTTGATGCCCCAGGTCGGGTTGAACTTCACCTGGGCGCCGACGCGGCCGTAGAAGTCGCCGTCGAAGTCCTGGTAGTCCTCGTAGCCGGCCATCGCATAGGCCTCGAAGTTCGGGCTGATCGCGCCACGCACGCCGGCTTCGGCGCTGTAGCCGTTGCCGTCCACGCCCTGGCCGGCGTCGAACTTCTCGTAGGCGACGCGGGTGACGAGGTCGAGCTTCGGGTTGATCTCGCGGTTGTAGCCGACGCCGACGCGCCACTGGTCGAGGTCGATGTCGGTGTCGCTGATGTTGACCTTCGAGTAGCCGCCGAACACGTGGAAGTTCGGGTTGATCGCGCCCGAGCCGTTGAGCGCCCAGCCGTCGGCATCGTTGTTCGAGCCGGTGTTGCTGGCGTCGACGCGGGTGTAGCCGCCTTCGACGTAGTTGTAGGACACGCCTTCGGCCGCCGAGGCAGCGAACGGAAGGGCGGCAAGCAGGGTCAGGGCGAGCAGGGTGCGCTTCATGAGGGAAGGACTCTCGTTATTTTTGGAATGGACCGGCCGTAAGACGCCGGTGGGGCGGAGTATCCGGAACGAACTCGAACGGATCCTTAATCCTGAACCGTCGAGTTCAGGAACTCTTCGTATTTGCGTCGGTCGCCGGCCGGCGCCGATGACGCGGTGCGTCACGTTTCGACGGCCGCCGACCGTCCCGATCCGCCTGTGACCCGCTGCTCCATTTCCGGGGTGCACAACGGCTCACGCGATAGCAACGAATCGCTCACTCACGGCCTCCGTGAAATCCGCGTGAAAACAGCCACATACGCGTCCGTCCGCGGCTTGCGATAGGCACGCCCAATCGTTCCGATTCATGAGCGTGATGAATGTCACGGCTCTGGCACGTCTCCTGCACTGCAGCGATTGACGTTTTCTACCTGCACTCCGGCCTCGAGGCCGGCAGTCCGGTCCGAGCCGCGGTTCGAGCTCCGATCGGTAGCGCCACGGGCACCCGCCCGGGGGATGGCGCCCAGCGATCCATGTCGGCCCCCACGACGCCCGATGCCACGGCGCTGTTCCGCCGTGCTTCACCGAGCCCTGCACCAATGACCGAACGCCACGACCCGAGCCGCAGTACCGCGGCCCCCGTCTCCCGCGACCTGCGCACGCGCATGCGTCGCGCCCTGCATCGCGCGCGGCATTGGGCGACCAGCCTCGTGCTGGTTGCCGTCACGCTCGCGGCGTTGCCCGACGCGCATGCACAGCGTGCGTTCGCGCGGCGCTTCCCCGACGCCGCCGCACCGTCGCTGAACATCGAAGGCGACATCGTGCTGATCGGCAACGTCAACCTGACGTGCCCCGCGGGCTCGACGTCGACCGACGACGCCGCGACGTGCGCCAACGTGCAGGCCGGTGCCAACGGACGCAACAACGGTTTCGCGATGACGGCGGTCAACATCGACGCCGACGGTACCAACACCAACTCGAGCATCGCGACGCTCAACCTGCCGGCCGGCTCGAACGTGCTGTTCGCCGGCCTGTACTGGGGCGCCGTGCAAGCGACGGCATCGGCGCGCACCACGGTGCGATTGAAGGCGCCGGGCGCGGGCTACGTCGGCGTCACCGCGGGCGTCACCGACGCGATCGGCTCGACGTACCAGTCGTTCGCCGACGTCACGTCGATCGTGCAGAGCGCCGGCAACGGCGCCTACACCGTCGGCAACATCGGGCAGAGCGCGGCGGCCGGCAACTGGAGTGGCTGGACGCTCGTGGTCGCCTACCAGAAGAACGGCGCGCAACTGCGCAATCTTTCCGTGTTCGACGGCCTCCAGGCGGGCAACGGCACCAACACGCAGTTCGACATCGGCATCAGCGGGTTCTACACGCCGCCGACCGGTACGGTGAACAGCAACATCGGCTTCGTGCTGTACGACGGCGACCGCGGCCAGAACGACGACGCCGGCGGCGCCGCGTCGCTGCTGTTCGGCAAGGACATCGCGAGCCTCTCCGCGGTGTTCGACGCGATCAACCCGCAGGCGGACTTCTGGAACAGCTCGATCTCGTTCCAGGGCGCGAACGTCACTGCAGGCCGCACGCCGTCGTACGTCAACCTGCTCGGCGTCGACATCGACAACGTCAAGCCGAACGTGCCGCTTCCGAACGGTTCGACGACGGCCGTCGCGCGTTTCCGCGCCAGCGCCAACGACGTCAACTATCCAGGCGTGATCACGCTCGCGACCGACGTGTTCGAGCCGGAAATCGTCACGTCGTTCACCAAGACGGCGACGAACGACAACGGCACCACGAGCTTCCATCCGGGCGACATCGTCACCTACACGATCAGCCTCACCAACCGCGGCAACGACAACTCCAACAACACGCGCATCACCGATCCGCTGCCGGCCGGCGTCACCTACGTGCCGGGCTCGCTGCAGGTCACGAGTGGTGCCAACAGCGGCGTGATGACCGATGCCGCCGGTGACGACCAGGCCGACTACTCGCCCGGCACGCGCACGGTGACGTTCCGCGTGGGCACGACCGCCGATGCCAGCACCGGTGGCGTGATCGCGCCGACCGTCGGCACCACCGTGACGTTCAAGGTCAGCATCGATCCGGTCGCGAACAACACATCGCTGTCGAACGTCGCGAACGTCAACTACGTCAGCAACACGAGCGGCATCGCGGGCTCGGGCAAGACGCAGCCGTCGAGCTTCACCGTCACCGGCAATGCCGATCTTTCGGTGACGAAGACCGGGCCGGCAACGGTCGGGGCCGGTGCGCCGATCAGTTACACGGTCACCGTGGCGAACGCCGGTCCGGATGCGGCCAACGGCGCGGTTCTCGCCGACACGCTGCCGCCCGGCATCACCGGCGTGAGCATCAACTGCACGCCGAGCGGCGGTGCGAGCTGCCCGGCGACGATGACCAACTCGATGGCGATCCCGACGTTGCCGTCGGGCGGCAGCGTCGTGTTCACGTACAACGGCACGGCGCCGTCGTCGGCGACGACGCTGACCAATACCGCGACGATCACCGCGCCGCCGGGCGTCACCGACCCGTCGACCGCGAACAACAGCGCGAGCGCGACCACGTCGGTGCAGACGGCGGACATCGCGGTGACGAACGTCGCATCGGCCGGTCCGTACTACCCGAACCAGACGGTCACCTACACGCTCACGGTCACCAATAACGGCGCGGGCACGGCGGACGCCGTTTCGCTCAGCGACACGCTGCCTGCGTCGATGACGTTCGTGTCGCTGACGGCGCCGGCCGGCTGGAGCGCGACGACGCCTGCCGTCGGTGCGAGCGGCACCGTTACCGCGACCACCGCGAGCCTCGCGCCGGGTGCGACCGCCACGTTCACCCTGGTCGTGCAGATCCCCGCCGGCGCAGCGAACGGCAGCACGTTCTCGGACACCGCCACGGTCTCGGCGAGCAGCGTCGACCCGGCGCCGGCCAACAACAGCGCGACGGCGAGCATCACGATCACTGCAGGCGCCGACGTCTCGATCAACAAGACGCTCGTCACCACCGGGACGTACTACGAAGGCCAGCCGCTCGCGTACACGCTGGTCGTGAGCAACGCTGGCCCCGTGACCGCCACCAACGTGCAGGTCACCGACACACCGACCAACCTGACGATCACCAACGTCAGCGGCGCCGGCTGCTCGGCGCTGCCGTGCACGATCGCGTCGCTGGCCGCAGGTGCGAGCGCGACGATTAACGTCACGGCAACACCGGTGGCCGGCACCTTCGACAACGCCGCGAGCGTCAGCGCCGCGCAGCCCGATCCGACGCCGGGCAACAACAGCGACACCACCGGCAACGGCGGCACCGCGATGGCGGCGATGGATCTTGCAGTCACGAACGTGCTGACCAGCACGTCGCCCGCGGCGACCGGCTCGCAGGTCACCTACACGATCACGGTCACCAACAACGGCCCGCAGTCGGTCCCCGGCGCGTCGCTCACGGAAACGATGCCGCCGCAGCTCACGGGCGTGACCTGGACCTGCGCGAGCGGTTGCGACGTTGCTAGCGGCAGCGGCGACATCAATGTCGGCATCACCTTTCCGGTCGGCGGCAGCATCACGATTCTCGTGGCGGGCACCGCGCCGTCGACAACGCCGTCGACGATCGCGGCGGCGACGGCAACCGCGAATCCGTCGTCGTTCGCGATCGATGCGAATACTGCGAACAACGCGGCCACCGCTCCTGCGGTGCCGGTGAGCGCGCTACTGATCAACGCCATCGACGATGCCGGCAGTACCGGTGGCGCGTCCGGCGGTACTGCGATCGCGACCGTGCTCGCCAACGACACGCTCAACACGGCTGCAGCGACAACAGCCAACGTTGCGCTGTCGGTGGTGACGCCGGCCTCGAGCGCGGGCGTCACGCTCAACCTGGCGAACGGCGCGATTACGGTTGCAGCGGGCACGCCTTCGGCGACGTACACGATCGCCTATCGCATCTGCGAGACCGCGAATCCGGGCAACTGCGACGACGCGACGGCGACCGTCACCGTGACCTCCGCGACGCTCGTGGCGAACAACGACGCTGGCACAGCGAACGGCCAGACCGGGGGCACGACCGTCGCCGATGTTCTTGGGAACGACACGCTCAACGGCAGCGGTGCGACGACATCCAACGCGACGCTGTCGCAAGTGTCGACGTCGAACCCGAAGGTCACGCTGGACATTTCGACCGGCGCAGTAAACGTCGCCCCGGGCACGCCGGCCGGCACGTACACGCTCGTGTACCGCATGTGCGAGGCGATCAATCCGGCCAACTGCCAGAACGGCACGGTCACGGTCACCGTCACCGCCGCCGTCATTGACGCCGTGGACGACACCGCCGGCCCGGTCGAAGGCAGCGCCGGCGCGACCGCGGTCGTCAATGTGCTTGCAAACGACACCATCGGCAGCACGCCGGCCACTGCGTCGAACGCTGTCCTCACGCCGACCACCAGCGGCGCGCTGACGCTGAACGCGAACGGCACGGTCGATGTGGCTGCGAATACGCCAGCCGGCGCGTATCCGCTCACGTACCAGCTCTGCGAGCAGCTCAACCCCACCAACTGCGACACCGCGACGGTGACCGTGAACGTCTCCGCTGCAGTCATTGCGGCGAACGACGATGCGCCGCCAGCGATCGTCGGCGCGAGTGGCGGTGTCGCGATTGCCACCGTGCTCGCCAATGACTGGCTGGGCGCCGCCGCACCATCGACGTCGAACGTCACGCTGACGCAGCAGTCGACCTCGAACGCTGCGGTCACGCTCAACGCGTCGTCGGGCGCTGTGAACGTCGCGGCCGGAACGCCGGCCGGTACGTACACGCTGGTCTATCGCATCTGTCAGACGCTGAACCCGACCAACTGCGATACCGCGACGGTGACCGTCGTCGTCTCGGCCGCCGCCGTCGACGCGGTCAACGATGCCGCGGCGAACGTCAACGGTGTCGCCGGCAACGCGAACGTGGTGAACGTGCTCGGTAACGACACGCTCAACGGTGCAGCAGCGACGCTGTCGAACGCCACGCTGGCGCAGGTGTCGACCACGAACGCGAACGTCACGCTCAACGCGTCGACGGGTGCGATCGCCGTCGCCGCCGGCACGCCGGCCGGCACGTACGCGCTCACGTACCGCCTGTGCGAGCAGCTGAATCCGGGCAACTGCGACACCGCGACCGCGACCGTCGACGTCGTCGCGCCGGCGCTCGCCGCGGCCAACGACACCGGCACGACGACGCAGAACACCGCGATCGCGCTCACCGTGCTCGCGAACGACACGATGGCGGGCAGCGCAGCGACGTCGACTGCGGTGAGCGTGGCGATTGCCACGGCGCCGCAGCACGGCACCGCGACGGTCGGCACGAACGGCGTCGTCACCTATACGCCGACGACGAACTACAGCGGCACCGACACGTTCACCTACCACATCTGCGACGTCGTCAACCCGACGGTGTGCGCGACCGCGACGGCGAACCTCGTCGTCACGCCAACTGCGGTTGATGCGATCGACCAGACGGTCAGCACGCCACAGACCGGCCCGATCGCGATCGATCCGATGCGCACCACCACGAACGGCGGTGGCGCACCGCTGGATCCGTCGTCGGTGCAGATCGTGACGCCGCCCTCTACCGGCACCGTCGTGGTCAATCCGAACGGCACGATCACGCTCACGCCGGACCGCCTGTTCTTCGGCACGGTGAGCTTCCGCTACCGCATCTGCGACCGCTCCACGCCGACGCCGGTGTGCGACGTCGCGACGGTGACGGCGAACGTCGCCATGCAGGCGCCGCAGCTGCGCCTGGTCAAGACGGTGCCGACGCGTTCGGTGCACGTCGGTGACCTCGTGCGCTACACGGTGGTCGTCGAGAACACCGGCATCTCGCCGGCGAACAACGCGACCGTCGTCGACACGCCGCCGGCAGGGTTCACCTACGTCGAAGGCTCGCTGAGCGTCGACGATGCCGACGACCGCTTCGTCCTCGCCGGCACGCAGCCGATCCGCATCAACGGCATCGACGTGCCCGTGGGTGGCCGCGCGACCGTCGTCTACGTGCTGCGCGTCGGCGCGGGCGTCGGCCGCGGCACGCACACGAACTCGGTGAGCGCGACGGACGCGACCGGCAGCACCGTGTCCAACACGGCGACCGCCGACGTCACCATCGAAGGCGATCCGACCGTCGACGACGCGCTGATCCTCGGAACCGTGTTCGCCGATGTGAACGGCGACGGCATGCAGCAGGACGGCGAGGCCGGCCTGCCGGGCGTGCGCATCGCGTCGGTCGAAGGCCTGGTCATCGAAACCGACGTGCACGGGCGTTTCCACCTCGCCGGCGTGCAGCCGCAGAGCGCCCTGCGCGGCAGCAATTTCGTGCTGAAGGTCGACGCGGCCACGTTGCCGCCGGGCAGCACGTTCACCACCGCGAATCCGCTGGTCCGGCGCATCACGCCCGGCCTGTCGGTGCGCTTCGACTTCGGCGTGTCGCTGCCCGCGGGCACCGACGCCGGCACCACGCGCTGAGACCCGAGCACGACATGAACCTCAAAATGAAACTGCTCGATCTCGCGCTGATCGGCATCCTCTACGCCGGCGCTGCGCCGCTGGCCTCCGCGCAGTCCGGCGCGCCGACGACGAACGTCGCCACGCCGGCGCGCCGCAGCGTCGCCGCGCTTCCGGGTGGTGGCACGGTGTGGGCTGTCGAAGATCCCACGCTCGTCGCGCCGCGCCTGTCGGTGATGGCGCCGTCGACCGCGCCCTTGGACAACGGCCGCATCGTCGGTTCGGTGCGCTTCCAGGGCGCGATGAACTATCCGGCGTTCGTCGATCGCCTCGAAGTGAGCGTGTACCGCGCGAACGACGAAGACCTCGTCACGCCGCTCGCGACGATTCCGCTCGCGTCGGGCGCGACGGTGCAGGGCGCGTGGGACGGCACGTTGCCGGCCAACGTCGCGCTGCACGCCGGCGATTCGCTGCGCTACGTGACCCGTGCCTACGGTCGCGACGGCAACGTCGATGAAACCTATTCGCAGCTGATCCAGCTGGTCTCGCCGGACGAATACGCGCGCGGGGCGCAGGCGGTGCGCACGCAGGTTGAGCGCAGCCGTGGCGCGGTGGCGTCCGCCAACGATGCGCAGGATCTGCAACTGCAGGCCGCCGCGGCCGCCGGCAACGGCCTGCATCGCCAGACCATCGCGATCCACGGCTCGCGCGTGCGCGTGTTCGGCCGCGACGTGCCGCAGGCTGCGCCGCTGTCAATCAACGGGCAGGCATTCCCGGTGGCACAGGACGGCACGTTCGTCGCCGAATTCCTCGAGCCGGTGGGCACGCATCGCTACGTCGTGTCGAGCGGCCGCACGGACGGCGCGTCGCCGTCGGCCACGCTGGGCGTCGACGTGACCGGCCGCTACATGTTCGTGGTCGCGCTCGCCGACGTGACGCTGTCGAAGTCCGGCGGCAATGACCACGTCGAGCCACTGGCCGGCGACGAGAAGTTCGACGACGGCTTCATCAAGGACGGCCGTCTCGCGTTCTATCTCAAGGGCAAGGTGAAGGGGAAATACCTCGTCACCGCGCAGGCCGACACCGAAGAGCGCGAGCTGGACCAGCTGTTCAACGGTTTCCTCGACGCGGTGCCGACCGACGTCTTCCGTCGCCTCGATCCGGACGCGTACTACCCGGTCTACGGCGACGACTCGACGACCACGCGTGATGTCGACACGCAGGGCAAGCTGTACGTGCGCGTCGACTGGGACCGCAGTCAGGCGCTGTGGGGCAACTTCTCGACCGGATTCACCGGCACCGAATACGGCCAGTACCAGCGTTCGCTCTACGGCGCCGCGCTGAACTACGTGTCGCGCGGCAGCATGCCGCTGGGCGAGCCGCGCACGATGGTGCGTGCGTTCGGCAGCGAAGCGCAGAGCGCGCCGGGTCATAGCGAATTCCTCGGCACCGGCGGCTCGCTCTACTACCTGCGTCATACCGACCTGTTGCCGGGCTCCGACCACCTCGTGCTCGAGGTGCGCGACGTGCGCACCGGCCGCACCGAGGCGCGCGTCGACCTGCAGCGTGGCGTCGACTACGACGTCGATGAACTGCAGGGTCGCGTGATCCTCGAGCGCCCGCTGTCGCAGATCACGCGCGAGAACGTGCGCACATTGACCCGCGACGAACCGCTCGACGGCTACCAGCAGCTGCTGCTCGCCGACTACGAATACATCCCGAGCGGCTTCGACGCGGGTCATGCGAGCACCGGCGTGCGTGCGAAGCAGTGGGTGGGCGATCACGTCGCCTTCGGCGGCACGTACGTCGACGAGAATCGCGAAGGCGACGACTACCGGTTGATCGGCGGCGATCTCACGCTGCAGGCCGGTCGCGGCACCTACCTCAAGGTCGAGCAACACCGCAGCGATTCGACCGCCGCGCCCGTGTTCTATTCGGACAACGGCGGTCTCGGCTTCGTGCTGCGCAATCCGCTGCTCACGGAGCGTTCGGGCACGGCGAATGCCATCGAAGCCCGCGCCAACTTCAAGGAGCTCGGCTGGACCGCGCGCGACTGGAGCGTCGGCGCCTGGTGGCGCGACGTCGATGCCGGTTTCTCGATCGCGCGCTTCGACACCGCAACGCCGACGACCGAATCCGGCGCCGAGTTCATCGGCCAGGTCGGCGAACGCTTCGACCTGTTCGGTCGCGTCACGCGCACCGAGCGCGGCAGCGCGACGTTCGAGGACGCGCAGCTCACCGGCACGTGGCGTCCGACCGATGTCGACCGCCTCGGCCTCGAGCTGCGTCGCGTGCGCGAGCAGGATGCGGGCCTCGACCAGAAGGCGATCCTCGCGGCGCTGGAATATCGCCGTCGCATCGGTTCGTCGCTCGAGGTCTACGGCAACGGCCAGGCAAGCTTCGGCGAAGACGGGGGCTATGCGGACAACAACCGTGTCACCGCCGGCGCGAAGTACCTGTTCGGCAACCGCTCGAACGTCGGCGCCGAAATCAGCGACGGCAGCCGCGGCCACGCGGCGCAGGTCAACGGCGAATACCGCCTGAGCGACGACCACTCGCTCTACGGCGCCTACACCTACAGCACCGACACGACGAGTTCGCGCGTGGCCAGCGAATTCGACCGCGCGCTCAGCAATGGCTGGACGCTCGGCCAGCGTTGGCGCCTGTCGAACCAGCTCAACGTCTACAACGAGAGCCAGTCGATCCGCTCCGCGAACGGCGACGAGGGCGTCACGCACACGCTCGGCATGGACCTGTATCCGGCCGATGGCTGGCAGCTCGGCTTCACCGTCATGGATGGCACGCTCGACGCGACGACGGGGCAGGTCGACCGCCGCGCCTACAGCGTCAGCGGTGGACGCACGAATGCCACTACGCAGTGGTCGAGCAAGCTCGAATACCGTCGCGACAGCGGCGCCGAGCAGCGCACGCAGTGGGTCACGACGAACCGCCTGTTCTATCGCGTCAACGAAGACTGGCGCGTCGCTGCGCGCGTGAACTACGCCGATACCGACGACGCGCTCAATGCAGCGGCGGGCGCGCGGCTGGCCGAGAGCAACATCGGCTTCGCCTGGCGTCCGCATGACACCACGTGCTACGCGATGTTCGGCAAGTACACCTACCTGCTCGATCTCGCGACGCTCGGCCAGGACGGCGGCGCGCAG
>NZ_SELT01000031.1 GCF_004361065.1 Cognatilysobacter terrigena | reverse complement strand
GAACACGGCCTTCATCTCGTCGACGAGGAAGGTGACGTCGCCGCCCTTGCGGAACACGGCGGACATGATGCGCGTGAGGCCGACGATCCACTGGAAGTGGTCCATCGACTTCGAGTTGATGAACACCTCGAACGGGCGGCGCTGTTCGTGCTCGGTGCCGGCGTTGAGCACGATGTCGTTGATCGTCACGTACATGGCGTGCTCGACCAGCGGCGTCTTGATCTTGTACGTCGAACCGATGAGCACTTCGGGGCGCTCGAGGCGCTCGTGCATCTGGATGACGTCGGCCATCTTCGGCTCGGCCGGGGCGGGCGTGGCGGCCTGGGCTTCGCGCGCGCGGTCCTCCGCGCTCACCACGCTGTAGCCCTTGATTTTCTTTTCGATCTTGACGGCCATCGGCCCGGTCCCCGTGTTGCTCGTTGTTGTCGGTAGTTGATGCGTCGCGCATGCGCCGCATCGTGGAATTGGGTGGTGCCGGCGGCGAACCGCCGGCACCGGTTCACTGCTTACAGGCTGGCGCGGCTGTCACCGCCGCGGCTGCGGCCGTTCAACATGCGCGAGGCGCCGTTGCCGCGGGACGCCGAAGCGCCGCGGCTGCCGGTCGAGGCCGAACGGCTGCCCGCGCTCTTGCGCGCGCCGCCCTTCTTGGCCGCGCCGCGCGTCGACGTGGACGAGCCGCCGCGGCCCGAAGCCGAACGGCCGCCCTTCTTCGCCGCGGTCTTGCGACCGGTCGACGAACCGCCGCGCGACGACTTCGATGCGGCCTTGCGTGCGGTCGACTTGCGAGCGCCCGTCTTGCGCGCACCCGCCGTCTTGCGAGCGCCCGTCGTCTTGCGTGCACCTGCGGCCTTGCGGGCGCCGGTGGCGCGCGTCGCCGCACCCTTGCGGGCGGCGGCCGAGCGGCGTGCGCTGGTCGCGGCCTTGCGGACGGCCTTGGTCGCGCGCGTCGTGGCCTTCTTCACCGCCTTCTTCGCGGCGTTGACCTTGCGCGTGGTGGCGGCCTTCTTGCCGGCGGCAACGCGCTTGGTCGACTTGCGACCGCCCGCGGCCTTGCGTGCACCCGTCGTCTTCGACGCGCTCTTGCGGCCACCGGCCGACTTCGAGGCCGTCGAACGCGAACCCGCGGCCGACTTCGACGCGGTCTTGCGACCGCCCGCCGACTTGGACGCGCTCTTGCGCGCACCGGTCGACTTCGACGCGGACTTCGAGGCCGTCTTGCGGCCGCCGGCGCTCTTCGACGCGGTCTTGCGCGAGGACGACTTGCGGGCGCCCGCGCGGGCTTCCTTGCGGGCGGCGGTGCTGGTGCGCTTCAGCGCCTTCTTCGCGTTCTTGACGGCGCGGCCCACCGCGTCGCCGGCGCCGCTGGCGGTGTCGACGACCTTTTCAACCACGGTGCTCGCGGTATCGGCAATGGCGCTGCCGATGTTGCTGGCCGTCTCGGTCACCGTGCTGGCGGCGTTCGACAGCGTAGCGGTCACTCCATTTCCATTGCTGCTCATCGGAATGCCCTCCTTAGGGGCGCTGTTATGCGGAATCGGGATAACGGGATGTAGCGTTATCGCGGCGAGCTATACCGTCGCTGCACACAACATGGCGTGAAAACTACGCGTACTGCATCGGGGTTTTTGACGGGATGGATGCGTTGCTGACGGAGCGACGGCAACGCATCGGGTGCCGCGCGCCGGATACGTGGCCCGGCGCGTCGGCGATGCATCAGAACTTGCCGTAATAGCCTTCCTTCAGCGCATCGAAGAGGTTGGCGGCGGTGTGCTTCTCGCCGTCGTACTCGATCTCCTCGTTGCCGCGGACCTCGATCACCTGGCCGTCTTCCAGCTCGAAGCGGTAGGTGGTGTTCTCGAGATCCTTCTCCTTGACCAGCACGCCCTGGAAGGCGGCCGGGTTGAAGCGG
The DNA here is from genome assembly GCF_004361065.1 of Cognatilysobacter terrigena. Taxonomy (GTDB): domain Bacteria; phylum Pseudomonadota; class Gammaproteobacteria; order Xanthomonadales; family Xanthomonadaceae; genus Cognatilysobacter; species Cognatilysobacter terrigena. The sequence goes on along the minus strand of NZ_SELT01000031.1, from coordinate 27,429 downwards.
AAGGTGGTGCAGCCCTTGAGGCCCTGCGCGTGGGCGTAGGTGTAGATGTCCTTGAAGTCCTCGTACGGGTAGTCCGTCGGGACGTTCGCGGTCTTGGAGATCGAGCTGTCCACCCACTTCTGCGCGGCGGCCTGCACGTCGACGTGCTCCTTCGGCGTGATGTCGTCGGCCGAGATGAAGTAGTCGGGCAGGGCGGCGGCCGGGTCCTCGGAGAACGGCATGGCCTTGTCGTTGACCAGCTCGCGGTAGGCGAGCAGCTCGTACGACCAGACGTCGACCTTTTCCTTCGACTTCTTGCCTTCGCGGATCACGTTGCGGCTGTAGTGGTGCGCGAACGACGGCTCGATGCCGTTGGACGCGTTGTTGGCCAGCGACAGCGAGATGGTGCCCGTGGGCGCGATCGAGCTGTGGTGGGTGAAGCGCGAACCGGTCTCGGCGAGCTCGGCCACGAGTTCCGGCGCGACTTCCGCCACGCGCTGCATGTAGCGCGAGTACTTGGCGTGCAGCACCTTGCCCGTGATCGTGTCGCCGATCTTCCAGCCGTCCTTCTTCATTTCCGGACGCTTGCGCAGCATCTCGGCGGTGACCGCGAACTGCTCGTCCATGATCGGGGCCGGACCCTTCTCCTTGGCGAGTTCGAGGCCCATTTCCCAGCCGGCGACGGCCATTTCGCGCGCGATCTGCTCGGTGAACTCGCACGACTCCTTCGAGCCGTACTTCATGCGCAGCATGGTCACGGTGCTGCCGAGGCCGAGGAAGCCCATGCCGTGGCGGCGCTTGCGCATGATCTCGTTGCGCTGCTGCTCCAGCGGCAGGCCGTTCACTTCGACCACGTTGTCGAGCATGCGGGTGAACACGCGCACGACTTCGCGGTATTCGTCCCAGTCGAACGTGGCCTGGTCGGTGAACGCGTTGCGCACGAACTTGGTGAGGTTCACCGAGCCGAGCAGGCAGGCGCCGTACGGCGGCAGCGGCTGCTCGCCGCACGGGTTGGTGGCGCGGATCGACTCGCACCACCAGTTGTTGTTCATCTCGTTGACGCGGTCGATGAGGATGAAACCCGGCTCGGCGTAGTCGTACGTCGAGACCATGATCATGTCCCACAGGTGCCGCGCGCGGATGTGGCCGTAGATCTTGCAGGCCACCAGGCCGTCGTCGCGCGTCACGTAGTTGCGGTGCGTCGGCCATTCGCGCCAGACGACCTGCTCCTCGTTCGACAGGTCGAGATCGCCCTGTTCCTTGACGTGCACCGGGAACACCAGCGGCCAGTCGCCGTCGTTGTTCACCGCGTCCATGAAGCCGTCGGTGATCAGCAGCGAGAGGTTGAACTGGCGCAGGCGGCCGTCTTCGCGCTTGGCGCGGATGAAATCCTTCACGTCCGGATGCGAGACGTCGAACGTGCCCATCTGCGCGCCGCGGCGACCGCCGGCGGACGACACGGTGAAACACATCTTGTCGTAGATATCCATGAAGGACATCGGACCCGACGTATACGCGCCAGCGCCGGCGACGAACGCGCCCTTCGGACGCAGCGTCGAGAACTCGTAGCCGATGCCGCAGCCGGCCTTCAGCGTCAGGCCCGCTTCGTGGACCTTCTCGAGGATGCCGTCCATCGAGTCTTCGATCGTGCCGCTGACCGTGCAGTTGATCGTAGACGTGGCGGGCTTGTGCTCGAGCGCACCGGCATTCGACGTGATGCGGCCGGCGGGGATCGCACCGCGGCGCAGTGCCCACAGGAAGCGCTCGTTCCAGTACTTCTGCTTCTCGGCGGTCGGCTCGGCCTCGGCCAGGGCCTTCGCGACCCGCTGGTACGTGCCGTCGATGTCCGCATCGACCGGCGCGCCGGTCTTGGTCTTGAGCCGGTACTTCTTGTCCCAGATGTCCAGCGAGGCCGGTTGCAGGGAGATGTCCCCGTCCGCGTTCGGGGTCTTGCCCATACCGACTACCTCCAGGCGCACCGTGCTCATTCCTGCGTCATCTCCGGTCAAGGCCGTGCGAGACGGCCGGATTGTTGGCGTCGGCCGCCGTCGTGGCAGCGGCCGTAATGGGGGTGGTGTTCCACGGGGCGACACTCCGTCGAAGCGGCCGTGAAACCACTCGAAAGGGCGTCGGGAGACGTGGCCTGGAGCCTCCGCCCCAGAGCCTGTTACCTCAACCTATTCCCCGTCGAGCCGTCGTGAACCACAAGAACTAGTGGTCACGCGAAGACGTCACGCTACGCTCACGCCCCGGCGGACGTCAACGTCTTGACGGCCGTCACATGCATCGTTTTTCCCGTGTTTCGGTGCTGCGGCGCGACAGACCGACGAGCGGCACGGGAACTGTGCCGAAAGGCGGTGGTCGGTCAGGGACTTGAATCGATGCGCGTTGCCGCGACATCGTCCGATCACTGCTGTGTCGTTTTGCCGAGGACCGCGATGGCTTCCCCCCGCACCACGCTGCTCACCCTCTCGCTGGCCGCCGCCTTCGGTGGTTTCGTTGCCACCGCCTGCCGCGAGGCGCTCGACCACGAAGCGCAGGCCGCGCCCGCGACCGCCGCGGCCTTGCCCGCGATGGGCGCATTGCCCACCGCGGTCGGCTCGACGCCGATGCCTTCGCTCGCGCCGATGCTGTCGCGCGTCACGCCCGCCGTGGTGAGCGTGCATTCCAAGCAGCGCGTGCGCGTCAGCCCGTTCAACGACCCGGTGTTCTCGCAGATGTTTCCGGGCCTCACGCAGGAACGCATCAGCGAATCGCTGGGTTCGGGCGTGATCGTCGACGCCGCGCGCGGGCTGATCCTCACCAACCACCACGTCATCGAAGGCGCGGACCAGGTGTCGATCACGCTCGCCGACGGCCGCACGCTGCCCGCCGAATTCCTCGGCAGCGATCCCGACACCGACATCGCGGTGATGCGCGTCAAGGCCGACAAGCTGCAGGCGATCTCGTTCGCCAACTCCGATCAGCTGCGCGTGGGCGACTTCGTCGTCGCGGTCGGCAATCCGTTCGGCATCGGCCAGACGGTGACCAGCGGCATCGTGTCGGCGGTCGGTCGGAGCGGCCTGCCGGGGCTGGGCTACCAGAACTTCATCCAGACCGATGCGTCGATCAATCCCGGCAATTCGGGCGGCGCGCTGGTGAATCTCAACGGCGAACTCGTCGGCATCAACACTGCGAGCTTCAATCCGCGCGGTGCGATCGCCGGCAACATCGGCCTCGGTTTCGCGATTCCGGCGAACCTCGCGCACAACATCGCGGAGCAGCTGATCGCCAACAAGGGCGTCGTGCGTCGCGGCACGTTCGGCATCGAATCGCAGGATCTGAACGAACGCCTCGCGCGCGGCCTCGGCATCAGCGCCGACGGCGGCGCGGTGGTGACCCGCGTGTTCCCGGGTTCCGCCGCGGCGCAGGCCGGCCTGCGCGCGGGCGACGTGATCACCGCGGCTAACGGCCAGCGCATCAGCGGTCGCGATGCGCTGCGCAACTTCGAGGGCCTGCAGTCGCTCGGCAGCCGCGTCGCCCTGCAGGTGCTGCGCGACGGCAAGCCGGTGCAGCTGCAGATCGGCCTGCAGGAACAGGCGCGATCGGTCGCCGGCGGCGACATCGATCCGCGCCTCACCGGCGCGACCTTCGCCGAACTGCCCGCGAGCCTGCGCAGCGCCGGGATGTCGGGCGTGCTCGTCGAATCCGTCGCCCGGGGCTCGCGCGCGGCCCAGAACGGCCTGCAGACCGGCGACGTGGTGCTCGCCGCGACCACCGGCGCGTTCGACGATCTGGCCGCTTTCCGCGCCGGCTTCACACAGCGGCCGTCAGAGTTGGCGCTGCGCGTGCTGCGCGGCAATCAGCAGGGCGTGCTGCCCATGCGTTGACGCGTTCGACTTTCCACGGATTCCAGGAGACGGTTCACATGGCCACCAACAACAACGGTTCGTCCGGCGGCGTCGCGACGACCGGCACCTTCCGCTCCAACATCGGCGAAGCCGGCAGCAGCCTGAAGCAGGCCGCCGTCGACACCGGTGACGCACTGAAGAACGCGGCCGTCGCGGCCGGAGAGGAGTTGCGCGTGGGCAAGGCCAACCTCAAGGCGGATCTCGCCGATTCCGCACTCGCCAGCATCGCCGCGGCGGAACTCGCCGGCGGTGCCGCGCGCGAGCAGATGGACCAGCTCATGGACAAGGGCCGCGACCTGCTCGACAGCGCCGCGGAACTCGTGCGCGAACGTCCGCTCGTGAGCTTCGGCGTCGCGTTCGCGGCGGGCTGGATGATCGCGAAGATGGCGCGCAGCGGCGGCAACCGCTGAGTCGGCGATGACCGGCGCGGGGAGCGCGAACAACGACGAGCGCCCGGGTCCTGCGGATCCGGGCGTTTCGCATGGCGCGCCGCCGCCGGATCTCGAGGAATCGCTGCGCCAGGTCATGGCGGCGGGGCGTTCGAGCCTCACCGCGGCGACCGATGCGTCGAAGGCGCTGCGATCGCTGCTCGCCGCCGACATCTCGCTCGCCCGCAGCGCGCTGGGTCGCACCGTCGCGTTCACCGGCCTCGCGATCGCGTTCGGCGCGAGCGCGTGGCTGCTGCTGATGGCGAGCGTGATCTCGCTGCTCGTGGGTCGCGCGGGTCTGTCGTGGACGGCGTCGCTGCTGATCTGCGCGTTGGTGAGCGTCGTGTTCTGCGCGCTCGCGGCGTGGATCTCGATCCGCTACTTCGAACACACGCGCCTGCAGGCGTCGCGGCGCCAGCTCGCGAGGCTCGGTTTCGGCGAACTCGCCGACTTCACGCCAACGCCGGGGTCCGCGGCATCGGCGGCCGACATCGAAAGCGACGACGTCAAAACCGCTTCGGGCGAACCGGTCAAGGACAAGACCGGCGTGCCCGTCACTCCGCCCTGAGGCGCCGCGTGGCCACATCCTTCAAGCAATTGATCGAGAAGGTGCAGACCGCCGAGTACGCGGTCGAGGCGCAGGAGCGCCGCATGGCGGCCGACTGGCGCCAGCTCAAGGCATCGTGGAAAGCCGGATGGACGCCCGGTCGCATCGTCCTCGCCGGGCTCGTCGCCGGTTTCGTCGTCGGCCGCGTCGAGCCGACCAAGAGCGTCGCCAAGGGCAACAGCATCATGCAGATGATCACCGCGCTGTCCGGCCTGTTCGCCAGTGCGACCGCGCAGCACGCCGCCGCGCACGTCGACAACGTCGCGGACGACGTCGGGGATGTCGCCGACACGGTGCAAGCCTCCGTTCCCGACACCGCGCCCGCGGACGTCTGAGCGCATGACCAGCACCACGCCGCAGCACACGCTCGTACCGCCGGGCGATCCGATCGCGCCGCCGGTGGCGCCGGAGGACGAGGGGCACGTTCCGCATCCACGCCCGCGCGCACCGACCGCGGTGATCGTGCTCGCGGTGATCGCCACCGGTTTCACGTTGTGGGCGGCGCAGGGGCTGATCCTGCCGGTGCTGCTCGCGATGTTCTTCGCGCTGGTCGGCAATCCGATCATCCGCGTGCTCAAGCGTCTCTACGTGCCGCGTTTCATCAGCGCGCTGCTGGTGATCACGCTGGGCTTCGCCGGCGCGGTGATGCTGGTCGAGCAGCTCGTGCAGCCGGCCACCGAATGGATCCACGAGGCGCCGCGAGGCATCCGTTCGCTCGCGCCCAAGGTGCGCGACATGATCAAGCCGGTGCACGAAGCCAACCAGGCCGCGCAGCGTCTCGCGCGTGCCGCGGCGGCGGGCACCGGCACGGGCAGCGAGACGCGCGTGCAGGTCGTGCGCACCGAGAGCCCCGGCGATCCGTATCGCTGGCTGATGGGTACGCCGAAGCTCGTGAGTTCGCTGCTCGCGGTCGTGCTGCTGACGTTCTTCTTCATGGTCTACGGCGAGAACCTGCAGAAGCACGCGCTCGCCTTGCTGCCGACGCGCCAGCAACAACGCATCACCGTCGACATTCTCAATTCGATCGAGCGCGAAATCTCGCGTTACGTGCTCACGATCAGCGTCATCAACGTCATCGTCGGCGTGGTGATCGCCGCGTTGCTCAACTGGATGGGCGTGCCGCCGCAGGAAGCGCTGCTGTGGGGCACCATGGCGTTCCTGCTGAACTTCGCGCCTTACGTAGGGCCGTTGATCGGCATCCTGACGTTGCTGGTGATGGGCTTCCTGCGCTTCGACGATTGGGCGGTTCTCGCGCCGGCCGGCATCTACCTGCTGGTGCACGTGCTGGAAGGGCAGCTGATCACACCGATCGTGCTCGGGCGTTCGATGCGGCTGTCGCCGCTGATCCTCATCCTCGCGCTGATGGTGTTCGGCTGGGTGTGGAGCATGATCGGCCTGCTGCTCGCGGTGCCGCTGCTGGTGTGCGTCAAGCTGGTGCTCTCGCGCATCGAGGGCATGGAAGGCTGGGCGCGACTGCTCGAGTGATTCAGCGCGCGAACGGCGACGGGCCGTAGAAGCGCGCGAGATGCTCGGCCACGTTCGGATACGCGCGACGCAGTTCGTCCGGTGCGCTGAAGTGGTATTCGCTGACGACCGCGAAGAATTCGTCCGGCGCTTCGGCGGCGTAGTCGTCGATCGGCGCGCGACGCCCGCGATCGAGGCGATCGGTCAGATCGTCGAACGCCTGCTGGAAATCGCGGCTCCACTGCGCATGCCAGTCGGACGGAAGCGGCGGCGTGCCGTCGAGTTCGCCGTCGAGCAGGTCGAGCTTGTGCGCGATCTCGTGCACCGCAACGCACAGGCCGTCGTTCGGCGATGCGCAATCGGCCAGCACGTCGGTCCACGACAGGATCAGAGGCCCGGCTTCCCAGGCCTCGCCAATCAGGTCGTCCTCGCCTTCGTGCAGCACGCCGGCGGCGTCGACGTGGCTGCGGTTCACGCGAAACGCGTCGGGATAGACGATCAGCTGCGACCAGCCGCGCAACGCTCCGACGCCGAGTTCGAGCACCGGCAGGCAGCAGGCCGCGGCGAGCAGCGCGCGATCGCGGTCGTCGAGTTCCAGATCGCCGACGGGCGTGATCGCGCGGTTGCGCAGGAACCAGGCGGCGAAACAGGAAAGACGGTGGCGACGCGCGTCGTCCAGCGCAGCCGCCCACGGCAGATGCGCGACGACGTGCGCGTCGAGGTCAGGCGGAAGCGGGGTGTCGGGGCGATCGGATCGCGCGAGGCGACGCAGCCAACCGAGCACGCGTCAGCGGAACATGCCCGGCAGGAAGCTGTGCCAGCGCAGGCGCGGTGCGTTGCCGATGTCGCCGTGCACGCTCGGGCGCACGTGCGATTCGTTCGCGGGCGCCGAATCGCGTGCCGGGGTGGCCGGCTTGCGCGCGGCGGGCTTCGCGGTGGCGACGGTGTCGGGGCAGGCGCCGCTGTCCGGGCTGCTCAGGCGCACTTCGCGCGCCGCGACATCGGCGCAGGCGAGAAGCATCAGCAGGCACAGGCACATACGACGCATGGTGACCCCCGGACCGGGCTAGCCCCGGAACTCCGTGAGGATAGCGCGAAACCTCCGGCGCCACCGTGCCGGACGTCGGCACCGTTAAGCGCCCTCATAATGGCCGCATGACCTCCGCCCCCGATCGCCCGGCCCGCCCCATGGACGACCGCGCGCTCCTGCGGGCCTTGGCGGACGGTCCGGTCTCGGGCGACGCGCTGGCGCGGGTCGCCGGCACCACCCGGGCGGCGGTCTGGAAGCGGATCGAGGCGCTGCGCGAGGCCGGCGTGCCGGTCGAGGCCGCCGCCGGGCGCGGCTACCGGCTGGCCATGCCGCTGGACCTGCTCGACGCCGACGGGATCCGTGCCGCGATGCCGGCCGACGTCGCCGCCGGGCTCGCAGCGCTGGACGTCGCCTGGACCATCGACTCGACCAACACTGCGCTGCTCCGCGAACCGGCACCGGCGCACGGTGCGCGCGTGCTGTTCGCCGAACGGCAGACCGGCGGGCGCGGCCGTCGCGGTCGGACGTGGCAGTCGCCGCTGGGCGCGAGCCTGCTGCTGTCGGTGTCGCGCGCCTTCGATGGCGGCCTCGCGCGGCTTGGCGGCCTGAGCCTCGTGGCCGGCATCGCCACCGCTGCGGCCCTGCGCGCGTCCGGATTCGATGCCGTCGGCCTCAAGTGGCCGAACGATGTGGTGGTCGAGCAGGGCGGCGGGCTGCGCAAGCTCGGCGGCCTGCTCGTCGAAGGCGGTGGCGAACACGGCGGCCCGGCGCGTGCGGTGATCGGCATCGGCCTCAACGTGCGGCTACCAACCGACGCCGCGGCCGCGATCGACCAGCCGTGGGTCGACCTCGCCACGCTCGGCACGCCGCCCTCGCGCAACGTCCTCGCCGGGACGCTGCTCGCGCACCTGCTGCCCGCGCTCGACACGTTCGACCGCGACGGTTTCGCGCCGTTCGCCGCGCGCTGGCCCGAGTTCGATGTGCTGCGCGACCGCGACGTCGTGCTGCATCTGCCCGATCGCACGGAAGGCGCGCGCGTGCTCGGCCTCGCCGACGACGGAGCGCTGCGCGTGCGCACCGCGGCCGGCGATCGCGACGTGCATGCGGGTGAAGTCAGCCTGCGGGTGGCCGTATGAGCGCGTGGCTGTTCGACCTCGGCAATACGCGGCTCAAGTGCGCGCCGCTGGTGGACGGACGGGTCGGCGAGGTGCTCGCACTGCCGCACGCGACCGGCACGCTGGCCGCTGCGTTGGATGCCGCGTTGCCGGGACGGATCGATGTCGCCTACGTGGCGAGCGTCGCCGGTGAAGCGCTGCGCGTGGAGCTGCTCGATGCGCTCACGACCCGCTGCGCGCGCATCGAACTCGCCCGCACGCAGCCGCGCTTCGCGGGCCTGCGCATCGCGTATGCCGAACCGTCGCGTCTCGGCGTCGACCGCTTCCTCGCGATGCTCGGTGCACGTCGGCATACGGCGGGCGCCGTGCTGGTCTGCGGTGTCGGCACCGCATTGACCATCGATCTCGTCGACGCCGACGGACTGCATCGCGGCGGCCGCATCGCACCGTCGCCCGAGCTCATGCGCGAAGCGCTGCACCAGCGCGCGCCGCAATTGCCCGCAAGCGGCGGCGACTGGGTCGACTGGGCCGACGACACCGTCGATGCCCTCGCATCCGGTTGCTACGGCGCGACGCTCGGTCTCATCCGCGACGCCCGCGTCGCCGCACGCGACACCTTGGGCGTCGCGCCGACCGTCCTGCTGCACGGCGGCGGTGCCGAGCCCTTGCTCGATCGCCTCGATGACGTGCGCTACATCGGCGCATTGGTGCTCGACGGGCTCGCGTGCTGGGCGACGACGTGAGCGCCGTCACGTCGCCACGGCGCGACGTGCAGGCGCTGCTCGCTAGAATCCCCCGATGCTGATGCGCGCACTGCTCGTGCTGTTGCTGGTGCTCAACGCGGGTGTCGCCGCGTGGTGGGCACTGCACGCGTCCGCGCCCGCGACGGCATCGTTGCCGCTGCCGTCGGACGTGCCGACGCTGGAACTCGTCGACGCCGCGAATGCGCGGGTCGCCGTGCGTTCCTCGGCCGCGCCGTCGACGCTGCGCTGCTGGCGCTATGGCCCCTTCACGAATGCCACCGCGTTCGACGCCGCGCGTCGCGCGATCGTCAGCCAGGTCGCGTGGACGGCGACGGCCGAACAGATCGCGGGCACCCCGCGCGCGTGGCGCGTCGTGCTCCCGCAGCCGGATCGCGCGACGGCGACCGCCACCGCTGCACGCATCGGCGCCGCCGGCTTCAGCGACTTCATCATCCTTCCCGAGGGCGGGCCGGACGCGAACACCATCGCGCTGGGCCGCTACCGTGGCGAGACCTCGGCACACGAGCGCGAGGCGGCATTGAATCGCGCCGGCTTCGCCGCACGCGCCGAGCCGGTCGGCGGCCGCGTGGTCCAGTGGCTGGACGTTGCCGCCACCCCGACCTTCGACCCGCATTCCGCCGCGCTCGGCCTGACCGGCGCCTCGATCGACTGCGCCGGCGTGGTCCGCGACGGGCGCTACACTATCCCCGGGCCGGCTTAGCTCAGTCGGTAGAGCAACTGATTTGTAATCAGTAGGTCGTCAGTTCGATTCTGACAGCCGGCACCAGCCGCGATCGATCTCGCGGTCGCCCACCCAACGACGTCGCGCGCTCGGCCGCCGATTTGCGCCTGCGCGCCATGATGCAGCCGTGTGCCCCGTCCGCGGCAGAGCGCAATCACTCGGTAAATCTCGCAGTGATCAGTACTTCATTTGCGTCCCACGTCAGCCGCCGCGGTCTTGCGGTCACAGAATCGCGAGCCTCCAGTGTGCGGCGCAGATCGGCGTGAGCCGTCGACACCGGCACGTCCGTGCGCATCTCGCATTTCCGGGCCCACAAAAAAGAGGGCCGCTTTCGCGGCCCTCCGACCCGCCCCGAGGGGTTAGCGGCAGGAACTCGGACGATATTTGTCGGCGATAGAGCCGCCGCTGCAGGTCCACGAGATCGAACCCTGATTGTCCACTGGGCTCAGCGTGAGGCCGGTGCCCGCGGCCTTGATCTTCGAGCTCGTCGACGTCTCGTTGAAGACCAGGTTGATCTTGCCCGTAGCAACGGTCGCGCTCGTCACGTACTTGCCCTTGATCGACGCGGCAGTGGCCAGGCCAGCAGCCGCATTGTTTGTCGGCCATGCTGCGTAGTTCGCGTAGTACTCGGCCACCGACGTCTTCGCACCCGACGCCAGGCTCATGCCTTCCGACACCTGCGAGCGGGCGACGTAGTCCTGGTAGGCCGGCAGCGCGATGGCGGCCAGGATGGCGATGATCGCGACGACGATCATCAGTTCGATGAGAGTAAAGCCCTGCTGGTTCTTCATATGCGTCTCCGCTTCGACCGGTGCGACACCATGGCTGCGCCTGAAACTGACGCAGCGCCGCTCACGGAACTCGTCTCTGCGAGTTTCTCGATTCGCGATATCCGTCACGTTCTTTCAGTGTCGTGATGTCGCCCAGCGTCACTTGTTAACGGTGCTCGTTAGCAGTCTCCGTCAGGCTTGAGCCAACGTGGCCCGATTTGGGCCATCTCGTTCCGCGACCGTGTACGACTGCTTCTCCAGTGGGCCAACCGGCGTGAGCCCACGCCAACGCACTCAACCCGGACAGAGAAGATGTCGTCGAAAAGGACCGATCGTTCCAGACGCGTTGGGCACTGACGGTCCGGTCGAGTCCTCCGTCGAGGGCCGCGCCACAGCGTGGACGTGCACCGCATCGACGGGCGGTCGAAGCTTCCGTATCCGCGTGACGGATCGAATTGCGACGAGTTGGGACTTGAAGGTCCGCAGGGCTGCGGCCACCCAACTCAGGCAAAACCCGACGGACGAACCGGGCGGCGTGCTGTAACGTGGCCCTATCGCGGCCGGGGGGCGCTGCGGACGGAGACGACGCGGTGTCCGCACGGACCGGATCGCGCTGGGAATCGCTCGACCTGGGCACGAACGTGCCACACGTGGTCGTCGGTTCCGTGCTGTTCTCGTTCGCCGCGATGATCGCCCTCGCGCTCGGCCGCATCACCAGCGGCACGACCTCGCTCTGGATCGCCAACGCGCTGATCGTTGGTTACGCGCTGCGCGTGCCGAACGCGCGCATCACGCCGCTCGTCCTGATCGCATTCTTCGGCACGCTGCTGTCGGCGGGTTATCCGTGGCGCAGCTGGGCGCCCATCGTCACGGCGGGCGCTGCGAACGTCGTCGAGGTCACGATCGCGCTGGTGTTGCTGCGGCGCATGCGTCTGGGCGTCGACGCCGTGCCCGACGGCGTGCGCGTGCTGTCGGGCCTCGCGGTGGCCGTTGCGCTCGCGCCGGCCGCCGGTGCGTTCGTCGGTGCGTGGGTGCCGCTTCCGATCGGTGCGTGGAGCGGCCAGTTCCTGCGCTGGTACTGCGCCGACGCCTTCGGCATGTTCGTGGTGCTGCCGTTCGCGTGGGCCTACTCGCGCGAGGAAGGCCGCGAACTGCTGCGCGGCCGTCGTGGCGCGGAACTGCTGGCGTGCGCGCTGGCCTCGACCGCGGTGGCCTACGCCGCGGTGACGCAGCTGCGGCATCCGTACGCGATCATCGCGTTGCCGCTGCTGGCGGTCGCGACGCGCGGCGTGCTCGTGACATCCATCTGCAATGTGCTCGTGATCGCCACGGTGATCACGGTGACGACGCTGCAGCAGCACGGCGTGCTTCCGTCCTGGAACGGGCCGAACGATCCGGCGCTGCAACTCGCGTGGTTCCAGGCCTGCGTCAGCGCGGTCGGGCCGCTCGTCGTGGCCATGCTGATCGCCGACCGTGAGCGCGAACGCGCGGTGTCGGTGCGGACCGCCGAGCGCCTGCAGGTGATCGCCGACAACCTGCCGGCGTACGTTGCCGAACTCGGCCCCGACCTGCGCTACCGCTTCGCCAACCGCAAGTACTTCACCTGGCTCGGCAAGGCGCCCGACGGCCTCATCGGGCGGACACCGGGCGAAGCGCTGGGCGAGGAGGCCGCCAGTCGCGCGCTGCCCTACATGCAGGCCGCGCTCCAAGGCGAACCGCAGCGCTTCGAGTTCGACCTCGGCGGCCAGCGCCTCGACGTGTTCTACGAGCCGCTCGCGCATTCCGGCGGCTTCGTGCTGATGGCGCACGACGTCACGTGGCGCTATGAAGCCGAGCGCCGTTTCCGGCACCTGCTCGAATCCGCGCCGGACGCGATGGTGCTGTTCGATCCGACCACGCGCCGCATCTTGCTGGTGAACCACCAGGCCGAATTGCTGTTCGCACGCCCGCGCGCCGAATTGCTCGATCAACCCGTCGCCGACTTCCTCGAAGGGTTCGACACGCTCGATTCGGACGCGGTGGAATCGCATCTCAATGCACGCGCCTCGCGAACGCAGGGCGACGTGCTGGACGTGCAGGCCGTGACCGCATCGGGCACGCGGGTGTCGGTCGAGGTCGTGCTCGGCGAACTGCGCGCGGGCGACGCGGTGCAACTCGTCGCCGCGGTGCGCGACGTGTCCGCACGACGCCGCACCGAACGCGCGCTGCAGGAAGAACGCGAGCGCGCGCAGGTCACGCTCAATTCGATCGGCGACGCGGTGGTGACGTACGACACCGCGCGCGTGGTGACATCGCTCAACCCGATCGCCGAGGCGATGACGGGCATCGGGCGCGAACGTGCGGTTGGCCGCCCGCTCGACGAGATCGTGCGGCTGCACCACGCCGAAGGCCGCGATGGCGATTCCCCGGAGGGCGCGGCGCTGCTGCACCGTCATGACGGCCAGGAGCTGCACGTCGAGTACGCGCATTCGCCGATCACCGATGGCGAAGGCCGCGTGGTCGGCGGCGTGACCGTGTTGCGCGACGTCAGCGAGATGCGCGCAATGGCCGAGCGCATGTCGCATCTCGCGCAGCACGATTACCTGACCGGCCTGCCGAACCGCGTGCTGCTGCAGGATCGCCTGTCGCAGGCCATCCATCAGATCGGTCATGGCGCGCACGGCGCGGTGCTGTTCGTCGACCTCGACTTCTTCAAGACGATCAACGATTCGCTCGGTCACCAGGCCGGCGATCGCGTGCTGCAGGAAGTGGCGCGCCGTCTCGCGAGCGTGGTCGACGCCGAGGACACCGTGAGCCGCCAGGGCGGCGACGAATTCGTGCTGCTGCTGACGCGTCTGTCCGATCCGAGCGATGCCGCACGCGTGGCGGAGCGGCTCATCGCCGCGATCGAAGCGCCGATCGAGATCGAAGGCCGTGCGCTGCATGTCTCCGCCAGCGTCGGCATCGCGCTGTTCCCGGAAGACGGGCAGGACATCCGCACGCTCACCAAGCAGGCCGACACCGCGCTGTACCACGCCAAGCAGTCCGGACGTTCGCGCTACAGCTACTTCACCGCGGTGATGAGCGAACGCGCCGACCAGCGCCTGCGCCTCGAGAGCGAACTGCGCACCGCGATCAGCGACGACCAGCTCTTCCTCGTCTACCAGCCCAAGATCCGCCTGCCGGATCGCGCGATTTCCGGCATGGAGGCGCTGGTGCGCTGGCGTCACCGCGACGGGCACGTCGTGCCGCCGGGCGAGTTCATTCCGGTCGCGGAAGAGACCGGCCTCATCGTCGCCATCGACGAATGGGTGCTGCGCGAGGCCTGCCGCCAGAATCGCGCCTGGATCGACGCAGGCCTGCCGGCGCTGCCGATCGCGGTGAACCTTTCGCTCGCGCGCTTCGATCCGGCGCGCATCGTCAACGGCATCGCGCGTGCGCTCAGCGACAGCGGACTCGCGCCGTGGCTGCTCGAAGTCGAACTCACCGAAAGCCAGATGCTCGACCACAGCGAGCGTGCGTCGCAGTTGATCCAGGGCATCCGCAAGCTCGGCGTGCGCGTGTCGGTGGATGATTTCGGCACCGGCTATTCGAGCCTCGGCTACCTCACGCGCCATCGATTCGATGCGATCAAGATCGATCGGTCGTTCGTGCAGGGCCTGCCGCGCGAGCCCGGGCAGAAGGCGGTGGTCGAAGCGATTCTCGGGATGGCGCGCGCGCTGGACTATCGCGTCGTCGGCGAAGGCGTCGAGACCGACGAACAGGCCGAGGCGCTGCTGGCCCTCGGCTGCCACGAGATGCAGGGTTACCTGCTCGGTCGCCCGATTCCTGCACCCGACATGGAACGACGCCTGCGCGAGGGCAACGTCGCGCCGCTTTCGCCGTCGCCTCACTCCACGCACGCCACGCTGGAACCCTCGAAATGACGAGGAGTACGGCATGGCCCGCAACTTTCCCGGCGGCGCGCCGGTAAGCGGTATCGGTCGCCAGAGCGGCGACGACCCGACCGCACGCGGCGGCGACCGCATCGACACCCAGATCGACGATCGGCAGGGGATCGAAGGCCGCGACGATGACGACCTCGCCGCGGGCAGCGAAGCCGAAGCCTGGCGACAGGGCGCGCGCAGCACGCCGTCGGCGGCGGACGTGCGCAGCGACGACCAGGGCGTGGAGAACGGCGAACCGCGCTGAGCCGGCCGACGTTTCGGAGGCGGCCGATACAATGCGTCCACCGGCCGGGCCTGCTGGGACGGGGTTGTCGCGGCGCCCGGGCGCGGAGATCTCCGCATGTCCCGTATTTCTCCCCTCGTCACCCTGATCGGGGCGCCGACCGACGTCGGCGCCGGTCACCGCGGCGCGCGTCTCGGACCCGAAGCGCTGCGCATCGCGGGACTCGGCGAGGCGCTGATCGCGCGCGGCGTCGAGGTCCTGGATCGCGGCAACCTCGACGGCCCGCGCAACCCGTGGCTCGACGCGGTCGATGGCTACCGCCACATCGCCGAAGTCACCGAATGGAACCGCCTCGTGATGGAGGCGATGCATGCCGAACTGTCCGGCGGGCGGATGCCGATCCTGCTCGGCGGCGACCATTGCCTCGGCCTCGGTTCGATCACCGGCGTCGCGGGCTGGTGCCGCGAGAACGGCAAGAAGCTGCGCGTGCTGTGGCTCGACGCGCACGCCGACTTCAATACGAGCGAAGTCACGCCGTCCGGCAACATCCACGGCATGCCGGTCGCCTGCCTGTGCGGCCTCGGCCCGCAGGCGCTTACGCATCTCGGCGGCAGCGCGCCGGCGATTCGCGCGGAAGACGTGCGCCAGATCGGCATCCGCAGCGTCGACGAAGGCGAGCGACGACTGATCCGCCAGCACGGCCTCGACGTCTACGACATGCGCTACATCGACGAGATCGGCATGCGCGCGGCGATGGAGGAAGCGCTCGACGGCATGGACGAGAACACCCACCTGCACGTGAGCTTCGACGTCGATTTCCTCGATCCGTCGATCGCGCCCGGCGTGGGCACCACCGTGCTCGGCGGGCCGACCTATCGCGAGGCCTCGCTCGTCATGGAGATGATCTGCGACACCGGCAAGCTCGGTTCGCTCGACATCATGGAGCTGAATCCGCTGATCGACGATCACAACCGCACGGCGACCCTCGCGGTGGATCTGGTCGAGAGCCTGTTCGGCAAGTCGACACTGCTGCGTGATTGACGCGTGATCGTCGCGTCGTCACTCGCATGAATGTCATGTAACGAAGAACGGCGGGAAAAAGCGGCAGTCCACATCCGTTTCACGCGCGACATCGTGTCATCGCCCCACGGATTTCCCATGCCGCGTTGCGGCGACCCTGGAGATGACACCATGAAGCGACTGACTGCCCTGCTGCTCCTCGCCATGTTCTCGATGAGCACCCTCACGGCCTGCAACACGATGGCAGGCGCCGGCAAGGACGTGCAGAAGGTTGGCGAGAAGGTCGAAGACAAGGCGCAGGACTGCAAGGACGGCAAGTGCTGATCCCAGCGCATTGCAGCTGATATGCGAAGGGCCGGAGCGATCCGGCCCTTCGTATTTGCGCATTACCAGCCCGGCGGCGGATCCGGCACGAAGCCGCTGCCCGGGAATGCCTGCGGCCCGCGCGTGACGCGGCGCTCGTACGGCACGATGCCGCGTTGCGCGAGCGTCTGCATGTCGTCGTAGCGGATCTCCGTGACCTGCACCGGATTGCGACTTGCGCGCACGAAGCCGGTGCGCGACACCGGCGAATACTCCGACGCGCCGTGCCCCGTGCCCAGCGACTGCTGCGCGCGCGCCGCCGTGGGCGCTTTCGCTTCGGATGCGGCCGCGGCATCGGCCGCGTTGCGTTCGGGCATGTAGACCGGCGGCGGAGGCGGCGGCATCGGCCGCGCTTCGTCGAACACGGCGATGCCGATCACGCCGACGTTGCGCGGACGCCCGGTGCGCGCGGCGTAGCTGTCACGCAGGTCGGAGAAGTAGAACTGCGCGACGTGCTGCAGCGACTTGCGCCAGCCGGCGACCTCCGTCGTCGCGAACGGTTCGAGCACGTAGCCCGCCTGGCTCGCGCTCGCGGTCTGGCCGGTCACCGCGTTGACGCCATCGACGCTCAGCACCACGAGGACGCGCGACGCGCTGTGGTTGGTCAGACGCACGGCGTACCGATGGCCGGGTTCGCCCGGCACCCACGCCTGGCCGCGATGCAGGTACTCGGGCAGGGTGCCGCCGTCGTCGCGATCGACGACGGACAGATCGACGCGTTCGTCGTTCCACGTTCGGGCCTCGGCAGCGCCCGCCATGGCGAGCAGGGTGGACAGCACGACGGTGGCTCGGAATCGGCGGGACATGGCGGTGCTCGCGGTTGGGGTGTCGTCCTCAACGCGCGACACGCCCGTGCGGGGTTGCGCCGGCGGCCTGCATTCAGGGTGTGTCGCCCGGGGCGGTGCGGGCGCGCGCGGTAAACTCGCGGGCCGCACGCTGCTTCGCATCACGATGACCCGCACCCGCGTCCTCACCGGCATCACCACCTCGGGCACGCCGCACCTGGGCAACTACGCCGGCGCGATCCGCCCCGCGCTCGAGGCCAGCCGCGACCCGTCGGTGGAGAGCTTCTACTTCCTCGCCGACTACCACGCGCTGATCAAGGTGCAGGACCCGGCGCGCGTGCAGCGCTCGACGCTCGAAATCGCCGCGAGCTGGCTCGCCGCAGGGCTGGATCCGCAGCAGGTCTGGTTCTACCGCCAGAGCGACATCCCCGAGATTCCGGAACTCACGTGGCTGCTCACGTGCGTGGCGGGCAAGGGCATCCTCAACCGCGCGCATGCCTACAAGGCGGTCGTCGACAAGAACCGCGAAGCGGGCGAGGACGACGATGCGGGCATCACCGCCGGCCTCTTCATGTACCCGGTGCTGATGGCCGCGGACATCCTGATCTTCAACGCGAACAAGGTGCCGGTCGGGCGCGACCAGATCCAGCACATCGAGATGGCGCGCGACTTCGGCCAGCGCTTCAACCATCTGTTCGGCGAACACTTCACGTTGCCGGAAGCGGCGATCGAGGAGCACGTCGCGACGCTGCCCGGCCTCGACGGCCGCAAGATGTCGAAGAGCTACGACAATGTGATCCCGCTGTTCGCCCCGCGGGAGCAGTTGAAGAAGCTCATCTATTCGATCGTCACCGACTCGCGTGCACCGGGCGAGCCGAAGGACGCCGATGCGTCGAACGTCTTCCAGCTCTACCAGGCGTTCGCGTCGGGCGAGCAGGCGGCGGACATGCGTCGCGCCTTCGACGCCGGCATCGGCTGGGGCGAGGCGAAGCAGGCGCTGTTCGAGCGCATCGACGCGGAGATCTCGCCGATGCGCGAGAAGTACGAGGCGCTGATCGCCAAGCCGGCCGACATCGAAGCCATCCTCCGCGACGGCGCATCGCGACTCCGCGCCCGCTACGCCACGCCGCTGCTCGCCGAGTTGCGCGAAGCGGTCGGCCTGCGCGATCTGTCGAAGGCGACGGTCGCCGTGTCGAAGGACGACGACAAGCCGACGCCGGCCACGTTCAAGCAGTACCGCGAGAGCGACGGACGCTTCTACTTCAAGCTCGTGCGCGGCGATCGCGTGCTGCTGCAGAGCGGCGGCTTCGACGCACCGCGCGATGCGGGCCAGCGTGTCGCCGCGTTGAAGCAGGCGGCGCGACTCGACGACGAATCGCTGCTCGCCGAAGGCGCCACGCGCGAGGACGTCGATGCGGCGCTTGCCGAAATGGCGGAGGCGGCGGCATGAGCCTGTCGGTGCAGCAGATGCTCGCGCTGATCCTGTTCCTGCCGTGGTTCGCGATCCTGTCCGGGCTGTTCTGGTTCTACCCGCGCCAGCCGCGCACCGCGGCGCGGCGCCTGTTCGACCTCGCATCCATCGCGATCGCCGTCGTCGCGTTCGTGCTGGTCGCGCGCTGGGCGCACGACTACGCGGTACCAACCGGGACGGCCGGCAACATCTGGCGGCAGGTGCTCGCCACGACGTCGGGCTACGGCGTGTTCCTCGGGGTGATGGTCGTCGCCTGGTTCGTGCGCAGGCAGTGGCTGCGCGGCGGCCGATAAACGGCGTTTAAACCTTCGGCGACGGCCGCGCATCCATGCAGGTGTCGACGACGGTCGCGTCGCGACGTCCAAGCCACTGAAGGTTCGTCCATGACCCGTCGCCCGACCCGCACGGCGCTCTGCGTTGCGCTCCTGCTTGCCGCCTCCACGTTGCATGCGCAGGACGCCACGCCCACTTCCACATCGGCCGTGCACACGTATTTGCCCGCGGATTTCGCGCGATACAACCCGCACAACGCGCTCGACATGCTCAAGCAGGTGCCGGGTTTCGTGATCCGCCAGGCGGACCAGGAGCGCGGCCTCGGCGAGGCGACGGGCAACGTCGTCATCAACGGCCAACGCATCTCCGGCAAGTCCAACGATGTGCTGACCGAGATGACGCGCATTCCCGCGGCGAACGTCGTGCGCATCGAGATCGTGGACGGCTCGACGCTGGCCATTCCGGGCCTCACCGGCATCGTCGCGAACGTCGTCACCAAGCCGGGCGGCATGAGCGGGCAGTGGTCTTGGAAGCCCGACATCCGCAAGTACTACACGCGGCCGCAGATCACGCGTGGCGATGTGTCGGTGAGCGGTTCGGCCGGCGCGCTGCAGTACAACGTCGGCCTCAGCAACAACGGCAACCACAGCGGCGCCGGCGGCGGCACGGTGATCTACAACGCCGACGGCAGCGTGCGCGACGTGCGCGACGATGCGTGGACCGGCGAGTCCGACAACCCCACGCTCAGCACGCGCCTGACCTACACCGCGGCGGATGGCGACATCGCCAACCTCAATGCATCGGTGTCGAGGGAGTTCTACCACTACCGCGAAGACGGCACGCGCAGCGGGCCGGGTCTGCCCGATCGCACGCGCGCGGTGCGGGAGAACGAGGGCGGACACTCGTTCGAGATCGGCGGCGACTACGAGTTCGGCCTCGGCATCGGCAAGCTCAAGCTCATCGGTCTTGACCGCTACAAGCACCAGCCATACGACCAGACGGTCGTGACGCATTTCGTCGACGGTTCACAGCCCGACGTCGGCAGCCGCTTCGCGCGCGACAGCGAGGAGTCGGAAAAGATCGCGCGCGCCGAGTACAAGTGGACGACGGGCAAGAACGACTGGCGCATCTCCGCGGAAGGCGCGTTCAACTCGCTCGACAGCGCGTCGAGCATCGCTGTGCTCGACAGCAGCGGCAACTTCGTCGGCGTGCCGCTGCCGGGCGCGAATGCGACGGTGCAGGAAGACCGTTACGAACTCATGGGCAGCTGGGGCCGGCCGTTCGGTGCGGCGCTGAAGTTCCAGATGTCCGCCGGTGGTGAGTACTCGAAGCTGCAGCAGGTGGGCGCGGGCGGGCTGACACGGGAATTCATCCGGCCCAAGGGTTCGATGTCGCTGGCGTGGAAGGCGAGCGACGTGCTGGACGTCAACTTCAAGCTGCAGCGCAAGGTCGGCCAGCTCAACTTCTACGACTTCCTCGCCTCGGTGAACCTCAACGACGGCAGCCAGAACGCCGGCAACCCGGACCTGGTGCCGCAGCAGAGCTGGGAGTTCGAGGTCGAAACCACGCGCACGCTCGGCCAGTGGGGCACGACCACGCTGCGTGTGTACGACCATCGCTTCGACGATTTCATCGACACGATTCCGATCGGCGACACCGGCGAGAGCCCCGGCAACATCGACAGCGCGCGCGAATATGGTTTCGAGTGGAAGGGAACGTGGAAGTTCGATCCGCTCGGCTGGCGCGGTGCGAAGCTGGACACCCGCTGGTGGGTGCAGCAGAGCAGCGTGAAGGCTCCGCTGACCGGCGAGCGTCGTCGCACCAGCTGGAGCCTCATCCACTTCTGGGACGTCGCACTGCGGAACGACGTACCCGGCACGCCATGGGCCTGGGGTTTCGACGTCAACCACGAGCTGGACTCGCGCAACGTGCGGCTGACCGAAATCGACCACACATGGGAAGGCCCGGTGTGGGGCTCGCTCTACATCGAGCGTAAGGATTTCTTCGGACTGACCGTGCGTGCGACGCTCAGCAACGCGCTCGGCGCGGGCAGCTACCGCGACCGTTACGTCTTCGACGGCCGTCGCACGGATCCGCTGGATTTCCACGAGGTCCGCGACCGCCGCATCGGCCCGATCCTGTCCTTGAACGTGTCCGGCACGTTCTGACCGGCACGCGGCGTTCCGCCCGCGCGGTCGACCCCGGCGTCGCCCGCGCGGACAATGCGCGCATGCATGGACTGTTCGTCACCGGCACCGATACCGGCGTGGGCAAGACCCGCGTCGCCACCGCCCTCGCGCACGCACTGACGCGCCGCGGCGTGCGCGTGCATGCGCGCAAGCCGGTGGAATCGGGCGTCGATGCGCGCGTCGGCCCCGCGGATGCGCAGGCGCTGCGCGAAGCGGCCGGCGCACACGAAGCGATCGACGTCGTCTGTTCGCTCACGCTGCGCGCGGCGCTTTCGCCCGAGCGCGCCGCGGCGCTTGAGAACGTCGCACTGCCGCTGCAGAAACTCGTGGATGCGGCACGCCGGGATGTCTCCGCGAGCGGCTTCGCGCTGGTGGAAGGCGCAGGCGGCTTCTATTCGCCCATTGCGGACGGCGCGTTGAATGCGGATCTCGCGGCTGCGCTCGGCTTGCCGGTGTTGATCGTCGCGGCCGATCGCTTGGGTGCGCTGAACCATGTGTTGCTGACGATGGATGCCGTGCACAAGCGCGGGCTCGACATCGCAGCGATCGTGCTGAACCGCACCTCGCGCGATGTCGATGCTGACATGGACAACGCCGGCGATCTGCGGCCACGTCTTTCGATTCCGGTGATCGAGTTCCCGCACGGCGACAATGCCGGCCGCGATGCATGGTCGAACGAAGCCGATGCGCTCGCAACGCTCGTCGACGGTCTGCAGGTGCGTGCGGCATGACCACGCACGCGCGCGACACCGATATCGAACGCGCGGTCGACCTGCTGCGCGCGGGGCGGCTCGTCGCGTTTCCCACCGAAACGGTCTACGGCCTCGGCGCGAACGCGCGCGATGCGGACGCCGTCGCGAAGATCTTCGCTGCGAAAGGTCGCCCGTCCGACCATCCGCTGATCGTGCACATCGCTTCGGCGCAGGCGCTGCCGCGCTGGGCATCGCACGTACCTGAAGCCGCACAGAAACTCGCCGCGGCGTTCTGGCCCGGTCCGCTCGCGATGGTGCTGCCGCGCGCCGAGGGCGTGCCGGACGCGGTGACCGGCGGCCTCGACACCGTCGCGCTTCGCGTGCCGCGGCATCCCGTCGCGCTCGCGCTGCTGCGTGCGTTCGACGGCGGCCTCGCCGCGCCGTCGGCGAATCGCTACGGCCGCGTCAGCCCGACGCGCGCGATGCATGTGCGCGAGGAACTGGGCGATCGCGTCGACCTCGTGCTCGAAGGCGGCGCCTGCGATGTCGGTATCGAATCGACGATCGTCGATCTGTCCGGCGACGAACCTGTGCTGCTGCGCCCGGGTGCGGTGACGATCGAGATGCTCGAACGCGTGCTCGGCCAGCGCGTGCGCCACGCGGGTGAGAACGCGACCCCCGCGCCCGGCCGCAAGCCATCGCATTACGCGCCGCGCGCGAAGGTGCTGCTCGCGAGCGACGCCGAAGCGGTAAGCCTCGCGCGCTGCTTCCACGCCGGCGGCGCACGTGTGGGCCTGCTGTCGACGAAGGCGCCGATGGAAGCCGGCATCGACTGGCTCGGCCTGCCGCAGGATGCCGACGCGCAGGCGCGCGAGCTCTACCAGCGGCTGCGCGATGCGGACGCGCTCGGGCTCGACATCGTCGTCGCCGTCGTGCCGCCGCTACGCGAGGGCATCGGCGAAGCACTGCAGGACCGGTTGCGCCGTGCGGCCGGTCTCGGCGATGGCGCGCCGGATGCGTCAGACTTGCACGCATGACCGACCGCCTCACCATCACCCGCCCCGACGATTGGCACGTGCACCTGCGCGATGGCGCGATGCTGCGCGACGTGCTGCGCGACACCGCACGGCAGATGGGCCGCTCGATCGTCATGCCGAACCTCGTGCCGCCAGTGGTCACGACGGACGACGCGGCTGCGTATCGCGAGCGCATCCGCGCCGCGCTGCCCGCCGGTGCGTCGTTCGAACCGCTGATGACGCTCTATCTCACCGAGGGCACGACGCCCGCGGAGATCGAGCGTGCGAAGGCCAGCGGTTTCGTGCACGGCGTGAAGCTCTACCCCGCGCACGCGACGACGAATTCGAGCCACGGCGTCACCGATCTGCGTCGCTGCGCGGCGACGCTCGAGGCGATGCAGCGCGTCGGGATGCCGCTGCTCGTGCACGGCGAAGTCACCGATCCCGACGTCGACGTGTTCGATCGCGAAGCGGTGTTCATCGAGCGCGTGCTGACGCCGCTGGTGCGCGACTTCCCGCAACTCAAGATCGTGCTCGAGCACATCACGACAACGGCCGCGGCGGAGTTCGTCACGGATGCGCCATCGAACGTGGGCGCGACGATCACCGTCCACCACCTGCTGCTCAACCGCAACGCGATCTTCGCCGGCGGCCTGCGTCCGCATCACTACTGCCTGCCGGTGCTCAAGCGCGAGCTGCATCGCCAGGCGCTGGTGAAGGCGGCGATCTCGGGCAATCCCAAGTTCTTCCTGGGCACGGACAGCGCGCCGCATCCTAAGCATGCGAAGGAATCGGGCTGTGGTTGCGCGGGCATTTACACCGCACACGCAGCGATCGAGCTGTACGCGGAAGCGTTCGACAACGCGGGCGCGCTCGACAGGCTCGAGGGCTTCGCGAGTTTCCACGGCGCGGACTTCTACGGCCTGCCGCGGAATGCGGGCACGATCACGCTGGTGCGTGGCGACGTCGCCGTGCCGGAAACGGTCAGCGTCGGCGGGCACGAACTCGTGCCGTTCCGCGCCGGGGCGACGGTCGGCTGGCGCGTCGAAGCCTGACGCGACGCGCCGTCAGGGCGCGTCGACCAGCAGGAAATCCGTGTAGTAGAAGCGCTCGTCGCGCAGCACCTGCTCGCCGGGGCGGACGTCGATCGCGCGCTCGAACATCGGGCCACCGACGACCAGCGTGTGGAACTCGCCGTTCTCGCCGCAGGGATCGCAATCGTTCGGCAGTGCCGCGAGCAGCGTGTCGTCGAATGCGCGGCCGGAGAACGTCGCGTCGAGCTGCTGGGTATCGACGCAGCACAGATGCGCGCGCAGGCCGCCCGCGATCATTTCGCGGGCGAGGCGCGCGGTGTTCTCACCGAACAGCGGCGTGTCGATGCGCCAGCCGAGCGTCGCGCATGACGCCTCGCGCCAGCTGCGTACGTCCTCGAGGAACAGATCGCCGAACGCGATGGTCTCGAGCGCGGGCCAGCGCTGTCTCGCCCGGTCGAGCGCGGCGGCGAATGCAGTCTCGTAGCGCGCGTTGTCGCACTGCGGCTCGATCTCCGCTTCGATCAACGGCAGGCCCGTCGCGTTCGCCTGCGCCTGCAGCACGTCGCGACGGATGCCGTGCATTGCGATGCGATCGAATTCGCGATTGACGGTGGTCAGCAGCGCGACGACCTCGACGTCATCGCGCTGGCGCAGTGTGTGCAGCGTCCACGCCGCATCCTTGCCGCCGCTCCACGACAGCAGCACCGGACGTCGCACGGATGACGTGCTCAGGCCGCGGTGACGTCGCGCAGCTGCCAGTGGCTGCCGGCGAGCAGGCGCAGGCGGTGACGGACAACGTCGCCGGGCAGCGTGGTGGTCAGCACGAGGTCGATGTGCAGGTCGTGCTGCTCGCCGCTCGCGACGGCGTTCGGGTCGGTCGCGCCGAGTGCCGGGTCGACGTCGTCTGGATCGGGCTGGCCGCCGCGCCAACGGTCGAACACCTGCGTCGTGCGCATGGCCTGCTGCAGCTGCTCGGCGAATTCCGCGGCGCCATGCGCGGTGAACGAGGTGGCGGCGGTGTCGCCGCGGGCGGCGGCGCCATCGGGCAGGCGGATGTAGTAGCGCGTCGACATGGAAGGCTCCTCAGGGGGTGCGTTCAGTGTATTCAGGCTGCCACGGTCGCTTTGTGAAAACACGTGCCGGATCCCGAAACGACGACGGCCCGCCGAAGCGGGCCGTGTCAGGCGCGAGCTCGACCGATCAGTCGCGATCGGCGCCCGCGGTGGCCTCCTGGCCGAAGCTGCGACCGTCCTGCCCGCGCTGCCAGAAGAAGACCGGCGCCGGCGTGTCCTTGCCGCCGATCTCCTTCATGCCGGCGTCGACGTCGAACAGGCGGCCGTCGACCATCACGTAGCGGGTATCGATCGTGCTGCGGATGTTCTCAAGCGGATTGCTGTTGAGCACGACCAGGTCGGCCTTCTTGCCGACTTCCAGCGAGCCGGTCTGCTTGGACAGGCCGAGGTAGTCGGCGCCGTCGATGGTCGCCGCGCGCAGCGCTTCGAAGTTGCCCATCGCCTGCGCGAGCATCCACGTCTCCCAGTTCGCCGACAGGCCCTGCAGCTGGCCGTGGCCGCCGACCTGCACCTTGATGCCGGCATCGCGCATCTTCTTCGCGGACTTCGCGATCTCGACGTGCCAGTAATCCCAATCCGGCGCGATCTCGCGACGGATGCTACGCGCGTCGAGCGTTTCGCGCGGGAAGAAGCGCGCGAGCTTCTTGTCTTCCCAGACGTTGTCGTGTGCGTACCACCAGTACTCGCCCGACAGGCCGCCATACGTGACGACCAGCGTCGGCGTGTTGCGCACGTCGGTCTGCGACCACACGCCGAGCACGTCCTTGTACAGCGGCGCGATCGGAATGTTGTGCTCGATGCCGGTGACGCCGTCGAGCATCATCGGCATGTTGTGGTTGAACGTGGAGCCGCCTTCCTCGACCACCAGCATGCCGAGTTCGCGCGCCGCCTGGTTGATCTGCTGGTGCTGCTCGCGACGCGGCTGGTTGTAGCTCTTCACCGAGAACGCGCCGACCGCCTTCATGCGACGCAGGTGACTGCGCGCATCGTCGAGCGAATTGACCACCGCCTTGAAGTCGCCATCCGCGCCGTACAGGATCGTGCCCGTCGAATACAGCCGCGGGCCGACCATCTTGCCGGCCTTCAGCAGCTCCGACTGCGAGAACACGTACTCGCTGCTCGCCGACGGGTCGTGCATGGTGGTGATGCCGAACGCGAGGTTGGTGTAGTACGCCCAGTTCTTCTGCGGCACCACGCCCGAGCCGAAGTTCGCCGAGTGCGCATGCACGTCGATGTAGCCCGGCACGATGGTCTTGCCGCGCGCGTCGATCGTGCGCGCGCCTGCCGGCACATTCATCTGCGATGCGGGGCCGACCGCGACGATGTGATCGCCCTGCACCACGACCGTTCCGTCGTCGATCACGTCCTGCGTGTGCTCCGCATCGCGCATGGTGACGACGCGGGCATGCGTGAACGCGACCGTGCCCTCCGGTGCGTACACGGTCTGCGTGAGGCCGATCGGGATGCCGCCGTCGTTGCTCGGCTTCGGAAGCTCCTTGGGCGCGCCCGGCACGAACGCGAACGCATCGCGCAGGTCGCGCGAGTAGTAACGGTCGCCCATCATCCAATGCAGCGACTTCGAATCCGCGCCCCAGTGCAGGTAGCTGCCGACGTCCGCGGTGACCTGCGTGACGGGAACCGCCTTGCTGTCCTTCGACAGTTCGACCGACTGACCCGTTTCCACCAGCGGCGTCACGTAGGCATTGAACAGCTCGGTGAACGCGACCCACTTGCCGTCGGGGCTGATGCTGACGGTGTCGGGATACTTCAGCGAATACACCTCGCGCGGCTCTTCGCTGTTCAGGCCGACCGACATCAGCTTCTTCTTGAGGCCGCCGCCGGTGAAGTAGTAGACGCGCGTGCCGTCGGCGCTGAACTGCGGCGCGTCGCCTTCGTCGGCGATGCGATGCGCGCCGCTGCCGTCGGCGTTCATGACGTAGATGCCCTGCTCCTGCGTCCACGCCGAACCGGTGAGCCCGCTGCCGCCGCTCTTGGAATAGACGATGCGACGACCGTCCGGCGAGAAGCGCGGCGCGTAGTAGTAGCCCTTCTCGGTGGTGAGCTTGCGACCTGCGCCCGTGCCGTTCGCATCGCGCAGCCAGATCGCCGACAGGCCTTCGTCCGACCACGTGGTGTAAAGCAACTTGCTGCCGTTCGCGCTGAAGCTCGGCTGGTACTCGTAGACGCCGGTGTTGCTGGTCAGGCGTTCGGGCGTGCCGTTCGGCAGCGTCTTGCGCCACAACTGGCCGACGGCATTGAAGATCAGCGTGCGACCGTCCGCACTCGTCGCGACGTCACGGATCATCTTGGGCGTGAACGTGCCCGTCTCAATGTCGTGCGTGAAGCGCAGCGGTTCGGCGACGGTCTGCTCGATGTCGGCGGTGAACGGAATGTTGCTCGCGTTGCCGCTCGCCATGTCGACGCGCCACAGCTTGCCCTGCGCCCAGATCACGACGTTCTTCGAATCCGGCGTCCAGTCGAAGTCGGTGTACGGGCCGAAGATCGCCCAGGCTTCCTGCTGGTCATGCGAGAGGCCGTCCCACACCGGGCGCACTTCGCCGCTTTTGAGGTCCATCACGTGCAGCACCGACTTCTC
>NZ_SELT01000030.1 GCF_004361065.1 Cognatilysobacter terrigena | reverse complement strand
GCGTCGACTTGTCGAAGTCGAAGTTCACGCCCTTCAGGTCGATCGTCAGCGGCACCGGGCAACCGTCCGGACCGACAGCCTGACCGGCCTGCGACCCCGGGCACTTGTCGTCGCAGTTGTTCACGCCGTCGCCGTCGTCGTCCTTGTCGGCGCAGGTCACGGCCGGGGGCGGAGCGACCGGCGGAGCCGCGGCGGCGCCAAGCGGGATGATCACGCCGACCGAAGCCAGCAGGTCACCGAAGCCGCTCTTGTCCGGAGCCGCGTGGCTCTGGTCGTCGAGGTCGGCGCGGTAGGCGAGTTCGGTGCGGATGCGGACCGGGCCGGCATCGCCTTCGATACCACCGCCGAACTTGAGCGCGAGGTTGCCGTCCTTACGCTGGCCCGGCGAATTCGGGCTCGGGAACGCGTCGAACTCTTCTTCCGAGCGCTGGTAGCCGGCGCCGAACAGCAGGTACGGGTCCCACGAACGGCCTTCCGCACGGAAATGGCGGCGGACGTCGAACGAAATGCCGTACTGGCTCCACCAGAGATCCTGGTTCGCGTCGAAGCGCGGGTTCTGGTAGTTCAGCTGGGTTTCGAACGACCAGTTCGGATTGATGGGCTTGCCGATGCCAATGGCGCCGAACGGCGCGTTACGGGTGCCGCGGTCGTTGTCCTGGATGTTGAAACCAACGTCGCCGGACAGGTACCAGCGGTCATCGAACGCCTGCGCCTGCGCGACCTGCGCAAAGGCCAGGCCGGCGAGCAGGGCGGTGCTCAGCATGCGGATCTTCATGGTGCAACTCCAAATTGGGGTCGGAAACGGCAGCCAGGCCTTGACGCTCCTGAACAGGCCGAGCTGAATCATTGCACGATCGCTAGGATTTTTTAACATCCCTGAACGACAGTGCCGACCGGCGGCCGCTTAGAAGAAGCCCGGCGCAAGGCCGGGCTTCGGGGTACAGCAGGTGCGAACCGGACTTACTGGTTCTGCACGTTCAGCTCGGTACGACGGTTACGCTCGTTCTTGCACGCCGGCAGCGTCTGCGGCGTGTTCTCGAGCGGACGGCTCTCGCCGTAGCCGTTCGGGCCGGCCAGACGCGACGCGTCGATGCCGTGACCGGTCAGGTAGTCGTACACCGCACGGGCGCGGCGCTCCGACAGCGACTGGTTGTACGCATCGGTGCCGCACAGGTCGGTGTGACCGGCGACTTCGACGCGCAGCGCCGGGTAACGGCCGAGGATCGAGACCGCCTCGTCGAGGATCGCGATCGCGTCCGGACGCAGCGTCGACTTGTCGAAGTCGAAGTTCACGCCCTTCAGGTCGATCGTCAGCGGCACCGGGCAACCGTCCGGACCGACAGCCTGACCGGCCTGCGAACCCGGGCACTTGTCGTCGCAGTTGTTCACGCCGTCGCCGTCGTCGTCCTTGTCGGCGCAGGTCGGAACCGGAGCCGGGGCGACCGGAGCCGCCGGCGGCGGGCCCAGCGGAATCACCACGCCGACCGACGCGAGGACGTCGTGGAACCAGTCGGCGCCGTCGTCATGATCGTCGTCGGATAGCAGCGCGCCAACGCTGTCGTTATCGGCGTCGAGGCGCACGGCGAGTTCGGTGCGGATCTTGACGCGACCGACGTCACCCTGCGCACCGATGCCGAGCTTTCCGGCGACGTGGCTGTCCTCACGCTGGCTCGGCGCACCGTTGCGCTCGAAGCGGGCCGGGATCAGCGGGTTGGACGGATCGAACTCCTCTTCCGACTTCTGCCAGCCGAGACCCATCACGACGTACGGGTTCCACGCGCGGCCTTCCTGGATGAAGTGGCGACGCACGTCGAACGACACGCCGTACTGGCTCCACCACAGGTCCTGGTTGTAGTCGACCTTCGGGTTCTGGTAGTTCGCTTCGATGTCGAACGACCAGTTCGGGTTCCACATCTTGCCGAAGCCGATGGCCGCGAACGGCGCGTTGCGCGTGCCGCGATCGTTGTCCTGCAGGTTGAAGCCGGCGGAGCCGGTGATGTACCAGCGGTCGTCGAAGGTCTGGGCCTGAGCGGCCTGCGCCAGCGACAAACCACCGAGAAGGGCGGCGCAGAGGAGTTTCTTGTTCATCTTGTACGAGCTCCTTGGGGAATCGGGAGAGGGGGAATCCGCGTCAGCGTGTTCCGACCGTGCGAGACGGCTAACTGAACAAAGCCATCGGCGCGGAGCCTAGAAGCGGCGCTGTGAAGGTGCTGTTAACTGCCACCTAACAATTTCCGAAGTTCCCGGAAACGCATTTTCCAGTGCGTTTTCATTAATCCGCTTGTTTCCAGTGCTGTGGCGCAGGCGTGGGCGACGGCCGCGGAGTCCATCGCCAGCCCGATGCCCGATCGGGCAATCCGACGTACGGCTTTCGGCGACTCGCCACGTCGAATCCCGGCCGGCTTGCCGCGCACAAGGTTTCCCGGCATCGTGCGCGCACCGTACGCACGCGTATCCACGCATGACGACCGCGCCGCATCTGCGCTTTCCCCATCTGTTCGCCCCGCTCGACCTCGGCTTCGTGACGCTTCGCAACCGCGTGCTCATGGGGTCGATGCACACGGGCCTCGAAGACCACGCGCGCGATTTCCCGAAGCTCGCCGCGTATTTCGCCGAGCGCGCAGAAGGCGGCGTCGGGCTGATGGTGACGGGCGGTTTCGCGCCGAACGTGCGCGGCTGGCTGAAGCCGATGTCGGGCACGCTGTCGATGCAGTGGCAGGTGCGACGCCATCGGCAGGTCACATCTGCCGTGCATGCGAACGGCGGCCGCATCTGCATGCAGATCCTGCATGCCGGACGGTACGGCTATCACCCGCTGCAGGTTGCGCCGAGCGCGATCAAGGCGCCGATCAATCCGTTCTCGCCGAAGGCGCTGTCGGCTTCCGGCGTCGAGCGCCAGATCCGCGCGTTCGTGCGCAGCGCGAAGCTCGCGCGCGACGCCGGCTACGACGGCGTCGAAGTGATGGGTTCGGAAGGCTATCTGCTCAACCAGTTCACCGCGCCGCGCACGAACAAGCGCAGCGACGCGTGGGGCGGCGATGCGGCGAAACGCATGCGTTTCGCGATCGAGATCGTGCGACGCATCCGCGAGGCCTGTGGGCGCGATTTCATCATCATCTATCGCCTGTCCATGCTCGACCTCGTCGACGGCGGCCTCGCCTGGGATGACGTCGTGCAACAGGCGCAGGCGATCGAAGCCGCAGGCGCGACGATCATCAACACCGGCATCGGCTGGCACGAAGCGCGCGTACCGACCATCGCAACGTCCGTCCCGCGCGCCGCGTTCGTCGACGTCACTGCGCGGCTGAAACCGCACGTGCGCGTGCCGCTCGTCGCGACGAACCGCATCAACATGCCCGAGGTCGCCGAGCGCGTGCTCGCGAGCGGCGCAGCCGACATGGTGTCGATGGCGCGACCGCTGCTCGCCGATCCGCAGTGGGTCGCGAAAACGCGCGACGGGCGCGTCGACGAGATCAACACCTGCATCGCCTGCAACCAGGCCTGCCTCGACCACGTGTTCGAGAACAAGCGCGCGACGTGTCTGGTGAATCCACGCGCGTGTTACGAAACCGAGCTCGTCTATGCGCCGGCATCGACGCCGAAGCGGGTCGCCATCGTCGGTGCGGGCGTCGCGGGTCTTGCGTGCGCGACCGTCGCCGCACAGCGCGGCCACCGCGTCACGCTGTTCGAAGCGGCGGACGACATCGGCGGCCAGTTCAACCTTGCGCGGCGAATTCCGGGCAAGGAAGAGTTCGACGAGACGATCCGCTACTACCGTCGACGCCTCGAACTGGATTGCGTCGAGTTGCGTCTGTCGGCGCGCGTCGACGACACCGCCCTCGCCGGCTTCGACCGCGTCGTGCTCGCCACCGGTGTGGTGCCCCGCCCCGTGGAATTCCCGGGGCACGACGATCCGCGCGTGCTGCGCTACGACGATGTGCTCGCCGGACGCGTTGCCGTCGGCCCGCGCGTCGCCATCGTCGGCGCGGGCGGCATCGGGTTCGACGTCGCCGAATTCCTCGCGCATGAAGGCGTGTCGCCGTCGGTCGACGTGAACGCGTGGCGCCGCGAATGGGGCGTCGATGTCGACTACACCGACGTGCCCGGTGGCCTGCGGAAACCCGAGAAGCCGCCGGTCGCACGCACGATCTGGTTGCTGCAGCGCACTGCCGGCAAGCCGGGTGCGCGGCTCGGCAAGACGACGGGCTGGATCCATCGCGCGAGCCTGAAGGCACGCGACGTCCAGGCATTCGGCGGCGTGCAGTACGTGCGCTTCGACGATGCCGGCTTCCACGTCACGGTGGATGGCCAGCCGCGCACGCTCGAGGTCGACAACGTGGTCGTCTGCGCGGGCCAGCTCTCGAACAATCCGCTCGAGGCGCCGCTGCGCGCGGCGGGCCGCGATGTACAGGTCATCGGCGGCGCGGACGTGGCCGCGGAACTGGATGCGAAGCGTGCGATCGCACAGGGCAGCCGGGTTGCCGCTGCGCTCTGAGCGCTCGTGACGCCACGGACGGAACCGTCCATTGCATCCATCGCGTCGCCGTAAGGCGCCGCATGGCGGGATAGTCGCGCCTTTCGTCCCGACGGAGTCCCCATGAAGCTCTATACGAAGCCAGGCGCGTGCTCGACCGCGTGCCACATCTCGCTGCACTGGTCCGGCGCGCCCTTCAGCGTGCAGGTGCTGACCGCCGAGGAGATGAAGTCGCCGGCCTATCTCGCGATCAATCCGGTCGGCGCCGTGCCGGCCCTCGAGGACGGCGACTTCGTGCTGACGCAGAACGCGGCGATCGTCGGCTACATCGCCGACATGTACCCGGCGTCGGGCCTGGGTGGCGACGGCAGCCCGCGCGAACGTGCGGAAGCCAACCGCTGGCTGGCGTACTGCAACGCCGACCTGCATCCGGCGTTCCATCCGCTGTTCGGACCGGGCCGCTTCATCGCCGACGAATCGCAGTTCGACGCGCTACGCGCGACCGCCCGTGCGCGCCTGCGCGGCATGTATGCGCGTGCCGAAGCGCAGCTCGAAGGTCGCCAGTGGATCGCGGGCTTCCGCAGCTACGCCGACCCGTACCTCTACATCACGCTGCGTTGGGCGTCGAAGACGGGCGTGGATCTGTCGGGCTTCGACAACCTCGCCGCGTTCGTGCGCCGCATGGAGGCGGATGCCGGCGCGCAGGCCGCGCTCAAGGCCGAAGGCCTGAGCTGATGCGCCGGACGTGACGGCCCGCACGCCGTCACGTTTCCCTCTGGACGCCTGCGCAATGGGCCATGCGATGGAAACGATCAGCTTTGACGACTTCCTGAAGATCGAACTGCGCGTGGGCCGCATCGCGAGCGCCGAGGTCTTCGCGCAGGCGCGGAAGCCCGCCTACATCCTCCATGTCGACTTCGGCAGCGAAATCGGCGTCAGGAAGTCGAGCGCGCAGATCACCGCGCACTACCGGCCCGACGAGCTGGTTGGGCGCCTCGTGGTCGCGGTGGTGAATTTTCCCGCCAAGCAGATCGGGCCGCTGATGTCCGAGTGCCTGGTCACCGGCTTCCACGACGAGCGCGGCGACGTCGCGCTGTGCGTTCCCGATCGACCGGTTCCGTTAGGGACACGGCTGCTCTGAGCCCTCCCTCGTCGTTGCCCAGACGATGCGCACCCGAGCACGCCGGACCGAGATAGGCGTCGACGAGAAGCCGCATCGCGCCTGCCCAGCGTCCAGACGCGCACTACCGATCGCCACGTCTCAGCGCAGGTCGTCGCGCCAGTGGCGAGACATCTCGAGGAATGCGAACGACGCGGACCACGCGATCATCATGAGCCCGACAAGTGCCTCGGCGCCGGCAAGCCAGCGGATCGGGCCTTTCGGCACCAGGTCGCCGAAGCCGACCGTCGCATACGTCATCGACGACAGGTAGAACGCGTCGAACATCCCGGCGTGGTGCGCGCCATCGATGCTGCCGGCGTCGGGCACATGCAACAACGCCCAGAAGCCGAGCCCGAACACCAGCATCGACACCACGTGCAGGGCGAGCAGCCCGAACACCATCCACAGCATCGAGTGATGCCCGACCGGCCCGCCGATGCGCTCGCGGTGCCGGTTGTACAGGCCGCCCAACCACTTCATGCCGACGAAATTGAGCGAGACGGTGGCGACGATCGCGACGACCGCCGCCCCGATGGCGAGCGCGTGAATGGCGTAGGGCGCGCCCGCCTCCATCGATCAGCGCTTGTCGATCGCCACGTACTCGCGATCTTCCGGACCGATGTAGTTCGCACTCGGGCGGATGATCTTGCCGTCCTCGCGCTGCTCGATGACGTGCGCACTCCAGCCGGTGGTGCGCGCGATCACGAACAGCGGCGTGAACATCGGCGTCGGGATGCCCATCATGTGATAGGCCGACGCGCTGTACCAGTCGAGGTTCGGGAACATCTTCTTGGTGTCCATCATCAGGTTCTCGATGCGCTCGGACACGTCGAACAGCGTCATGTTGCCGCCGTCCGCGCAGAGCTTGCGCGAGATCTCCTTGATGATGGGATTGCGCGGATCGCCGATCGTGTACACCGGGTGGCCGAAGCCGATGACGATCTCCTTGCGCTCCATGCGCGCGCGGATGTCGGCTTCGGCCTCGTCCGGCGTCGCGTAGCGGCTGATGATGTCCATCGCGACTTCGTTCGCGCCGCCGTGCTTCGGGCCGCGGAGCGCGCCGATCGCGCCGGTGATGCACGAGTGCAGATCCGAACCCGTGCCGGCGATGACGCGCGCGGTGAACGTCGACGCGTTGAACTCGTGCTCGGCGTAGAGGATCAGCGACTTGTCGAGCGAGTCGGCGTGCAGCTGCGACGGCGCTTCGCCATGCAGCAGGTGCAGGAAGTGCGCGGCGACGGAGTCGTCGTCGGTCAGCGTCTCGATGCGGTTGCCGTTGCGCGTGAAGTGCCACCAGTACAGCAGCATCGAGCCGAAGCTCGCGATGAGCTTGTCGGCGATGTCGCGCGCTTCCGACGCCGGATGGCCCTCGCGCTCCGGCAGCACGGTGCCGAGGACGGAGCAGCCAGTGCGCAGCACGTCCATCGGGTGCGCGTTCGCGGGCACCAGCTCCAGTGCCTCCTGCACGATCGACGGAAGTCCGCGCAGGCGCTTGAGCTTCGCCTTGTAGGCTTTCAGCTGCGACACGGTCGGCAGCGCGCCGTGCACCAGCAGGTGCGCGACTTCCTCGAACGTCGACTTCGTCGCGAGGTCATGGATGTCGTAACCGCGGTAATGCAGATCGTTGCCGCTGCGGCCGACCGTGCACAGCGCGGTGTTGCCCGCCGCGGTACCGGACAGCGCGACGGACTTCTTGGCCTTCGGGAGCACTTGCTCGCTCATGGTGTTCCTCTCGTTGCGACTTCCGCGACGCGGAAGTGGATGACGCGACCGTTCGATCGGTCGCGACGGGTCAGTCGTTCTTCGACGACGCGAAGAGCTCGTCGAGCTTGTCCTCGTAGGCGTGGTAGCCGAGGAAGTCGTAGAGCTCGGCGCGCGTCTGCAGGGTGTCGACGATGTTCTTCTGCGTGCCTTCGCGACGCACGGTCTCGTAGAAGTTCAGCGCGGCCTTGTTCATCGCGCGGTACGCACCGCAGCAGTACAGCGCGATGTCGACGCCGGCATCGCGCAGCTCGTCGGTCGTAAAGAACGGCGTGGAGCCGAACTCGGTGAGGTTCGCGAGGATCGGCACCTTCACCGCCGCCTTGAACTTGCGGTAGTCGTCGAGCGAGTTCATCGCTTCGGGAAAGATCATGTCGGCGCCGGCCTCGACATAGGCCTGCGCGCGCTCGATGGCCGAATCCACGCCTTCGACCGCGGCCGCGTCGGTGCGCGCCATGATCACGAACGACGAATCGGTGCGGCCATCGACGGCCGACTTCACGCGGTCGACCATTTCCTGCGTCGACACCACCTCCTTGCCCGGGCGATGCCCGCAGCGCTTCTGCCCGACCTGGTCTTCCATGTGCACGGCGGCCACGCCGACGCGCTCGAAGTTGCGGATGGTGCGCGCGATGTTGAACGCGCCGCCCCAGCCGGTGTCGATGTCGACCAGCAGCGGCATCTGCGTCGCGTCGACGATGCGGCGTGCGTCGGTCAGCACGTCCTCCATCGTCGAGATGCCGAGGTCCGGCATGCCCAGCGAATTCGCGGCGACGCCGCCCCCGGAGAGATACAGCGCCTTGTATCCCGTGCGCTTGGCCATGAGGCCGGCGTAGGCGGTGATGGCGCCCATCACCTGCAGCGGGGTTTCCTCGGAGAGTGCGGCGCGAACGCGCGCGCCGGCGGACTGTTGCGTCATTGCGACCTCATCGAATGCGGCCCGCGATGTGTGCGGGCGATGGCGAGCTCACGCATCGCCGGACCACCAAAGCGACGAAGGCGACCGAGGCCGCCTTCGTCGTATGCGTTACGCGTTACAGCAGGTGCGCGACGCCCTGACGCTCTTCCTCGAGCTCGGCCAGCGTCTTGTCCATCGCGGCGCGGCTGAAGTCGTCGATCGGCAGGTCGGTCACGCGGGTGTATTCGCCGTTGGCAGTCGTCACCGGCACGCCGTACATCACGCCTTCCGGAATGCCGTAGCTGCCGTCCGACGGCACGCCCATCGTCACCCACTTGCCGTTGCTGCCGAGCACCCAGTCGTGGATGTGGTCGATGGCCGCATTGGCCGCCGACGCCGCCGACGACAGGCCGCGCGCTTCGATGATCGCCGCGCCGCGCTTGCCGACCTTCGGGATGAACTCGTTCGCGTTCCAGTCGGCGTCGTTGATCATGTCCTTCAGCGACTTGCCGTTGACCGTCGCGAAGCGGTAGTCCGGATACATCGTCGGCGAGTGGTTGCCCCACACGACCAGCTTGTCGATGTCGCCGACCGCCACGCCCGCCTTGTTCGCGAGCTGCGACAGCGCGCGGTTGTGGTCCAGGCGCAGCATCGCGGTGAAGTTCTTCGCCGGCAGGTCCGGCGCCGACTTCATGGCGATGTAGGCATTCGTGTTCGCCGGGTTGCCGACCACCAGCACCTTCACGTTGCGCGAGGCGACCTTGTTCAACGCCGCGCCCTGCGCGGTGAAGATCTTCGCGTTCTCGAGCAGAAGATCCTTGCGCTCCATGCCCGGGCCACGCGGACGCGCACCGACGAGCAGCGCAATGTCGGCATCCTTGAACGCGACTTCCGGATCGTCCGTCCCGACCATGCCGGCGAGCAGCGGGAACGCGCAGTCCTCGAGCTCCATCATCACGCCCTTGAGCGCGGCCTGCGCCTTCTCCATCGGCAGCTCGAGCATCTGCAGGATCACCGGCTGATCCTTGCCGAGCATTTCGCCACTGGCGATGCGGAACAGCAGCGAGTAACCGATCTGGCCGGCTGCACCGGTGACGGCGACGCGGACGGGGGTCTTCATGTACGAACTCCGTGGATCAAGCGTGGGGTTGTCGGACGAATCTTCCTGGATGCCGCCCTGTTTGCCGGACGGCTTGGACGCGGAGCTGAGCGCTTCCGCGTCCATCGATCAGACGAGCTCGGCGAAGAATTCGCGGAAGCGCTCGAGACCCGGCTGCAGTTGCGGCGTCGGGCAGGTGTAGCTGATGCGCAGCGCGCGCGGCTCGCCGAACGCCGAGCCCGGCACGCAGGCCACGCCCTTGGCTTCGAGCAGCGCGTTGCAGAAGTCGACGTCGTTGCCGATCGCAAGGCCGGTCGGGCCATGCGTCCTGCCGAACGCGGCGCTGATGTCCGGGAACGCGTAGAACGCGCCCTGCGGACGCGGGCACTTTACGCCGGGGATGCTGTCCATCACCGCCATGACCTGGTCGCGCTTGGCCTGGAACTCGACGTTCTTCTGGCGCGGCACGTCCTGCGGACCGGTGAGCGCGGCGATGGCCGCCGCCGTGGTCACTTCCGGCAGGTTGGTGATGTGGTTCGAATTCATCGTCACCACCGCCTGCGCGATGGTTTCGGGGCCGGCCATGAAGCCGACGCGCCAACCCGGCATGCCGTAGGTCTTCGACAGCGAGTCGATGAAGATCACGCGCTCGCGCAGTTCGGGGCGCGCATGCACGAAGTTGTGATAGCCGATGCCGTCGAACACCATGCGGTTGTAGATGTCGTCGGTGATGACCCACGTATCGGGGTACTTCACCAGCACGTCGGCGAGCGCGTTGATCTCGTCCTTCGAATAGACCATACCGGTCGGATTCGAAGGATTGTTGAAGAGGAACACGCGCGGCTTCTTCGCGAGCGCCGCATCGAGCTGCGCCGGGGTCAACTTGTAGTTCTGCTCGGGCGGGCACGGCAGCAGGTCGATCTTCGCGTTGACGATCTCGGCGATGTCGACGTAGCTCGTCCAGTACGGCGTCGGGAAGGCGATCGTGTCGCCTTCGTCGAGCAGCGCTTCGGCGAGGTTGTAGATGACGTGCTTGGCGCCGATGCCGGCCGCGCAGTTGGCGCGCGTGTAACCGGTCAGGCCGATCTCGCCCATGTGCGCAACGAACGCATCGATCAGCGCGTCGGCGCCGCGGTT
Source organism: Cognatilysobacter terrigena (assembly GCF_004361065.1). Taxonomy (GTDB): domain Bacteria; phylum Pseudomonadota; class Gammaproteobacteria; order Xanthomonadales; family Xanthomonadaceae; genus Cognatilysobacter; species Cognatilysobacter terrigena. The sequence continues at coordinate 21,257 of NZ_SELT01000030.1, read as the reverse complement.
GCTGCCGTACTGGCCGCTGTCGTGCGTGAGCGCGTTGGCCGCGGCTTCGTACACGTGCGGGCCGGGAAGGAAGTTCGGGACGCCGATCGAGAAGCTGATGATGTCGCGGCCTTCGGCCTTGAGACGCTTGGCCTTTTCGGCGACCTGCATGATCGCCGAGGGCTTGGCGCGACCGATGCGCGAGGCGAGACGGGGCATCGCGGAACCTCGAAAAATACGGCGGTGGAGGCCGGCCGAGGCGCAACGGCGCAGGGGCCGGAACAGGGCCGAAATGGTATCACGTGAAACTATCGCGCCGCGGCGGCCGGCCCGGACGCAACGACGCCCGCCGGGTCAGGGCGGGCGTCGCGTAGAACGCATCGCTTACGGGCGGGCGTTCGCGTCGAGCGTCTTGTTCCACTCGGCCACGCGGTCGGCCTTGGCGGCGAGCACGGCGTCGGTGTCACCCTCGATCTTGACCGAGCGGATGATGTCGCCCTGCTTCACCGAGTCGACGATCTCCTGGCCTTCCAGCACCTTGCCGAACACGGTGTGCTTGCCGTCCAGCCACGGGCACGGCACGTGGGTGATGAAGAACTGGCTGCCGTTGGTATTCGGGCCGGCGTTCGCCATCGACAGCACGCCGCGCTCGTGCGACAGCCCGTTGCGCGCCTCGTCCTCGAACTTGTAGCCCGGGCCGCCGGTGCCGGTGCCCTTGGGGCAGCCGCCCTGGACCATGAAGTCGTTGATGACGCGGTGGAACGACAGGCCGTCGTAGAAGCCGCGCTTGGCGAGGTTCACGAAGTTGGCGACCGTGAGCGGCGCCTTGTCGGCGGCGAGTTCGACGCGGATCGGGCCGCGGTCGGTGTCGAAATGGGCGACGAGGGACATGGAAACTCCTGGGGGAGGATTAACGGACGGATTTCGAGGCGTTCGCCGTGCGGACGAATCGCATGATCTGGATGGCGGTGCCGAGCATTGCAAGGCCCCCGAGCGCAAAAAGCAGCAGGTCGGTGCCCGGCGGAAGCCCCGGCGCGAAGATCGCACCGGTGCGGACCAGCAGGCCGGCCAGTACGCATAGCGCGCCCGCGGCGTCGACCGCGATCAACCCCGCGGGAAACGGCAGTACGGACGGCTGTTCAGACATGGCGGGCGTCCGCGGCGGCTCGACGGCTATAATAGCCGGCTTCCCTACTTCGCTTGCGCCTTACGGCGTCTCTTCGCATGTCCATCGAACGCCTGCGCAACATCGCCATCGTCGCCCACGTCGACCATGGCAAAACCACTCTCGTCGATTGCCTTCTCAAGCAGTCCGGCACGCTCAACGAGCGCACCGTGCTCGCCGAGCGGGTGATGGACAGCAACGACCAGGAAAAGGAACGCGGCATCACCATCCTGGCCAAGAACACCGCGATTACCTGGAACGGCAATCGCATCAACATCGTCGACACGCCCGGACACGCCGACTTCGGCGGTGAAGTCGAGCGCGTGCTGTCGATGGTCGACACGGTGCTGATCCTCGTCGATGCGATGGACGGCCCGATGCCGCAGACGCGCTTCGTCACGCAGAAGGCATTCGCGATGGGCTTCAAGCCGATCGTCGTGGTGAACAAGATCGACCGCCCGGGCGCGCGTCCGGACTGGGTGATCGACCAGGTGTTCGACCTGTTCGACAAGCTCGGCGCGACCAACGAGCAGCTCGACTTCCCGATCGTCTACACCTCCGCGTTGCACGGCTTCGCGAGCCTCGAAGACAGCGTGCGCGACGGCGACATGACCCCGCTCTATGAAGCGATCATGCGCCACGCGCCGAAGCCGGACGTCGATCCGGACGGCCCGTTCCAGATGCGCATCAGCCAGCTGGACTACAACAACTTCGTCGGCGTCATCGGCATCGGCCGCATCCAGCGCGGCACGCTGAAGAAGAACATGCCGGTCGCCGTCATCGACCGCCACGGCAAGAAGCGCCAGGGCAAGGTGCTGCAGGTGCTCGGCTTCATGGGCCTCGAGCGCATCGAGCAGGACAGCGCGGAAGCCGGCGACATCGTCGCGATTTCCGGCATCGCCGACCTCACCATTTCCGACACCGTCTGCGCGCTCGACAACCCCGAAGCGCTGCCGCCGCTGACCGTCGACGAGCCGACGATCTCGATGACCTTCCAGGTCAACAACTCGCCGTTCGCCGGCAGCAAGGATCTGTCGGGCGGCAAGTTCCTCACCAGCCGCCAGATCAAGGACCGCCTCGAGCGCGAGACCGTGCACAACGTGGCGCTCAAGGTCGAGCAGCTCGAAGACGCCGACAAGTTCCTCGTGTCGGGTCGCGGCGAGCTGCACCTGTCGGTGCTGATCGAGAACATGCGTCGCGAAGGTTTCGAACTCGCCGTGTCGCGTCCCGAAGTCATCATCAAGGAGATCGACGGCCAGCTCATGGAGCCGATCGAGCAGCTGGTGGTGGACGTCGAAGAGCAGCACCAGGGCGGCGTCATGGAGAAGCTCGGCATCCGCAAGGGCCAGCTCAAGAACATGGAGCCCGACGGCAAGGGTCGCGTGCGCCTTGATTACATGATCCCGGCGCGCGGCCTGATCGGTTTCCAGAACGAGTTCAAGACGCTCACCCAGGGCTCGGGCCTGCTGTTCCACGTCTTCGACCATTACGGCCCGAAGGAGACCGGCCCGATCGCCAAGCGCCTCAACGGCGTGATGATCGCGAACGCCGCCGGTGCGACGCCGGCGTACTCGCTCGGCCCGCTGCAGGAGCGCGGCAAGCTGTTCGCGGCCGAAGGCGACCAGGTGTACGAAGGCCAGCTGATCGGCATCCACAGCAAGGACAACGACCTCACCGTCAACGCGATCAAGACGAAGCCGCTGACGAACATGCGCGCCTCGGGCAAGGACGACGCGATTCAGCTGACGCCGGCCACGAAGTTCACGCTCGAACAGGCGCTGGATTTCATCGACGACGACGAGCTGGTCGAAATCACACCGAAGGAAATCCGCCTGCGCAAGAAGCTGCTGACGGAGAGCGAGCGCAAGACGGCATCGCGTCGCGGCTGACGCGCTAGACTCGCGCCGGTGACGGACCACCCCCGCCCGTACGACGCGAATCCGCGCGCCCATCCCGGGTTGCGCGCGATCGCGATGGTTGAAGCGATCAAGGGCCTGCTCGCGCTGTTGGCGGCGAGCGGGCTCGAAATCCTCGGGCCGCTGCCCCTGCGCAACGCGGTGCATGCGCTGATCCGTCATTTCGAACTGAGTTCGACGGACGGCCCGCTCGCATCGCTTGCCAACGCGATTAGCCCGGGCACCGTGCACGCGACCGCGGCACTCGCCGCCGCCTATGGCCTGTTGCACGCGGTCGACGCGTGGGGCCTCTGGCGCGACAAGGCGTGGGCGTCGTGGCTGGGCTGCATTGCCGCGGCGATCTATCTGCCCGCCGACGTGTTTGCGCTGTCGCGCCATCCGACCTGGGTGACGATCACCGTGCTCGTCGTCAACGTCGTCATCGTCTACGTCCTGGCGCGCGATCTGTTCCGCCGACGAGCCCGCTTGCCGAGCTGACCGCATCGTCGGATGCTGACGCGTCCCTAAATGGAGATGCGTCATGCGCTGCGCCCCGCTCGCCCTCTTCGTCGCGCTGGCCGCGACCGGCTGTGCGACGAAACCGACCGCCGACACGGCCGATACCGGCAGTGGGCCAACCATGACCGTCACGGCGCCGGCCGCGACGAGCTTCAGTTTCCCCTACGAAGAATCGGACATCGCGACACTGCAGGCGCGCATGGCCGAAGGCCAGCTCAGCAGCCATTCGCTGACGCAGGCCTACCTCGATCGCATCACCGCGCTCGACGACGGCGGCCCGCGGCTCAACGCCGTGCTGTCGCTGAATCCCGATGCATTGCGCGAGGCGGACGCGCTCGACGCGGAGCGTCGCAACGGCCACGTGCGTGGCCCGCTGCATGGCATTCCCGTGCTGCTGAAGGACAACCTCGACGCGACGCCGATGGCGACCACGGCCGGCTCGCTCGCCTTGGCCGACCACCGGCCCGAACGCGACGCGTTCCTCGTGACGCGCCTGCGGGAAGCCGGCGCCGTGATCCTCGGCAAGACCAACCTCAGCGAGTGGGCGAACTTCCGCTCGACGCGCTCGATCTCCGGCTGGAGCGGCGCCGGCGGCCAGACGCGCAGCCCCTACGCGCTCGATCGCAACCCGTGCGGTTCGAGTTCGGGCAGCGGCACCGCGGTGTCGGCGAACCTGGCGGCCGCCGCGATCGGCACGGAGACCGACGGCAGCATCATCTGCCCCGCATCGGTCGTCGGCGTCGTCGGCCTCAAGCCCACGGTCGGGCTCGTAAGTCGCCGCGGCATCGTGCCGATCTCCGCGAGCCAGGACACCGCCGGCCCGATGACGCGCACCGTCGCCGACGCGGCGGCCGTGCTCACCGCGATCGCGGCCTCCGATTCCAAGGATCCGGCGTACGGCGGAAAGTCGCGCCCCAAGCGCGTCGACTACACCACGCACCTCAAGTCCGACGCACTCAAGGGCGCGCGCATCGGCGTGCTGCGAAAGAGCGCCGGCTATCACCCGGATGTCGACGCCGCGTTCGATCGCGCGATCGACGCATTGAAGGCTGCGGGCGCGACCGTCGTCGAAACCACGATTCCGACCGCCGGCAAGTGGGACGACGCGGAGAACACGGTGCTGCTCGCCGAGTTCCGCCCGGGCCTCGAGTCGTATCTCGCCAACAGCGGCGCACCGGTGCGCAAGCTCAGCGAGATCGTCGAATTCAATCGCACGCACGAAGCGCAGGAGATGCCCTACTTCGGACAGGAACTCTTCGAGCAGGCGTTGAAGGCGCCGCCGTTGTCGTCGCCGAAGTACAAGACCGCACGCGACACTGCGCGACGCCTGGCCGGCCCGGAGGGCATCGATGCGGCATTGAAGCGCCAGAAGCTCGACGCATTGGTCGCGCCGTCGACCGGCCCATCCTGGCGCATCGACACGGTGCTCGGCGATCACTTCAGCGGCGCCGGCTACGGTGCGGCGGCAGTCGCGGGCTATCCGAGCATCACGGTGCCGATGGGCGATGCCCACGGCCTGCCGCTCGGGCTCGTCTTCCTCGGCAAGAAGTGGAGCGAGCCGCGCCTGATCGAACTCGCGTATTCGTTCGAACAGGCGACGCATGCACGCACGCCACCGAAGTTCATGCCGACGATCGACGACATGGGGCTCGCGTCGCACTGAAGGCTGCCGCAGTACGTGTCAGAGAGGTCACGCAGCACCCGCGTGCTGCGCGACACGTTGCCGGCGGCTCGTCGCTCGCGCGTTACAGCGGCGCGCTGATCTGCGTCTGCTTGCGGACGATCAACATCGCAATCTCGAGCGCCTGCTCGTAGTTCAGACGCGGGTCGACGCAGCTGCGATACGCGCGCTCGAGATCCGTTTCCGTCAGCTCGCGCGCACCGCCGAGGCATTCGGTCACGTCCTCGCCGGTGAGTTCGAGATGCACGCCACCGAGGCGCGTTCCCGCCGCCGCGTGCAGGTCGAACGCCTGCTCGACTTCGCCTGCGATGTTCGCGAATCGACGTGTCTTGTAACCGTTCGCCGTCGACTCGGTGTTGCCGTGCATGGGATCGCAGACCCACAACACGCGGCGACCGTCGCGACGGATCGCATCGAGCAGCGGCGGAAGCTTCGCCGCGATCTGCGACGCACCCATGCGATGGATGAAGGTCAGGCGGCCCGCTTCGTCTTCCGGATTCAACACGTCGACGAGCTTGAGCAGCATGTCGGGCGTCACCGACGGCCCGATCTTCACCGCGATCGGATTGCGGATGCCGCGCAGGAATTCGACGTGCGCGCCGTCGATCTGCGCGGTGCGCATGCCGATCCACGGGAAGTGCGTGCTGAGGTCGAACCAGCCCCAGTTGCGCGGCACCTGCCGTGTCAGCGCTTCTTCGTACGGCAGCAGCAACCCCTCGTGCGACGTGTAGAAGTCGACGCGATTGAGGTTGTGCACCTCCGCGCCCGACAACGTCTCCATGAAGCGCACCGCGTCACCGATCGCGGCGACCATGCGGCGGTATTCGTCGGCGAGCGGCGAATGGCCGACCCAACCGAGATCCCAGTATTCGGGGTGATGCAGGTCGGCGAAGCCGCCATCGATCAGCGCGCGGACGAAATTCATCGTCATCGCCGAGCGCGCATGCGCCTTGATCATGCGGCGCGGATCGGGACGTCGCGCTTCCGCAGTGAACGCAGGACCGTTGACGATGTCGCCGCGATAGCTCGGCAGGCTGACGCCGTCGATCGTCTCCATGTCGGCCGAACGCGGCTTCGCGTACTGGCCGGCGAAACGGCCGACACGCACCACCGGCTTGCGCATGCCGTGCACGAGCACGAGCGACATCTGCAGCAGCACCTTGAGGCGATTGGAGATCACGTCCGACGAGCATTCGTCGAAGCTCTCCGCGCAGTCGCCGCCCTGCAGCAGGAAACGCTTGCCTTCCTGCGCGTCGGCGAGTTGCTGCTTGAGGCTGAGGATTTCCCACGACGTCACCAGCGGCGGCAGGCGACGCAGTTCGGCGAGCGCGGACTCGAACTCCGCGGCGTCGGGATACTGCGGCATCTGCGTCGCCGGGCGGGCACGCCACGACTGCGCGCTCCACTCGCGCGGAAGCGTTACGGCCTGCAGGTTGGTGTCGTTCGTTGCCATCACTTCTCTACCTTCGACGGAACGCAGCGAAGGCGATCCACAGCGCCAGCACCACGAAACAGATCAGCGTCCACACCGGCATCGACTGGCCGAGGAACGTCCATTCGATCTTGGCGCATTGTCCGTCACCCGTCAGGACTTTTCGGATGAGCTGGATGAACGGCAGCGTTTCACGCAGGAACGCGAACGGGGGGCCGCAGGACGGCACCTGGTCCGGCGGCAGGTGCTGGATCCAGACGTGACGGCCGGCTACGCCGATGCCGGCGATGGCCGGAATCAACGCCAGCCCGCCCCACGCGCGACGCCCGCCCGGCCGCTTGGGCGCCACCAACCCGCCGATGAGGAAGACGAGACCCAGCGCCATTACTGCGATGCGCTGGAAGATGCACAGCGGGCACGGCTCGAGCTTGAGCACGTGCTCGGCGTATAGCGCGTAAGCCATGAGCGCGACGCAGGCGACGAAGCCCAGCAGGAACTGGGTGCGGAACGAAGCGCGGAGCGGATTGAGAGCCATGTGACGACGCGAATCCCCGGAGGCGGCCATGGTCGCAGGCGCGCGCACATGACGCAAAGCGCAGGAGGTCATGGGCTTGGTGTTTCGTGCGGGCGAGCGTCGATCGATGCGAGTACGCGTTCTGCGATGCCGCACGCGTCGCCGGCGGATCATCGCCTCGCGTCTTCGCCGCTGCGACGGCGCACGCCGGCGACGCCTGTAACCGTCGAGGCACGAACGCGGCATTCGACACGGTGAAACGAAAAACCCCGGCATCAGCCGGGGTTTTCGCGTGATCGGCAGCAGGAGCCACCGATCGAATATCAGCGAACGCTTACTGCGCTGCGTCAGGACGGTCGACGAGCTCGACGTACGCCATCGGGGCGTTGTCGCCGGCGCGGAAGCCGCACTTCAGGATGCGCAGGTAGCCGCCCGGACGCTCGCGGTAACGCGGGCCGAGTTCGATGAACAGCTTGCCCACCGCTTCCTTGTCGCGCAGGCGCGAGAAGGCAAGGCGGCGATTGGCGACGCCGTCGGTCTTGCCGAGCGTGATGAGCGGCTCGGCGACGCGGCGGAGCTCCTTGGCCTTCGGGAGCGTGGTACGGATCAGACCGTTCTTGATCAGCGACGCGGCCATGTTGGTGAACATGGCATCGCGGTGGGCGCTGGTGCGGCTGAACTTGCGGCCGGCTTTCTGGTGGCGCATGGCGTCGGTTTCCTAGTGAATGTTGGAACTGCTGGATTTCGCTGTCGCCATCCCGGCGTTGACGCTTGGACTGCGTTGGTCCGGATCCGGCCGTCCTAGCCGGAATGCCGCGGGCTTCGTGGCCCGTCGGGGTGGTGCGCGAATCCCGCCGGGTGGCGGGATTCGGGTTTCGCGGCGCGGAAGATCCGCGCTGCGAGGTACTGCTTGAGAGGGTTACGAAGTAAGCGGGTTCTTTCGTCGCCCGGCCCGCGCTTGCGGCGCGGGCGTTCGGCGCGGCAGAACGCGTAAGCGTTCTAGCCGCCGCGCCTCACCCCATCATCCCGTGCGACGCGATGCCGGCGGGCGGCCAGTTCTCGAGACGCATGCCGAGCGCGAGGCCGCGCTGCGCCAGGACTTCCTTGATCTCGGTCAGCGACTTCTTGCCGAGGTTCGGGGTCTTGAGCAGCTCGACTTCCGTCTTCTGGATCAGGTCGCCGACGTAGTAGATGTTCTCGGCCTTGAGGCAGTTGGCGGAACGCACCGTCAGTTCGAGATCGTCGATCGGACGCAGCAGCAGCGGGTCGACGCCGCCGGTCTGCGGCTTCGCCGCGCCGCGCTCGCGGTGCGTGAAGTCGCCGAACACCGACAGCTGGTCGGTGAGGATGTCGGCCGCGGTGCGGACGGCTTCCTCGGCATCGATCGTGCCGTTGGTTTCGATGTCGAGAACCAGCTTGTCGAGGTCGGTGCGCTGCTCGACGCGCGCGGCTTCCACCGCATACGCGACGCGACGGACCGGCGAGAACGACGCGTCCAGCATCAGGCGACCGATAGCGCGGGTCTCCTCGTCCGGACGACGACGCGCGGCAGCCGGCTGGTAGCCGTAGCCACGCTCGATCTTCAGACGCATGTTGAGCGCGGTGTCCTTGGTCAGGTGCGCGACAACGTGTTCCGGATTGATGATCTCGACGTTGTGGTCGGTGCGGATGTCACCAGCGGTGATGACGCCCGGGCCCGACTTGTTGAGCGACAGCATCGCGCTGTCACCCGTGTGCATGCGAATGGCGACGTCCTTGAGGTTCAGCAGAACCTCCAGCACGTCCTCTTCGAGGCCTTCGACCGTGGTGTACTCGTGGAGCACGCCATCGATCTCCACCTCGGTAATTGCGAACCCGGGGATCGACGAGAGCAGGACGCGGCGCAGCGCATTGCCGAGGGTGTGACCGTAGCCGCGCTCCAGCGGCTCGATGACGACCTTGGCGCGATTGCCGGTCAGGCGTTCGATCTGGGGACCACGCGGGCGCAATACCTGGTTGGCGGTAACCGTCATGTTGTGGCTTCTCCTGGGGGCCGACGTCGTCACGCCGGCCCGGATGAAATTACTTCGAGTACAACTCGACGATGAGCGCTTCGTTGATGTCGGCCGGCAGGTCCGCACGGTCCGGCACCGACTTGAAGACGCCAGCGAACTTCTTAGCGTCGACTTCGATCCACGACGGCGACAGGTCCATCTGCTGGGCGACCGTCAGGGCCTCCTGCACGCGGAGCTGCTTCTGCGCGCGCTCGGCGAGCGCGATCGCGTCACCGGCCTTCACCTGGTACGACGGCAGATTCACGATCTTGCCGTTGACGGTGACGCCGCGGTGGCTGACCAGCTGACGCGCGGCAGCGCGGGTGACCGCGAAGCCCATGCGATAGATGACGTTGTCGAGACGCGTCTCGAGGAGCTGCAGCAGGTTTTCACCCGTGTTGCCCTTCCGGTTCGACGCCTTCTTGTAGTAGTTGCGGAACTGACGCTCCAGCAGACCGTAGATACGCTTGACCTTCTGCTTCTCGCGAAGCTGGGTGGCGTAGTCGGACAGCTTGCCCTTGCGGGCGGTGGCGCCGTGCTGGCCGGGCTTCTGCTCGAGCTTGCACTTCGAGTCGAGGGCGCGGGCCGGCGACTTCAGGCTGAGGTCGGCGCCTTCGCGGCGCGCGAGCTTACAGGTAGGACCGATATAGCGTGCCATGTCTTATTCCTCCTCAGACGCGGCGCTTCTTCGGCGGACGGCATCCGTTGTGCGGGATGGGCGTCACGTCGATGATGTTGAGGATCTTGTAGCCGACGTTGTTGAGCGAACGCACGGCCGACTCACGACCCGGACCCGGGCCCTTGATGCGGACTTCCAGCGCCTTGACGCCGTAGTCCATCGCAGCGCGACCGGCCTTTTCGGCGGCGACCTGCGCAGCAAACGGGGTCGACTTGCGCGAACCGCGGAAACCCGCGCCGCCCGAGGTCGCCCACGAGAGCGCGTTGCCCTGGCGGTCGGTGATCGTGATGATGGTGTTGTTGAACGAAGCGTGGACGTGCGCGATGCCGTCGGTGACGACGCGCTTGATCTTCTTCTTCGGAGCTTTCGCGGCAGGCTTGGCCATGTCGGTTCCTTACTTCTTGATGGCCTTGCGCGGACCCTTGCGGGTACGGGCATTGGTCCGGGTGCGCTGACCGCGCAGCGGCAGGCCGCGGCGGTGACGGAGGCCGCGGTAGGAACCGAGGTCCATCAGGCGCTTGATCGCCATGCCGACTTCGCGACGCAGGTCGCCTTCGACGACGAACTTGCCGATCTCGCCACGCAGGCGCTCGACTTCAGGCTCCGACAGGTCGCGGATCTTGGTCGTCGGCTTGACGCCGGCCGACTCACAGACCTGCTTGGAACGGGTACGGCCGATGCCGTAGATGCTCTGCAGCCCCACCCAGACGTGCTTCTGGGCAGGCAGGTTTACACCTGCAATACGCGCCATGAGGCGATCTCCAAACTGAAATGCGCCAGGCTCGCGCCCGGCGGTGAACTCTCGAGAAAAACACGAAATCGGTTGTGTCCCGGCTTGCTGGGAGCCGATGCGGCGCACCGCTTCGACCCGGCATGGGGAGTGTGCCCATGCTCCGGCGACGGACCTCGGCTGTACCGGGCACCGCGGCGAACCGCCCTGCCCGGCCCCGCGCGCTCCTCAGGCGCGCGTATGGCCAAAGGTCCACCCGTGCGCGGGACTGCCGCCCGGGTCGCCCATGTGCGGGGCCGACCGGAGAGTCGACGCACCGCGTGTGTTCCGTTTCGCCGTCCAGGCCGGGATTCAAACCGAGCGGCCGTCCTGGCCTGGAGCAGCTTGCGCTACTCAGCGCGCCATTATGCCATCAAACCGCGGACCGTGCAGCCCGCGTGATGCCTGCCGTCTCAACGGCCGCGGCTGCCACCGCGCAAGTTCGCCTTCTTGAGCAGGCTTTCGTACTGGTGCGACATCAGGTGCGCCTGGATCTGCGCGATGAAGTCCATCACGACGACCACGACGATCAGCAGCGACGTACCGCCGAAGTAGAACGAGGTGCCGAGCTGCGTGCGCATGATTTCCGGCAGCAGGCAGACCAGCACCAGGTACACGGCACCTGCGGCCGTCAGGCGCGTCAGCACGCCGTCGATGTAGTCGGCGGTCGAGCGGCCCGGACGGATGCCCGGGATCAGGGCGCCCGACTTCTTCAGGTTCTCGGCCGTTTCCTGAGAGTTGAAAACAAGCGCCGTGTAGAAGAACGAGAAGCCGATGATCAGGCCCGCGTACAGAATCATGTGCAGCGGCTCGCCGGGCGACAGCATCTGGCTCACCTTGAGCAGCCACGACTGCGAGTTGTTCTGGCTGAACCAGGTCGCCGCGGTCGCCGGGACCATCACGATGCTCGACGCGAAGATCGCCGGGATGACACCCGACATGTTGAGCTTCAGCGGGAGGAACGACGACTGGTTCTGGTACGCGTTGCGACCGCCCTGGCGGCGCGCGTAGTTCACCGTGATGCGGCGCTGGCCGCGCTCGACGAACACCACGAAGTAGGTGAAACCGAGCACCAGCGCAGCCGTGATCAACGCGGCCGGCGGACTCATGTCGCCGTTGCGGATCTGGCTGAACATGTTGATCACTTCGGCCGGGATGCGCGACACGATGCCCGCGAAGATGAGCAGCGAGATACCGTTGCCGATGCCACGCTCGGTGATCTGCTCACCGAGCCACATCAGGAACACCGTGCCGGCGGTCAGCGCGACCACCGCGGTGATGATGAAACCGGGGCCACCGGCGTACACGACCGGCGTACCGCCCGGTGCGCTCGCGGACTGCAGCCACGTCGCGATGCCCCACGCCTGGAACACGGCCAGCGGGATCGTGCCGAGGCGCGACCACTGGTTGATCTTGCGTCGACCCGACTCGCCTTCCTTCTGGATGGCCTTCAGGCTCGGCACGATCTGCGTGAGCAGCTGGACGACGATCGACGACGAGATGTACGGCGCCACGTTCAACGCGAACAGGCTCAGGCGGTGCAGCGCACCGCCCGAGAACATGTTGAACATGTCGATGATGGTCTTGCCGTTCTGGCCCTGCTCCATGAACTGGACCATGGCCTCCGGATTGACCCCCGGAACAGGTACGTAGCAGCCGATTCGGTAGACGATCAGCGCCGCGACGACGAACAGAAGTCGCTGGCGGAGCTCGGTGAACTTGCCGAGACCGCCGCCGAGGCCGGCCATCGAATTGCTGCTACGCGCCATCAGGCCCTTACTCCGAGATCGAACCGCCAGCGGCTTCAATGGCCGCCTTCGCGCCAGCCGTAGCCGACACACCCTTGAGGGTGAAGGCCTTGGTCAGCTCGCCCTTCTTCACCACCTTCACCTTCTTCGCGTTCGGCGGGACGAGGCCCGCTTCCTTCAGCGAGGTGATGGTGATTTCGCCGGCTTCAAGAGCGTCGAGGGCATACAGCAGCACCTCGGCGGACTCCTTGGCCGTCGTCGAACGGAAGCCGATCTTCGGCAGGCGACGCTGCATGGGCATCTGACCGCCTTCGAAGCCGGCCTTGATCTTGCCCTTGCCCGCGCGAGCGAACGAACCCTTGTGGCCGCGACCGCAGGTCTTGCCCAGGCCGGAACCGATACCGCGACCGACGCGCTTCGGCGCGGTGCGAGCGCCCTCACCGGGCTGCAGAGTGTTGAGACGCATGGTCGATTACTCCTCGACGCGAACGAGGTAGTGGAGCTGATTGATCAGACCGCGAACCTGCGGGCTGTCCTTCAGTTCACGCACATCGTTGAGCTTGTTGAGACCCAGCGCGCGGACCGACAGGCGATGACGCGCCTGCGTGCCACGGAGGCCCTTGACCAGACGGACCTTGACGGTGCCGCCCTCGACAGCCTGGTTCTTAGCCATTGACCAGGTCCTCCACCTTCTTGCCGCGCTTGGCCGCGATCTGCGACGGCGACCGCATGTCGGTCAGGCCGCGCATCGTGGCGCGCACGAGGTTGATCGGATTGCGCGAACCGACGGCCTTGGCGAGAACGTTCTTGACGCCCACCGCTTCGAGGACCGCACGCATCGCACCGCCGGCGATGACGCCGGTACCTTCCGACGCCGGCTGCATGAACACGCGGGCTGCGCCGTGGCCGGCCTTGACCGTGTGCCACAGAGTGCCGTTGTTCAGGTCGACGTTCGCCATCGACTTGCGCGCGTGTTCCATCGACTTCTGGATCGCGACCGGCACTTCGCGCGCCTTGCCGTAACCGAAGCCGACCTTGCCGTTGCCGTCGCCCACCACCGTCAGCGCGGTGAAGGTGAACTGGCGGCCGCCCTTGACGGTCTTGCTGACGCGGTTGACCGCGATCAGCTTCTCGATCATGCCGTCGTCGATTTCTTCGCGGTTGCGATCACGATCGCGGCCGCGCTGCTGACGCTCTTCTGCCATTTGAGTATCTCGGTAGTTGAAAGGACTTGCGGCTTCGCCGCTTATCGTTGTGATGTACCGCGGGCGTACCGACGGCGCGGGAATCCGCGCCGACGTCCGATGCTCAACCGCATCGGCGGGTTGAACGGCGAACCGTCCTTAGAACTGCAGGCCACCTTCGCGAGCAGCATCGGCGAGTGCCTTGATGCGGCCGTGGAAGCGGTAACCCGAACGATCGAACGCGATCTTTTCGATGCCGGCGGCCTTGGCCTTTTCGGCGATCGCACGACCGACCTTTGCGGCCGCGTCGGCGTTCTTGCCGTTCTTCAGGCCATCCTTGATGTCGGCCTGGACGGTCGACGCGGCGGCCAGGACCTTGGAGCCATCGGCCGAGAAGATCTGGGCGTAGAGGTGCTGGCCGGTGCGGAGCACCGACAGGCGCGGCACGCCGAGCACACGGATGTGCGAGCGGGTCGACTTGGCGCGACGAAGGCGGGCGATTTTCTTCTGCATGGTGTTGTCCTCGAAAGCTGAAGGCGAAAGGTCCGGCGCCGCGACTGCGGCGCCCGGCCGGATTAGGCCTTCTTGGCTTCCTTACGAATGATCACTTCGCCCGCGTACTTCACACCCTTGCCCTTGTAGGGCTCCGGCGGACGGAAACCGCGGATCTTGGCGGCGACTTCGCCGACGCGCTGCTTGTCGGCACCCGTCACCACGATTTCCGTCTGCGACGGCGTGGCGATGGTGATGCCTTCCGGCGCCGGGAACACGACCGGATGCGAGAAACCCAACGAAAGGTTGAGGTCCTTGCCCTGCATCGATGCGCGGTAACCGACGCCGACGAGCTCGAGCTTGCGCTCGAAACCTTCCGAGACACCCTTCACCATGTTGGCGAGGATGGCGCGGAGCGTGCCCGTGAGCGGAATCAGCGCGGCGTCTTCGGTCGTGAACACGGCGGTGCCGTCTTCGACCTTGACCTGGATCGCGGCCGGCTTGGCGACGCTCAGCGTGCCCTTCGGGCCCTTGGCGCTGATCGATTCGTCCTGGACGTTGAGCTCGACACCCTTCGGCAGGGCGATCGGCTTCTTGGCAACTCGGGACATGTCTATTCCTCCCTTAGGCCACGAAGCACAGGACTTCGCCGCCGACGCCCTGCTGGCGCGCCTGCGAGTCGGTCATGATGCCCTTCGAGGTGGAGATGATGGCGACGCCGAGGCCGTTGAGGACCTTCGGCAGCTCCGACTTGCCGCGGTACTGGCGACGGCTCGAACGCGAATAACGCTCGAGGCGCTCGATCACCGGGCGGCCTTCGTAATACTTCAGCGCGACTTCGAGCTCGGTCTTACCCGGGCCCGCTTCGGCGGTGCGGTAGTCGAGGATGTAGCCCTCGTCCTTCAGCACCTTGGCGATGGCGACCTTGATCTTCGAGGACGGCATCGTGACCGACTGCTTGCGAACGGCCGCTGCATTCTTGATGCGGACCAGCATGTCGGCGATGGGATCAGTCATGCTCATGAGAGTTTCCTTATGAGAAGCACCGATATCCGCGGGATTGCGAATTTCAGTTGTAAGCCGCGGCGGCCGTAGCCGCCGCAGCGAAGCCGGCTAGTTTACCAGCTTGCCTTGCGCAGACCAGGCACGTCGCCGTTCATGGTCGCCTTGCGGAGCATGTTGCGGCCGAGGCCGAACTTGCGATACACGCCGCGCGGACGGCCCGACAGCTCGCAGCGGTTGCGCTGGCGGCTCGGCGAGGAGTCACGCGGAAGCTTCTGCAGCTTGACGACGGCGTCCATCTTGTCGTCGTACGAAGCGGTGGTGCTGGCGATGATCTTCTTGAGCTCTTCCCGCTTGGCGCCGTAGCGCTTGGCGAGCTTCGCGCGCTTGATCTCGCGGTTGACCATGGAGGTCTTGGCCATGTGTGTCGTCCTGTGGGATCAGTTGCGGAACGGGAAGCGGAAGGCCTCGAGCAGCGCCTTGGCTTCTGCGTCGGTCTTCGCGGTCGTGGTGATCGCGATGTCCATGCCGCGGAGAGCGTCGACCTGGTCGAAGTCGATTTCCGGGAAGATGATCTGTTCCTTGACGCCCATGTTGTAGTTGCCACGGCCGTCGAACGACTTGCCCGACACGCCGCGGAAGTCGCGGACGCGCGGCAGCGAGATGTTCACGAGACGATCGAGGAACTCGAACATCTTGGCGCGACGCAGCGTCACCTTGGCGCCGATCGGCCAGCCGTCGCGGATCTTGAACGAAGCGACCGACACGCGGCTCTTCGTCACGATCGGCTTCTGGCCCGCGATCTTCGTCATGTCGGCGACGGCGTTTTCCAGAATCTTCTTGTTGGTCGCGGCCTCACCCACGCCCATGTTGAGCGTGATCTTGACCAGGCGCGGCACTTCCATCGGGTTCTTGTAACCGAACTTCTGGATGAGCTGCGGGACGACTTCGTCCTTGTAGAACTTTTCGAGACGGGTGGTCATTTCTGCATTCCTCAGGCGTCGACCGCCTCACCGCTGGAGCGGAACACACGCAACTTGCGTCCATCCTCCAGCACCTTGAAAGCAACGCGCTCGCCCTTGCCCGTCGCCGGGTTGAAGACCATCACGTTGGACGCGTGGATCGGCGCTTCGCGCTCGATCACGCCACCCGGCTGACCCGCCTGCGGGTTCGGCTTGGTGTGGCGCTTGACCACGTTGACGTTGGACACGACGACCTTGTCGCCGAGCACGCGGACGACTTCGCCCTGCTTGCCCTTGTCCTTGCCGGTAATGACGACGACCTGGTCGCCCTTGCGGATACGGTTCATGAGTCTTCCTCCGCTCAGAGCACTTCAGGGGCGAGCGACACGATCTTCATGAACTTCTCGGTACGCAGCTCGCGCGTGACCGGTCCGAAGATGCGGGTGCCGATCGGCTCCTGCTTGTTGTTGAGCAGCACGGCGGCATTGCCGTCGAAACGGATCAGCGAACCGTCGGGACGACGGACGCCCTTGCGGGTGCGCACGACGACGGCGTCGTACACGTCACCCTTCTTCACCTTGCCGCGCGGAATGGCGTCCTTGACGGACACCTTGATGATGTCACCGATGCCGGCGTAACGGCGCTTCGAGCCGCCCAGCACCTTGATGCACATCACTTCCTTCGCGCCGGAGTTGTCGGCCACGTCGAGGTAGCTCTGCATCTGGATCATTGTCTGAGCCTCCTCTTACACGGCCGCGCGGCTGACGATCTCAACCACGCTCCAGTTCTTGGTCTTGGACATCGGCGCGATCTCGCGCAGACGGACGATGTCGCCCTCGTTGCACGCGTTGTCGGCGTCGTGGGCATGCAGCTTGGTCGAGCGGCGGATGTACTTGCCGTACAGCGCGTGCTTGACCTGGCGCTCGATGAGCACAGTGACGGTCTTGTCCATCTTGTTGCTGACGACGCGACCTTCGACCGTGCGAATCGCCTTCTCTGTATTGTTGTCGGTCATGGCGGGTCCTTACTTCTGGTTCTGGCCCAGCAGCATCTTCGTGCGAGCGATCTCGCGACGGACGCGGCGGACGTCGTGGCTCTTGGCGAGCTGGCCGGTGGCCTGCTGCATGCGGAGCGCGAAACGCTCCTTGTGCAGCTCGGTCAGATGGGCATTCAGCTCGTCGGCCGACTTCGTGCGGAGTTCCTTGAGGTCCATTAGCGCACCGTGCGGGTAACGAAAGTGGTGGTCACGGAGAGCTTCGCCGAGGCGAGACGGAACGCTTCGCGCGCGACTTCCTCGCTGACGCCCTCGATCTCGTAGATCATGCGGCCCGGCTGGATCTGCGCGACCCAGTATTCGACGTTGCCCTTACCCGAGCCCATTCGGACTTCGATCGGCTTCTGGGTAATCGGCTTGTCGGGGAACACGCGGATCCACATCTTGCCGCCGCGCTTGACGTAGCGGCTGATCGCACGACGCGCCGCTTCGATCTGGCGCGCGGTGAGCTGGCCGTGGGCAGTTGCCTTCAGACCGAACTCGCCGAAGCTGACGGCGTTCGCGCTCCAGCTCAGGCCGTCATTGCGGCCCTTGTGCATCTTGCGGAATTTGGTTCGCTTGGGTTGCAGCATGGCGATTACCTCTGCTCGCGGCCGCGACGATCGTTGCGATCACCGCGATCACCGCGCTCGGAGCGCTCGCCGCGCGGCGACGAGTTCTCTTCCTGCTTCTCCTGGCCCACCTGGGAGAAGTCGAACACTTCACCCTTGTAGATCCAGCACTTGATACCGATGATCCCGTACGTGGTCTTCGCCTCGGCGAAGCCGTAGTCGATATCGGCGCGGAGGGTGTGCAGCGGCACGCGGCCTTCGCGGTACCACTCCGAACGGGCGATTTCCGCACCGTTGAGGCGGCCAGCGACGTTGACCTTGATGCCGAGGGCACCGAGGCGCATCGCGTTGCCGACCGCACGCTTCATCGCGCGGCGGAACATGATGCGGCGCTCGAGCTGCTGCGCGATGGACTCGGCGACGAGCTGCGCGTCGAGCTCCGGCTTGCGGACCTCCGACACGTTGATGTGCGCCGGAACGCCCATCACGTCGCTGACTTCCTTACGCAGCTTCTCGATGTCCTCGCCGCGCTTGCCGATCACCACGCCCGGACGGGCGGTGTGGATCGTGACGCGCGCGTTGTTCGCGGGACGCTCGATCAGGATCTTCGAGATGCCGGCAGCGGCCAACTTCTTGCGAAGGAGTTCGCGGACCTTGAGGTCAGCGGCCAGGTAACCGGCGTACTGCTTCTTGTTGGCGAACCACTTCGAGTTCCAGTCCTTGGCGATGCCGAGACGGATACCGGTGGGATGAACTTTATGACCCATAGTCAGTCTCCGCCTTACTTGCCCGCGCCCACGACCACAGTGATGTGGCTGGTGCGCTTGAGGATGCGGGTGCCGCGGCCCTTGGCCCGCGCCATGAAGCGCTTCAGCGTCGGACCCTCGTCGACCATGATGGTCTTGACGCGCAGGTCGTCGGCATCCGCGCCGAGGTTGTTCTCGGCATTCGAAGCAGCGGAGAACACGACCTTGTAGATCATGCCCGCGACCTTCTTGTCGGAGAACTTAAGCAGGCTCAGGGCGCGCTCGACCGGCAGGCCACGGACCTGGTCGGCGACAAGACGGGCCTTCTGGGGGGAGATGCGCGCGCTGCGCAGGATGGCTTTCGCTTCCATGGTCATCTCCTTACTTCGACTTCTTGTCCGCGACATGGCCCTTGAACGTACGGGTCATGGCGAACTCGCCGAGCTTGTGACCGACCATGTTCTCGTTGACGAGAACCGGGATGTGATTCTTCCCGTTATGGACGGCGATCGTGAAGCCGATCATTTCCGGCAGCACGGTCGAACGACGCGACCAGGTCTTGATCGGCTTCTTGTTGTTACCCGCGGTCTCCACCTTCTTGATGAGATGGTGGTCGACGAACGGGCCTTTCTTGAGTGAACGTGGCATGGCCGATTAGCTCCTGCGGTCGCGGACGATGAACTGCGCGGTCCGCTTGTTCTTGCGGGTCTTGTAACCCTTGGTCGGGACGCCCCACGGGGTGACCGGATGCGGATTACCCTGGCCCGCCTTGGCCTCACCACCACCGTGCGGGTGATCGACCGGGTTCATGGCGGCGCCGCGGACAGTCGGCTTGACGCCGCGCCACCGCTTCGCACCGGCCTTGCCGAGCTTCTCGAGGTTGTGCTCGTCGTTACCGACTTCGCCGATCGTCGCGCAGCATTCGGCCGGCACCTTGCGCATTTCGCCGGAGCGAAGACGCAGCGTGGCGTAGCCCTGCTCGCGTGCGACCAGCTGCACGCCGGCACCCGCGGCACGCGCGATCTGCGCACCCTTGCCCGGCTTCATCTCGATGCAGTGCACCGTGGAGCCGACCGGGATGTTGGTGAGCGGAAGCGTGTTGCCGGCACGGATCGGCGCATCACGGCCCGCGATCACCTGATCGCCGGTCTTGAGGCCCTTCGGCGCGATGATGTAGCGACGCTCACCATCGACGTAGCACAGCAGCGCAATGTGCGCCGTGCGGTTCGGGTCGTACTCGATCCGCTCGACGCGGGCCGGGATACCGACCTTGTCGCGCTTGAAGTCGATGATGCGGTAGTGCTGCTTGTGGCCACCACCGATGTGACGGGTGGTGATGCGGCCGTGGTGGTTACGACCACCGGTCTTGCCCTGCTTCTCCACGAGGCCCTGGTACGGGTCACCCTTGTGGAGGCCGGGGGTCACCACGCGGACCGCGCTACGGCGGCCGGCAGAGGTGGGCTTGAAGGTCATCAATGGCATCGATCTATCCTCAGGCCGTGGCCATCACGTCGATGGACTGGCCTTCGGCCAGCGTCACGTAGGCCTTGCGCCAGTCGCTGCGGCGGCCCATGCGGAACTTGAAGGCCTTGTTCTTGCCCTTCACGTTGACCACGTTCACCGAGCGGACGTTGACGCCGAAAATCTTCTCGACGGCTTCCTTGATCTCGATCTTGTTGGCTTCCGTCGAAACCTCGAACACGTACTGGTTCGAGACTTCCTGCAGACGGGCCGTCTTTTCCGAGATGCGCGGCGCGCGGATGATGCTGTAGAGCTTGGCGTCGTTCATGCCAGCCACTCCTCGATCTTCTTGACCGCATCGGTCGTGAACACCACCGAGTCGGCGCCGACGAGCGTCACCGGGTCGAGACCCTGAACATCGCGGACTTCGACGTACGGCAGGTTGCGCGCCGACAGGTACAGGTTCTCCGTCGCGTCCTCGGTGACGAGGAGCGGACGGCGGCCGGTGCCGAGGTCCTTGAGCTTGGCGACGAGACCGCTGGTCTTCGGCGCGTCGATCTCGAACGTCTCGACGACGGTGACGCGGCCCTGGCGGTTGAGCTCCGACAGGATCGACGCCATCGCGGCGCGATACATCTTGCGGTTGACCTTCTGCGCGAAGCTGCGCGGCTTGGCCGCGAAGGTCACGCCGCCGCCGACGAAGATCGGAGCGGTCAGGGCGCCGTGACGCGCACCGCCACCCTTCTGCTTCTTCGACTTCTTCGTGGTGCCGTTCACTTCGGCGCGCGTCTTCTGCGCCTTGGTGCCCGAGCGACCTGCGTTGCGGTAGGCGACGACGACCTGGTGGACCAGGTCTTCGCTGAAATCACGGCCGAAGACGGCGTCGGAGACCGAGAGCGTCTTGCCGCTGTTGTTAATGGCGAGTTCCATCGTCTTCTCCTCAGCCCTTGGTGGTCGGGCGAACGATGACGTCGCCACCCGGAGCACCCGGGACCGCGCCCTTGACGGCGATCAGGCCACGCTCGGCGTCCACGCGGACGACCTCGAGGCCCTGCACGGTCTTGGTCTCGGCGCCCATGTGGCCGGACATCTTCTTGCCCGGGAACACTCGGCCCGGCGTCTGGCGCTGGCCGATCGAACCCGGCGAACGGTGCGAGAGCGAGTTACCGTGGGTGGCATCACCCATGGTGAAGTTCCAGCGCTTGATCGTGCCCTGGAAGCCCTTGCCCTTGCTGACGCCCTGCACGTCGACCATCTGGCCCGGCTGGAAGATGTCGGCCTTGATCTCGCCGCCAATCTCGAAACCGTTGATCTGGTCGTTCTCGACGCGCAGCTCCCAGAGGCCACGGCCGCCTTCGACCTTCGCCTTCGCGAGGTGACCGGCTTCCGGC
>NZ_SELT01000029.1 GCF_004361065.1 Cognatilysobacter terrigena | reverse complement strand
TCCTCGGCGAGCCGCACATCGCGCACATGCCTGCCGCAGACGCTGCGAAATACGTCAGCTACTACTGGGGCGGCGCGATGATCGGGCGCTTCATCGGCTTCGCGGCGATGCGCGTGGTGCGCCCGGGCATCGCGCTCGGGTTCAACGCGGCGATGTCGATGCTGCTGGTGCTGATCGCCACGCTCAGCGGCGGCACGCTGGCGATGTGGGCGATCCTCGCGGTCGGCCTGTTCAACTCGATCATGTTCCCGACCATCTTCAGCATGGCGCTGCATCGCCTCGGCGACCTCACCGGTCGCGGCTCCGGCGTGCTGTGCATGGCCATCGTCGGCGGCGCGATCGTGCCGTTCCTGCAGGGCGCATTGGCCGATCGCATCGGCCTGCAGCCTTCGTTCTTCCTGCCGATGGCCTGCTACGCCTTCATCCTGTTCTTCGGCCTGAAGTACGCGCGCCTGTATGAGCAGGCGCGTTGAGTCGCTGATCGCCCTCGCGTTCGCGGCGACGTTCGCGTCGCCGTCGATCGCTGCACCGTCGACCGTGCGCATCGTCCATAACGGACGCGGCTATCACCTCGAAGTCGACGGCCAGCCGTTCGTAATCCGCGGCGCCGGATTGCAGGATGGCAACCAGGAAGAACTCGCGGCGCGCGGCGGCAATGCATTTCGCACGTGGCGTCCCGGCGACGATCCGAAAGCGATGCTCGACCGCGCGCAGCGCAATGGCTTGCGCGTCGCACTCGGCATCGAGGTCGAAAGCGAACGCCACGGTTTCGGCTACGACGACGAAGCCGCCGTCGCGCGCGAGGTCGCACGCGTGCGCGACGAAGCGCTGCGCTGGCGCGACCACCCCGCGCTGCTGATGTGGGTGGTCGGCAACGAGCTCAATCTGGACGGCAGGAACCCGCGCGTATGGGACGCGGTGAACCGCATGGCCGCCGCGATCCACGCGATCGATCCGCACCATCCGGTGACGACGACGCTGGCAGGCGTCGATCCCGCGGTCGTTGCGGAAGTCAAAGCGCGTGCGCCGCAGCTCGACCTGCTCGGCGTGCAGCTCTATGCCGACATCAAGGGCCTCGACGCGAAGATCCGGGCGTCGGGATGGACCGGTCCGTACGTCGTCACCGAATGGGGTCCGACAGGCCATTGGGAGAGCGCAAAGACCCC
Source organism: Cognatilysobacter terrigena (assembly GCF_004361065.1). Taxonomy (GTDB): domain Bacteria; phylum Pseudomonadota; class Gammaproteobacteria; order Xanthomonadales; family Xanthomonadaceae; genus Cognatilysobacter; species Cognatilysobacter terrigena. Next base: position 27,501 of record NZ_SELT01000029.1, on the reverse strand, counting down.
TTGGGGCGCGCCGATCGAAGAGGACGGCGCGCAGAAGGCCGCGGTGATCGGCGAGCGTTACGCACGCGAGATCGCTCCGGCTAATCCGCAGCGCGTCGGTTCGTTCGTGTTCCTGTGGGGCAACAAGCAGGAGCGCACGCCGACCTGGTACGGGCTGTTCCTGCCCTCGGGCGAGTCGACGCCCGCGGTCGATGCGCTGCAACTCGCGTGGACCGGCAAGGCGCCTGCGAATCGCGCGCCGAACGTGACGTCGCTGACGATCGACGGCCGCGCTGCGCGTGCGGGCACCGTGCTCGCAGCCGGGTCGTCCCACGTCGCGAAGGCCGACGTTGCCGATCCCGATGGCGATCGCACGCAGGCGCGCTGGTACGTGCTCGAGGAAAGCCGCGCGACTTCGACGGGTGGCGACGCCGAAACGGTGCCGTCGACGATCGATGTCGCGTTCGTACCGGTCGACGCCCGCAGCGAACGGTTCGTCGCACCGAAGCAGCCCGGCGCCTACCGCCTGTTCCTCGAAGTGCGCGACGGCCGCGGTCACGCCGGCTACGCGAACCTGCCGTTCCGCGTGGACGCACCGCGCGGGCGCTGACCGCCTCCCGCGATTCCATGTCGCACTGCAGCGTGACGTACGCCCACGGCCGCCTTCACCCTTCGACTGACAACGCTGTCAGGCCGGACGCCTGACGCCTGCTCCGGAGCTCGCATGTCGTCGTTCCCGCGTTCCGCACGCCTCCTTCGCCACCGGCTCGCCTTCGCGCTGTCGGCCGCGCTCGCCACGGGCATCGTCGCCGCGCAATCGGCGCCCGTGGTGATTCCCCCCGCGGCCGTCGCGCACCCCGACCTGTGGCCGGCGATGACCTCGCCGATCCCGCGCGATGCGCGCGTCGAAGCCCGCATCCGCGACCTGCTGAAGTCGATGAGCGTGGAGGAGAAGGTCGGCCAGGTGATCCAGGGCGATCTCGGCAGCCTCACGCCGAACGACGTGCGCACCTACCACCTCGGCTCGGTGCTCGGCGGCGGCAATTCCGATCCGGGCGCGAAGTACAACGCACCGGCGAAGGACTGGCTCGCGCTCGCCGACGCGCTGCACGACGCCTCGGTCGACAAATCCAAGGGCGGCCACGGAATTCCCGTGCTGCTCGGCATCGACGCCGTACACGGCCACAACAACGTCGTCGGCGCGACGCTGTTCCCGCACAACATCGCGCTCGGCGCCATGAACGACCCGGCGCTGGTGCATCGCATCGCGCAGGTGACCGCGGAAGAACTGCGCGCCACCGGCTTCGAATGGACGTTCGCACCCACCGTCACCGTGCCGCGCGACGACCGCTGGGGCCGCACGTACGAAGGCTATTCGGAAGATCCCGCGCTGGTGTCGCGCTATGCGACGGCGGTGGTCGAAGGCCTGCAAGGCCGCGTCGGAACGAAGGACTTCCTCGATGCACGCCACGTCGTCGCGTCCTCCAAGCACTACCTCGGCGATGGCGGCACGTTCGATGGCAAGGACAAGGGCGATGCGCGCGTCAGTGAAACCGAGCTGCGCGACATCCACGGGGCGGGCCACATCGCCGCGCTCAAGGCCGGCACGCAGACGGTGATGGCGTCGTTCTCGAGCTGGAACGGCGGCAAGATGCACGGCAACCGCACGCTGCTCACCGATCTGCTGAAGCAGCGCATGGGCTTCGACGGCTTCGTCGTCGGCGACTGGAACGGCCATGCCGACGTGCCGGGCTGCACGCCGACCGATTGCCCGACCGCGCTGCTCGCCGGCGTCGACATGTACATGGCGCCCGACAGCTGGAAGGGCCTGTACGAAACGACCGTCAAGCAGGTGCGCGACGGCACGATCCCGATGCAGCGCCTCGACGATGCCGTGTCGCGGATCCTGCGCGTCAAGCTGCGCATGGGCCTGTTCGATGCGCCCAAGCCGTCGCAGCGCGTGCTCGGCGGCCACTTCGAACAACTCGGCAGTGCCGACCACCGCGCGCTCGCCCGCGAGGCCGTGCGCAAGTCGCTGGTCCTGCTCAAGAACGACGGCGGCGTGTTGCCGCTGAAACCGAACGCGCGCGTGCTCGTCGCTGGCGACGGCGCGGACGACGTCGGCAAGCAGGCCGGCGGCTGGACGCTGAGCTGGCAGGGCAGCGGCACCGAACGCGCCGACTTTCCGAACGCGCAGTCGATCTGGGACGGCATCCGCGAGACGACGGCGAAGGCCGGCGGCCATGCGGAGCGGTTGGTCGACGCGAAGTACACGGCGAAGCCGGACGTCGCGATCGTCGTGTTCGGCGAAGACCCGTACGCGGAATTCCTCGGCGACATTCCGTCGCTCGCGTATCGCCATAACCGCGGCCACGACCTCGAGATGCTCCGTCGTCTGAAGGCGGACGGGATTCCGGTAGTCGCGGTGTTCCTGTCAGGCCGTCCGCTGTGGATGAACCGGGAGCTCAATGCATCCGATGCGTTCGTCGCCGCGTGGCTGCCCGGATCGGAAGGCGGCGGTATTTCCGACGTGTTGTTCGCCGACGCATCGGGCAAGCCGCGTTACGACTTCACCGGTCGCCTTTCGTTCTCATGGCCGCGCACCGCGGTGCAGACGCCGCTCAACGCGGGCCAGTCGGGCTATGACCCGCAGTTCCCGCTCGGCTATGGCCTGAGCTATGCGTCGGCGAAGACGGTGGGCATGCTGTCCGAGGAATCCGGGCTCGGTAATGCCGACGCGGATCCTGCGGTGTTCTTCGAGCGCGGCGCGGTTGCACCGGGCTGGACGCTGCGCGTCGCCGATGCGAAGGGCGATGCGAAAACCGTGCGCACGCTGCCGACGCGCGATCTCGCGAAGAACATCGCCGTCAGCGCGACCGATCATCGCGCGCAGGAAGACGCGCGTCGCATCGAGTGGCGCGGTCCGGCGCAGGTCTGGCTGCAGTCGGACGCGCCGATCGACCTGTCGCGCGAAAGCATGGCGGGTGCGTCGCTCGTGGTGACGATGCGTGTCGATGCGCCGGTGCGTGGCGATGTCGACATCTCGATGGGCTGCGGCGCGAACTGCCGCGGCCACGTGCCGCTCACCGCGACACTCGCCGAGATCCCGACGGGCAAGTGGACGCGCGTCGCCGTGCCGCTGGTGTGCTTCGCCAAGGGCGGCACCGACCTCACCAAGGTCGACGACGTTTTCCACGTGGCCGCCGACGCCGGCGTCGGCGTGACGTTCTCGCAGATCGAACTCGGAACCCAGGCCGACCATGCGGTGCAGTGCAACATGCACTGACCGCTGCACCGCAACACAATTTTCCCGCGTTTTTCCGCTGTTTATTGCGTTTCGTGACCGGCTGTCGCCTTCCGTTTGACAACGCTGTCATGTCCGCGTGCAATCCGACGCACCACGGCCGGTCGTCGGGCCCATCCATTTGCAGTGCGCTTCAGGGGGTTTCATGAAGAAGTCCGCGCAGTACCGACCGCAACAGAGCCTGCTCACCGCTGCCGTCCTCGTCGCACTGTCGACGCCTGCGTTCGGGCAGAGCGCGACCTCGACGACGACGAGCACAAGCGCGACCGCCGCGGCCCCTGCCGACCAGGCCGCCGCCGACGCGCGCGAGCTCGACACCGTCGTGGTCAAGGGCATCCGCGGAAGCCTCACGTCGTCGATGAATCTCAAGCGCAACGCGCAAGGTGTGGTCGACGGCATCGTCGCCGAGGACATCGGCAAGTTCCCGGATACGAACCTCGCCGAGTCGATGCAGCGCATCAGCGGCGTGTCGATCGACCGCAAGGACGGCTCGGAAGGCTCCAAAGTCACCGTTCGCGGTGTCGGCCCCGACTACAACCTGGTGCTGCTCAACGGCCGCCAGATGCCGGGCTCGAACATCGAGGACGCCAGCGCGCCGAACACGCGTTCGTTCGACTTCGCGAATCTTGCGTCGGAGGCCGTCAGCGCGCTGGAGGTCTACAAGACCAGTCGCGCCAGCACGCCGGTCGGCGGCATCGGCGCAACGATCAACATCAAGACGGCGCGACCGTTCGACAACAAGGGCGCGACGCGCGCCAGTTTCGGCGTCAAGGCCGTCATGGATACGTCGGCCGACAACGTGCCCGACAGCTACGACCTCGATCGCGTGACACCCGAACTGTCCGGCATCTACAGCACGACCTTTGCGGATGGGCGCTTCGGCGTCGGCATCAGCGCGAGCTACCAGAAGCGCGACTACGGGTTCAGCCAGGTCGCGGTCGGCAACGGCTGGAAGACGTTCCACGGTGACGAGAACAACTGGGGAACGATTCCGCAGCCGGGGCAGCCGGGGTCCGAGCGCATCGTCAATCGTCCCGGTCCGAACGACATCTATTCGGTGCCGCAGAACCTCAACTACAACGTCAACGGCGTACAGCGCGAGCGCCTCAACGGCCAGCTGGTGCTGCAATGGGCGCCGACGGACGACCTGACGGCAACCCTGGATTACACCTACTCGCAGAACAAGTACGAGCGGCGCCGGAACGAGATGTCGGTGTGGTTCAACTTCGGCCCGTCTTCGAGCTCCTGGACCGACGGGCCGGTGGCCGCGCCGAACATCTACTCGGAGATCATCAACCCGGCCAACAGCGACTACGCGATGGGCGGTGCGCACAACGGCACGAAGAGCGAAGACAAATCGCTCGGATTCAACCTCAAGTGGAAGGCGACCGATCGTCTGAATCTCGCGTTCGACGCGCACCACTCGACCTCGACCGCCGGTGCGAACAGCCCCTATGGAAGCAGCGGCGTGCTCGGCACTGCGGGCTTCTTCCGTGGCACGACGACCGCCGACTTCTCCGGCGAATTCCCGGTCTTGAACATCCAGCTGCCGACGGGGCTGGCCGCGATCGATCCGTCGCAGATGCTGGTCACCGGCTCGTCGTTCCGCAACTCGCTGCAGAGGATGGAAGTCAACCAGCTCCAACTCGCGGGCGACTTTTCGTTCGAGAACTACTCGAAGCTCAACTTCGGCGTCGGCTCGACCGAAGTGAAGAATCGTTCCGCCTTTGCCAACGTGCAGCTCGACACCTGGGGCGGCGCGACCAACGCCGGCGACTACCCGGACAGCGTGTGGCAGCTCGACCACATGGGCAATTACTTCGATCAGTTCTCGGGTGCGAAGGATCCGCGCTTCACCGACGCCTTCTTCGTGTGGGATTTCGACACGGTACGTGACCTCGCGGAGAAGGCTTGGGTGGCCGCAGGTCATCCCGCCTCCGACTATCGGGCCTCAAACAACTTCACGACCGATCGTCGCACGACGGAGACGTCGAAGAACGCGTACGTCGAATGGAGCGACACTTGGGACTTCGCGATGCCGCTCAACGTGGCGATCGGTGCGAGGTACGAGAGCACGCGCGTGGAGTCGTCAGCCCGCGTGCCTGAACGCACCGGCATTTCCTGGGGGTCGGCCAACGAGTTCACGGTGCTCAGTGGCGGTTCGGTGTTCACGACCCTTGTCGGCAAGTACAGCTACGTGCTGCCCAACCTCGACCTGAGCCTCGACGTGACCGACGCGATCAAGCTTCGCGGAAGTTTCGGCGAAACGATCGGCCGTCCGTTGTGGTCCCAAATCCAGGGTGGTCAGACCCTCAACGATGGCGCGCGCGTCGACGGGGGCACCGGCGACCAGGGCAATCCAGCGCTGAAGCCTCTGCTGTCGAAAAACTTCGACCTGTCGCTCGAGTGGTACTACGCGCCATCGAGCTATTTGTCGGTTGGCTACTTCCGCAAGAACATCGAGAACTACGTCGGCACCACGCAGGTCGTCGACACGCCGTTCGACCTCCATACGCCGGTTGGCGGCGCGTATTGGAACGCCGCCACGAGTGCGGGCGGTTGCGCGACGAGCGATGTCGTCTGCATCCGCAACTACATCTTCGACAATTTCAACGGGCAGCCGGGCGTGACACGAACCGGCGTCTCGAGCGCAACCGGCGAACGCACGGGCACGATCGTCGGGCAGCCGGGGGATCCGATCGCAAACTTCCGCATTACCGTCCCGGCGAACCAGCGCAACGCATCGCTCGACGGCTGGGAGTTCAACGTCCAGCACATGTTCGGCGAGAGCGGTTTCGGACTCTCGGCCAATTACACGATCGTCGACTCCGATCTCACCTACGACAACTACGTTATTGGTGAGCAGTTCGCGCTGGAAGGTCTCAGCGACACCGCCAACCTGGTCGGGTTCTTCGAGAATCAGCAGTGGTCGATCCGCGCAGCCTACAACTGGCGTGATCAGTTCCTCATCGGCCGCTTCGATGGCAATGGCCCGAACCCGGTGTACGTCGAGCCCTACGGGCAGCTCGACCTCAACGTCAGCTACAACATCAACAGCAACATGACCGTCTCGTTCGAAGGCATCAACCTCACCAACGAGACCTATCGACAGCACAGCAGACACGAGAACCAGGTCGAATTCCTGACGCAGGGCGGCCCGCGCTACATGCTGGGCTTCCGCTACAAGTTCTGAGCGGGCACCCGTCCGGATCGAAAAGCCGCTGCCATTGCAGCGGCTTTTTCGTCGGCGGTAGTCTCGGCAAAAGGGGGAGACGTTCGCGCGTGGATCGGACGGTTCGGCACATCGTCATCGTCGGCGGCGGCACCGCGGGATGGCTCACCGCGGGCGTCATCGCGGCCGAACATCGTGCGGATCGCCCCGACGGCCTGCGCGTCAGTGTGGTCGAGTCGCCCGACGTGCCGATCATCGGCGTCGGTGAAGGCACGTGGCCGACGATTCGCGACACGCTGCACCGCATCGGCGTATCCGAAAGCGACTTCATCCGCGACTGCGACGCCTCGTTCAAACAGGGCTCGCGCTTCGATCGGTGGGTGGACGGCAGCGACGGCGATCGCTACTTCCATCCGTTCTCGCTGCCTGAAGGTCATGGCGACGTCGACATCGCCGCCGCATGGCGCGCGCTCGCCCCGCAGGTGCCGTTCGCCGAGTTCGTCTGCGCACAGCCGCACCTGTGCCTGCACGGCCTGGCGCCGAAGCAGGCGACGACGCCGGAGTTCGCGGCCGTCGCGAACTATGCGTACCACCTCGACGCCGGCAAGTTCGCGGTGTTCTTGCGGCGGCACTGCGCCGAGCGGCTCGGCGTGCAGCATGTCGCCGACCACGTGGTCGATGTCGACATGCACGAGAACGGCGACATCGCCGCATTGCAGCTGCGCGCGCAGGGCCGCCGCGACGGCGACCTGTTCGTCGACTGCAGCGGCTTCCAGGCGATGCTGATCGGCCAGCGGCTCGGCGTGCCATCGACGCCGCTGCGCGACGTGCTGTTCAACGATCGCGCGCTCGCCGTGCAGGTACCCTACGCGCGCGACGACGCGCCGATCGCTTCGCAAACCATCTCCACCGCGCAGCCGCACGGCTGGGTCTGGGACATCGGCCTGCCGACGCGACGCGGCATCGGCTATGTGTATGCGAGTGCGCACGTCGACGATGCGACCGCGGCCGATGCGCTGCACGAGTACCTCGCGCGCACCTCGCCGGGCGTCGAGATTCCCTCGTTCCGGCAGCTCGCGTTCGATCCCGGCTGGCGCGAGCGGCCGTGGGTGCGCAATTGCGTTGCGATCGGGCTGTCGTCGGGCTTCATCGAGCCGCTGGAAGCCTCTGCGATCGCGATGGTCGAGCTCTCGGCCGCCGCGTTGGCGGATCGACTGCCCGCGACGCGCGACGACATGGATCGCCTCGCGCCGCGCTTCAACGCCGCGTTCGCGCACCGCTGGCGTCGCGTCATCGACTTCCTGAAGCTGCACTACGTCCTGAGCCGTCGCGAGGGCGACTACTGGCGCGCGCATCGCGACGCGTCCTCCATCCCCGAGTCGCTCGCCGGGCTGCTGGCGACGTGGGCGCACCATCCACCCTCGCGCTACGACCTCGATCGCGTCGACGAAGTGTTCCCGTCGGCGAGCTGGCAGTACATCCTCTACGGCATGGGCTTCGTTTCCGCGCCGCCGACGCATCCCACGCGGTTCGCCGACACCGAACGCGCGGCCGCTCTCCTGCGCGATGCCGCACCGCGCGCGCGGCGCATGCTCGGCGCGCTGCCCGCGCATCGCGACCTGCTCGACCACATCGCCCGTCACGGGCTGCCCCGGATCTGACATGCCCCGACCCGTGCTGCTGAACAACGTCGACCACGCCGAGCTGCGCATCGACACGCGCCACGCCGCCGAACTCGGCGACGACGTGATGGTCGCGCTGACCTTCCCCGCCGAATTCCGCGACGTGCAGGCGCACTACCCGATCGTGTTCGCGAAGACGCCGGACGGCCGCACGTTCCAGCCGGTGGCGCTGCTCGGCCTGTGCGAAGGCGAGAACCTGTTCCTCGATGGTGACCGCTGGGATGCGTCGTACGTGCCGCTCGCGATCGCGCGCCAGCCGTTCCTGATCGGGCACGACAACGGCGAACCGATCATCCACGTCGACGTCGAGCATCCACGCGTCGGTACGCGTGGCGAACGCGTGTTCCGCGAGTTCGGCGGCACCACCGACTACCTCGAACGCATCAGTTCGACGCTGCGCGCGCTGCACGAAGGCGTGCAGGCGACGGCCGCGTTCGTCGATGCGCTGCTCGCGAACGACCTGCTCGAATCGTTCGTGCTCGACATCCAGCTCGACGACGGCTCGCAGAACCGTCTCGCGGGTTTCTACACGATCCACGAGGAACGGCTCGCGCAACTCGACGGCGACGCACTGGCCGCGCTGCATCGCGCCGGCCATCTCGCCTCGGTCTACATGGCGGTCGCGTCGCTGTCGCAGCTGCGCGGCCTCATCGAGCGGATGAACAGGCGTCATGGCGGCGGTCGCTGACGACATCCGCACGCTGGACGGCGCGGATCCTCGCGCCCTGCCCGACGACGTGCTGACGTCGACGCGGCCGGTCCTGCTGCGCGGTCTCGTCCGCGACTGGCCGATGGTGCGCGCCGCGCGGCAGGGCGCGAAGGCCGCTATCGACTACCTGCGCACGGTCGATCCCGGAACCACCGTCGACGTCATGGTCGGCGCGCCCACGATCGGCGGGCGCTTCTTCTACAACGACGATCTGAGCGGCTTCAATTTCCATCGCGAGCGCGCGCCGCTTTCGGCAATGCTCGCGGCGATGCAGCGGCACCTAGACGACCCGGCGCCGCCCGCGCTGTACGTCGGCTCGACGACGATCGATACGGCACTCCCCGAATTCCGTCGCCGCAACAACGTCGACCTCGGCACGCGCGATCCGCTCGCGAGCATCTGGATCGGCAACCGCACGCGTATCGCCGCGCATCAGGACGTTCCCGACAATCTCGCCTGTGTCGCCGCGGGGCGACGCCGCTTCACGCTGCTGCCGCCCGACCAGCTCGCGAATCTCTACGTCGGCCCGATCGATTTCACGCCCGCGGGCCAGGCCATCAGCCTCGTCGATTTCACCGCGCCCGATCTCGGGCGCTTCCCGCGATTCGCCGATGCGCTGGCGCAGGCGATCGTCGTCGAGCTCGATCCCGGCGACGCCGTGTTCATCCCCAGCCTGTGGTGGCACCACGTCGAAGCGCTCGATGCGTTCAACGTGCTCGTGAACTACTGGTGGCGACGTTCGCCCGCGTGGATGGATTCGCCCATGAACGCGTTGATGCTCGCACTGATGAGCCTGCGCGACCTGCCGCCGCACGAACGCGACGCGTGGCGCGACATCTTCGAGCACTACGTGTTCGCGCCGGACGCGAGCACTGCCGATCACATCTCCGGCGCCGCGCGACGCGTGCTCGGCCCGCTCGACGCGAACACCGCGCGTGAACTGCGCGCGCGCCTGCTGAAACGCCTGAACCGCTGAGGTCGCCATGGACACCGCATCCACCGCCCGTCCCGTTCGTCGCGTCGTCATCGCCGGAGGCGGCACCGCAGGCTGGATGGTCGCGGCCGCGCTGTCGAAAACGCTGGGCCGCGTGCTCGACATCACGCTTGTCGAGTCCGACGAGATCGGCACGGTCGGTGTCGGCGAAGCGACGATTCCGACGCTGGTGACGTTCCACCGCCTGCTCGAGATCGACGAACGCGAATTCATGGCCGCGACGCAAGCGACGTTCAAGCTCGGGATCTCCTTCGAGAACTGGCGCAACGTTGACGAGCACTACATCCATTCGTTCGGCACCACCGGCACCGACCACTGGACGGCGGGCTTCCAGCATTTCTGGCACAAGGGCCGCGAACGCGGGCTGGCGTCGGATTACGGCGACTACTGCCTGGAGCTGCGTGCGTCGGTCGAAGACCGCTTCGCGCACCTGCCGCGCGGCGGCATGAATTACGCGTTCCACCTCGACGCTGGCCTCTACGCGAAGTACCTCCGCAAGTTCAGCGAAGGCTTCGGCGTGCGGCGCGTCGAAGGCAAGATCGCGGCCGTCGACGGCGATCGCGAAACGCAGCAGATCCGTGCGCTGACGCTCGACTCGGGCGACCGCATCGAAGGCGATCTCTTCATCGACTGCACGGGCTTCCGCGGCCTGATCATCGGCGAGACGCTCGGCATTCCGATGCAGGACTGGTCGCAGTGGCTGCACTGCGACCGCGCCGTCGCCCTGCAGACCGAGCACGACGGCGACCGTCGCCCGCTCACGCGGGCCGTCGCCCACGAAGCGGGCTGGCGCTGGCGCATCGCGCTGCAGCATCGCGTCGGCAACGGTCTCGTGTACAGCAGCAAGCACCTCGACGACGACGCGGCGATCGCGAAGCTGCTCGGCATGATGAAAGCCGACGTGCTGACCACGCCGCGCGTGATCCGCTTCAAGCCGTGCCAGCGTGAGGCGACCTGGGTCGGCAATTGCGTCGCGATTGGCCTCGCGAGCGGTTTCCTCGAACCGATCGAATCGACCAGCATTCATCTCATCCAGCGCGGCATCATCCGCCTGATGCAGATGTTCCCGAATGCCGGCATCAGCACGGCCGACGTCGCCGAATACAACGCGCAGACGCGGCACGAAGTCGAACACATCCGCGACTTCATCATCCTGCACTACCACGTCAACGGTCGCAGCGATGCGTTCTGGCGCGCGTGCCGTGAGATGCATATTCCGGCGTCGCTGCGCCATCGCATCGAACTGTTCCGCGAAACCGGGCGCGTCTTCCGCGTGCCGAACGAACTGTTCGCGGAGAACTCGTGGATCCAGGTCATGCTCGGTCAGGGCATCCACCCGGCCACGCATCACGCGGCGGCGGATCTCATGGGCGACGCGGAACTCGGGCAGTTCCTTGCGGGCATCCGTTCGCGCGTGGAGAACACGGTGCGACAGCTTCCGCTGCACAGCGAGTACGTGAAGCGCTACTGCCCCGCGCAGGCGGACACGCCGGTTCCGGCCTGAGACTCAGCGGCGCGGCCAGCCCGCACGCAGCGCCCACAAGCCACTGAGGGCGGCGATCCACGCGGCCGCAGGAATCGACCAGAGGCGCGGGCCGCCGGCGTCGAGCGCGTACAACAACGCGGCAACGATCATCAGGCCCGTGCCGAGCAGCGCGGCGACGGTGCGCCGCTGCATGCGCCGCACTTCCTCGACCAGTTGCGCGAGATCCTGCGACCGCATCGCGAGTTCATGGCGGCCTTCGACCTGCTGCTTCAGCCACAGGTGCGCGAGGCGCGGCATCTCGGGTGCATGCGTGACGAGTTCGGGCAGACGCTTGCGGAATTCGCTCGCGAGGCGCTTCGGGCTGTAGCGCTGGCGCAGGATGCGTTCGAGCACGGGCTGCGCGACGCCCCAGATGTCGATCTGCGGGTCGAGCAGGCGGCCGACGCCTTCGATGTTGAGCAGCGTCTTCTGCAACAGGATCAGCTGCGGCTGCAACGTGAGTTCGTACTTCTGCGCGGTGCGGAACAGCTTGACCAGCACTTCGGCCAGCGGCACTTCCGATAGCGGGCGCGTGAAGTACGGCTCGCACACCGCGCGCGCGGCGGCTTCGAGTTCGTCGATGCGCGTGTGCGCGGGCATCCAGCCGGCGTCAACGTGCAATTCGGCGATGCGGCGATAGTCGCGGTTGAAGATCGCCATGAAGTTCTCGGCGAGCCAGTACTGGTCCTCGTCCGAGAGCTGGCCCATGATCCCGAAATCGAGCGCGATGAAGCGCGGATTCGCGCGACGCGCCGGATCGTCGTCCACCCAGATGTTGCCGGCGTGCGCATCGGCGTGGAAGAAGTTGTCGCGGAACACCTGCGTGTAGAACACGCGCACGCCCTTGGCGGCGAGTGCGCGACGATCGATGCCGGCGGCGTCGAGCGCGGCGATGTCGTCCGACGGAATGCCGCGCACGCGCTCCAGCGTGAGCACGCGATCGCCGCTGTGCGACCAGATCACTTCCGGCACGTACAGGTCGTCGCTGCCTTCCCAGAAGCGTCGCAGCACACTGGCGTTGCCGCCTTCGCGCTGCAGATCGAGTTCCGCATCCAGCGTGTGCTCGATCTCGTCGACCACCGCCTGAGGGCGGATCTTGTCCGCCGCCGGATGCGTGCGCTCGGCGATGCCGGCCAGCGCGCGCAGCAGCGAGATGTCCTGGGTGATCTGCCGGCGAATGCCGGGGCGCAGCACCTTGACCACGACCTCGCGGCCGCTGCCCGGCAGCGTCGCCGCGTGCACTTGGGCGATGGAAGCGGATGCGAGCGGCGTAGTGTCGAAGCTCGCGAACAGTTCGGTAACCGGCCGCCCCAGCGATTCCTCGACGATGCGACGCGCGGCTTCGCCATCGAACGGCTGCACGCGATCCTGCAGCAGCGCGAGTTCGTCGGCGACGTCGGGCGGAATCAGGTCGCGACGCGTCGACAGGATCTGCCCGAACTTAACGAAGATCGGTCCGAGTTCCTGCAGCGCGAGGCGCAGTCGCGCCCCGCGCGGCAATTCGGCAACCGTCGCCGATGCGCGCGGCACGAACGGACGCGCAAGGCGCAGCCAGCGTTCGGCGGGCGTCCCCTCGATCAGCGCGTCGAGGCGATAGCGCAACAGCACGCGGCCGATGCGCCACGCCCGCAACACCGGCGTCATGCGGCGCCTCGCGGCTGCAGGCGGGCGATGCGCGCCGCCAGGCGCTCGACGTCGTCGCGCAGCGTGTCGATGTCGTCGTAGAACGCCGCGAGCTCGTCGCGACCGACGACATCCTGCGTCTCGTGCTGCACGTAGTCGGCGGCGTTGGTCGCGAGCACGCCAGCGGCGGTCTTCGCCGTGCGCAATGTGCTCGCGAACAGCTGCGCGACCTGCACGCCGATCACGTCGCCGAATGCGGCAACAAAAGGCTGCTGCCAGTCGGGATCGAAGCGCTCGGCGAGCCGCTGCAGGCGACGCGCGAGGTCCGCGTCGCCCTCGATGCGCATGGCGCCGACCGCGGGTGCATCGTCGCGGCGCATGAAGGGCAGCTGCGCGATCAGGCCGCCGATCGTCGCGCGCACGGAGAGATCCGCCTCGTTCGCATCATCGACCGGGCCGACGCGCAGGCGCTCGCCGTCGACGGTGATCTGCAGCGCGAGGGGCGGCGTCGCCAGGCGCACGACCAGACGGCGGCCGTCGAGATTGCGCAGGCCGTCGCGCGTGTCGGGATCGAGCGCGAGCGCGCGGTTGAGCGCGGCTTCGAGCGCGCGACCGGCGAGCGGCTTCAGCGTGTCCAGCGGCGTGCGGCGTGCGTCCATCGGCGCATTGTAGGGCGGGCACGGGCCCGCCACGTTTCACGCCGCGCGGGACGCCGCACGCAGGCGCGCGAGGCCTTCCTCGAAGGTGATCCGCGGCGACCAGCCGAAATCACGGAGCGCCGGCGCCATCGAATACCAGTGCGTGGTGACCAGCTGCTCGGCGAGGAAGCGCGTCATCGGCGGCTCGCCCTTCAACGGCAGCACGCTCCACAGGCCTTCGCAGATGGCGCCAATCGCATAGGCCGCACGGAACGGGATCGATCCGTCCGGGCCGGGCGCGCCGACCGCATCGAGCAGCGCGGTCAGCGTTTCGCGCATGCTCCGCGGGTCGCCGTTGCTGATGAAGTAGGGACGACCCGCGCACGCCGAACCCGGCGCGAGATGATCGAAGGCCGCGACATGCGCGTCCGCCGCGTTTTCGACGAACGTGGTGTCGACGAGATTGCTACCGTCACCCACGAGCTTGAGCCGGCCGGCACGTGCGCGGTCGGCGATGCGCGGGAGCAGTTGGTTGTCGCCGGGGCCCCAGATCAGGCGCGGACGCAGCGCGACGACCGCAAGCGATGGGCCGTTCGACGCGAGCACCATTTCCTCGGCGAGCTTTTTCGTACGCGCATACGGCGCCTTCAGGTGCTCGCCGTACGGCACTTCGTCGGCGGTGAGGCCGGCGACGGGATGCGTCGCGCGATGCGTGACGCTCGGCGTGGAGGTGTAGACGAGCTTCGCGATGCGATGCACGCGGCAGGCGTCGATGACGTGCTCGGTGCCCGCGACGTTCGCGTCGTAGTACTCGCGGTACGGGCCCCACGCACCGGCCTTGGCCGCGTTGTGGAAGATCGCATCGCAACCGCGGGCGGCGTCGATGACCGCGTCGCGGCTCGCGAGGTCGCCGCGCACCTGCGTCACGCCGATTGTGTCGAGCTCAGGGTAAAGGCCGCGATTGAAGCTCACGACCTCGTAGCCGCGCGCGCGCAGGCTTCGGCACAGCGCCTGGCCGAGGAAACCGCCGCCGCCCGTCACGAGAACCTTCATCGACCGATCTCCTTCGTGGCCCAGGCAGCCAGTTTCTCGCGACCGATCTTCGCGTTGTGGCGGATGTCGACCGGAAACGCCGGATGCCGCAGGAACGTGTCGATGCGCGCGGTGTGGACATGGCCGCGACCGATGTCGCGCAGCTCGCGTTCGATGCGCGGCCATTGCGTGGCGTCGACGCCACTCTTCGGTTCGACGCACAGTACCGGCCGCTGCGAACCGGGCGCGCCGACACCGACCAGCGCCGTGCGGCGCACGTCCGGATGCGTGTTGAACACGGGCTCGACCTGCTCCGTGTAGAGCGGGCCTGCGCTCGCCTCGACACGCTGCGTCTTCCGGCCGCAGAACCAGAGGCGCCCGTCCGCATCGAGATAACCGACGTCGCCCATGCGATGGACGATGCGCGTCGTACCGTCGGGAAGGGCTTCGGAGATCTTCGCGAGCCGCATCGACGCGTCGCGATGGAAATAGGTGTCGGTTGCCGTCGGCCCGGCGACGGTGATTTCGCCGATGACGGTCGCGGCGACGACGAGCGCGTCCGACCACGTGTCAATCGCTGCGTCGTCGATGCGGATGATGCGCACATCATTGGGCGGCACCGCGCGGCCGACGCACGTGCCGGCGCCGGCTTCGGTCGCTTCACGCGTCGACTGCAGTTCGCGACTCTCGATGACGGCGACCGGCAGGCATTCGGTCGCGCCGTAGGGCGTGTAGAAGTCGGCGTCGATCGGCAGCAGTTCGCGCATCCGCGCGACGACGTCGGCGGGCACGGGCGCGCCGGCAGACGTGATGCGACGGATCGTGGGCAGCGGCTTGCCGTAGTCGGCGAGCACGCGCATCAGCGCCGGCGATCCGAACAGCTGCTGCGCACCGAAGCGTTCGATCGCCGCGTGCAGCTTGCGCGGATCGGCGCTTGCCGGGCGCGTCGCGTCCATGTCGGGAATGATCGACGTCAGACCGAGCGCCGGGCCGAACAGCGCGAACGGCGGGAACGTCGGGAAGTCGAGTTCGCCTTCGCGGATACCGAGCGCGGTGCGCATCAGTTCGATCTGCGCGACGAAGTGGCGGTGACGATAGACCACGCCCTTGGGCACGCCGGTCGAGCCGCTGGTGAAGAGGATGGCGGCGACGTCGTCGGGCTGCGTGTCGGCGAGTTGCGGGCCGGCGTTCGCGCCGTCGGCTTCGACGCGCGCGAGCGTGTCGTCGGCGAGGAACGCACGATGCCCCGTGGTGATGCGAAAGCGCGCGGACTTCGACCAGCGCAGCACGACCCGTGCGATGTGCGCGAGCGGAATGCCGATGAACGCTTCGGGCGCCGCCTCGTCGAGGCACTGCTTCAATGCGCGCTTGTCGATGCCCGGATCGACCAGCACCGGCGCTGCACCCGCCTTGAACAAGGCGAACATCAGCAGGAAGAACTCGGGCGACGGCTTGACCATCACCACCGTGCGCGTGCCGCGCACGATGCCGCGCTTCGCCAGGCCGGCCGCGATCGCATCGCTGCGGGCGTCGAGTTCGGCGTAGGTCAGCGCGACGTCGTAGGTCGCGAGCCCGTCAGGACCCCGCGTGCCGGGGCAGCGCATCGCGATGCGGCCCGGTTCGCGCGCCGCCATGTCGGGCAGCGCAGCGGCGATGTTGCAGGGCGCGCCGGTCGCGCTCATGCCCCGAGCGGATGACTGTCGAGGAAGCGACGGATCGCCGGCACGAGAACCTCGTGCTTGTCTTCGAGCACGTAGTGGTTCGCGTCATCGAAGGCGTGCACCTCGGCGCTCGGCAGTGCGCGACGGAAGCCGTCGAGGAAATGCCTGTCGAACACGAAGTCGCGCAGGCCCCAGCCGATGAAGGCCGGGCGATCGGCGAACTGCGGCAGCGTCGCGCCCACGCGCTCGAGCAGCGGCCACGCGCGATCGCCGGGCTGCAGCGGGATGTCCTGCATGAAGCGGATCGTGGAGATCGCGTTCGTCCAGCCGTGGTACGGCATGTCGTACGCGTCGCGCACATCCCGCGGCATCGCGCGCGTCACGCCGAAGCGCGAGGCGCCGCGGGCGAAGAGATTGAATTTGCGGATGGCCCACGCGCCGATCGTCGAATCGCGACCGAGTGACAGGCGCCACGGCATCGGCTTGGCGGCCGGCAGCGGGAACGCGGCGGTGTTGAGGATGACGAGGCGCTTGACCTGCGGCAGGTGCGACATCGCCCAGCCGAAACCGATCATGCCGCCCCAGTCGTGCACGGCGAGGGTGACGTCGCCGGTGATGCCGAGGTGCGCGAGCAGTGCAGTGAGGTCATCGACGCGCGACTGCAGCGTGTAGTCGTAATGCTTCGGATCGCGCGATGGCGGCGACGGCGGGCGGATGCCGCCGCCATCGTCCGGCTTGTCGCTCAGGCCCATGCCGACGTGGTCCGGCACGATGCAGCGATAGCGGTCGCGCAGGCCGAGGACGAGGTGGCGCCAGTAGTAGCTCCACGACGGATTGCCGTGGACCATCACGACGACCTCGCCGTCGCGCGGGCCTTCGTCGAGGTACGACATCGAAATGCCCGGCCGCACCTCGAAGCGCTGCGGGGTGAACGGGTAGTCGGGCAGGTGCGCGGTGTCCATCGCGGGGTCGATGTCTTGGAAAGCACGCGGCCGCACGAGGCGGCCGCGAAGGTTCAACGATGCAGGCGTCGCGCCGTCACCAGACGACTTCGGCCATCGAGCAGTTCAGGCCGGAGCCGATACCGAGCAGCGCAACGCGCGAGCCCTTCTTCAGGCGACCCATTTCGCGCAGCTTGCTCAGCACGATCGGCACCGACGCCGGACCGATGTTGCCGTGCTCGCCGAAGATCGTGAGTACCTTCTTCGGATCGATGCCCATCGCCTTGGTGAACGCGGCGGTGTGCACCTTGCTGACCTGGTGCACGACGAACTCGTCGAGTTCCTCGGCGACCCAGCCCAGCTTCTGGCGCGCCACCTGGAACGTCTTCTGCGCAAGCTTCACGCCTTCGATCAACAGCTGGCGCGTGTCGGTGACCATGCCGTCGAGGTTGCCGCGGCAGAGCTTGTTCCACTCCGTCGCCGCGCGCGTGACGCCACCCTTGTAGCGCGGTGCGCCCGGGGCGAGTTCGGTGCGCGCCATGACCATGGCGGCAGCGCCGGAACCCAGCGTCAGCGTGGCGAGCTCGTTGCGGAAGTCCTCTTCGCTGACGTCCGCGCGGGTCATGCGCTCGATCGTCTTCTCGTACGCGAGGTCGGCGGTTTCGCCATCGACGATGAGTGCGTACTCGATCTCGCCGCGCTCGATCATGCGCGCCGCGATGTCCATGCCGTTGATGAAGGCGAGACAGGCGTTGGCGACGTCGAAGTTCTGGCAGGTGTCGGGCAGGCCGAGGTTGCCGGAGACGATCGAGGCGGTGGACGGCTCGAGGTAGTCGCGGCTGACCGAGGTGTTGACCAGCAGGCCGACGCGGGCCGGCTCGATGCCGGCGTCGCCGAGCGCCTTGACCGCGGCGAGCGTGGCGGCGTCGGACGCGAGCATCGGGCCGTCCCACAGGCGACGGGCTTCGACGCCCGCGATGTCCTTGAGCACGTCGGTCTTGATGCCGAGGCGATCGAGCGTGGGCCGCAACCTTGCGTTGATTTCGTCCGTCGTGAGGCGGCGCGGCGCATCGATATGCGCAAGGCCGGCGATGGCGACGTGTTGGAACAGCATGGGCGCGGCTCGAGGGCAACTGGAACACGCTAGCTTAACGTGCGCGGGGGTACCGCGCACGCCACCGTACGGACGCGTTCGGCGCCTTAAGCCGCTGGATTCAGTCTGGTGACGACCCGCGGTGGGCCAAAACCGGGCCTGCGGCCGCTGTCGCGTCTCAGCGCGGGCAGCGCCAGGCGGAATAGCGCTGGCGGCCGTCGTGCGGAGCCTCCAGCGGCACCACGGTGTTCGCCGACAGCCCGACCGCCTCGTTGCGCGCCATCGTCTCCAGCTCCTCCTGCACCCGGAGCGGGTTGCGCTCGTACAGGGCGACGCGATCGGTGACGTTGCCCTCGATCTCGCCGAGCTTGGTGCAGCCCGTGGTGGGCGCATTGAGCGCGCGCACCTGCACGGCGGTGGCGCCCTGCTGCATCGGCACCCAGGTGCAGGCGCCGGCGGCGAGGACAAGCGTCGCGAGCGACGCAAAGCGGACGGCGTGGCGCATCGGCAGGCTCCCCAAACGAAGACGCGCGGGATTGTCGCCCCGCGCGTCTGAACCGCAAACCGTCGGAGACGGTTACTTGGTCGCGACCGCCTTGCCGTCGGCGTTCACCACCTGCACGTCGCCGAGGTTGAGCGAGCGCACGCCCTGCTCGATCTTCGACAGGTCGCCGACGATCACCCACGTCAGCGCGTCGGGGTGGATGAGCTGCGTGGCCGCGGCCTGCACGTCGGCATCCTTCTGCGCTTCGATGCGCTCGCGGAGCGTGGCGACGTAGTCGTCCGGACGGCCGTACAGCACGTTCTCCGACAGCGCGCCGAGCACGGCGCCGATCGTCTCGTAGCTGCCCGGCAGGCTGCGCACGTCGTTGACCTTGATCTTGTTGATCTCGGCCGCGCTCAGCGGACGCGGGCCCACGACGTCACGGACTTCGCGCAGGATCTCCGCCGCCGATTCCTTCGTCTTGTCGGTCTGCACCGGCGCATAGAGCATGTACGGGCGCTGGCCGAGCGCGTCGTCCATGAACGAGTACGCGCCGTACGCCCAGTGCTTGTCCTCGCGCAAGTTCATGTTGAGGCGCGAGGTGAACGTGCCGCCGAACGCGGAGTTCATCGTCTGGATCGGCAGGTTGTTGGCGACGGTCGTCGGCGGCGCGAGCAGGCCGGCGAGGATCAGCGACTGCTGCGCGCCCGGCTTGTCGATCAGGAACACGCGCGGCTTCGCCTGTGACGCCACCTGCGGGATCGACTTCGTGCCCTTGGCCACCGACGGCGGCGTCCAGTCGGCGAACACGCGGTCGAGCTGTGCGGTGATCTGCGGCAGCGTGGTGTCGCCGGCGACGATGATGCGCACGTTGTCGGGGCGCAGCCACGCCGAACGCCACGCCGTCATGTCGCCGGCGGTGAGCGACTTGATGCTGGCTTCGGTGCCGGTGCCCGAGAACGGGATCGCGTACGGATGGCCTTCGCCGTACAGCAGCGGCGGCAGCGTGCGCAGCGCGATGCCGGTCGGCTGCGTCTTCTCCTGCGCGATGCCGGCGAGCCACTGCGCGCGCACGCGTTCGATGTCGGCGCTGCGGAACGCGGAGTTGCGCACCACGTCGGCGAGCAGGTCGAGCGACGGCGTCAGCGAATCGCTGAGCATGTTCGCGCCGACGCTGCAGCTGTCGAGGCCGCAGCCGGACGACAGGCCCATGCCGAGGCGCTCGCGCTGCTTGGCGATCTCGACCGAATCGAGCTTGGCGGTGCCTTCGTCGAGCATGGCGGCGGTGAACGCGGCGGTGCCGAGCTTGCGGCCGACGTCGCTGGCGTAGCCGGCGTCGAACTGCATGCTGACGTTGACCACCGGCACGCTGTGGCGCTCGGCGAGCACGACTTCGATGCCGTTCTTGAGGTGGCCGCGCTGCACGTTCGGGAACGTGAGATCCGGGAACGTCTCGACTGCGGGCACGCCCTTCTTGCGGTCGATGTCGGACGGCGTGGTGGTGAACGCGGTGGTCGGCTTGCCGGGAATGTCGGCCGGACGCGTACCTGCCGGCAGGCCGGCGACGGTTTCTTCCTTCGGCGCGCCCTTGGTCGGCACGACGGTGAGCGTGTAGTCGCCACGCGCGATCCACGACTTCGACGCCTTCAGCACGTCGGCGATCGTCGCCTTCTGGTTCCAGTCGAACGACTGCTTCCAGGCATCCGGATTGCCGAGGTAGACCTGGCCTTCGGCGAGCTGCGAGGCCTTGGTCGCCACGCGCTCCATGCCCCGCACGACCGCCGCGCGATTCGCCGCCTGCAGGCGGGTCAGTTCTTCCTTCGTCGGACCGGTGGCGAGGAACTTCGCCCACTCGTCCGCGATCGCCGCTTCGACCTTCTTCGGGTCGACGCCCTGCTTCACGTCGGCCTGCAGCACGAACTGGCTCGCCAGTTCGAACGGGGTGATGCCGACAGAGACGTCGTCGACGAGGTGATCCTTGTAGACGAGGCGCTGGTAGAGGCGCGAGGTCTTGCCGCCGCCGAGCACGTCGGCCGCGAGGTCGAGCAACGTGAGGTCGCGCTCGCCGCGGCCCGGGATGTTCCACTCGCGGTAGATGCGGGTCTGCGCGACGCGGTCGTCCATCTGGTCGCGCGTCGAGGTGGTGCGTGCGGCCACCCACTTCGCCTGGCGTGCGACCGGGCCGCCCGCCGGGATGTCACCGAAGTACTTCAGCGCCTTCGCCTTTGCGGTGGCGACGTCGATGTCGCCCGACATCACCAGCACGGTGTTGGCCGCGCCGTAATAGCCGCGGAACCACGTCTTCACGTCCTCGAGCGAGGCCGCGTCGAGGTCGGCCATCGAGCCGATGGTGTCGTGGTGGTAGGGATGGTTGGCCGGGAACGTCTGCAGCAGCATGCGTTCGTCGACGCGGCCGTAGGGCTCGTTCTCGCCCTGGCGCTTCTCGTTCTGGACGACGCCGCGCTGTTCGTCGAGCGTCTTCTGGTCGATCGCGCCGAGCAGGTGGCCCATGCGGTCCGACTCCATCCATAGCGCCATGTCGAGCGCGGTGGTCGGCACGGTTTCGTAGTAGTTGGTGCGATCGAGCCAGGTCGTGCCGTTCTGGCCGGTGGCGCCGGCCTGCTCGAAGGGCTCGAAGAATTCGCCCGGATGGTTTTCCGAGCCGTTGAACATCAGGTGCTCGAACAGGTGCGCGAAGCCGGTCTTGCCGGTCGGTTCGTCCTTGGAACCGACGTGGTACCAGACGGCCACGGCGACGACGGGCGCCTTGTGGTCCTCGTGCACCAGCACGGTCAGGCCGTTCGGCAGAACGAAGCGCTCATAGGGGATGTCGAGCGCGGCCTTGGCCGGCGCGGCGGTCGCGGCGGTGGGCGCGGCGAGCAGGATCGACGGGGTACCGACGGCGAAAGCGACGCCGAGGGCGAGTGCGGTGAGGCGCAGGGGAAGGCGGGACATCGAGGGCTCCGGAGACCGGCGATCCGGCCGGCCGCCGGATGCTAACCGGGCGGCGCCGGCGGCGGACCGGCCGAAGGTCCTGCCCATCGCCTGAACAGAGTGGGGTTTAGAGTCGGGCGGTCGATCACCGGAGTCCGCCATGCCCCGTCGCAACGTCCTCATTACCGGCGCCAATCGCGGCATCGGCCTCGAATACGTCCGCCAATTGCTCGCGCGCGGCGACCACGTGATCGCGACCGCGCGGCATCCGGGCCAGGCGCACGACCTCAATCGCCTCGTCGCCGAGCATCCGGGCCGCCTGCACGTGTTGCCGCTGGACGTGATGGACCCGAAGGCGGAGGTGGAGATCGCCCGCGAGTTGCCGCTGGTGCTCGGCGACGAACGCCTGCACCTGCTGATCAACAACGCCGGCCTGCTGCATTCGGGCGAACGCTTCGGCCACGTGCCCGCGAAGAACCTCGAGGACAGCTTCCGCACCAACGCGATGGGTCCGTTCCTGCTCGCGCAGGCGGTCGCGCCGCTGCTCGCCGACGGCGCGAAGATCGCGAACATGACCTCGCAGCTGGGGTCGATCGCGAACACCACGCGCTTCGGCACGCCGACCTACAACATCAGCAAGGCCGCGCTGAACATGGTGACGCGCCTGCTCGCCGCGGCGCTGGCCGATCGCGGCATCGCGGTGGTGTCGCTGCATCCGGGCTGGGTGCAGACCGACATGGGCGGCGCGGGCGCGCCGGTGACGCCGTCGCAGTCGGTCGAGGGCCTGCTGCGCGTGATCGACAAGCTCGATGTCGCGCACTCGGGCTCGTTCGTCGACTGGCAGGGCACGCCGCTGCCGTGGTGACGCGCGCACTGCGGCGATAATCGCCGCATGTTCGACGTCGTCCTCTACCAGCCCGAAATCCCGCCGAACACCGGCAACGCGATCCGCCTGTGCGCGAACACCGGGGCGCGGCTGCATCTCGTCGAGCCGCTCGGCTTCGACATGGACGACAAGCAGCTCAAGCGCGCCGGCCTCGACTACCACGAGTACGCGACGGTGAAGGTGCATCGCGACCTCGATGCGGCGCTCGCGCATCTGCGTGAGGTGCATGGCGATGCGTTGCGCGTGTTCGCGTTCTCCACGCGCGGCACCGTGCGCTTCGACACGCCGGACTATCGCGTCGGCGATGCCTTCCTGTTCGGGCCGGAAACCCGCGGCCTGACGGGCGAAGTGCTCGAAACGCTGCCCGAATCGCAGCGGCTGCGGCTGCCGATGCGGCCCGGCGTGCGCTCGCTCAACCTGTCGAACGCGATCGCGGTGACCGTGTTCGAGGCGTGGCGGCAGCAGGGGTACACCGGGGGCGCGTAGCGCGCACTGCGCCCGCGCAGTCGCGACACCTCGACCGGTGTACTTGATCGACGCCGCGCACGTTGGACTCGCGCCACGACCCGCGCATTCGCAGGGGTCCGTGTTTTTACCGACGCATCGCATTCGCCGACCGGTGTAGCGTGCGCAGACTCCAGGAGACCCTGCGATGCGCATCCTCGTCACCGGCGCAACCGGCTTCATCGGCAGCGCGATCGTCGACGCCCTGATCGCGCACGGCCACGTGCCGGTGCCTGCCGTGCGCGACGTCGCCGCCGCACGCCGTCGCTGGCCGACGCTGGAACCGGTCGCCGTGGACTTCGCACGCGACACGGATGCGTCGACGTGGCAGCCACGACTCGACGGCATCGATGCGGTCGTCAACGCGGTCGGCATCCTGCGCGAGTCGCGCGCGCAACCGTTCGCCGTGCTGCACGACGCGACGCCGCGCGCGCTGTTCGATGCCTGCGTCGAGGCGGGCGTTTCGCGCGTCGTGCAGGTCTCCGCATTGGGTGCCGACGACGACGCGGCGAGCCGCTACCACCTGTCCAAACGCGCCGCCGATCGTCACGTGCTGTCGTTGCCACTGCGCGCGACCGTCGTGCAGCCCTCGGTGGTGTTCGCGCCGCAGGGCGCAAGCGCCGGCATGTTCCTGATGCTCGCGAGCCTGCCGTTCGCGGCGCTGCCGGGCGGCGGCGTGCAGCGCGTCGCGCCGGTGCATCTGGATGACGTCATCGAGGCGGTCTTGCGTGCGCTCGAGTCCGACGACGCGCCGCGGCTTATCGAAGTGGTCGGCCCCGAGTGCACGACGCTGCGCGAGTACCTGGCGACGCTGCGCCGGCAACTCGGGCTCGGCCGCTTGCGCGTAGTGCCGGTTCCGATGCCGCTGGTGCGACTGTCGGCGCGCGTGATGCAGCACGTGCCCGGCTCGCTCGTCGAACCCGAAACCATCGCGATGCTCGAACGCGGCAATTGCGCGCCACCCGATGGCATTATGCAGCTGCTCGGCCGCGCGCCGCGTTCGATGCAGACGTTCGTACCGCCCGCGCTGGGTGCGATGACGCGCGCCGATGCGGTGTTGCGATGGGCGCTTCCACTATTGCGGGTTTCGATCGCGGCGGTGTTCATCGTCACCGGCCTGTTGTCGCTGGGCCTGTATCCCGTCGCGGACAGCTATGCGCTGCTCGCGCGCAGTGGCGTCACCGGCGGCACCGCGACCACCGCGCTGTATGCCGGCGCCCTGCTCGATCTCCTGCTCGGTGTCGCGCTGCTGCTTCCGATCCGCCGCGGGCCGGTGTATCTCGCGATGATCGCGCTCATCGTCGCGTACACGATCATCATTACCGTCACGATTCCCGCGTTCTGGATGCATCCGTTCGGCCCGGTGCTGAAGAACCTGCCGATACTCGCGGCGCTCGCGCTGCTGCACGCCCTCGATCGACGCCGATGAACGACTACCTGCTGGTCAAGACGCTGCACATCCTGTCGGCCACGTTCCTGTTCGGGACGGGCGTCGGCACCGCGTTCTATCTGCTGGTGACGACGCTCGGCCGCGACGTGCGCGTCGTCGCGAGCGTGACGCGCTGGGTCGTCGTCGCCGATTGGCTGTTCACCGCCACGACGGCGGTGTTGCAGCCGGTCACCGGGGCGTGGCTCGCGCATCGCGTGGGCATGCCGTTCTCCGTCGGCTGGCTCAAGTGGTCGATCGGCCTGTACGCCGTCGCGATCGCCTGCTGGCTGCCGGTGGTGTGGTTGCAGATGCGCCTGCGCGATCTCGCGCGCGAGGCGCTGCGCGCCGGCACGCCGCTGCCGCCGGCGTACTGGCGCGCCTTCAAGGCGTGGGTGGTGCTCGGCGTGCCCGCGCTGTTCGCGTTCCTCGCGATCTTCTGGCTGATGGTGGCGAAGCCCGTCGCCGGCGGCTGATCAGCCGAACACCTTCGCCGCCAGCTGCGCGACTTCGCGGCCTTGGAAGCGCGCCGCGTCGAGTTCGTTCGCCGACGGCTGGCGCGATCCGTCGCCACCGGTGATCGTGGTCGCACCGTAGGGCGAGCCGCCGGTGACTTCGTCGAGCCGCATCTGGCCCTGGAAGCTGTAGGGCAACCCCACGCAGACCATGCCGAAATGCATCAGGTTGGTGAGGATGGAGAACAACGTCGTCTCCTGGCCGCCGTGCTGCGTCGCCGTCGAGGTGAACGCCGAGCCGACCTTGCCGTTGAGCGCGCCCGTCGCCCACAGCCCGCCGGTCTGGTCGAGGAAGTTCGCCATCTGCGAGGCCATGCGCCCGTAGCGCGTGCCGGTGCCGACGATGATCGCGTCGTAGTTCGGCAACTCGTCGACCTTCGCGATCGGCGCCGACTGGTCGAGCTTGTAGTGCGAATTCTTCGCGACCTCGTCGGGCACGAGTTCGGGCACGCGGCGGATGTCGACCTGCGCGCCGGCTTCGCGCGCGCCGTCCGCGACCGCGTTCGCCATCGTTTCGATGTGGCCGTAAGCCGAGTAGTAGAGAACCAGCACCTTGGCCATCGTCGCGCTCCGAACGGAAAACGCGATTGCACGGCGCGGGGCGTCAGTGGCGTGTCCAAGCGGCCGTCATCGCCGGCCGCCACGAAGAAAATCGCCGCCGAACGGGTCGGCGGCGTGAAAGTGAGAGAGCGAGTCTCCCAAGGGATCAGTAGAAGCCCGCGAGGTTCAGGAAGAACCCCTGGTGGTCGTACTCGAGGTCGGTGAGGTCGTCGCTGAAATCGGTGAAGTTGTAGCCGACGCCGATCTTGAAGTTGTCGCCGAGCTGGCGGTCCACGCCGACGAGCCCGCCGCGACGCGTGCCGCCGTCGCGCACGTTCAGCTGACGCAGTTCCGCGAGCGCGTCCCACTGCTTGGGCAGGTGGTAGCGCACCTGCACCGCACCGAAGTCCGCGCGGCTGTCGAGCCATTGCCCGCCGCCACGGCCCATGCGGTAGTCACCCCAGCGGCTGGCGAGCTTGGGCGCGAGGCTCCAGCGATCGCCCAGCTGGAACACGCCTTCGAGCGACACCACCTGCGAACGCTGGTCGTACTGCGCGCCGCCGTCCTGGCCGAGCGTCGCGAGATCGAGCAGGTAGGTGTACTTGCCGAACATCGCGTAGCACGTGGTGTCATGCGGACGCCAGGCGAAGCCGATGTTGCTCTCGGCCAGCCGCGCGCCCGCCGCTGCATTGAGCGCGTCGTCGGTATCGGCGTAGTTCACGCGCGCAGCGACGCGCCAGTCTTCGTTGACGCGATAGAACAGGCGGTTCGTCGTGACCCACTGCGTGCGCTGCTCGGCGCCGCTGTCGCGACGGTATTCGAGCTTGCTCGACCACTGCGTAGTGGCATTCGTGCGTCCACCGCTGACGCTGTAGGCGCGGCGGTCGACCTGCCCCGTCGTCGCGTCGAGCGTGCCATCCATGACGGTGAAGCCGAGCTGCCAGCCATCGGCCGGATACAGGTCCATGCCGAGCGTGTGCGTGACGCCCTCGTCGCCGTTCGCGGAGCGGATCGACTGGCTCTCGTTGTAGACGTTGAGCTGGTTCGACAGGCGCCAACGCTGGCCGAGCGTCCAGCCATTGCTGAGCGCGCGGTCGAATTCGCTGGCCACGCGCGAACTCGTCGTGTCGGTGCTGTAGGTGTAGGCGCCGTAGAGCGAGTGGTCGTCGCTCAGGCGGTATTCGCCGTTGACCTGCGCCGCGTGGCCGCGGCTGCCGTCGCTGATTTCGGCGCCGACGTTCGAGCGGTTGCCGAACAGGTACTTCGCGCCGGCGGTGACACGGTTGTTGTCCGCATAGCCCCCGTCTTCGCCGAAGCTTGCCTGGCCGTTGCCGTAGACCTCGAGCGACGAACCGATGCGACGGCGATATTCCAGCGCCGCGAGGATCGCCTTCTGGTCGAGGCCCGCATCCTGCTCGCGCACGCGACGCAGCTCGAGGCCGAGGCGGTCGACATCGGTCGGACGCCACGTGCCGGTGAGCTGCGCGTCCTCGAACGTCGCGCTGCCGCGCTCGGTGCGCGTGACGCGACCGAACAGGTCGAAGCGTTCGCCGACCTGGCCGATGAACTCGGCGCCGGATTCGGTCGTCGGCGTTGCGGTGTCGAAGCGCGCGATCGAGAAACCGGCATCGACGTCGCGCCACCAGGCGCCGACGCTCCAGTCGCGCGCGGTCCAGCCGAGCTCCTTGAAGTTGGCGCGGGCTTCGATGGCATTCGCCGTGCCCGAACGCTCCGTGAGCAGCGGATTGCGCAGCACGAAGCCGAGACCGCCGTTGTCCGAATAGAACACGGGCGCGGCGGTCGAATCGCTGCGGTGTTGCTCGACCTTGAGGTAGGTGCCGCGACCGGCCTGCAGCGTG
>NZ_SELT01000028.1 GCF_004361065.1 Cognatilysobacter terrigena | reverse complement strand
CCGGTCAGCGACCTGACGAGGTCGTCGACGGGCAGGCGCACGTCGGTGACGCGCCATTTGAGGCCGTCGCGGGTGAACACGAAGACCACCGGCACACCGTCCGCGTTCTGCACGGTCGCGGTGAAGCGGGATGCCGATTCGTAGTGGTAGGCCGCACCCTGCAGCGGGTCGAACTTGCCGCCCGGTTCGCTCGAATGCTCGACGGGGTAGCCCATCGCGCGACGGACGACGCTGCGGCCCTGCAGGATCGCGCCGATGCCCGCGGGCGTCGCCAGCGCATCGACCACGCCGCCCGTCATCGTCGCAGTGACCTGGCGTCCAAGCTCCTTCAGTCGGCTGTCCGTCGAGGGGTCGCCCATCTTGCGGGCTAGGTAATCCTCCAGCTGCGCCTTGACGCTCGCGCGCACCATCGGGAAATCGACGTCCTGCTCCAGCGTTCGCATGTCGCCCCGCTGCACGGCGTCGCTGATCGAACGTGCGGTGAGGAACGGCCCCGCGGCCACATAACCGGCGAGGGCGAGAACGGCGACGAGGAGGAGGGCGATCAGCGTCTTCATGCGTGCAGCCTAGCGAAGGGCCGTGAGCATCGTGGCGACGCCGTGCTCAGGCCGCGGGTTCGGGTTCGACCGCCGCCCGCACGCGGTTGCGGCCCTCGCGTTTCGCGCGATAGAGCGCCTCGTCGGCGCGCGGCACCAGCGTACGCAGGCTCGCGCTGTGCGCACGGCCGCGACTCCAGGCGACGCCCACGCTCGCGGTCACGTTGAAGCCCGGCGCGAACGGCTCGCAGTCGATCACCTCCACCGCACTGCGGATGCGCTCCGCCACGCTGAGCGCCTGCTCGAGCGTGCAATCGACGAGCAGCAAGGCGAATTCGTCGCCGCCCCAGCGCGCGGCGATGTCGTGCTGGCGAGCGTGGGCGCGGATGACGTCGGCGACGCCCTGAAGCGCGATGTCGCCGGCCGCGTGGCCGTGGAGGTCGTTGATCGGCTTGAAGCCGTCGACGTCGACCAGCATCAGCGCCACCGGATGACCCTGCGCAAGGTGCTCGAGTTCCTGGTTCTCCAGCGCCTGGTCCAGCGCGCGGCGATTCGACAGCAGCGTGAGCGCGTCGGTGCGCGCCAAGCGTTCGGCGATGCGCGTCTGCACTTGCAAGGCATGCGTGCGTTCGTCGACGAGGCCGCGCAGGCGTCGCTCGGTATGGCGCAGCTGGCCGACGCGCGCACCATAGGCGAGGCCCAGCAGCACGATCGCGAACAGCACGATCACCACCCACACTTCGGCGCGCTGCCACCAGTACGGCGTGATCGAGAACTCGAGTCCACCGTGCGAGACTTCCGGTTCGCCCGGTACCCACGCCTCGATCCGCAGATGGAATGCTCGCGGCGGCAGGCTGGTGAACTGCACTTCGCGACTCGTGCCGAGGTCGATCCACGACGACGCCAGTCCGTCGAGCCGATAGCGGTAGTGGACACGCTGCGCATTGATCAGCGTTGGCGCGACGAAACGCACGACGATGCGGTGGTCGCCCGGCGCGAGTGCGGACGCCGTGTGCGGATCGCGTTCGCGTCCGTCGACTTCGAAGCGCTCGATCGCCACGGGCGGCAGCGGAAGCGGATGGCGCACGGCGGCGTCAGGGTCGAGCCGCACGACGCCGATCGCCGTGGCGACCCAGAGCTTGCCCGCCGTATCGAGCGTTGCCGCAGGCATCGAGCCGCCGTTGGCCTGCGCGGACGCCATGCCGTCGGCGCGGCCGAAAAGATGCACGTCGATGCGCGCGCGACGACCCGCGGCGACGTCCTCCAACTCCGCCATGCGCAGTCGCGCGATGCCTTCGTTGCCGGTCAGCCAGAGGCGGCCCTGCGCATCCGGCACGGCCGCGAAGATCTTCTCGAACGGCAAGCCTTCCGCGCGTGCGACGCGCCGGGGCGGGCCGCCGTCGCGGGCGACGCGCACGAGGCCGCGGTCGGTCGCCAGCCACAGCGCATCGCCGCCGGCCGAGGGCACGAAGCCATAGACGTACTGCGCGTCGGTGGGCCGCAGATCGACGGCGCTCGCGCGAGCGTTGCGGATCACGGCGGCACCGGCGCTAGTGCCGACCCAGATCGCCCCGTCGGCGTCCTCGTGCAGCGCCTGCACGAACTCCGCGGGCAGGCCGTCGTGCGCGCCGTAGACGCGTTGGGAGGCGTCGTCGTGCACGACGACACCCTGCTTGGTGCCGATCCAGATGCGGCCATCGTGCGCGGCGAGCAACGCGCGCACCTCGTTCGACGGCAGACCGTCGTCCATCGTGATCGCGTCGACGATGGCGTCGCCGTGCAGGCGCAGCAGGCCATCGTGGAAGGTGCCGACGAGCACGTCCCCCGACGCGTCCTCGGCGAGCGCCAACACCGACGCATCCGCCAGCCGTGTGCCGAGGCCGATGCGCGTGATCGCGCCGGTGGCGGGATCCATGCGATCCAGCCCCTGTCCGCTCCCGATCCACAGCTGGCCGTCGCGCGTGACTAGCGTGGCGCGGACGAAGTCGTCGGCCAGACCCTGTTGGCGGGTGTAGGTGTGGATGGGCGCGGCGCGCAGTCGCACGAGCCCGCCGTTCGTGCCGACCCAGAGACTGCCTTCGTCGTCGCGGCCGAGCGCCAGCACGCGGTTGTTCGGCAGGCCGTCGGGGGCGTCCAGCCATTCGATGCGGTCGCCGTCGACGCGCGCGAGGCCGGCGTTGTTGGTGCCGACCCAGGTCACGCCGCTCGGGTCGCGCCAGATGCGCGTTGCGGTGCGCGTGGCGAGGTCGGGGTGGAGCAGCCCCACCACGCCGTTCGCGACGACCAGTGCGCCGTGTTCGGTGCCGACCAGCAGTCCGCCGTCCGCGAGGGGGAACAAGGAAAACACGGGGCCAGCCGAGAGGCCGGTGATGTCCGCGGGCACGGCGCGGTCGCCGTCGATGCGCGCGAGCCCCTGGCTCGTCGCGACCCAGATGCGGCCGCGCGCGTCGCGGGCCAGCGCGTTAACCGTGTCGCTCGGCAGGCCGTGTTCACCGTCGACGACGGCGCGGCGCCCGTTGGTGTCGATACGCACGAGCCCGCCGCGCAACGTCGCGACCCAAAGCCGCCCGGCGGGTTCCTCCAGCAGGTCGGTGATCAGGCCGTCGACCGGGGGACGCGAATCCCAGCGGCCGTCGTGCCAACGGACGATGCCGCCGCGCGCACTGCCGGCCCAGAGGTCGCCATGCGGGCCGATGTGCAGCGCGCGTACGCTGTCGTCGCCGAGGCCCGGGATGTCGTCACGCCGGTACAGGCGGAACTCGTGGCCGTCGTAGCGCGCGATGCCTTCCCACGTCGCGAGCCAGAGGTAGCCGTCGAGGGTCTGGCCGATGCCGTTGATCGTGCTGTGCGGCAGGCCGTCCCGCGTCGTCCAGGACTCGACGAAGTCGTCGCCGAGCGATTGCACGGCGTAAGCAGGCAGGGCGAGCGCAACCATGAGGAACAGCATTGCGACGGCGCGTCGCATCGACGTCCGTAGCCCCGCTCCCACGAAGGCGCGGGCACGCGCACGCGCGCGTGCCGTCAGCGTTGCTGCCATGGCCCCGACCGGTTGGATCCCCCGGGCTACTTTGCCACGCCGACGCCGCGGATTACCGGCTTAACAGGATTCCAACGCGGCGGGCCGGGCTCGCCCTGTTCAGGCGAGCTCGTGCTGCCGCTCGCGGCCCCAGGCCTCGACGGCGTCGAGCAGTGCCGCGATGCGGCCGTCGCCTTCGCGCTCTGCACGCAGCGTGCGTACCTCGCCGAAGAACGAGTCGAACGTGTACTCCGACCGCGTCGTGTCCGCGAAGCGCTCGCGGCGATAGCCGTTCCACCGGTCGTGCTCGTGGTGCTGCAACGAATCGCGCCAGTTGCGGGCGCGATAACGGAACAGCAGCTCCGGCAGGCGCGCGTCGCTGAAACCGAAGTCCGTGTCGCCGAGGTGCTTTGGCGGCGTGCCGCGGACGTCGGGAAAGCGCAGGCGATCGGCGTCGGGAAGGAAGCCGTCGTACAAGGACGCATCGCAGTCCGATGCCGCGCGGTCGGGCATCGTCGCGAACACGCGACGCACCTTCTCCGCGATCTCCGGCGCGCGTTCGCGAATGCGCTGCGCGTTGCGTTCGACGCGGTCGACATCGATGCGCAGGCGCTCGAGATCGGCCGCGCGCAGGTGATCCCACGCCACCAATGCCGGGCAGCGGTTGAGGTGCACTTCCTTCAGCGCGATCCGCTCGACGCCCTCCGGCAAGTCGTCCTGCTTGACGTACAGGCGCTGCGCGATCACCCCGGGATCCAGCGTCAGGAGCGAATCCGGATCCTGGTCGAGATCGAACACGACGACGCGGTTGCCGATGCGCGGATGCATCGCGAGCGGGATCACCGGCGCTGCGCACATGCGGCTCGCGGGAAAGCGCTGCGAGACATGCAGCACCGGCGTCATGGCGACCACATCGAGGAGCGTCGCCGCGAACTTCTTGTCGCGCAGGCGCAGGCAGTAGTCCCAGAGCCGCGGCTGCGCGGCTCGCAGCCGTTGGCCGAGCCCGATCAGGGCGCGCACGTCGCTCAAGGCCTCGTGCGCATCGCCGATGCGGACGCCGTTCGCGTTCGCCAGACCTTCCAGCGTGAACGTGGGCGTGCCGTCGTCGCGATAGACCCAGTGGATGCCATCGGGCCGCAACGCGTGCGCGAGGCGCATCACGTCGAGGAGATCCCAGCGGCAGTTGCCGCCGCGCCACTCGCGTTCGTACGGGTCGTAGAAGTTGCGGAAGAGGCCGTGGCGCACGAATTCGTCG
Organism: Cognatilysobacter terrigena; assembly: GCF_004361065.1. Taxonomy (GTDB): domain Bacteria; phylum Pseudomonadota; class Gammaproteobacteria; order Xanthomonadales; family Xanthomonadaceae; genus Cognatilysobacter; species Cognatilysobacter terrigena. The sequence continues at coordinate 28,481 of NZ_SELT01000028.1, read as the reverse complement.
TCGAAGCGCAACGAGTTGTAGCCGGCGGTGCAGGTGCCGGTGCGCATCATCTGTTCGTGGATGCGCGCGAAGGCTTCGGCCTCGTTGACGCCGTGTTCGAACGCGTGTTGCGGCGTGATGCCGGTGATCGCCGCCGCGGTCGGGGAGGGCAGAAGGTCATCGGCCGGTTTGACGTAGAAACAGATCTCCTCGTCGATCTGCTCAAGGTTCGTATCGGTGCGGATGCCCGCGAACTGCGCGATACGACTGCGGCGCGGACACGCGCCGAAGGTCTCGAGGTCGTAGAAGAGAAAACTGGACGTCACGCGGACTTCCCAAGCGGCGGCAGGCGTTCGGTGACGAGGCGATCGGCGAGCGCGCGGTCGATCGTGTCGAGGCTGGAATGGCCGCGTGTCACGTCCGCCAGCAATTCGCGCTGGACACGACCGCGTTCGAACGCCGTCGCATACGGAATGCGCATGAACGTGACCATCGAATAGCGCGGCACGAAGCGGTCAGGATGGCGCGCGGCGAGTTCGAGCTCGAGTGCGCGCTGCAGCAGGAAGTCGTCGTTGTCGACGCGATCGCGCATCTCCAGATAGTTCTCGAGCGCCATCTGCTGGATCGCGCGCGCGTTCGGCAAGCGCTCCGCCTGGAACGCGGCGAACGCGCTGGCACGGTCGGGCGCGTTGTCGAGATGCTCGGCCAGTGCAACGCAGTCTTCGAACGCGCAGTTCATGCCCTGGCCGTGGAACGGGACCATCGCATGCGCCGCGTCGCCGAGCAGCACGGCGTCGCCGCCGAGGTGCCAGAGATCGAGATAGAGCGTCGCCAGCGTGCCGGTCGGGTGGCTATCGAAATCCTGCTCGAGATTCGGAATGAGCGGCGACGCGTCGGCGAAGTCGCGCTCGAAGAACGCGCGGGCTTCTGCACCGTTGCGCACGGTGTCGAAGCTCGGCTCGCCGTGGCTCGGCAGGAACAGGGTGACGGTGAACGTGCGTTCGTCGTTCGGCAGCGCGATGCACATGTAGCGGCCGCGCGGCCAGATATGCAGCGCATTCGGCTCGATGCGGAAGCTGCCGTCATCGCCGGGCGGGATCTCCAGTTCCTTGTAGCCGTGGCCGAGGTTCTCGGTGCGCTCGCCGAGGCCCTCGCGCTTCGCCATCGCGACCCGCAGCGCCGAGCCCGCGCCGTCCGCGCCCACCAGCGAATCGAAGCCAACGTCGAGCAGGCCACCGCCGGCATCGGCGAACGTCGCGACGTGCCGATCGAAATCCGCCGCGACGAGACCGCGGTCGAAGTGCAGACGGGCACCCGCGGTCTCGGCGATGTCGAGCAGGCTGATGTTGAGCTCGCCACGATGGATCGACCAGATGACTTCGCTGTCGTCCCGGCCGTAACGCTGCAGGTCGGTGCGGCCGTCGGCGAAGTGCACCATGCGGCCGCGCATCATCACGGCATGCGACATCACGGCGTCGTCGGCGCCGGCCAACCGCAATGCATGACGGCCGCGTTCGGCGAGCGCGAGGTTGATCGAGCGGCCGCCCGCATAGCCGCGAACGCGCGGGTCGCCGCGCTTCTCGTAGACGTCGACGCTCCAGCCGCGCTGCGCGAGCAGGGTGGCGAGCAGTGCGCCGGCGAGGCCAGCGCCGATGATCGTGATGCTGCGGGAGTTGTCGCTCACTTGCGCATCCATTCGGTGGTCGGGCCGAGTTTAGTGGCAGGTTGCACGGAAGGTACGCACGCTTCAGCGCGATGAACGCCGCCGCGGCCTTCGGTCAGGCGTCCGCGGCCCAGCGCTCCACCTCGCGTACGAACCGCAGCACGTCGTCGTGCGTGTTGTAGAGCGGGGCGGGGGAGATGCGGATCACGTCGGGCTCGCGCCAGTCGCCGTGCACACCGTGGGCTTGCAGATGCTCGAACAGCGCTCGGCCCCGCTCGCGGCCGCCGTGGACGCGCAGCGAGAGCTGGCAGCCGCGTTGCGCGGTATCGCGCGGCGTCAGGATGTCGAGCGTGCTCGACAGGCGCGCATCGATCAGCGCTTCGAGATAGCCCGTCAGCGACCGCGATTTCTCGCGCAGCGCCGGCAGGCCGGCGCGGTCGAACAATTCCAGCGATGCGCGCAGTGGCGCCATCGACAGGATTGGCGGGTTGCTCAGCTGCCAGCCGTCCGCGCCCGGCGCCGGGACGAACTCGGGACCCATGCGGAAGCGCGTGGAAGCGTCGTGGCCCCACCAGCCGGCGAAGCGCGGCACGTCCTCGCGGGAGTGGCGCTCGTGCACGAACGCGCCCGCGACTGCGCCGGGACCCGAGTTCACGTATTTGTAGTGGCACCAGGCGGCGAAGTCGGCGTCGCTGTCGTGCAGCTGCACGTCGAGATTGCCGACCGCGTGCGCGAGATCGAACCCGACGTTCGCGCCCGCTTCGTGCGCGAGCTTCGCGATGGCCTTGAGGTCGAACGCCTGGCCGGTGCGGTACTGCACGCCGGGCCACAGCACGAGCGCGAGGCGGTCGCGGTTCTGGTCGATCGCGCGTTCGATCGCCGCCATCGAGATCGTGCCGCTCGGCGAATCGGGCTCGACCTCGATGAGATCCTTCGACGGATCGAACCCGTGGAACGCGACCTGCGACGCCGTCGCATGGCGGTCCGACGGGAACGCGCCCGCTTCGATCAGGATTGCCGGCCTTTCGCGCGTCGGCCGGTAGAAGCTCACCATCAGGAAATGCAGGTTCGCGGTGAGCGTGTTCATCGCGACGACTTCGGACGGCTTCGCGCCGACCAGTCGCGCCAGCGGCTCGCGCACGAGCTCGTGGTAGCCCATCCACTGCGCGTCGCCGGTGAAGTGGCCTTCGACCGCGTCGTGTTCCCACTTCTGCAGCACCGTTTCGACGTGCGCACGCGCGCCGCGCGGCTGCAGGCCCAGCGAGTTGCCGACGAAGTACGCCATCGGCTCACCGTTATGGCGCGGGATCAGGAATTCGTCGCGGAAGGCGCGCAGCGGGTCGGCCGCGTCGAGGGCGGCGGCGTGCGCGTCGGTATAGAGATCGGTCATTCGTCGGAGATCAGGCGAAGCGGGAGAGCGGCAGGCCGAGCCATTCGAGCGCGGTGCCGTGGTAGAGGCGTTGTTGTGCGGCGTCGTCGAGATGCAGCGCGGCGATGCCGGCGCCCGGTTCCTGCTCGCCGAGCGGGAACGGGTAGTCCGTGCCGAGCATTACGCGGTCGGCGCCGCAGGTGTCGAGCAGGTACTGCAGGGCGCGCGGATCGGCGACCCAGGAATCGAAGTACAGACGCGACAGGTAGTCGCGTGGATTTCGCGGGTTGTCCGTCGCCACGAGGTCCGGGCGCATGTTGAAGCCGTGCTCGATGCGGCCGATCGTGTACGGGAACGAGCCACCACCGTGCGCGAGGCAGACCTTCAGCTTCGGCAGTCGTTCCAGAATGCCGCCGAAAATCAGGCAGCACGCGGCGCGCGACTGCTCGGCCGGCATGCCGACGAGCCACGGCAGCCAGTACTTCGGCATCGACTCGCTGCCCATCATGTCCCACGGGTGCACGAGGATGGCCGCGCCCAGTTCCGCGGCGGCTTCGAAGAATTCGAACAGTTCGGGCGCGTCGAGGTTCCAGTCGCCGATGTGGCTGCCGATCTGCACGCCCTGCAGGCCGAGCTGGTCCATGCAGCGCTCGAGTTCCTGCACGGCGAGGCGCGGCGACTGCAGCGGCACCGTGCCGATGCCGGCGTAGTGGCGCGGATGGTCGTTGACCGTCTGCGCCATGTGGTCGTTGAGCGCCTGGTGCAGCTCCAGCGCGTGCTGCGGCTTGGCCCAGTAGCTGAACATGACGGGCACGGTGCTGATGACCTGCACCTGCACCCCGAAGCGCGCGTAGTCGTCGATGCGCTCCTGCGCGTCCCAGGTCTTGGACCAGATCTCGCGGAAGAACTTGCCGTCCTTGTAGATACGGTGGCGGCCGTCTTCGGTGTGGTGGATGACCGGGAAACGGGCATCGCCGTACTTGCGCGCGAGGTCGGGCCAGTCGCGCGGCAGGTAATGGGCGTGGGTATCGATCTTCAGCATCGGGCCGACGGCGCGCTCGGGAGCGGCAAAGATAACCGACGGCCGGCGCAGCCCCGGCGGCGACCGCGCATGAGCGGTCAAGGTCCCCGGAGAATCCGAGATCGACTCAGGTGACGTCCGCCTCCGTCGTCGCCTGCAGCTCGTAGCGGCTGGGACGCGGATTCAGGTGGCCGCAGGCCTTGCAGGTGCGCAGGTGGTCGTCGCGATAGAACCGCTCGAACACGCGGAAGAAGTCCTGCTCGATGTCGACGAGGTGGAAGAACTCCTCGTACACCTTCGCGTTGCAGCGCTCGCAGAACCACATCAGCGCATCGTCCTCGTGCGGCAGGCGCTTACGCTCGATCACGAGGCCGACGCCACCTGCCGCGCGCTGCGGGCTGTGCGGCACGCGCGGCGGCAGGTAGAACATCTCGCCTGCGCGGATCGGGATGTCGCGCGCCGCGCCGTCCTCCTGGATGCGCAGCACCATCTCGCCTTCGAGCTGGTAGAAGAATTCGGGCCCTTCCTCGAAGTGGTAGTCGGTGCGCGCGTTCGGGCCGCCGACGATCATGACGATGTAATCGCCGTCGACGATGCACTTGTTGCCCACCGGCGGCTTCAGCAGCTCGCGGTGTTCGTCGACCCACTTCTGCAGGTTGAGGGCGTCGGGGAGTTTCACGACCGCAGCGCCGCCACGCACTTCATCTCGACCGCGATCGGCGTCGGCAGATAGCTCACGCCCACGGTGGTCCGGCACGGCGCGCGCTCCGGCGACGGGAAGTACTCCGCCCAGATCTCGTTGAACACGCGGAAGTCGTGCGGCAGGTCGGTGAGGTAGACGGTGACATCGACCAGATCCTCGAGGCCAAGGCCCGCCGACTCCAGCACCGCGCGCACGTTGCGGAACACCGCGCGGCACTGCGCTTCGATGTCGTAGCTCATCAGCTTGCCGTTCTGGTCGCGGACATCGCCGCTGACCTGGTTGGTGTCCGGATCGCGCGGGCCGATGCCCGAAAGCAGCAGCAGGTTGCCGACGCGCCGCGCGTGCGGGTACATGCCGACCGGTCGCGGTGCGTGATCCTTCAAGACGATGCTGTCGCTCATGCGGTTCGCTCCGATGACTCGAGGTGGGTGAGGGCGCGCTCGTACGCGTCGGCCAGTGACGTGGTGCCGTCGACGTGCAGGCCGAGATCGCGCACGAGGCCGTCGTCGAGCCGGTAGCACCACGCGTGCACGGTGACCTGCTGCCCACGCGCCCATGCATCCTGCAGGATCGATGTGCGCGCGACGTTCACGACCTGCTCCAGCACGTTCAGCTCGCACAGGCGGTCGTGCATCGCGTGCTCGTCCCCCAGCGGCTGCAGCATCGCCTGGTGTTTCTCGGCCACGTCGGCGACGTGGCGGACCCAATTGTCGGCGAGGCCGAGTCGGCGATGCGTCAGTGCCGCATGCACGCCGCCGCATCCATAGTGGCCGACGACGAGGATGTGCCGCACCTTCAGCACGTCGACCGAGAACTGAAGCACCGACAGGCAGTTCAGGTCGGTGTGCACCACGACATTCGCGATGTTGCGGTGGACGAACACCTCGCCCGGCGCCATGTCGATGATCTGGTTCGCCGGCACGCGCGAATCGGAGCAGCCGATCCACAGGTATTCCGGGGCCTGCTGTTGCGACAGGCTGGCGAAGAAACCGGGGTGCTCGCGCTCGATGCGCGCGGACCAGTCGCGGTTGCGTTGCAGAAGGTCGTCGAGGGTTTCCGTCACTCGCAGTTCTCCAGGCAGATTCCGACATTCTTGGGTTCGGTGAAGAAGCGCATCGCTTCCCAGCCGCCTTCGCGGCCGAGCCCGGACGCGCCGGCACCGCCGAACGGCGTGCGCAGGTCGCGTTGCATCCAGGTGTTGATCCAGACCATGCCGACGCGCAGGGCGGCGGCGAGACGATGCGCGCGGCCGAGATCGTGCGTCCATACCGACGCCGACAGCCCGTAGTCGCCGCAATTCGCAAGCGCGAGCGCCTGTGCTTCGTCGTCGAACGCCTGCACGGTGACGACCGGGCCGAAGATCTCGTCGCGATTGGTCGCACAATCCGGGCCGAGTCCGTCGATGACGGTCGGCTCGAGGTACCAGCCCGGACGGTCGACGCGATGGCCGCCACAGACGAGCCGGCCGCCTTCGTCGGTCGCGCGCGCGATCGCGGCGGTGACCTTGTCGAAGTGGGCTTGCGAGACCAGCGGACCCATGTCCGTGTCGGTATCTATCGGGTCGCCGACGCGCAGCGCGGTGACGCGCTCGACGAAGGCGTCGACGAACTCTTCGTGGATCGACCGTTCGACCAGCAGGCGCGATCCGCACAGGCAGATCTGCCCGGTGTTCTGGAACGCCGAGCGCACGAGTGTGTCGAGGTGCTCGCGCCACGCGCTGTCGGCGAATACGAGCGTTGCGTTCTTGCCGCCGAGTTCCAGCGACACCTTCTTCAGCAGAGGCGACGCGATGCCCGCGATGCGTCGGCCGACAGCGGTGCTGCCGGTGAACGTGACGGCCTTGACGTCGTCATGCGACACCAGCGGCTCGCCGACGTCCGCGCCCAGCCCATGCACGATGTTGAGCACACCGGCCGGGAAACCGATCTCGCCGCAGAGTTCGCCCAGCAGCGTCGCCGTCCACGGCGTGATTTCCGATGGCTTGGCGATGACCGTGTTGCCGGCCGCGAGTGCCGGCGCGATCTTCCACGTCAGCAGGTAGAGCGGCAGGTTCCAGGGCGAGATCGCCGCGACGACGCCCAGCGGCGAGCGCAGCGTGTAGTTGAGCCCGGCTTCGCCGTGGTGCGACTCGCTCGCGAACTGCGTTGCCGCATGTGCGAAGAAGCGGAAGTTCGAGATCGCGCGCGGGATCTCGATGGTTCGCGTCAGTCGGAGCGGCTTGCCGGCGTCGCGCGATTCCGCGGTCGCGAACGTTTCGAGCTTGGCTTCGATGCCCGCGGCGAGGCGCTCCAGCCACATCGCCCGTTCGCTGTTGCGAAGGGCCGCCCACGCCGGCGCCGCGCGCTTGGCGGCGTCGACCGCAGCGTCGACATCGGCGGCGTCACCCGCCGCGACCTGCGCAAGCACGCGACCGGTGGCCGGCTCATGCACGTCGAGCCAGCGATCCGTTCGTGACGGTACGGACTGCCCGTCGATCCAGTGATTGAGGCGCATGCCGACAAGCTTAACGGACCGCGTGTAGCGGCCCGTCGCGATCAGATCGACTGCATGCGGCCGCCGTCGACCGCCACGCTCACGCCGTTGACGTAACCCGCGGCCGGCGAGCACAGGAACGCGATGACCGAGGCGACCTCGCTGGCCTCGGCGAAGCGACCGGCGGGCACGGTGCGGCGCATGCCGTCGGCGACGTCGTCCTCGCTCTGGCCGGTGGCCTTTGAACGGTCGGCGAGGATCTGCGCGAGCCGCGACGTCTTCGTGTAGCCCGGTAGCACGTTGTTGACGGTGATGCCGTCCCCGGCGAGTTCGCGCGACAGCGTCTTCGCCCAGCTCGCCACCGCGCCGCGGACGGTGTTCGACACGCCGAGGTTCGGGATCGGCTCGCGCACGGACGTCGAGATGATGTTGACCACGCGCCCCCACGCAGCGCCGCGCATGCCCGGCAGCACCGCCTGCACCAGCGTCTGGTTGGCGAGCAGGTGGCGGGTGAAGGCGTCGCGGAACGCATCGAGCGAGGCGGTGTGCGCTGGCCCGCCCGGCGGCCCGCCGGTGTTGTCGATGAGGATGGTCACCGGCTTGCCGCTGACGACGCCTTCCACCTTCGCGCGCAACGCGTCCAGATCGCTGACGTCCGCCGCGATCCAGCCATGCGCCTGCGTGCCGCGCGTGGGCAGTTCGGCAGCGACCTGTTCGAGCACCTGCGGGCGACGCGCCAGCAGGGTGACGTCGGCGCCCAGCAGCGCGAGTTCGTGCGCCGTCGCGCGGCCGATGCCTTCCGACGCGCCGCAGACCAGCGCGTGGCGTCCGGTGAGATCGAGGTCCATGGATCAGCCTCCTTCGTGAGTCGGTTCGAGGGTCGCGCGCATCCACCCGGCGACGTCACGGTCGCCGGCATCGCTCGACGCCGCGAGGCGGTCGATGACGGCATGGCGGTTCGCGAGCGGGTGGTTCTGGCTCAGCTTGGCTTTGAACTCGACGCGGTCGACGACGAGCCGGAACCCGACGATGCCGCGCAGCTGCACGCGCTCGGCTTCGTTGCTCGCGTCATAGCGCCAGTCGCCGCCGGCTCGTGCTTCGTGGATGTCGCCGAGCGCGGTGAGCAGGCAGCCGAGCGACGCGTCGTCATCGAACCACGTCAGCTCGCCCGACAGATGCGCGACGACGTAATTCCACGTCGGCACGCGCGCCTGCTCGGCCTTGTCCGTGTACCAGGTGGGGGACACGTAGGCGTGCGGGCCTTGCAGGATCGCGAGTGCGCGGCCCCGATGGCGCGACTGCGGGTTCGGCCGGGCGAGATGGCCGCGGAGTTCGATGGAATCGCCGTCGCGCCGGTACAGCACCGGCAGGTGCGAGACGCACGGCGCGCCGTCGTCGACGGTGACGAGCGTGGCGAACGGGTGCGATGCCGCGAGTGCGTCGAGCCGCGCGAGATCGCGCTCGTCGAACGCCCGCGGCAGGTAAAGCGTCACTGGCGTCGCGGCAGCTTGACGATCATCTGGCGACGCAGCGCGTCGTCGGTCACACCCTGCGGCGTCGACAGCGTGTCGAGATCGAATCCGCGTGCATAGGCGTCGTCGGCATCGAGGCCCTCGAGCGAGACGAATTCGGCGTCCATCAGTGCGGCGCGTGCGCTGTCCTCGCTGTCGTAGGGCAGGGTGGCGCCATCGCAGTCGAGCACTTCGGCGGTGCCGGCTTCCTTCACCCGGAGGCGCGCCCAGATCAGCGTGTCGCCCGCGGTCGCAAGCCACCATTCGTCATGCATCGTCACGCTCCCATCCAGTACGACACCAGCCACAGCAGCCACGCCAGCACGAGGCCGACGATGATCGTCAGCAGCGACACGCGCGCCGGCGCAGCGAGGCCGGTCAGGTTGCGATCCGGCACGCCGCGATAGCGCGCGAGCAGCAACCACTTCCACGCGCGCAGCTGGAAGAACGCATTCGGCCCGAGCGCGGCGGACAACTCGGGATGGCGGTCCCGCATGTGCACCAGCGCCAGCGGCCAGAAGATCACCAGTGCCGAGGCGCCGGCGATCGCCAGCGCTACGAAGCACAGGGCGAGGAACAGGATCATCAGAACTCCGCCTGGCCCGGCGCACGCGGGTAGGGCAGCGCATCACGGATGTTCGACAGCCCGCAGACGTACACGACGAGGCGCTCGAAGCCGAGGCCGAAGCCCGCGTGCGGCACCGTGCCGTAGCGGCGGAAGTCGCGATACCAGCTGTAATGCTCGGCATCGAGCCCGAACTGCGCCATGCGCTTGTCGAGCACGTCGAGGCGCTCTTCGCGCTGGCTGCCGCCGATGATTTCGCCGATGCCCGGCGCGAGCACGTCCATCGCGGCGACGGTCTTTCCGTCGTCGTTGAGGCGCATGTAGAACGCCTTGATGTGCTCCGGATAGTTCATGACCACGACCGGGCGACCGACATGCTGCTCGGTCAGCCAGCGCTCGTGCTCGGTCTGCAGGTCCAGGCCCCACTCGACCGGAAACTCGAACTTCTCGTTCGACTTCTGCAGCAGCGAAATCGCTTCGGAATAGTGGATGCGCTCGAACGGCGCGTTGACGAATGCTTCGAGGCGCGTGATTGCGTCCCTCTGCACGCGCTCGGCGATGAAGGCCATGTCGTCCGCGCGCTCCGCGAGCACGGCGCGGAACAGGTACTTGAGGAAGTCTTCGGCGAGATCGGCGTCGTCGTTGAGATCGGCGAACGCGATCTCCGGCTCGATCATCCAGAACTCGGCGAGGTGGCGCGTGGTGTGCGAGTTCTCGGCGCGGAAGGTCGGCCCGAAGGTGTACACCTTGCTCAGCGCCAGGCAGTACGCCTCGACGTTGAGCTGGCCCGACACCGTCAGGAACGTCTCCTTGCCGAAGAAGTCGCGGCTGAAGTCGATGCCGCCCTTCGCGTCGCGCGGCAGGTTGGCCATGTCGAGCGTCGACACGCGGAACATCTGGCCCGCGCCTTCGGCGTCGGACGTCGTGATGATCGGGGTCGAGATCCAGTAGAAGCCGCGCTCGTGGAAGAAGCGGTGCACCGCCTGCGCGAGCGTGTTGCGGATGCGCGTCACCGCGCCGAACAGGTTGGTGCGCGGGCGCAGGTGCGCGACTTCGCGCAGGAACTCGAGCGAATGCGCCTTCGGCTGGATGGGGTAGCGCTCCGGGTCGTCGACCCAACCGACGACCTCGATCGCTTCGGCCTGGATCTCGAACGCCTGGCCCTGGCCCTGCGACTGCACGACCTTGCCGGTGGCGATAACGGCGCAGCCGGCGGTCAGCCGCTTCACTTCCGACTCGTAGTTCGGAAGATCGGCCGGCGCGACCACCTGGATCGGTGCGAAGCACGAGCCGTCGCTGACGTTGACGAAGCTCAGCCCCGCCTTCGAATCGCGGCGCGTGCGGACCCAGCCGCGCACCGTGACTTCGCCGCCTGCCGGCACCTTGCCCGCGAGCACCTGCTCGACGCTCATGATCGTCATGCGTGACCGTCCGTCCTGATCTTGATTTCCGGGCCGTTCGGCCCGACGTGGGACGCAGAGTTTACGTGCTGTTGCAGGGGCGTTGCGGCCCCGATGCCTATACTCGTCCCGCATCCTTGCCGTACCGGAGTCCGCATGGCCGTCTCGCTCGCCCCCGCCGCCCTCGACCGCGTCCGTCGCTACCTCAGCGAGACGCCGGACGCGCTGGGCCTGCGTTTCGGGGTCAAGAAGACGGGCTGCTCGGGCTGGCAGTACATCGCCGATCTCGCCAAGCAGACCGAGCAGGGCGACCGCGTCTTCCTGCAGGACGACGTGCGCATCTACGTCGACGAGGCGAGCCTGCCGATCGTCGACGGCACCGAGATCGACCTGATCCGCCAGAAGCTCGGCGAACAGTTCGTGTTCCGCAATCCGAACGTGCGCGGCGAGTGCGGTTGCGGCGAGAGCTTCACCACCTCCGACGAGCACTGATCCGCGACGCCCGGCACGGGCGACGTCCTGGGAAGCGGCGCTAGACTCGGGCGGTCCTGTCCGGAGTCCGCCGATGCTTCGTCCGCTGCTGCTCGCCGTCGCGCTGTCGACGTTGTTGCCCGCCGTTTCGTTCGCCGCGTCGACGCCGACGCCCGTGATCGCGAACGCGGCGACCACTGCCCTGCACACGTTCTTCGACGAGGAATGGGAGCGCGGGCTGCGCGAGTACCCGGAGAACGCGACCGCCAACGGCGACACGCGCTTCAACGATCGCTGGACCGACCAGAGCCTCGACGCCATCCACAAGCGCGAGGCGGAAGACCGCGACGCGCTCGCGCGACTGAAGGCGATTGATCGCAGTGCGCTGTCGGAGGCCGACCGCCTCAACTACGACGTCTACCTGTGGGACCTGCAGCGCACGGTCGAACGCCAGCGCTTCAACGAATGGCAGCGTCCGCTCACGCAACGCGGTGGTGTGCAGACCGCCGACGAGATCGTCGAGCTGATGGAGTTCCGCACGGTCAAGGATTACGAGGACTGGCTGAAGCGCCTCGAGGCGCTGCCGACGGTGCTCACGCAGACGGAAGCGCTGATGCGCGAAGGCGTCAAGGCCGGGAATACGCCGTCGCACGTGCTGATGGAGCGCGTGCCTGCGCAGATCCGCGCGCAGCTGGTCGACGACGTCACCAAGAGCCGGTTCTACCAGCCCTTCCTGAAATTCCCCGACGCCGTTCCTGAAGCCGATCGTGCGCGGTTGCGGACACGTGCGTCCGAGCTGATCAGCCAGCGCGTCATTCCCGCCTACCGGGAGTTCGCGACGTTCTTCGACACCGAGTACCTGCCGAAGACGCGCACGTCGATCGCGGCGGTCGACCTGCCGGACGGCAAGGCGTACTACGACTTCCTCGCCGGCTACTTCACCACGACGGATCTCACCGCTGACCAGATCCACGCGATCGGCCTGAAGGAAGTCGCGCGCATCCGCGGCGAGATGGAGAAGGTCAAGGCCGAAGTGGGCTTCAAGGGCACGATGCAGGAGTTCTTCGAGTACCTCCGCACCGACCCGAAGTTCTTCAAGAAAACCCCGGACGAACTGTTCGAGGCGTACCAGGCCGTCGCCAAGCGCATCGATCCCGAGCTCGTGAAGGTGTTCCGCACGATCCCGCGCCTGCCGTACGGCGTGCGTCCCATCCCGGCGGCGTCTGCGCCCGACACCACGACGGCCTATTACCAGCCCGGCGCCAGCGACGGCAGCCGTGCCGGGTACTACTACGTCAACCTCTACAAGCCTGAGACGCGCCCGACGTGGGAGATGGTCCCGCTGTCGCTGCACGAGGCCGTGCCGGGCCACCACTTCCAGTTCGCACGGGGACTGGAGATGCAGGAAGCCCCGATGTTCCGCCGCACCGCGTACTTCGTGGCCTACGGCGAAGGCTGGGGGCTGTACGCCGAGCGCCTCGGCTACGACATGGGCCTCTACGACGACCCGTACGACCGCATGGGCCAGCTGGCCTACGACATGTGGCGCGCGGTGCGGCTGGTGGTCGACACGGGCATGCACGCGAAGGGCTGGTCGCGCGACAGGGCCATCCAGTACTTCATGGACAACTCCCCGAAGACCCGACAGGACGTGGTCAACGAGATCGACCGCTACATCAGCTGGCCGGGCCAGGCGCTGGGCTACAAGATCGGCCAGATGAAGATCTCGGAGCTGCGCGAGAAGGCCGCCCGCGAGCTCGGCGACCGCTTCGACCTCCGCGACTACGATGACGCCGTACTCGAAACCGGTTCGGTGCCGCTGTCGGTGCTGGAAAAGCACATCGACGAGTGGATCGTCGCCCGCAAGCAGGCGCCGGCCGCCGCCAAGGCGCGCTGAGCCCGGTCGACCGGGCAGGGCGGCGGTGCCGCTCGCCCGGTTTCACGCGGATTGCACGTAACCCATTGAGCTGCCATAATTTCCGGCTCCGTGGCTGACCGCCGCGGAGACCTTGCCCCACTGCCGCTTCACCGCGGGGGGCTGTACGGCGCGGTTCGCGCCGCCATCCACAAGGAAACGAAAATGCGTCATTACGAAGTCGTGTTCCTGGTCCATCCGGACCAGAGCGAGCAGGTCCCGGCGATGATCGAGCGCTACAAGTCGCTGATCGAAGGCGCCGAGGGCAAGGTCCACCGCCTGGAAGACTGGGGCCGCCGTCAGCTGGCGTACCCGATCCAGAACCTGGTGAAGGCCCATTACGTCCTGCTCAACATCGAAGCCTCTCAGGCCGCGATGAACGAGCTGGTCGACAGCTTCCGTTTCAACGACGCCGTGCTTCGCCACCTCGTCATCAAGCGCGACGAGGCCGACACCGAGCAGTCGCTGATCATGAAGTTCAAGGACGAGAAGGGCGACAAGGGCGAGCGCGGCGAGCGCCGCCGCCGTGACGACGATGGCGCGGGCGATGCCTCCGCCGACGCCTCCGACAACGCCGAAGCCGCCTAAGGAATCCGACCCATGTCCAAGTTCTTCCGTCGCCGCAAGTTCTGCAAGTTCACGGCCGAAGGTGTCAAGGAGATCGATTACAAGGATCTCAACACCCTGCGCCAGTACCTCACCGAGACCGGCAAGATCGTTCCGAGCCGCGTCACCGGCACCAAGTCGAAGTACCAGCGCCAGCTGGCCACGGCCGTCAAGCGCGCCCGTTACCTCGCGCTGATTCCGTACACCGACAACCACAACGCCTGAGTGCGCGTTCCGAGGGAATCCGCCTTGATGCGGATTCCCGTCGGGACCCACTGAGTCATCCATTCGGACAGCGATCCGCTGTGTCGCCGGCCCTTGCCGGACGGCACTAACGAATACGGAGCATCACCATGCAGCTCATTCTTCTCCAGAACGTCACCAACCTCGGCAAGCTCGGCGACAAGGTCAACGTCAAGCCGGGTTACGGTCGTAACTTCCTCGTTCCCCAGGGCAAGGCCGTGCCGGCCACCGCGTCGAACCTGGCGGACTTCGAAGCGCGCCGCGCCGAGTTCGAAGCCAAGGCCAAGGCGCAGCTGGAAGGCGCCGAGAAGCGCAGCGCCGAGCTCGAGGGCGTCGAGGTGACCATCACCGCGAACGCGTCGGCCGAAGGCAAGCTCTTCGGTTCGGTCACGCCGCGTGACATCGCCGAGCAGCTGACCAAGCTCGGCCACAAGGTCGACAAGTCGGAAGTCGTGATGGGCGAAGGCCCGTTCCGCCGCGTCGGCGAGTACGAAGTCGTCGTGCGCATGCACGCCGACGTCGAGCAGCCGGTCAAGGTAGTTGTGGTCGGCGAAGCCGCCTGATCCACGCCTCATCGCGACACGCAGAGGGCGCCTTCGGGCGCCCTTTGTCGTTTGAGGCGTCGATCGGGATCGGCGCGTCTACTTTCGTGGCACCGCTGAAGCAGACAACCGCGGCAGTCGACCGCCCGCCGATGTGCGCCAGCTCGCCTCGGCACCGAGTCGCAGCCCACGAGATGGCGTCGCGCGATAAACCATTCGAGTTATCCCGACTTACCCACAGACTTATCTGCAACGGACGCGGGCTCACGCTGGCTAGGATGCTGCGGGGACATCGCACCGCGATGGCGGCATAGAGAACAGCAACGACGATGAGTGCACGCGCCGGCTTCCGCAACGAAAAGCGCTTCGAGACGCGCGCCGAACAGCGCGTCGACCAGTTGAGGGTGCCGCCGCAGTCCGTCGAGGCCGAGCAGGCTGTGCTCGGCGGTCTGATGCTCGCGCCGGACGCGTACGACCGCGTGGCCGACCAGCTCAGCGACAGCGACTTCTATCGTCGCGACCACCAGCTCATCTTTCGCGCGATCCGCGAACTCGCGGAGAAGAATCGTCCCTTCGATGCGGTGACGCTCGGCGAATGGTTCGAGTCGATGGGACAGTCGGAACTCGTCGCGGGCGGCGCGTATCTGATCGAACTCGCGAACACAACGCCGTCGGCGGCGAACATCACTGCTTATGCGGAGATCGTGCGCGACAAGGCGATCCTGCGTCAGCTGATCGAAGTCGGCACCGACGTCGTCAACAACGCGTTCCAGCCTGACGGTCGCGAGTCCGGCGAAATCCTCGAGGAAGCCGAGCGCGAAGTGCTGGCGATCTCGCAGGCCAACCGCACCGGTCGCAGCGACTTCACGCCGGTGACGAAGGCGCTGTCGGAAGCGTTCGACGAACTGCAGACGCGCTACGCGAACGGCAGCGGCGTCACCGGCCTGCCGACGGGCTACACCGAATTCGACGAGATGACGGCGGGCCTGCAGAAGACCGACCTCGTCATCCTCGCGGCGCGCCCCGCGATGGGCAAGACGACGCTCGCGCTGAACATGGCCGAGTACGCGGCGTTCAAGAGCCGCCTGCCGGTCGCCGTGTTCTCGATGGAAATGTCGGCCTCGCAGCTGGCGATGCGCCTCATCTCGTCGGTCGGCCGCGTCAACGCGCAGCGCCTGCGCACCGGCCAGCTCGAGGACGAGGACTGGAGCCGCGTGACCGGCGCCATCCGCCAGCTGCGCGAAGCCAAGATCTTCATCGACGACGAGCCCGGCATGTCGCCCGCGAAGCTCGCGTCGAAGTGCCGCCGCCTGAAGCGCGAGCACGGCATCGGCCTGATCGTCATCGACTACCTGCAGCTGATGAGCGTGCCGGGCAACAACGAGAACCGCGCGACGGAAATCTCGGAGATCTCGCGCTCGCTGAAGGGCCTGGCGAAGGAACTGGCGGTGCCGGTGATCGCGCTGTCGCAGCTCAATCGATCGCTGGAAACGCGTACGGATAAGCGGCCGGTGATGGCCGACCTGCGCGAGTCGGGCGCGATCGAGCAGGACGCGGACATGATCGTCTTCATCTACCGTGACGACTACTACAACAAGGAAAATTCGCCGGACAAGGGCCTCGCGGAAGTCATCATCGGCAAGCAGCGAAGCGGCCCGACGGGCTCGTTCAAGCTCAAGTTCTTCGGCGAATACACCCGCTTCGACAACCTGTCGCACGACTCGATCGGCTCGTTCGAATAGCGCGCACTGCCACGCATTTCTTCACGTGACGTGCCCGCGTGCGTGACTAGCGTGCGCGCGTGGATCGCATCTCACTCGATTCGGAAGCACTGAGCAGCGTCGGCTACGACCCGTCGCGACGCGTGCTCGAAGTCGAGTTCACCAGTGGCCGCGTGTACCAGTATTTCGGCGTGCCTCAGATCGAAGTCGAGCGGCTGCTCGAAGCCGAGTCGCAGGGTGCGTATTTCAGCGAACGCGTGCGCGATCGCTACCCGTTCGAGTTGATCCACTGAGTCGCGACCGCGCGGATGCCGGCGCTGGCGGTCGCCGCTAGACTGTCGCGATGGCACGACCGACCTCCGCGACCATCCACGTCGACGCCCTTCGCCACAACCTCGGGCAGGTGCGCGCCCGCGCGCCGCGCAGCCGGGTGATGGCCGTGGTGAAGGCCGACGGCTACGGCCACGGCCTCGAACGCGTCGCACGTGCGCTGGCGGGCGCGGACGCTTTCGGCGTCGCCGCGCTGTCGGACGCCGAGCGCCTGCGCGCTGCGGGCATCTCGCAGCCGATCCTGCTGCTCTCCGGCTTCGACGAACCCGCCGACATCGAACGCCTGCGCGCGCTCGGCGTGTGGACCGCCGTCCATCATGTCTCGCAGCTCGAAATGCTCGAACAGGCCGCGCCCGGCGAACCGATCGATTGCTGGCTCAAGCTCGACAGCGGCATGCATCGCCTCGGCTTCGGCCCGGACGCGTTCCACGATGCGCATCGGCGGCTGTCCGCGATGCGCGGCGCCGCGGTCGGCAACATCGTGCTGATGAACCACTTCGCGAGCTCCGACGAGTTCGCCGACAGCCCCTCGCAGGGCGCGCAGACGCGCGAGCAGATAGAGCTGTTCCGCGCGGTGACGGCGGGCCTCGACGGCGCGCGTTCGCTGGCCAATTCCGCCGCGGTGCTCGGCTGGCCAGAAGCGCACGACGACTGGGTGCGCCCGGGCGGCGCGCTCTACGGTATCTCCGTCGTCGATGGGAAAACCGGCGACGACTTCGGCCTGCGTTCCGCGATGACGCTGTCGACGCGTCTCATCGCCGTGAATCGCGTCTGCAAGGGCGGCCGCATCGGCTACGCGGGCACGTGGGAATGCCCGGAGGACATGGACATCGGCGTCGCCGCGATCGGCTACGGCGACGGCTACCCGCGCGCCGCGCCTGCCGGAACGCCGGTGCTCGTCGGCGGCCATCGCACGCAGGTGATCGGCCGCATCTCCATGGATCTGATGACGATCGATCTGCGCGGCGTGCCGGATGCACGCGTCGGCGATCCGGTGATCCTGTGGGGTGCGGAGCTGCCGGTCGAAACCATCGCGTCGGCGGCCGGCACGATCGGCTACGAGCTGACGTGTTCGATCACGCGTCGCGTGCGGTTCAGCGAGCGCTGACGCCATGGCCGTCGCGATCGTATGGTTCCGGAACGACCTGCGGCTCGACGACAACCCTGCGCTGCAGGCCGCGGTCGATGGCGGCTTCGACGTCGTGCCGGTCTACATCCACGATCCGGACGGCGAGGGCGCCTGGGCGCCCGGCGCCGCGTCGAACGCGTGGCGCGCGAGGTCGCTTCAGGCCCTCGATGACGCGCTTCGTTCGCGCGGCAATGCGCTGCGCTTCTTCCTCGGTCATTCGGGGCCGACATTGGCGGGCGTCGCCGCGGCAACGGGCGCGGAAGCCGTGTTCTGGAACCGCCGTTACGAGCCGGCAGTCGAGGCACGCGATGCGCGCATCAAGCGCGAGCTGCGCGAGCAGGGGCTGCAGGTCGAAAGCTTCAACGGCTCGCTGCTGTTCGAACCGTGGACGCTGAAGACCGGCAAGGGCGGCCCGTACAAGGTGTTCACGCCCTTCCATCGTGCGGCGCTCGCGCACTGGGCGCCCACCGCCCCGCAGGATGCGCCCAAGCGAATCCCGCACAGCGACGACGGCCCGGAAGGCGTGCCGATCGATCACTTGCGCCTGACCCCGCACAACGGGTGGGACCACGGCTTCTGGACGCACTGGACGCCGGGCGAAGCCGGCGCGCGTGAAGCGCGGGAGGTGTTCGTCGACGGCGCGCTGCGCGACTACACGGAAGGGCGCGACCGGCCGGACCGCGTGGGCACGTCGCGCCTGTCGCCCCATCTGCACTTCGGCGAGATCGCGCCGTGGCGCGTCGTCCACACGATTGAGGCGCAGCGCGGGCAGGCGCCGGACGCGCAGGTCGACGGCTTCCTGCGGCAGCTGGTGTGGCGCGAGTTCGCGACGCACCTTCTGCATCACTTCCCGCATACGCCCGAGCAGAATCTCGACGAACGGTTCGCCACGTTCGACTGGGCCCGCCTGCCGCGAAACCTCGTCGAGCGGTGGCGCCGCGGCCGCACGGGCGTACCGATCGTCGACGCCGGCCTGCGCGAGCTGTGGCACACCGGATGGATGCACAACCGCGTGCGCATGATCGTCGCGAGCTATCTGTGCAAGCACATGCGCGTGCATTGGCGCACGGGCGCCGAGTGGTTCTGGGACACGCTGGTCGACGCGGATCTCGCCAACAACACGATGGGTTGGCAGTGGGTCGCCGGCACCGGCGCGGACGCCGCGCCGTATTTCCGTGTGTTCAATCCCGTGACGCAGGCCGAGAAGTTCGACCCGCGCGGTGACTACGTCGCGCGGTGGGTGCCGGAACTCGCGTCGATCCCGGTGCCGTTGCGCCATGCGCCGTGGCGCGATCCCGCGCTCCTCGCACGTGTCGCGCCTTCCTATCCCAGGACACCGCTCGTCGACCTGGCCCAGGGTCGCGATGCCGCGTTGATGGCCTATCGCCAATTGCGCGATACGCGACGGGACGACGACGAACATCGATAGACGCTGAACGCCTGTTTCATCCCTCACCTGTCGGTGACGAGGGCGCACCTAGCGTTGCGCCGTCCAAAGCCGCGAGGGCCACCCCATGAAGAAGACGTCGACGTTTGTTCTTGCCGCGCTGATCGGTGCCATCGTCACCGGTTGCGCGACCAATCCGAATTCCTACACCACCAATCCCGACACCAACGATCGCACCCGCAACGGTGCGCTGATCGGTGCCGCGGTCGGCGCCGTCGCCGGCGTCCTGAGCGGTGACGATGCGGTCGAACGCCGCCAGCGCGCTCTCGTCGGCGCGGGCGTCGGCGCGCTGGCCGGTGGTGCCGTCGGCAACTACCAGGACCGCCAGGAACGTGCGCTGCGCGACAGCCTGCAGGGCACCGGCGTCGGCGTGACGCGCCAGGGCGACAACATCGTCCTGACCATGCCGGACGCGATCACGTTCAGCACCAACAGCTCGGCGCTGCAGCCGCAGTTCCGCCCGGTGCTCGACAACCTGGCCAGCACGCTGACGCAGTACAACCAGACCGTCATCAACGTCGCCGGTCATACCGACCAGCGCGGCGATGCGAACTACAACCTCAACCTGTCGCAGCAGCGCGCCGAATCGGTCGCGGGCTACCTCAACACCAAGGGCGTGACGCGCAACCGCATGGTGGTCGTCGGCCGTGGCGAAACGCAGCTGCTGTGCACGGAGAACACCGAGTCGTGCTGGTCGCGTAACCGTCGCGTCGAGATCACGCTGGTGCCGCTCACGCAGGGCTGATCCCGATCGGGGGATCGAGGGCAGGGCGGGGCGCTTCGGCGCCCCGTCTTTTTTTGTCCTTACCGGGACGGTCGTGGCGGATTTCGGCCGCCTCGTCGTCGTCCGTCACGTCCGGTGAGACGCACCGCCCGTACCGTCGCCGTGCGCCCTTGTCGGCGCGCTGACGTGCCGTTGCCTACGGTCGCTCCATGCCTTCCGACCTCGTCGTCCTCCGCCGCGAAGGGCTCTACTGCCCGCAGGGCGACTTCTACATCGATCCGTGGAAACCAGTGGAACGTGCGGTGATTACGCATGGCCACGGCGACCACGCGCGTCCCGGTAATGCGGAGTATTTCGCCGCACGCGACGGTCTGCCGATCCTGCGCTGGCGGCTCGGCGAGCAGGCGTATCGGCCGTTCGACTATGGCGAGCCGTTCGAGATCGGCAATGCGCGCGTCTCGTTCCACTCGGCCGGCCATGTGCTCGGCTCGGCCCAGGTGCGGATCGAGGCCGACGGGCAGGTGTGGGTGGCGTCCGGGGACTACAAGCGCCAGCACGATCCGACGTGTGCGCCGTTCGAGGTCGTCGACTGCGACACCTTCATCACGGAGGCGACCTTCGGCCTGCCGATCTACCGATGGCCCGACACCAGTGACGTCGCGCGCGAGATCGTCGAATGGCGCGATCACTGCGCGACGCGTGGCGAGGCGGCGGTGCTGCTCTGCTACGCGCTCGGCAAGGCGCAACGCGTGCTCGCGGAGCTCGCGATGTGGACCGATCGCCCCGTCTATCTGCACGGTGCGGTAGCGGCCGGCGTGCAGGTCTATCGCGATGCCGGCATCCGCATGGTCGAAACCTTGCCCGTCGCCGACACCGCCAAAGGCGCCGAATTCGCGGGTGAATTGATCCTCGCGCCGCCGTCCGCGGCCGGCAGTCCGTGGATGCGGCGTTTCCGTCGCGCGCAGACGGGCTTCGCCTCGGGCTGGATGCGCGTGCGCGGCAATCGTCGTCGTCGCAACTACGACCGCGGCTTCGTCATCTCCGACCACGCCGACTGGCCGGACCTCATGCGCACGATCCGCGAGACCGGCGCGAAGCGGGTGATCGCGACGCACGGCAATACCGACGCGATCATCCGCGCACTAATCGAAGAGGGCATCGACGCCGAAGCCTTCGCTACGGATTACGGCGAGGAGGCGGAGTGAAACGCTTCGCCGCGCTCTACACCGAACTCGATCGCAGCACCGCGACGCTCGACAAGCGCGCCGCGCTCATCGCGTACTTCCGCGACGCCCCGCCCGAGGACGCGGTATGGGCGCTGTGGCTGCTGTCGGGCGGCAAGCTCGCGAAGATCGCGAACACGCGCGAACTCCGTGAATGGCTGTCGCAGGAAACAGGCATGCCGGAATGGCTGTTCGAGGACTCGCACGCGCATGTCGGCGACCTCGCCGAGACGCTGACGCTGCTTTACGACGACCCGCCGAAGGGCACGGTCGACGTGCCGTTGCATACGTGGATCGAGAAACGCCTGCTGCCGGTGGCCGGGCGCGATCCCGAGCGTCGACGCGTCGCGGTCGTCGAAGGCTGGAAGTCGCTGTGCGCCGACGAGCGCCTCGCGTTCAACAAGATGCTGACGGGCGCGCTGCGCGTCGGCGTGTCGCAACGGCTCGTGCAGCAGGCGCTGGCCGACATGTCGGGCATCGACATCGCGCGCATCGCACAGCGCATGCTCGGCAGCTGGGCGCCGACGCCGCAGTTCCTGCGCGACCTCCTCAATCCCGACGAACTGCCGGGCGATCGAGAACAACCGTATCCGTTCTTCCTCGCGTCGCCGCTCGAAGCCGAAGCCGACACGCTTGGCGCCATCGAGGACTGGCTGCTCGAATGGAAATGGGACGGCATCCGTCTGCAGTTGATCCGTCGCGGGCCGGAGATCGCGCTGTGGTCGCGCGGCGAGGAACGGCTCGACGGTCGTTTCCCGGAGATCGAAGACGCGGCCACGCTGCTGCCGCGCGACTGCGTGATCGACGGCGAACTGATGGCGTGGAAGCCCGGCGACGAGCAGCCGATGCCGTTCACGGCACTGCAGACGCGCATCCAACGTCGCAAGCCCGGCCCGAAGACGCTCGCCGACACGCCCGTCTGCGTGCTCGCGTACGACCTGCTCGAACTCGACGGCCGCGACCTGCGCGAGCTGCCGCTCGGCGAACGACGCCTGATGCTTGAAGACCTGCTGTCGTCGACGAACGACCCGCGCATCGTGCCGTCGCCGGTCGTCGATGCGGGTGACTGGGCCGAGGCCCGAACGCTGCGCGAAGCGGCGCGCGAACGCGGCGTCGAAGGGCTGATGCTCAAGCGTCGATCGTCGACGTATCAGGTCGGACGGCGTCGCGGCGACTGGTGGAAGTGGAAGATCGACCCGCTGAACATCGACGCGGTGCTGATCTACGCGCAGTCCGGCCACGGTCGTCGCAGCACGCTGTTCACCGACTACACGTTCGGCCTGTGGGACGGCGAGCTGCTGGTGCCGGTCGCGAAGGCGTATTCGGGTCTCGACGACAAGGAAATCCTCGCGCTCGATCGCTGGATCCGCGCGCATACCGTGGAGCGATTCGGACCGGTCCGTTCGGTCGAAGCGATGCACGTGTTCGAACTCGGCTTCGAAGCCGTGAACAAGTCGAGCCGGCACAAGTCGGGCATCGCCGTGCGGTTCCCACGCATCCTGCGCTGGCGCCACGACAAGACGCCACGCGACGCCGACAAGCTCGACACGCTGCGAGCGCTCGCGCGATGAGCGGCTGGTTGTTGAAGGGCCTGACGCCTCCAGACGGCGACGATCCGTACGCCGAGTATCCCGAGCGACCGGATCCGAATGCGCCGCGCCAGACCGTGGACTCGATCCGTCGCGAGCAGACGCGACGTGCAGCGGCCGAGCGTCGACGCGCGGAAGCGAAGGCGAGGGCGGAACGTACGCGTGAGCTTGCGGAGCGCACCGGAGCCGTCGACCCGATCTGCGCGCTTGAAGGTGTGGTCGACACGGAGGTTCGTCCGCGCGTCCGCAAACACGACGCGAGCGACGATCCGCAACAGGTGCTCGCGGACTGGTTCGCCAGCCGCGGCTGGTCGCCCGCGCCGTTCCAGCGCGACGTCTGGGCGCGCTATCTGCGCGGCGAGAGCGGCCTGCTTCATACGCCAACGGGCAGCGGCAAGACGTTGGCGGCGTTCGGCGGCCCGTTGATCGAAGCCGTGGCGGGCGCGCACGAGCGCAGTGCGAAGCCGTCCGCCGAACGCGACCTGCAGGTCCTGTGGGTGACGCCGCTTCGCGCGCTCGCCACCGACACGCTGCGCGCGCTGCGCGAGCCCGCCGACGCACTGGGTCTCGACTGGGCGATCGGCCTGCGAACGGGTGATGCGAGCGCGCGCGAAAAGAAGCTCGCACGCGATGGTCGGCTCGATGCGCTCGTCACCACGCCCGAGTCGCTCGCGCTTCTGCTGTCGTATCCGGAGACGGGTGCGCGCCTCGCGTCGCTGCGTTGCGTCGTCGTCGACGAGTGGCACGAACTGCTCGGCACCAAGCGCGGCGTGCTGTTGCAGCTCTGCCTTGCGCGGTTGCGTGCGTTGTCGCCCGACCTGCGCATCTGGGGTCTTTCCGCGACGCTCGGCAATCTCGACGAAGCACGCGAGGTGTTGCTGCCGCATGCGCCGCAGTCGGTCGTCGTATCCGGCGCGACGCCACGCGCGGTCACCCTCGAAACGCTGCTGCCGGACGCGGGCGAGCGTTTTCCGTGGGCGGGTCACCTCGGACTCGCGCAGCTGTCGCGTGTCGCCGATCGCATCTTCCAGGCGCGCACCAGCCTGCTGTTCACCAATACACGCGCGTTTGCGGAGCTGTGGCATCAGGCGTTGCAGGCGGTGTGGCCGGAGGATCCGTCGACGCTTGCGCTGCACCACGGGTCGCTCGATCCATCGATTCGCGCCGAGGTCGAAGCGGGCCTGCGCGACGGCAGTGTGCGATGCGTAGTGGCGACATCGAGCCTCGATCTCGGCGTCGACTTTCCTGCCGTCGACCAGGTGTTCCAGCTCGGCAGCCCCAAGGGCACCGCGCGCCTGCTGCAGCGCGCGGGCCGCGCGAAACATCGACCCGGCGAGTCAGGCCATGTCGTCTGCGTTCCGACGCACATGCTGGAGCTCGTGGAGTTCGCCGCGGTGCGTGAAGCCGTTTCGGCGGGCGAGGTCGAAGCGCGGCGTCCGCCGCGTCTGAGTCTCGACGTACTCGCGCAGCACTGCGTGACACTCGCGCTCGGCGGCGGCTTCGACGCCGACAAATTGCTGCAGGAAGTGCGCGGCACGCACGCGTTCGCCAACCTCGCCGACGAAGCCTGGCAGTCGGTGCTCGACTTCATCGTGCAGGGCGGTCGCGCGCTCGAGCATTACCCGGATTTTCAGCGCGTGGCGCGCGACGACGATGGCCGTTACGTCGTGCACGATCGTCGCGTTGCGCTGCGTCACCGCCTGTCGATCGGCACCATCACCAGCGAAGGCAGCGTCGCGGTGAAGCTCATGCGCGGCGGCACGCTGGGGGCAGTGGAGGAGGGTTTCGTCGCGCGCCTCAAGCCCGGCGATCGCTTCCTGTTCTCGGGCCGGATGTTGCAACTCGTGCGCATGGAAGCGATGACGGCCGTCGTGAAACGCGCACCGCCGGGCGAAGGGCAGGTGCCGCAGTGGACGGGCATCAAGCAGCCGCTGTCGATGGAGCTGGCGGCGCGTGTCGAGCGCCTGCTGGCGCGACCGGTCGACGTCCCAGAGATGCGCGCAGTCGCAGGCCTGCTCGAACTGCAGTCGCGTATTTCGTCGCTGCCGCGCGCCGGGCAACTGCTCGTGGAGTGGACGAAGACGCGCGAAGGGCCGCAGCTGTTCGTGTTTCCGTTTGCGGGGCGGCTCGCGAACGAAGGCCTCGCCGCGCTCGTCTCACTACGCTGGGGCCGACTGGAGCCCAATACGTTCGGCTACGCGGCGAACGACTACGGCTTCGTGCTCAAGCCGGCGCGGGAGCCGCAGATCGACGAGGCGTTGCTGCACGACCTGATGTCGCCGGAGCGGTTGTACGAGGACCTGCGCGAAAGCCTCAATCTCGGCGAGCTCGCGCGCCGCCAGTTCCGCGAAATCGCGCGTATCGCGGGCCTGCTCCCGCCGACGGTGCCGGGTCGGCCGCAGAAGAGCATGCGCCAGCTGCAGGCATCGAGCGGGCTGTTGTACGACGTGCTCCAACGCTACGACCCGCACCACATGCTGCTGGAACTTGCCGAACGCGAAGTGTTCGCGGGCCAGCTCGAAGTGCAGCGCCTGCAGCGTGTGCTGGACGACTGCGCATCGCGCGACGTCATGCTGCTGCGTCCGCGCGGGCTGACCCCACTGTCGTTCCCGCTGTGGGCCGAAGGCATGCGCGGCCAGCTCAGTACCGAAGACTGGAAGACGCGCGTGCAGCGTGCTGCAGCGCGTCTGGAGAAACGTCATGGCCGCTGACCACGGCCTGTGGGCCGATGCGGACATCGCCGGCGAGGCGATGCAACTGCTCGCCGCGCGCGCGCTGTACTGGGTGCGCGAGCGCCGGCTGTTCCTGTCCGATCTGCACCTCGGTAAGGCCGACGTCTTCCGTCGTGCGGGCATCGGCCTGCCGCGCGGCGGCACGATGGGCGACCTCGGCCGGCTCGCCGACGCGGTCGCGCTGACCGGCGCGACCTCGGTCTGGATTCTGGGCGACGTCCTGCACGGCGCCGTACACGACAGCGCGTGGTTGCGCGACTGGGCGACGTGGCAGGACGCGCACCCGAACGTGCAGGTGGCGGCGTTGACGGGCAACCACGACCGCGCGCTCGCCGACGCGGGCCTCGATGTCGAGCTGCTCGGCGAGGCCCGCGACGTGGGGCCCTTCGCACTGAGGCACGAGCCGGTCGAGGTCGATGGTCATCACGTCCTGAGCGGGCATCTGCACCCGTGCGTCGGGATCGCCGAGCTGGGACCGCGGCGGTGGCCCGTGTTCTGGCTGCAACCGCGGATGACCGTGCTGCCCGCGTTCTCGGAATTCACCGGCGGCTGCCACGTCGACGCATCGCGCGCGGACGGGCTGGTGGTGTGCGCCGCCGGAACGGCCGCCTGGATCCGGCGACCGGCGGATGAACCCGCGGCGAGCCGCCGTCGCTCCAAGGGTTGAGCGGGGCGCGACCGGCCCTATACTGGGTCCGTCAGCGAACATTGCTGTCCCCGGGGGTGCACTGGCTTCGACGGGGGTCGCGAAATCGCCTGGCGCATGCCGAGGGGGCAGCTTTCCTCGTAAATCCAGCCGCAAAACTTTAGTTGCCAACGACGACAACTACGCTCTCGCCGCTTAAGGCGTAAGCCCCGAAACTGCTTGTGTCCGTGTTCGCAGCGTAGGGTCATTATCACGGAATCGCTGGAGAGGGCCGCCTGCCCGTCGCCAGCTAAGAGTTTGCAGGCTGGTTCCGCGACGCGCTTTGCACGCCGTGCTGTCGCGGGACGAGATCTAACGGCGAGCTAAGCATGTAGTGCCGGGGATGGAGTGCCTTCGGACGGCGGTTCGACTCCGCCCACCTCCACCAACACGAGGCCCAGCCGCAAGGCTGGGCTTTTTTTTCGCGTGATGACGGGACGGACGGCGACGGTATGCTGTGCCGATGGAGCGTGACGGCCTGACGAAGGAATCGCTGTGGTCGCGTGTGGTGCCCCGGGGCAGCCACCTGCTCGCGTTCGGCGTCCTCATCGCCTCGCTCCTGCTCGTGTCGTGGACATGGACGAACGCACGCACGCGCGAGATCCGCGCCGCGCGTGCGCAATTCGAAGCCGACAGCGACGAGATCGCGGGCATCGTCCAAGGCCGGCTCGCGCAGTACGAACTGATCACGCGCGGTGGCGTGTCGCTGTTCGCGTCCGTCGCACGTCCGACACCACGTCAGTGGCAGTCCTACGTCGAAGGCATGGGCATTGCCGAGCGCTATCCGGCGATCCTCGGCCTCGGTTTCGCCGGTTACGTGCCCAGCTCGCGTCTTCCCGATGTGCAGCTCGGCTGGCGGGAAACCGGCTATGGCCTGCTCAACATCCGGCCGCGCGGGGTTCGCGCGATCTACGGGCCGATCCTCTATCTCGAACCGCGCCGCCCCGAGAACGTCGCGGCGATCGGCTACGACATGTACAGCGAACCGGTGCGTCACGCCGCCATGGAGGCTGCGCTCGACAGCGGGGCGCCGCGGCTCAGCGGACCCGTGCAACTGGTGCAGGACGGCGGCACGCACCGCGTCAGCGTGCAGATCTACCTGCCGATCTTCCGATTGGCGGACATGCCCGTCACCGCATCGACGCGTCGCGACGCGATGCAGGGTTGGATCTACGTGCCGTTCCATGTGCAGGACATGGTCGACGCTGCGCTCGGCAGCCACCTGCAGGACATGCACGTGCGCATCGTGGATGTCACCGACGCAACGCCGCATCTGCTTTACGACGGCGGGCGACGCGTGCCGCATCCGGCGTTCACCCGCAGCAGCACCGTCGACGTCTACGGACGCAAATGGCGTTTCGACTTTGCGTCGCCGCCCCTCACCGACGAAGTCCCCGGCCTGCGCACACTGCAGGGCACGCTCGCGCTCGGCCTGATCGCCGCACTGCTGCTGTACGGCGTCGCCTTCACGCTCGCGCGCACCGGCACGCGAGCGCGTGAGATCGCCGGCCGCCTGACCGAAGAATTCCGTCGCAGCGAGGTCCGCTTCCGTGCGGCGATGCAGTACTCCGCGATCGGCAAGGCGCTGGTCGACAGCCGCGACTGCATCGTCGACGTCAATCCGGCGTTCGCGGCGATGTTCGGGCGTCGACCGGACGCGATCGTCGGGCTGCCATTCGAATCGTTGTTCGACCTGCGCGAAGGCGAGTCGCTCGCGCGCAACGACGGCGATGGCGTTTGGCGCGCGATGCGCCGCTTCCACCGCCCCGACGGCACGACCCGCCACGTGCACCTGACCTATTCGCCGATCCCGGGCAACATCGGGCAGGACGTCGCCGGCCTGCTGCAGATGGAAGACGTCACCGAGCGCCTGCTCGCCGAGGCGCGTGTCCACGCGCTGAACCGCACGCTGGAAGCGCGCGTCGCGTTGCGCACGCGCGAATTGATGCGCGCGAACCAGGAGCTCGAGTCGTTCGCCTACAGCGTGTCGCACGACCTGCGCGCGCCGCTGCGCGCGATCGACGGTTTCAGCCGCATCCTCGCCGAGCGCTATGCCGAACGGCTCGACGATCCGGGGCGCGATTACCTCTCGCGCGTGCGCCGCGCGGCGACGCGCATGGGCGAGCTCATCGACTCCATGCTGCAGCTCGCGCGTCTGTCGCGCAGCGCCCTGAAGGTCGAGACCGTCAACCTGAGTCGCGTGGCCAGCGAAGTGATCGAGGAGCTCACCGTATCCGAGCCGACGCGCAATCTCGACGTACGCGTGCAGCCCGGTCTCGATGTCGAAGGCGACGCCACGCTACTGCGCAACCTCCTGCAGAACCTCATCGGCAATGCCTGGAAGTTCACGCGCGATCGCGATCCCGCCGTCATCGAATTCGGCCTGACGTCCGGCGGCGAATACTTCGTGCGCGACAACGGCGCGGGATTCGCGCAGGACT
>NZ_SELT01000027.1 GCF_004361065.1 Cognatilysobacter terrigena | reverse complement strand
AGTGGCGGAGCGGACGGGACTCGAACCCGCGACCTCCGGCGTGACAGGCCAGCATTCTAACCGACTGAACTACCGCTCCATTTTTGACGCGACAACCGAAGTTGCCCGCATCGTTCGCGAATAACGCCCGGCGATGCGATCCGGAAAGCGAAGGCGCCGCGAGCGGCGCCTTCGAAAGAGTGGCGGAGCGGACGGGACTCGAACCCGCGACCTCCGGCGTGACAGGCCAGCATTCTAACCGACTGAACTACCGCTCCATTTTTGACGCGACAACCGAAGTTGCCCGCATCGTTCGCGAATAACGCCCGGCGATGCGATCCGGAAAGCGAAGGCGCCGCGAGCGGCGCCTTCGAAAGAGTGGCGGAGCGGACGGGACTCGAACCCGCGACCTCCGGCGTGACAGGCCAGCATTCTAACCGACTGAACTACCGCTCCATTTTTGACGCGACAACCGAAGTTGCCCGCATCGTTCGCGAATAACGCCCGGCGATGCGATCCGGAAAGCGAAGGCGCCGCGAGCGGCGCCTTCGAAAGAGTGGCGGAGCGGACGGGACTCGAACCCGCGACCTCCGGCGTGACAGGCCAGCATTCTAACCGACTGAACTACCGCTCCATTTTTGACGCGACAACCGAAGTTGCCCGCATCGTTCGCGAATAACGCCCGGCGATGCGATCCGGAAAGCGAAGGCGCCGCGAGCGGCGCCTTCGAAAGAGTGGCGGAGCGGACGGGACTCGAACCCGCGACCTCCGGCGTGACAGGCCAGCATTCTAACCGACTGAACTACCGCTCCATTTTTGACGCGACAACCGAAGTTGCCCGCATCGTTCGCGAATAACGCCCGGCGATGCGATCCGGAAAGCGAAGGCGCCGCGAGCGGCGCCTTCGAAAGAGTGGCGGAGCGGACGGGACTCGAACCCGCGACCTCCGGCGTGACAGGCCAGCATTCTAACCGACTGAACTACCGCTCCGCGCTGAAACTTATCCGCCTGCCGGGCCGCTGCGTGGTGGGTGCTGAGGGTTTCGAACCCCCGACCCTCTCCGTGTAAAGGAGACGCTCTACCACTGAGCTAAGCACCCGGTACGACCAGCCGCTACCGGCACTGGCGGGCGAGCAAATTAGTTTACAGCGTCCTTCAGGGCCTTACCAGCCTTGAACGACGGATTCTTCGACGCCGCGATCTTGATCGTCTCGCCCGTCTTCGGGTTGCGGCCCTGACGCGCAGCGCGGCTACGAACTTCGAACGTGCCGAAGCCAACGAGCGTCACCGTCTCGCCCTTCTTGAGCGTCTTGGTGATCACACTGACCATCGCGTCGACGGCATTGGCGGCTTCCGTGCGCGACAGTTCGGCGGCGTCGGCGATCGCCGCGACAAAATCGGCTTTATTCATTCTTCTACTCCGTGGGCGGCGTTGAGCCGCAGATGTGCTGAGAACCGGACGAAACCCCGACCGGCAGAGTCCCCTGTTTAACCTTCCGCGTCGTCCAAGCAATGGGGCGCGACGTGGACGGCGCTCGTTATACCAGCGGCTTCGCGACAGGCGCAAGCCGGAAAGCCAATAACGACGCGGCTTTCCGGCTATTTCGCACTGTCCGTTACCCGGGTCTCAGTGCGTCACTTCCACGGGCGTGCTGGCGACGGGCGGTTCGTGCACCGGCATTTCCTCGGCGACCGGCGTGGGCGCGGCCGACGGCGTGATCGGATGCTCGAGTGCGACATCCAGCACCTCGTCGATCCACTTCACCGGAATGATCTCGAGGCCCTTCGTCACCGACTTCGGCATGTCGACGAGATCCTTCTTGTTCTCGTCCGGAATGATGACGGTCTTGATGCCGCCACGCAGCGCGGCGAGCAGCTTCTCGCGCAAACCACCGATCGCGAGCACACGACCGCGCAGCGTGATTTCACCGGTCATCGCGACATCCGCACGGATCGGATTGCGCGTGAGCAGCGACACCAGCGCGGTGACCATCGCGATACCCGCCGACGGGCCATCCTTCGGCACCGCACCTTCCGGCACATGGACGTGCAGGTCGTGCTTGGTCAGGAAATCGATGTCGATGCCGAGACGCTCCGCGCGGCCGCGCACGACCGACAGCGCCGCCGACGCCGATTCCTTCATGACATCGCCGAGCTGGCCCGTCAGCAGCATCGAGCCCTTGCCGGGCGCGAGCGCGGCTTCGATCTGCATCAGATCACCGCCCACCTGCGTCCAGGCCAGACCCGTCACCAGGCCCACCTCGTTCTGCTCCTCCGCGCGGCCGAAGTCGTACTGGCGCACGCCAAGGTACTTCTCGAGATTCTTCGTGTTCACGACGACCGGACCCTTGCGAACCTTCGCACCGGCGAGCGCAAGTTCCTTCACCACCTTGCGGCAGATCTTCGCGACCTGACGCTCGAGGTTACGGACGCCCGATTCGCGCGTGTAGTAACGCACGGTGTCGCGCAGCGCGTCCTCGCTGACCTTGATCTCGTCCTCGCGCAGGCCGTTCGCCTTGATCTGCTTCGGCAGCAGGTAGCGCTCGGCGATGTTGAGCTTCTCCTCTTCCGTGTAGCCCGGAATGCGGATGACTTCCATGCGGTCGAGCAGCGGGCCCGGGATGTTCAGCGAGTTCGACGTCGCAACGAACATCACCTCGGAGAGATCGAGATCGACTTCGAGGTAGTGGTCGTTGAACGCGCTGT
This sequence comes from Cognatilysobacter terrigena, assembly GCF_004361065.1. Classification (GTDB taxonomy): domain Bacteria; phylum Pseudomonadota; class Gammaproteobacteria; order Xanthomonadales; family Xanthomonadaceae; genus Cognatilysobacter; species Cognatilysobacter terrigena. The sequence goes on along the minus strand of NZ_SELT01000027.1, from coordinate 35,014 downwards.
TCTGCTCCGGATCGAGCACTTCGAGCAGCGCGGCCGACGGATCGCCACGGAAATCCATGGCCATCTTGTCGATTTCGTCGAGCACGAACAGCGGGTTCTTGCTGCCGACCTTGTTGAGGTTCTGCACGATGCGGCCCGGCATCGAACCGACATATGTACGGCGATGCCCGCGGATCTCCGCTTCGTCGCGCACGCCGCCAAGCGACATGCGCACGAACTTGCGGTTCGTCGCCTTCGCGATCGACTGGCCGAGCGACGTTTTGCCGACGCCAGGCGGGCCGACGAGACAGAGAATCGGACCGCGCATCTTCTGCACGCGCGTCTGCACCGCGAGGTATTCGAGGATGCGTTCCTTGACCTTCTCGAGGCCGAAGTGGTCGGCGTCGAGCACGTCCTGCGCGAGCTTCAGATCCTTTCGGACTTTCGTCTTCTTCTTCCACGGCACGCCGAGCAGCCAATCGAGATAGTTGCGCACGACCGCCGATTCCGCCGACATCGGCGACATCTGCTTCAGTTTGTTGAGTTCGGACTTCGCCTTGGTTTCGACGTCCTTCGGCATGCCGGCTTCGGCGATCTTGCGCGCGAGCTCGTCGATGTCGTTCGGCGCGTCGTCCAGCTCACCCAGTTCCTTCTGGATGGCCTTCATCTGTTCGTTGAGGTAGTACTCGCGCTGGCTGCGCTCCATCTGCGACTTCACGCGGCCGCGGATGCGCTTTTCCAGCTGCTGCACGTCGATTTCGCCGTCGACGAAACCGACGAGCATCTCGAGGCGCGCGCCGATGCCGTTGGTCTCGAGCAGGCGCTGCTTCTCGGAGATGCGCACCGACAGATGCGCCGCAATGGTGTCGGCAAGACGACCCGGCTCGTCGATGCCCGACAGCGTCTGCATCAGTTCCGGCGGCAGCTTGCGGTTCGACTTCACGTACTGCTCGAACAGGCCGAGCAGCGTGCGCGTCACCGCCTCGAGTTCGCGCTCGTCGCGATCGGCGTCCGGCTCGATGACGTGCGCGCGGCCCAGCAGGGCCCCATTGCGCTCCGTGACCTTGTCGACGCGCGCGCGCGACACGCCTTCGACTAGCACCTTGATGGTGCCGTCGGGCAGCTTCAGCAGCTGCAGCACGTGCGCGAGGGTGCCGACCGAATACAGATCATTGCCCGAGGGGTCGTCCACGTCGGCCGACTTCTGGGCCACCAGCAGGATCCGCTTGTCGGATTCCATCGCGTAGTCGAGCGCGCGGATCGACTTCTCCCGCCCGACGAACAGGGGGATGACCATGTGCGGAAAGACCACGACGTCGCGGAGCGGCAGGACCGCCAGGTCCAGGTTCTCGCGGGCGGTGGATTCGGTCATTGAGGTGCTCCCGGGGTCATGGCTCCAGCCAGCATGAGACCGTCGCCGAAAAAGATGCGTGGAGGATCGCGTCTACGCCCTTAATGGGGCTCGACAGGGGTGTTGCAAGCGTCATACCACGCCATAAGGCGCGGAACGTGGCTGTTTCGTGAGCGCCATCGCCCAGCGGCCGCGGAATGCCGGCGGCGTCGTTTTGCCGCGCCGAGAAGTCCGTCACGCGCCGGCATCGCGAGGCGGGGACGGCAGTCTTCACATGGCCCAAAACGCGAACGGGCGGCCAGTGGCCGCCCGTCTCCAATCGCAACCGCGAGCTCGTCACTCGCCGGACGCGGCCTTCGCCTGCGGCGCCGCGGGCGTCTGGTAGATCAGGTACGGCTCGGCCTTGTGCTCGATCACCGTCTCGTCGACCACCACCTTGCTGACGTTCTCCTGCGACGGCAGCTCGTACATCGTGTCGAGCAGCACCGACTCGACGATCGTGCGCAGGCCGCGTGCGCCGGTCTTGCGCTTGAGCGCCTTCTTCGCGATCGCCAACAGCGCGTCCGGACGGAACTCGAGCTCGACGCCCTCCATCTCGAACAGCTTCTTGAACTGCTTCGTGATGGCGTTCTTGGGCTCGGTGAGGATCTTGATGAGCGCGGGCTCGTCCAGTTCCTCGAGCGTCGCGATGACCGGCAGACGGCCGACGAACTCGGGGATCAGGCCGAACTTGATGAGGTCTTCCGGCTCGACTTCCGCCAGCACCTTGCCGATGTCCGCCTTGCGCTCCTGGCTCTTCACCTTCGCGCCGAAGCCGATGCCGCCGGAATCCGTGCTGCGCTGCTGGATGATCTTGTCGAGGCCCGCGAACGCACCACCCACGATGAAGAGGATGTTGCGCGTGTCGACCTGCAGGAACTCCTGCTGCGGATGCTTGCGACCGCCCTGCGGCGGCACGCTGGCGACCGTGCCTTCGATGAGCTTCAGCAACGCCTGCTGCACGCCCTCGCCCGACACGTCGCGCGTGATCGACGGGTTGTCCGACTTGCGCGAGATCTTGTCGATCTCGTCGATGTAGACGATGCCCTGCTGCGCCTTCTCGACGTCGTAGTCGCACTTCTGCAGCAGCTTCTGGATGATGTTCTCGACGTCCTCGCCGACGTAGCCGGCTTCGGTGAGCGTCGTCGCATCCGCCATGGTGAACGGCACGTTGAGCAGGCGCGCCAGCGTTTCCGCGAGCAGCGTCTTGCCCGAACCGGTCGGGCCGACCAGCAGGATGTTGGACTTCGCCAGTTCGACGTCGTCGTTGCGCTGGCGGCTCTCAATGCGCTTGTAGTGGTTGTAGACCGCGACGGCGAGCGTGCGCTTGGCGCGCGACTGCCCGATCACGTACTGGTCCAGCACCTCGAGGATCTCGCGCGGCTTGGGCAGGTGACTGCGCGTGGACTGCGCCTTCTCCTGGAGTTCCTCGCGGATGATGTCGTTGCAAAGCTCGACGCATTCATCGCAGATGAACACGCTTGGGCCGGCGATGAGCTTGCGCACCTCGTGCTGGCTCTTCCCGCAGAACGAGCAGTAGAGAATCTTGCTGCTTTCGCCCGTGCGGCCCTGTCGGTCGTCGCTCATGTTCTGCCTGGCTTACCTTGGATCGCAGTGTGGGAGCACACCGCTGAATGGCGGCCCGAGGATAGCACGGCATCCCGCGGCCCTGCGGGACCCGGGATACCGGTATTTCGGGAGGATGTGAAGGCGGTCCGCACGTATTGCGGACGGGTCCTCAAGTCGCCTGGATCGACTCGTCCGGACGACGCTCGAGCACTTGGTCGACCAGACCATACTCCTTCGAGGCCTGGGCGCTCTTGAAGTTGTCGCGCTCGGTGTCGCGGGCGATCGTCTCGATCGGCTGGCCGGTGTGCTTGGCCAGGATCTCGTTGAGGCGCTGACGGAGGGTCAGGATCTCGCGGGCGTGGATGTCGATGTCCGTCGCCTGGCCCTGGAAGCCGCCCAGCGGCTGGTGGATCATCACGCGCGAGTTCGGGAGCGCGAAGCGCTTGCCCGCCGCGCCCGATGCCAGGAGCAGCGCGCCCATCGAGGCGGCCTGGCCGACGCAGATCGTGCTCACGTCCGGCTTGATGTACTGCATGGTGTCGTAGATCGCCATGCCCGCGGTGACCACGCCACCCGGCGAGTTGATGTACAGGTTGATGTCCTTCTCGGGGTTCTCGGCCTCGAGGAAGAGCATCTGCGCGACGATCACGTTCGCCATGTGGTCGTCGATCGGACCGACGAGGAAGATCACCCGCTCCTTGAGCAGGCGCGAATAGATGTCGTACGCGCGCTCGCCGCGGCTGGTCTGCTCGACCACCATCGGCACGAGATTGAGAGCGTGTGGGCGGTTGTCCATGGGTCCGTGGATCTCTGCTGTGTGTTCGGTCCGACCTAGCGTGGGGCCGGCCGGACCGTCGCACAAGGCCTTACTGGCGGATCGCCTCCGCAAAACTCAGCGACTGTTCCGTGTGCTGGGCGCGTTCGGCGATCCAGTCGATCACCTGCTCTTCCATGACGCGGTTCTGCAGGCTCTGCATCAGGTTCGCGTCGTTGCGGTAGAGCTCGATGACCTGCTGCGGCTCCTCGTAGGTCGAGGCGATGAGACGCATCGTCTCGTTGACGCGACGCGGGTCGAGGCGCAGGTCGTTGCGACGCGCGATCTCGCCGACGAGCAGGCCGACCAGCACGCGCTTGCGCGCCGGGTCCTGGACCTGCGCAATGACCTCGTCGTTCAGCTCCGCCGGCTGGCCCTGGCGACGCGCGTTGTCGACCGCCTGCGCGGCGACAGCGCGCGCCTCGTTCTCGACGAGGCGCGGCGGCAGTTCGACGTGCTCATAGGCGGCGATCAGCTGGTCGCCGACTTCGCGACGCAGGCGATTCATCAGCGCGCCCTTGAGCTCGCGCTCGAGGTTGCTGCGGATCTCCGCGCGGAACTGGTCCGCATCGCCGCTCTTCACGCCGAAGCTCTTGATGAAGTCGGCATCGATCTCCGGCATCACGGCCTCGGCGACGCGGCTGACCGTGATGTTGACCTGCACGGTGCGGCCGGCGAACTCGGCCACGCGCCAGTCGGCCGGAAAGTCGACGTCGAACTGCTTGCTCTCGCCGGCCTTCATGCCGGTGAGCTGCTGTTCGATGGTTTCGAACATCATGCCCGAGCCGATCACGTCGGCGCCGTGCTCGACGCCTTCCGCCGGCACGCGCTGGTCACCGGCCTGCGACCAGGTCTGGAACTCGACGAGGTCGCCGACGAGCGAGCCGCGCTCGACGGTCTGCCACGTGCGGCGCTGCATGCGCAGGTTCTCGATCATCGTGTCGATGTCGGCGTCCGTCACTGCCGCCGTGTGGCGGACGACGTTGAGCTTGGTGACATCGATATCGCCGAAGTCCGGAACCACTTCGAAATTCGCGACGAACGCGATCTGGCCGTCATCACCGGTCGACGGCTCGATGCGCGGCTGGCCGGCGATCTGCAGCTTGTTGTCGCTGACCGCGCTGCGGAAGCTGTCGCCGAGCATGCGGTCGAGGATCTCGGAGCGGACCTGGCCGCCGAAACGCTGCTCGATCACCTTCGCCGGCACCTTGCCCGGACGGAAGCCCTTGAGCTTCGCCGTACGCGCGATCTCGCGCAGGCGCGCATCGACGGCCGAGTCCAGCTGGTCGGCCGGAAGGCTGAGGGTCATGCGGCGCTCGAGGTTGCCGACGGATTCGACCGAAACTTGCATATCCACTCCTGCGACCGCAGCTCCGCCGCGGCACGTATCTGACGTTCGGGACGGCGGGCGGGACTCGCCGGCCGTCAAGGTTAAGAACGGGATAGTTTGGCGGATCGGGCCGGGCGGCGCCAGCTGGGGTGCGCGACTTGCGCGGATAGGTGCGCGCTTGGTCGATAGCCGTCGGGCTGACCCTGAGTTCCGAGGCTCTGGGCGACACAGCCCAGCGCTTCGGCATCGATCCCAGGGGTTCGCCGACGCTTCAAATGGCGACTAGCCATTTCGAGCGACTGCGGCTGGGTGCGCAATTGCCGATGCGCAAGCGGATTTCATCCCGCGCCACCGCGCGCTGAATTCACCTGCTTCTCGACCCCGATCGCGGGGTGGTGCGAAAGGCGGGACTCGAACCCGCACGCCTTGCGGCGCTGGAACCTAAATCCAGTGCGTCTACCAATTCCGCCACTTTCGCAACGACGGCAGGTGTCACCTGCCGTAAAAAGAAAAAAGCACCCGGCGAACCGGGTGCTTTTCAATTTGGTGGGCCGTCAAGGATTCGAACCTTGGACCTATTGATTAAGAGTCAACTGCTCTACCAACTGAGCTAACGGCCCGTGCTGCAAATCTTACCAGCTATCGCGATTCACGCAACCGCAACAGCGAATTGGGGTGGCTGAGGGGACTCGAACCCCCGACATCTGGAATCACAATCCAGTACTCTAACCAACTGAGCTACAGCCACCGTAGAACGTGTGGTGAGCCGCCGAAAACGGCAGGACACCGGTATCTCACTATCGTAACGCGCGGCAGCACGTTCATCCGCGCCGACACTCGAAACATCATCGCTGCGTGGCGCGCCCGGCAGGAATCGAACCTGCAACCACCGGCTTAGAAGGCCGGTGCTCTATCCGGTTGAGCTACGGGCGCGTAATTCCCGAGCAGTTCCGTCGTTGCAGGCCCGGCTGGGCCGGATGGTCGGGGCAGAGGGATTCGAACCCCCGACCCTCTGGTCCCAAACCAGATGCGCTACCAGACTGCGCTATGCCCCGGCCGGTACTTCCGTCGCGCGCCAGCGCCGCGAAAGGCTGCGCATTTTCTGCCGCCTCCCCCGCGCTGTCAATGAAAAGCGGCCGCCGCGTGGCGACCGCGCTCGATTCAGTTACAGCCGGCGCGTGATCGCTTCCGCGAATGTCGTCGTGGTGCCGGTGCCGCCGAGATCCGGCGTCAGCGAATCCTTCGCTTCGAGCGTCGCGATGATCGCCTTGCGCAGGCGCTCGGCATCTTCGACCTTGCCGAGGTGGTCGAGCATCTGCGCGGCGCCCAGCAGCAGCGCGCACGGATTGGCCTTGCCCTGCCCCGCGATGTCCGGCGCCGTGCCGTGCACGGCTTCGAAGATCGCGGCGTCGGTGCCGATGTTGGCGCCCGGCGCGAGGCCGAGACCGCCTACGAGGCCGGCGCAGAGATCGGAAATGATGTCGCCGAAGAGATTCGTGGTGACGATGACGTCGAACTGCTCCGGCTTCATGACCAGTTGCATGCAGCAGTTGTCCACGATCATCTCGTTGCACTCGATGTCCGTGTATTCCTGCGCGACGAGACGAGCCGTCTTGAGGAACAGGCCCGACGTCGACTTCAGGATGTTGGCCTTGTGCACCACGGTGACCTTCTTGCGGCCCGTGCGGCGGGCGAGCTCGAAGGCGTAGCGGACGATGCGCTCGGAACCGCGGCGCGTGACCTTCTGCGTGAGCACGGCGGTCTCGCCGTCTTCCGACACCGATTGGCCTTCACCGATGTACGCGCCTTCCGTGTTCTCGCGAACGGTGATCAGGTCGACGCCGCTGGCGAAACGCGACTTCGTATTCGGGAACGACTTGGCCGGACGCACGTTCGCGTACAGGTCGAAGCGCTTGCGCAGCTCGACGTTGATCGACGAGAAGCCTTCGCCGACCGGCGTCGTCAGCGGGCTCTTCAGCGCGATGCGGTTCTTGCGGATCGAGTCCATCGTGGCGGCCGGCAGCAGCTCGCCGGTCTTCTCGAAGGCGACGAGGCCGGCGTCGGCGAACTCGTAGGACAGGCCCAAGTTCATCGAGTCGAGAACCTTGAGGGTGGCGTCCATGATTTCCGGGCCGATGCCGTCGCCGCGGATGACCGTGATCGTTTGCGTCATTTCTGATTTCCGGGAAATGGCGGCCGAACGTGGCTGTACGGCGCCGAATTGAGCCGCCCATTATGCCGAAGGCCCGGGTTCAACGCCCGGGCCCTCGTCGCGAAGCGGCACTGGCGGCCGCCGTCAGCCGTGGTCGTGTGCCGCCGGCGCGGCCTCGCCCTGCTCGAGCCGGTCGAGGAAATCGACGGCGCGGCGCAGGTGCGGAATGACGATCGAACCGCCCACCACCAGGCCGACCGAGAACGCCTCGAACATCTCGTCCCGGTTGACCCCGGCTTCCTTGCACTGAGCGACGTGGTAGCTGATGCAGTCGTCGCAACGCAGGACCATCGATGCCACGAGCCCCAGCAACTCCTTGGTCTTCACGTCGAGCGCGCCGGCCTGGTAGGTCTGCGTGTCGAGCGCGAAGAAGCGGCGGACGACCTGGTTCGGCTCGGCGAGGATCCGCTCGTTCATTCGCTTGCGGAAGGCGGTGAACTCGGCGACGCGGTCCTTCTCGGCGGAGGTGCTCATGCGCGGCCCTCCAGCAGCGGTTCCAGCCCGCCCTTGCGATGCAGCGCGATCATGTCGTCGTAGCCGCCGACGTGGGTGTCGTTGATGAAGATCTGCGGCACGCTGGTGCGGCCGGTCATCGACACCATCTTCTGCCGCTCGGCCGGGTCGGTGTCGATGCGGACTTCCGTCCACGTCTGGCCCTTGCTCTGCAGGAAGTTCTTCGCCGCCACGCAGTAGGGGCAGACGGCGGTGGACTAGATGACGATGTTCGCGCTGCTCAAGACGGTTCTCCCGGGAATCGACGGGACTATGGCTGCGTGCCGGAGGCATTTCCACCCCCGACGCTGGAACACAGCGATGGAACGAACCGGCAGCCGTGCGGTCGAAGCGTCACTTAACACGCGATTCACGCCGACCCGCCGCTCCCGCGGCATGCTCGCGAAGCACGACCGCGGGTCGTGCGCCAAGGGGATCTGCTTTGCGCCGTATCTCGCTGCTCACCGCCGCCCTCGTCGTCGCCATCGGCACGGCGCCTGTCGTCGCACAGGAAAGCCGCCTGCCGGACATCGGCTCGTCGGCCGGCGAACTCATCACGCCGGCGCAGGAGTCCGCGTACGGCGCGATGACGCTCGCGCAGCTGCGTCATTACGACTACGTGCTCGAAGATCCACTGATCGACAGCTGGCTCGACACGATCGGCCATCGGCTTGCGGGCGCGAGCGACGACGCCAAGCGCAGCTACACGTTCTTCATGCTGCGCGAGCGCGAGATCAATGCATTCGCGACGCTCGGCGGGTACGTCGGCGTCAACTCGGGCCTGGTGCTCGCGGCCGATCGCGAGGACGAAGTCGCCGGTGTGCTGGCGCACGAGATCTCGCACATCACGCAGCAGCACGTGCTGCGCGCGGTGGAAAAACAGAAGCAGGACCAGTTGCCGACGCTGCTGGCGATGCTCGGCGCGATCGTCGTCGCGCAGCAGGCGCACGGCAATTCGGCCGACGACGCGGCGCAGGCGGCGATGGTCGCGGCGATGGGTCTGTCGGAACAGCGCGCGATCAACTACACGCGCGCCAGTGAAACCGAGGCCGATCGCGTCGGCATGCAGGTGCTTGCGCGAAGCCGCTTCGACCCGCGCGGCATGGCCGACTTCTTCGCCAAGCTGCAGACGCGCATGCGCACCAACGAGGCGACCGCCGACGGCGAGACCTACGACTGGCTGCGCAGCCACCCGATGACGCTCACGCGCATCACCGAAGCCAAGGAACGTGCGGAGCGGCTTCGCGCGCAGCCGAATTACGGCGGCGGCTTCGCGGTCGACAACCCGTTGTTGCCCGGCGGCCTACGGGTCGACGGCAGCGCTGGCACGGGCCCGACGGGGCTGTTCGACTACGCACGCGAGCGGCTGCGCGTCATGACCGCGCCCACGCCCGCCGACGCCATCCACGAATACGACGGCATCCGCCGCTCGCGAGCGCTGACGGCGCCGGAGCAGTACGGCCTGGCGGTCGCCTACCTGCAGGCGGGCCAGCCGAAATCCGCGCTGCCATTGCTGACCGGAGTGACGGACAAGCGCCCCGGTGACATCTGGCCCGAACTCGCGCTCGCCGAGGCGGAGGCCGCGACCGGCAGCGGCGCGTCGGCCGACGCACGCTTCGAGGCGCTGGTGAAAAAAGCGCCGACCAGCCCGGCCATCGTGCTCACCTACGCCAAGATGCTCGGCGAGCGCGCGACGCCCGCGGCAGGCAAGCGCGCGGTCGCCATCCTGCGGCCGCTGATGGCCACCGCGTCGGACGATCCGGTGTTCCAGCGCACGTTCGCACGGGCCAGCGAGATCGCCGGCGACCCCGTGCGGGCCGGGGAGGCGCATGCCGAGGCCGCGTATCTGAGCGGTCGGCCGGAACTCGCGCTCGCCCAGCTCAACAACCTCAAGAAGCGTGGCGACCTCGACTACTACGCTCGCTCGCGGATCGACGCCCGCATTGCGGCGATCACGCCGACGGTGCTCGAGCTCAAGCGCCAGGGCATCCGCGACGAAGACCTGAAACGCTGACCGTCCCGGCTGTCACGGCGATGTAACCAAACGGTAGTGTAGTGCCGGCATCCGATGGACTCCGGTGGCCGCGTGCACAAACGCATCCTGATCGTCGAAGACGAGCCCGCGATCCGCGACATGGTCGCGTTCGCCCTCCGCAAGGGCGAGTTCGACCCCGTCCACGCCGGTGACGCCCGCCAGGCGCAGGAAGCGATCGCCGACCGCGTCCCCGACCTGATCCTGCTCGACTGGATGCTGCCGGGCACCAGCGGCCTCGACCTCGCCCGCCGCTGGCGTCGCGAAGCGCTGACCCGCGAAGTACCGATCATCATGCTGACCGCGCGCGGCGAGGAGAACGATCGCGTGGGCGGGCTCGAAGCCGGCGTCGACGACTACGTCGTGAAGCCCTTCTCTGCACGCGAACTGCTCGCCCGCATCCGTGCGGTGCTGCGCCGCACCCGCGAGGACGACGAGGACGGTTCGATTACCGTCGGCGCACTGCGCATCGACGGTGCCGCGCATCGCGTGCTCGCCAAGTCGGATGCAGGCGAACAGCCGGTGCAGATCGGGCCGACCGAGTACCGCCTGCTGCACTTCTTCATGACGCACCCCGACCGCGTCTACTCGCGCTCGCAGCTGCTCGACCACGTGTGGGGCGGCAGCGTGTACGTCGAGGAGCGCACGATCGATGTGCACATCCGACGTCTGCGCAAGACGCTGGAGCCGTTCGGCCTGGACGGCATGGTGCAGACCGTGCGCGGCGCGGGTTACCGGTTCTCCGCCTCGCCCGAACTCTGAGCCGCGGCGGTGGCGCGGCTTTCCACGGCCGGTCGGCGACCGTCGCCGTTTAGACTGCACGGCATGACGTCCAGCGCCCGCTCCGCCTGGTTGCGCACGCTCGGCCTGGTCGCGATCCCGACCGGCGCGGGCCTGGTGTGCGGCGCGATCGCGCATCGTCCGGCGCTCGGTCTCGCGATCGGTGCGCTCGCCGCGCTGGCGTGGCAGATGTGGCGCGTCGCCGGCCTCGTCGCGCGTCTGACTGCCGGCCTGCATGCACGTCCCGACGCGTCCTCCGACATCTACGGCGAGATCGAACGTCTCCTCCATCGACGCCAGGGCAGCACGCGCGTCCGCAAGCGCCGGCTGGTCGCGATGCTGCGCGCTTACCGTGCCGCCGCGACGGTGTTGCCCGACGCGGTCGTCGTGGTCGCACGCGACAGCCAGCGCATCGTGTGGTTCAACGAGGCCGGCACGACGCTGCTCGGCCTGCACTATCCGACCGATATCGAGGCGTCGATCGTCGATCGCCTTCCGGGATTGCCGATGGCGTCGTGGCTGGCGCGCGGGCGCCATGCCGAACCGCTTGAAATCGCGTCGCCGTTGAACGGCACGATCACGCTGAGCCTGCGCCTGCTGCCCTACTCGGACGAGCTGTGGCTGCTCGTCGCGCGTGACGTCAGCCGCCTGCTGCAGCTCGAACAGATGCGACGCGACTTCGTCGCCAACGTGTCGCACGAGCTACGCACGCCGCTGACCGTGCTGCACGGCTACCTCGACATGCTCGACCCCGCCGAGCAACCCGAATGGGCGCCGATGATCGCGGAGATGCAACGCCAGTCATCGCGCATGACGCAGCTGGTCGAGGATCTGCTGACGTTGTCGCGTCTGGAATCGCGTGCGGATCTGCCGTCGGAGGAGATCATCCCGATGGCCGGCATGCTGGCCGCGTTGCGCCGCGAAGCGCAGGGCCTGAGCCAGGGCCACCACGAGATCGACGTCGACGACGGCGCGGATGTGGACCTGTACGGCTCGCCGAAGGAACTGCACAGCGCGTTCTCGAATCTCGTCGCGAACGCCGTGCGCTACACGCCGGCCGGCGGCCGCATCCGCATCGCGTGGCAGATGGAGGCGGACATCGATAACGCCTGCGGCGTCGCGCTGTCGGTCACCGATACGGGCTACGGCATTCCCGCCGCGCACCTGCCGCGCATCACCGAGCGCTTCTATCGCGTGTCGACCAGCCGCTCTCGCGAGAGCGGTGGCACCGGGCTGGGGCTTTCCATCGTCAAACATGTGTTGAACCTGCACCAGGCGCGGCTCGAAATCCGCAGCGAAGTGGGCGTGGGCAGCACGTTTTCGTGTCATTTCGGCGCCGCGCGCGTGCGCAGGCGGCAGCCGCTGGAGCAGATCGCATGAGCGACACCGAGACCGCCGACGAACTCCTGCGGGATCCGTCGCTCTACTTCAACCGCGAGCTTTCGCAGCTCGATTTCAACTTCCGCGTGCTCGCGCAGGCGCAGGACGATTCCGTGCCGCTGCTCGAGCGGCTACGCTACCTCTGCATCAGCTGCACGAACCTCGACGAGTTCTTCGAGATCCGCGCGGGCACGTTGCAGCATGCGCAGGAACTCGGGCTTGCGGCCGGCCCCGACGGGCTCGTGCCCGCCGCGACGCTTGCGCGCATCCACGAGCGCGCTGCGGACCTGGTCAAGTCGCAGTACGAATGCTGGAACGATGTCCTGCGTCCCGCACTCGCCAATGCCGGCGTGCGCGTCCTGCATCGCGACGGCTGGACCGAGGAGCAGACCGCGTGGCTTCGCGCGCATTTCCGCGACGAAATCCTGCCGGTGCTGTCGCCGCTGGGCCTCGACCCCGCGCATCCGTTTCCCAAGATTCTCAACAAGTCGCTGAACATCGTCGTCGTGCTCGACGGACGCGATGCGTTCGGACGCGCCGGACATCTCGCCATCGTGCGCGCACCGCGTTCGCTGCCGCGCATCATCCAGCTGCCTGAAGGCGTGGCGGGCGGTCCGAGCGACTTCGTGTTCCTGTCGGCCATGCTGTCGGCGTTCGTCGACGAGCTCTTCCCGGGCATGACAGTGAAGGGGGCCTACCAGTTCCGCGTCACGCGCAATTCGGAACTGCTCGTCGACGAGGAGGAAGTCGAGAACCTCGCGCTCGCGCTGAAGGACGAACTGCTGGGCCGCGGCTACATGCGCGCGGTGCGCCTCGAGATCGCGGAGCAGTGCCCGGACGACATCGTCGGTCTGCTGCTGCAGAACTTCGAACTCGACAACTCCGCGGTCTATCGCATCAACGGGCCGGTGAACCTCAACCGCGCGATCCAGGTGTACGACCTGGTGCGTCGCCCGGACCTCAAGTTCCCGCCGTTTACGCCGCGGATGCTGCCGGGCGTGGAATCGATCTTCGAAACCGTCGCCGCGCGCGACGTCGTGCTGCACCACCCATTCGATTCGTTCACCCCCGTGCTCGAGCTGATGCGGCAGGCGGCCGAAGATCCGAACGTGCTCGCGATCAAGCAGACGCTCTATCGTGCCGGCAAGGATTCGCAGATCGTCGAGCACCTGATCCAGGCGGCGCGCAACGGCAAGGACGTCACGGTCGTCGTCGAACTTCGCGCGCGATTCGACGAGGAGGCGAACCTCGGCCTCGCGGATCGTTTGCAGGCGGCGGGCGTGCAGGTGGTGTACGGCGTGGTCGGCTACAAGACGCACGCGAAGATGATGCTGATCGTGCGCCGCGAAGGCACCAAGCTTGTGCGCTACGTGCACCTCGGCACGGGCAACTACCACTCGGGCACGGCGCGCGCCTACACCGACATCGGCCTGCTCACCGCCGATGCCGATATCGGCCACGATGTCCATCTGATCTTCCAGCAGATCTCCGGGCTCGCGCCGTCGCTGGAACTGCGCCGCATGCTGCAGGCGCCGTTCACCCTGCATAGCGGCATGCTGATGCGCATCGAGCGCGAAGCGCGCAATGCACGCGCCGGCAAGCCGGCTCGCATCATCGCCAAGATGAATGCGCTAAACGAGCCGCAGGTGATCCGCGAGCTTTACAAGGCGTCGCAGGCGGGCGTTCGCATCGATCTGATCGTGCGTGGTGCGTGTTCGCTGCGTCCGGGCGTGCCGGGCGTCTCGGAGAATATTTCCGTCCGTTCGATCGTCGGCCGCTTCCTCGAGCACTCGCGCGTGTACTGGTTCGAGAACGGCGGCGAACCCGAACTGCTCTGCGGCAGCGCCGACTGGTTGGAGCGCAACCTGTTGCGTCGCGTGGAGACCGGCTTCGTGATCCTCGACCCGCGTGTCGCCCGCCGTGTGTTTGCCGAAGCGCTCGAGAACTACCTCGCCGACAACTGCAACGCCTGGGAGCTGCAGGCGGACGGGCACTACGAACGCGTGCGGCGGGCCGAGGGCGAGGCGCCGTATTCCGCGCAGACGAAGCTTCTGTCGAAGTTCTGCGGGTGACGCGATGAACGGCCTGCTCCACACCGCGCGACTTCCGCTGCAGGACGGCGACCTGCTCGCCGCCGTCGACCTCGGCTCGAACAGCTTCCACATGGTGGTCGCGAGCTACGTACTCGGCCAGCTGCGCATCATCGATCGAATCAAGGAGACCGTGCGCCTCGCCGAAGGCCTCGACGCTGCGGGCGGTCTCTCCGCGCCGGTGCGCGAACGTGCGCTCGAATGCCTGGCACGGTTCGGCCAGCGCGTCCGCGACATTCCGCCGCAGCGCGTGCGCGCGATCGCAACGAATACGGTGCGCCGCCTCGCAATGCCGCAGGCCTTCTTGGCACCCGCGGAAAGCGCGCTCGGCCATCCGATCGAAGTCGTCGCCGGGCGCGAGGAAGCGCGATTGATCTATCTCGGCGTCGCGCACGAGCAGCCGCCGAAGGCGGGCCATCTGCGGCTCGTCATCGACATCGGCGGCGGCTCGACGGAATTCATCATCGGCAGCGGGTTCGAGGCGATCGAACGCGAGAGCGTGCAGGTCGGTTCGATCGCGACGACGCGCCGCTTCTTCGGCGACGGCAAGCTGTCGCGCAAGGCGTGGCGCGTCGGCGTGTCGGCCGTCAGCGCCGAGCTGCAGCAGTTCGCGGGCACGTACCGGTCGCTGGGCTGGGACGAAGCGCTCGGCTCGTCCGGCACCGCGAAGGCGATCGGCGAGATCTGCGCGGCGATGAAGCTCACCAAGGGCGCGATCACGGCCGAAGCGCTGCCGCAGGTGCGCGATCGCCTGCTGCAGGCCGAACGCATCGACGACATCAACCTGCCCGGCCTGTCGTCGGACCGGCAGCCGATCATCGCGGGCGGCCTGCTCGTGATGGAGGCCGCGTTCGAAGCGCTCGGCCTCACGCGCGTCGCCGTCAGCAAGGCCGCGATGCGCGAAGGCATCCTCTACGACATGATCGGCCGCGGCGGTTCGGACGATCCGCGCGAAGCGTCGGTCGTCGCGCTGATGGAGCGCTACGGCATCGATCGCGCGCAGGCGCAACGCGTCGAAGACACCGCGATGCGGCTGTTCGAACAGGTGCGCGCCGACTGGTCGCTGGACGACGACGACGGCCTCATGCTCGCGCGCGCCGCGCGCCTGCACGAACTCGGCCTCACCATCGCGCACAGCAAGTACCACCTCCATGGCGCGTACGTGATCGAGAATTCGGACATCTCCGGCTTCTCGCAGCAGCAACAGCAGTTCCTTGCGTCGCTGGTGCGCACGCATCGCCGCCGGCTGCACAAGAGCGACTTCGACGCTTTGCCTGATCGACTTCTTGCGTCGGCGCGACGCCTCGCCGCGCTGTTGCGCGTCGCCGTCGTGCTGCATCGCGGCCACGACGACGAACCCATCCCGCAACTCGGCGCGCGCGCCGAGCGCGATCGCCTCGTACTCACGCTGTCGGCGCGCTGGTTCGACGGACGCCCGCTGCTGAAGGCTGACGTGCGCGCGGAGCAGGACTACTTCGGTGCGCTCGGCATCGAACTGGTGATCGACGCCGTCTGACGACGAAACGCGGCGACCCGAAGGCCGCCGCGCCCGTTGCATCAATCAAATGGTTCGCGAGGACGCGAGCTGGCCGCCGACGCGGTACCAGTCGAGACGTCGGGTTGCGATCATGATCGCCGCGAGGATCGCGAACAGCAGCAGCGAGCCCAGCACCAGCGCGTTGTCCTCGGAGATCAGCAACCCGTACAGCGCGGCATAGAGCAGGCCTAACGTCGCGGCGAATGCGGTGCCTCGGAGCGCGCTGCGCAGGACCGCGCTGAGGTAGAACCCGATCAGGCCGATGCACGCACCGCTCGCCGTCGCGTAGGCGGCCGGGAACGGAATGTGCTCGCTGAGGCTCACCAGCAGCAGGAAGAAGATCACAAGCGCGAGGCCGACCAGGCCGTACTGGATGGGGTGGATCGGCAGCTGGCGGATCACTTCGAACATGAAGAAGCCGACGAACGTGATCGCGACGAACAGCACGCCGTACTTGGTTGCACGATCGGCGAGCGTGTAGGCGTCGACCGGATCGTCGAGCAGGACGCCGAGCGTCGGCAGCGTGACGTCGCGCGCAGTCGACATGCCCGACGGCGTTGCGACGTAGGACGGCTGGCGCGACAGGTACTGGCGCTGCGCGTCGGTGGCGATGGACGCGACCTGCCATTGCGCATGGAAGCCGGTATCCGAGATCTCGCTCTGCCAAGGCGACAGGCCCTGGAAGCTCGGATGCGGCCACGTCGACTTGAGGTCGATGCGGTTCTGCTTGCCGAGCGGCACGAACGCGAGCGACTGCGTGCCGGCAAGCTTGAGGTCGAGCTGCGTGCGTAGCGCGAAATGCGCATCCGACGCAGGCGCCGCGAGCACCGCGTGCACACCGGGGTCTTCCCGCACGCCGGCGCCTTCCAGCAGGGCGACGTCGCGGCCATCGATGACCAGCTTCGGCGTGCCGTGCATGCCGCGAACGTCGGCGACGCCGTAGCCGAGAACGGGCGTGCCGATGATGCGATCCGCGCCGGGCACGTCGGCGGGAATCTCGACGTCGAAGTCGGCTTTCACGGCGCCGGCCCACTCGTACACCGGCACGTGATAGAGCCCGCGGCTCCGCGTGCTGGTCGCCACGGTACCGGAGGCATCGAGTCGCGTCGGAAAGAACGTCCAGGCGAACGTCTGGCGCTTGCGCACCGTCCGCACGGCGCCGTCGCTTCCGATTTCCTGCGCGTCGACCGTTTCCGTGTACGGCACGGTCAGTACCGGCCCCGACACCGTCTGCGGCGACGCATACATCCGCCCGATGTCGGCCACCGCCTCGTCGCGATAGCGCTGCCGTTCGCCGATGAGGCCGTTCACCATCGCCAGCGGGATGAGGATCAGCACCGTCATCACCGCTACCAGCACCAGTTTGAATCCGATGCGCATGTCGCCTGTCCGTTTGAAGGTGCAGGCAGCCTCGCGCGCTCGCGTGGTCCGGCGATGGCCGGACGGTGAAGCGGGTATGAAGTCAGGCCGGCAGGATGATGCGCGCGTCGGCGCCGCCGCCGTCGCGGTTGCGCAGCGAGGCGCTGCCGCCATGCAGGTCGGCAACTTCGGCCACGAAGGACAGCCCGAGTCCGCTGCTGCGGCTCGCGCCGCCGGGACGCGGCAGCGAATAGAAGCGCTCGAAGACGCGACCGGTCGCGTAATCAGGAATGCCGGCCCCGCGATCGAGCACCTGCAAGGCGATGCCATCGCCCTCGCGGGACGCCGTCAGTTCGATCGCGCTGCCCTCCGGCGCGAAGTCGGACGCGTTTTCGACCAGGTTCGCGAGCGCCTGGCGCAGCAGGAAGGCATCGCCGACCGGCGCAGGAAGATCGGGTGCCAGCGCGACGTCGATCGTCTGGCCTTTCGCGCGCAGTCGTTCGCGGCAATCGGCTTGCACGGCGTCGATCAACGTCGCGATATCGACCGGTTGCGGCGCTTCGAGGCGTTGCCGATGTTCGACCGCCGCAAGCGCGAGCAGCTTGTCGATCATCTGCGCCATGCGGTCGCTCTGTGCGCGGATGCCGGAGGCGAATTCCGCGCGGTCGGCCTCGGACAGCGGTCGCTCGAGAAGCTCGGCGCTCGCACGGATCGCCGCGAGCGGGCTCTTCATTTCGTGCGTCAGCGAATGCACGTACTGCTCGACGTACTGCTTGCCTTCGAGCCTGGTGCGCATGGTTTCGAGCGCGCGTCCGAGCTCCGCGAATTCGCCCGCCGTGGTCGGCAGCGTGGCGCGCTCGCCTGCCGTCACCGCCTGTGCGTAGCGGCGCAGAAGGCCGAGCTGGCGCGACAGCCACCACGCGGCCGCAAGCCCGGTGAGCAACGCGACGCCGAGCAGCACCGCGCCCCAGCGCGTGATGATCCCCTGGCTCCGCTCGATGAACGGCTGCAGCACGCGGTTCGGCTTGGCGACGGTCAGCACGCCGATCAGGCGACCGCTCGCGTCGCGCACCGGCGCGGCGACGTGCATCACGGTCGACGTCGGATCATTCGGATTCTCCGCAGTCGATCGCGCGCCGTACTGGCCGCGCAGCGTGCGCAGCACGTCGTTCCACTTCGAATAGTCGCGGCCGACATCGCGCCCGGTGCTGTCGAACACCACGATGCCGTGCGCGTCGGTGACGTAAATGCGGTAGGTCGCGGCGCGCTTCGAAAAACCCCAGATCGCGGCGCCGGGGTCGCGGCCGTGGAGTGCGCGCACGTGCTGCGCGAAACGGCCGTCGTTGATATGGCCGGCAGCGAGATCGTCGGCCGCGAGTTCTGCCAGCACGTTCGCGCTGTCGACCAGCGTGTCTTCCATCGCCTGCCGCACGCCGGGCTTCACCTGCGCGACGAACACCTTCGTTACCAGCAACCCCGCGAGCGCGACGATCGCGAAGTAGCCAAGGAAGATGCGCAGGCCGATGCGCATGTCAGTCGACGTGCAGCGAGTAGCCGAGACCGCGCTGCGTGCGGATCGGGTCGGCGTCCGGATCGACGTCGCGCAACTTCGCGCGCAGCGTCTTGATGTGGGTGTCGACCGTTCGATCGGTGCTGTCGCTGTCGGTGCCCCAGACGCGATCCATCAGCTGCGCGCGCGAGAGGATCGCGCCCGGTCGCTGCAGCAGCGCGGCGAGCAGACCGTATTCGTAGCGCGTGAGGTCCAGCACGCGGCCGCGCCAGCTGATGCGATGTCCGTCGGCGTCGTGCACGAAGGCGCCGGTGGGTGCGGCGCCGCGGCTGCGACGAAGCACGGCGCGCACGCGGGCGACGAGTTCGCGCGGCGAGAAGGGTTTCGCGACGTAGTCGTCCGCGCCGATCTCGAAGCCGAGCACGCGGTCCGCCTCGGCATCGCGCGCGGTGAGGAAGATCACCGGCAGGTCGCGCCCGCGGCGCAGCTCGCGGCAGAGCGCGAAGCCGCCGATGTCGGGCAGGCCGACGTCGAGGATCGCGAGGTCGTGCGTGCCGGCCGCGGCGAGACGCAGCGCGTCGCCGCCGGTGAGCGCGTGCTCGACCTCGAACCCGTCCTCGCGCAGCGCGAACTCGACCGTCCGCGCGATCGCGCTCTCGTCCTCGACCAGCAGGATCCGCCCCATGTGCCCCTCCGTTGCGGCCGCCAGTGTGCCACCGCGTACCCTATCCCCATGAACTATCGCCACGCCTTCCATGCCGGCAACCACGCCGACGTGCTCAAGCACGCCGCGATGCTCGCGCTCTGCGACGCCCTCGTCGCCAAGCCGACGCCCCTGTTCGCGCTCGACACCCACGCCGGCCGCGGCATGTACTGGCTCGACGCCGCGCAGGCCAAGCGCACCGGCGAGGCAGCGGGCGGCATCGACGCCATCGACCGCCTGCAGCCGGGCACGGAGCCCGCGCCGCTGCGTATGTACGTCGACGCGATCTCGGCCTGCCGGCAGGTGCACGGGCCGATGGCGTATCCGGGTTCGCCGTGGCTGCTCGCGCATGCGCTGCGCGTGCAGGACCGCATCGCCTGCTGCGAGCTTCAGCCGGAGGAGGCGGAGGCGCTGAAGGCGTCGATCGGTGGGGACGCGCGCGTCGCCGTGCATGCGCGCGATGGCTACAGCGCGATGCACGCGCTCCTGCCGCCGCGCCTCGGCAACGAGCGCTTCGGCCGCGGGCTGGTGCTGATCGACCCGCCGTTCGAAGCGCAACTCGAAGAATTCACCACCGCGCTCCGCGCGCTGCGCGATGCGCTCGAGCGCTGGCCGCAGGGCACCTACGCGCTCTGGTACCCGATCAAGCAGCGCCGCGCGCTGCAGCGCACCTATCGCTCGATGGCGACGATGCCGGCGAAGTCGGTGCTTCTCGTCGAACTGCTCGTGCGGCCCGACGACTCGCCGCTGCGCATGAACGGCAGCGGCCTGATGCTGCTCAATGCGCCGTGGCAGTTCGACGCGCGCATGCGCGAGCTGCTGCCCGTGCTCGCCGACCTGCTCGGCGAAGGCACGGGCGCATCGTGGCGCGTGGAATGGCTGAAGGCGCCGGCCTGATCAGTCGTTGACCGCGACGCCGGACGTGTCCGGCAGGTCGGGCTCGAAGAAGCTCCAGCGCACTTCCGGGAACAACGCCTTCATCTCGCGCTCGACGGTGTTGATCGCGTGCACCATCGACACGGCATTCGCCGTCTCGCGCATCTGTGCCTGCACCGACACCACCGCATGGCTGCCGAGCTGCACGGTGATGAGATTGAGCACGCGCTCGATCTCCGGCCGCGCCTTGAGGAAATCGCAGAGCTCGCGCTCGCGCAGCGGATCCATGCTCTGGCCGATCAGCATCGCCTTGATGCCGATGCCGACCATCACCGCGACCACGATGAGCAGCACGCCGATGCCGATCGTGCCGATCGCATCCCAGATCGGATTGCCGGTGATCACCGACAGCATCACCGCGACCAGCGCCAGCACCAAACCCGCGAGCGCGGCGAGATCCTCGCCGAAGATCACGAGCAATTCGCCCTGCCGGGTCTCGCGGAACCACTGCGCCAGCGAACGTCCGCCGCGCGCCTTGTTCACTTCCTGCATGCAGGCGCGCATCGAGATGCCTTCCGCGATCACGCCGAAGGTCAGCACGCCCGCGGCCCACCACCAGTCCTTCAGCGGCTCGGCGCTGGTGAGCTTGTGGATGCCCTCGTACAGCGAAAACATGCCGCCGATGGTGAACAGCATCACCGCGACCAGGAACGACCAGAAGTAGATCGCCTTGCCGTAACCCAGCGGATAGTTCGGCGATGGCGGCTTCTGCGACTGGCGGACGCCGATCAGCAGCAGCACCTGGTTGCCGCAGTCGGCCACCGAGTGCACGGTTTCGGCGAGCATCGCGCTCGACCCGGTGAAGAATGCCGCCGCGCCTTTCGACGCCGCAATCGCGAGGTTCGCGCCGAGCGCGAAGAAGATCGCGCGGGTGGAATCGCCGCCGCCGGCCATGGATCGTCCCGTTTCGTATGAGGCCGGCGAGTCTACCAATGCCCGACGTGGCGTCAGCGCAGCGCCATGTCGACCAGCATGCCGACCACGCCGCAGGCCGGAACCAGGGCGTACACCGCCACGCCACGCCGCGTCCCGATGAACACGCCCGCCGCGAGCACCACGGCGACCACCGCGTGCGCGACGTCCACCCGCGTCAGCAGCGTGGCGCCAAACCACAACGCGAGCTGCGCGATCACGCCGACCACCGCGGCAGTGATGCCCGATAGCGCGGCCGCGGCGGCGCGCCAGCGACCCACGCGGTCGACCCACGGCGCCAGCGTCAGCACGAGCACGAGGCTGGGCAGGAAGCTCGCCCACACCGCGACTGCGGCGGCGAGCAGCGCGGAGCCGGTCGTCGACGGAAGATCCGGATGCGTCCAGCCCGCCGCGAAGCCGACGTACTCCAGCACCAGCAGCAACGGGCCAGGCGTGGTTTCGGCCAGCGCGAGGCCGGCCATCATGCGATCGGTCGACAGCCAGCCGTACGCGTGCACCGCGTGGTCGGCGACGTAGGGCAGCACGGCGTACGCGCCGCCGAAGGTGAGCAACGATGCGCGCGACAGGAAGGCGCCGACGGCGAAGCTCGTGCTGTCGCGGCCCAGCCAGACGGCGACTGCCGCGAGCGGCGCGAGCCAGAGCGTCGCCATTGCGGCGAAGACGCCGAGCGTGCGGGCGATCGAGGGCGTCGGGCTGTGCGATGACGGCAGGGCGTCGTGGTTGCGCCTGCGCCCCACCCACCATCCGATCACCGCGGCCGCCAGCATCACCCACGGGAACGGAACGTGGAGCACCGCGACCGCGAGGAGCGACCCGACCGCCAGCAGGCGCGACGTCGCCGTCTTCAAGACGCGCCGCCCGAGCCGCTCGAGCGCTGCCGCCAACAACCCGAGCACCGCCGCCTGCAGGCCGAAGACGATGCCGCCCACCGCCGGAATCGCCTGGCCCGCGAAATACATCCAGGACAGCCCCGCCAGCAGCAGCGACGCCGGGAGGACGAACAGCGCGCCCGCGAGCAGCCCGCCGCGCAGCCCGTGCAGCCGCCAGCCGATCCACGTCGCCAGCTGCATCGCTTCGGGACCGGGCAGGAGCATGCAGACGTCGAGCGCGCGGGTGAATGCGCCTTCGTCGACCCAGCGGCGGCGGTCGACGAGCTCGGTGTGCATGATCGCGATCTGTCCCGCCGGACCGCCGAAGCTGATGCAGCCCAGCAGCAGCCAGAAGCGCAGTGCAGCGGCGAAGGTGGGTCGAACGGCGGCGTCCGTCATGGAACGTGTCGGGCGGTCAAACGGCGGTAGCGATCGACACGGACCAAGCGGACTCCAGACGACGGAAGGCTCACGCGCATTCTGGAACGATCGGCCGATGGCTGCGCGCGACCGTCTTCCCCCCTGGCACGAACGCCACCGCCTGCCGAACGGCCGCGAGGTGCTCATCCGCCCCATCCGTCCCGAGGACGCCGAGCCGCTCCGTGCCGGTTTCGCGCTGCTGGAACCCGAACCCACGCGCGCGCCGCTGACCGGCGGGCGCGACATGACGCCGACCGACGCCGAACGCCTCGCTCGCCCAAATCCGCGCACCGAGTTCACGCTGGTCGCGACCGACCTCGACGCCCCGGGCGAAGCGCTCGTGGCCGCGCTCGCCTACGTGCGCACCGACGCGGCCGCGCACGAGGGCGATTTCACGCTGCTCGTCAGTCGGTTCGTCGCCGGCATGGGCATGCGCCGTTACCTGCTGACGCGCATCGCCAAGTGGGCGCGCAGCCGCGGGCTGGGCGTGCTGCGCGGCGACCTACCGCAGGACGCCGACGTGCTCACCCTCGCCGACTCGCTGGGCTTCCGGCGCATCGACGGCGCGGGCGATCCGTCGCTGGCGCGCGTCGCGCTCGAACTCCCGCGCCGATGACCATGCTCAGGGCGTGCGACGCGGTTCAGTAGAATCGCGCGCCTGATGCCTGCCCCCCTCCTCCCGATCCCGCCGCTGCCGAAGGCCGGCCAGCAGCGCGCCTGGTGGCGCGCGCCCGCCTCCACCTCCGCGCTCGCCTTCCACATCGCCGCCGCCGCGACCTCGCACCCCGGCCCGCTGCTCGCGATCACCCGCGACAACCAGACCGCGCACCAGCTCGAAGGCGACCTGCGCACGCTGCTCGGCGCCCGTAGCGGCGTCGAAGGCGACATGCCCGTCCTCGCGTTCCCCGACTGGGAAACGCTGCCCTACGACGCGTTCAGCCCGCACCCCGACATCGTCAGCCAGCGCCTTGCGACGCTGCACCGCCTGCCGCAGCTCAAGCGCGGCGTGGTCGTGCTGCCGGTGCAGACGCTCATGCAGCGTCTTGCGCCGCCGAAGCACGTGGTCGGCGGCAGCTTCGACGTGCGCGTCGGCCAGCGACTCGATCTCGACGACGAAAAGCGCCGCCTCGAAGCCGCCGGTTACCGCAACGTGCCGCAGGTGCTGGATCCGGGCGATTTCGCCGTGCGCGGCGGCCTGCTCGACGTCTACCCGATGGGTTCGGACCAGCCGTTCCGCGTCGAAATGCTCGACGACGAGATCGACACCATCCGCGTGTTCGATCCCGAGTCGCAGCGTTCGCTCGAAAAGATGGATCGCATCCATCTGCTGCCCGGCCGCGAACTTCCGCTCGACGAAGCCGCGCTCAAGGGCGCACTCGAACGACTGCGCGAGCGTTTCGATGTCGACACGCGTCGCAGCGCGCTCTACCAGGACCTGAAGTCCGGCCACGCGCCCAGCGGCGTCGAGTACTACCTGCCGCTGTTCTTCGACGAGACGGCGACGCTGTTCGACTACATGGCGACGGGCGTGCTGCCCATCGTCACCGACGGCAGCTTCGAAGCCGCCGACCAGTTCTGGACGCAGACCGGCGAGCGTTACGAGCAGCGACGCCACGATGTCGAGCGTCCGGTGCTGCCGCCGGCGGAGCTCTATCTCGCACCCGACGCACTACGCGGCATCTTCAACGAGACCTCGCGCGTCGAGGTCTGCGGCGCGAACCATGCGCAGCTCGATCGCGCGCAACCGCTCGGCGACCAGCCCGCGATGCCGCTCCCACTCGCGCCGCGCGATCCCGCCGCGAGCGATTCGCTGAAGTCATTCCTCAACGCGTATCCGGGCGACGTGCTGATCGCGGCGGATTCCGCGGGTCGACGCGAAGCATTGCTCGAACTGCTCGAAGCCGTCGGCCTGAAACCGGTCGTGCTGCCCGACTGGTCGACATTCCACGACCGCGGCCCGGCGACGCGCGAAGCGCCTGCCGACGCGGAACCGGCGCCGAAACTGTTCGCCATCGCAGTCGCCCCGCTCGACGACGGCTTCGCGATCTCGACGCCGACGTTCACCGTCCTCACCGAGCGCCAGCTGTTCCCGGAGCGCGCGAGCCAGCCGCGCCGTCGCAAGCGCGTCGGCCGCGAGCCGGAAGCGATCATCCGCGACCTCGGCGAACTCACCGAAGGCGCGCCGATCGTCCACGAGGATCACGGTGTCGGCCGGTATCGCGGGCTGGTGACGCTCGACGTCGGCGGCACGCCCGGCGAATTCCTCGATATCGAATACGCCAAGGGCGACCGGCTGTACGTGCCGGTCGCGCAGCTGCATCTCATCAACCGCTATTCGGGCGCGTCGGAAGAGACCGCGCCGCTGCATTCGCTCGGCGGCGAGCAGTGGCAGAAGGCGAAGAAGAAGGCGGCGGAAAAGGTCCGCGACGTCGCCGCCGAATTGCTCGAAATCCAGGCCAAGCGCCAAGCGCGCGCAGGCCTCGCGATCGACGTCGACCGCGCCATGTACGAGCCCTTCGCCGCGGCATTTCCGTTCGAGGAAACGCCGGACCAGGCCGCGGCGATCACGTCCGTCATCGTCGACCTGCAATCGAGCCAGCCGATGGACCGCGTGGTCTGCGGCGACGTCGGCTTCGGCAAGACCGAAGTGGCCGTGCGCGCGGCGTTCACTGCGGCGGCCGGTGGCAAGCAGGTCGCGCTGCTCGTGCCGACGACGCTGCTTGCCGAGCAGCACTACCGCAACTTCCGCGACCGCTTCGCCGACTGGCCGATCCGCGTCGAAGTGCTGTCGCGCTTCAAGTCGAAGAAGGAGATCGCGGCGGAGCTGGAAAAAGTTGCGGAAGGCAAGATCGACGTCATCGTCGGCACGCATCGCCTGCTGCAGCCGGACGTGCGCTTCAAGGATCTCGGCCTCGTCATCGTCGATGAAGAGCAGCGCTTCGGGGTGCGGCAGAAGGAAGCGCTGAAAGCGCTGCGCGCGAACGTGCATCTGCTGACGCTCACCGCGACGCCGATCCCGCGCACACTCAACATGGCGATGGCGGGTCTGCGCGATCTCTCGATCATCGCGACGCCGCCCGCGCATCGCCTTGCCGTGCAGACGTTCGTCGTGCCTTGGGACGACGCGCAGCTGCGCGAGGCCTTCCAGCGCGAACTCTCGCGCGGCGGCCAGGTGTACTTCCTGCACAACGACGTCGAAAGCATCCAGCGCATGCAGCGCCAGCTGCAGGAGCTGGTGCCCGACGCGCGCATCGGCGTCGCGCACGGGCAGATGCCGGAACGCGAGCTGGAACGCGTGATGCTCGACTTCCACAAGCAGCGCTTCAACGTGCTGCTGTCGACGACGATCATCGAATCGGGCATCGACATCCCGAACGCGAACACGATCATCATCAACCGCGCGGACAAGTTCGGCCTCGCGCAGCTGCACCAGCTGCGCGGTCGCGTCGGCCGGTCGCATCATCGTGCGTACGCCTATCTCGTCATTCCCGACCGCAAGGCGATCACCGAGGATGCGCGCAAGCGCCTCGACGCGATCAGTGCGATGGACGAGCTCGGCGCGGGCTTCACCCTCGCGACGCACGACCTCGAGATCCGCGGCGCCGGCGAACTGCTCGGCGAGGAACAGAGCGGCCAGATGGCGGAGGTTGGCTTCAGCCTCTACACCGAACTGCTCGAACGCGCGGTGCGTTCGATCCGCCAGGGCAAGCTGCCCGACGTCGACATGGTCGAGGCGCGGGGTGCGGACGTCGAACTGCACGTGCCCGCGCTGATTCCGGACGACTATCTGCCCGACGTGCACACGCGCCTGACGCTCTACAAGCGCATCAGCGGCGCGAAGAACCCCGACGAGCTGCGCGAACTGCAGGTCGAGATGATCGACCGCTTCGGCTTGCTGCCAGACGCAGCCAAGAACCTGTTCGCCGTCGCCGAACTCAAGCTCGACGCGACGCGCCTCGGCATCCGCAAGCTCGAGCTCGGCGAGAAGACGGGCCGCGTGCAGTTCGTCGAAAAGCCGAACGTCGACCCGATGGCGATCATCAGGCTCATCCAGGGCCAGCCCAAGCTCTACAAGATGGACGGGCCCGACAAGCTCAAGCTGTCGCTGGACCTGCCCGACGCCACCCAACGCGTCGCGGCCGCACGCGGGCTGCTGATCACACTGGCCGCGCGCTGACATGACCAGCTGCACATGCACGACGACCCCGGACAGGCTCTGATGCGACGGTTCCGGTTTGGGGAAACCGTCGCCGTGCATCGCCCGCTCCTGCGCCTCGTCGCGCTGTCCATGCTCCTCGTGCTCGGCGCGTGCGCGACGACGCGCGACGACGAATCGCCGAGCGCGACCTTCGTGCTCGTGCGCCATGCCGAGAAGGCGGACGACACGCGCGATCCGCCGCTGTCGCCCGCGGGGCTCAAGCGTGCCGAGCGACTGGTGAAAAAGCTTCGCGATACGCCGCTCGCCGCGGTGTATGCGAGCAACTTCAAGCGCACGCAGCAGACGGCCGCGCCCGTTGCGACGGCGCACCGCCTTACGGTCATCACCTACGACGCCGCGAAACCCGCGGCCGAGTTCGCGTCGCAGCTGCGCACGGCGCATCGCGGCGGCACGGTGCTCGTCGTCGGCCACAGCAACACGATTCCACCGCTCGCGGCGGCGCTGTGTGGCTGCGAAATCGGCCCGACCGCCGACAGCGAATACGGTCGCCGCATCACCGTCCGCGTGCTGGCCGACGGACGCGCGACGGTCGACGACCGCCGCGAGCCGTGAACGCGCGACGACATACCGCCGGCTAGGCTCGACGCCTTCCACTTCCCTGGAGTCGGCCATGCCCCGTTTCGCGACCGCTTTCCTTCCGCTGCTCCTGCTCGCCGGTTGCGCCTCCGCAGGCGCCGGCTCAGGCGGCCGCACGCTCGCCGCCGGCACGCCGGTCACGCTTGCCGCGGGCGAAACCGTGACGCTGCCGGATGCCACGACGCTCACCTACGTCGGCGTCACCAGCGACTCCCGGTGCCGCCCCGACGTCCAGTGCATCCAGGCCGGCACGGCGATCGTGGCGTTCCGCCATTCGATGGGCGGCATGGCCCACGACGTGGTGCTCGATTCCCTGAAGGCGCCCTCGGCCGAGCTCGGGTCGACCTGGTCGCTGGTCCTGGTGAAGCTCGACTTCGCCTCGCCGCCGAACGCCACGATCCGCGTCGACCGCCGCTGAAGCGGCCGTAGGGCCCGCGACGCGCCGGCGGGCATGACCCGGCGCGTCGATTTTTGACGCAGTGCGGCATGACAGGCGGGACACGCTCCAGCCTGAACACGGATCATTTGTCAAGCGCTTGTGTTAGGGCTATGTTCGGGCTGTGGTCGCGGCCTTCGCCGCGGCACGCTGGGGAACAACATGGTCAAGACCATTCGCGCATCGATCGGCTTCGCGCTGCTCGCGATGGGGAGCTACGCGCACGCTCAGGCCACCACGACCTGCCCGACGCTTCCCGCCGACAGCGGACTCACCTGGGAAACGAAAACCGCAGGCGGCTCGCAGTTCTGCCGCGCCATGCGCGCGGACGGCAGCGAGGCCTTCGGCCTCTACATCGCCGCGCAGACGCCGTTCAAACCGAACCGCGGTGATCGCGCCGAAGAAGTGAAGATCGACGGCCGCGACACCTACTGGTATCGCAGCGAACTCGCGGGCCAGCCGGACGTGCAGGCGCGCGAGACGGCGATTCCGCTGTCGGACGGCCGCGTCGCGTACCTGTGGATCCAGGCGAGGTCGAAGGACGACCTCGCGGGCGCGATCACGCAGGCCAGCGCGATACGCTTCCAGGCCGGCGGCGGCGCACAGCTGACGAGCAAGTAGTGCTGCGAACGGCCGGGCATCGCGCCCGGTCGCTTTCTCAGAAGCGGCCGGCCTGGTAATCCGCGAAGGCCTGCTCGAGCTCCGCGCGCGTGTTCATCACGAACGGGCCGTAGCGCGCGACCGGTTCGCGCAGCGGACGTCCCGCCACCAGCAGCACGCGCGCGGCGCCCTTCGCCGCGAACGACACGACTTCACCGTCGAGCACGCCGAGCTGCTTCGTGCGCAGGTGCTGGTCGCCGACGTCGACATCCCCTTCGTACGCATAGACGAAGCCCGCGTGCCCGTCCGGCAGCGTGTACGACCACGACGCGCCGTCATCCAGCGCGATATCCAGATATACCGGTGACGTCGCCGGCTGCACGATCGGCCCGACAGCGCCGTCGACCTCACCCGCGATCACCTTCACCGACACGCCCGGCACGGGCTGCGCGACCGGAATGCGCTCGGGCGCAAATTCCTGGTACTTCGGCTCGCTCATCTTGTCGCGCGCCGGCAGGTTCACCCACAGCTGGAAGCCGCGCATGCGGCCTTCCTGTTGCTCCGGCATTTCAGAGTGCACGAGGCCGCGACCGGCCGTCATCCACTGCACGCTGCCGGGCACCAGCACGCCTTCGTTGCCGTGGTTGTCGCGATGGCGCATGCGGCCGTCGAGCATGTAGGTGACGGTTTCGAAGCCGCGATGCGGATGGTCGGGGAAACCGGCGAGGTAATCCTGCGGCCGGTCGGTGCCGAACTCGTCGAGCATCAGGAACGGATCGAGCAGGTCGAGCTGCGGCGTGCCGATGACGCGCGTGAGCTTGACGCCAGCGCCGTCGGACGCCGGCATGCCGGTGGTAACGCGGGAAATGCGGGCGGGACGGGACATGGACGGCTCCAGC
Organism: Cognatilysobacter terrigena; assembly: GCF_004361065.1. Taxonomy (GTDB): domain Bacteria; phylum Pseudomonadota; class Gammaproteobacteria; order Xanthomonadales; family Xanthomonadaceae; genus Cognatilysobacter; species Cognatilysobacter terrigena. The sequence goes on along the minus strand of NZ_SELT01000027.1, from coordinate 5,949 downwards.
GAAGTGCGATGCGCCAAGAATGGCGGCGCATCCACTAAAGCGTAGTGCGCACGAGGCGCACGTTTCGTTCCATCCGTGACGCCGGCCGGCTCAGCCGCGCGCGGTGATCCGCCAGCAGCGGTGGATCTTCGCATCGCGCTCGAAATCGGGCGGGAGGGTCGACGCGCTGATGTCCTCGACGTGCGCGAACGCGCCGACCGCGGCTTCGTCGAGCTTGAAGCGGCGGTAGTTGTTCGAGAAATACAGCACGCCACCCGGCGCCAGACGCGCGACCGCCGCGCGCAGCAGGCGCACGTGCGAGGCCTGCACGTCGAAGTCGCCAGCGCGCTTGGAGTTCGAGAACGTCGGCGGATCGCAGAACACGAGGTCGTACTGGCCGGTGTCGCTCTCGAGCCACGCGATCGCATCGGCCTGCACGAGGCGATGGCGCGCGCCGCCCACGCCGCTTTCCTGCAGGTTGTCCGCGCACCACTGTAGGTACGTTGCGGAGAGATCGACCGTCGTCGTCGAACGCGCACCGCCGAGCGCCGCGTGCACCGTCGCCGCGCCGGTATAGGCGAAGAGGTTGAGGAAGCGCGTGTCGTTCGCTTCCTCGAACAGGCGCAGGCGCATCGGCCGATGGTCGAGGAACAGGCCAGTGTCGAGGTAATCGAACAGGTTCACGCGCAGATGCGCGCGGCCTTCGCGCACGACGATGAACTCGCCGCGACGATCGAAGTGGCCGTACTTGCTGCCACCCTTGCCACGTTCGCGGGTCTTCAGCGCGACGTTCTCGCGCGGCACGGCGAACACCTCGCGCGCGGCGGCGAGCAATTCGTTGCGACGGCGGCGCGTGTCGGCTTCCGGAAGGTCCGCGGGCGCCGCGTATTCCTGCACATGCAGGAACATGCGCGGCTCGCGTTCGTCGGTGGTGTAGACATCGATCGCGGCCGAGTACTCGGGCAGGTCGGCGTCGTAGGCGCGGAAACAGGTGACGCCCTCGCGCTCGCGCCACGCCTTCAGGCGCTTGAGATTCTTGCGCAGGCGATTCGCGACCATCTCCGCACCGGGCGACAACACGCTCGGTGCGTCCGTGTTCGCGGTCTCGCGCACCGGGCCGATCGGATCGACGGTGAGCAGCACCGTTTCGATCGCGCCGTTGAACAGGCGATAGGTCTTCTTCGCGCGCAGGCCGGTGGCCCGTGCAAGCGATTCGTCGCCGCACAGCAGGCTCGCGCGCCAGGTCGGCACGGTGCGGCGCAACGCATCGCCGAGCGCGCGGTACAGGGCCGGATCTGCCGCGAGACGTGCGTCATACGGTGGATTGCAGGCAACGAGGCCTGCGGGTGTCGCTGCATTGCTATCGGGCGAAGCCGTCGCGCTATCCGCGGTCGCGATCGGCGCATCACTGCTGCCCCGATACGCCGAACCCGCCGCGCGCCACGGCGGTGCGGACAGCGTGCGCACATCGCCGACCTCGAATGCGATGACGTCGACGAGGCCGGCGGTGATCGCGTTGTCGCTCGCCGCACGTACCGCGGCGGGGTCGAGATCGCGACCGAAGAACGCAGGGCGCAGCGCCGCGCGACCTTCCGCTTCACGACGGATCGCGTCGACGCGGATGTCGGCCCACGTGGTCGTGTCGAAGCCCGGCCAGCGCGTCGGCGCATCGTCGCCGTGGCGCAGCAAGCCCGGCGCGACGTCCGCGGCCATGAGCGCGCCCTCGATCAACAGCGTGCCGCTGCCGCACATGGGGTCGAGCAGTGCACCACCGTCGCGATACGCGTCCATCCAGCGGCCGCGCATCAGCACGGCGGCCGCGAGGTTTTCCTTCAGCGGCGCATCGACCTGCTTGCGACGCCAGCCGCGGCGATGCATCGGCGCGCCGGACAGGTCGATCGACAGGATCGCGCGGTTCTTGCGCACGACGAGGTTGATGCGCACGTCAGGGACGTCGAGATCGACATCGGGACGCGAGCCCGTCTGCGCGCGCAGCGTGTCGACGACCGCGTCCTTCACGCGTTGCGCGGCGTACTGCGCGTGGTTGATGCCGCTGCCGCCAACGTGCGCATCGACGGCGATCGTCGAACGCGGCGCGACGTGCTGCGTCCAGTCGACCTTCGACGCACCCGCGTAGAGCGCTTGCTCGTCCGGGCAGTCGAACTCCGCGATCGGCCACAGGATGCGGCTGGCGAGGCGCGACCACATCACCGCACGCTGCGCATCGGCGAGCGTGCCTTCGACGTTCGCACCGGCTGTGGTCGCAGTCGCGTGCTTGCAGCCGAGCGCGATCAGCTCGTCGACGAGCAGGTATTCGAGGCCCTTGCCGCAGCTGGCGAAGAAACGCATCGGTCAGAGCCTTTGAAGCAGCGTGGCGAACGCGTGGGCACTCGCCTCGACATGGTGGGAAAGCCGGTGCGAGTCGTCGACCAGCAGCAGCGTGGCGCGTCGCTTGTGCGACCAGGCGACCACATCGTCGGCGGGAATCAGTTCGTCGTCCCAGCCGTGGATGATCGACGTCGGCACGTGCGCGGCGTCGAGCGGATGCTTCGCATCGAGGCGCACCGGCGGCGCCATCAGGAACAGGCCGGCGACGTCGTGCTCCAGCGACACGCGCCCGCTGATCCAGGCGCCGAGGCTGGAGCCGGCGAGCACGACGGGGCCGCGTGCCGATGCGTCGCGCACGAGGCCGCGCAAGCGCTCGACGCGGGCGGCGACATCGCCCAACGGGCTGACCTCGCGCATCGCGTCGAGGTCGGTGTAGTCGGGCCGCTCGTGCGTGAAGCCCAGGCGTCCGGCGACGTCGGCCAGCGCCGTCACCTTGGTGGCGTCCGGGCCGCTCTCGAAGCCGTGGGAAAGAATGCAGTGGCCGCGCATGACGTCCGGAAGGCGGGAAAGACCGTCATTGTCGCCGGTCCGCGCGGCCGGCGCGTCAGTCGACCGCCATGACGGCATCGCCGAGGCGGATCGTCCCGCCCTCGACGATGCGCGCGCACAGCCCGCCGTGGCCGCGCATCGCGTTGTAGCCGCCCTCGCCCAGTGCCACTTCCATCTTCGAACACGGATCGCAGGGGCCGGTGCCTTCGAGCAGCACGTCGCCGATGCGGAAGCGCCGGCCCTTGAGCGCAATCAGCGGAATGCCGCTGACGACGACGTTGCGCCGGAACACCGATGGATCGATGGCGTCGAGCCCTGCGAGTTGCGCGATCACCGGGATGTGCTCGGCCTGCAACAGCGTGACGCCGCGCTTGCCGCTGCCGCCCGCATAGCGGTCGCCGACGAGGCCTTTCTCCGCGATCGCCTCGACCGCATCGCGCGGCACGACCGGCGCGTCGCGCGCGGGCCGCACGCCGAGCCAGTCGACGCGCCCGTCGCGGGGGAAACGGCTCATCAGCGCGCCGAGCAGCGAGCGGTCGGAAAAGCGGTTCATTCGGCGATCGTAGCCGGCGGTCGTGAGCGAGGCCGCAGTGTCGAGGCGCGCCGTCGCGGCGGCCGCGACCGGTTAGCATCGGCCGCATGCTGCCCGACCTGCCGTCCCTGCCCGTCCACGTCGAACCGCTTCCGTACGAGTCGCGCCTCGCGTCGCGGCCGCTGTCGCAGGTCGACCTCGTCGTCATCCACTGCACTGAAGTGCCGACGCTCGCGGAATCGCGCACGTTCGGCGAGAAGGTGCTGTATCCCGACAGCGGCACCGGCAACAGCGGCCACTACTACATCGACCGCGACGGCTCGCTGCACCAGTACGTCGCGATCGACCGCATTGCGCACCACACGCGCGGCTACAACCCGCGGTCGATCGGCATCGAGATCGTCAATTCCGGCCGCTATCCGCGCTGGCTCGACGCCGATCACCAGGCGATGACCGAGCCCTATACCCCGGCGCAGATCGACACGCTCGTCGCGCTGTTGAAGCGGCTCGCTGCCGACCACCCCACCCTGCGCTTCATCGCGGGCCACGAAGACCTCGACACCACGATGGTCGAGGCCAGCGACGATCCGACCAAGCAGGTCCATCGCAAGCGCGACCCCGGCCCGCTGTTCCCGTGGGACCACGTGCTGGCGAACGTGCCGCTGCAGCGCCTGAACACGCCCGCGCCCTGACCCGGGCCACCCCATACCGGCCGGTATAATTCGCGGCCTTTCCGCAGGAAATCCCCGCGCATGACCTCCCCGGTTTCCGAGCTGGTCGACCTGCTCGCGGTCGAACGTCTCGAAGACAACGTGTTCCGCGGCCAGAGCCGCGACATCGGCACCAAGTACGTCTTCGGCGGCCAGGTGCTCGGCCAGGCGCTGTCGGCCGCGCAGAACACGATGGACTCGGCGAAGGACCCGCGCGCCGCGCACTCGCTGCACGCCTATTTCCTGCGCGCCGGCGACATCGAAGCGCCGATCCTCTACATGGTCGACCGCACGCGCGACGGCGGCAGCTTCTCGGTGCGTCGCGTCACCGCGATCCAGCACGGCCAGCCGATCCTGTTTCTCGCCGCGTCGTTCCAGCACGAGGAATCGGGCAGCGAGCATCAGCTGTCGATGCCGGAAGTGCCGCAGCCCGAGGACGTCGAACACGACCACACGGTGCCGCCGGAAGTGCTCGCAAAGCTGCCGACGAAGGTCCAGCGCTGGCTGTCGCGCCAAGGGCCGTTCGAGTTCCGCCACGTGTATCCGCGCGACGAGCTCAAGCCGCCGAAGCGCCCGCCCTACCAGCAGGTGTGGTTCCGCCTGAGCGGCAAGGTCGGCGACGAGCCCGAACTGCACCGGGCGCTGCTGACGTACGCGTCCGACTTCCACCTGCTCGGCACCGCGACGTTTCCGCACGGCATCAGCTACTACCAGCCGAACGTGCAGATGGCGTCGCTCGACCACGCGCTGTGGTTCCACCGTCCGTTCCGCGTCGACGACTGGCTGCTGTACTCCATCGACAGCCCGAGCGCGCAGCATGCGCGTGGACTCGCGCGCGGCATGATCTACGACCGCCACGGCCGGCTCGTCGCCAGCACCGCACAGGAAGGCATGATCCGCGTGCTCGGCGAAGACGCCGGCCGCAAGCCGCAGGTGGGCTGATGCGCCAGGTCTTTTCCAGCGCGCGACTCGAGAACGTCGAGCGTGTCGCGCAACTGCTGCGCGATGCCGACATCGAAGTACGCATCACCGACGGTCGCTCGTACAAGGGCGGCCGCCGCACGACGGTGAGCTATCGCGACAAGGGCGAAGCGCAGCGTCCGGCGGTCTGGGTCGTGAAGTCGGAAGACAGCGGACGCGCACGCGAGATCCTGCGCGATGCCGGCCTGCTCGATTCGACGCGTCCGTCCGACGCCAAGCTCAGCTTCCGCTCGCAGTTCGGCGACGAAACCACGCGCACGCCGGCGCAGCGACGCGCGACGAAGATCAAGGTCGCGCTGCTGTTCGGCATGGTGATCGTGGTGGTGATGGCGTTCCTCCGCGCGGGCCGCACGCCGGCGCCGCCCCAACTCGCGCCGGGTCCGTTCGACGGCCGCGTGGCGGCGACACTGACGCCGATCGCGCAGGCGGTTCTGCAAAAGGAATTGCCGGACATCGACACACCGGTCGCCTGCCTCGCCGTCGATCGCGCCGACGCGCCGCGCGAAGTGCGCGATGCGCTGCGTCCGCGTCCCGGCCTGACGCTGGTGCCCGCGTCGCACTGCGAGCGCATCGCCGACGAAGACACCGGCTCGGTGCATCCGCCGTCGAAGAAGAAGGCGACGATGGTCGACGTCGATCATTTCCGCCCCACCGCGCCCGACGCCGGCACGATCGAGTACAGCGCCTATCACCACCGCATGTGGGCGAAGTACAAGACGCTCGAGGTCAGGCGCGTCAACGGCGTGTGGCAGGTGACGAAGACGCTCAAGGTCGTCGCGCCGTAACACGCGTCGGTCGCGCTTCGTCGCGCACCAAAAAATTGGCCCGCGTCGGAGAACGCGGGCCAAGGTCGTGCAAGGTTGGGGAAAT
>NZ_SELT01000026.1 GCF_004361065.1 Cognatilysobacter terrigena | reverse complement strand
CTGGCCCGGTGGCATCGCCATCGCGCCGTGGTCCATGCCCGACATGTCCATGGCGCTGTGGTCCATGCCCGACATCGCCGCCTCGCCCTTCGCGGGTGTTGCAGGCGTTGCCGGGGGCGCCGGTTTCGTCGCGGCGCCGTGGTCCATGCCGGACATGTCCATGCCGCTGTGGTCCATGCCCGACATGTCCATCGTCGAGTGATCCATCCCCGACATGTCTGCATCAGCCTTGGCAGGTTCAGTCTGGCCCGGTGGCATCGCCATCGCGCCGTGGTCCATGCCCGACATGTCCATGGCGCTGTGGTCCATGCCCGACATCGCCGCCTCGCCCTTCGCGGGTGTTGCAGGCGTTGCCGGGGGCGCCGGTTTCGTCGCGGCGCCGTGGTCCATGCCGGACATGTCCATGCCGCTGTGGTCCATGCCCGACATGTCCATCGTCGAGTGATCCATCCCCGACATGTCTGCATCAGCCTTGGCAGGTTCAGTCTGGCCCGGTGGCATCGCCATCGCGCCGTGGTCCATGCCCGACATGTCCATGGCGCTGTGGTCCATGCCCGACATCGCCGCCTCGCCCTTCGCGGGTGTTGCAGGCGTTGCCGGGGGCGCCGGTTTCGTCGCGGCGCCGTGGTCCATGCCGGACATGTCCATGCCGCTGTGGTCCATGCCCGACATGTCCATCGTCGAGTGATCCATCCCCGACATGTCTGCATCAGCCTTGGCAGGTTCAGTCTGGCCCGGTGGCATCGCCATCGCGCCGTGGTCCATGCCCGACATGTCCATGGCGCTGTGGTCCATGCCCGACATCGCCGCCTCGCCCTTCGCGGGTGTTGCAGGCGTTGCCGGGGGCGCCGGTTTCGTCGCGGCGCCGTGGTCCATGCCGGACATGTCCATGCCGCTGTGGTCCATGCCCGACATGTCCATCGTCGAGTGATCCATCCCCGACATGTCTGCATCAGCCTTGGCAGGTTCAGTCTGGCCCGGTGGCATCGCCATCGCGCCGTGGTCCATGCCCGACATGTCCATGGCGCTGTGGTCCATGCCCGACATCGCCGCCTCGCCCTTCGCGGGTGTTGCAGGCGTTGCCGGGGGCGCCGGTTTCGTCGCGGCGCCGTGGTCCATGCCGGACATGTCCATGCCGCTGTGGTCCATGCCCGACATGTCCATCGTCGAGTGATCCATCCCCGACATGTCTGCATCAGCCTTGGCAGGTTCAGTCTGGCCCGGTGGCATCGCCATCGCGCCGTGGTCCATGCCCGACATGTCCATGGCGCTGTGGTCCATGCCCGACATCGCCGCCTCGCCCTTCGCGGGTGTTGCAGGCGTTGCCGGGGGCGCCGGTTTCGTCGCGGCGCCGTGGTCCATGCCGGACATGTCCATGCCGCTGTGATCCATCCCCGACATGCCGGCCCCGCTCGCCGTCGGTGCGGCGGGCATGGCCATCTTCGAGTGATCCATTGGCGCCGGTGACGTCGCGGCCTTGGTGGGCCTGGGCGCCGGCTTGGCCGCCGCGGGCTTTGGCTTGGGCTTCGTCGCTCCAGGTTTCGGGGCTGGCATCGTGTGCCCCATCGCCGCGTGGTCCATCCCGGCCATTCCGCTGTGGTCCACGCCCGCCATGGTTGCCGCAGGCTTGGGCTTCGCAGCGGATTTTGCGGCGGGCTTGGATGCGGGTTTCGCAGCAGGTTTCACCGCAGGCTTTGCGGCCGGCTTCTTTGCAGGGGCCGGCGCGGGCTTGGGCATCACCATGCCCGGCATCGAGCTCATGTCATGACCCTGGTGCTGGGCCCAGGCCGGCGTCGCGGCAATCGCCACCGCAATGGCGAGCGTCATCGTGGAGAAGCGGTTCATTCGTGCACCTCCACCGAGCGCATCATTCCCGATTCCATGTGGTAGAGCAGGTGGCAGTGATAGGCCCACCGCCCCAGCGCATCGGCGCGCACGCGATACGTGCGCCGGCTGCCCGGCTGCATGTCGATGGTGTGCTTGCGGACCTGGAACTCGCCCGCATCGTTCTCCAGATCGCTCCACATGCCGTGCAGGTGGATCGGGTGGCTCATCATCGTGTCGTTGACCAGCACGATCCGCAGGCGCTCGCCGTAGTTGAGCTTGATCGGGCCGGAGTCGGAGAACTTCACGCCGTTGAACGACCAGGCGAACTTCTCCATGTGCCCGGTGAGGTGCATCTCGAGTTCGCGGCCGGGCTCGCGACCGTCGGGGTCATTGAACAGGCTGCGCAGCATCGAGTAACTCAACGCCTTGCGGCCATCCGTGCCCATGCCGTTGCCGGGATCGGTCAGGCGCGAGGTCGGCGTCATCGCCTGGTTGTCCACCAGCGGATTGCCGTTCTCGGTGGCCGGATGCTTGGGCATCGCGCTCATCCCTGCCATGCCCGCCATCCCGCTCATGCCGGCCATCGAGCCGTGGTCCATGCCCGCCATCGCGCCGTCCGTCGCGGCAGGCGCGGCGGGCGCTGCGCCATGCGCGCTGTGGTCCATGCCGGCCATGCCCGGCATCGCGTCCCCGCCGGACATGCCGCCCATGGCGCCCATGTCATGGCCGCCGTGGCCGGCCATGCCCATGTCCTGCATGGTGAGGATCGGCCGCGGATCGAGCTTCGGGATGGGTGCCCGCAGGCCTTCGCGCACCGTGAGGGTGCCCGACACGAAGCCCGTGCGGCCCGAGTCCTGCGCGAAGATCGTGAACGCGTCCTGCCCGGCGGGCTCGACGATCACGTCGATCGTTTCGGCGGTCGCGATGCGGAACTCGTCGATCGTGACGGGATGGACGTAATTGCCGTCCACCGCCACCACCGTCATCTTCAGGCCCGGGATGCGCACGTCGAAGTACGTCATCGACGAGCCGTTGATGAAGCGAAGGCGCACCTTCTCGCCTGACTTGAACAGCCCAGTCCAGTTGCCGAGGCCCGTGGTGCCGTTCATGAGGTAGGTGTAGGTATTGGCGTTGACGTCCGAGATGTCGGTCGGCGTCATGCGCATCTGCCCCCACATCTTCCGATCCTGCACCGTGGCGCCCAGACCCTGCTTCTGCGCGTCGCGGAAGAAGTCGCCGACCGTGCGCTTGTAGAGGTTGTCGTAGTCCGCCATTTTCTTGAGGCGGCGCATCAACTGTTCGGGATTGAGATCCGTCCAGTCGGTCAGCATCACGACGTAGTCGCGTTGATACGAAAACGGCTCGGGCTCGGCCGCGTCGATCACGATCGGCCCGTAGAGTCCAGCCTGTTCCTGGAACGCGGAATGGCTGTGGTACCAGTACGTGCCGTGCTGCTGCACGTCGAAGCGGTACTGGTAGGCCTCGCCGCGGTGGATGCCGTCGAAGCTCAGGCCCGGTACGCCGTCCATGTTCGCGGGCAGGATCATCCCGTGCCAATGGATCGAGGTCTCGTGGCCGTGGATCGAGCCCGGCGGCAGCGCATTGCGCACGCGCAGGTTGACGGTGGTGCCCTGCTTCCAGCGCAGCAACGGCGCCGGCAGCGAGCCGTTGACCACGACCGCCGGGCGCGTGGCGCCAGTGAAATTGACCGGCATCTCGCCGATGGAGAGGTCGAAATCGGTGCCCGAAAGCACGTGGGGATTGCCCACCGCGGAGCGCGTCGCCGCGAAGCCGCGCGGCACGCCGACCGCGAGGGCCGCACCGCCCAAGGCCAGGCCTTGGACGAACCGCCGTCGCGACAGCAACGGCGCACCCGCATCGCGGGTGGAAAACGGGGATGTCATGGAGAACTCCGGATCGAGCGACAGGCCGCTGAAACAGCGGATCAGGCATGCCCAGGCATGCCGCGCGCGCCCGGGGGGCGCGCGGGGTCGCTTAGCCGATCGGAGGTCGGATCAGATGGGGCAGGCGCGGCTGCGAATGATCGACCGCGAGCGCCGGCACACGCACGTCATGCGTGGGAACTACGTGGGTGATCAGCGACACCGTCGTCGCACACGACGCGTGCGCGCAGGCGCACGTGCACGTCTTGCCCTTGCAGCAATCCGGGTCGCCCTTCTTGCCCGACGGCGCCGCAGGTACGGCCTTGCCGGGCTCAACGTGCGCGACCGCATGGACGGCAGGCGCTGAAGGCACGGCCGACGCTGTGACCGCATGCCGATGGCACGGCGGAACGCTTGATGGGTCTGCCGCGGCCGCAGGCACAGCTGCAGCCTGCACCGGCGTGACCGCCGCGTGCGCCGCGTGCTCGAACTGCATGCGCGCCGACGCCTGTGCGACACCTGCGCCATTGGCGATCAGGCTTATGCACAAGACGATGCGCAGCAGCAGCGGGAAAAGGGTCACGGGCCTACTCTAACGCGAACTTCAATGGTTCATGTTCAACAAGGGTGAACTCTGGACCCGGGTCCAAACCCGGCGCCGGGTCCCGGTCGCTCAGGCCGCGCGCGGCTTGCAGCAGCCGCCCGGGGCGGCCGGCGCGGCGTCGACCACGCGATAGCCTTCGTGCTCGATCGCGGCGACCGCTGATGCGCGGTCGTCGACGCCTGTGACCTCGACCGTACCGGCGGCCAGGTCGACCCGCGCAGTACCGCCAAGCGCGGCCACCGCCCGCTCGATCGCCCGCTGACAGTGGCCGCAGGTCATGCCGTTGACGTTCAACTTCATTGCAGTGCTCCAGTGTGTGGCTGCAGCGAGCTTCGCGCGTTCCCACGTGGCAAGGTCAAGCCATCGCACCGCCGGCTCCGGGCTTCGTTCAGTGCCCGATCACACGCGACCGAGCCCGCCGACACCGACTGCGCGCTGCTTCCCGAAGCAAGTGTCCGATAGACCGCATCAGCCTTGAGTCGGTTGCGCGGACCCAGGTAGCCGAAACGACACCGCGGCCGCCAGCGTCGCGAACAACGCCGAAAACGCCAGGCATGCCGCCAGTCCCCACCGCTGGAACACCCAACCCGACAGCACCGTGCCCATCAGTCGGCCTAACGCGTTGGCCATGTAGTAGAAGCCGACATCCAACGACACCCCGTCGCGCTCAGCGTAGGCCACGATCAGATAGCTGTGCAGTGATGAGTTCACGGCGAACAGCAATCCGAACAGTGCCAATCCGACCATGAGCACGGGGGCCGGGCTTACACCTACGCGAAGGAGCCACGCCATGGCGGCCGGCACGATCGACAGCCACGCAGCCCATTTCCACGCCGTCGCCGGCCTGGGGACGCCACCGTGCTTGCGTCCTGTGATGTAGGGCGCGAGCGACTGCACGATCCCGTAGCCGATCACCCAGGCGGCGAGGAAGCCGCCCACCTGCCAGAAGTCCCAGCCCAGCGCTTGCGCCAGAAAAACCGGGAGTGCCACGACGAACCAGATATCGCGGGCGCCGAACAGGAACATGCGGGCGGCCGACAGGACGTTGATCGCTTCGCTCTTGGAGAGCAGGTCGCGGAATTTCGGCTTCGCTTTCGCTTTGCCCAGGTCACGCTTTAGCAGCGCCAAGCTGCCGATCCAGACCAGCAGCACCGCCGCGGCCATCGCGCCGACGGCGCTGCGGAACCCGACGGTGCTCAAGAGCGCGCCGCCCAGGAAGAAGCCCACGCCTTTCAGCGCGTTCTTCGAGCCGGTGAGCGCCGCCACCCAGCGATAGAGCATGCCTTCGCGGCCACTGGGCACCAGCAGCTTGATGCTGCTCTTCGCGCTCATCTTGTTGAGATCTTTGGCGATGCCAGACAGCGCCTGCGCCGCCATGACCCATGCGACGGTCAGCCCCGCCGCGGGCACCATCAGCATCGAGAGCGCGATGCCCTGCAGGGCCAGACCGATGTTCATCGTCCGGTTGAGGCCGATACGTGCGCCGAGCCACCCGCCGACCAGGTTGGTGACAACGCCGAAGATCTCGTAAAAGAGAAACAGCATCGCGACCTGCAGCGGCGAATAGCCGAGCTGGTGGAAGTGCAGCACCACCAGCATGCGAAGCGCGCCGTCCGTCAGGGTAAATGCCCAGTAGTTGCCGGTGATCAGCAGGTACTGGCGAACATCGACGGATAGGCGCGCAATCATGATCAGCCCTCCGTCGCGCCGACCAGACGCACGAGCTCGGCCGTGCGATTCACGTAACCCCATTCGTTGTCGTACCACGCGTAGATCTTCACCTGCGTTCCGTTCACGACCATGGTCGACAGGGCGTCGACGATGCTCGAGCGCGGATCGGTGCGGTAATCGATCGACACGAGCGGTCGGGTTTCGTAACCGAGCACGCCCTTGAGCGGGCCTTCGGTGGCTGCGCGCAGCAGGTTGTTGACCTCCTCGACGCTGGTGGCACGCTCGACCTCGAACACGCAGTCAGTGAGAGACGCCACGACCAGCGGTACCCGCACGGCGTGTCCATTGAGGCGGCCCTTGAGTTCCGGAAAGATCTCGGCGATCGCCGTCGCCGAACCGGTCGAGGTTGGAATCAGGCTCTCGCCACAGGCGCGGGCGCGGCGCAGGTCCTTGTGCGGCGCATCCACGATGACCTGCGTGTTGGTCAGGCAATGGATCGTGGTCAGGCTTCCATGGCGGATGCCAAGGCCTTCGTGGATGACCTTGACCACTGGCGCCAGGCAATTGGTGGTGCACGACGCCGCCGACACGATGCGGTGTCGCGTCGGATCGAAGCGGTCATGATTCACGCCCATGACCACGTCCAGCACGCCCTCGGTCTTCACCGGGGCCGTCACCACGACGCGCTTGACGCCTTGGTCGAGGTAGGGCTGCAAGACGTCGGGCTTCCTGAACTTGCCCGACGCCTCGATCACGACGTCGCAGGCGGACCAGTCGGTAGCGGCGAGTTCCTTGTTGCGCGCCAGGGGGATGCGCACGCCATCAATCAGCAGGTCCTCGCCCTCCGCGGTGGCCTCGTGCGTCCAACGCCCGTGCACCGAGTCGAAGTTGAGCAGGTGCGCAAACGTGGCCGCGTCGCCGGCGGGATCGTTGATCTGGACGAACTCAAGGTCCGGCTGGCCCCATGCAGCGCGCAGGGTCAGGCGGCCCATCCGGCCGAAGCCGTTGATGCCCACTCGAATTGCCATGACGTTTTCCTAGTTGAAGTTGGATCCAGAGCGCGTGTCGCCGGCGCCTGCCTCGTACCAGTGCTTCGAACGGTTGACGATGCGAACAACTGACAGCATCACCGGCACCTCGACCAGCACACCGACAACGGTCGCCAGAGCGGCCCCCGATCGAACACCGAAGACGGCGACGGCGGTCGCGACGGCGAGCTCGAAGAAGTTGCTCGCGCCGATCAGCGCCGACGGCCCAGCGACACAGTGCGCCACGCCCAGGCGTCGGTTAAGCCAGTACGCAAGGCCTGCGTTGAAATAGACCTGGATAAGAATCGGCACCGCGAGCATCGCGATGATCAGCGGCTGCTCAACGATCTCCCGACCCTGAAAGCCGAACAGAAGCACGAGCGTTGCCAGCAATGCACTCAGGGAGACCGGGCCCAGTCGCTGCAGCAAACGCGCGAGCGCGGTCTCCCCGCGACTAGCCAGCACCGCACGGCGAATGAGCGCCGCGGCGACTACAGGGACGACGATGTAGAGGCCCACCGAGAGCAGCAGCGTCGCCCATGGCACGGTGATCGACGAAATGCCGAGCAGCAGACCCACGATCGGGGCGAAGGCGACCACCATGATCAGATCGTTGATTGCCACTTGGCTCAGCGTGAATTGAGGTTCCCCGTCGCAAAGATTGCTCCACACGAACACCATGGCCGTACACGGAGCCGCTGCGAGCAGGATCAGGCCGGCCACATAGGCATCGTGCTGATCGGCAGGCAGCACAGGCCCGAACACGTGGCGAATGAACAGCCAGGCCAGCAGCGCCATCGAGAACGGATTGATCGCCCAGTTGATGAACACCGTTACGCCGATTCCCTTCCAATGCCGCCCGATCTGGCGCATCGCGCCGAAATCAATCTTGAGCAGCATCGGGATGATCATGAGCCAGATCAGCACGGCGACCGGCAGGTTGACCTGGGCCACCTCGATTGCGCCCAGTGCAGCAAAGCCGCCGGAAAACAGGTAGCCCAAACCGGTGCCCACTGCGATGCACAGCGCGACCCACAACGTCAGATGGCGCTCGAAGCCGCCCATGCGCCGAGATAGATCGGCCCGACGCGCCGCGCCGGTGTCGTCGTTCATGCGCGAACCTTCTTCGTCGTCTTTCCGCCCGCCCGCTTGGCCGCAGGCACGCACGCGGCCTCGGGCCGACCACCGCAGCAGTTCCGGGTGAGGAAGGCGATGAGATCGTTCATCGCGTCGAAGTCGGCGCGGTAGCAAATGAAGCGGCCGCGCTGTTCGCCCTGGATGAGCCCGGCGGCGCTGAGTTCCTTGAGGTGGAATGAGAGCGTGGCACCCGGCAGTGACAGCGCGTCGGCGATATCGCCGGCCATTCGGCCCTCTGGACCCGCCTCGACGAGCACCCGAAACACCGAAAGCCGTGTGGCCTGGCCGAGCGCCGCCAAGGCGAGGGTTGCGTCTTTGATTTCCATTTTTCTAGAATATTGGAACTCACAAAGCGTAGCAAGCCTCCATGACCCCAGAATCATTGCCCCATGTGACGCTCGCGGCGCTCGACACCCCGCTCCTGGACAAGCTCGGCCTGGACGGCGACGGCCATCCGCCGCGCATCCTGATCCTCTACGGTTCTCTGCGCCCCCAGTCCTACAGCCGCAAGCTGGCACTCGAGGCCGAGCGGTTGCTGCAGCACTTCGGCGCGGAGACCCGCGTGTTCGATCCGCACGACCTGCCGCTGCTCGACAGCGTCGGTGCCGACCACCCGAAGGTGCAGGAACTGCGCGGCCTCTCGCAGTGGTCAGAGGGTCAGGTCTGGGTGAGTCCGGAGCGCCACGGCACCCTGACCGCGGTGTTCAAAAACCAGATCGATTGGCTGCCGCTGGAAGACGGCGGCATGCGTCCCACGCAGGGCCGCACGCTGGCGGTGATGCAGGTCTGCGGCGGCTCGCAATCGTTCAACGTGGTCAACGCACTGCGCCTGCTGGGTCGCTGGATGCGCATGGTGACCATCCCCAACCAGTCGTCCGTACCCAAGGCCTGGCAGGAGTTTGATGACAGCGGGCGCATGAGGCCCTCGGCCTACTACGAGCGCGTCGTCGACGTCATGGAGGAGCTGGTCAAGTTCACCCTGATGGTGCGCGATCGCAGCGACTACCTGACGAGCCGCTACAGCGAACGCAAGGGCGATCTGGCCGTAGGCGCATTGGCGAACGCTTCGGGCGCGGTCGCTGCCCCGCCGCACACGCCGCACACGCCGGTAGACACCAGCCTGCCCGTCGCGCAGCGCGCATGCTGCCCCCCCTGCTGAGGGATGCCATGGATGCCCTGATCTACCACAACCCCGCGTGCGGCACCTCTCGCAATACGCTGGCCTTGGTTCGCCACGCGGGCATCGAGCCGACGATCATCGAATACCTCCAGCATCCGCCATCGCGGGAGCGCCTGATGGAGCTGATTGCAGGCGCCGGCTTGTCGGTGCGAGACGCGATCCGCCAGAAAGGCACGCCTTATCTGGAACGTGGGCTCGACGACCCCACGCACAGCGACGACGCATTGCTCGACGCCATGCTCGCCGAGCCCATCCTCATCAATCGGCCGTTCGTGCAGACGCCCAAGGGCATTCGCCTGTGTCGCCCGTCCGAACTCGTGCTCGACCTGCTGCCGCCCGTCACCCGGCCCTTCGCCAAGGAGGATGGCGAAGTCGTGATTGACGATGCCGGGCGTCGGGTCTGCTGAGGGCATGCGCGACTCGAATTGGCTCCCGCCTCTAGGACAGGCCCCAAGCGTCGATCGACGACCAAGCGCGGTTCCCAGTCCGATCAAGCATGGAATGCAAAACAGGGAGAGGGGTTGACGCGGACGTCGGAAACGGCGTCCGCAACGTATCCGCACCGCCATCGTGGTCCAACAGGCGGACGCGGATTGATGACACCGTTGCGGCAACCGCCTCCGAGGACGGCCGCCAGTCGATGCATGGGGGCGGCCTGCATCAGGTAGGTCAACTCGACCGGCGGTTGCGCCCGCCCGACTGAGGCAGCTGCACGCTGAGCGGTGCGGCTTGACCTTACCATCATGGCAAGCCTGAGCCTCGATGCTCCCACCTGCCAGGCCGACCCCATGAGCGCTGCCTTGACTGCCGCCCACACGCTTCGCGTCCCGATCGAAGGAATGACCTGCGCCTCGTGCGTCGGCCGCGTCGAGCGCGCCCTCAAGCGCCTGCCCGGCGTCGAGGACGCGAGCGTCAACCTTGCGACCGAAACGGCCGAGCTGCGCGCCGACGCCATGCCGGACCTCGCATCGATCCGCCAAGCCGTCGAGGACGCGGGCTACCGGATCGCGACCAACGAACTCGAGCTCGCCATCGGCGGCATGACCTGCGCGTCGTGCGTGGGGCGCGTCGAGCGGGCGCTGCGGAAGGTGCCCGGCGTCATGGAGGCGAGCGTGAACCTTGCAACCGAGCGCGCCCGCATGCGCACCGCAGGCGAGGTGCCGCTGAATGCACTGATCGACGCGGTCGCGGGCGCGGGCTACACCGCGACGGCGCCCGCGGCGGACGCGCAGCAGGCACCGACGCAGGTGCGGCGCGACCGCCACGAGCGGCAGCACCTGCTGATCGCCGCCCTGCTCACCGCCCCGCTCGCCCTGCCGATGCTGGGCCTGCTCGTGGGCGCGCACTGGATGCTGCCCGGTTGGCTGCAGTTCGCGCTCGCCACGCCGGTGCAGTTCTGGCTCGGCGCCCGCTTCTACCGCGCCGCGTGGAGAGCCGTGCGCGCGGGCACCGGCAACATGGACCTGCTCGTCGCGCTGGGCACCAGCGCCGGCTACGGGCTCAGCGTCTACCACCTGGTGCGCGGCGCTACGCATCACGGTCCCGCCCCGCTCTACTTCGAAGCCTCGGCGGTCATCATCACGCTGATTCTTCTGGGCAAGTTCCTGGAGGCCCGCGCAAAGCGCCAGACGACCGCGGCGATCCAGGCACTACAGGCGTTGAAACCCTTCACCGCACGCGTACGGCGGGCGGACGGTGACATCGACGTGCCGATCGATGCGGTGCGCGTGGGCGACCGCGTCGTCGTGCGGCCCGGCGAGCGCTTTCCGGTCGACGGCGTCGTGCTCGAGGGCCGCACGCATGCCGACGAGTCGCTCATCACCGGCGAATCCTTGCCGGTCGCCAAGGACATCGGCGATCGCGTGACCGGCGGTGCGGTCAACGCCGAGGGCGCGGTCCTCGTGCAGACCCAGGCCGTGGGCGCGGAGTCGGCGCTTGCGCGCATCATCCGGCTGGTCGAGGACGCGCAGGCGAAGAAGGCGCCGATCCAGCACACGGTCGATCGCGTCAGCGCGGTGTTCGTGCCGGTGGTGATCGCCCTCGCGGTGCTGACCCTTCTCGCCTGGGGCCTGCTTACCGGCGACTGGAACGCGGCGGTGCTCAACGCGGTGGCGGTGCTGGTCATCGCCTGCCCGTGTGCCCTGGGCCTCGCCACGCCGACCGCGATCATGGCCGGCACGGGTGTCGCCGCGCGCGCCGGGATCCTGATCAAGGACGCCGAGGCGCTCGAGCTCGCGCACCGCGTCGACATCGTCGCCTTCGACAAGACCGGCACGCTCACGGCCGGCCGACCGCGTCTGGTCGAAACGCTGCCCGTACAAGGATCGTCGTCGATGCTGCTCGAACGCGCCGCGGCGCTGCAGGCCGCCAGCGAGCATCCGCTCGCCCGCGCCGTCCTGGAGGCGGTCGGGTCCGGTGTGGCCGCAGCGACCGACGTGCAAGCCGTGCCCGGGCGCGGCGTCACCGGCGGCATCGGCGCCGCCGCGGCCTGGCTCGGCAATGAAGCGCTGATGCAGGAGGTGGGCGTCGATGTCGCGCCGCTCGCCGGTCGCGCCGCGGATCTCGCGGCGCGCGGCCACACGCTGGCCTGGCTCGCGACGCAGGGCGTGGACGGCCCGCAGCTCGACGGCCTGCTCGCGTTCCGCGACGAGCCGCGCGCCGGCGCGCGCGAGGCCATCGCGCGGCTGCACGCGCTGGGCATCCGCACCGTCATGATCTCCGGCGACAACGCCGGCGCCGCGCGCGCCGTCGCCCGGAGCCTGGGGATCGACGAGGTGCACGCGCCGGTGCGCCCCGAGCAGAAGGTCGAGGTGGTGCGCGCGCTGAAGGGCGGTGGCACGGTTGCGATGGTGGGCGACGGTCTCAACGACGCACCGGCACTGGCCGCGAGCGACGTTGGCATTGCGATGGGCAGCGGCACGGATGTCGCGATGCACGCCGCGGCGATCACGCTGATGCGCAGCGACCTCGCGCTCGTCGCCGACGCGCTGTCGGTCTCGCGCCGCACCACGCGCAAGATCCACCAGAACCTTGCGTGGGCCTTCGGCTACAACGTCATCGGGATTCCGCTGGCGGCACTGGGCCTGCTCAATCCCGTGCTCGCCGGCGCCGCCATGGCGTTTTCCTCGGTGAGCGTGCTCGCCAACACCCTACTGTTGCGCCGCTGGCAGCCCGTCCCTGCGCGCCGCCCGGAGGTCTCCCGTGCCGCGTAAAGCCCTGCGTCCCGAACTCGCCGATGCACGCGAGCAGGGCCTGCACAACATCGGCGAGGCGTCCGCCCTGTCGGGCGTCTCGGCCAAGATGATCCGCCACTACGAGTCGACGGGGCTGATTCCCGAAGCAGCGCGCACGTTCGCGGGCTATCGGCTCTACAGCGACGCCGACGTGCACCGGCTGCGTTTCATCAAACGCGCTCGGAACCTCGGCTTTTCCATGAAGCAGATCGAGACCCTGCTTTCGCTTTGGAACGATCGCGCGCGGGCGAGCGCCGACGTCAATCGCCTGGCCCGCGCCCATGCCGACGAGCTCGCGGTACGCATTGCGGAGATGCAAGCCATGCAGCGCACGCTTGAGGACCTGGCGCGTCGCTGCCATGGAGACCGTCGGCCGGACTGTCCGATCCTCGACGACCTTGCTCGGCCGTAATGTGGCCGAGTGGTCGCCCGCCTCCCAAGGGCGACGGCCGCCGGCCAAACCTATGGAGACCACGCATGTGGCGTCGGAAGATCAACGGGAGCGACGTGTCGCTCGTCAGTCTGCTGTTGCTGATGGTGGCGCTCGGCCTCAAAGCGTCGGACGATCCCGTCCCGTCGGCCTTGCGCGGAACGGGGTGGGCGCCTCTGCTGGCTCAGTTCGCGACGGGCAACCAGATCATCTTTGACCTGACCGTTGGCTTCTTCTCCGCGATCGCGACCTACTTCCTTTTCGTGCGACTGCCCGAACACCAGAAGCGAACTCGGATTATCCGCCAGCTGTCCGAGACCCTGCGTGAGGTCAAGCTCAACTGCATCCGGACGTTTCTTTCCATGCTCGGGGGCGGCGGTTACCCCTCGGGGCTTCCAGAAGAACTGCTCGACCAAGCCAGGTTCCGCACGTTTTTCCACGCCGAGCACGCGCCCGGCCAGTCGCGTTGGGGCCAGCTCGCCAATGAGATCAATGACTATTGGCTCGCGCAGTTGCGGGTCGAGCTACGCGTGCTGCGCGAAGAAATCCAGTTCGCGCTGGCAGCCCTGGAGCCGCGCAGCGATGTCGCCTT
Source organism: Cognatilysobacter terrigena (assembly GCF_004361065.1). Lineage (GTDB taxonomy): Bacteria > Pseudomonadota > Gammaproteobacteria > Xanthomonadales > Xanthomonadaceae > Cognatilysobacter > Cognatilysobacter terrigena. The sequence continues at coordinate 24,717 of NZ_SELT01000026.1, read as the reverse complement.
CGAGCGAATGAAAAGCCTCTACGGCTGGGCCGTTCGGGCCGAGGCGGTCGACCTCGACTCCGATGACTTGAAGAGCCTCTTTCGCACACTCTGGGGGATCCACACTGGCTATTCGTTCGTCGACGGCTATACGGGCAAGGACCATGTCGCCGATCAAATCGCTTCGCTCTGAATGGCGTCGGGCACAACACCGCCGACGATGCGCGTCACTTCCGCGCACCATATGAAGGCAACCGCCCCAATAGCCATGGCGCTCGCGATCGCCGGTTGCGTTGCGACCCCGGATCGCGAGTCGGACCTGATCCGAGCAGCGCTGGTCGAGCTCGGACAGTCGCCCGTGATCGTCCTACCCGATTCGCTCCCGGTGAGCACCAGGCGAGCGGCTTCGACCGTCGGCCCAACGCTTCCCGAGCACGGCGTCGTCGCGTCCGCGCAGTGGCGATTGCCTCCGAATCACTTCGTCTTGCAGCGCGTGGAGATCTCCGGGGTCGACGGGACGATAACCGGCCTCGTGGGGCCCGTCCCATCGTCACGGCCGGGGGTGGGCCTGCTGGCCTGCGGTCGACACGTCGTCATGCTCTTCAAGCGCGAGCACGGTGTGTGGCGGCTTCAGCAGACGCAGGAAACCGTCTGCTGACTCTCGGTGCGTCCGCCGATCGTGTTGCATCGCCATTCCGCTGCACGCTGACCAGGGCGCCGACGTCGATCGGCCAACCCATTCGACCAAATGGTGGGCTAGCGGGCGTTGTCCAGGAAGTCGAGCGTGGGACAGGAAGCTGCGCTCGGAGCGCGTTGACAGTCGCCGACCAGCTTCAGGAGCTCGCTTTCCAAGCGCCGCAGTTCGGCCAGTCGCAGACGGATATCGATCAGCTTGGCCTCGGTGAGCTGCAGCGTACGGCTGCAGGCGCCACCGCCCTGGAGCTCCAGCAGCTCCTGTATCTCGTCCAGGCTGAAGCCGAGCGGCTGCGCCCGGCGGATAAACAGCAGGCGCGCCAATGCCGGCGAGCCATAGGTCCTGACCCCGCTTTGGGGTTTCCCAGGCTCCGGCATCAGGCCGCGCCGCTGGTAGTAGCGCACCGTCTCCACGTTGACGCCGGCCGCCGCCGCGAGGCGGCCAATCGTCATCCTTTCGCTCGACATCGCTTGACTCCGTACCTGAGTACGGAGGGTACTATCGCCGCATGAAGGTGCCGCGCGATAGATCCTCAGTACTTGCCGTCGCTGGCGCCAGCCTGGCGGCCGTGGGTGCCTCGGTTTGCTGCGTACTGCCCCTGATGTTCGTGCTGTTGGGCGTTTCGGGCGCCTGGATATCGAACCTGACGGCGTTCGATGTGTGGCGCCCGTGGTTCAGCGCCGCGACCCTACTGTGCTTGTTGGCCGCCTTCTGGCACCTCTACGGCCCCCCGTCCCGCTGCCCCAGCGACAGGGAGTGCGCCGAACCGTCCACGCTGCGCCGTCGCAGGCGCCGGCTATGGATTGCGACCGGCGCTATTGGCTTGTTGTTGCTGTTTCCCTACTACATTGGCTGGTTCGTCTAAGGAGCATCACATGCGCACATGGCTCGTCGGCTTGCTTGCCGGCCTCTGGATGACCGCCGCATCGGCGGCAAGCCCCGCAAAGACGGTCGTCTTCGACCTCCAGAACTTCAGCTGCGCGGCCTGTCGCTTCACGGTCGAGAAAGCGTTGGATCACGTCCCGGGCGTGACGGCGCGAAAGGTCGATCCGGCCTCGGCGACGGTGCGCGTGACGTTCGATCCGGCCCGAACGTCCGAGACGGGTGTGGCCCGCGCGATTACCGCATCCGGCTTCCCTGCCAAGGCGAGAAAGTCCGGTGGCTGAGGTCGTACTCGAAAGCCAAATCACCTGTCCGCACTGCAGCCATGCCGCGGTCGAGGTGATGCCGACCACCGCGTGCCAGTTCTTCTACGAGTGCACAGCCTGTGGGCAAGTGCTGAGCCCCAAAGCTGGCGACTGCTGTGTCTACTGCTCGTACGGAACGGTGCCGTGCCCGCCGATCCAGGACGAAAAGCCGTGCTGCGGCGGCGTGGCGAGTTCTGCCGCATAACCACCGACGTAGAACAGACGTGGTCAGCTCCAGCACAGCGATCAAGCTGAGCCGGCACTATGGATCCCCTTGATCGGTGCGCACTCTCGGCTTCGAATTCGCCTGCGAACCCGTGGCGGCTCCGGGTGGTAGCGTGATCCTCCCCCTGAAATCCACCTCGATGAATCTTCCCCGCCCGCGTCGATGGTTTGTTCAAGAGCCCACGCAATGGCGGGTCCTTGGCGTGTTCGAAGCGCAACGTGCGGAGGACGCCTGCAGCGCCGCCGCCAGAAGCGCAGGCCTCGACTGCGAGGCGTTCCACGCCTCCTGGCTACCCGGTAGCCGCGCGCTGCACGACCGCGGTGACGGCCTGGAGCTCTACGCCACGGACCTGACGGCGGCAGGCTCGTTGCAGGCACTCCGCGCGCTCGACGAGCTCGCGTTGTGTGCGCTCGCCGAGGACGCGGACGGCGAATACTTCACGGCGCGGGCGTCCTGACCGGCGTTGGGTTTGGCTCGACGCAGCGGCCGCGTCAGGGGCCGGGGAAGCGCTTCGCCAGGCGCTTGGCCAGCGGCATCTGGGCGAACTCGCTTAGAAAGCGCTGCTCGGCTTCGCTGATCGTGCTGCCAATCGTGTCCGGGGCCGGCGCGACGGCCCTGAGACCCCACGTGTTCTCGAGCGCGCACGCCAGACGCCAGGTTTCGTGATCGAGCCAGGCGCGCTCCTCGTCGCCGTCGACGAAGCAATGCCACTCGGCCAACATGTCTTCCGCCGCGTACAGGGTCGAATACGCGTGATCGAGCATCCGTCGCCCGCTGAGCACGCGGCGGCGGATCAGGAAGACGAACAGCGCGATCGTGCGGCTCGGAAAGCCCGGGCGTTCGCAGAAGCGACGCGCCGCCTTCAGGATCGCGCCGTGCAGCAGCCGTGCAGCGTCGATCGCGTCCTCGCGCAGGCACCTCTCGTAGAGCAGACACAGCAGCGTCAGCGCATCGATCGACGGCGTGTGCGCCAGGCGCAGCGCCCAGCGGCGGAACGCGGCCTGTTCCATCGGGCGCGGCGGGGGCGAAAGGAAGTCGATCACTTCGCGCGCCTTCGCCGAAGGGGGCGCCCGCCAGCGGCGCCGCAGCAGCCGCGCGGTGATATCCCCCATGTATTTCTCGAGCGTATCGATCGGCAACGGGACGCGGCCGAGGAGTTCCCAAAGCGTGCTCGCGTACACGTCCTGCGTATCCCGGTACCCGCGGAACCCGGCGACGAGTTCCACCACGCTCCGGTCGCCGAGCGATTTGCGCTTGCGCCCCGGGTCGGAGGCGTCGTGCGCGATTCGTGCGAACACGCGTTTCGCATCCGGCGCATCTGCCAGGAACTTCGTTCCCATCGCCGCGAGTGTTTTGGGGGTGCGCGCCATCGACCGGACGCACGCCAGCCAGACCTCGCTTTTGGCGCGGTAGACGATGTCTTCCTCGCCGCGCCCGCGGGCCACAGCTTCGTTTTCGGGTGCTGGCACTGCGGATTCCGCCATGGTTCGGCGTGTACGCCCTTTGCTCGCAATCGTGGCATGGATTGCGGGCGCGCAATGCGGTATCCAGCAGCGAATCTGCGCCTGCTGAGCCGAAACGATGCCGTTGAACGACCATGACGCTGCCGACCTAGAACGGCGTCTTCTACGTGAGCACGGCGAGCTGATCGGCGGCACCGCGCTCGCGCGCGGGCTGGGCTACCGGACGGCGCGTGCGTTCCAGGTCGGAGTCAAGCGCGAACGCATGCCGATCGAGACGTTCACCCTGGTCGGGCGTCGCGGGCGCTTTGCGCGCACGTTCGAACTCGCGCGCTGGCTGGCCTCACGCGGCGCCGCGGGAATGCGGGACAACGAGCCCGAGGCGCAAGCCGGTGCGGGATCCGCGGACCCGCAAGGAGGCGACGCCATGCGTTAGCCGGCCGCCCTGCCAATTTGTGCCCCGGAAACGCACAAGGGGCCCGCGCGCCAACGCGGAACCCCTTGAGAGTGCTTGAACAGCGGTTGCTTCGATAACGACTCGCCGGCAAGCCTCGCGCATTTCCTCCCTGCCCGTCAAGCCGCTCCGCGAGCCGGCTCGGGCGACCGTTGCCTGAGGAAAACCGATGCCTGCCTGTCACCTGCCCCGGCGCTCGCCGGCCGCCCCGGTCGTGCCCGCGGGGGACGCATGACGTCCATTGACCGCACCGCCTATCCCCGCTTTCGCAAGAAAGCCCTCGACCGGGAGTTGGCGACGGCATACACGCCGACCGACGACGAGATCGAGCTTTTCAACCGCAAATTCACCAAGAGCGCTCCGCATCGCCTGGCCTACGCAATGCTCTTCAAGTCGTTCCAGCGCCTGGGCTACCTGCCTGCGGTCGCCGATGTCCCCGCCTACGTGGTCGTCCACCTGCGGACCTGCCTCAAGCTGCGCCGCAACGTCGTGCCCTCGCCGCTCGGGGAAGCGACCTATCGCCGGTACCAGAAGGACATCCTCAAGCGCTGCAAGGCGCGTCGCTTCGGGCGCGACGCGCTGCACGCGGCGGCCGAGGCCATGGCCGAAGCGGCGGCCGTCCAGGACCATCCGGCCGACATCATCAATGCCAGCCTCGCGGTGCTGGGCCGCGAGCGATTCGAGCTGCCGGCGTACTCCACGCTCGATCGCCTGTGCCGCCGCGTGCGGACCACGATCAACACCCGGGTCTTCGCCGGGATCGACGCGCGCCTGAGCGAGGCGGACAAGGCGCAGCTCGACGCGCTGCTCGATGTGCCCGGTGGCGGCAAGAGCCTGCTGTTCAAGCTGAAAAAGCGCGCGCGCAAGGACTCGGCGACCAACCTGCGCGCCTTGCTCGACCACCTGGATTTCCTGGACGGTCTGGTGCGGGTCGAGGGCGTGCTGGACGAGGTGCCGCATGTGAAGCGGCGGCACTTCGCCGCCGAGGCAGCCGCGATGGATGCCAGCGAGCTGCGCGACTACGGGCCGGTGAAGCGTCGCGCCTTGCTGGCAAGCCTGCTCGCACACGCGCGTGCCACCACGCGCGATGAGATCGCCGAGATGTTCATCCGACGCATGGCCAAGATCCACCGCGCCGCCAAGGACGCGCTTGAGCTCGACCGGCTGGCCTTTCGCGAACGCACCGATGCGATGGTGGCCACGATCGCCGACGTGATCCGGCTGCTGGCCGAACATCCGGCCGACGCCGATGCCGGACGCGCGATCCGCCACCTCATCGAGGATCGTGGGGGCATCGGGCCGCTGCTGCGCGACTGCGAGGCGCTGATGCAGTTCCACGGCGACCGGCACCTGCGCTACATCCTCAAGCCGCTCGAGGGCTTCCGCTCGCTCTTCATGCGCATGCTGCGCACCCTCGAGTTCGTGTCGACCACGGAAGACACCACGCTGATCGATGCGATGGACGTGCTGCGTCGCCACGGCCGCAGCGCGCACCTGACCGAATCGGTGGACCTCGGGTTCGCCATCCACGCCTGGCGCGAGCTGATCATCGAACGCGCCGAGGGCGCCGAGCGGTATCGCTTCGACTACTTCCAGGCCTGCGTCTTCTCCTCGCTCGCCAATGAATTGCGTTCGGGCGACATCGCGATCGTCGGCGCGATCGCCCACGGCGACTACCGGGCGATGCTCGTGCCCTGGGACGACTGCGAAACGCCGGCGAAAGCGCACTGCGACGAGCTGGGTTTGCCCGCGGAGGCCACCGAGTTTGTGGCTGAACTGCGCGAACGGCTTCGCGTGCAGGCCCTGACGACCGACGCGGACTACCTTCAAAACGGCGCGCTCGTGATCGACCCGGACGGTGAGCCCCACCTCAAGCGGCACGCCGCGCGCCCGATTCCTCCAGGCACAGAGGCGCTGGCCGCGGCGATCTCCGAACGCATGCCGGTCCGCGGCATCGTGGACATCCTCTGGGACGTGCACTGCTGGACGGACTACACTCGGCAGTTCGGCCCGGTCTCGGGTTCAGAGCCCAAGCTCGAGAGCGCGGCCAGCCGGTACGTCGTCACCCTGTTTGCCTACGGATGCAACCTCGGGCCCGCCCAGACCGCACGGCACATGCGCGGCGCGGTGTCGTCCCATCAGATCGGATTCGTCAATCGCCGGCATATCGATGCGACCAAGCTCGAGGCCGCCTCGCGCGACGTGGTCAACGCGTTCGCCGGCATGCACCTGCCGCGGTTCTGGGGCGACGGCTCCAGCGCCGCGGCCGATGGCACGCAGCACGACCTGTACGAGGACAACGCGCTGGCGTCTTATCACGTCCGATACGGCGGCGTGGGTGGTATCGCCTACCACCACGTCTCCGACACCTACGTGGCGCTCTTCACGCAGTTCCTGGGCTGCGGGGTCTGGGAGGGCGTGCATATCCTGGACATGCACTACAAGAACTCGAGCGATCTACAGCCCGATCGGCTCCACGCCGACACGCAGGGGCAGTCGCTGCCGATCTTCGCCCTCGCCTACCTGCTGGGCATCCAGCTCATGCCACGGATCCGCAACTGGAAGGACTACCGGTTTTTCCGGCCCGACCCGGGCACCCGCTATGACCACATCGAGCCCTTGTTCCGGGAGTCCGTCGACTGGGAACTCGTGGAGCGGCACTTCAAGGACCTGCTGCAGGTGGTCGTGTCCATCCGCGCCGGCCGCATCGCCCCGTCGACGCTTCTGCGCAAGCTGGGCAATTACAGCCGGAAAAACCGGCTCTACCACGCGTTCAAGGCGCTCGGCACCGCCGTGCGGACCCTGTATCTGCTCCGCTACATCCAGGACGAGCCGCTGCGCGTTGAGGTGACCGCATCGTGCAACAAGGCCGAGTCGTTCAACGGGTTCAGCAAGCACCTGCGCTTTGGTGGCGAGGTCATCACCCAGAACGACCCGATCGAGCAGGAAAAAGCGGTCAAGTACACCCATGTCGTGGCAAATGCCGTGATCCTGTGGAACTCGGTCCACCAGACCCGGATCATCCGTGCACTGCGCAAGGGTGGGTGGAAGATCACAGCGGCCCAGGTGGCGTGCCTGAGCCCCTACCCCACCCAGCACATCAAGCGTTTCGGGGATTACTGGCTGAACTTCGAAGAGTCCCCGGATCCGATCGACGGGGAGCTCGAGCTGGACGCCTAGCCGTCATATGAAAACGCCGTAAGCTACCGATCACAAAGGTCTTTTCTGTCTTTGTGATCGGTTTTTACACGTATCTCGGCTGTCCCCCGTCCGCAAGCAACCGACTGTCCGAAAAGGCGCCATGGATGCCCCTCGGGACAATGCCCACGCCCGCATGCGGCTGCAATCCTCGTGAGGTGCCGTGAACCATGCGGTGCTGCGCCCGGCCGTCCCGTGCCGGGGTGGAGGACCGACCATGCTGCTGGATCCCCGGGCCGAGCTCGGCGTCGTGCAGGCGCTTCTCGATCGTCTCGTGAAGCATCGCCTGCCGCGGCTCGCCGACATCAAACAGCGCGTCGATGGTGGGCAGAAGCTCAGCGACACCGACATCGAATTCCTCAAGGACTCGCTCGAGGATGCGAAGGAAACGTCGCGCCACATCGTCAAGCATCCGGAGTTGCAGGCGCTGGGCTCGCGCGTCAGCACGCTGTACGCCGACATCATCCGCGTCGCGACCGAGAACGAGCGCCACGGATGAGCGCAGTCGGTGTCACCGCGGCACCCGACCGGCCCTAGGCGCCGACGTGCTGGCCGGCCTCACCACCGCCGCGCTCGTGATCCCGAAAGCGATGGCGTACGCGACCATCGCAGGGCTTCCGATCGAAGTGACCCGTACGGCGCTCGCCGCTGGACGAGCGCGTCGGCCTGGATCACATATTCTTCAACGTGGAAACCGCCGTCGCGCGATTGCAGGCGGAACTCGGCACGATGCTTCCGCAGGCGCTGCCCCAGAAGGCTTCGACATGAAAGACGATGCGCATCGCAATGGCGCCGACCGCCACGACGACGACCACGACCACGACCACGACACGAACGGCAAGAACGGAAAGTCGCGCAAGCCCGAGCTCGCTGAACCCGTGCGCGCCAGGATGTCGCGCAAGGCGTACGAGGCGGCGCTGGAGCCGCTGCAGGAAGAGCTCGTCAAACTGCAGCAGTGGGTGGTCGCGAAGCACAAGAAGGTCTGCATCGTGCTCGAAGGCCGCGACACCGCGGGCAAGGGCGGCACGATCAAGGCGATCACCGAACGCGTCAGCCCGCGCGTGTTCCGCGTCGTCGCCCTCCCCACGCCGACCGAGCGCGAGAAGTCGCAGATGTACATGCAGCGCTACGTGCCGCATTTCCCGTCGGGCGGCGAAATCGTGATCTTCGATCGCAGCTGGTACAACCGCGCCGGCGTCGAGCGCGTCATGGGGTTCGCGTCGGACGCGCAGGTCGCCCGCTTCCTCGCCACCACGCCCGCGATCGAGAAGACGATGGTGGCGTCCGGCATCTACCTGCTGAAGTACTGGCTCGAGGTGTCCGAGGAAGAACAGATCCGGCGGCTCGAGTCGCGCGCCACGGACGGCCGCAAGATCTGGAAGCTCTCGCCGATGGACCTCAAGTCCTTCAGCCGCTGGTACGACTACTCGCGAGCGCGCGACGCCATGTTCGAGGCGACCGACACCGAGCACGCGCCCTGGTACGTCGCCAATACCGACGACAAGCGCCGCGGCCGGCTCAACATCGTCCGGCACATCCTCGATCACATCTCGTACGAGGAGATCGAGCAGGACAAGGTGCATTTCCCGAAGCGGCAGAAGCGCGGGGACTACGTCGAGTCCAAGCACCCGCTTCACCACATCGAGCAGCGCTACTAGACCGGCCTCGCCGCCCGTCGGCTTAACCGCATCAGGCACTTGGCAATTATTTCTCCGTTGAAATAATCACTCGATGCCTGCTTCCCGCCCCCGCCGCCCCGGTCGCCGCCCCGTCCAGGACGCCACCGACCTTCGCGCGCATCTTCTCGACGCCGCCGTCCAGGCCTATGCGAATGCCGGCGTCGCGGCATCGACCAACCGCGCCATCGCGCGTGCCGCGGGGGTGAACCCGGCGCTCGTGAATTACTACTTCGGCGACCGACTGCCCGATGCCGTCGTCGAGGAACGCCTGCTCCCGGTCATGGCCGAGGTCATGGCCGGCATGGGCGAACCGCCGGAGACACCGCTCGCACTGGGCAGCCGTTTCGTCGACGCGGTCTGCGGCGTGATCGAACGCCATCCGTGGCTGCCCGCGCTGTGGATCCGCGAAGTGCTGGTCGACGGCGGCGCGTTTCGCGATGCCGTGTTCAGCCGCATCGGCGCGCTGCCTCGCGCAGTCGCCGCGCGGCTCGGCGACGCACAGCGCGCAGGTCGCATCGACGCCGGCCTCGATCCGCGACTCGTCGTGGTGTCGCTCGTCGGCCTGACGATGTTCACGGCGGCGAGCGCGCCGATCTGGCGTCGCCTGTTCGACGCGGACGACCTCGACATCGACACCGTGCGCCGCCACGCGCACGCCTTCCTCGCCCATGGCCTCGCATCGACGGAGACGCCGCCATGAAGATGCCCGTCCGCCTCATGTGCGTCGCCACCGCACTTCTCGCCGCGGCCTGCTCGCATGACGACAACGCCGCGCTCGGCACGCTCGAATACGACCGCGTGACCCTGCCTGCGCCGCTGTCCGAACCGATCGTCGCGATCGATGTTCGGGAGGGTCAGCACGTCACCGCGGGCCAGGTGCTGCTGCGGTTCGATGCGACGCGCAGCCGCGCGCAGGTCGAGGCGTCGATCGCCGACACCGAGCGCCAGCGCGCCGCATTGTCGGAACTGCAGACCGGCCCGCGTCGCGAACAGATCGAACAGGCGCGCTCACGACTGTCCGCCGGGGAAGCGACGGTGCGCGACACGACGGCGTACGTCGCGCGACTCGGCCCGCTGCTGCGTCGCCACTTCATCACGCCGGCCGACTACGACCAGGCTGTTGCTGCCCGCGACGCCGCCACCGGCGAAGCCAACGCCGCGCGCGCCGCACTGGATGAACTCGAGCACGGCACGCGCATCGAGCGGATCGCGCAGGGCCAGGCGGCGGTCGCGGCGGCGAGCGCGCAGGTCAAAGGACAGCGCGTCACGCTGCAGCGCCTCGAGGTCACGGCACCGCGCGCCGGCATCGTCGACAGCCTGCCGTTCAAGCTCGGCGATCAACCCGCAGCGGGCGCAACCGCCGCTGTCCTACTCACCGGCGACGCGCCCTACGCGCGCATCTACGTCCCCGCGCACCTCCGTAACGCCGTGCATGTCGGCTCGCGCGCGACGGCGCACGTCGAAGGCAAGCCGCCGATCCCGGGCCACGTGCGCATGATCCGCAACGAGCCCGTGTTCACGCCCTACTACGCGCTGATCGGCGACGACGCCTCGCGCCTGAGCTGGCTCGCCGAGATCACGCTTGACGCGAAACCGGCGCAGGGCCTCGCCGCCGGCCTGCCGGTGCGCGTGACGTTCGATGACTGACGACGTCGCCATCCGCACGCGCGGGCTGACGCGCTGCTTCGGCGCGCTCGTCGCGGTCGACCATGTCGATCTCGACGTGCCGCGCGGTCGCGTTTACGGCTTCCTCGGTCCGAACGGCTCGGGCAAGTCGACCACGATCCGCATGCTCTGCGGTCTGCTGACGCCGACGTCCGGCGACATCGACGTGCTCGGCCTGCGCATTCCCGCGCAGGCGGACGCGTTGCGGCATCGCATCGGCTACATGACCCAGCGCTTCTCGTTGTTCGAGGATCTCTCGATCCGCGAAAACCTCGAGTTCATGGCGGCGATCCAGGGCGTTCCGCGCGAGCGCGCGAAGTCGCGCGTCGACGAGCTGCTGCGCCGCTATCACCTCGACGATCGCCAGCGCCAGCTTGCCGGCACGCTCAGCGGCGGGCAGAAGCAGCGCCTCGCGCTGGCCGCGGCCGTCGTGCACGAACCGGAGCTGCTGTTCCTCGACGAGCCCACCAGCGCCGTCGACCCGGAATCGCGTCGCGACTTCTGGGATGCGCTGTTCGATCTCGCCGATCGCGGCACGACGCTGCTCGTCTCCACGCACTACATGGACGAGGCCGAGCGTTGCCACCGCCTCGCCATCCTCGATCGCGGCGCCCTGGTGGCGGATGGCACACCGGACGATCTTGCCGCCGCGCTCGACGGCCGCACGTTCGTCGTCGACGCGCCCGATACGCGCGCCGCGCGCAATGCACTCGACGGCCGCGAAGGCGTGCTCAGCGCGGCACAGATCGGCCACGTGCTTCGCGTGCTGATGCGTGCGCCCGGCAACGGATCGACGCTCGACCATGCACTTCGCGACGCGAACATCGACGCCCGCGTCAGCGCCGTCGCCCCAAACCTCGAAGACGTCTTCGTCGCCGCCACGCGCGACCGCACGCGTCAGGACGCGACGGCATGAACCTGCGCCGCTTGTTCGCCATCGTGCTCAAGGAGCTGCGCCAGCTGCGGCGCGACCGCATCACGCTCGCGATGATCGCGGGCATCCCGATCCTTCAGCTCGTACTGTTCGGCTACGCGATCAACCTCAACCTGCGCGGCCTTGCGACCGGTGTCTGCGACTAGGCGGGCACGTCGGCGGCACGCGTGCTGGTGATGGACATGGTGGCCACCGGCGTCGTCGCACCGGCGCGCGTCGTCTCCACGCCCGACCAACTGATGACGCTGCTCCGCCGCGGGGACATCGATGTCGGCATCGTCGTGCCACCCGACTTCGAGCGGCGGCGAAGCGAGCATCGCGAAGCCGTGCAGGTTCTGGTCGACGGCAGCGACACCGCGGTGCAGGCAGCCGCCGCGCAACTCGCGCAGATGCCACTGGACGAAGCGCAGCGCAGCGTGCTGCCGAGTGACGCGCCGATCGGCGTGGTCGCGTTCTACAACCCGGAGCGACGCTCGGCGGTCAACATCGTGCCGGGCCTGGTCGGCGTCATCCTGACGATGACGATGGTGCTGTTCACCGGCGTCGCCATCGTGCGCGAACGCGAGCGCGGCAACATGGAGCTGCTGATCGCCACACCGCTGTCGCGCAGCGAGCTGATGGTCGGCAAGGTGCTGCCGTACGCGGCAATCGGACTCGTGCAGACGACGGCGGTGCTTGCACTTGGCGTGTGGCTGTTCCGCGTACCCGTGCGTGGCAGCCTGTTCGACGTCTACCTCGCGTCGACCATGCTCATCCTCGCCAACCTCGCGCTCGGGCTGCTGATCTCGACGCGTGCACGTTCGCAGTTCCAGGCGATGCAGATGACGTTCTTCGTGTTCCTGCCGTCGATCCTGCTGTCGGGCTTCATGTTCCCGTTCTCCGGCATGCCGCGCGTGGTGCAGTGGATCGCCGAAGTGCTGCCGCTCACCCACTTCATGCGCCTGATCCGCGGCGTGATGCTGCGGGGTGCCGCGCTGATGGAGTTGTGGCCGGACGCGGTCGCGCTCGTCGCGGTTACCGCGGTGATGATGACGGTCGCGATCCTGCGCTTCCGTCGACAGCTCGACTGACCTGCCGCGCTACGGCGTGGGATCGGCCGGCGGCCACGCCCGCGGCGCGCGGGCGATCGACGCGGCGGCGACGCGCTCGGAGATGTGCGCGTCGTCGACCGAGGCGATGCAGTCGATGAAGTGATCGTGTGCGGACACCTGGTCGCCGGCAGACGCGCGCCTGACGATGATCGGCGTCGCCGCCCGCGGTTCGCGTGGACCTTCGCCTGTCTGTCGCATCGTCGCCTCGCGCCGACGCCGCGTCGCGCGGCGGCTCGACCCTAGGGCCCGCCCGGTCAAGGCAAGGTGCACGGCTCAGACGATCGCGTGTCCGGTCGCGAGGCGGATGAGCTGTTCGCCGGTATCGCGGCGGACGACGGCGTAGGACTGGCGATCGATGTCGGCCAGCACGCGATGCCAGACCGGGTCGTCGATCGGACACTCGGCATCGAACCGCGCCACCAGGGTCAACGGACCGTGGCGCCCCTGCGCATCGCGCGAAGCCACAAGGCAGTCGGGGACGAGCACGAATGCGCCGTCCGGTCGACGATAGGCCTTGAACTCCACGCCGCCTCCCTGTCGCGCAATGCGACGCAGCAGCCCTGTCGCATCGAAATTACGCGTGCGCCCTGCACGACGCGTAACCGCTCGTCGGCAGTCATCGTTTTGCTCGCGGCGGTGCAGGCCACGGCCACCAGCCCCGTCCGGTCGCCGCGAAGCGATCCGCGGCGCGCTCGAAGCGATTGCGCGCGCCGATGCCGCCGCAGGCGAGGTAGACCGGAAGGAACAGCGGACCGAGTACGAGGTACTGGTAGACGTGCGCGCGCTCGTGCAACGCGAGCGAGACCGCGGGTTCGGCGCCCCACCCTGCGGCGTGCGCATACGTCGCGCAGGCGACGTCGAGGTCGTCGCCCGTGTGCAGGATGACGTTGCCGATCGTGATCGCGCCGCCGGGTCCCCACGGCCAATGGTGGAAAACGCAGGCGAGATCGCCGGGACGCACGCGCGGCCGTGCGCCGAACGCCATACCGATCGCGCCGAGCAGAAGCCCGACCAGCGTGTTCGGCAGTGCCCACAGCATGCCCAGTGCGATGCCCGCGGTCGGCAACGGGGCGGGCTCGACGGCGTTGGCGGGCGCCACGGCGCGACGCGGCGCGGATACGCCTTCGGCGGTCTTCGCCGGACGTGTCATCGCGCGGTCAGGTGCCCTCTTCGGGCATGACGAGCCACGCGATCAGGTAGACGAGGATGCCCGGAAACGCCGCGGACATGATCGAGACCAGTACGAAGATGACGCGCAGCAGCGTCGAATTCCAGCCGTTGTGCTGGGCAATGCCGCCGATGACGCCGGCGATCATGCGGTCGTGTCGCGAGCGGTGGAGTCCGGTGGTCGCCATCGTGCATCCCTCGTGGATGCGTCGAGTCTAGTACGCGCCCGTGAGCGCGTCGTGGCTGCTCACCAGCGGGACGGACGCGTGAGCGGCGGCGCTTCGCGCTGGCGGTCGTAGGCACGCAGCTCGTCGCGGATGTGCGCGATGCGCTGGCGCCCGATCGCGTTGCGCTGCTCGTCGAGCACCACGCCGTCGAGCAGTTCGGCCATGCGCTGGGCCGTCGGCAGCATGGTGTCCCAGGCGTCCAGCGCCGCGACCGGGGCCGGCAGCGTCAGGAAGAACGCGATCGCCGGCGTCTGCAGCTCCTGGATCCTGGCCATGTCGAAGCTGCCGGGCTTCACGATGTTCGCGACGCTGAAGACCGGCCCGCGCTCGGGATGGTTCTCGACGAGGCGATGGAACACGCCCATGTGGCCGAACACGAGGCCCGCGCGCTCGGCGGCGACGACAATGTCGGGCCCGCTGAGCTGCTGGCCGGCACGCGCTGCGAGGTAGAGCGTCACGATCTTGTCGAACTCGTCCGTCGTGCGCTTGCCAAGATCGTCCTTCGCGCTCGCCGCCGGACGCGGCTCGAGGTCGAACGACTCCTGCATCGGCTCCACCGCCCCATCGTCGGCGCCAAGCTCGGCGTCGAGCTGTTCGCCCAGCGTGGGCTCAACGCGTCGACCCTCGCTGTCGCGCGGGACGCGGCGTCCCTGCCCCGGCTTCTTGGGCCGGCCGAAGAAGAGGATGGCGGCGAGCAGCACCACGCCCGCAACGAGAATCCAGATCCGCAGCATCGCCATGTCGGACATGCAGGTGCTCCGTGGTCGGTCAGGCGGCGCCGGCCAGGCGCGCGGCTTCGGCAAGGTCGACGGACACGAGTCGGCTCACGCCCGGCTCGCGCATGGTGACGCCCATGAGCTGCTTCGCGGCTTCCATCGTGACCTTGTTGTGGGTAACGAAGAGGAACTGTACCTGCTCGCTCATCTCGTTGACCATCGCCGTGAAACGGCCGACGTTGGCCTCGTCGAGCGGTGCGTCCACCTCGTCGAGCAGGCAGAACGGCGCGGGATTCAGGCGGAAGATCGCGAACACCAGCGCGACCGCCGTCATCGCCTTCTCGCCACCCGACAGCAGCGAGATGTTCGACACGCGCTTGCCCGGCGGGCGCGCCATGATCGAAACGCCGGTGTCGAGCAGGTCCTCGCCGGTCAGTTCCAGATAGGCGTGGCCGCCGCCGAACAGGCGCGGATACAGCTCCTGGATGCCGGAATTGACGCGGTCGAACGTGTCCTTGAAGCGGCCACGCGTCTCGCGGTCGATCTTGCGGATCGCCTCTTCCAGCGTTTCGAGCGCGGGGGTGAGGTCGATGTTCTGCGCGTCGAGGTAATCCTTGCGCTGCGCGGCCTCGGCATGTTCCTGGATCGCGGCGAGGTTGACCGGCTCGAGTCGACGCAGCTTCTGGTCGAGCTCGGCCACGGTGCGTTCCCACGTCTGCGGCTCCATCTCGTCGGTGAGCGTGGCGGTGACTTCGTCGAGCGAGAAGCCGGCTTCAACAATGCCTTCGGACAACTGCTCGGCCTTGAGCGCGAGCGCCTGCAGCTCCAGGCGACGCTGGCCGATGGCCTCGCGCTGCTGCAGCGACTGCTCGTCGCGCTGCTGGCGGATGAGTTCGTGCCCGCGCAGTTCGTGATCGATGCTGTCGACCGACGTGCGCGCGGCGGTGAGCTTCTGCTCGGCGAGCACGCGCTGCTCCAACGCGACCTGGCGCTGTTCTTCCAGCTCGCGCACCGGCGCGTCGCCGTCGGCGAGCTGTTCGGCGAGTTCGCCCAGTCGTGAATCGAGCTGCCCCCGCTGGCCGCTCATGCGATCCAGCGCCTGGGTCAGACCGGCAAGCTGCGCACGCTGCGATTCGACCGTCAGCGCGAGCGCATGCGCTGCATCGCGCGCTTCACGTGCAGCGTTGCGTGCGGAATCGCGCGTCTCGGTCAGGCGGCGACGTTCGTTCTCGAGTTCGGTCCGCGCATCCTCCAGCTCGGACATGCGGACGACCGCGTCCTCCTGGTTACTGCGCGCCAGACGCGACTGCTCACGTGCCGACTCGAGCGTCTCGGTCAGCTGCGAAAGCTCGGCCTCGATGCGCTCGGTGCGCATGCGCGCGGCGTCGACCTTGCCCTGCTGGCTCTGCAGCTGGCCGCTCAGTTCGCTGACCGAGCGATGCGCCATGTACAGCGAACGCTGCGCATCCTCGCGATGCTGCTCGGCGACGAGCAGCTGATCGCGCAGCTCGACGAGCAGCGCTTCCAGCTCGCGTTCGCGCGCGACGAGCGATTCGATTTCCTCGCGCAGCGACTGGATCTCGCGCTCGCGAACCAGCGCGCCCTGCGTCGCCGAGCTCGCGCGCACCACCTGCACCCAGCCCGCGCCGAGGCGCTCGCCGTTGCGGGTGATGACGGCATCGCCCGGCGGCAGCGTGGCGAGCAGGCGCAAGCCCGATTCCATATCGTCGGCGCCGTGCACATGCGCGAGCAGCGTGCGCATCGCCGACGGACCGTCGACGTGCGCGGCCAACGACGTCGACGGCACGTCCGCACCGCTGCGATCGTTGCCGACCAGCGTCAGCCGGCCCTCGGTGAGGCCGCCGAGATCACTCGCGAGGCTTTCCGGACGTTCGACCAACACGCCTTCGATGAGCTGGCCCAGCGCGGTCTCGACCGCCGTTTCCCAACCGCCGTCCACGCGCAACGCCTCGCCGACGCGGTCCGCGTCCTGCAGGCCGTGCGCGCGCAGCCAGTCCATCGCGCGCCCCTGCTCCTGGCCGAGCGCCGCGGCCTGCAGCGCTTCGAGGCCAGACAGTCGACCACGCGCCGCCTGCGCCTGCTTGCGGACATCGGCGAGCTGCGTCTGCGTTTCGCGCTGACGCTCCTGCAGTGCGGACAACGCCTCCTTGCGGCTGTCGAGTTCGCCCGTCAGCGAGTCGACCGACAGCTTCTGCGTTTCGAGCTCTTCAACGATCGCCGACGCCGATTCGGCCAGCGCGTCGACATCGAGACTCGCACGTTCGCTGACGAGCGCTTCGCGGCGACGCTCTGCATCGAGCGCCACGCGATCCAGACCTTCGACGCGGGTGCGCTCTACGTCCGCGGCGCGCGACGCCTCGGCCTGTGCACGTGCGTGACTGTCCCAGCGCTGCTGCCAGTCGGCGAGCTTCGCTTCCGCGTCGCGCAACGCATCGCCGCGGCCGATCTCTTCCTCGCGCAGCGCTTCGAGGCGCGGCTCGTCGGTTTCGAGCGCATTGCGCAGCGCGTCGAGTCGCGCCTGGTCGCTGCCGATGTGGCTGGAAATCTCCGACAGCTGCGCGAGCGCTTCGTCGCGTGCGCGCTGCAGGCGCGACGACATCTCGCGCTGATGCTGGATCTGCTGTTCGACGCGCGCGAGCGCGCCGCTCACCTCGTAGCTTTCGGCCTGCGCACGCGACAGGTGCTCGGCGGCTTCCTCGCGCTTGACGCGGCCCTCCTCGAGCAGGCGTTCGGCTTCGCGCTGTTCCGCGATCAGCTGCTGCAGGCGCGTTTCCTGCTGCGACAGCTTCTCGCGCTGGCTCTGCACCTTGCGGTCGAGCGAACGGAACTCGAGCGCCTTCCACTCGGCATCGCGGATCTTCCGCTCGGCCTGGATCGCCTGGTACTGCTCGGCCTGTCGCGCCTGACGCGCGAGGTGCTGCAGCTGCTTGCCGACTTCCTCGCGGAGGTCGTTGAGGCGGTCGAGGTTCTCGCGCGTGTGGCGGATGCGCGTCTCGGTCTCCTTGCGGCGCTCCTTGTACTTGGAGATGCCGGCGGCTTCCTCGAGGTAGATGCGCAGGTCTTCGGGCCGTGCCTCGATGACCTGGCTGATCATGCCCTGCTCGATGATCGAGTAGCTGCGCGCCCCGAGGCCGGTGCCAAGGACCAGGTCGGTGATGTCTCGGCGGCGGCACTTGGTGCCGTTGAGGTAGTACTGGCTCTGGCCGTCGCGCGAGACGACGCGCTTGACGGAGATCTCGTTGAACGCCGCGTACTCGCCGGTGATCGTGTGGTCGCTGTTGTCGAAGATCAGCTCGACCATCGCCTGCGACACCGGCTTGCGGGCGGACGAGCCGGCGAAGATGACGTCGGTCAGCGAGTCGCCGCGCAGGCGGCTGGCCGAGCTCTCGCCCATGACCCAGCGCACAGCGTCGATGATGTTCGACTTGCCGCAGCCGTTAGGGCCGACGACGCCGGTCATGTTGCCGGACAGGTGGAGCGTGGTCGGGTCGACGAAGGACTTGAAGCCCGACAGCTTGATCGTGGAAAGACGCATTCGGCGAAGCGGCCTCTGGCGTGGATCGGGCGCGCGAAGAGCCGTGCGCCGGACGCGGCCCGCGAGTATAGCGGCGTGAAAGCGGGCGGTCGGGCCGGCCCGGCGTGCGGCTGCATGCACAGGGGGCACGAAAGCTGCATCATCGACCGCATGGTTTTCGGAGCGCCGGCCGGTCTGCCCCTTACCGAGCGCCTGCCCGACCCGGCCGGCGGCGGGCGCCTGCACGTGCATCGCGACGCCCATGTCTGGACCTGGGCCGCCGCCGTGGCCATCGCCGGCGAACTGCGCCGCGACCTGCAGCAGCACCCGCGCTGCCGCCTCCTCGTCTCGCCCAGCGACACCATTGCGCCCGTCTTCCGTGCGCTGTCGCGGGCGCCGCTGGACTGGGAACGCGTCGACGTCGGCCTGGTCGACGAGCGCTGGCTGCAGCCCGACGACCCGGACAGCCACGCTGCCGCGCTGCGAAGGCATCTGCTGGTCGACCACGCGGCCGCGGCGCGGCTCGAGCCCCTGACGCTCGTGGGCCGGCGGCTCGAAGACGCCGTCGCGATCGCCAACGCGCATGCGCGCCAGCTGCCGAACGTGCTGGTGCTGACGATGGGCGACGACGGCCACGTCGCCGCGCTGTTCCCGGATTCGCCCGACTACGCACGGGCGCTGGCGTCGAAGCAGGACTACATCAGCCTCGACGCATCGTTCAGCCCGGACGCCGGGCCGTGGACGCGCCGCATCACCGCGACCCCGATCGGCCTGTCGCGCGGGCTCAGCCGCATTCTTCTACTGCGTGGCGATGCGCAGCTGCGCCACTTCGAGATCGCCGCCGCGGCGAACGATCCGGCTACTTCGCCGCTCGCCGCGGTGCGCCTCGCGGGCGGCGAGCCGCTGCAGGTTCACTGGTGCCCCTGATGGAGGGTCGTCGCCACTGAGGACGATGACTCTTAGCGCGCGCCGACTTCCGCCGGCGTCCGCGCCTCGATCGACAGCGCATGGATGTCGGTCGTCATGAGATCCCCGAGCGCGGCGTAGACGGCCCGGTGTCGCGCCAGCGGCATCTGCCCGGCGAAGCGATCGCTGACGATCGCCACCTTGAAGTGCCCACGGCCATCGCGTGCACCTGCATGGCCGGCGTGCTTATGGCTTTCGTCGACGATCTCGATCGACGTAGGCGCGAAGGCGGCTTCCAGCGCGGCACGAATCGCCGCCGGCCGCTCCGCAGGCGTCACGGCAGGACCTTGCGGAACGGACGCACGTCGACGGACGCATACACGCCCGCCTCGACGTACGGGTCGGCCTTCGCCCACTCGCGCGCCGCCTCGAGCGATTCGAACTCCGCGACCACGACGCTGCCGCTGAACCCGGCCGGACCCGGATCCTCGGCGTCGATCGCCGGGCACGGGCCGGCGAGCAGCAGGCGGCCGGCGTCGCGCAGGGCGTGCAGGCGCTCCAGATGACGCGGCCTCGCCTCGAGCCGGCGCTGCAGCACGTCCTGTCCGTCGCGTGCGTCGATCACGTACCACATGGCCACGTCCTCCCGGAAAAGCGGCGATTCTATCGACCGCGACGCCCTCGGCTGGACAGCGTCGCGCGCGGCCCGTAGGCTAGCCCCGTCCGTCGACCTGCCCGGCAGGCGACAGCCGAGGTGGAGCCCCCGCTCCCACGTCCGGCCTACCCGATCGCGAACCCGCCGCCCCGAGTCCGGAGCGTGTCGCCCCGCATCGTTTTCGCAGTCCGCGTCACCGAAGGGCCGACCGGCCCGTTCCGCAGTGTGCTGTGCCCAGGCCCGGAGGGGCCGGTCCCGAATGACCGACGATCTCGCGCCGCAGGCGACCGAGGACAATCCGCCAGAACCGGCACCGCCGGCCCGCCCGCAGCAGCAGGAAATGCCGCTGGCGGTGGTGCATGGCCAGCCCGTTCTGCAGATTCCGCAGGACCTCTACATCCCGCCGGACGCGCTCGAAGTCATCCTCGAGGCCTTCGAAGGCCCGCTTGACCTGCTGCTCTACCTGATCCGCCGGCAGAACCTCGACATCCTCGACATCCCGGTCGCGGACATCACCAAGCAGTACGTCGAATACATCGGCGCGATGCACGAGATGCGTTTCGAGCTCGCGGCGGACTACCTGGTCATGGCCGCGATGCTGGCCGAGATCAAGTCGCGCATGCTCCTGCCGCGCGTCACCAATGAGGAAGGCGAGGAAGAGGATCCGCGTGCGGAACTCGTCCGACGCCTGCAGGAATACGAGCGCTTCAAGAAGGCGGCGGAGGACATCGACGCCCTGCCCCGTCTGGAGCGCGACACCGGCCTCGTGCAGGCGCACGTGCCGGAGCGTGCGTCGGTGCGCCTGCCGCCGCCGGTCGATCTGAAGGAAATGCTGCTGGCGCTGCGCGACGTGCTCAAGCGCGCCGAGCTGTTCACGCAGCATGCGATCAAGCGCGACGCCCTCAGCGTGCGCCAGCGCATGGGCGAGCTGCTTGAACGCCTCGCCGACGGCGGGTTCCATCGTTTCGAATCGCTGTTCGATCCGGTGGAAGGCAAGCTCGGCGTCGTCGTGACGTTCCTCGGCATGCTCACGCTCGCCAAGGAACAGCTCGTCGAGATCGTGCAGGACGCACCGCTGGCGCCGATCTACGTGAAGTCGCTGGCCATCATGAAAGACGCTTCCGAAATCGAACTGTCCAGCGAGTTCGATACCGACGCTGCGAACGACGGCGCATGACCGACACCAACGACGCGATCACCACGAATCACGGCGACGACGATCGCCAGGGCGACACCGCGGGCCGCAGCCTGCGCGAGTCAAACGGATCCTCCATGGACCAGACGCTGATCAATCGCATCGTGGAGGCCGCGCTGCTGGCGACGAGCCAGCCGCTGTCGCTGGCGCAGCTGCGTGACCTGTTCCCGGAAGACCAGCCGGCCCCGCCCGGTGCGATCGAAGCCGCGATCGACCATCTGCAGTCCGACAGCGCGACGCGCGGCGTCGAACTGGTGGAAGTCGCCTCGGGCTTCCGCTTCCAGGTGCAGGCCGACGTGCATCCGTGGGTCGCGCGCCTGTGGACCGAGCGCCAGACGCGCTACACGCGCGCCACGCTCGAGACGCTCGCGCTGATCGCCTACCGCCAGCCGATCACGCGCGGCGAGATCGAGCAGGTGCGCGGCGTCACCGTCAGCAGCAACATCATCAAGGCACTGGAAGAGCGCGAGTGGATCCGCGTCGTCGGCCATCGCGACGTTCCGGGCCGCCCCGCTCTGTTCGGCACGACCAAGGGTTTCCTCGACTACTTCGGCCTCAAGCGCCTCGACGAGCTGCCGCCGCTGTCGGAGCTCAAGGACATCGGCGAGCTCGAGCCGCAGCTGCAGTTCGAAGACGCCGCGGGCGTCGCGCCGCCGATCGCGGTGGCGGGCATGGGCGACGAAGCGGCCGCGGACGACGATGCGTTGGACGCCAGCGACGCCGACGACGCCGCGAACGACGACGCGTCCGATGACGCCGACGTCGCGAACGAAGCGCCCGTCGACGCCGTCGAGGCGGACGACGAGGACAATGACGACAGCGATGCGGAGGACGACGGCGACGACCTCGACTTCCGCAGCGAACGCCCGATCCAGTTCGACGACAGCGATGTCGACGACGAAGACAACGAAATTTCCGACGCGGCCGAAGCCGACGTCGATCCCGAAGCCGCGCCGGGTGCGCGCGCGGCAGACGAGAACGATCACGAGCAAGACAACGCCGTCGAGACGACGACCGTTCCCGATATGACGACCGCATCGAACGATGCGGCGGAGTCGAATGACAATGAGTGAAGAAAAAGGCCGCAAGTTGACCCTGCGGCGTGAACAGACGGCGGCGCCCGCGCCGCGTCTCGAGGAGCGCCTGCACAAGGTGCTCGCGCAGGCCGGACTCGGCTCGCGCCGTGCGCTGGAACAGCGCATCGCCGACGGTCTGGTCAAGATCAACGGTGAAGTCGCGCAGGTCGGCCAGAGCGTCGGCACCGGCGACAAGATCGACATCGACGGCCGCCAGTTCGTGGCCACCGCGCTGACCGAACCGCCGCGCGTGCTGATGTACAACAAGCCCGAAGGCGAAGTGACCACGCGCGAAGATCCCGAGGGTCGCCCGACGATCTTCGAAGCGCTGCCGCCACTCAAGGGCGCGCGCTGGATCGCGATCGGTCGCCTCGACATCAACACGACCGGCCTGCTCCTGCTCACCACCGACGGTGAGCTGGCGAATGCGCTGATGCATCCGTCGAAGGAAGTCGAGCGCGAATACGTCTGCCGCGTGCGTGCACCGGAAGGCGAGGAAACCGTGTCGGACGCGATCGTCGAACGCCTTGCGAAGGGCGTGCAGCTCGACGACGGCCCGGCGAAGTTCGACGAGATCGAGAAGATCGGCGGCAGCGAGTCGCACGACTGGTTCCGCGTCGTCGTCAAGGAAGGCCGCAATCGCGAGGTGCGTCGCCTGTGGGAGTCGCAAGGCTGCCAGGTGAGCCGACTGAAGCGCGCGCGTTACGGCGGCATCGAACTGCCGCGCGAACTGCTGCGCGGCCAGTCGCAGGAACTGCCGACGGCGCGCGTCGAGCAACTGCGCGTCGATCTGGGCCTGGAAGACGGTGCACCGTCGGCGCTCACGCTGCAGCCCGTCATTGGTCAGCGCCGTGCGGCGAAGTCGACGATCCATCTGTCCGGTGAACGCAGCCAGGGCGGTTACGTCGGCGGCCACAACACGGCGGACGAAGGGCGTGAGCTGCGTCGCTTCGATCACGTGCGCGAGGATCGCGGCCGTGGCCGCGGCGGCCCGCGCAAGCCGGGCGGCCTCACCGTCACCGGCGAAATGGCGGCCAAGCAGTCACACAAGCCGTTCAAGCAGCGCAAGGACAAGGGCCCGAAGCCCCTGCCCGATGGCAATCCCGCCGCGTTCCGCACCTGGTACGTGCCGGACGGTGTCGACACCGGCCCGAGCGGGCATCGCAATCCCGACGCCCGCGGCCGCAAGCCGTTCGGCGGCAAGCCGGGCGGTCCGCGTCCGGGCGGCAGCGGTCCGGCGGGCGGTCGCCCCGGTGGCGGCGGTCGACCGGGCGGCGGTGGCTTCCGCGATGACCGCGCAGGCGGTGGTGGCGGCGCGCCTTACGGTGGCGGCGGTGGACGTCCGGGCGGTCCGCGCGACGATCGCGCCGGCGGCGGCGGTGGTCCCTATGGCGCGGGCGGCGGTCGCAAGCCGGGCGGCCCGAAGCCGGGCGGCCAGCGCTCGCATCTCTACGGACATCCGGGCAATGCACCGAGCTTCCCGTCCGATCATGCGAACCCGGGCGCCGGCGGCTACGACCGTCCACGCGGCCCGCGTCCGCAGCGTTCGGGTCCGCCGGGTGCTCGTGGTCCCGGCGGTCCGAGCGGCCCCGGCGGGCGCGCCCCGGGCGGTCGCGGTCCGGGTGGCCCGCGTGGTGGCGGTCGTCCGGGTGGCGGACGCGGCCCGCGGGGCTGAGATCGGCTAAAGAAAACGGCCGCCTTCGGGCGGCCGTTTTCGTTTGTATCCGGGCGACGCGTGCTTCCGCCGCGGCGATGCGCGATCGCGTCGCGCGCCCGTTGGATCAGTTCGTCGGAATCGCGAGATTCTGCGCGGTGAGTTCCGCCGCTGCGCCGCGTGGCGTCGTCGCAATCATTGCATCGGCAGGCATTGGCGCGCCGTCGTACAGATGCGACCACGTGCGATCGAGCGCGGCATACACGTACGGCAGCAGCGGCACGTAATTCGCACCCACCGGCGGCAGCTGCAGGAAGGCGTCGAAGTGCTGCGCGTTGCGTACCTGCCAGAAGCGCACGTCGCGACCCGCCGCACGCGCGGCCTGCACGTAGGGCGCGCTGGTAAACGCGACCGGGATCAGGCCGTCGCTGACGCCGTGCACGATCGTGATCGGAATGCCGGCGCGCGGCAGCGATGCGTGCGTCTCGCGAACCCCGGCACGCACGCGATCCGACGGGGCACCCTTGCCCGCCCACAGATCGCGCAGGCAGCGCAATGCATCGATCGGCGCCTGCTTCGGCGGAACAAGCATGACGCCCGCGCCCGGCGGAATGCCGCTGGCGTCGGCCCACCATGCGGCACGTTCGACGTCGGTCGCGGCGCGCGGCGTGCCCGATGCGTCGACTGCGGCATAGGTGAAACCGCAGGGATGTTCGTTCGCGCCGAATCGACCGTAGGCCGAGGCGTACGTCGCGGCGATCGACTTCCACAAGTCGAACGACACGCTGAGCGCGCCCGAACGCAACGCGTCATCGGTCCAGCCGCGCGTGCGCAGGCGGTCGTACGCATCGCTTGCGCGGTCGGCATCCGTCGCGCCGTTGACCAGCCCCGCTTCCGCGAGTTCGCCGCACTTCGGGCCCGCCGTCGGCGGCAGCGGCATCTGCAGGTGGCCGAGTGCGCACGGCATCAGCAGCGCGGCTTCGGTGGTGATGTCGTAGAGCGGCGGCGCGTCACCGGCG
>NZ_SELT01000025.1 GCF_004361065.1 Cognatilysobacter terrigena | reverse complement strand
CGCTGCCGGACGGTCGCATCGTGGACGTGCAGCGCGTCGACAACCGCCGCGTGCGCGGGCTGCGCCTGACCGTCACCGAGCGGGGCATCCGGCTCACGGTGCCGCCGCGCACGAGCGATCGTCGCGCGCTCGCCTTCGTGCAGGAACATGCCGCCTGGCTCGCCGGCCAGCTCGCGCATACGTTCGGCGACGTGCAGCCGCTGCGCATCGGCGAAAGCACGACGCTGCCGTTGCGCGGCGTCGATGCGCCGCTGCAGTGGCGCGAAGGCCGTTTCCTGCGCGTCGAGCTCGACCATGAGCAGGTAGTCGCCACGCTGCCGCCTGCGCTTGGCGAAGCCGCGGTGCGCAAGGCGTTCTCGAATTTCTATCTGGCGCAAGCGAAGGCGGACGTCGGGCGCTGGATGCCGAAATACCTGCCGACGCTGCCGCGCGCGCCGCGCACGACGACGATCCGTCCGCTCACGTCGCTGTGGGGCTCGCTCGCTCCGGACGACCGCATGCGCCTGGATCTCGCGCTCGTGCTCGCGCCGCCCGCGGCGTTCGAATACGTGCTCGTGCACGAGCTCTGCCATCTGATACAGGCGAACCACTCGCCCGCATTCTGGGCGGAAGTCGAACAGCGCTTTCCCGACTGGCAGACGCAACGCGAACTGTTGCGTTCGCGTGGTCGGCCGATCAAGGCCGCGTTGCGCGCCGTCTGCGAAGTGCGCGCGATCCCGCACGATTGAATTGCGTCGGCACGGTTTCGCATGGTCGTGTCCGCTGCCCGCGTTGGTCGTTGTCAGAGCTCCACACGCGCGAAAACGTGCACTGCGTGCGAAACGGCCATCTCGTTTTCGTGCTCGTTCGGTTAAAGCGGACTCGTGCGTGCAGCTTCATGCGCGGAAAAATTTTCGATGCTGTTGAACGGTTTGCAGACACGACATGTGAATTTCGAACGCCTCGCTTGACGCTCGGGTTCGCAAAGCATTCATCCATGTGGGGCGCGCGCGAATTCGTGACGTAGGTCACGGGTTGGCACGGGATATGCGACGAGGGCGATGCGTCCGAAAAGGGGCGCTTCCTCCCCTGAAATTCGACATCCCAAGGAGAACCACATGCGCAAGAACCTCATCGCCGCCTCCGTCGCACTGGCGCTCGGCTTTGCCGCTGCCCCGGCGTTCGCGCAGAGCGTGACCGACGCGTTGAACAGCAACGACCGCCTGACGCTCGCCGGCACCACCGCGACCGACAGCTCCACCAACGACGCCTACAACGACAACTCGACGAACGACTCGAACAACGACAACCGTTCGGGCTTCAATAACGACTCCACGAACGATTCGTACAACGACAACTCCACCAACCTCGACCTTGCGATCTCGGACTCGGGCAACGACAACTCGACGACCGACTCGCACGACGACAACTCGACGGACAACTCCACCGACAACAGCGTCGCCCTCGCCACGCTCGGCAGCGCGGCGGCCAACAACGGCGGCACCGCGTCGTCGAACATCTCCGACTCGTTCAACACCAACAGCGCGACGGCCAGCTCCGTGCTCGCGGGCGCGGTGAGCGGCAACGGCTTCGGCCAGGTCGGCAACTACGCCGACAACAGCGGCAGCGCGCGCGGCGGTAGCGGCGGCGACGGCCTGGGCCTGGGACTTGGCGTCGGTCTGGCCGGCAGCGGCAGCAACGACGGTGCCGACGGCCGTGGTGGCCGCGCACGTGGCGGCCGCGGCGGTGACGACGGTGGCGCGGCGGCCTCCGGCGGTACGCAGGCCCTCATCCCGATCCTGAGCGCGGTCGGTGGTGGCGACACCACGTCCGCGGTCGGTGGCGCGGGCGGCGACGGCGGAGACGCCACTGCCGGCGACGGCACCGGCGGTTCCAACACCAGCGGCGATGCGACGGCCGATGCGTCCGGCACCGGCACGGGCAGCGGCGGCGCCGGCGGCGCGGGTGGCACGGCCTATGCCGATGCGGGTTCGTTCGACATGTCGAACCAGGCCAACGGCTCGGCGAATGCCGCGGCCGGGATCATGGTCATCGGCCAGAACAGCGGCGCGATGTCGATGGTGCAGCAGGCGGTCACCGTGCAGTCCAACCTCAACGTGGGCGGTCACTGAGTCCGGCTCGGATGCGCCGCTTCGGCGGCGCATCTCCGGTTCCAACGATGCCGGCGGGGTTCGCCCCGCCGGTTCCGCCCATCAGGAGACTGCCATGCGACTGCTTTTCCCCACGGCCCTCGTGATCGCGGGCGCGTCCATGTTCGCGGCCCCCGCCGCGCGCGCGGGCGACGTCATCGATCCGCTCCTCGTTCCCGTCGTCGCCGCGGCCGCGGCCCAGCTTCCGGCTGCACCCGCCGACGGCACGATGCTGGCACCACCCGTCGCCACCGATGCACTGGACGATCTGCGCGGCGGTACCGACGTCAACATCGTCAACAGCAACAACAAGACCATCATCACCAACACGTCCGACGTGGACGGCACGGTCGACAACAACGTCGCACTCAACACGATCAGCGGCGGCAACATGGTCGGCGGCGGCTCGTTCGGCAATGCGGCCGGCCTGTCGACGGTGATCCAGAACAGCGGCAACAACGTGCTGATCCAGAACAGCACGGTGGTCAGCATCCAGTTCGCGCCGATGCCATGAGGCCCGGTGCGTCGCTGCTGCTGATGGTCGGGCTCGCCTTCGCGTCCTGCGCGACGGCGTCGACGGTCGATGTGCGGCCGCCCGGCCAAGAGTACACGGTGCCCGTCACCAGCCTGAAGGAGGCCCGCTTCCGCACCACGGTGCGCCAGCAGTTCGACTTCAGCTGCGGATCGGCGGCCACCGCCACGTTGCTCACCTTCCAGTACGGCAAGCCGGTGACCGAAGCGGAGGTGTTCAAGCAGATGTTCGCCACCGGCGATGCACGGCGCATCCGCAAGGAAGGCTTCTCGATGCTCGACATGCGGCGCTACCTCGCGTCGCAGGGCTACGAGGCCGACGGCTTCCAGCTGCCGCTGGACAAGCTGGCCGAGGAAGGCCTGCCGGCGATCGTGCTGCTCAACGACCGCGGCTACCGGCATTTCGTGGTGGTGAAAGGCATTCGCGGCGAACGCGTGCTGCTCGGGGATCCCTCCCGCGGTACGCGCTCGATGCCGCGCAGCCAGTTCGAACGGCTGTGGGACAACCGGGTGCTGTTCGTCGTGCACAACCGCCGTGAGTTCGCGCAGTTCAACAAGCCGGCCGACTGGCGCATCGCGCCCGCCGCGCCGATCGACACCGTCATCCAGCGTGAGGGCCTGCAGAACATCGCGATGCCCAAGCGCGGGCCGGGAGATTTCTGATGCGCTTTCCCGCCTTACTCGCTCCATTCCTGTTCGCGATCGTGGTGTTCGCCGCACCCGCGCGTGCCGACGAGGTCGATCTCGGCCCGCCGGTGCCGCAGGAGCGCCTGGACGAACTGCGCGGTGGGTTCGACCTGCCGACCGGGCTGTCTGTGGCGTTCGGCTTCGAACGCACCGTCACCGTCAACGGCGAACTGCTGGTCACGCAGCACGTCAACATCCCCGACATCTCCACCATGACCTCCGACCAGGCCGCGCAACTCGCCTCGGTCACGCAGGGCGTCACGGTGCAGATCGGCGGCGGTACGACGATCACGCCGAACGCCGGCACGTTGATCATCCAGAACGCGTTGGACGGTCAGTCGATCGAATCGTTGACATCCCTTCACGCCACCGTGAATACGCTGAGCCTGTTGCACGACATTCATTTCCAGCAGTCGCTGGGTGACACGTTGCAGCTCGGCGGCACGCACTGACGCCATTGCCATGAGGATTCCTATGTCACGGATGCTGGGTCGTCTTTCCCTCGCGGCGTCGATCTCGATCGCGGTCGCCGGCCACGCGCAGGCGCAGGAGGTCGATCGCGTCACGCAGCTCGAGGCGCTGGTGCATGCACAGGCCGACGAGCTCGCGACGTTGAAACAGACGATGGACGCGCAATCGCGTGACATCGCCGATCTTCGCCAGCAATTGCACGAGCGCGAACTCGACGCACTGCGCGGCGAAGGTGCGCCGGCCTCGTCACTGGCTGGTGCGGCAGCGACGGCGACGAGCGTGGTGTCGGCAGCGGCGACGCTCGATGCGATGTCCCCCCTCGCACCGCCGTCGTCGGGCGGCAGCGCACCGCTGATGGCGGGCGCAGCGCCCGCACCGCAGCAGTCGACGGGCACGGCGCCCGGCGGCCAGCAGCCGGTGGGTCGCGCACCGACCGAGGAGAGCACGCGTCCGCAGGTCGCGCAGATCTTCGACCAGCCGGGCGTGCTCACGCCGCAGGGCAAGTTCGTGCTCGAGCCGTCGGTGCAGCTCGGTTATTCGGCGTCCGACCGCGTCGCGCTGATCGGCTACACGATCATCCCGGCGATCCTGATCGGCCTGATCGACGTGCGCCAGGTGAAGGCCACCACCGCCACCGCGACGCTCACCGGCCGCTGGGGCGTGACCAACCGCTTCGAGCTCGAAGGCCGCGTTCCGTACCTGTACGCGAACACCGACACGATCAGCCGCGAGATCTTCACCGGCTCCGCGACCGATCGCGTGTTCAACACGCACGGCAGCGGCCTGGGCGACGTCGAGATGACCGCGCGCTACCAGTTCAACCAGGGCGGCCCGAACAAGGCGTACTGGGTCGGCTGGCTGCGCTACAAGTCGCGTACGGGCAAGGACCTGTTCGAAGTGCCGACCGACTGCGTCACGCGTTGCGTCGACAACGCCACCGGCACCGGCCTGCCGCTCGAACTGCCGACCGGCACCGGCTTCGAATCGCTGCAGCCGGGCGTGACCTGGCTGTTCGCGTCCGACCCGGTCGTGTTCTTCGGCGGCTTCAGCTATCTGCACAACTTCGAGCGCAATAACGTCTCGCGCACGGTGCTCACCGGCGCGCCCGACGGCTTCCCGCAGACGACGACCGAACCGCTCGGCGATCTGAAGGCGGGCGACGTGCTCGGCTTCAACGTCGGCCTCGGCCTCGCGCTCAACGAGAAGGCGGCGATCTCGCTCGGTTACGACCATTCGTGGGTCGACACGATCAAGCAGAACGGCGAAACACTGCCCGGCTCCGCGCGCCTGATGCTGGGCACGCTGCTGATCGGCGCGTCGTACACGTTCAACCAGCACGCGAGCCTCAACGTGTCGCTAGGCGTGGGTGTCACGCGTGACACCCCGGATACGACTTTCACCGTGCGTGTGCCCGTGACGTTCTGAACTCCCCCACGCCGAACGTCACCGCCCGCAACCCCGCGCCCCACGGCGCGGGGTTTTTATTTGCACAGTCTCAATGCTCGCCGCGCAGGAACGGGCCGATCGCGGCGGCCACGGTCTCGGGAATTTCCATGTGCAGGTGATGGCCGCCTTCGATGCCGACGACCTCGACCGTGCGCAGGTTCGCCGCGCGTGCATCGCGTGCATCGGCGGGGAAGAACCGGAACGCCGGCACCGCGTGCACCAGTCGCACTGGGCATTCGATCGCGGCGATCACGTCGCGCATCTGCCCTTCGGTCATGCGCACTGCCGTCGGCCGCGTGAGGCGCGCATCGCTGCGCCAGGTGAAGCCGCCTTCGGCCGCCGGCGCGAGCCCGCGTTCGACGATCGGACGCGCTGCCGCTTCGGTCAGGCCGCCCGCCTGCAACCGCGCACGCACCGCCATCGCGACGTCGGGGAATACACGGCGCCGTGCGCCCGCCGGTTCGCCGTGCACCGCGAACGCCTCGCGCAGACGGGTCGCGGTGCGGTCCTCGGCTTCGGTCAAACCGCCAAGCGCTTCGATCAGCGCGAGCCTTTCGATGCGCTGCGGTGCGGCGGCCGCGACCAGCGTCGACGTCGCGCCGCCCATCGAATGGCCGAGCAGCGAGAACGTCGACCAGCCGAGTGTGTCCGCCGCCGACAGCACCGCGCGCGCCGCGGCGACGAGCGTGTAGTCGGCGGATGGCGGCAGATGCGCGCTCGCGCCGTGACCCGGCAGATCCAGCGCGACGAGATCGAGGCCGTGCAGATGCGCCGACAGCGGCAGGAAGCTCGCCGCGTTGTCGAGCCAGCCGTGCAGCGCGAGCACTGGCACACCGCCGTGGCCGAAGCGCAGCCCGGCGAGGCGGCCGAACGGTGTGTCGAGATGGATCTCGCGCATCAGCCCGCCAGCGCGCGTCGCGCGAGATCCGTGATCACCCGCGCATGCGCGGGCGAGTCGTTGAGGCACGGGATGTAATTCAGACGCCCGCCCGCCTCCGCGAACTCGTGCGCGAGCATCTCGGCGATCTCCTCGAGCGTCTCCAGGCAGTCGACGGCGAAGCCCGGGCAGACGACATCGACGTCGAGCACACCGCGCGCCGCGAACGCCTGCAGCGTGGACTGCGTCGACGGGCCGATCCACCTCTCCTTGCCGAACTGCGACTGGTACGACAGCGACCACCGCGACGCATCGAGCCCGAGCGCGTCCGCGATCGCCTTCGACGACGCCTCGCACTGCCGCTGGTACGGATCGCCGCGGCGGATGAAGCGCTCCGGGAGGCCGTGGTACGAGAACAGCAGGTGGCGATCACCGCCGCGTTCGGCGCGTGTCGCACGGATGCTGTCGGCGACGGCCGCCACCCAGCCGGCGTCGAGGTGGTAGTCCTCGATCACCTGCGGCTTGAGCCTGTCCATGCGTGCGACGACGTCCTCGACCGATGCGGTCGTCGACGTCGAATACTGCGGATACAGCGGCAGCACGACGACGCGCGCGTAGCCCTCACGTTCGAGACGTGCCACCACGCCGCGCAGCGACGGCGCGCCGTAGCGCATCGCGTCGACGACGTGCACGTCCGGCATTTCCGCCTGCACCGCCCGCGCCAGTCGACGCGTGTACACGGCGAGCGGCGAGCCGCCGTCGGGCCCGTCCATCCAGATCGACGCGTACTTCTTCGCCACCGGCTTGCCACGCACCGGCAGGATCACGAAGTGCAGCAGCGGGCACCACAGCCAGCGCGTGAGGTCGACGACGCGATGATCGTGCAGGAATTCGGCGAGATAGCGACGCACGGCCACGGGCGTCGGGGCATCGGGCGTGCCGAGGTTGGCAAGGACGAGCGCAGTGCGCGAAGCGGCGGAAGTCATCGGCATAGCATGACAGCGCACCGCGTCCGGACGCCCGTGCGCTGACGCAACGCCGCGTCGTCATTGCGGATCGACACGGTCCGCCGCCACGGTTGCTTGATATTCATCGCGGCATCACTAGCCTGAACCACCCCGACCCCCCTCCGGTATCCGCCATGGCCCGTCGTCCCCGCCTGTCCGGCCTCGTCCTCGCGTTGAGCCTCGCCGCCGCCGCACCTGCCGCGTTCGCCGGCCCCGTCGAGGACGACCGCGCCCGCAACGCGCTGCGCGTGCTGCGGGAGATCCGCGAGATCCCCGAGTCGGCGATTCCGGACAAGCTGCTGGACGAGGCGCGCGCGATTGTCGTGGTGCCCGACACGCTCAAGATCGGCCTGGTCGTCGGCGGCCGCCGCGGCCACGGCCTGATGGCGGTCAAGAACGCGGACGGCACCTGGTCGCAGCCCGCGTTCGTGAAGCTCACGGGCGGCTCGATCGGTTTCCAGGCCGGCCTGCAGTCGTCCGATATCGTGCTGGTGTTCCGCGGCGATCGCGGCGTCGATTCGATCGTCAACGGCAAGGTGACGCTGGGCGCGGATGCGTCGGTCGCCGCCGGCCCGGTCGGCCGCAGCGCCGCCACCGCCACCGACGGCCAGCTCAAGGCCGAGATCTGGTCGTGGTCGCGCGCGCGCGGCCTGTTCGCGGGCATCGCGCTCGACGGCGCGGCGCTGCAGGTCGACGACGAAGCGGACCAGCTCGCCTACGGTGCCGGCACCACGCCGCGCATGATTTTCGAAGGCCGTGCGACCGGCAAGCCGTCCAACGCGCTCGTGGATTTCCGCGATGCGCTGGAGGAAGCCAGTGCCGCCGCGCGCGCCGAGCGCAACGGGACGTCGTCGTCGGTGGCGGCCAGCGCCGCGCAGCCGGTGACCCCGGTGAATGCGCCGACGACCGCACCCGCGAGCACCAGCACCCCGGTGCCGGCGAGCGCGCCCGCAGCGGCCGACCCCAAGCCGCAGCCGTTCCAGAACGCGGAACCTGCGGTGAAAACCGAACCGCTGCCGTAATTTCCGTCGCGGGCGCTGCGTTATCCTGATCGTCTTCCTTTTTCGCAGCGAGCAGCGCCATGGGCGGCATGAGTCTTACCCACTGGTTGATCGTGCTGGTCATCGTCGTGCTCGTGTTCGGCACGAAGCGCCTGACCAGCGGAGCCCGCGACCTCGGCGACGCCGTGCGCGAGTTCAAGAAGGGCGTGCGCGGCGATGACGAGGCGCAGCGCCTGCGCGACGAGCGTCGCAACGACGACGTCGATACGCGCAGCCGCGACACCAGCGACACCGATCGCGACCGCCGCTAAGCGCCGCCGCGGCGCGCCATGTTCGACGTCGGCTTCTCGGAGCTGCTGCTCACCGCGCTCGTCGCGCTGATCGTGCTCGGACCCGAACGCCTGCCCAAGGCGGCGCGCCTGGCCGGCACGTGGATCCGCCGCGCGCGCCTGCAGTGGCAGGCGGTCAAGAACGAGCTCGAGAACGAGCTGGCCGACGACGAGATGCGCCGCAGCATCCTGCGCGCCCGTGACGAACTGCGCGAGGCGCAGGATTCGTTGCGTGCGCAGCTCGCCGATGTCGAAGCGCGCATGACGCGTGCGCCGGACGCACCGGAACCCGCGCCGTCCCCCGCGTCCACCGACGCCGCACCGCTGCAGGCGCAGCTCGCCGACGTCGAGGCATCGATGACCGCGCCGTCCGCCGACGCCTCGACTCCGGCTTCCCCGAATGAGCAGCGCTGACGCGCACCTTCCGCCCGAAACGCCGCGCCTGCTCGATCACCTGATCGAGCTGCGCGCCCGGCTGCTGCGTGGTGCGATGGGCGTGATCGTCGCCTTCGTCGCGCTGATGCCGATCGCCGGCAAGCTGTACACGCTGCTCGCGCATCCGCTCCTCAAGACGCTGCCGGGGTCCGGCCATCTCGTCGCGACCGATCCCGCCGGCGGCTTCTTCGTGCCGATGAAGCTGGCCTTCATGACGGCGATCTTCATCACCGCGCCGTGGCTGCTCTACCAGGCGTGGGCGTTCGTGGCGCCGGGCCTGTACAAGCGCGAGAAGCGCATCGCGCTGCCGTTGCTGGTGTCGGCGGTGACGCTGTTCTACGCCGGCTGCGCGTTCGCGTATTTCGTCGTGCTGCCCGCCGCCTTCGCGTTCCTCGCGCGCTTCACGCCCGACGTCGTCGCGCAGACGCCCGACATCGGCAAGTACCTCGACTTCGTGTCGGTGATCTTTCTCGCGTTCGGCGTGAGCTTCGAGCTGCCGGTCGCGCTCGTCATCCTGTCGCTGCTCGGCTGGGTGACGCCGGCGCAGCTGCGCGAATGGCGCGGCTATGCGGTGGTCGGCATCTTCGTCGTCGCGGCGGTGATCACCCCGCCGGACGTCGTCTCGCAGCTCATGCTCGCGGTGCCGATGTGCCTGCTCTACGAGGCGGGCATCGTCGCGTCCGCGCTCGTCGCCAGGCGCTGACTCAGGCTTCGATCTGCATGCGCGTGTCGGCCGCGGCCGTGGTCGGTGCGTCGAACATGTCGCGCCAGGCGTAATAGCTCGCGGCGACGAGCACGACCAGCACGATGACCGCGAACGCCGCCCACACCGCGAGCGCGACGAACGCCGCGAACGCCGGATGGATCAGCGACGCGATGCCGACGACCACGGCCGTGATGAGCGTGACGATGACCGCCGCGATCACGAAGCCGACCACGAACACCAGCGACGCCAGCAGGTTCGCGCCGAGGTTCACGACCGACGCGCGGAAGCCCAGGCGCAGGCTTTCGACGATGCCGACGTTCGACAGCGCGATCAGCGGCACGCACAGCAGCATCAGCGCCGCGCTGAAATAGTTGAAGGCCAGCTGCAGCAACTGCACGAAGAACAGCAGCGCAGGATGCTCCGGCTCCGGCGGCACGACGTAGTGGCCGCTCAGCGCGCCCTGCAGCGCCTTCATGCTCTCGGTCCAGTAATCCGGGCCGGTCAGCAGCACGAGCACCGCGACGCAGGCGAGGTTGAACACGATCTGCACGAGGCCCAGCGTCATCAGCGGACGCGCGCGGCCGTGCCCGAACGCGGCGAACAGGTCGCGCGCCCGCGTCGGCCGCCCGTGTTCGGCTTCGTGCATCACATGGATCAGGCCGGCGAGCAGCACCGGCATCACCAGCGTCAGCACGACGAACAGCGGAATGCCGACGGCAATGGATTCGCCGAGCGAGAGTTCGCTGCGGCCCTGCAGGCGCGACGCCACCGGCAACACCGCCAGCACCGACGCCAAGTACAGCGTGCACAGGAACAGCACCGCCGCACCGAACACCGCGCGCGGATTGCGGCGACCGATGTTCACCGCTTCCTTCATCCATTCCACGCCCTGCGCGACGGGCACCTTGCGCACGTTCATGCGCGGCCCTCCGAACGGGCGTGGGCGAAGCGCACGAAGCGGCGCAGCACGCGGCGCGAATGCGGCGTCGCGCTGACGCTGCGCTCGGTCGACACCGCGCAACGACCTTCGCCGTGCAACGCCTCGCGGCGTGCGCGGACGTAGCCGCGCATGTGCGTCGTGCTGAATTCGGGATGGAACTGCACGCCCCAGACGTGCTCCTTCCAGCGGTACGCGTGCACCGGGTCGTGGTCGGACTTGGCGAGCAGCGTGGCGCCGTCGGGCAGCTTCAGCACCGACTGCAGGTGCGTGGCCTGCGCGGCGAAACGCTCGGGCAGGCGCGCGAACAGCGGATCCTCGTTCGACGGCGCGAGGCGCTCGATCTCGACCGTGCCCATCTCGCGGCCTTCCGGATGCCAGCCCACCTCGCCGCCCAGCGCGTGCGCGATGAGCTGGTGGCCGTAGCAGATACCGAACAGCGGAAGGCCGGCCTGCGCGGCATCGCCCAGCCACTCGGCGGTGCGCTCGCTCCAGTCGCGGCGTTCGGTGACCATCGCGCCCGAACCGGTGACGATCACCCCAGCGAAGCCTTCGCGCGACGGCAGTGCTTCGCCGCGTTCGACGTCGACCACCACCGCGGCGTCGCGCGGCAGGCCGGCGGCGGTGCGGATCCAGTGCGGAAATCCGCCATGGCGACGCATCGACGCGACCGGTTGGCCGGTTTCGACGATCAGGAAGGGCGAGGTCTCGCCTGCGGGACGGGGCCGGCCGGAGTCGGCGGGGCCCGAAGTTTCGATGCGCGGGGGCTGCGCCATGGACGGCACGATCAGGTAGGGGACTCGACGCTCGCAGCCCGGTGCGGACGCGAGGAAAAAGGGTCGAAAAGCGCGTCGCTATACTAGCCCGCTTTCTCGCGCACGGGCATGGAACGCAGCATGACGGCCCCCACGTTCCAGGAACTCATCCAGCGTCTGAACGCCTTCTGGGGCGCGCAGGGCTGCACCCTCATCCAGCCGCTCGACCTCGAGGTCGGCGCCGGCACCTTCCACCCCGCGACGTTCCTGCGCGCGCTCGGCCCGGAGCCGTGGAACGCGGCCTACGTGCAGCCGTGCCGCCGTCCCACCGACGGCCGCTACGGCGAGAACCCGAACCGCCTGCAGCGCTACTACCAGTACCAGGTGGTGATGAAGCCGTCGCCGCCGAACATCGTCGAGCTCTACTTCGACTCGCTGAAGGCGCTGGGCGTCGACCCGCAGGTGCACGACCTGCGCCTGGTCGAGGACAACTGGGAGTCGCCGACGCTCGGCGCCTGGGGCCTCGGCTGGGAGGTCTGGCTCAACGGCATGGAAGTCACGCAGTTCACGTACTTCCAGCAGGCCGGCGGCCTCGAATGCCGCCCGGTGCTCGGCGAGATCACCTACGGCCTCGAGCGCATGTGCATGTACCTGCAGAACGTCGACAACGTGTTCGACCTGGTGTGGACGATCGGCCCCGATGGCACGCCGGTCACCTATCGCGACGTCTACCACCAGAACGAGGTGGAGCAGAGCGCGTACAACTTCGAATACGCGGACGTCGCCGAACTGTTCCATCGCTTCGACGCCTGCGAGGCCGAAGCACTGAAGCTCATCGAGCTCGGCCTGCCGCTCCCGGCGTACGACCAGGTCTGCAAGGCGTCGCATTCGTTCAACCTGCTCGACGCCCGCCGCGCGATCAGCGTGACCGAGCGCCAGCGCTACATCCTGCGCGTGCGCAAGCTGGCGCAGGGCGTGGCGCAGGCCTACTTCGCGCAGCGCGAGAAGCTGGGCTTCCCCGGGCTGAAGAAGCCGGCGGAGGCCGCATGATCCTGATCGGCATGTACGACTCGCCGTTTACGCGTCGCGTCGCGATCGCCCTGGCGCTGCGCGGCATCGCGTTCGAGCACCGCCCGTGGTCGGTCGGTGCGGACTTCGACCGGATCCGCGAGTACTCGCCGCTCGGCCGCGTGCCGGTCCTGGTGCTCGACGACGGCGAAGTGCTGATGGAGTCGTCGTCCATCCTCGACTGGATCGAGCACGAGACAACCGGTGAGCCATTGCTGCCGGCAGGCGGCAAGGATCGTCGCGAAGCGATGCGCCTGATCGGGATGGCGAGCGGCGCAGCCGATCGCGCCGTCGGCATCGTGCTCGAACGCGTGTTCCATGCGCCCGAAGCGCGCTCGCAGGCGCTGCTCGATCGCAGCCTCAAGCAGATCGAAGGCACGTACGACGCGCTCGATGCCGCCTGCGCGGCGCGTGCCGGCCAATGGCTCGTCGGCGACACGATGACGCTCGCCGACATCACCGTCGCCACGTACGTCACGCACGGGTCCAACGCGGCGCCGGTCGACCTGACGCGCTGGCCCGCACTCAAGGCGCACGTCGATCGCTGCGAAGCACTCGACGTGTTCGCCCAGCATTTCGTTCCGTTCTTCGTTCCGCAGCCCAAGGGCGCCAAGGAAGTCACCGCATGAAGCCGCTGCTGATCGAACTCGGCACCGAAGAGCTGCCGGTCAAGGCGCTGCCGGGCCTCGCGCAGGCGTTCTTCGATGGCGTCGTCAACGGGCTGCAGAAGCGCGGCATCGAGGTCGACACGACGGGTGCGAAGCCGCTCTACACGCCGCGCCGCCTAGCCGTCGCGCTGCCGAAGGTGGCGACGACGCAGCCGGAGCAGAAGTCGGAAGTGCTCGGTCCGTACCTCAACGTCGCGCTCGACGCGAACGGCACGCCGACGCGCGCGCTGGAAGGATTCGCGCAGAAGGCCGGCGTCGAGTGGACGCAGCTCGAGCGCACCACCGACAACAAGGGCGAGCGTTTCGTGCATCGCGCGGTGAAGCCGGGCGCGAATACCGCGTCGCTGCTCGGCGAGATCCTCGCCGAGGCCGTCGCCGGCATGCCGATTCCCAAGCCCATGCGCTGGGGCGCGAACGACTTCGGCTTCGCGCGCCCGGTGCACTGGCTGGTCGTGCTGTTCGGCACCGACATCGTCGACGTCGAACTGCTCGGCGTGAAGGGCGACCGCATGAGCCGCGGTCATCGCTTCATGTATGACAAGCCGGTGTGGTTCACCGATCCCACCGACTACGTCGAATCGCTGCGTTCGGCCAAGGTGCTGGTCGATCCCGACGAGCGTCGCGGCCGCATCCGCGGCGAGGTCGAGCGTGCGGCCAAGTCGGTCGATGGCGTCGCGCGCATCGAGCCCGGCATCCTCGAAGAGGTGAACGGCCTCGTCGAATGGCCGAAGGCCGTGCTGTGCAGCTTCGAGCGCGAGTTCCTCGAGGTGCCGCAGGAAGCGCTGATCGCCACGATGGAGGCGAACCAGAAATTCTTCCCGGTGCTCGACGGCAGCGACCGCCTGAGCGAGCACTTCGTCGGCATCGCGAATATCGAATCGAAGGACGAATCGGAAGTCCGCAAGGGCTACGAGCGCGTGATCCGCCCGCGCTTCGCGGATGCGAAGTTCTTCTTCGACGAAGACTTGAAGCAGGGTCTCGTGGCGATGGGCGACGGGCTGTCGGGCGTGACCTACCAGGCCAAGCTCGGTTCCATCGCGGACAAAGCCGCACGCATCGCCTCGCTCGCCGAGTCGATCGCCGAGCAGATCGACGTCGACCCGATGCTCGCGCGTCGTGCGGCCGAGCTGTCGAAGAACGACCTGCAGTCGCGCATGGTCGGCGAGTTCCCGGAACTGCAGGGCATCGCGGGCCGCTATTACGCGCTACGTGACGAGGCACTGTCCGATGTCGCCGATACCGCGCGCTACGAACTCGCGCAGGCGCTCGACGAGATCTACATGCCGCGCTTCGCCGGCGATTCAATCGCGCCGTCGACGCTGGGCCAGGTGCTCGCGATCGCCGAACGCCTCGACACGCTCGCGGGCGGCTTCGCCGCGGGTCTGCGTCCCACCGGCAACAAGGATCCCTTCGCCCTGCGTCGCAACGCGCTGGGTCTCGCGCGCACGCTGCTCGAGGGCCGCCATGATGTCGTGCTGCACGAGCTGGTCGAACGCGCCGTCGCGTTGCAGCCGACGCAGGCGCCGGACCTCAGCGCCTACGACGTCACGAACTTCGTCTACGACCGCCTGCGCGGCTACTACGCCGACCGCGGCGTCATCCCGCAGCAGTTCGACGCCGTGCTCAACGCGGTGCACGAATCGCTGCCGGATTTCGATGCGCGCCTCAACGCGATCGGCGACTTCGTGAAGCTGCCGGAAGCCGAAGCGCTGGCCGCGGCGAACAAGCGCATCCGCAACATCCTGCGCAAGGCCGAAGGCGAGGTCGGCACGACGCTCGATCCGTCGCTGTACACCGAAGACGCCGAGCGCGAACTCGCCGCGGCGGTCGATGCCGCGATCGCCGACACCGATCCGCTGCTCGACGCACGCGACTACGCCGGCACGCTCGCGCGCCTCGCACGGTTGCGCCCGGCCGTCGACACATTCTTCGACAAGGTGATGGTCAACGTCGAGGACATGGCGGTGCGCCGCAACCGCTTGGCGCTGCTGCAGCGCCTCGCCGACCGCCTCGGCAGCGTCGCCGCGATCGAATATCTGTCGATCTGATGCATGACCGCGCCGGGCATCGCGCCCGGTGATCGGGATACCGGCCGTGACGATGCGTCGTCACGGCCGCATTAACGCTGCCGTCGCTATCCTGACCCGATGCCGACCCGTCCGCGCGCGCGCCGCGCCGTCCTTGCCCTGCTGCTCGCGTTCGGCGTCGCGCTTCCGGCGTGGGCGGCGCGCGTCGCGCGTGTCGAGGTGCACGGGCTCGACGAGGTGATGACGACGAACGTCGTGGAGTCGCTGTCGATCAACGACGAGACGGGCACCGACATCGGCGACCGCCGGCTCGACTACCTGCTCGACCAGGCCGAGTCCGAAACGCGCGGCGCGCTGGAACCGTTCGGCTACTACTCGCCCACCGTGAAAGTGACGCGCGACGGCGAGGTGGTGCGCATCGACGTGACGCTCGGCCCGCAGGTGACGGTGCGTCGCGCGGCCGTGCACGTCGGCGGCGATGCGGCCAAGGACAAGGTCGTGACCGACCAGGTCGACGCGTTCCATCCCGTCACCGGCGAACCGCTCGATCACACGATCTACGAAGCGAGCAAGACGCGCATCTCGCGCACGCTCGCCGATCGCGGCTATTTCGATGCCGACCTCACCGCGCATCGCGTCGAAGTGACGCGCGCGACCGGCAGCGCGACCATCGACCTCGAATGGGCGAGCGGCGTGCGCTACGGCATGGGTGCGGTCACGTTCGTGCAGACGCCGAAATCCATCGTCGACGATTCGCTGCTGCGCAAGATGGTGCGCTGGGACATCGGCGCGCCGTACCAGCAGGGCCGCGTCGAGCGCCTGCGCGAATCGCTGCAGCGCCTCGACTACTTCTCCGGCATCGACGTCGCGGTGCATCCGGAGAAGGCGGTCGACCACAACGTGCCGATCGACGTCACGCTGACGCCGGCCAAGCGCACCGTCTACACCGTCGGCCTGAGTTACGGGTCCGACAGCGGCGCGGGCGCGCGACTCGGCATGGATCGCCGCTGGCTCAACCGCCGGGGCCACAAGGTGACGATCGACCTCGACTACGCGCAGCGTCGCAAGACGATGACGCTGCAGTACCGCATCCCCGCGTTCGCGTGGGTGGACGGTTGGTACACGATCGCGCTCCAGGGCGCGGACGAACAGACCGACTTCATCGACAACCGCCGACTCGAGTTCGTCGCGAGCCGCAGCGGGCGCATCAATCGCCGGCTCGATGCGGTCGCCGGCCTGCATGTGCTGCGCGAACGCTGGGCGTATGCCGCCGAAGACGACGGCGATCCGACGACGCCGCCGGACTATCGCTACGCATCGTTCGTGTTTCCGCAACTGGATGCGACCTATGTCGATGTCGACGATCGCCTGATGCCGCGTCGCGGCTACGGCGCGACGGCGTTCGTGCGTGGTGGACGCGGCAGCGCGGAAGGCGTCAGCGGCGTGCTGTTCGTGCAGGCGCATGCGACGCTCAACTGGTATCGCGGCCTCGGCCCGCGCAATCGCTTCCTCGCGCGCGGCGAACTCGGCCAGACCTGGAGCGACACGCCGACCGAGCTGTTGCCGCCGAGCCTGCGCTTCCACGCGGGTGGCGAACGCAGCATCCGCGGCTACGGCTGGCGTGAAGTCGGCCCGCGCATCGGTGCCCCCGGGCAGCGCTTCGCGGTCGGCGCGGAAAAGGTCGTCACCGCGAGCGCGGAGTTCGAGCACTACCTCAACGACAGCTGGGGCGTCGCCGGTTTCATCGACACCGGCAGCGCGTTCAACGACAAGCCCGACCTGCACACCGGTGTCGGCTTCGGCGTGCGCTGGAAGTCGCCGGTCGGCCCGGTGCGCCTCGACATCGCGCACGGCCTGAGCTCGCCCGATTCACCGGTGCAGATCTACCTCAGCCTCGGAGCCGAGCTGTGAGCCCGCTGCCCGACGCCCCGCCACCGGATCCGCGCGAACCGACGCCGGAAGAGCGCGAAGCGCGCATCCGCGAGCTGCGCGCGAAGCGTCGTGCACGCCTGCGCACGCTCGGCATCCGCAGCGCGATCGGCAGCGGCGCACTGCTCGTCGCGATCATCGCGTTCGCGTACTGGCTGCTGACGACGATCGCGGGCCGCGATCTCCTGCTCGCGCAGATCAAGGCACGCCTGCCGGCGGATGCATCGCTCGAGTGGAAGGACGCGGAGGGCCCGGCGTCCGGCCCAATGACGCTCCACGACGTGCGCTTCCGCTGGAAGAAGCTCGCGTTCGCCGCACAACGCGTCACCATCGATCCCGCGTTGCGCCCGTTGCTCGGGCGACGCCTGCGCCTCGACGCGATGCAGGTCGAAAGCGCGACGCTCGATCTTCCGCCGAACGACAAGCCGTTCGAACTGCCGCGCTGGCCGCAGTCACTGCCGCAGATCGTCGTGCCGCTTTCGTTGCAGGCCGACGACAT
Source organism: Cognatilysobacter terrigena (assembly GCF_004361065.1). Classification (GTDB taxonomy): domain Bacteria; phylum Pseudomonadota; class Gammaproteobacteria; order Xanthomonadales; family Xanthomonadaceae; genus Cognatilysobacter; species Cognatilysobacter terrigena. Next base: position 27,718 of record NZ_SELT01000025.1, on the reverse strand, counting down.
CCGCATCGACGGCCTGCGCGTCACGCGCCAGGCCGCGCCGCTGATCGACATCCGCCGCGTGCGCGGCGGGCTCGATGCGTCGACGGGGCGACTCGTCGTGTCGAAGGTCGCGATCGACAGCGACCGCGGCCGGTTCGCACTCAATGGCACGTATGCGCCGGTCGATCGCTATCGCACCGACTTCGTCGCGACGGCGCTGGTGCCGGTGAAGGGGTCGAGCGCACCGCTGCGCCTGGGCTTCGTGGCGCGCGGCGATCTCGATGCGATGAACGTCGCGCTCGCCGGCGCAGCGCCCGGCCCCGTGCGCGCGACGATGACGCTGCGTGGTGCACACCGGCCGCACTGGGTCGTGCAGGCGAATGCGCACGACGTCGACCTCGGCGCGATCACGGGCACGCCCACCGATCCGCCGCAGATGGCGCAGCTCGACCTCGATGCGCGCGGCACCGGCGGCGACGGCACGGTGCGCGCGTCGTTCGTGCACGGCGACACACGCGTGCTGGTGCATCCGTCGACGCTGCATCTCGAACAGCAGGTGCTCGCGTTCGCGCCGCTCGATGTCGAGATGCTCGGCGGCCGCATCGTCGTGCGCGGCCGCGGCGACTTCGGCGAGCGCCACAACGCACGCGTCGATTACACCGTCGCGGCACGCGGGCTTCGCTGGGGCGAGGCCGCGTCGCAGGTCATCGCGGACGCGGACGTCGCCATCGCCGGCACGCAATCGGCGTGGACGGTGAAGGGAACGAGCGCACTGGTTCGCGGCGGTCGACGCGCCGAGCTCGCGCTCAACGGCGTCGGGCGTCAGGGTGTGCTCACCGTGCAGCGCCTGCAGGCACGCATGCCCACGGGCACGCTCGACGCGAACGGCCGCATCACCGCGCGCCCGCAGCTCGACTGGAACCTGCGCGCGAACCTCGCTGGTTTCGATCCGGGTTACTTCGCGCCGAGCTGGAGCGGCGCGCTGCGCGGTGCATTCGCCACCACCGGTCGTCGCGACGACGCCGGCGTGCTGCATGCGGTCGTCGATGCACCGCAACTCGGCGGCACGCTGCGCGGGCGTCGCGTCGGCGGCAGCGCGCACATCAACCTCGACGACGGCCTGTATCGCGGCGTGCTCGCACTGAATGTCGCGGGCGGGCGCCTGCTCGCGCAGGGCGAGGCCGGCTTCTCGCCGCTCGCGCGCTGGAACGCGACCGCACAGTTACAGCGTTTCGATCCGTCGTTCCTGATCGACGGCTGGCCCGGTGCGGTGGATGCGACCGTGCGCACGCAGGGCCATCGCGAAGCCGGCACGCCCGGTCACGCCGGCGTGCTGGACGCGACGTTCGACGTGCCGCGCCTCGGTGGCACGCTGCGCGGCCGTGCGCTCGCGGGCCACGGCAATGCGCACATTCGCGGTGGCGACATCGACGGCACCGTGCAACTCGTCGCTGGCGGGAGCCGACTGGACGCGAAGGGCCGCATCGGCGACCGGCTCGACATCGACGCGCGCCTCTCACCCGTGCAACTCGCCGATCTGCTGCCGAATGCCCGCGGCGTGGTGCGCGGCACGTTGCGCGTCACCGGTCCGCGCACCGCGCCGGACATCGCCGCGGATCTCGACGGCCGCGACGTCGCGTTCGCCGACTATCGCGCGGCGACGCTGACGGCGAAGGGTCGGCTGCCGTGGCATGCGGGCGCCGCACCCGGCGCACTCGTCGTGCACGGCAACGGCCTGCAACTCGGCATGCCGATGGATTCGCTGGACGCCGACGCACGCGGTGCGGTCGAAGCGCTGCAGCTGCGCGCGAATGCGCATGGGGACTTCGGCGGCGTGGCGGTGAACGGCGCGCTGCGTCGCACCGGCGCACAGTGGCTCGCGAACGTGGCGACGTTGCAGCTCAACCCGCAGCGCGGTGCGTCGTGGCAGCTCACGCGTGCGGCGAACGTGCGGTTCGGCGACGGTCGCATCGCGGTCGATGCCGCCTGCCTGCGTTCGTCCGCTGGCGGAGAACTCTGCGGCAATGCGGACTGGCCGCGGCGAGGCGCCGACATCACCGCGCGCGGCCTGCCGCTCACGCTCGTCACCGGCTACCTGCCCGCGCGCGCCGACGGCACGCCCTGGCTCGTGCGCGGCAACGTCGATGCGCAGGCGCAGCTGCGGCCGGCCGGCGGCGCGTGGCGTGGCACCGCGCACGTCACCTCGGCCGACGGCGGCTTCCGCCTCGATGCGACGCACAGCTACGAAGTGCTGCGCTGGCGCGCGCTCGATGCACGCGTCGCATTCGATCCGCAGCGCCTGCAGGTCGACGTCAATTCGGGCCTGTTCGATCGCGGCCGCGTGCAGGGCCGCGTCGCGATGGGCTGGGCCGCGCATGCGCCGCTGTCGGGCGATGTCAGCGTCGACACCGACGAGCTGACGTGGATGGAGCTGTTCTCGCCGGACATCGTCGACCCGCGCGGTCATCTCACGGGCCGCATCACCCTCGGGGGCACGCGACTGGCGCCGTCGCTCGGCGGCCGCGCGCAGCTCACCGGCTTCACCACCGAGATGCCGGCGCTCGGCATCAACCTCACGCAGGGCGTCGCGACGCTCGACGCGCTGCCCGATGGCACGGCGCGCATCAACGGCAGCGTGCGGTCCGGCGACGGCGTGCTCAATATCGACGGCCGCCTCGGCTGGCGCGACACGGGCGCGCCGTTGCAGCTCACGTTGCGCGGCACGAACGTCGAGGTCGCGAACACGCGCGAGCTGCGCGCGATCGCCAATCCCGACGTGCAGGTGCGCACGGGTGCGGGCCAACCGATCACGGTCACCGGCACCGTCGTCGTGCCGACCGCGCTGCTGATGCTCGAGCGCCTGGACGGACCGGTGAAGACGTCGTCCGACGTCGTGGTGCTCGACCCGGTCGACGCGCATGCCGACGTCAAGACGCCGGTCGCACTCGATCTCGCGCTGGTGGCGGGCAACGACGTGCGCCTGCAGGGTTTCGGCCTCGACGGAAAGCTCAGCGGCCGCGTGCAGGTGCACGGCACACCGGCCGGCGCGACGACCGCGCGCGGCGAGAGGGATGTGTCCGGCCGCTACGTCGCGTACGGACAGAAGCTCGACGTCACGCGCGGACGGTTGACGTGGCAGGGCGGCGACATCGGCGACCCGATCCTGGACGTGCGTGCCGAACGCGACATTGGCGGCGTGACCGCCGGCATCGACGTCACCGGCCGTGCATCGCGGCCGCGCGCGAACGTGTGGTCGAGCGACGGCGGCACGCAGTCCGAAGCGTTGTCGTATCTCGCGCTCGGCCGGCCGCTGCCGTCGGTGGGCGGCGCGCAGGGCGAACAGATCACCGCGGCGAGCGCGGCCTTGACGGCGGGCGGCAGCCTGCTCGCCTCGCAGCTCGGCGCGCGGCTCGGGCTCGACGACGCCGGCGTCAGCGAAAGCCGCACGCTCGGTGGCAGCGTGCTCGGCATCGGCAAGTACCTGTCGCCGCGCCTGTACGTCGGCTACGGCGTGTCGCTGTTCGGCGCGGGCCAGGTGCTCACGCTCAAGTACCTGATCCGTCGCGGCGTCGACTTCACCGTCGAATCGAGCTCGGTCGAGAGCCGTGCGTCGCTGAACTACCGAAAGGAAAAGTGACGCTCACGCAGCGGCAGCGGAGAGGGCGCTAGCGTCGGTGCATCCCCTCGCGGAGCACGACGATGACCAAGCTGCACGGCGACGATCCGAAGAACGAGGAAGTGCGCTTCGAGCAGGGCGAGCTGCGCAAGCCCGACGACCGCACCGACCAGCCCGGCCAGGGCGCGAATCTGACGCCGCCCAACGACGGCCACATGCGCGACGTGCGTCGCGACCCCGACGCCGAACCACGTACCGAGACGGCGCCGCTCGGCACGCCGCGCGAGGACGGCGGCAACAGCTGACGCGGGATCAGATGGTCGACTGACGCGTGTCGTCGGACTCGCGACCGCTGTTACGGCCCGACTCGACATCGCGATCCGCCGCGTTGCGCTGACGGTCCCGTTGTTCCTTGCGCGTGCGCGCGTGTTCGGCGCTCTCGGCCTTCTTCGGCGGCGGCGATGATTCGGGCGGCGTGCGATGGCTCATGACGTTGTCGTCAGCGCGGGTGGATGAGTAACAGCGTGCTGTCGCCGATGTAAGCCGACGTGACGCAGGCGCATTCATCCATGGCATTGCTCCATACGAAACGACCCGCACCGGAGTGCGGGTCGTTCGTCGATGCGTACCGTGCGATTACGCGGCCGGCGCGGTGCTGCCGCCGAGCTTCGCCTGAATGGCCTTGGCCTTGTCGAGATGCTGCTGCACGTGGTCGCGCGTCATCTGCAGGTGCTTCTTGACCGCGTCGTCGGTGGCGGCCGGGATCAGCATGGTGTCGAGCTTGGTGAGCGCGTCCTGGTGGCCGTTGACCATCGCATCGATGTAGGCCTTCGCGTACGCGTCGCCGTCGAGCGCGGCGAGCTGCTGCGTTTCCGCGTCGCCCTTGGTCTTCATGTCGGTGATCGCGGCGCTGTCGGCCGGCGCGCCGCCGTTCTTGTCGAGCAGGGCCTTGGTGTCGGCCATGTTCTTGCTGTGCTCGGTCTGCATCATGTTGGCGTACGCGAGCACGTCGCCGGTGACGTGCTTGCTCTTGGCCTGCTCGGCCGTCTTGACCTCGTGGTCGTTGACGACGTTGAGCAGCGCGAGCGCTTCACTCTGGCTGGGCGGCGTGGCCGGCGGGGTCGCGCTGGTGTCGGCCGGCGGCGTGGCGGTCGGTGCGCCGTTGGCGGTGGTGCCGCCGTTGGTGGCGTCGTTGGTCGCCGTGTCCGATGCGGCCGGGGCCGGTGTGTTGTTCGTGCCACCGGCGGTGTCGGCATTGCGGTTGCAGGCAGTCGTCGCAAACAGCACCAGCGCAGCGGCGGCGAGTGCGAGCGGGGTCTTGGCGTTCATGCGGTCGTCTCCATCGATGGATGTGTCTGCGACGTTCGAGAAAAGGTCCGTCGTCCGGACCGGATCGCGACGCTACCCCCGTTCAGTGGGACGCACCGTGAAGGAACCGCCGCTGCGCATGACCGCGCGAATTGCACGCCGACGAATGGCGTCGCATGTGTTTTGACGTGCATTCGTGATTGGCATGTTCGTGGTGACTCGACATTTCCATCGTCGGCATCAACGACGTCATTGCTCAAAACCATCGCATCGTTTCATCGGGCGAGTTCGCGCAAGCGGCAATGAGCAGCTCAACGACGGCGTGTCTGCTCGCACCTGCATTGTTCTTATCAATGGTCTGGAGCTGGAAGCCGAACGCTTCTCGCGCACGTAAGACCCGCTCGCGCACGCACTGCGGACATTGCTGGCGGCCGAGCTCATCGACAACGCGTCGTGGGATGCCTGATGGATCTCGCCGATCGCTTTCTGCAGTACGAACTCCTCACCGGTTTCGGCAATGCGCCTACCAACCAACAGCGCCATGAAGCGCACGTACCTACATGGTTGTCGAGCGAGTTGCATATCGGTACGCAGGTTCGTCACTAACGCGACGTCGACGTCGGTTAACTCTTCAGTGCCGTTTAGACACATGACGCAACACCGACTTCGAATCGACATGGCTGTAACCGCCAGTCGGGTGTACTGCACCCACGCAAACGACGGGAACAGATCAGACAGCGCCGAGGGCGGCGCCACGAGAGATGAAGGGCCGGCATCAGCCGGCCCGCTTTCCCCCACAGGAGAAGACGAGATGAGCCAGAACAATCAGAACAACAACACCGAGCGTCGCGAAGGCCAGAACAACCAGAACGAGCAGCGCCGCGAAGGCCAGGGCCAGCAGAACAACAACGAGCGTCGCGAAGGCAGCTCGCAGCAGAACGACCAGCGCCGCGAAGGTGGTTCGCAGCAGAACCGCGATCAGCGTCGCTGAGGATGACGAAGACGGCCGCGCATGCGGCCGTCACGTCGAGAGGCGCCCCTGGCCGCTGCCGGGGCGCCTTTTTATTTGTTTGAATTCGCCACGGGAACCGCGTCTCGCCCATGCAAGCTGTCACCACGGACGACATCTACCGACATCGCCATCTCCAGGATCTCAGCGCATCGCCGCATCACACGCATGTGGTCGTCGTGATGTCGCGTGCGAATCGCGATTCCGACAGCTACCGCTCCACCGCATGGCAGTTCGACACGGCGCCTGACGCGCCACGCGGTGCGCGCCGGCTGACCTCGCCCGATTTCAACGCACGTTCGATCCAGGTGGCGCCGGATGGACAGCGCGTCGCGTTCATCAGCCAACGCGACCCGAAGGCGGGGCCGCAGGCGCAGATGATCCGCCTCGACGGCGGCGAAGCCGAAGCGATCACGAATACGAAGGACCCGATCTCGAGCCTGATCGCGTGGTCCGCCGACGGCACGAAGCTTCTCGCGCTGCAGTCGGTGAAGTGGAAGGAAGACGAACGCGACGATCCGAAGGCGAAGAATCGCCCCATCGTCGTGCGTTACCTGCCCTACAAGCTGGATGGGTCGGGTACCAAGACCGGCGAGCGCACTCGACTGGTGTCGATCGATGCCAGGAGTGGCGACATCACGCCGCTGGTCGAAGGCGACTTCGATGTCAGCGATGCGATCTGGTCGCCCGACGGTTCGCGCCTCGCGTTCTCGCGCAAGCGCGACGGTGCGCAGCGTCACCAGGCGGATCTTTGGCTCGCGGATGCGGATGGAACGAACGCGCATCGCGTCACCACCGACCTGTATTCGGTCAGCGGCATCCGTTTTTCGCCGGACGGCCGCCGGCTCGCATTCGGCGCCGGCCGTATCGAAGGCGATTCGCTCGTCCAGCTCTACGTTTACGACATCGAGTCCGGCCGCTGCACCAGCCCCAAGGGCGACGATCTCGAACTCGAAGGCGCGACGGTGATCTGGCATCGCGACGGCGACCGCATCGCGACGATCGCATCGCGGCGCGGGCTGTTCGAGATCGCGGTGCTGCACGTGGACAGCGGCGAGGTCACGACACTCGCGCACCGGCTTCGCCATGTCACCGCATTGGCGGCGAGCGGGGATGGGCTGGTGTTCGTCGCGGCGTCGGTGCGTCGCCTCGACGAGGTCCATCGCATCGACTGGGACGGCGCCAACGAACGTCGCCTCACCGCATTCAATCGCAAGTGGTTCGGCGAACGGCTGCGTCCGCGCGTGAGCAAGCGTCGCTTCGAAGTGCCCGATGCCAAGGGCGGCACCGAGACGATCGAGGCCTTCGTGCTGTTGCCGCCGAAGGGCGACGGGCCGTTTCCCGCACTCGTCGATTTCCACGGCGGCCCCCAGAGCATCGCGCTGCTCGATTTCGCCAGCCACGTGTACTGGTATCCGCTGATCGCGAAGGGCTATGCGGTGATCGCGCCGAACCCGGTGGGCTCGGGCAGCTACGGCGGTGAGTTCGCACGACGCCTGATCGGCCACTGGGGCGAGTACGACCTGCCGCAGGTCGAGGCCGTGCTCGAGCAGCTGCGCCGCCAGGGCGTCATCGGCAAGTCCATCGGCTGCTACGGCAAGTCGTACGGCGGCTACCTGTCGGCGTGGTCCGCGGCGATGAGCGAGATGTTCGAGGCCGCCGTGGTCAGCGCGCCGGTCGCCAACCTGCAATCGCATGGCGGCACGTCGGACACCGGCTACTACGTCACCCCTTATGCGATGGGGGCCGACCTGCACGAGTGTTCCAAGCGCTACGCGCGACTGTCGCCCGTGGAACACGCGGCCAAGGTCGATACGGCGACGCTGCTGCTCAACGGACAGGATGACCAGCGTTGTCCGGTCGGCCAGTGCGAGGAGCTGTTCGCCAACCTGATTCGCGCAGGGCATCGCGAGTGCATGATGGTGGTCTATCCCGGCGGCTCGCATTCATTGTCCGGCAGCGGCACGCCGTCACACCGCGTCGACTATCACGAGCGCGTCGTGAACTGGATCGTCGACAACGTCTGACGCCGGCCTCACGTGGCCGCTGGCATCGTGCATGTCCTTCCTCCTGCACCGCCAAACAGGTACCTGCATGAACGCGATCGAATTGCTCAAGGCCGACCACGAGAAGGTGCGTGGCCTGTTGTCGAAGCTCGCCGACACCACCAAGCGCGCCGAGAAGACGCGCACGGAACTGCTCGAGCAGATCCGCCTCGAACTCGACGTGCATACGCAGATCGAGGAAGAGATTTTCTATCCGGCGTTCAAGGATGCGGTCGGTGAGTCCAAGGACGAAGCCACCGTGTTCGAAGCGCTGGAAGAGCACCGCGCCGCCGGTGAACTCGTACTGCCCGACCTGCTCGCCACCGACGTCACCAGCGACCGCTTCAGCGGCCGCGCGAAGGTGCTGAAGGAGCTGGTCGAACATCACGCCAAGGAAGAAGAAGACGAGATGTTCAAGACCGCGCGTCAGGTACTGTCGAAGGAGCAGCTCGACGAGCTGGGCCAGCAGATGGCGCAGCGCAAGCAGGAGCTGCTGGAGATGGGGGCCGAGCAGATCGAGCTGCTGAAGAAGCAGCGCGGCCAGGTCGGTTCCGAGCAGTCGCCGCCGCGCGCGTCGCTGCAGTAATCCCGTCTCGTGTCGTACTCGACGCCCGCCAATCGGCGGGCGTCGTCGTTTGCGCGGTCGGTCAGTTGCGCACGAGGAAGCGCAGGCCGACGCCCGGTTCCGTCGCGATCCAGCGCGGATGCGCCGCGTCGTCGCCGAGCTTCTGCCGCAGCTTGCCGACAAGAATGCGCAGGTAGTGCGTGTCGCCCTGGTGGGTCGGCCCCCAGACTTCGCGCAGCAGCTGCGGTTGCGTGACCACGCGCCCCGCATGGCGAACCAAGAGTGTGAGCAGCGCGTACTCCTTGCGCGTGAGCGACAGCGCGACGCCGCCGCGCAGCACCTCGCGACGCACCGGATCGATGCGCAGTTCGCCGTCGTCGTACACCGCGGGCTCGTCGTCGGCCGTGGCCTGCATTCGGCGCAGCGCGCGCAGCCGCGCCATCAGTTCGCGGATGCCGAAAGGTTTGGTGACGTAGTCGTTCGCGCCGGCGTCGAGCAACTTCACCTTCTCGTCCTCGTCGCCGCGCGCGGTCAGCACGAGCACCGGCACGCTCGACCACTGCCGCAGGTCGCGCAGCACCTCGACGCCATCGCGATCGGGCAGCCCGAGGTCGAGGATGACGACGTCCGCGCCATCCGTCGCGAGTTGCGCGAGGCCGTCGTCCGCCGTCGCCGCCGCGAGCACGACATAACCCTGCGCGCGCAGCGAGATGTCGAGGAACCGGCGGATCTGCGGTTCGTCGTCGATCACGAGGGTGCGCGCGGGCACGGTCTCACTCATGGCGCGCCCACCGGCAACGTGATGCGCACGCAGGTACCGCCGCCCGGTGCGTCCTCGATCGCGATGTGTCCGCCGTGCGCGAGCACGATCGCGCGCGCGATCGCGAGCCCCAGGCCGGTGCCGGACGGGCCGCGATCGACGCGCTCGACGCGATGGAACATCTCGAACACGCGCTCGCGTTCGGCTGCGGGAATGCCGCGTCCACGGTCGCAGACGGTGATGTCGAACGTGGCGTCGATGTGTGCGATGGCGACGTCCACCACCGAAGCGTCGCCGCCGAACTTCAACGCGTTATCGATGACGTTGTGCAGCGCCTGCTCGATGAGCGCGCCCTGCACGAACGCGGGTGGCAGGCCGGGCGCGGCCTGCACATCGACATTCGCCTGCGGCCGGTGCTGCTGCACGCGCGCAATGGCCGCGCCGACGAGTTCGTCGACGCCGAACCAGTCGCGCACGGGCTCGAGGCCGGAGCCGAGCCGCGTCATGTCGAGCAGGTTCTGGATGTAGCGATCGAGCCGCAGGCCTTCCTCGCGCACGGTGGCGAGCAACGCGCTGCGATCGGCGGCGGGCATGGTGTCGCCCCAGGCGTCGAGGCTGTCGGCGGCGCCGATGATCGACGCCAGCGGCGTACGCAGGTCATGCGAGACCGACGCGAGCAACCCGCTGCGCAGCCGCTCGGTTTCGGTGGCGACGCGTTGCGCTTCGACTTCGGCGACGAGCCGCGTGCGCAGCAGCGCCTGCGCGACGTCGTCGGCCATCGCACGTGCGACTTCGCGTTCGCCCGCATCGAGTCGCGACGGGCTGTCCGGCAGCTTGAGCCCCAGCACGCCGAGCACGCGATCGGGCGCGCCCAGCGGAAGGAACCACCAGCCGTGCTCTTCGACCGTCTCGGTCTGCGCGCCACGCAGCACCTGTCGCGAGTCGTCGCCGAGCCGCAACCAGACGTCGGCATCGAGCGCTTCGCGAAAGGCAGCAGCCGCAGCGCGCACGACGGCGGGTCCGTCCGCGGCCATCGCAAGTTGCTGGCCGAGCGCCTGTCGCGCCGCGCTGTGGCGTTGTGCGTCGCCCAGCGCATCGACCTGTTCGGCGAGCTGCGAGGCGAGCCGTCCTGCGAGCAACGCCGCAGCAAGGAAGGCAAATACGGTTGCGACGCCGTGGCGCGCGCCGATGTACAGCGTGTAGCGCGGCTCGATGAAGAAGAAGTTGTAGGCGACGAAGCAGAGCACGGCGGTCAGCAGTGCCGGCCCCGCATGCGTGCGTGCCGCGACGACGAGCACCGCGAGCATGAACACCAGCGAGAGGTCGGCGACGCCCAGCCAGCGCTGCAGCAGCTGCGCGAGGAGGATGGCGGCCAACGTGCCGGCGGCCGCGAGCGCGTACGCAGCGATCGGTCGATGCGGGCGGGCGATCGGTGGCGCGTTCACGTCCGGCGGCCTCGGGAGTTGCGCCATTGTCGCCGCAGCTTGCGCGCGATGACGCGCTTCGCGACGAATTTATGCGGAATTTACGCGTCGCGGGCGTTCGGTGCCTTCCGCCTTTACGCGCCCCGGATCGAGACTGCGCACCGTCTTTCCGGAACGACGACGCGCGCATGCAAGCCGCCATCGCTTCTTCCCATGCGCCGCAGCAGCGCATGGGCACGCTCGTGCTCGGCGCACTCGGCGTCGTGTTCGGCGACATCGGCACCAGTCCGCTGTACACGCTGAAGGAAGCCTTCCTGCCGCATTACGGCCTGACGCCCGACGTGCCCACCGTGCTCGGCCTGCTGTCGCTGGTGTTCTGGACGCTGATGGTCGTGATCACCGCGAAGTACGTCGGCGTGATCATGCGCGTCGACAACGATGGCGAGGGCGGCATCATGGCGCTGTCGGCTCTGGCCGAACGCACCCTCAAGGGCACGCGTGGCATCTACGTCGTCGGCCTGCTCGGCGTGTTCGGTGCGGCGCTGTTCTTCGGCGACGGTGTGCTCACCCCCGCGATCTCGGTGCTGTCGGCTGTCGAAGGCCTCGAGGTCGCGGCGCCGGGCCTGGCGCACTGGGTGTTGCCGATCACGATCACGGTGCTGCTCGTGCTGTTCGCGACGCAACGCTTCGGCACCGACGCCGTCGGCAAGGCGTTCGGCCCTGTGCTGGTGCTGTGGTTCATCGCGCTCGCGGCGATCGGCGCACGCGGCATCGCCATGCATCCGCAGGTGCTCGCCGCGCTGAACCCGATGTGGGCACTGCGCTTCTTCTCGATGCACGGCCCGCATGGCTTCTTCATCCTCGGCGCCGTGGTGCTCGCCGTCACCGGCGGCGAGGCGCTGTATGCCGACATGGGTCATTTCGGACGCCGGCCGATCCAGCGCGCGTGGCTGGTCGTCGTGCTGCCCGCGCTCGCGCTCAACTACCTCGGCCAGGGCGCGCTCGTGCTCGCGCACCCGTCGGCGGTGGACAACCCGTTCTATCTCGGCGTGCCGGCGTGGGCGCTGTACCCGATGATCGGGCTGTCGACGGTCGCGACGGTCATCGCGTCGCAGGCCGTCATCAGCGGTGCGTATTCGGCGACGCGCCAGGCCGTGCTGCTGGGCTACCTGCCGCGCATGACCATCCGCCAGACCTCGCGCGACGCGTTCGGCCAGATCTACGTGCCGGCGATCAACTGGCTGCTGATGCTCGGCACGATCGCGACGGTGGTCGGCTTCGGCAGTTCGACCGCGCTCGCGACCGCGTACGGCGTGTCGGTGACGGGCACGATGCTCATCACCAGCGTGCTGCTCATCGTCACCACGCGCCACCGCGCGCTGCTGCCGAAGCCGCTGTACTGGCCGATGGTCGCGCTGTTCGTGGGCGTGGACGTCGCGTTCCTCGGTGCCAACCTCGCCAAGTTCTTCGACGGCGCATGGTTCCCGCTGCTGCTCGGCGTGGTCGTGTTCGCAGTGCTGCGCACGTGGCGTCGCGGCCGCCAGCTGCTGCAGGCCGAGGTGCTGAAGGATGGAATCGCGGTCGACGAGTTCGTGCCGCAGCTGATGCTCTCGCCGCCGCTGCGCGTGCCGGGCCCCGCGGTATTCCTGACGTCGCAAACCGCCGTCGTGCCGACCGCGCTGCTGCACAACCTCAAGCACAACCGCGTGCTGCACGAGCGCAACGTGCTGCTCAACGTGGAGACGCGTCCGGTGCCCACGGTGCCGCCGGCGCAACGCCTCGCGATCCGCTGCATCGGCGACAGCTTCTATCGGGCGACGCTGCGCTTCGGCTTCATGGAGACGCCCGACGTGCCGCTCGCATTGATGCGCGCGGTCGACTACGGCGACGTCTGCTTCGATCCGATGGAGACGACCTACTTCGCGAGTCGCGAAACGGTCGTCGCGCGCCGACACCACGGCATGCCGATCTGGCGCGACCGCATCTTCGCCTTCATGCATCGCAACGCGACGGCGGCGAGCAACTTCTTCCGGATCCCGAGCAACCGACTCGTGGAGATGGGCGCGCCGGTCGAGATCTGAGCGTCAGGCGACGACGCGGTTTCGCGTGTTGCGCACGAGGTGCACGAGCAGAAGCGAGATCGCGGCGGGCGTCGTCCCCGGAATGCGCTGCGCCTGCCCGATGGTCTGCGGGCGCACGCGTTCGAGCTTCTGCCGCACTTCGGCCGACAGCCCGCGCACGCTCGCGTAATCGAACGCGTCCGGAATCGACGTCTCCTCATGCCGACGCGCGCGTTCGATCTCCTCGCGCTGGCGATCCAGGTAGCCGGAATACTTGGCGTCGATTTCGACCTGCTCGGCCACCGTCGCGTCGTCGACGGCCGGGCCGAGCGATGGCACGCGCGTCAGCGTCGCGTAGTCCATCTCGGGACGACGCAGCAGATCGAGCGCGTTCGTCTCGCGGCTGACCTCGAGGCCGAGCGTCGCCGCGATCTCGCCGCCGAGCGCGTTGTTCGGCGCGGCCCACATCGCACGCAGGCGGGCGGTTTCGCGTTCGATCGCCTCGCGCTTGGTGGAGAACCACAGCCAGCGCTCGTCGTCGACGAGACCGAGATCGCGGCCGACCGGCGTCAGTCGCAGGTCCGCGTTGTCCTCGCGCAGCTGCAGGCGGTACTCGGCGCGTGAGGTGAACATGCGGTACGGCTCGGACGTGCCGTGCGTCGTGAGGTCGTCGACGAGCACGCCGAGGTAAGCCTCGTCGCGACGCGGGCTCCAGCCCGCTTCGCCGCGCACGAAACGCGCCGCGTTGACGCCCGCGAGAAGGCCCTGCGCCGCGGCTTCCTCGTAACCGGTCGTGCCATTGATCTGGCCGGCGAAGAACAGGCCGTCGATGGATTTGGTTTCGAGTGTCGTCTTCAGGCCGCGCGGATCGAAGAAGTCGTATTCGATGGCGTAGCCGGCGCGCGTGATGTGCGCGTTCTCGAAACCGCGGATCGAACGCACGAGATCGAGCTGCACGTCGAACGGCAGCGAGGTCGAGATGCCGTTCGGGTAGATCTCGGCGACATCGAGCCCTTCGGGTTCGACGAAGATCTGGTGCGACGCCTTCTCGGCGAACCGCACGACCTTGTCCTCGATCGACGGGCAATAGCGCGGGCCGATGCCTTCGATCTGGCCGGTGTAGAGCGGCGAGCGGTCGAGCGCGCCGCGGATGATCTCGTGCGTGCGCTCGGAGGTGTGCGTGATCCAGCAGGACACCTGTGCCGGATGGTCGAGGGTGCTGCCCATGAACGACATCACCGGGCGCGGATCGTCGCCGGGCTGCTCGTCCATCACCGCGTAGTCGAGCGTGCGGCCGTCGATGCGCGGCGGCGTGCCGGTCTTCAGGCGATCGACCGCGAACGGACCTTCGCGCAGCTTCGCGGCGAGCGTGGTCGCCGGCGGATCGCCCGCGCGGCCGGCGGCGTACGTCGTCGCGCCGATGTGCACCTTGCCCGCGAGGAAGGTGCCGGCGGTGAGCACGACGGCGGGCGCGAAGAAGCGCAGGCCGGTCTGCGTGAGGACGGACGACACGCGGCCGTTGTCGAAACCGATGTCGTCGACCGCGGCCTGGAAGATGGTGAGGTTCGGTTGCGACTCGACCGCGCGGCGGATGTAGGCGCGATAGAGCGAACGATCGGCCTGACAGCGCGTCGCGCGCACCGCCGGGCCCTTGCTCGCGTTGAGGCGACGCCACTGGATGCCGGCGGCGTCGGCCGCACGCGCCATCACCCCGCCGAGCGCGTCGATCTCCTTGACCAGGTGGCCCTTGCCGATGCCGCCGATCGCGGGATTGCAGCTCATCGCGCCGACCGTCTCGATCGAATGCGTGAGCAGCAGCGTGCGCGCGCCGGTGCGGGCGGACGCGAGCGCGGCCTCGGTGCCGGCGTGGCCGCCGCCGACCACGATCACGTCGAACCGGTAGAAGGAGTCGCTCATCGGGGTGCCTCGAAATGCCAGCGCATTGTCGCGCAGCCGGCGCGGGCGCATTCCTGAACAGGGGCGGTCGCGAACGTCAGCGCCTGACCGCCGCGGCCGGGCATGGCCGCTCTGCGTCACCTTCGTGCCGGGTCACCTGAACGGATTTGCGGCCGGAACGTGACCACAGTTGGATTCCGGCCATACGGCCGCTTCCACGCGCCCATGGCACGCTTCGTGCACTGCATTCGTTTGCACCCAGCGGGGCAGGCGCTTGCGTCGGCCAGCATTGGAACAGGGGCTGGCCACAGCGCCCGCGGGGAAGCACGAAGGGCCGGATGTCGGGGGACGTCCGGCCCTTCACCTTTTCAGGGGCTTCGCCTTGCACCCGGGATCCGGGTGCCGGCCCCGGCGAGGGGCGGAACAGGGGGGATCCGAAGATCCTCGCCGGGGTCCGACATGGCGGAAACGACGCGCCCGTCCGCATGCGCGGACGGTGCCGACCTAGCTTGAGGCCCGATCGGCGGCATCGCAAGCCGCCGCCGTCACGTTTCGCGGTTCCTCAGCGAGGATCGTTTCCGGCCGCGCTTTCGCGACGCGCGCGACGGATCACATCGCCCGGCGCGCTACCGCCGCGATCATCCCCGCCCATGCGCGGACCGAACGTTCCCGGGCTCGGGCGCGTGACCTCGGGCATCGACGGACGCGGCGCGACCTGCACCATGCCGCCGCCGTTATCGATGGCGCGGCGCCGACGCACGATCTCGTCGGGATTACGCCACGGGCCGCCGTCGGGGCGGTTGTCCGGACGCGGGTCGCCGCCGTAGCCGTTGCCGCCGCGCGGGTCGCCGTGGTGACCGTCGTGGGGCTGGTAGCGCGGGTAGGCGTAGCGATACGGCGAGCCGTAATACGGGTAGCCGTAGGACGGATAGCCGCCACCGTAGTAGCCGCCCCACACCGAGAAACCCGGACGGTACGGGCCGTAGTAGTACGAACCGTAGCCGTAGTACGGCCAGGCGTCCTGGTAGCGGTATTCGACGTACGGCGAGCCGTAGTAGTAGTCGCCATGGCCGTCGGCGCGATAGCCGTAGGGCGGCGAGGTGACGCAGCCGGCGAGCAGCGCGGTCGCGGCGAGGGGAATCAGAAGTCTGCGGATCATGGCGGAACACCCCTGTGTTATCCGATGCAGCTTCGGCCGGTCGGATTGAACTACCGCTTAACTTTTTCGACCGTCGACACACACCGGCTGAGCGGTTCAGCGATGGCGCCACCAGAGTTCGTCGTACGCAGCGGTGCACGTGCGGCGTTGCCGGTCGACGCCGCGCCTGCGAGCATCGCACGCCCTCGCTGCGGACGCCGTCCATGTCGACCCTGCACCGCGCCTCCGGGCGCACGCGCCTCGGACTCGTGCTGAGCCTGGTGACCGCACTGTGCTGGGCGACGCTGCCCGTCGCGCTCAAGGTCACGCTTCAGGCGCTCGACCCGCTCACGCTCACCTGGTTCCGCTTCCTCGTCGCCGCCGTGCTCGTCGGCGGATGGCTGGCTGCACGCGGCCGGCTGCGCGGCTTCGGCGCGCTCGGCCGTCGCGGCGGCGCGCTGCTGGCGATCGCCGCGGTGACGCTCGTCGGCAACTATGTCTTCTACCTGCTCGGCGTCGGCCGGACGTCGCCGGGCAACGCGCAGCTGATCATCCAGCTCGCGCCGCTGCTGATGGCGGTCGGCGGCATCCTCGTGTTCGGCGAGCGCTTCCGCGCCGCGCAGTGGTTCGGCATGGCGCTGCTCGTCGCCGGCCTCGGCCTGTTCTTCCGCGACCAGCTCGTGCACGTCGACGCCACGCCCGGCCACGGCGACGCGCGCACGTACCTCGTCGGCTCGCTGCTGGTCGTGCTCGCTGCCGTGGTGTGGGCGGTCTACGCGCTCGCGCAGAAGCAGTTGCTGGTGAAGCTTGGTTCGATGCAGATCCTCGCGGTGATCTACGTGATCGCGACGCTGCTGCTGTGGCCGTTCGCGCATCCGACGCACCTGGCGCACCTCAGCGGGCTGCAGTGGCTCCTGCTCGGCTACTGCGCGCTCAACACGGTGGTGGCCTACGGCGCGTTCGCCGAGGCGCTCGCTCACTGGGAGGCGTCGCGCGTGTCGGCCGTGCTCGCGACCACGCCGCTGATGTGCCTGGGCGTGGTCGCGCTGGTGCACGGGCTGTGGCCGGCGACGCTCGCGCCGGAGCCGATGTCGGCGGTGGGCTGGATCGGCGCCCTGCTCGTGGTGGCCGGCTCGGCCGCGGTGAGCCTGCTGGGCCGGCGCCGCAAATGACGGCGCGGTAATCCCGGTGCGCGCGCGGAGCCACTACCCTAGTGCGTTTCCGCCGCCGGTCTCCGCATGACCCACCCCGGTTTCGACGACGTCCTCGCCGCCGCCGCGCGCATCGCGCCGCATGCGCACGTCACCCCCGTGCTGACCTCGCGCACGATCGACGAGCTCGCCGGCGGTCGCCTCTACTTCAAGGCCGAGCACCTGCAGCGCATCGGCGCGTTCAAGTTCCGCGGCGCGTGCAATGCGGTGTGGGCACTGAGCGACGACGAGGCGCGACGCGGCGTCGTCACCCATTCCTCCGGCAACCACGGTGCGGCGCTGGCGCTCGCGGCCAAGAGCCGCGGCATCGCCTGCCACGTCGTGGTGCCCGAAGGTGCGGTGCCCGGCAAGCTCGCCGCGATCGCCGCGTACGGCGCGGTGCTGCATCGCTGCGCGCCGACCATCGACGCGCGCGAAGCGATGTGTTCGCAGCTGCAGCAGTCGCTCGGCGCGCGCCTCGTGCATCCCTACACCGATCCGCTGGTGATCGCGGGACAGGGCACCGCCGCACTCGAGCTGCTGGCCGCGCAACCGCTGGATGCCATCGTCGTGCCGGTCGGCGGCGGCGGGCTCGCATCGGGCACGGCGGTCGCCATCGCCGGTGCTTCGCCGTCGACGCCGCTCTATCTCGCCGAACCCGCGGGCGCCGCCGAAACCGCGGCATCGCTCCAACGCGGCGAGCGCGTCACCGCATTCACGCCCGACACGGTCTGCGACGGCCTGCGCGGCACGCTCGGCGCCATCAATTTCGAGATGCTGCGTGCGCAGGGCGCGAAGGCATTGGTGGTCGATGACGCCGCCACGCTCGCCGCCATGCGACTGGTGTGGACGCGCATGAAGCAGTTGATCGAGCCGTCGTCGGCCGTCGCGCTCGCCGCGGTGCTGGCGAATCGCGATCTCTTCGAAGGCCGACGCGTCGGCATCATCCTGTCCGGCGGCAACGCCGATCTGGCCGCACTGGTGAACGCATGAGCACGACGATCCCATCGCGCCCGTGGTGGCGCCATCCCGCGTTCTGGGTCGCGGTGTTCGCGCTCGTCACCACGTTCGCGTTCCTCGGCCTGCGCGGCATCTGGGATCCGGACGAGGGGCGCTACACCAACGTCGCACTCAACATGGTCGACAGCGGCGACTGGCTGATTCCGCGCCGCAGCTACGAAGTCGAGCACTGGACCAAGCCACCGCTCACGTACTGGGCGATCGCCGCGAGCATCAGCGCGCTCGGGTCGTCCGCGCTCGCGGCACGCCTGCCGTCGGCGTTCGCGCACCTGCTGTGCGTGCTCCTGGTCGGACGCATGGCACGACGGCTCGCGCCGGGCAACGGTGTGCGCGCATCGCTCGTCTACGCGGCGATGCTGTTCCCGTTCGGTGCCGCGCAGATGATCACGACGGATTACCTGCTGGCGTCGATGGAAGCGCTCGCGTTGTGGGGCTACGTCGAAGCGCGCTTCGGCAGCGCGCGACCTCGCGCATGGCTCGTGGTGATGTGGGTCGGGTTCGCACTCGCGTTCCTGACGAAGGGTCCGCCCGGCCTGCTGCCGTTGCTGCCCGTCGTGCTGTTCGAGCTGCTCACCCGCGATCGCGAACGCCCGACGCTGTTCCAGCCGCTCGGCCTGCTCGCGTTCGTCGCGATCGCCGCGCCCTGGTACATCGCGGTGACGCAGAAGACGCCCGGCCTGATGGGCTACTTCCTCGGCTCGGAAGTCGTCGGCCGCATCGCGACCGACGAGTTCAAGCGCCATGGCGAGTGGTACGGCTGGATCGCCATCTACGCGCCGACGCTGCTGATCGGCACGCTGCCGTGGTCGCGCACGCTGTGGCGCTGGATCCGCGGGCTGCCCGCACGCGTGCGGGCGTGGCGCGGCGATCGCGCGCTGCGCATCGCGCAGTCGCCGTGGTTGCTGGTCGCGTTGTGGGTGCTGGTGCCGCTCGCGGTGTTCTGCATCTCGCGCTCGCGACTGCCGCTCTACATCCTGCCGCTGTGGGTGCCGATCGCACTCGCGATCACGCTGCAGTCGGCGCACGACGGCCGCGCGCTTCCGCGCTGGCCGGCGATGATGGCGTGGGCGGCGGTCATGCTCGCGCTCGAGGTCGCCGCCGCGCACTACCCGACGCACAAGGACGCCCGCGAGTGGGCGCGCGCGATTCGTGACCGCACGAACGAGCCGATCGAGGAGGTCCTGTTCGTCGAGGACATGGCGCGCTACGGCGTGCATCTGCACACCGGCCCGCACGTGCAGATCGAGAAGCTGTCGATCGAGCGCGTGACCAACGACGCCCGCTTCAATCCCGAATACGACGAATCGCTGGACGGCGAGCTCGCCGAGCACGAACCCGAGCAGCTCTGGATCTGCAAGCAGGAGGATTCGGCCAAGGTGTTCGCGCACGTGCGCGCCGCCGGTTACGAGCCGGTGGTGCTCGGCACGCCGTACCAGGGCCGCGTGTTCTTCCGCACCGTCGCAGCTATGCGTCCGCCGGCGGCCGCAACGCCACCAGCACGCTGAACAACACGATCGCCGCGATCACCACGATCGCGCCGATCGCGGCGATGCCGTGCGGCCACGGCTCGCCGAGCCACATCGCGCCGATCGCTTCGGCGAACAGGATCTCGGCGGCCTGCATCGCTTCGGCCGCGCCGAGCGCGACGGGATCGCGACGCACCAGTCCCGTCGCGCTGAAGAACAGCACGGTGGCGATGACGCCCGCACCAAGCGCGACGCCGCCGGTCAGCATCACCTGCCGCAGCGGCGGCGCGCCTGCCGTCGCACCGGCGTAGATCACGACCGGCAGCCATAACGGCAGGCTCGCGAGCGTCATGCCGAACACGCGCTGGATGGCATCGAGTTCGACACCACGACGCTCCAGATGCAGCAGCAACCCGCGGTTGCCGAGCGGATACGCGAACGCGGCGAACGCGACGCACAGGAACGCGATCCACGCTTCACGATGCAGCGCGCCGTGCGCCTGCGACCACTGCATCATCGCGACGCCCGCCACCGCGATCACGCCGCAACCCAGCGCGGACATCGGCACGCGACGCCGCGCATCGCGATACAGCAGCGGCGCACACAACATGCCGGCGATCACCGTGAGCTGGAACGTGCCTGCGACGAGCCACGCCGGCCCGCTCGACGCCGCGTACGCGAGCCCGATGTAGAACGCGACGAATCCGATCCCGCTCCAGAGAAACCACGGCCCGGGACGCGCGCGCATTTCGTGCCACAGCGACGTCCATCGCCCGCGCATCAACGGCAGCATCAGCGGCACCGTCCACAGATAGCGCAGCGACGCCGTCCACGCCCAGTGTGCACCGTCGACCGCCGCCGCGCGATTGAGCACGTAGGTCGACGTGAAGAAGAACGCCGACAGCAGCGCGAGACCGACGGCGCCGATCGCGGTGCGCGCGTCGGTTCTCACAAACGGCGCCGGATCGGAATACCGGAGGCCGGCACGCGCACTTCCTCCATGCCGCCGATGCGGATCGGTGCACCGGGCGCGGGACCCCACGCCTGTGCGTAGACGACTTCCCACGTCACCGGCAGGCCGTCCGCACCGCGCATCGCTTCGTAGGCCTGCGCCGAGCGTGCGAAACGCGCGCGACCCGTGAGTGCGCGACGACGGTCGTGCATCGCGTTGGTCGCGCCGAGCGTGCGCAGCTCACGCATGATCGTGGGCAGGTCAGGTTGCGCCAGACGGAATACGTCGCGGTCCAGCACCGGATCGCGGAAACCGGCACGCAGGAGCGCATCGCCGAACTGCGCGATGTCGACGAACGGGCTGACGTGCGGCGCCTCGTCGGCGGTGGCGAAGGCCTCGCGCAACTCCATGAGCGTTTGCTGTGCGAAGGTCGAAACGAGCAGCAGGCCGTCCGGCTTCAGTACGCGACGGAAGCCGGCGAACACGCCCGGCAGATCCTCGATCCACTGCAGGCAGAGGTTGGAGAACAGCACGTCGACGCTACCCTCGCGCAGCGGCAACTCGGTCGCATCCGCGCGCGCGATCTGCGGCTTGCGCGAGAAATCGAACAGCCCACGCTTCGCGCCGAGCCGACGCTGTGCTTCGTGCGCCATGCCGGGCGCGAGATCGACGCCGATCACCTGCGCCTTCGGCCAGCGTTGCTGCAGCAGAGCGGTGCCATGACCGGTGCCGCAGCCGACGTCGAGCACCACCTGCGGCGTGCGCGAGCCCAGCGACGAATCCTCGTAGTGCGAGAGCGATTCGGCGAGGCGCTCGCCAACCTCGCGCTGCAGTGCGGCCGCTTCGTCGTAGTGTGTCGCTGCGCGCGAGAACGCGCGGCCGACCTGGCGGTGGTCGAAGACGTCGTTCATCGCCTGCATCCGGAGTGCAACGCGTTGCGCATGTCAGCCGCGCTCCGCGAACAGGGGTGACGCGAATGCGTCGATCGCCTCCGCGACCTCGTCGGCCGCACCGAGGAACGGCGCATGGCCGGCGTCGCGGATGACGAGGCTGGTGGCATTCGGTGCGAGTTGCGCGGCCGCGGGCATCGCGCCCGCGGGCACGAGACGATCGCGTCGGCCGGAGATCCACAGGCTCGGCACGCGCAGATGCTGCAGCTCGTCGCGTGCGTCGAATTCGTCGAGCAGTTCAAGACCGCGCAGCAAGGCGACGGGCGCCGGCTCGCCGCGTTCGAACGCGTGCGCACGCAGGTCGCGCAGTTCGGCCTGCGCACTGGTCGAGCCCAACGCTTCGAGCGCGAGGAAGCCGTCGAGCGTGCCGCGGAAGTCCTGCGACAGTGCCTCACCGAAGTCGCGGAACAGCGTCGGCTTCACGCCGTGCGGCCAGTCTTCGCCGGTCACGAAGCGCGGCGACGATGCCAGCAGGACGAGGCCGCGCACGCGATCCGGATGCTCGAGCGCATTGCGCAGTGCGAACTGTCCGCCAAGCGACCAGCCGAGCCACACCGCATCGGGCACGGCGTCGACGAGCAGCGACGACAGCACGTGCGGATCGAGCGGGATGTCGCTGTCACGCGCATGGCCGTGACCCGGCAGGTCGACGAGGTGCAGCGTGTAGCGATCGCGCAGACGCTCGGCCAACGGCTTGAACAGGCCGCCGTGCATGGCCCAGCCGTGGATGAGCGCGAGGGACGGCCCCTCGCCGTGTGTTTCGATGTGCATGTCAGGCGGATCGCAGGCTGCGGATGGCGGCGATCGCGTCGTCGCGACGCGCGGCCGGTACCAGGATGTGGTCGTGGAAATGGCCGGCGATGATGTTGCAGGCGATGCCGCGTTCGGCGAGCACGCCGGACACCGCGGCGGTGAGACCGACCGCGTTCAACGCCGAATGCACCTTGAGCGTGAGCCAGGCCGCGACAAAGCCCGGCGGCTCGCCGCGGGCGCGCGCGTAGTCCTCGGTGACGACGTAGGTGATGCCTTCGGCTTCGTTGATGCGCGCGGCAGCGACGGCGTCCGCATCCGGATCCGGCGTCGCGCGCGTGATGAGGACGTACGCGCCGGCGCGCAACTGCACGTCGAGGTTCGCGAGGATGTGCGGAAGATGCGTTTCGCCGGTCATGCCGATAGGGGTGTGACGCCCGCGGCGTCGCGCGCGCGGGCAAGGGCATCGACGAGCGCGTCGACTTCGGATTCGGTGTGCAGCGCGGTGAGCGTGACGCGCAAACGCGCACGGCCTTCCGGCACGGTCGGCGGACGGATCGCGGAAACCCAGAAGCCGGCATCTTCGAGCACCTGCGACATGCGCAGGGCGATGCGGTCGTCGAACGCCATCACCGCCTGGATCGGCGTGGTCGACGGCAGGACGTCGAGGCCATGCTCGTTGGCGCCGTCGCGGAACCGTTGGATGAGCGCGTGCAGCGTCGCGCGTCGATCGTTCGCCGTGCGCGCGATGCGTACCGCCGCGATCGACGCAGCGGCGAGCGCAGGCGGCAACGCGGTCGAATACACATGGCCGCGCGCGGTTTCGGCGAGATGCCCGACGAGATCCGCTTCACCAGCGACAAGTGCGCCATAGGTGCCGAGCGCCTTGCCGAGCGTCGCGAGCTGCAGCGGCACGTCCTGCGTCGACAGGCCGGCGTCGGCCACGCTGCCGCGACCGTCCGGACCGAGCACACCGACGCCGTGCGCATCGTCGACGTAGAGCAGTGGATCGTGGGTTCGCGCGAGCGTGGCGAGTTCCCGCAGCGGCGCGACGTCGCCGTCCATGCTGAAGACGCCGTCGGTTGCGATCAGCGCGAGGCCGTCGCCTTCATGCGTCGCGAGTTGGCGTGCCGCGCCGTCGGCATCGCCGTGCGGATAGCGACGCAGCGTCGCGCCGCTGAGCTTCGCCGCGTCGATCAGCGAGGCGTGGTTGAGCCGATCCTGCACGCAGGTGTCGCCGCCCTGCAGCAGCGCCTGCAGCACGGCCAGGTTCGCGGTGAAGCCGCTGCCGAACAGCAGCGCGGCGGGCGCCTGCAACCAGTCGGCCACTTCGCGTTCGAGCGTTGCGTGCAGCGCGTGGTGGCCACAGACTAGTGCGGACGCGGTGCTGCCGACGCCTTCCACGCAGCCGTCGCGCAGCGCCGCGATGACCTGCGCATGCTGCGACAGCCCGAGGTAGTCGTTGCTGCAGAAGTTCAGCAGTTCGCGGCCGTCGACTTCGCAGCGCATGCCCTCGCGCCAGGTGACGGTGCGGCGGACGCGACGGCGTGCCGCGATGTCACGAGCGGCTCTCGAGTCGGCGATGCGCTGCGGCCAGCGCACCTCAGGCCGCGCAGCCGCAGCCGGTGCCGCAGCCCATCGACGACGCGCCGAATGCAGGCTCGGAATCGACGATGTCCGCATGCACCGTGTTCGGCGCCTCGACCACGTTCATCGGACGCAGGCCGAGGCGCGCAAACAGCGCCATGTCGCGTTCGGTGTCGGGGTTGCCGGTGGTGAGCAGCTTCTCGCCGTAGAAGATCGAGTTCGCACCGGCGGCGAAGCACAGCGCCTGCAGTTCGTCGCTCATCGATTCGCGCCCGGCGGACAGGCGCACCATCGAGCGCGGCATCATGATCCGGGCGACGGCGATCATGCGCACGAACTCGAACGGATCGAGTTGCGCGGTGCCCGCAAGCGGCGTGCCTTCGACCTGCACGAGGCGGTTGATCGGCACCGAATCGGGATGCGCCGGTAGATTCGCCAGCGCCTGCAGCAGGCCGGCGCGCTGCTCGCGCGTCTCGCCCATGCCGACGATGCCGCCGCAGCAGGTCTTCATGCCGGCGTCGCGCACGTGCGACAGCGTGTCGAGACGATCCTGGTATTCGCGCGTGTGGATGATCTCGCCGTAGAACTCCGGCGCGGTGTCGAGGTTGTGGTTGTAGTAGTCCAGGCCCGCGTCGCGCAGCGCCTTGGCCTGCGTGTCGCTGAGCATGCCGAGCGTCGCGCAGGTTTCGAGGCCGAGCGCCTTCACCTCGCGGATCATCGCGGCGACCTTCGGGATGTCCCGGTCGGCCGGCGAACGCCACGCCGCGCCCATGCAGAAGCGCGAGGCGCCGGCGGCCTTGGCCTGCTTCGCCTTGTCGAGCACGGCGTCGGTCGACATGAGCTTCGTCGCGTTGACGCCGGTGTGGTAGCGCTGCGCCTGCGGGCAGTAGGCGCAATCCTCCGGGCAGCCGCCGGTCTTGACCGACAGCAGCGTCGAGACCTGCACCTCGGCGGGGTCGAAGTGCTGGCGGTGCACGGTGCCGGCGCGGTGCAGCAGCTCGGTCAGCGGCAGCCCGAACAGGGCGAGGATCTCGTCGCGGGACCAGTCGTGGCGCAGGCCGGTGGGCACGGCGCGCAGTTCACTGACAGCTTCCATAGGAGTTTTCCGACAGCCGCGGCGGGGTGGGCCCGGCAGTCTGGAAACCATGAACACCGCTGTCAACCTGACGACCCCGATCCCGGTTGACGGGCTCCGCGCCCGCCTCGGCTTCTGGCTGCGCAACGATGCGACCCGCCTGCTGTGGCCGACCCGCTGCCTCGCCTGCGAGGACCCGGGCCTCGATGGCATGGACCTCTGCTTCGCCTGCGAAGCCGCCCTGCCCGAGCTCGAGGTCGCCTGCCCCGGCTGCGCATTGCCGGTGCCCGAGGCCGGCGCGGTCTGCGGCAGCTGCCTGACGGCACGGCCGGGTGCGCTGAGCGAGATCCACGCCGCCTTCCTCTATGCCGCACCGCTGGATCGCCTGATCCCGCGCCTGAAGTTCGCCGGCGATCTCGCGGCCGGCCGACTGATCGCGCAGCTGATGGCCGAACGCCTGCGCCGTGCGCCGCAGCCGCAGGCGCTGATCCCGGTCCCGCTGCATCGCGCCCGCCTGCGCCAGCGCGGTTTCGACCAGGCGCTGGAGATCACCCGTCCGCTCGGCACGGCGCTCGGCCTGCCGGTGCTCGACCACGCACTGATTCGCCACCGGGCGACGCAAGAGCAGTCGCGCCTGTCGGCAGTGGCCCGCCGACGCAACCTCAAGGACGCGTTCCAGGCCTGGCCCAAGCTGCCGTTGCCCGAACACGTCGCGGTCGTCGACGACGTCATGACCACCGGCGCGACGCTGCGCGCGGCCGCGGCGGCACTGAAGAAGGCGGGCGTGAAGCGGGTCGACGCGTGGGTCGCGGCGCGGGTGCCGTGACGTTACCCATCCCGCGGTCGTGAGCGACGCGTCGAGTTCGTTCTCTGGCGCGCGGCTCAGGATCGGCGCTCGCAGTCGCGTCTCGCGTGCAACGCGGCGCCATCGCTTGCGTTGCGCAACACGACGTCACGCAAGCATGGGAGCGAGCGAGTAGCGCCGACCGCAACATCCCGTCGCGTGAAAAACAAAGCGCCGGCATTACGCCGGCGCTTTGCTTACTCCATTGCGGCCACGAAGGCCGCGCATCCGGTCAGTACGACTTGTGGATGTACAGCTGCAGGCCGTTGTCGCGATCGCCCGACGCGCCGAACACGCCGCTGTAGTCGAGGCGGATCGAGAAGTCGTCGCGCAGGATCCACGTCGCACCCGCGCCCAGCATGTAACGCGTGCGGTCGAAGCCGGCGACGCGCGTCGTGTACAACGCGCCTGCCGGTAGATCCGCGTAACGCACGGACGTCTCGCCATCACCCTGGAAGTCGCGCTGGACTTCCACGCGGAACTCCGGCGCGAACGCACCCCAGCTCGTCGCGCGATGCGTGCCGAAGCGCGTGCCGAGGTTGCCCGTGGTGGTATCGACGGACTGCGTGCCGTAGGCGAGTGCGTACAACGCATCGCCGTGCTCGGTGTACGCGTCGAGCGTGGCGCGGCTGACATCGGCGCGCGCATACGGCGTGATCTGCCAAGCGTTGCGAGTCAGGTCGGCACCGGTCGACAGCGAACCGAACCATTGCGTGCCGTCATGTGCGCCCGACACCGTTGCGCCATTCGTGGTGACGTAGCGACGCAGGTCGAACGACAGGCGCTGGTAGCCGAGCACGCCGTCGAGGAAGAACATCGCGCCGGGGTGGTAGCTCGCGTACGCAGCGATCGCATACGAGCGGCTCGTGGTCCGCGTGTCGTGACTTCCGATATCGGTGGCGTCACGCCCGTAGCCGAGGCCGGCACCGAACGCGAATGCATCGTCGAGTCGGTAGTCGGCGCCGAAGCTCACGCCGTCGGTTTCGAAGTCCGAACCGGTCGAGCCGCCGCGCGCACCCGTGCTGCCCGAGCGCAGACCGCCGCCGATCCACAGGCCGACGCCCGATGACGTATCACGCGCCGCCGCGGCTGGCGCGTCGACGTCGCCACCGCCCGCGTCCGCAGCACCGATGCCCTTTCGCTCTATGCGCGCAGTGCCGCACGCGTCGTCGGCATGCGGGTTGTCGCTGCAGTGCGTGCTGTCGGCGAAGGTCAAGGCGTTCTGCAGGCCGCCGCTGCGACCACCGCCATGCAGGCTTTCGAGGCGCGTCTGGAAATTGCGGATCTGCGCGTCGGCGAAGCGTTGCGTCGCCTGCGCCTGCGCGTCGAGCAGGCCGCGCACTTCCGCATCACGCGACGGATCCGGGCGCGGCGCGACGGTGAACGCGTAGGCCTGCGTCGCGGTGAAGCCGAGCGCGTCGGTCGCAGTGACGGTGAAGCTGAAGGCGCCATCGGCGGTCGGCGTGCCGGACAACGTGCCGTTCGATGCGAGCGTGAGGCCGGCCGGCAACGTGCCCGTCGTGACGGTGAAGCGATACGGACCGGTGCCCCCGCTGGCGCTGAGCGTCTGCGTGTACGCGGTGTTGGCCACGGCGGCCGGCAATGTCGTCGGCGTGATCGCGATCACCGGGGCCGACATCGCGAGCGTGTAGCTCGTCGTCACCGACGCCGGCGTGCCGGTGGTGCTGTCCGTCGCGCGGATGGCGAAGGTGAAACTGCCTGCCGCGGTCGGCGTGCCGGTGAGTGCGCCGGTGTTCGCGTCGAGCGCGAGGCCGGTCGGCAGCGTGCCACTTGCCACGGCGTAGCGGTACGGCGCGATGCCGCCGCTCGCGGCGAACGTCTGCGTGTACGCGACGCCCGCGGTACCTGCGGCGACCGTCGTGGGGCTCAACGTGAGCGTCGGCGCGGCGACGGTCAGCACGTAGTGCGCGGTCACGCGGCCGGGCGTGCCCGCCGTGCTGTCGCTCACCGTGACGTCGATGGCGAACGTGCCGGACTGCGTCGGCGTGCCGGCCAGCGTGCGCGTTGCGGCGTCGAACGTGATGCCCGTCGGCAGCGCGCCGGTGAGGCTCGCGGTGTACGGC
>NZ_SELT01000024.1 GCF_004361065.1 Cognatilysobacter terrigena | reverse complement strand
TGCGCTGGGCCGGGTGAGTGAGGGCCGCTTACGCGGCATCGCCGCGTGGCCCTCGCGAACGACCGCGCCGCTGGCGCGGGCCGGATGATGGCAGGCCGCGCTTTGCGCGGCACTGCCGCGCAGGCCTGACGGAACGCCCAGCGCGCTGCGCTGGGCCGGGTGAGTGAGGGCCGCTTACGCGGCATCGCCGCGTGGCCCTCGCGAACGACCGCGCCGCTGGCGCGGGCCGGATGATGGCAGGCCGCGCTTTGCGCGGCACTGCCGCGCAGGCCTGACGGAACGCCCAGCGCGCTGCGCTGGGCCGGGTGAGTGAGGGCCGCTTACGCGGCATCGCCGCGTGGCCCTCGCGAACGACCGCGCCGCTGGCGCGGGCCGGATGATGGCAGGCCGCGCTTTGCGCGGCACTGCCGCGCAGGCCTGACGGAACGCCCAGCGCGCTGCGCTGGGCCGGGTGAGTGAGGGCCGCTTACGCGGCATCGCCGCGTGGCCCTCGCGAACGACCGCGCCGCTGGCGCGGGCCGGATGATGGCAGGCCGCGCTTTGCGCGGCACTGCCGCGCAGGCCTGACGGAACGCCCAGCGCGCTGCGCTGGGCCGGGTGAGTGAGGGCCGCTTACGCGGCATCGCCGCGTGGCCCTCGCGAACGACCGCGCCGCTGGCGCGGGCCGGATGATGGCAGGCCGCGCTTTGCGCGGCACTGCCGCGCAGGCCTGACGGAACGCCCAGCGCGCTGCGCTGGGCCGGGTGAGTGAGGGCCGCTTACGCGGCATCGCCGCGTGGCCCTCGCGAACGACCGCGCCGCTGGCGCGGGCCGGATGATGGCAGGCCGCGCTTTGCGCGGCACTGCCGCGCAGGCCTGACGGAACGCCCAGCGCGCTGCGCTGGGCCGGGTGAGTGAGGGCCGCTTACGCGGCATCGCCGCGTGGCCCTCGCGAACGACCGCGCCGCTGGCGGGGGCCGGATGACGGCAGGCCCGACGGAAGGCCCAGCGCGCTGCGCTGGGCCGGATGAGCGGTCGCCGCGCGGCCAGCGGCGCACGCCATGTTCACTGGTTATCCAATTGCTGACGCGCTGAAGTCGACGGGGTCTGTCACTGCCCGGACAAACTTCCCGCAACGGCGACGGCGCGCCCAGGCCACCCCGTCACGCAGTCGCGCGGCGTCAGCGGCAACGGCGCGTCGGCCCGGATCGCCACGCGCGAGGTCGAGGCTGCGAGCAGGCGCACATAAGCATCGGTATAGACCGGCGCGCAGCGCAGCGACAGGTGCGACCACTCCGGAATGTCGAGCCCCTGCAATTGCGGATGGTCGTCGACGTGGATGCCGACAGCCTGTGCGCGAGCGAGTAACGCGTCCCAGCCGAGCCGCCGCGGAATGCGCTGTTCCTCGCGAATACGCAACGGGCCGGACGATGGTGGCCGCACGAACACGACGTCACCCCCGCGCGCACGGATGCGCGCGACCGCGGCCTGCGTCCTCGCCAGCGTGGACTCGATCGTCTTCGCATCGACCGGCGGCCGCGGCGGACGTCCCGGCATATCGAGCCAGGCTTGGCGTGCTTGCGCGCGAAGGTGCGGATCGGTCTCGATCTTGGACCATAGCGACGCCTGTCCGCGCTCATCGACCTGGATCAACTTCCACGGGCGGTAGTACCAGGACGCGCCGCCGCGTCGCTGCCCGCGATCCGCGGTGTAGACCAACGTGCTGAGCCGATATGCGGGATCGATGAACGCGAAATAGCGCTCGAGCAGCCGCGACAGCAGGTAGCCCGTACGTTGCGACGGCATCTCGCTGTGGGAGCGATCGAGCGCGCGCTCTCCGTTGCCAAGGCCGTCGCGGAAGTACGACATGTCGGCGAGCCCGACGATGAGCAGGCCGTGGAAATTCGGGTCGTTGGCGACGTCCTCGAGGACCGGTCGTGCGTTCGAGCCCGGCAGAGCGAGCTGCAACGGACGCACGCCGGTGAGTTGCTGGAAACGGTCGAGGTCGGTGTCGAACAGGATGCGCGAGTCGCCGACGATGGCTACGGGTACATCGCCCACGTCGATCTGCCGGCGTGCCGCGGCCCAGCCGGAGAGCTCGATCCCGTAGTCGCCGGCACGCAAACCGACACGCCGCATCTGCCACTCCCAGCCGGCGATCGCGATGACGGCGAGCAAGACGGCCGTCGCAGCGATGCCACGCCACGGCTGGGGTGGCACAGGGCGAACCGGTACCGGCTGCGCTTCGCCCGGGCGATCTGCAGCAGTGGCGCGCACCGCATTGGGCAGCGCTTCAAAACTGGAAATAGATGAAGGCATTGCCCTCTCCCTGTTCAACGACCACCGCGAACGCCATGGCCGCCCAGCCGATTGCGATGGCGGGTGCCGGGATGCGTGCGACTACTGCTTCGAGCGTGGTGTCGCGCATGCGCCAGTGCACGGCCACGATCGACGTCATGATCAGCGCGACGGCGATCAGCTCGAACGCCGACAGCAGCGGCATCGGATGCGGCGTCGCGCCCGCCATGCCACGCAGCATCGTGAACGCGCCTTCGAACGTCTTCGACCGGAAGAACACCCACGTCACGTTGATCAGCGCGTAGGTGAGCAGTCCGAGTCCGAAGAACGTGAGCGGCCCGGGTCGCCAGTGTCCAAAGCGCGAGCGCAGCATGCGTTCGCCGGCGAGGTACAGACCATGCAGCCCGCCCCAAGCGACGAAGGTCCAGTTCGCGCCGTGCCACAGGCCACCGAGCAGCATCGTCAGCATCAGCGCGATGTAGGTGCGCGCGGGACCATGGCGATTGCCACCGAGTGGAATGTAGAGGTAGTCGCGAAGCCACGACGACAGGGTGATGTGCCAACGTCGCCAGAAATCCGAGAAGCCGACGGCGGCGTAAGGGAACCGGAAGTTGTCGGGCATCGCGAAGCCGAGGCACATCGCTGCGCCGATCGCCGTCGTGGAGTAGCCGGCGAAGTCGCAGAAGATCTGTCCGCTGAAGGCGAGCGTGCCGATCCACGCATCGAGCGCGCCCGGCGCTGTCTTCGCATCGAACACGCCTTCTGCCGGCGGCGCGAGGAAACCATCTGCGAGCACTACCTTCATGAAAAGACCAAGCGTCATCAGCGCTAGGCCAAAGCGGATCGCGTCGCCGCTCGCGCGGCGCGGCTGCTCGAACTGCGGCACCAGCTCGGTCGGCCGCATGATCGGGCCGGCGACGAGGTGCGGGAAGAACGTCACGAACAGCGCGTAGTCGAGGAAGTTGCGCGCGGGCATCGCGCGGCGCAGGTAGACGTCGAGCGTGTAGGACAACGTGGCGAACGTGTAGAACGAGATGCCGACCGGAAGCACGATGTCGGACTTCGGCGGCTGGTAGGCGACGCCGAGCGAGTGCATCAATGCCGCGAAGTTGTCGAGCGCGAACTCGCCGTACTTGAACCACGCCAGCATGCCGAGGTTCACCACCACCGACAGCAGCATCCATGCCTTGCGCGCGAGCGGTCGCTGCGCATGCACCAGGCCCTGCGCCGCGTACCAGTCCACTACGGTGGAAATCCACAGCAGGATGATGAAAGGCGGATTCCACGCGGCGTAGAACAGGTAGCTCGCGAGCAGCAGGTTGACCTTCCTGGTCGTCCAGCCCAGCGGCAGCGAATGCATCGCCAGCACGAGCACGAAGAACACCGCGAAGGTGAGCGAGTTGAAGACCATGGGCGGGCTCCGGCGCGTGGCGCGCCGAGCTCTTATAGGGCAGGCCCGTGCGGCACGGCGGCCGCCCGTCGGGTGCGGGCGTTAGCGATTCGTTAGACGACGCGAGCGCAAATCCGCCAAGGGAGCAGAACGCGAATCACTTCAAGCGCACCTGGAGACGGACGTCGATATGCCGCGTCAGGGCGCAAAGGACTCGACGTCCGGGCACCAGCGTACGAGCCGCCGCGCGCAACGACCGCTTGCAGCCGAGAACCGACATCAACGATGAGAAATGCTGCTGTACTTAGTTCCTGCCGTACCCGCCGCACTACCTCAGTAGCCCGCATCACGCCGCCACGGTGCGTGGCACGATGTCGCGGCGAGCGTCAGTTCCATTTCAGCCAGTCACCCGGCTGCAACACCTGCACGTCGATCGACTTGCCCGCCGAGATGCGCCGCAGCTCGCGCTCCACGTCGGGCTGCTCCGCGTAGCCTTCGGCACCCTGCACGCCGTAATGGATCGGCACGATGCATCGCGCGCCGAGAATGCGTGCGGCGTCGACCGCCTGCGCGGGCGTGAGCACCGCGGGTTGATCGCTCGCAGGCTGGCGCCATGAGAAGCGCGCGCCGTTGATGGGAAGGAATGCGACGTCGAACGGCCCGAGCTGGCGACCGACATGCCACCACGCGCCGTGCCACATCGTGTCGCCTGCATGCAGCACGCGTCGACCGCCGGCCGACACCACCCACGACACCTGCGGATCGCCGTAACCGTCGGAGGCCGGCACCGGGGTCGCCGTGAAATCGCCCAGCAGGATCGGGCGGAACAGTTCCGCTGGACGCGTACGAATCCCGCGCGCCGCAGCAAGTTCGGCGACATCGGGCAGGCACGCGAGCACGCCGTCGCGACCGAGTACACGGCTCAGCAGATCGACATCGAAATGATCCGGATGCCGGTGGCTGACGAGCGCGAACTGCTGTCCGCGCGTCGACTCCGGCGCCATCAGCGGCGACTTCAGCGCGTCGCCCCACACGGCCGTGTTGTTCAGCGGATCGATCAGCAGGCTGTCGTCGCCGAGTTCGAGTTGCAGGCCCGCCCAGCCCAGCCGCCGGATGCGCAATGGTGGCGCGGCGGCGCGCACGAAGCGTGGCAGTGCGGCCGCAGCGATCGCGAGCGCGCTCGCGCCGAGCAACCGGCGGCGCGTCGGCGACTGCACGCTGCTCATGCGGCCACCACGTTGAAGCCGAGCAGTCGCGCGCCCGTCTCGCTGCGCGGCCGGTGCCGGCTCCCCGGCGAGAAGCTGACCACGCTGCCCGCGCCGAAACGCCGATCGCCTTCGATCACCTCGCCCTCGAGGACGACGTAATCCTCACCGTCCGGATGCTCATCGACGTGGGGCCACGTCGCGCCGGGCGCGAACTCGACCACCCACCAACGCGCCGCCTGGGATGTCGGCAGGTCGCGGCGGATGCAACCGTCGCCCACGGCGATGGCGGGTATGGCGTCAATCGACGACGCAATGGAGGGATCGGTCGACACGGCAGGCTCCGGCCAGGCGATGGATGCATCGCGACAGCCGCAAGTCTTGTTGGCGTCCGTGATCGCCACAAGCGCGATGATTTCGGTGCAGCCACAAATTTCGCTTGGGTCACGAGACTCGCGCCTACCGAAGTAATCGTAGGCGGTAGCACCGTCCGGGCTCGACCTCGTCGCCGGCCGCACGATGTCGACGCGCGTCGTTGGCGACGAACGCGCGGCGGTCGCATCGCAGTCGAGGAGTGACTCGGCCGCGAATCGGCACGGCGATTCGAACGTGTGGACGGTCAGGTTGCCTTGCAGGCGATAGGCACCATTCGACCGATCTCGAGCATGAGCTCCGATCCCTTGCCGCGGATCGTGTTCGGTCCATTGCTGTACGCGAACCCGGACGCGACCGGCTGCTGCTGCAACTCGATCGCCTGCCCGTTGCGCTTGAGGCTGGCCACGCCCTGCGCCGGGAAGAACTTGACCGACACCGATTCGCCGTCGGCGCAGCTGTAGCTCACCTCACGGTCTGCAGGTGAGCTGTCATTCGAGACCATCGGCGTGCACGCCGCCCGCAGCGGCGACAGCGAGAACGCTCGCAAGCAACGCTTTCATCGGAATCTCCCGCGTCGGTGGAGATACGGATTCCATCCCAAACTGCGCGCCACCGCACGGCCTGTCGTCGGTTGGGGCCCGGCGAGACCCCGTGCAGCGTGGGAACGTCCGTATCATGGCCACACGAAGGCCGCCGGCCCGGGGGGCAGCAGTGATGACCCATGCGGAACGGCATGTACTTGCCGGCGGCGGTCAGATGGGCGAGCGCCTGCGGAGCATGGACTGGAACGACACGTCGCTCGGTCCCGTCGACGCCTGGCCGGAAGCGCTTTGCACGCTCGTCGCGTTGATGCTGGCATCGAACCAGCCGATGTACATCGTCTGGGGGCCGTCGAGGGCGTTCCTCTACAACGACCATTACGTCCCATTCCTCGGCGCCAAGCATCCGCGGGCGATCGGACGCGACATCCTCGACGAGGTGTGGCCGGAGATCCGCAGCGAGCTCGAACCGCTCATTGCAGCGGCCGCGGCCGGCGACCCGGTGCATATCTCGAGCATGCGACTCATGCTCGAACGCAACGGTTATCCGGAAGAAACGTACTTCTCGTTCTTCTTCGCGCCGGTGCGCGATGACTCCGGCACGGTCGCCGGCATGTTCGGCGCATGCAGCGACATCACCGCGCAGATGCAGCTGCAACGCGAACTGTCCGCGAGCGATGCGCGACACCGCCAGGTGCTGGCGAACATGGACGAAGCGTTCGTCCTGTTCGATCGCGACTTCCACATCGTCGAGGTCAACCCCGTCACCGAACGGTTGACGCAACTCCGTCGCGACCAGCTGATCGGGCAACTGCACTGGGATCTGTTTCCCGGCACGCTCGAGTCGCCGCTCGGCGAGATGTACCTGCGCGCACGCGCGACCGGCCGCGCGGAGAGCATCGAATATCACTACCGGTTCGAAGACGGGCGCGAGCGCTGGTTCGAAATCCGCGCATTCCCCGTCGAGGAAGGATTGGCGGTGTTCTTCCACGACATCACGCAGCGCCGCGTGGAGGCCGAGGCCGCGATGCTCGCCGCCGAGCGCGTGCAGCTGGCGCTCGATGCGGGCGCTATCCTCGGTACGTGGGTCTGGTTGATCCCGGAAGACCGCATCAGCGGCGACGGTCGATTCGCCCATCTGTTCGGGCTCGACGAACAGGCGTGTCACGAAGGCATTCCGCTGGGCATCGCATTCGATGCGATCCACCCCGACGACCGCACGCGCGTGAGCGCGGCGATCGACCATGTGCTCGCGCGCGGCGGCGCCTATCGCTGCGAGTACCGCGTGCTGACGCGCGACGGCACGTGGGCCTGGGTCGAGGCGAACGGGCGCGTCGAAAAGGACGAGACGGGGCGACCCGTGCGCTTCCCCGGCGTGCTGCTCGGCCATGACGAGCGACACCGCGTCGAAGCCGAACGCGATCGCGCGCTCACGCTGCTGAGCACTTTCACCGAGACGGTTCCGGGCGTGGTCTATGCGAAGGATCGCGAGGGCCGGCTGGTCGTCGGCAATCGTGGCGTCGCCGAACTGCTGGGCGTGCCGCAGTCGCAGTTCATCGGTCGTACCGATCTGGAACTGCTGGCCGACCGGTCGCAGGCGGAGGCGATCATCGCGACGGACCGCCGCATCATGGCGAACGGTGTCGCCGAGCAGGTCGAGGAAGAGGTGCAGCTCGCGGACGGCTCGCCGGCGACGTGGCTATCGACCAAGGCGCCGTGGTTCGACGATCAGGGCAACGTGATCGGCCTGATCGGTGCATCGATCGACATCACCGAGCGACGCCGGATGATGCAGGAGCTGGAGCAGTCGGACCGACGCAAGGACGAGTTCCTCGCCATGCTCGCGCACGAACTGCGCAACCCGCTGGCCCCGATCCGTACGGCCGCGGAGTTGCTGCGCCTGGCGCCGGGCGACGAAGCGCGCGTCAACAAGGCCGCGCAGATCATTTCGCGACAGGTCGCCCACATGACCGAGCTCGTCGACGATCTGCTCGATGTCTCGCGCGTGACGCGTGGGCTCGTCGAGTTCGAACGCGAACCGGTGGACATGCGCGCCGTCATCGCGGCCGCCGTCGAGCAGACCGAGCCCACCATGCAGTCGCGTCGGCACACCCTGGCGGTGGAGACCACCGGCGGACCGGCGTTCGTACTGGGCGACCGGCATCGGCTGGTGCAGGTCGTGTCGAACCTCCTGAATAACGCGGCGAAGTACACGCCTCCCACGGGTTCGATCCGACTGGCGCTCGCCGTCACCGCCAGCGAGGTATCCATCGACGTGATAGACAACGGCATCGGCATGGAAGCCTCGCTGCTGCCGCACGTGTTCGACCTGTTTACACAGGCGGAACGCACGCCCGATCGCACGCAGGGTGGGCTGGGTATCGGGTTGGCGCTGGTGCGCAGCATCGTGCGCGCGCACGGCGGCAACATCACCGCATCGAGCGAGGGCCTCGGGCAAGGAAGCACGTTCAAATTCCTGCTTCCGCGCGCCGTGGTCGACCAGGAGCCGGTCGTGATTCCCGCACCGACTCGCATGTCGGCGTCCAAACGGACGGTCATGGTGGTCGACGACAATCGCGATGCAGCGGACACGCTCGCAAGCGTGCTGCGATTGCTCGGACACGATGTCGCCGTAGCGGCGAGCGGCGCCGAAGCGCTGGGGATGCTGGAGCAGCGCGCGGAGTGGGACGCTTTCATCCTCGACGTCGGCATGCCCGACATGACGGGCCACGAGCTCGCCGGCCGGCTCCGCACGCGCCTGCGTCAACCCGCCAGTCGTTTCATCGCGCTCAGTGGTTACGGGCAGCGCCACGACGAAGCGGCATCACGCGCCGCCGGGTTCGATCACCATGTGGTGAAGCCGGTCGATATCGATCACATCGCCACGCTGCTGTCGCAGTGAAGATGCGTTCGCGTAATGACGTCGTCGTACGTCGACCAGGCGTCAGCAGTTTCCGTTGACGTCACGGGACAGCAGATAGGTCATCCCGAAGCCCAGCGTCGAGGCGTCAATTGACAGGCGGGTGATCTCCATCCGCCCGTTGAACTCCGCGATCTGCTGGATGCGCTCGATCGCCAATGGGCGCAGCTCCGGCGCGACGCGGTTGATCAGGTCGACCGATACCTCCTCGAACCACGCCACAAGCCGCGCGTCGGACTCGCCGGACTCCCGCTTGCGCGCGGTCATCAGCGCAAGCCGGGCCAGCTCGATCTCAAGGTCCGCACGGCTTAGCAGTCCATCGCCATGGGAGGGGGAAAGCGGCATTGAATCGACATCGGCCTTATGCGCGGTAGCGCACATTAGTCGATGAGCGACGAAGCGAGGTGAAGGAAGTCGTCGCGGTCCACGTCGGCGACGACGTATCGAACGGCACCGAGACAGCCCCCCTAGGGTGCCCATATCGCAGCGAGGAGGATTCATGCGGGTGAAGATCTTCCATCGGGACGATGGCGCGACGGTCGTACTGCCCCTGGACCTCTGGGGGTCGATGCCCGCGGAGTTCGAAGGCGTGTTGGAGGTGGGCGACGCCGACCTCGACATGGCC
Source organism: Cognatilysobacter terrigena (assembly GCF_004361065.1). Taxonomy (GTDB): domain Bacteria; phylum Pseudomonadota; class Gammaproteobacteria; order Xanthomonadales; family Xanthomonadaceae; genus Cognatilysobacter; species Cognatilysobacter terrigena. The sequence continues at coordinate 38,626 of NZ_SELT01000024.1, read as the reverse complement.
TGCCTGAGTACGCCATTCCTGACGGCCCTGGGCCTGAAGGGCTACTGCGTGGCCCTCGGGTCGGACGTCGCAGCGGTGCTGAGCTGCATCACGCAGTGGAAGGAACCTTTCACCTTCGAGTCGATCCATCACGCCAGCGCGCATGGGCTTCGGCCCGACGCGCACGAGCACCGGTCCGCGCCATCGGGTTTTACGGGCGAGGCGTAGTCACCAATTCGGCGGTGCGAACGACGGCAGTCGTTGGTCCGTGGCCGGCAGTCTGCGCGGTCGACGAGCGCACGCGTCCCCCGCTCCATTGATATTCCGGACGTCTCGTCGCGCGCGAACCGGGGTGACGTGGCTCGAGAAGGACGGGCGCCCGAGATAACCCCGGCCACCCGTCGCGTGAGACCGACGAGTGCATTAGTGACGAGCAGTCTCCTTTGCCTCGGCCTTCTTCTCCGCGCGCTCCTGTTTCGGGGTCTCCGTCGTGACACTGACGATCTGGCCCGAGTGGACGTCGACCAGGACTTCGGTGATGCCGGCCTTGCCCGGGCGCGCGATGTCGAACGACCACACCTTGCGATGTTTTTCCGTCTCCAGCTCCGCACTCTTGATCGTTCCGTCGTGCACGCGCCCGAGCGCGATGTGTTCCGCACGCGACCGCGACAAGAGCGCCGATGCCGGATGCGTGGTCGCGCATGCGACCGCGCTGCCCAGCAGGACGACGAGGGCAATCGAAATCTGTGTGGATTCAAGCCTCATGAGGTTCGCTCCGATCGTGAGTGCCCACCATGGGCAGCTCCGGCGAAGCGCGTCATGAAAGGCGGCTCAGCCGCTCGTTAGCGGCGGCCGCCGATGAGGTGGCGGGTTCGCGCCAGCGGCGGTTGTGCGACGACGGACGCGGCCCGCCGCTCCGAGCGCGTCGGCCGCCGGTCGAGCCCACGCTCCCGAACCGCGCAGTCCGTCCCGAAACACCACGCCTACGGCCGCTCAAGCCCGACGCTTTCCCGTCGTAGGGCTCTGGCACGCCCATTGCACACGTCCTGACGTCAGCCACCGGCCACACGTTTCGAGACCGACGCAATGAGAATCAAGCGTTTCGTAGCCCCCGACATGCGCACCGCCCTGAAGATGGTGCGCGAGGAGCACGGCCCCGACGCCGTCATCCTGTCGAACAAGCCGGTGCACGGCGGCATCGAGATCGTGGCCGCCACCGATTACGACGAGGCGCTGGTGCAGCAGGCGCTGCGCAACGCCGCCGAGGAGCCGGAGCGCCCGGTCACCGCGCTCGACACGATGCCGGCCTTCGCCGCCGCGCCGCTGCGCACCCGCCAGCTCGAGACGGTCGCCGCGAACGCGGACGCCCCGAAGTCGATTTCCCGCGCCGACGCCATGATCGCGGCGCTCGCCAGCAACACGCCGCAGGCCGCGGCCACGCGCAGCGCCCTCGCCGAACGCGCCCGCGCCGCGATGGCCGACGCCGAAAAGCCGGCGCCGGCACTGTCGTCGATGTTGCGCAAGCCCGCGCCGGCGGTCGAAGCCGCACCGCAGCCCAAGCCCGAACACGCCGAAGCGAAGTCGACGCGCGCCGGCGACGATTTCCGCGCCCTGCTCCGCCGCCTCACCGACGAGGACGAGCCGACCGCCACGTTCAGCTCGCGCGCCACCGAACTCGCGCAGGCCGAAGCCGAATACGTGCAGACGCGCGCCCAGGCGCACGTCGAAGCCGCCGCCTCGCTCGACGACGTCGTCGAAGCGCCGGTCGCCGCCGCCGTCGAAACGCCGACGGTGGTCGACGTCGAGATCGTCGAGATCCCGGCGCCGGTGGCCATCGCACCAGTCGTCGAACCCGTCGTCATCGCGACGCCGGTCGTCGAAACGATCGCCGCCACCGAGCCGACCTTCGCCGAACTCGTCGCCACGGCACCCGTCGCCGCGCCGCGCGCACCGCAGACCTATGTCGATGCGTTCGATCCGCTCGCCGAGATGGCCGCGGTGCAGGCGCCGGCGCCGGTCATCGCGACGGCGCCGCAGCAGATCGTCACCGTCGCCGCGCCGCCGACCCTGCAGCTCGTCGTCAACCAGTCCGAAGATCCGACCATCGTCGCAATGCGCAACGAACTCGCGTCGATGCGCCAGATGATCGAACGCCAGATGGGCCAGTTCGGCCTCGAGCGCCTGCGCGGTTCGCCGGCGCGTGCGCTCGCGTTCGAAACGCTGCAGGCCTACGGCATCGACGACACGCTCGCGCAGACCATCGCGTCGCGCATCGATCCCAAGCTCGAGCCGGCGAAGGTCAAGGCGCCGTTGCTCGCCGAACTCGCGCGCATGCTCACCATCGCGCGTTCCGAACCGCTCGAAGACGGCGGCGTGTTCGCGCTGATCGGCCCCACCGGCGCCGGCAAGACGACCACGCTCGCCAAGCTCGCCGCACGTTTCGCGCAGCGCCACCGCGCCCGCGACGTCGCGCTCGTCACCACCGATGTCGAACGCCCGGGTGCGCGCGAACAGCTGCACGCGCTGGGTCGCAAGCTCGGCATCACCGTGTGCGAAGCAGAAGGCCCCGAAGGCCTGACCGACGCGCTCGACCAACTCGTCGACTACCCGCTCGTGCTCGTCGACACCGCGGGCTACGCGGCGCGCGACAAGGCGCTGCTCGGCCAGGTCACGTGGCTGCGCGCCACGCGCAACCTGCGCTCGCTGCTCGTGCTGCCGGCCAACCTGCAGCAGCAGGACATGTCGGAAGCCGTGCGTCGCTACCGCATGGCTGCGCCGGAAGCGGTCGTGCTGACGAAGCTCGACGAAACCGGTCGCCTCGGCAGCGCGGTGTCGGTGGCCATCAAGCATGGCCTGTCCCTTGCATATACGACTGCAGGCCAGCAGGTGCCGGCCGACCTCGAAGCCGCGGATGCCTCGCGACTCGTGCTCCAGATCGAAAAACTCCGTCGCGCCGCCGACAACCCGCTCGCCACCGAGGACCGCCATGTCGTCGCCTGATCCCATCGCCGCCACGCGCATGGCCTCCGCCAACGATCCTGCCGGCCCCGTCCGCGTCATCGCGGTCGCCAGCGGCAAGGGCGGCGTCGGCAAGACGTCGGTGAGCGTCAACCTCGCGATGTCGCTGCAGAACTCCGGTCAGCGCGTGTTGCTGCTCGACACCGACCTCGGTCTCGCGAACGTCGACGTGATGCTCGGCCTGTCGCCGCGCTTCACGCTGAGCGACGTGTTCGCCGGCCGCTGCGACCTCGCCGACACGCTGATCGAAGGCCCCAACGGCCTGCTCGTGGTGCCCGCCGCCAGCGGCAAGCGCCACATGACCGAACTCACGCCGGCGCAGCACATCGGCCTGGTGCACGCGTTCTCGCAACTCGACGTGCCGATCGACGTGATGGTGGTCGACAACGCCGCCGGCATCGCCGACAGCGTGCTCACCTTCTGCCAGGCCGCGCAGGACGTGGTGGTCGTCGTCTGCGACGAACCCGCGTCGGTCACCGACGCCTACGCGCTGATCAAGGTGCTGTCGCGCGAACGCGGCGTCACCCGCGTGCAGGTGCTCGCCAACCAGGTCGGTCATCCGAGCGAAGGCCGCCAGCTGTACGACAAGCTCGAACGCGTCACGTCGAAGTTCCTCGACGTGACGATGAACTACCTCGGCGCGATTCCGCGCGACGAATGGCTGCGACGCGCCGTGCAGCGCCAGGAGGCCGTCGTCGACGCCTTCCCGGCCGCGCCGTCGTCGATGGCGTTCCGCGAGATCGCCAAGCGCGCCGAAAAGTGGCAGACACCGGCGGGCCCGCGCGGCCACGTCGAATTCTTCATGGAACGCCTGATTCCGACGGCGCGGAGCGCGACCGCATGAGTACGACCGCCACTGCAGTGAAGGCCAACGCCTACAAGCAGACCCGCAGCGCGAGCGACGGGTTCGACGCCAACGCGATCGTGGTTCGCCACGGCGAACTCGTGCGTCGCATCGCGCACCACCTCGCCGCGCGATTGCCCGCGAGCGTCGAAGTCGACGACCTTATCCAGGCCGGCATGCTCGGCCTGATCGAAGCGGCGAAGAACTTCCAGGCCGACCAAGGCGCGGCGTTCGAGACGTATGCCTCGATCCGCATCCGCGGCGCGATGATCGACGAGATCCGTCGTGGCGACTGGGTGCCGCGCAGCGTGCATCGTCGTTATCGCGACGTGGTCGCGGCGACGCGCCAGGTCGAACAGGCGAACGGTCGCGCGGCGAACTCGGCGGAAATCGCCGAAGTGCTCGGCGTCTCGGTCGACGACTACCACCACATGCTCGAAGACGCCTCGCGCGGCCAGCTGCTCTCGCTGGACGAGCAGATGGAGGAATTCGACGGCGAACCGCGCCTCGCGGCCAGCTGCAACCTCACGCCGGCGCGCGAACTCGAACACACCGTGTTCCGCCAGGCGCTCGGCGAAGCCATCGGCAACCTGCCCGAGCGCGAGCAGCTGGTGCTGTCGCTGTACTACGAGCAGGAAATGAACCTGCGCGAGATCGGCGCGGTGCTCGGCATCAGCGAATCGCGCGTCTGCCAGATCCACGGCCAGGCGATGCTGCGCCTGCGCGGTCGCCTCGGCGACTGGCGCGACACGGCGACCGAGCACGCTGCGGCCTAAGCGATCGCGACGGGTGGGGTGAAGCCCTGCCCGGTGACGCGTGATGCGGTCCCGATTCGCTGGCGCTACGTGCCCGGCCAACGGCGCCGACGTCCACATGTGACGCGGTTGGCGGTTGTAGCAAGCGAATGGTCTTCCGCGTCGCGACGCGCCGTGATCCGTCGCACGCCATTTTCGCCCGCGGCGCCACTCAAGAACTCCCCCCACGAGCCGATAGCTCCCCAAGGACCGCCCGGAACCCGTCCATGGACAAGAACATCAAGATCCTGATCGTCGACGACTTCTCGACGATGCGCCGTATCGTCAAGAACCTGCTCAACGACCTCGGGTTCTTCGACACCACCGAAGCCGAAGACGGCAACAGCGCGCTCGTCGAGCTGCGCAAGGCCAAGTTCGACCTCGTGATCACCGACTGGAACATGCCTGGCATGCCGGGCATCGACCTGCTCAAGCACATCCGCGCCGACGCCGCGCTGCAGAAGACGCCGGTGCTCATGGTCACCGCCGAAGCCAAGCGCGAGCAGATCATCGAAGCCGCACAGGCGGGCGTGAATGGCTACGTCATCAAGCCGTTCACCGCCGGTGCGCTGAGCGACAAGCTGACCAAGATCTTCGAGCGCATCGAGGCCGCGGCATGAACGCGGCGGCCGCGGTCGTCTCGCCCGAACGCGACGCCATCGTCGAAACGCTGCAGTCGGCGCTGCGCGCGCTGGAAAGCGGTGACGACGCCGGCTGCCGCGCCGCTATCGACGGCCTCGTCTCGTGGCGCACGCAGCCGCTGGTGCAGGGCATCGTGCGCCTCGCGCGCGAGCTCGCGGTCGCGCTCGGTGACGACGGTCGCAACGCCGGCGCGGCTTCGCTGCCGGACGCGTGTGCGCGCCTCGAGCACGTGGTGCAGCTGACCGAATCGTCCAGCATGCGCACGCTCGACCTGATCGACGAATGCGGCCGCCTGCTCAATGCGCTGCCGGAACCGCAGAGCGATGCGCAGCGCGACGCCCTTGCCGGTCTGCGCTCGCGCTTTTCCGAGATGTCGATCGCGCAGGGTTACCAGGACCTTACGGGCCAGATCATCCTGCGCGTCGTCGAACTGGTGCGCGCGGTGCACACCGGTCTCGGCGACATCGTCGGCAGCGCGCACGAACCGCTGCACCTCAACGCGAACAACAACCGCGGCCACGGGCCGGCGGTCGCCGGCGTCGATCCGACGCCTGCCACGCAGGACAACGCCGACGAACTGCTGTCGGCGCTGGGTCTCTGACGCACGGAATCTGACGGCATGAGCGCAACCGACGGCATGAGCGAGATCTGCGCGGACTTCCTCGTCGAAGCCCGCGAGATCGTCGACCAGCTCGGCGAGCAGATGGTGGTGCTCGAACGCGCGCCGGAAGATCGCGACGCGCTCAACACCGTGTTCCGCGGTTTCCACACCATCAAGGGCGGCGCGGGCTTCCTCGACTTCCCGCCGATGGTGACGTTGTGCCACGCCGTCGAGGATCGTCTCGACGTCGCGCGCAACGGCACGATGCCGCTCGACGGGTTCGCATTCGATGGCGCGCAGCAGGCGATCGACCTGCTCGCCGACATGCTCGAATGCGTCGCGCAGGGCCGCGCATTGCCGGACGTGCCGCAGGGCCTGCTCGACAGCATGCACGTCGACGGCCACGGCGGTTCGCATGCCGCAGCGGCTCCGGCCGTCACCGCGAGCGACCTGCCCGACAACCTCGACGATCTCGATTTCGATTCACTGCTCGATGCGTTCCATGGCAAGGGGGCGCTCCCCGGCGCCGTGGTGGTGTCCGAAGCACCGCCACCGGCTGCCGTCGCCCCTGCGCCTTCTCCCACCCAGGTCGCGCGTCCGGAACCCGTTGCGGGCGGACGTCGCAGCCCGGCCGCGAACGACGCCGGCGAAACGACGGTGCGCGTCGACGTGCGCCGACTCGACGCGATGGTCAACCTCGTCGGCGAACTCGTGCTCGCGCGCAATCGCCTGAAGACGATTCGGCCACGTCTGCGCGATGAAGACCTCGATCGTGCGGTCACCGCACTCGACGCCGCGACGTCGCGCCTGCAGTCCGCCGTGATGATGGCGCGTATGCAGCCGGTCGGCCGCGTGTTCTCGCGCTTCCCGAAACTGGCGCGCGATGTCGCGCGCCAGGTGAAGAAGTCGGTCGAACTCGAAGTGATCGGCGCGGAAACCGAACTCGATCGCAACCTCGTCGAAGCCCTGTCCGATCCGCTGGTGCACCTCGTGCGCAATGCGATCGACCACGGCATCGAAGCGCCCGACGTGCGTCGCGCCGCAGGCAAGAACGAGCAGGGCAACGTGCGTCTTTCCGCGCAGCAGGAAGGCGATCACGTGATGATCGAAGTGCGCGACGACGGTGCCGGCATCGATCCCGACAAGATCCGCGAGAGCGCGATCCGCAAGGGCCTGATCGACGCCGAAGCCGCTGCGCGCCTCACCGCCGACGAATGCCTGCAGCTGATCTTCCTGCCGGGCTTCTCGACGAAGTCGGAAGTGAGCGATCTCTCCGGTCGCGGCGTCGGCATGGACGTCGTGCAGAGCAAGATCCGCGAGCTCGCCGGCACCGTGCAGATCCATTCCGAGATCGGCCGCGGCACGCGCATGGCGATCAAAGTGCCGTTGACGCTCGCCATCCTGCCGACGCTGCTCGTCGAAATCGACGGCGACGTCTACGCGCTTCCGCTCGTGCGCGTCGTCGAAGTGCTGGCGCACACCGGCGGCAATGCGATGTGGATCGACGGCCAGAGCGTGCTCGACCTTCGCGAACAGCCGACGCCCGTGCTCGACCTTCGCACCTGGCTCGGCCTCGACCCGTGCGAGAACGGCGCCGCGACCGGCGTTGTCCTGCAGGCCGGTGAGCAGCGCTTCGTGCTCCTCGTCGACCGCGTCCGCGGCCGCGAGGAAGTCGTCATCAAGGCCCTGCCCCGCACCCTGCGCGGCCTGGCCGGCTACGCGGGCGCCAGCCTGATCGGCGACGGCCGCATGGCGCTGATCCTCGACGTCGATTCGCTGCACGAAACCGGTGTGCGGACGCGGCGGGCGGTGGTGAACGGCTGATCGACAAGACGCTGCGTTCGCATGCGATGCAGCGGTGCCGCGCAATTCGGACAGCGGATATCCCGACGCGATGCGCCTAGTCGGGATACAGCGGCGCGTTCTTGAACGACAGCTGGTAGATCCGGCGACCCTCATCCGCTACGCGGCGCCACTGCGCGGGGGTCAGATCCGTGCCGTACGGGCGCGGACCCTCAGCCCAGAGACGGTCGAAGTCGCCGATACGGCGGCTCCTCACCAACTCGAGTACGTAGCTGTACGTCTGTACGCGTTCGACATCGCCTGCGTAGAGCGACTGTTTGCCGGACAGCGGATCGGCGTAGACGGCGAGCGCGCTTTCCCGGCCGTTCGCAATCTGCGCTTCCAGCCAACCGCGCGCGAGTGATCGCCGCCGCGCCGCTTCCTCGATCTGCGACACCATGGACTCGGGCGTTGACCACGCGTCGAGCGCATGCTGCGCGAACGCTACCTGCGCGGGGAGCCCTCCCGCGCGGCCTGCGCGCTCGAGCCAGACGAGGTAATCCGCGGTGCGTGCGGCGCCGACCGCTGCACAGTCGTCGTAAGCCGCGAGCTCGCGCTTCATCGCGTCTTCCATGTTCCGCCGTCGCACGTCCTCGTTCCTTGCGATAGGCGACCGATGCGCGAGCGCCTCCTGCCACTGCTCGACGATGTCCTCGCGCGGCCTGTCACCCAGGAGCGCGTGGCACCGGGCGGCGCGGAGACCGAGCGTGGTCGCGGCCCGGATGTCGCCTGCCTCGGCACGGACGCGCAGGCTCGGCTCCACCTCCGCGAACGGTCGCTCCCAACCGGGATCGGGCGCAGGCGCGGCCGGCGCGTTCGCAATGCTTTTCCTGATCGCGTCCATGCGTCGACGCGCGTCCTCCATGTCGCGTGGCGACGGCCGTGCGGGTCGCACCCCCGCAACCGCAGTACCGCGAACCGCGGCGGCGGGCTGGACGTCGCGGCCCCCGCGAAACCGGAACCCGACGTAAGCCGCAGCGGCAATGAGCGCTGCCATCGGAAGGACCATAAGCGCGCGCCTCATCGAGCCGCTCCCGGTGCCGCAACGGATCGAGCGAAACGCGCGGCACGTTCCTGCGCGGCCGCGTCGAGTCCCTTGCGCATCTGGTACTCCGTGAACGCGATGGCTGCGGGCCCCACGCGGTGTTCGCCGCGCGCGTCGCGGTAGGCCAGCAGCCAGCCGAGCGCTCGCTCGCGGTCCTGCGGATAGAGCGTGCCGAGCGCGTAAGCCTTCGCGAGTCCGAGCATCGCCTCCACGTTCCCGGCACGGCGGGCCTCCAACAACCACGCGCGCGCACGTTCCCGGCGCTGCGCGACCTCGGCCGCGTGATCGATCACCGCAACCGAAGTGGGAAACGCGGCGAACGCCACGTCTGCGTAGTCGACCATCGCACGCGGATCGCCCGCCTCGGCCGCGGCTGCCATCCAGCGCGCCGCTTCATCCGCCTCGTTCTTCGCACGGACGCCGTCTGTGCCTGCGCACAGGTCGTCCATCTCGGGCTTGGCCTCGATCACCGCATTCATCAGGAGCGTCTCCTCGCCTTGCCCGCCCGGGAGGATGTGTCGCAGCGAACCGATGGCTCGCGCGGCCATGCGGGCGAACTCGTTATCGGCGATCGGCTTGTAACGATGGCACTGCGCCAGCACACGGCCCAAGTGGTACGCCGCCGCGGGATCGCCGGCGGTGGCGCGGCGGGTCAGTTCCTGCCGGACCGAATCGAACGGACCTTCGGGAAGCGGCGCGTCGAAGCGCCGCCCGTCGGCCTTGCTGCCTTCAGCGTGACGCTGGGCCGGGTCCGACGCGGAGCGCCCCGTCGCGCCGGAAACGAAGGGCAGCGGGCGCCATACGATCAATACGGCGGCGACGGCCACCAAGGCACCACCTGCGGCCAGCATCCTTCTCGTCACTCGGCTGCCTCCTCCATGGACGCCCAATGATAGGCAGTCGAGATGGGCCGTCACCGCCCGAAACGCGCGCCGCGTCGCCGAATGGGGCACGCCGGGCGGCTCAAGAAAGCTGGCGTGCCATCCGTTAACAACACCGATGGACAGGCTCTCCTTCATCGGCGTCGTGCTCGCGCTGGCCGCTCTCGTGGGCGGCAGCGTGCTCAAGGGCGCGGGCATCGCCGGGCTGTGGTCGCCGGCGGCGTTCGTGATCGTGATCCTCGGCACACTCGCTGCGATCCTCGTGCAGACGCCGATGGCGACGTTCCGTCGCGCGATGAAGATCGTGCGCTGGGTATTCCAGCCGCCGGTGCGCGACGGCCATGCGCAGATCCGTCGTCTCCTCGAGTGGAGCAACACCGCGCGTCGCCAGGGTCTGCTCGGCCTCGAACCCGAACTTCCCGGCGTGCGCGACGACTTTCTGCGCAAGGGCCTGCAGATGGTGGTCGACGGCAGCGAACCGGAACAGATCCGGCAGACGCTCGAGATCGAACTGCAGAGCCAGCAGCATCGCGACATGGCGGCGGCGAAGGTGTTCGAGGGCATGGGCATCTACGCGCCGACGCTCGGCATCATCGGCGCGGTGCTCGGCCTGATGGCGGTAATGAAGAACCTCGCCGACCCGAGTCATCTCGGCCACGGCATCGCGGCCGCATTCACCGCGACGATCTACGGCATCGGTTCGGCGAACCTGATGCTGCTGCCGATGGCGTCCAAGCTGAAGGGCGTGATCAATGCGCAGGCGACGGAGCGCGAGATGATCATCGAAGGCCTGATCGCGATCGCGCAGGGCGAGAACCCGCGGAACATCGAATCGCGCCTCTCAGGTTATCTGCACTGATGGCGCGCCGCTTCGCCCACGAAGAGCACGTGAACCACGAGGCCTGGGCCATTCCCTATGGCGACCTCATCACGCTGCTGCTCGCGTTCTTCGTCGTGATGTACGCGATCTCGTCGGTGAACGCGGGTAAATACCGTGCGGTCGCCGACTCGCTCTCGACCGCATTCGGCGGCCCGCCGAAGTCGATGACACCGGTGCAGCTCGGCCGCACGCAGCTGCGCGGTTCGGACTACGACCGCCCTTCGCTCGCGACCGCCGGTGCACCCGGCCCGACGCGTGCGGCGCCGGTCGACGTGCCGCGCCTGCATCCCAACGTCGCCGAAACACCGGCGGAACATGCCGCGCGCGAGAAGGCGATGCGCGCGCAGCTGCAGGGCATCGGTGACCGCATCGGCGATGCGCTTGCGGGCCTCGTGCAGCAGAAGCTCGTGCACGTGCGCCAGGGCAGCGATTACCTCGAAGTCGAGATCCAGAGCGACCTGCTGTTCACCAGCGGCTCCGCGCTGCCGAGCGCGCTCGCGATCGACACCGTGCGCAAAGTCGCCGACGTGCTCCGCGACCAGCCGAACGCACTGCGCGTCGAGGGCTATACCGACAACCAGCCGATCGCGAGCGCGCAGTTCCCGTCGAACTGGGAACTCTCTGCGGCGCGCGCCGCGAGCGTGCTGCACGTGATGGCGGATGCCGGCATCGCGCCGTCGCGCCTGTCGATGACGGGTTACGCGGAATTCCAGCCGGTCGCCGACAACACCACGCCCGAAGGCCGCAACGCGAATCGCCGCGTGATGCTCGTCATCCTGCCGGCCGGCCAGGGCACCGATGCGGTGACGGGCGCCGACACGCGCACGCGCGTCGCGGGCGACATCCACCCCGACGGGAGGACCGGCTGATGGAGACCTGGGCGATCGCCAACCAGAAGGGCGGCGTCGGTAAGACGACGACGACGCTCTGCCTCGCACGCGGCCTCGTCGACGCCGGCTATCGCGTGCTGCTCGTCGATCTCGACCCGCATGCGTCGATGTCGCATGCGTTCGGCATTCCCGTCGATCCGCCGCCGCGAGGCTCGTACGAACTCTTCACCGACGCGACGCAGATGCTGTCGCGCCTTGCGCGGACGACGCCGGTCGAGCGTCTGTCGCTCTGCCCGGCGCAGCCGTCGCTGGCGACGCTGGAACGGCGCGGCGCGAGCCAGGCCGGGCTCGGACTTGCGCTCGGCCGCGCACTGCATGCCGCACGCGACGTTTACGACTACGCCCTGCTCGACTGCCCGCCGACGCTCGGCCTGCTGATGGTCAACGCGCTCGCCGCGGCCGATCGCCTCGTCGCGCCGACGCAGACCGATCCGCTCGCGCTGCACGGCCTGCGCGACATGCTGCGCACGGCCGACATGGTCGAGCGCTCGCGTCGTCGCCCGCTGCCACGCGCGATCATTCCGACGCTCCACGACAAGCGCACGCGCTCAGGCCAGCACAGCCTCGAGCAGTTGCGCGAGACCTACGGCGACCACGTCAGCCCGGACGCGATTCCGGTCGACACGAAGCTGCGCGATGCGATGGCCGTCGCGACCGGCGCGACGCTCGCGAGCCGCGGCGCCGATGCCTATCGCGAGGCGCTGCAGTGGCTCCTCGATCCCCTTTCCCTTGAATGCGAGGCCGCCTGACATGGCCCCCATCGACGCCTATCTCGACGAACTGCTCGGCGCGCAGCCCGCGCCTGCCGCGGTGGCTGCTGCTGCGCTACCGACGCCCTCGACAGCGACCGACACCGACGCTCCGCCGCACATGAGCGAGGCGAAAGCCGTCGCCGCAATCGAATTGACGGGGGATGTGGACGCATCGCCGGTCATGGCCTCCGCGCACGTCGCCGAGTCCGTTGCCGCGTTCGAGTCCGTCGCGCCGGTTGCACGTGCGACGTCCGTCGACCCGCCGGTCGTGCATCCGGCGCCCGCACCGTCGCCCGCGCGCGCTCTGCCGTCGCTCGAAGCCTTCGCCGCGACGACGCCCATCGCGCCGATTCCGCGCGTGCCGGTCGCCGCAGCGCCCGGCCGCGCACGCACGGCGACCGGCGGCAATCGCTGGCTTCGCGTCTGCGTGGGCCGCGATTCGTATGCGTTCGAACTGCTGCGCGTGCAGGAAGTGGTGCGCGTCGCGCCGGTGGTGGCCATGCGCGGCGCTGCGCATTCGGTGCTGGGCGTGATGAACCTGCGCGGCCGCATCGTGCCGGTGTTCGATCTCGGGTTGTGGCTCGATGTCGGCGCGGTGCACATCGAGGAACGCTCCCGCGTGGTCGTCATCGAACGCGACGACGAACTGATCGGCGTGCTGGTGACCTGCGTGGAAGATGTGGTGTCGCTGGAGCGCGAGCACGTCGAACCGCCGCTGCTCGGCGCGGACCCGGGCCCGACGCTCGGCGTGGCGCGCGTGACGGACGCCCCGACGGTGCTGCTGGACGCGGACGCGCTGTTCGACTAATCGACTTCGCCTCGCTTCTCCCTCCTCGCGCGTTCAAGAGGAGGTCTGAAGGTTCACCGACCTCACTCGCAGTGGTTCTTGCTTCAGACGGCATCGACAGCCGATGCCAACCGTGGAGACCCCGAAGGGGCGGCCGACACGATGTCGGCCGTCGCCACCCGAGGCAGGATGCCGAGTGTGGCGATCCGGACAGTGCCGCCCGAGCGCGAGCTGTAGATTCGTCGAGGAGGGTGCTTTCTTTGGTTACTTTCTTTGCACCAGCAAAGAAAGTAACTCGGGCGCGCCAGCGCACGAAACGCCCTTGCCTTCGCTTCACGCGCCAAATGACGCGACCCGCGTCGCAGTCACGGACAACGAATGGCCGCCCCACCGCCGGCTGCGTGGCGGCGCGCGCCCCGCCCGCGCCACGCCCGCAACGAAGTGCGACGGCCCTCCCACAACACCCCCACTCCCCCCACCTCAAGTCGCCCGCGACGGGGCCGTTAAATCGGTCGTAACCCTTTCCGCGGCGAGGTGCGTCATGACCGAACTGAGCCTCCAATCCGATCTCGGCATCGAGCACGTGGGCGATCTGCAGCAGGTGCTGCTGCCCCATCTCGAAGACGACGAACCCGTTTCGATCGTCGCCGACCAGGTGCAGCGCGTGCATGCCGCCGGCTTGCAGTTGCTGCATGCGTTCGTGCGCGATCGCGCGGGCGCCGGTCGCCGCACTGTCTTCACCCTTGCATCCCCTGCCCTGGTCAACGCCGCGCGCCAGCTCGCGCTTGCGGTGAGCCTGGGTGTCGAAAACCCTCAAGCTGTAAACGGAGATATTGCGTGAGCGCGCAACTGCTGATCGTCGACGATTCCACTTCCATGCGGCAGATGGTCGCGTTCGCGCTGTCCTCCGGCGGCTTCAACGTCAGCGAAGCCGAGGATGGCCAGGCCGCGCTCGACATCGCGAAGACGCGTCGTTTCGATGCGGTCGTCACCGACGTCAACATGCCGCGCATGGACGGCATCGAGCTGATCCGCAACCTGCGCCAGCTGCCGGACTACCGCTTCACCCCGCTCCTCATGCTCACCACCGAATCCGGCCCGGAGAAGAAGCAGGAAGGCCGCGCCGCGGGCGCGACCGGCTGGCTGGTGAAGCCGTTCGATCCGGAGCAGCTGCTCGCGACGGTCCGCAAGGTCCTCGGCTAAGCGTCAGGAGTTGTCGTCCCCATGGACATGAGCCGGTTCCACGCGGCGTTCTTCGAGGAAAGCCGCGAAGGCCTCGACACGATGGAGTCCGGTCTCCTCGGCATGGAGGCGGGGCGTTCCGACGCCGACACGATCAATGCGATCTTCCGCGCCGCCCACTCGATCAAGGGCGGCGCCGGCACGTTCGGCTTCAAGTACATCAGCGACTTCACGCACGTGATGGAAACGCTGCTGGACGAAGCCCGCGCCGGCAAGCGTCATCTCGATTCCGCCGCGGTGAGCGTGCTGCTTCCGTCGGTCGACGTGCTGCGCGGCATGCTGCAATACGCCGAGAACGGCGGTGCGCTCGACCAGGCCGCCATCGACGCCAGCAAGCGCGAACTCGACACACTGCTGACCGGCGTCGCGCCGACGATGCCGACCGCCGCGGCCGCCAGGCCCAAGAGCGATGGCCCCGAGTGCTGGCGCATCAGCTTCCGCCCGTTCGAGTCGCTCTTCATGAGCGGCAACGACCCGCTGCGCATGCTGCGCGAGCTCGCCGACCTCGGCGCGCGCGACATCGTCTGCTTCGACGACACGCTGCCGAAGTTCGGTGCCTTCGATCCGGTCAACGCCTACCTCGGCTGGTCGTTCGAATTGCCCGGCACGGTCAAGCGCGCGGCCATTGACGACGTGTTCGCATGGGTCGAAGACCAGTGCGATCTTTCGATCGAAGCGGTCGAACCCCAAGTCGTTGAAGTGGAAGCCGCGCCGGCCGCGGCGGAAACGACACAGGCCGATCCGCATGCCGCGGCGGCCGGTGGCAGTGGCGCGGCGGAAAGCTCGATCCGCGTCGCGGTCACCAAGATCGACCAGCTCATCAACCTCGTCGGCGAGATCGTGATCACGCAGGCGATGCTGCAGCAGCGCGCCGACGGCCTCGATCCGGTCAAGTACGAAGGCCTGCTCGCTGCCATCAACCAGCTCGAGCGCAACTCGCGCGACCTGCAGGAAGCGGTGATGTCGGTGCGCATGCTGCCCGTCGACTTCGCGTTCTCGCGCTTCCCGCGCATGGTGCGCGACCTCGCGACGCGCCTGGGCAAGAAGGTGCGCCTGAAGACCGTCGGCGAGCAGACCGAACTCGACAAGGGCGTGATCGAGAAGATCGTCGATCCGCTCGTTCACCTCATCCGCAATTCGATCGACCACGGCCTCGAGCTGCCCGAGGATCGCCGCGCCGCGGGCAAGGACGAGACGGGCACCATCTCGCTCACCGCAATGCACCAGGGCGGCCACATCGTCATCGAAGTCACCGACGACGGCCGCGGCCTCAACCGCGACAAGATTCTCGCGAAGGCGATCGAGCGCAATCTTCCGCTCGCCGAGAATCCGACCGACGCGCAGGTGTGGGAGCTGATCTTCCACCCGGGCTTCTCCACCGCCGACAAGCTCACCGACGTGTCAGGCCGTGGTGTCGGCATGGACGTGGTGCGCAAGAACATCCAGGCGCTCGGCGGCAGCGTCGACATCCGCAGCGTGACGGGCAAGGGGTCGACGATGACTATCCGCCTGCCGCTTACGCTCGCCATCCTCGACGGCATGACCGTCGCGGTGGGCAGCGAAGTGTTCGTGTTGCCGCTCAACGTCGTCGTCGAATCGCTGCAGCCGAAGGATGACGAAGTCCGCACCATCGGCGGCGGCGATCGCGTGCTGCGCCTGCGCGACGACTACATCCCGATGGTCAACCTGTCCGAGCAGTATGGCCTCGGCCCGGGCACCTCCGCGATGCTCGACACGCCCGCGATCGCGGTGGTGGTCGAAAGCGAAGGCAAGCGCATCGCGCTGGAAGTCGACGAGCTCATCGGCCAGCAGCAGGTCGTGATCAAGAACCTCGAGTCGAACTACCGCAAGGTGGCCGGCGTCTCCGGCGCGACGATCCTCGGCGACGGCCGCGTCGCGCTGATCGTCGACGCCGACGGCCTCGCGCAGCACATCCGCATGAAGGACGCGGCGTAACCCGCGCAGTCACAGGAACGCATCATGAGCACCGAAACCATCCACGACGCCGCGGCCATCACCGACCACGAGTACCTCACGTTCACCCTCGGCAGCGAGGAGTACGGCGTGGACATCCTGAAGGTGCAGGAGATCCGCGGTTACGACCAGGTCACCCGCCTGCCGGGTGCGCCCGACTTCGTGAAGGGCGCGATCAACCTGCGCGGCCTCATCGTCCCCGTCGTCGACATGCGCCTGAAGTTCCAGCTTTCGAACGCGACGTACGACGACACGACCGTGATGATCGTGCTGAGCGTCGCCGGCCGCACGATCGGCATCGTCGTCGACGGCGTCAGCGACGTGCTGCGCCTCGAACCCTCGCAGGTCCGCACCGTGCCGGACCTCGGCTCCGCGATCGATCGCAAGTTCCTCACGGGCCTCGGCGTCGTCGACGAACGCATGCTCATACTCCTCGACATCGAACGCCTGATGACGAGCGAGGAGATGGGTCTCGTCGAGCAGGCCATCGCCGCCTGATCCAGCAGTCCCCTTTCATGCATGAGCCGCGGCGGCGACGTCGCGGCTTTTTTATTGGACGAAGCGACGGTATTCAGCGAAGACGGGTTGCTTAATCGACGCCGGCCGTAGTCGAGCGACGTGCGCAGCGATGCATCGGATTTCGCCATCGGTTTACAACGCGGCAGGTTCACTGCAATGCCGCACAGCACACCGATGACGTCGCATGCCGATTTTCCCCCGCTCTCCTGCATTCGATCGCGAACCCGAACTCGTCGTGCCCGTCGTGCAGGAAGAGCTGGAGGTCGGCAAGCAGACCGTGGACACGGGCGTCGTGCACGTCCGCACCGTCACGCAGACACACGACGAGATCGTCGACATGCCGCTGCAGCGCGAGGACGTCGTCATCGAGCGCGTCGCGATCGGCCGGCCGGTCGATGCGCTCGTCGAGGTGCGCTACGAAGGCGACGTGACCATCGTGCCGGTGCATGAAGAGGTGCTGGTGGTCGAACGACGCCTCGTCCTGAAGGAAGAGCTGCATATCCGCCGTCGGGTGTCGACGCTGCAGAGCACGCAGACCGTTCCCGTGCGGCGGCAGGACGTGGATGTCGAGCAGCTGACGAGTGCACAGCAGGCCGCGCAACGGCAGTCGGGCACGACGCTGCGCAACAACCCGCCGCTCTGATCCGACGTCTCTTGCGGGGTCGCGTCGATGCGGCCCCGCCCGACCAAAAAAAGAGGGCCGCTCGCGCGGCCCATCCAAGGGTATTTCGTGGCGATGCCACGCCAGCCCGCCTTGCGGCAGGCGGCGTCCGCAGCGCGGTATTACAGGGAGAAGCTCAGGCGAACCTTGCCCTTGCCGCCGCCCGGTGCGAACTGCCACTGCTTGACGGCCTTCACCGCCGACTGCTCGAACGTGCGCGTCGGCTTGGCGCTGACGACCGACACCGAAGCGACCTTGCCGGCCGGATCGACTTCGAACTCGACGTCGACATAACCGGTCGTACCGGCGCGGGCGGCCTCCGGCGGGTACGCCGGCTCGACGCGCTTGATGGGCGTGAGGTCGCCCGCCTGGGCCGGCAGCACGGCACCCATGGCCAGTGCGATCGCGAACGCGAAGGAACGATTCATTGTTTTTCTCCTGACACGGATGACGCGGCGCGTACGTGGCGCCGTGACCCCGACAACGGCCATACCGCTGCGTTCTTGAGCGCACCCGTCGCATTTCGTTTGCCGGATGCGCAGCTTCTTGATGCACATCCCATAACGCCGCCCGTCGGCCGCGATCCCGCGCCCGTGTTGAATTCCCGACGCGCCGGAAGTCCGACGCCGATCACTAAAGTTCAGCCCCGTGACGCCGATGACGCACGTAGCCGACCCACGAAGGGTCTACCGCCGAGGCTGTCATGCGTTTCAACTCCTCCTTCGCCGATCGGGCCCTCGCACCCGCCACGCGGCTGATGTCGAAGCTCCGCTTCACCCAGAAGGCCGTCGTCATCGGCGCCACGTTCGTGCTGACCTGCGCCGTGCTGACGGGCTTCATCGCGAAGTCCGCCTACGACGACATGTCCGCGGCGAAGCTGGCAGCCAGCGCATCGCAGCCCATCCATTCGATGGACAAGGCGATGATCGCGATCCAGAACCGTCGCGGTGTCGCGATGCGCCAGATCTACAAGGTGCCGGTTGCGGCGGGTGCGACGGAAGCCGCCGCACCCATCGTGGACAAGGCGCTGGCCGACGTCGCTGCGTGGCAGGACGATCGCCTGAGCGGCAAGCCGCTCGATCCCGCGATCAGCGCGTTCAAGGCGGCCTGGGCGAAGGCGCAGCAGCCGGAGAGCGATCCGACCAAGATGGCCGAGGCCCACACGGAGGCTTTGCGCCAGGCGCGCCTCCTCGTGAAGCAGATGGACGTCGCCAGCGGCCTCGCGCTGACGGACGATCCTGCGACCTATTACGCGAGCCGGTCCGTCGTCGAGTGGCTGCCGCTGCTCAGTGAAGCCGCCTCGCAGTACGGCCTGACCGCGGTGCACGTGCTGGGCGAACAGTCGATCTGGGCGGACGACCGCGCCGGCTTCGCGGCGTCCGGCAACATGGAACAGTTCCTGCTCGACCGCATGGAGCTCGACCACAAGGAACTCGGCAAGTACGACCCGGCGAACGCCAAGAAGGCGAACGGCCCGATGCAGGCCGCCATCGCAGCGATCAACGGCAACAAGGCGTTCGTGCAGAAGAACGTCATCGACGCCGAGACCCAGGACATGCCGATCCCGGCCATGGCCTCGAACAACGAAGCCATGCGCAATGCCGTCGCCAAGGCGATGGACGCGATGTTCGTCTCGCTCGACGACACGGCGGCCGACCAGGTGGCCGCGCTGCGCACCAAGACGCTGTCCGTCATCTTCATCGTCATCCTGTCGCTGAGCGTCGCCGCGTATCTGTTCCTGGGCTTCAGCCGCAGCACGCGCGAATCGCTTGCCAAGATCAAGAATGCGGCCGAGCTTCTCGCCGTCGGCCAGTTCCCCGAGAAGGTGGGCGTCGACAGCCAGGACGAGCTGCGCGTCATCGGCGACGGCATCGAGAACGCGGTGAGTGCGCTGCGCGGCTTCGCCAAGGCGCAGCAGCAGATGTTCGAGCAGCACGAGGCCGGCAACATCGATCACCGCATCGATGCGGACCAGTTCCCGGGCTCGTACGGCGTGATGGCCGACGACCTCAACACGCTCGTCGGTTCGCACATCGACGTGCAGAAGAACGTCATGGATCTCGTCGGCCAGTACGCGCAGGGTGACCTGTCGCGTGACATCGAGCGCTATCCGGGCGAGAAGGCGCGCATCACGCAGTCGATGGATGCCGTCAAGGCCGGCATGCTCAAGGTGACCGGCGAGATCAAGACGCTCGTCGATGCGGCCGTCGCGGGCGACTTCAGCAAGCGTGGCAACGCCGACGCGTACGACTTCATCTATCGCGACATGGTCGCCGACCTCAACACGCTGATGCAGTCCGCCGACCACGGCGTGCGCGAAGTGGGCTCGCTGCTGGCCGCGGTGTCGGATGGCGACCTCACGCAGCATGCGGACGAGAACCTGCCGGGCCAGTTCGGCGACCTCGCGCGCAATGCGAACCGCACCGTGCAGCAGCTGTCCGGCATCGTCGGCCAGATCCGCATGGGCAGCCAGCTCATCAACACCGCCGCGGGCGAAATCGCCTCGGGCAACAGCGACCTGTCGGCGCGTACCGAACAGCAGGCCGCGTCGCTGGAAGAAACCGCCTCGTCGATGGAAGAGCTGACCAGCACGGTCCGCCAGAACGCCGACAACGCGCGCCAGGCCAACCAGCTCGCGATGGGCGCGGCCGACGTCGCGCAGCAGGGCGGCACCGTGGTGAGCAAGGTCGTCGACACGATGGGGGCGATCAACGCGTCGTCGCGCAAGATCGTCGACATCATCAGCGTCATCGACGGCATCGCGTTCCAGACCAACATCCTCGCGCTCAACGCGGCGGTGGAAGCGGCGCGCGCTGGCGAACAGGGCCGCGGGTTCGCGGTCGTCGCCTCCGAGGTCCGCTCGCTCGCGCAGCGTTCGGCGCAGGCGGCAAAGGAGATCAAGGGCCTGATCAACGACTCGGTCGAGAAGGTCGGCGAAGGCACGCAGCTGGTCGACCAGGCCGGCCAGACGATGCAGGAGATCGTGACGAGCGTGAAGCGCGTCTCCGACATCATCGCCGACATCTCGGCGGCGTCGCAGGAACAGACCAGCGGCATCGAGCAGGTCAACCAGGCGATCCTGCACATGGACGAATCGACCCAGCAGAACGCGACGCTGGTCGAGGAAGCTTCGGCCGCCGCCCGCTCGCTCGAGCAGCAGGCCGTGCAGCTCGTCGAGACTGTCGCTGCCTTCCGTCTCGACGAGGCGCAGGCCGAAGTCAGCGCGGCGCTGGCCCGCGCGGCGGAGCCGGTGAAGGCGCACGCGCCGGTCGCCAAGGCCACGCCGGTCGCGCCGCCGAAGGCGCGTCGCACGGCCAAGGCCAGCGGCGAGCAGCATTGGCAGGAGTTCTGATCCACCTGCCCTGTCGACCCGAACGCCGGCCTCGTGCCGGCGTTCGTGTTTTCGGGACCGTGATGCGAACCGCCCGCGCTCTGTGATCGCCTCGACATCGACGCTGTCCGGTTTCGCGCGTCGACGTTCAAGTCGCTCCAGCCCATGCCGTTAACCCAATAGCGCGGGCCTGTGTCGCACGCCTGTGCAGGACGCCCCCACCGAAGGACCTCCATGGCGCTGATTCCCTCCCCTGCTGACGACGCCCTCGACGTGTCGTCGTCGCTCGTGCCGGGCTCGGCGCCGGATGCGCACGCGTGGGGCGACGAATTCGATGACCTTGCCGCGCTCGCCGCGCGCGTCGCCGACGCACCGTTCGCGTGGGTCGCGTTGTCGGATGGTGAAGCGCGTGCGCGCGTCGTGGCGCGCTTCGGACTCGATGCAAGCCTCGACAGCGCGTTGCTCGCGCTCGGTGCATCGCTCAGTTCGGAAGTGCCGCGCCTGACGGTGCCCGATGCGCTGGACGATGCCTGCTTCGTCAACGAGTCCGTGGTCGCCGGTTATCCCGGCATCCGCTTCATCCATGCGCAGGCGCTGCTGGGCGAGCACGGTCGCCACGTCGGCACGCTCGCCGTCGCCGATCGTCATCCGCGCGACGCGGCCGGTCGCGACACCGTGCAGACCTTGACGCGCGTCGCCGGTCTCGGCGAGCGACTGGTCGAACGCCAGCGCCTGCAGCGTCGCAATCGCATCGCCACGCAGATCATGCAGGCGGGCTTCAGCGCGATGATCGTCACCGACGAACACGGTCAGGTGACGCTCGCCAATCGCGCCGCCGAACTGCTGTTCGGCATCCGCGGCCGACGCATGCGCGGCATGCCGGTCGAACTCCTGTTTCCCACGCAGCTGCAGAACGACGCGCTCGCCGCGCATACGTGGCTACATGCCGAAGACGGCGATGCCCTGCTCGGGCGCGCGCCGCAAGTCCGCCTGCACGCCTTCGGCCCGAATGGCGATGTGCGCTCGCTCGAAGCGACGCGTTGCACGTGGCGCCTGGGCCAGGGCCATGGCAAGGCGATCATCCTGCGCGACATCACCGACGATCTCGCGCAGCAGGCGACGCTGCGCCAGCTCGCTCTGTACGACGCGCTGACGGGCCTGCCGAACCGTACGGCGCTGGTCGAAGCGCTGACGGCGCGTTTGGAGGCGACCGACACGCCGGTTGCACTCGCGCTGCTCGGCCTCGACAACTTCAAGACGATTAATGACACGCTCGGCCACGCGGCCGGTGACCTCGTGCTTCAGACCACAGCCGCGCGCCTCCGCATGGCGCTGCCGTCGAACGCGCAGGTCGGCCGTTTCGGCGGCGACGAATTCGGCGTGCTGTTCACCGACATCGACACCGTCGACCTGCCGGCACATCTCGAACGCATGCTGCATTCGGTCAACGAGCCGATGGAGATCAGCGGTACGCCGATGCATCTCGAAGCGAGCGTCGGCCTCGCCGTCCGCGAAGACCTGCACAGCGAGGACTCGCTGCCGAACGCGAGCGAGCTGATCGCGCGCGCCGACCTCGCGCTGTACAAGGCGAAGGCACGGGGCGGCCGCCAGTGGTGCCGGTACGACCTCGGCATGCGCCGCGAAGTCATCGATCGCCGCATGCTGGAAGTCGAGTTGCGCCGTGCGTTCGCGCGCGGTGAGTTCGAACTCCATTACCAGCCGCAGATCGACCTCACGAACGGCTTCACCTTCGGCGCGGAAGCGCTGCTGCGCTGGCGCCATCCGGAGCGCGGCCTGCTCTCGCCCGCCGCGTTCCTCGACGTTCTCGCGGGCAGCGCGCTCGCGAACGACGTCGGCCGTTGGATCATCCGCCAGGCCTGCCGCGACGCGGCCTCGTGGCCGGAAGTCGGCGGCCGGCGCATCGCCATCAGCATCAATCTTTTCCCGGGTCAGGTGCACGAAACCGACCTGCGCCACGACGTCGACGAAGCGCTGCGCGACACCGGCCTGCCGGCCGAGCAGCTCGAACTCGAAATCACCGAGACGATCGCCCTCAATCCGGACGACAGCGCGTCGCGCGCGCTGGCCGCGCTGCGCGACCGCGGCGTCAAGCTCTCGTTCGACGACTTCGGCACCGGCTTCGCATCGCTGTCCATGCTGCAGCGCTTCCCGATCGATCGCGTCAAGATCGACCGCTCGTTCGTGCGCGACATGCTCGACAACCGCGGCGATGCCGCGATCGTGCGCTCCATCGTGCTGATCTCCCGCAACATGGAACTGCACGTTACGGCGGAAGGCGTGGAGAACCACGCGCAGGCCGAGCTGCTGCGCGGCATCGGCTGCAACGCGGCGCAGGGCTTCCTCTACTCGCCGGCGCTCGCACCGCAGGCCTTCGAGAAGTGGCTCGCGGCGCAGACGTCCAACCCGGCCAATGCGCCGTGGCTGCAGCGGGAGCGCCAGGATGGCTGAGGCAACCCGCCGCCGGCGCGAGGACGCGCCGGTCGGCTCGGCGCTCGAACGCACATTCGAGTTCGACGATCGCGACTTCGCCCGCATCTGCAAGCTGATCCACCAGCGCGCGGGCATCGCGCTCGGTCCGCACAAGCGCGACATGGTGTACAGCCGCCTCGTGCGTCGCCTTCGCGCGCACGGCTTCTCGCGCTTCGGCGACTACCTCGACTTCCTCGAGTTCCGCGGTGATGCGGACGAGTGGCAGGCGTTCGTCAACTGCCTCACGACCAACCTCACCTCGTTCTTCCGCGAGGCGTATCACTTCGACGCGCTGATCACGCAGCTGCGCGAGGCGCATGCGCGCAAGCCGAACGGCGAACCGCTGCGTATCTGGTGCGCGGCGGCGTCGACCGGCGAAGAGCCGTGGTCGCTCGCGATCACCGCCTGCGAAGCCTTCGGCACGATGACGCCGCCGGTGCGCATCCTCGCCACCGACATCGATACACAGGTGCTGGAAACGGCGGAACGCGGCGTGTATACGCTCGATCGCATCGCCGACCTCTCGGAGGAGCGCAAGCAGGCGTTCTTCCTGCGCGGCAGCGGCCCGAATGCCGGCCAGTGCCGCGTCAAGCCGGCCCTGCGCGACCTCGTCGAGTTCCAGCCGCTCAACCTGCTCGACTCCACCTATTGCGTCGCGCCGGGACTCACGGCGATCTTCTGCCGCAACGTGATGATCTATTTCGACAAGCCGACGCAGTACCAGGTGCTGTCGCGCATGCGTCCGCTGCTCGGCGCCGAAGGCCGCCTGTACGCCGGGCATTCGGAAAGCTTCCACCACGCCGCCGACCTGTTCACCGGCTGCGGCCGCACCATCTACATGCCTCGCCGCTGACATGGGTGCCGCACTCGCCATCGCCGATCCTGGCACCTATTACGACGAAGCGCTGCAGACGCACGCGTTCCGTCTGTTGCCGGCCGACTATCGGGTCAGCGACCAGGCGATGGCGATCGTCACGCTGCTCGGCTCGTGCGTGGCCGCGTGCATCTACGACCCGGCGCTGGGCGTCGGCGGCATGAACCACTTCATGCTGCCCGATGCGGAGCCCGCGTCGATGGCGGCGCGATCGGACGGCAGCGCGCGTTATGGCGCGCATGCGATGGAACTGTTGATCAACGACCTGCTCAAGCGTGGCGCGCGTCGCTCGCGCCTGCAGGCCAAGGTGTTCGGCGGCGGCAACGTGCTGCGCGGCTTCACCAGCGATCCGATCGGCACGCGCAACGCACGCTTCGTTCTCGACTACCTCGACGCCGAGAACATCCCCATCGTCGCGCAGGATCTGGGCGACATCCATCCGCGCAAGGTCTGCTTCTTCGTGCAGACCGGCCGGGCGCTCGTGCGCCACCTGCCGGTCACCCGCGACGAGGAAATCGTCAAGGCCGAGCGCGCCCTGTACGGCCGGCTTTCGCATACGCCTGTTGCCGGTAGCGTGGAACTGTTTTCATGAGTGCAGTCACGACCGCCGCGGCCGCAGGCCGACCGGTCCGCGTGTTGATCGTCGACGACTCCGCGCTGATCCGTCAGCTCATGACGGAGCTGCTGTCGGCGGATCCGGGCATCCAGGTCGTCGGCGCGGCCGCCGATCCCTTCATCGCCCGCGACAAGATCAAGCAGCTCAACCCCGACGTGCTGACGCTCGACGTCGAGATGCCGCGCATGGACGGGCTGACGTTCCTGCAGAACCTCATGCGCCTGCGCCCGATGCCGGTCGTGATGGTGTCGTCGCTCACGCAGGCCGGAGCGACGGTAACGCTCGATGCGCTCGCGCTCGGCGCGGTCGACTTCGTCACCAAGCCGAGCATCGACGTGGCGCGTGGCATGGTCGACTACGCGACGGTGCTGCGTGAGAAGGTGCATGCCGCCGCGCATGCTCGGGTCGCGCGCATCGAACCCCGTGCTGCGAATGCCAGTACCGCGATCACGTCATACCGCACCACCGACCGCCTGCTCGCGATCGGCGCATCGACCGGCGGCACCGAAGCCATCCGCGAAGTGCTGTCGTCCATGCCTGCGGATGCACCGGCGGTCGTCATCGCCCAGCACATCCCGGCGCAGTTCAGTGCGCCGTTCGCCGAGCGCCTCAACCGCAACAGCAAGATGACCGTGCTGCAGGCGGAAGACGGCCAGCAGATCATGCCCGGCCACGCCTACGTCGCGCCCGGCGGCTTCCATCTGCGCGTGCAGCGCAGCGGTGCGCGCTGGCTGTGCCGCCTGGGCGACGACGCCCCGGTCAACGGCCATCGCCCCAGCGTCGACGTCCTGTTCGACTCGGTCGCGGCGCACGCCGGCCGGAACGCCGCCGCGGCCCTGCTCACCGGCATGGGCGAAGACGGCGCGCGGGGCCTGTTGAAGCTGCGCGATTCCGGCGCGGCGACCGTCGCGCAGGACCAGGCGACCAGCGTCGTCTGGGGCATGCCCGGCGCGGCGGTGGCACGCGGCGCGGCGCAGGACGTCTTGCCGCTCGGCGACGTGGCCTCGCGCCTGCTCGCGGCGACGGACCGCGACTGAGCGGTTCACGTTCGCGCATGCATCGCGATCGAACGGCACCTCGCGTCGAAATTCGCGACGCAAGCCACTAAAGCCCCTTCCCGCAGTGCCGTTATCGCAAGTGACCCTCTTCAAGAGAGCCGTGATGGACTCCCGCGTACTCATCCGAATCGCAGCGCCGGTCGCGCTCACCCTGCTCGTCATGCTGGCCGTCGGCCTTGGCTGGCCGTCCGCCGTGAAGTGGGGCGCGCTGGTGACGATGACGGCCGCCTGGCTCGCCTTCGCCTGGTCCGTCAGCCACACCGGCGGCAAGCAGGTCTCGATGGTGCGCGAGCAGATGCGCGTGCTCGACGAGCTGCGCACGTTCGTGTCGACCGAGATCAACGGCAGCAAGCACGAAATGGACCGCACCAAGGACCTCATCCGTGAGGCGGTCGCCAAGCTCGGCACCAGCTTCGAGGCGGTGAACCGCAAGTCGCGCGAGCAGAGCCAGATCGTGGCGCGCATCGTCGACCGCACCGGTGACAACGGCGGCGGCGTCGACGTGCAGCGCTTCGCCGTGCAGGCCAGCCAGCAGATGGAGCAGCTCGTCGAGGCGCTCGAGGCCGTGTCCGGCCAGAGCAGCCACACGGTGACGCACATCGACGCGATGGCCGAGCATCTGGACGGCATCTTCGCCCTCCTCGAGGACGTGAAGTCGATCGCCGACCAGACCAACCTGCTCGCGCTCAACGCGGCCATCGAAGCGGCGCGCGCCGGTGAAGCGGGCCGCGGCTTCGCGGTGGTCGCCGACGAAGTGCGCAACCTCTCCGAGCGCAGCACCGCCTTCAACGAGCAGATCCGCAAGCTCGCCTATTCGTCGAAGGACGCGATCGCCAAGGTGCGCGACACCGTGACGACGATGGCCTCGCGCGACATGGATCGTGCCCGCAGCGCGCGTGGCGAAGCCGCGTCGATGCTGGAGCGCGTCGAAGGCATCAACCGCTCGCTGAGCAACGGCATGCGCGACATCTCCGAATGCGGTCGCTCGATCGACGGTTCGGTCGGCGAAGCCGTGCGCTCGCTGCAGTTCGAAGACATCGCCACGCAGGCGCTGGGTGCGGCCAACGTGCACCTCGATCGCCTCGCCTCGATCAACCGCGAAGCGGTCGCGCTGCAGGAGCTCCTGCACCGCCCGCATCACGACGCCGAAGTGCAGCGCGCGCTCGCCCAGATCGCCCAGCGCATCGCCTCGATGCGCGGCGAGTGGGAGCGCCCGCCGCACAAGCCGGTGATGCAGCAGTCGATGGACGCCGGCGGCATCGAGCTGTTCTGATCCGCGCCTGATCGCGACACGCTTCGGGGCCGCCGCCGGACATACCCGTGCGCGGCCCCGATCGTTTTGGGCGTCCACGCCGCCGAACGCTGGCCGAACGTCCAATGCCGTCCGGGGTCGACGCCCCGACGCCGGCTGGGCACACTGCCGCCATGCCCATGGATGCGCCCGTGCCCCCGCACCGCTCGCCTGTGCAGGCCGCGCTCCCCCTGGTGCCGGTGCTGCTCATCGCCCTCGGCGTGCCCTACGCCCTGCACCTCGACCTCCGCGCCGCGGCGGCCGTCACCGTCGGCACCCTCGCCGCTGCGGCGTTCGCCGCCTCCGCGATGCGGCGCGCGCTCGACGGCACATCCGACCCCGCCGCCGATTGCGAGCGCTCGCTGCTCGAACTCGCCGACACGCTGCCGCAGGGCGTGCTGCTCGTCGTCGAGGGCCACGTGCATGCGGCAAACCCCGCGGCGCGCACCCTGCTCGGCCTCGGCGATGGCGACCTTGCGGCGCTGGACGTCGCCACCCTCTTCATCGACCCGCACGATGCGACCGCGGTCATCGACGCCGCCCCGTTCGATCGCGACGTCCTGATGCGTCGCCGCGGCGCCGGCCCGCTCGAAGCGCACGTCTCCGCGCGCGATGTCGACCTCGGCGGGGCCGTCACACGCCTCGTGCAGGTCAGCGACCGCGGCGCGGATCGCGCGCTGGCCGCCCGTCTCGATGCGCAACGGGCGGAATTGGAAACGCTGACGCGTCGCCTCATGAGCGTGCAGGAAGACGAACGTGCTTCGCTGTCGCGCGAGCTGCACGACGACATCGGCCAGGCCATCACTGCGATCAAACTCTGCGCCAGTTCGCTGATGCACGAGCCCGATCCGCCGCGAACCGCAGTGGTCGCGGAAACCGCGCAGGAAATCGGCCAGATCGCCGATCAGACCGTCGCCAAACTTCGCGATCTCTCGCTGCTGTTGCGCCCGCCGCAGCTCGATGCGCTGGGCCTCGAAGCCGCGCTGCGCTGGCAAGCCGGCGCGCTGTTCCGCGGCGATCTTCCGGCCATCGAGTTGGACATCCCGCCGCTGGACTGTCGCCCGCCGCGCGACGTCGAACTCGCGTGCTTCCGCATTGCGCAGGAAGCACTCACGAACGTGCTGCGCCATGCGCGCGCAGGCCGCGTCGTCGTGCATCTGCACTGCGACGACGTCGAACTGCGTTTGCGCGTGGAGGACGACGGCCGCGGCATTCCTGCCGACCATCGTGCGGGCCTCGGCCTGATCACCATGCGCGAACGCGCGCGCCTGGTCGGTGGCGCGCTCACGCTCGAAAGCCGCCCCGGCCGCACGACGATCGAGGCCGTGCTACCGCTACCGCCGGAAAGCGACGCGCGCGCCGGCGTCCTGCAGGGCTAACGCGCGACGCGTCGACGCCATTCGGCGAGCAGAACCGCCGTCGCACTCGCGACGTTGAGGCTTTCGACTGCGCCGCTACCCGGAATCGACACACGCAGGTCGCAGGCGGACGCGAAGGCGCGATCCATGCCCTCGCCTTCCGCGCCCATCACGTAGACGAGGCGTTCCGGCAACGCCGCCGTGAACACGTCATCCCCGCCGTCGACCAGCGTCGCCGCGAGCCGGAAGCCTGCGCCGTGAAGCTGCGCGATCGAGTTGTCCGCGCGACCAAGCCGCACCATCGGCACGGACTCGGCGCCGCCTTCCGCAACGCGCGCCGCGGCGCCGGAGAGCGCGAGCGTCGATTCCTTCGGCACGAGGATCGCGGCGATACCGAAATGCGCCGCCGAACGCAGGATCGCGCCGAGGTTGTGCGGATTGCCGACACCATCCAGCCACAGCGCGCACTGCGGCCCGGCCGGCAGATCGCGTAGCCAGGTCGACAACGGCATCGGCGCATCGCGCAACACGTCCGCCACGACGCCTTCGTGATGCGAACTCGCCGCGAGCTTCTGGAGGTCTGCATCCTCGACGACGCGATAACCGACGCGATTCGCCACACACCACTTCAGAAGCGGCTGCAACGCGGGAATGCGTGCTTCGGCCAGATAGACCTTACGGATGGCTTCGGGTCGCCGTGCGAACACCGCGCGCACCGCGTTGAGCCCGTACAACCGCACCTCATCGCGCACGGCACGCTCGGGCGCGTCATCGCGCGGCGGACGCCCGCGCGGGGGATACGGTCGGTTCATCGGCTGGGCTCCGCGGTCACGTCGCCCATTGTCGTCGATGCGACGCGTCCTCTGCCTCAACCGGCCGTCTGGCCACAAACGAACATGCCCGCCATACGGCGGGCATGTTCTGCGTCACGAAGATGGCGTCGATCAGTTGACGCTGACCGCACTCCACGCCGCGGCGACTGCGTTGTACTGCGCCGAACCGACGCCGTACAGGTCGGTAGCGGCGCTGAGCGTCGCGGCGCGGGCCCCCGCGTAGTTGGTCGTGGACACCATGTACGTGGTCAGCGCCTTGTACCAGATCTTCTGCGCAGCATCGCGACCGATGCCGACCAGCCCCGTATTGCCGTTGCAGACGAGCGACGCCGGCGTCAGGTTGTACGACGTCCCTGCACCGAAGCCAGCAGGCACCACGGCGCCCTCCGCAAGCAGGTAGAAGAAGTGGTTGGCGACGCCCGAGCTGTAGTGCACGTCCTTGCTGCCGATGCTGCCGGAGTAGCAGTCGGGCGACGCGCCATCGAGGCTGGGCTTGAACATGTAGCGAAGGGCCTTCAGACCCGTCGGGTTGACCGCATAGACGTTCTCGCCGATCAGATAGTCCGGACGATCGTTGGGATTGTTTGCGTAGAACTCGACCATCGTGCCGAAGATGTCCGACGTCGCCTCGTTCAGACCGCCGGACTCGCCCGAGTAGACGAGGCGCGCGGTGCGGCTCGTGACGCCGTGGCTCATTTCGTGGCCGGACACGTCGAGCACGGTCAGCGGGTTGGTCGAGAGGCCGTCGCCATCGCCGTAGGTCATGCAGAAGCAGTTGTCGGACCAGAATGCGTTGGCGTAGTTGCGTCCGTAATGGACGCGGCTCACGGCGCCCACGCCGTCGTTGGCGATGCCGTTACGGCTGTGGACGTTGGCGTAGTAGTCCCACGTCATGCCCACACCGTAGGCGACGTCCGCACCCGCGGTCTGCGCGTTCGACTTCTGCCCGTTGCCCCACACATTGTCGGCGTCGACCATCATGTTGCCGTTGCCAAACGTCTGCGTGCCCATGTTGGTCACGAACGCGTTGCCACGGGTGGTGTCGACCAGCTGATAGTTGCCGCTCGGACACAGCACGGTGGCAAGCGCCACGGTGCCCGACGTGAACGTGGCGCCGGAGCCCGTCTTGGCGACCGCACCCGCGCAGATCGGCGACGCGCCGCCATCCGGCCCCTGGACCGCCGTTTCGACGGTGTCCCACTGGTCGAGCACCGCAGCCGTGCGCGCGTCGACGAAGTAATGCATGTCGGTCGGCGTCTGGTCGGCCTTCTTGCCGGAGAACGTGACTTCATAGGCAAGCGTCGGCGATCCGCGTCGCGCGTAGACGACGAGGCGTGCGGTCGGCATGCCCACGAAGCCGGTGCCGAAATGCGCGCCCGCTTCGACGATCGCGCGATCGCGCGACACCGACGGGACGATGTCCGGTCGCGCGGTCGTGGCGAGCATCTGACTCACGCCGACCGCCTGGCCGTTGCGCGAGTGCACGACGAAGTCACCGCCGATCACCGGAAGGCCGCGGTACGTGCGCGCGAAGCGGACGTGCTCGGTCCCGTTGCGGTCGATGGTGGCGTCGTTGCTCACGAATGCGTCGGCGTCGGCACGACGCAGGCTGGCCGCCATCGGCCCCTGCGCAAGGCCCAGCGCGCGCTGGGCGACGGCCGAACGCGTGGCCGCGTTCAGCGCACCGGCGCTTGCGGGAGCGGAAACGACGAGAGCCGCGACGATCGCGGCGGTCAACGAACGAAGCGGATGCTGCATGGTCAATTCCCCTGGAGCGATGAGGTCGGCCGCACCGATGGCAGCACGACGGATGAGCCGCAACGCGGCCCGGACGACACGTGGATCAACGATGTAGTGCTCATGCGCGGCGCCGAACTTGGGCCGGCAGTCCAACGTGCGCCAGCTGCGCACCGTCGAAATAGGAAATGCGCTGCGCAAAGCCGCGCGGCGAGTAACCGATGAATACAAACCCGCTTTCGACGGCGCCTGTGTAGCGCGCCCCGAGGTCGCGGTTTTCGAATTCGAGCAGCACGCCGAGCGATTCGGGCGCTGCGAGCGATGCGTTATAGGCCTCGAGAATGGCGCGTGACGCGATGGCGAACTCGCGCGCGGCGCCGCGTCCACGATGCGATGCCGCGAAGAACTGCCGATAGGCGTAGACCGGTTGACGCAGGCGTGGCAACACCCGAAGGGACGCGGTCGACACGCCCCAGATCGCACCGTCGTCATCGCGCCCGATCGCGACCGCCTGCTGCGCGCGCTGCTCGGCCACTTCGCGGCTCGGCAGCGCGCGATGGCGCAGCCAGAATTCGACGAGCTCGTCCTGTACCTGGGGCGTCACACGCTTCCAGAGCGCGACGGTGTCGGTGGCCACAGGTCAGCGCCCCGTCGCGGGCGCCGCTGCGGGCGCAGGCATGTTCGGCGCCAGCGTCTGCACCAGGCCGACGTACTCGGCGAAGTTCAACTTCTGGTCGTAGTTCAGATCGAAGCGCGACATCGGCGCCGCGGTGCCCGCCTTCTTTGCGAGTTCGACCCCCGCGTATTCCTTGGCGTCGATGGTGCCATTGCGGTCGGTGTCCAGATGCTGGAACTGCGCACGCAGCCGCTGTTCCACCTGCATGCGGGTCTGCAGTCGCGCCCAGCCTTGGCGGAACTCCGCTTGCGTCAGCGAACCGTTGTGGTCCGCGTCCCATGCGGTGAATACGGTGTCCGCGGGATTCGGTGGCGTCGCCTTGTTCGCGGCCGGCGGCGGATTGGCTGCGAACGCCGCGGATGGCAGCAGCAACATCGAGAGGATCAGAGCAGTCTTCGAGCGGTTCATGGAGCGAGCTCCGCGCCGGGAATGGCGGATTCGAACGTGATGAGGTCACGGATTTCCGCCGTACGCAGGCCGATCATCATCGGATTGCGGACTCCGGGCAGGAAACTGATGTCGAACAATTCGGTGACATCGCCCTCGAAACGGATCCAGTTGAGGACGTCGCCGTTCGTGAGCGAAACGATTTGCACGCCGCACCACGGATCGGCGTCGCGTTTGCGCAGCTCGTCGTCGAGATCCAGGCCCTCGAACCGCTGGTTGCGCGGCTTCGAGAGACCCACCGCGGCGACATTGCCGACAATCGATAGGCCACGCGCGAATCCCGGAACGAAGGTGAGCGGCACGAACGCCTTGCGTTCGAAGTCGACCCAACCGAGATGTCCCGTGCCCGCGTTCAGCACCCAAAGCTTGCCGTTCGCCCAGCGCGGCGAATGCGGCATCGAAAGTCCCTCGCAGACGATCTCGTCGGTTTCGACATCGATCACCACACCGCCGTCGCGGCGTCGATCGCGCCAACCGTCGACGCTGTCGCTGCGGCAAACCGCCGTGACGTACTTCGGACGTCCATCGACCATGGCCAGGCCGTTGAGATGGCACCGGTCTTCGGGCGCGAGGCGGCTGATGAAGTTGGGCTTCCAGATCGCTTTGAAGCTGTGCGTCGTGCTCAGCTCGGCGAGGCAGGAATATTTCGTGTTGACGAACACGACTCGGCCATCGCTACGGATGCCGAGCTCGTGGATGTCGAGATCACCGATCGTCTGCGCGTTACGCGGCACGTAGCACTTGTCGTACTGGCCGTGGATGACCTCGTTCGGGCGCAGCACGTTCTCGAAGCGCCAAAGCTGGTAGAGACCGCCGAGATAGATGCGCTGCGCGTTGCCGACCACACCCATCGCGCGTTCGAAGATGCGCTCGAAGAACGACACGCGCCCTTGCGCGTCGCTGCCGACGAGGTAGATGCGCCCACTCTGATACGACGAGATCGCGAGCGACATGCGGTTCTGCGCGAGCCAACCTGCAAGACCGCGCGAGCAACTCTTGTCGGCCTTGAGCTGACTGAGGTCGACCGGCGACTTCGCAGCGGGCGACGGCGCTTCGGCACCGACCGTGTCGAGGCGCGCCTGCGAGCCAGCCGGCTCGCTGTTCTCATTGATGCGCGTTGCGTCCGCGTCTTTCTCGGTCGCCACGTGGAACTCCGGAAGTGAATCGTCGAACGAGTATGCCAGTGGGATCTGGCGCGCTTGGCCGGCGGATGGGTCCGCCGGCCGCATGCGATTACCAGGTGTAACGAACGATCAGCTGGCCGCCGAGGAAGTCCTGCAGCGCGCCGCCGTCTGTCCAGTCCACGCCGCCCGACACACTGACGCCGCGATACTGCATGCCGACGCCGAGATTCACCTTCGCACTGGTGCCTTCGGTCGACGTCACCCCGCTGAATGCGCCCGCGATGTCGTAGGACGTCTGACCATCGAATTCCCGCACGGCGCTCAGCGCACCGTACGGCATCCACGTCACCGCGCCGCTGCGCAGAAGCGTGTTGAACTCGAGGCCGACACGAGCCCGGCTGGAACGTCCGCCATCGGCAGCGAAGACGGCCGTGGCACCCTGCACCGCGTCGATGTTGTCGATCTTGCTGCGCGTGTACTGCACCTGTGGAACGACATTGATGCCGCCGAACGACAGGCCGCCGAAGCCCGCTTCGAGGTTCATTGCCGTACCGTCGCCGCGCGTGGTCTGGACGCCAGCCGACGAGTTCATCTTTGCCGTGAAATTGTTCCAGCGATACGACAGGTCGACGTACGTGCCGTTGGCGCCGAACCAGGTTCCATACAGCCCGGACGTCTCGCCGCGGAGATGGTCAGTGCCCGTACGCGCGACGAGGTTCTGGCTCGCATCGGCCTCGCCGACCAGCAGACCGACGTGCACGCCGGCACCGACATGCGCGTCGAAGCCGACCTCCGTGCCGTGCATCGACTGGTCGAAGCGAAGATCACCCGACGAGCCCATCGTCGTGCCGAGATTCTTCGGCGACACGCGACCATGCTCACCGAATACGCGCACCCACGGGCCGAGCCCGACGCGGCCATCGCCGCGCGACGGATCGAAACCCATCCGCTCACGCCACGTACCCACCTGCGCCGCCATCAGGCTGTGTGCCGCCGGCGCAACCGTAGCCGCCAGTGCGCCGGCGGTATTGAGGCCCGCAACGTCGAGGCCGACGTAGAAGATGTCGGGCGAGGCGTTGCTGGCCGAGATCGAGCTCGTCACGCCGATCTTCAGGTCGAGGAAGTCGGCGGGCGAGTAGCCGATGAGCTGGCCGCCGACGAACGCGTCGGCCGTCGAGGTGCCGCTCACGCGAGCGAACTCGGTCGCCGTCACCACGCCGTTCGACGGCAGCGCGGTGAAGTAGACATCGACCGCCTGCGTGGTGCCGGCGGCCACATTGCCGTTCACGACGAAGTGATCAGCGCCGCCGCCGTTCGGATCGAGGTCGATTGCGAGGCGACCCGCACCCGCCAAGTTGCCGTTGAGCGTCAGCGTGTCGGTCGGGCTGGCGTTCGCCATGTCGATCAGGCCGGTGTTGGTGAACGCCTTCGCGTTCGCCGCTCCCATGTCGATCAGGCCCGTGTCGAGGATCCGCAGCGTGCCCGCGTTGGCGAAGACGTTGCCGGCGGTGCTGGAGCCGAAGCGGATCGATCCACCGCTCAACAACAGCGTGGCGCCCGCGGCATTGGTGAGCGTGTCGTCGCCCGTGCCGAAGGCGATCGAACCGCCATCGAGCACGATGTGGCCGTTCGCCGAGTTCACGAGCGTATCGTTGCCGTCGCCGAAGTCGGTCGACGCGTTCGACACCGTCCAGGTGCCGCCACTGTTGTTGACGAAGCGATCGTCACCCGCGCCCGTGATGACGGCACCGGTGATCGAGCCGCTGTTGCGGATGTCCTGCACGCCGGCATCGCCGCGCACGGCGACCGCCGCATCGCCACCGGCGATTGGCGACAACGTGCCCGAGTTGAGCAGCGTGCCCGCCGTGTCGAAGCTGACCGCCACCGCCGACGTATTGCTCGTGGAGGTAATCAGTCCGCGGTTGTCGACGACGACCGTGCCGGCGCTACCGCCACGCACACCGATGGCCTCGCCGCCGGTCGACGTTGCGGAAACGGTGCCGCTGTTGAGCAGCGACGTCGCACCAACGCCGTTCGTCATGGCGATACCCGTCGCCGCCGCGCCGGCCTGTGCCGTAATGGTCGAACGATTCTCCACCGCAAGTGCGCCTTGGCCACCCGTTTCAATGCCGGTGGCTGCGCCGTAATTCGACAGCGCAACGATCGAGCCGCGATTGAGAATGCCGGCGTTCGCGAAGATCTGCGCCGAAATACCCGTGGCCGAGCCGTAACCCGTTGCGTTGATCGATGCGCCGTTGTCGATCGTGAGCGTGGCGCCGCTGTCACCCTGGATTCCGAATGCATCGCCCGTGATCGACGTGACGTCGATCAAACCGGCGAGGTTTGCAATCGTCGTACCGGCATATCCTGATGCGCTGATGCCCGCCGCCACCGTGTCACCGCTTACCGTCAGCGTGCCACTGTTGCGCGCGATGCTCGAGCCTTGATTTGACGCAGCGATGCCGACCGCCATGCCCTGCGCATCGACAGCGATTGCGCCGTTGTTGGCCACCGCACCGTTGCCGACGCCGCCCACCTCCAGGCCAAACGCACCGGTTCCGCCAGAGACCGCCAACGTGCCGCTATTCACAGCGTTCGCGAGCTGATCGCTTAAGACCGCCGCGCCGAACGCCCCATCGCCGGTCACCGTGGCTGTGCCGGTGTTGCTGAAGGATGCCGTGGACATCGAGCGCAGATAGGCGCCATACGCTGCATCACCCCCGACAGTCAGGTCGCCGCTCGTCGTCACCGAGACCGTGTCGCCAAGCGCCTGGATACCCATGCCGAGCGCGTAAGCCGACACACTGATCGAACCGGTGTTGGTGACGCCGACATTCGCAGCGGCGAGATCCAGGCCGATCGCGTCGCTCGCGTACGACGTCGCGCCGATCGACCCGCCGTTGCTGACGGTGATCGCACCGTTCGCACGTGCGAAGGCCGAGTTGGCGATGCCGTCGACGGAAACCGCAGTCATGTCGCCCGTATTCGTCAGCGTTGCGGCGCCGCCTGCTTCGACCAGTGCACCGATCGCATCGCCTCCGATACCGACCGCGTACACGCTGCCGCTATTCACGACGCCGACGTCCCCGGCCGTTGCGCGCGCGCGCACCGCGTAGCCGCCGTAGTAACCCAGCGCATTGATGGTGCCGCTGTTGTCGACGCGGATGTCGCCGTTCGTGGCGGTCAGCAATGCGGCTTCGCTGCTGATGCCCGACGCCGAGCCCACGCCGATCGACGTGATATCGCCACTGTTGTTCAGCGCAACGTCGCCGTACGTCGAAGCGCCACGCACGCCGATCGAGGGCAGCGCATAGGCGTCGGTCTGGATGCTGCCCGCGTTCGTGACGGACACGTCGCCCTGCACGGTCCGCCCGAACACGCCGATGGCGAGTGCGCCGTACGCGTAGACCGTGCCATTCGCGCCGTTCGTCACGACGACGTCGCCGGCG
The DNA here is from genome assembly GCF_004361065.1 of Cognatilysobacter terrigena. GTDB lineage: Bacteria > Pseudomonadota > Gammaproteobacteria > Xanthomonadales > Xanthomonadaceae > Cognatilysobacter > Cognatilysobacter terrigena. The sequence goes on along the minus strand of NZ_SELT01000024.1, from coordinate 1,991 downwards.
CCGGATCGAGCAGTTACGCCGTACGCGAACAGCGCCTGCGCACTCGCATAGCCGTCGTTGGCGACGGTCGCGCCGTACTGGCCGATCGCTTCGACGCCATAGGCGGCGTATGCACTCGCCGCCTGGATGACGCCGGTATTGTCGACGCGCGCCGTACCGCCCGACGACGACGCGACCGCGCCATACGCGTAAGCCGACCCATTGGACACGCTGCTGATATCGCCGCTGTTGACGATGTTCGCCAGACCGCTGACCGACGTGGCGACGACACCGTCGACCGTGCCGTAACCCGTGACCGCCACACGTCCGGCATTCGTGACCGATGTCGTGCCGTCACCGGACGCGAGGATGCCTGTCGTCGTGTAGTTGGGCGACAGCGTGTAGACGTCGACCCCACCATTGTTGGTGATGTCGACCGTACTGCCTGCACCGGTGGCGATCGCATCGATGCCCGTTGCGATGAACACGGCATTCGCCGTGACGTCGCCACCATTGACGATGCTGATGTTGCCGGCGTCGTAGCCGGTCGACGCATGGATACCGGTCGCGACTGCGGTGTAGGTCATGTCGCCGATAGTCAGCGCACCGTCGTTATTGACGACGGCGGTACCGTCCGACGTCACGCTGATGCCGTTGCTGTAGTAGCCGCTCACGGTCATGTCGCCGTGGTTGTCCACGATCGCGCCGGCCGCGCCTGCGCGAACACCGATGCCGGTGGCCGACGACGTGTAGCTGCCGCCCGCAACCGTCACGTTGAGCGCGCCGCTGCTCGTCACCGACGCAGCACCGGTGCCGCTCGTGGCGTAAATGCCGAACGCCGTGCCGTCCGCGGCGACCGCGCTGATCGCGGCGCTGTTGTCGACGCTGACGCCGTTATTGGCCTGCGCCTCGATACCGGCCGCCCACGAGTAGCCCGATACACGGATGCCGCCGGAGTTCAGGATGTCGACGTCGTCCCCGTACGCGAACACGCCATCTGCCGTGCCGTACGCGGAGCTCACGGCGAGGTCGCCGGCATTGTTGATCTGCACCGTACCGCCAACGGCGTAGATGCCGGTGGCATTGCCGTACGCGGTCGCGCTGACGGGGCCGCCGTTGTTCACGGTGACGCTGCTGCCAGAGAGGTCGAGTCCAATCGCACCCGCATACGCCGACTGCGCGCCGATCGAGCCCGTATTCGTCAGGGTGACCGCGCCGTTGGACACCGCGAGGATCGCTTCGGCGGGGCCGTCGGTGCTTTGCGCGTGGACGTCGCCACTGCTCGTGATGTCGATCGGACCGCCAGCCTGCGCCAGCAGCCCAACCGCGCTGCCGTAGGTGCTGGTAGCGGCAATGCTGCCGCCGTTGTCGACGGTGATGCCGCCCGTCGACGCGCGGGTGCGCACGCCGAAGACGTTGTAATCGCCCGTTCCGTCGATGGCGCCTGTGTTGTCGACCTGGATATCGCCATGCGTCGAGGTCAGGAACACAGCTTCGGCGCTGACACCGGTGCCGTTGCCGACCGAAGCGATGTCCCCGCTGTTGGTCAGCGCGATATCGCCGTACGTCGACGTGCCGAAGACGCCGACCGACGGAAGGCCATAAGCCTTCGTGTAGATCGTGCCCGCGTTGTCGACGGCGATGTCGCCCTGCACCGTCGCGCCCTTGACGCCCACCGCGAGCACACCGTAGACGACGTCCGCACCGTAGGCGGTGTTTGTCACACTGACATCGCCCACGGCGGAGCTGCCGACGATGCCGTACGCGATGTAAGCCTGGGCGACCGCCAGCCCGTCATTCGAGACCGTCGCGCCGTACTGGCCACTGGCATCGATTGCGTGAGCCGAGTAACCCGCCACCGCGATGACGCGACCCGCGTTGTCGATGTTCGCGGTGCCGCCCGACGACGACGCCACCAGGCCGGATGCCTGGTAACTGCCACCCGCGGAGTACGAAATGGCGTACACGTCGCCAACGTTCTGCACATCCGCAAGGCCAACGGCGGAGGTCGC
>NZ_SELT01000023.1 GCF_004361065.1 Cognatilysobacter terrigena | reverse complement strand
CCGGCGCTCGACGAGCACCTGCGCAGCAAGGATTTCTTCGAAGCCGAGAAGTACCCGACCATCACCTTCAACAGCACGAAGGTGGAAGCCGCGGGCGACAAGAAGCTGCGCGTCACCGGTGACCTCACCGTGCACGGCGTGACCAAGCCGGCGGTGCTCGACGTCACGCTCAACGGCGCGGGTCCGCATCCGATGACCAAGCGCGAGACAGTCGGCTTCGACGCGACCACCACGATCAAGCGCGCCGACTTCGGCGTCGGCGCCTACGTGCCGAACGTCAGCGACGACATCCAGATCCGCATCACGACCGAGGCGTCCGTGCCCAAGGCCGACGGCGCACCGGCATCGAAGAAGAAGTAGGACGATGATCATCGAGCGCCCGGGGCAGGAACGGGGCCACGCGAAGCATGGCGGCTGGCTCGACAGCCGCCACACGTTCTCGTTCGGCAACTATTACGACCCGCAGTGGATGGGCTTCGGGCCGCTCCGCGTGATCAACGAAGACCGCGTAGCCGGTGGCGGCGGGTTCCCGCCCCACGGCCACGCGAACATGGAAATCCTGTCGCTGGTCCTCGACGGGCAGCTCGCCCATCAGGACAGCAGCGGCGGAGGCGGCACCATCGGTCGCGGCGAAGTGCAGTGGATGAGCGCCGGACACGGCGTGCAGCACAGCGAGTTCAATGCGTCGAAGACCGAAGGCGTCCACTTCCTGCAGATCTGGATCCAGCCCGATCGCGTGAACGCGCCGCCGGCCTACGCGCAACGCGCGCCGCAGCCGGGCGACGACAGCGGCGACTGGGTGCTGCTCGCATCGCCCGACGGCGCGGACGGCAGCATCGGCATCCGCCAGGACGCGCGTCTCTACCGCGCCACGCTCGCCGGCGACGCAACCCTGCACCGCGTGCTCGACAGCGACCGTCGCTACTGGCTGCAGGTCGCCCGCGGCACGGTGCTGGCGTCCGACCATGTGCTCCGCGCCGGCGACGCGCTCGGCTTCGTCGAGGAGGGCGGGCCGCTGGTGGTCGAAGCGAACGGCGACGCCGAAGTCCTGCTGTTCGACCTGCCGCACTGACGGGCGCCCACGGGCCGGCTGGTAGAATCCGCCGCCTCACCGCACCGTCCTGCCGTCCATGACCGACCGCACCGCCTCTCCGCAGAATGCCGAGCCGGCCAACGCCCGCCAGCGCTACGTCGTCGGCCGCAAGGACCTGCCGCTGAGCTGCCCGCTGCCGGAAATGGCGCTTTGGAACTCGCATCCGCGCGTCTACCTGCCGATCGAGGCCGAGCGCGAGTGCCAGTGCCCGTACTGTGGCGCGCACTTCGCGCTGGAGGACTGAGGCGCTCCGCGGCTCCGCGCCCGGCATGACGCCCGCTCCGCATCGGCCACTCACCGTCGTCCAGCTGCTGCCCGCGCTGGAGTCCGGCGGCGTCGAACGCTCCACTCTCGAGATCGCGCAGGCGCTGGTCGACGCCGGCCATCGCGCCATTGTCGTGTCGCGCGGCGGGCGGTTGGTACCGCGGCTCGAAGCGATGGGCGCACGCCACGTGACGCTCGACATCGGCGCGAAGTCGCCGTTCGTGCTGCGCCACGTACCGGCATTGCGACGCGCGATCGACGGCGCGGACATCGTCCACGCGCGTTCGCGCATGCCCGCATGGGTCGGGGTGATGGCGCTTCGTGGCATCGAAGCCTTGCGACGTCCGCGCCTCGTCACCACCGTGCACGGCCTGAATTCGCCGTCGCGCTACAGCGCGGTGATGACGCGGGGCGAACGCGTGATCTGCGTGTCGCGCACCGTTCGCGACTACGTGCTCGAGCATTACCCGTCGACCGATCCTGCGAAGCTGCGCGTCAGTCCGCGCGGTATCGATGCGACCGCATTTCCGCGCGCACCGCATCCGGATTCCGATGCACGCGCCTGGGCCGCGTCGCAGCATCCCGCGTTGCACGGCGACGGCCCGCTGCTGTTGCTGCCCGGTCGCGGCACGCGACTGAAAGGGCATGGCGACGGCCTCGCGCTGCTCGCGAAGCTCCGCGCCGACGGCACCGACGCACGCCTGTGGCTGCCGGGCGCACGCGAAGCCGGTCGCGAGGCCTACATCGCCGAGCTGGAGCGCGACGCCGCACAGCTCGGCATCGCCGACGCAATCGCATTCACGCCGCCCACCGACGCCATCGCACGCGCCTATGCCGCGAGCGACCTCGTGCTGCAGCTGTCGCGCAAGCCGGAATCGTTCGGACGCACGGTGATCGAGGCCTTGTCCGTCGGCCGCCCGGTACTCGGCTGGGCGCATGGCGGCGTCGGCGAACTGCTCGAGGACTTCGAGCCGCAGGGCGCCGTCGCGCCGTTCGATCTCGACCGCCTGTACGCCACCGCGCGCGATCTTCTCGCGCGGCCCCCGGTACTGCCGGCTAGCATTCCGCTCACGTTGAAGGCCATGCAGGAGGCGACGCTTGGCGTCTATCACGAACTCGCCGGCTGACCGCGTCACCGGCTGGCGCTGGGCGCCCGCGTGGGTGCTCGCGTTCGTCGCGCTGTGGCCGGCGCCGGGCTATGCGGAAGCCGTGCTCGTCATCGGCGCGCTGATCGCGATGTACATGCTCGTGCGTGCGCGCTTCCGCGGCGGCACGCAGCTGCTGAGCGGACAGGCGTGGGCGCTGACGACGCTGATGTTCGCCGCGTACTGGGTGCCGCGCCTGGTGTCCGCGTTCGACACGTTCGACCCGCCGCGCGCGCTGCTCGACGCCGCCGCCGACCTGCGCCATCTGCCGTTCCTGTGGCTGGTCGCGGCGTCGGTCGCCAACGCCGACAGCCGACGCAAGACGTTCGCAGGGCTGGGCATCATCGTGCTGGTGTGGGTCGCCGACGCGTTGCTGCAGGCGATGACCGGCACGAGTCCCATCTTCAACCTGCTCGACCACGCGAAACATGCGATCAGCGGGCGGGGCATGTGTCCGGCGGATGCGTCGCTCGTGGTCGATCGCCTCAGCGGCTTCCTGGGTCCGTGCAATCTCAAGCTCGGACAGGTCGTCGCGAGCCTTTCGCCGTTCCTTCTGTACGAAGCGGCGCGACGCTTCCGCGCGGCGGGCTGGCTGGTCGCGGCGGCGGGGGTGGGCATCGTCATCGTGCTCGCGGGTTCACGCGCCTCGTGGATCACCTACGGGCTCGTGCTGGTGCTGTCGGGCTGGCGCCTGCTCGGCTGGAAGCGCCTGATGGGCGTGTTCGCCTTCGGCGCGGTCGCGCTTGCGCTGCTCACCGTCAGCGTGCCGCAGGTGCGCGAGCGCATCGAGCGCACGACGCTCGTGCTTGCGGGCGACCATCGCGATGTCGACAGCGCCCTCTCGGGTCGTGGCCGCATCTGGTCGGCGGCGACGTGCATGGTCAAGGATCATCCGTTCAACGGCGTCGGCGTGCGCCGCTTCCGCGACGCGTTTCCGTCCTGCGATCCGTTGCCCGGCCAGCGCGCGGAATGGGGCGAAGGGCCCGCGCTGCATGCGCATCAGATCGTGCTGGAGATCCTCAGCGAGACGGGCTTCCTCGGCCTGATCCTGTGGCTGGCCGGCGCCGCGCAGGCGTGGCGGGCATGGCGCTACGCCGACCCCGAAGCACGCATGCACGCGCGGCCGGCCATGTATGCGCTGGTCGTCACCGTGTTCCCCTTCAACACGCACCTCGCGTTCTATTCGACGTTCTGGGGCGGGCTGACGCTGATGCTGTTCGCGCTGTACGCGGGCAGCCTCTACGCGACGGATCGCACGCCGACCGTCACCGCCGACGCATGACCGACGCCGCAAGCCCGACCTCGGCTGGACCGGTGCCCCGCGGCCTGCGGCACTGGCCGATGCGCGCCGGTGTCGCGGTGCTCGCCGCGGCGGGGCGTGTGCCGTGGCCCGTGCAACGCGGGGTCGGACGCCTGCTCGGCGCGATCGCCTTCGTGCTCGCGCCGCCGCGTCGCCATGCTGCGCGCGTGAACCTGCGCCTGTGCTTTCCGGAGCTCGACGAGGCGTCGCGCACGCGCCTGCTGCACGAGACGTTCCGCGACTTCGGCATCGGTCTGTTCGAATTCGCGCGCGCCTGGTGGGGCGACATCGCGCCGATGCGTCGTGACGTCGTGATCGAAGGGCTGGAGCATCTGCGCGCGCTGCAAGCGCAAGGTCGCGGCGTGCTGATGATTTCCGGCCATTTCATGACGCTGGAAATGGCCGGGCGCCTGCTGTGCGACCACGTGCCTCTGGCGGGCATGTACCGGCGCTATCGCAATCCGGTCATGGAGTGGGCCGTCAAGCGAGGACGCTTGCGCTACGCCGCGGCGATGTTCGCCAACGACGAGATCCGCGCGGCGATGCGCCACCTGAAGCAGGGCGGGTTCCTCTGGTATGCGCCCGACCAGGACATGCGCGGCAAGGACACGGTGTTCGCGCCGTTCTTCGGCGTACCCGCGGCGACGATCACGGCGACGCACCAGTTCGCACGCGTGAGTGGCTGTGCCGTCGTGCCGTTCTTCCATCGACGCGAAGGCGATCGCTACATCCTGCGCATAGCGCCGCCGCTCGAGGATTTTCCGTCGACCGATGCCGCCATCGATAGCGCGCGCGTCAACGCCGCGATCGAAGCGATGGTGCGCGAAGCGCCGTCGCAGTACCTGTGGATCCATCGACGCTTCAAGCGTCGTCCCGACGGCGAGGCCGCCCCGTACTGATGGACGCGCCCGTCCGCGACCGCCTCGAGCCTCTGCTGCGTGCGCTGTACTCGCTCGCGCTGTACGTGCTCACGCCGTTCACGGTCTACCACCTGATCTGGCGCGGTTTCCGCCAGGCCGCGTACTTCGAACGCTGGAGTGAGCGATATGCGAGTTTCGGCCCGCCGCGCGACCAGCGTGTGCTGTGGGTGCACGCCGTCTCCGTCGGTGAAGTTAACGCCGCGATTCCGCTGGTCAACGCGCTGCTCGAGCGTCGCGCCGACCTGCGTTTGCTCGTCACGACGATTACGCCGACCGGCTCGGCACGCGTCCGTGCGCTGTGGGGCGACCGCGTCGACCACGTCTATCTGCCGTATGACCTGCCCGGCGCGGTGTCGCGCTTTCTCCGTCATTTCCGCCCATACGCCGCGCTCATCATGGAAACCGAGTTGTGGCCGAACCTGCTGTTCGGCTGCCGCGACCACGGCGTTCCGGCGTATGTGTTGAACGCACGCCTCTCCGCGCGTTCGTTGAGGGGCTACCAGGTGCTCGCGCCACTCGTGCGCCGCGCCGTGCGCACGCTGCGTGGCGTCGGTGCGCAGTCGCATGCGGATGCGCGTCGCTTCGTCGCGCTCGGTGCGCGTCCCGAATGCGTGCACGACACCGGCAACCTGAAGTTCGACCTGACGTTGCCGCCGACGGTCGAAGCGTTCGGTCGTGATTGCCGCGCGCGCCGTGCGGGCCGTCTCGCGTGGATCGCGGCGAGCACGCATCCCGACGAAGAGGCCGCCGTGCTCGCGATCCATCGTCGCCTGCGCGGTCGATGGCCGGACCTGCTGCTCATGTGGGCGCCGCGTCATCCGGAGCGTTTCCGTGCGGCGTTCGAGCAGTCGTCCGCGCTCGGTTTCCGCACGACACGACGTTCGGTCGAACGGTGGGCGACTCCGAGCTGCGACGTCTTCGTCATCGACACCCTCGGCGAACTGCTGAATTTCTTCGCCTGCGCGGACGTCACGTTCGTCGGCGGATCGCTGCAACCGATCGGCGGGCACAACCTGCTCGAGCCCGCGGCGACGGGTACGCCGATCGCGACCGGCCCCCACCTGCACAACTTCGCCGACATCTCGCACCGTTTGGCCGCGGCCGGCGCGTTGAAGATCGCGCAGGACGAGGCGGGTGTCGCGGACGCATTGGCGACGATGCTGGGCGATGAAGCGTTGCGAGCTTCAATGGCCGCGAGTGGACGCGCCTTGGTCGAGTCAGGACGCGGTGCGCTAGAGCGCACGCTCGCGTTGGTGGAAGGCGACTTGCCCGCGAAGCCGTAACGGCTTTAGCCGCGCCATGCACGGGAATGCCGTGGCGCTTCTACCCACGCGGTGTCGCGATGCCCGGTTCGCGGCTCGCTTTGAGCGAGGCATAAAGTTGCCGACTCCGGGCGGCGTCCTCGACAAACAAAAAGGCCGTCGTTTCCGACGGCCTTTTGATTACGACAGCACCGCGATTACGGCGTGACCGGCACCGGCGTCGGCGCCGTGACGGTCAGCAGACGGTTCACGTCCTGCACGTCGGCCACATCGAGCGTGCCCGCCGACTGATCGAGCAGCAGGCGAGCCTGCAGGAAGCTGTAGCGAGCCTGCGAGTAGAGGCGGGCGGCAACCAGCACGTTCTGCTGATTGTTCAACACGTCGAGCACCGTGCGCGTGCCGACCTCAAGGCCGACCTGCGATGCCTCGAACGCGGCGCGAGCCGAGGTCAGCGCCGCGCGACGCGATTCGACTTCGGTGATGCCCGCGGCCAGCGCCTGATACGCGGCGTTGGTGTTGCGAATCAGCGCACGACGCTGCTGCTCGACCTGATCAGCGACGACGTCGCGGTTCGCGAGCGCCTGGCGCACGCGGGACGACACGGCACCGCCGGAAAAGATCGGCACGTTGAGCGTGACACCCACCGACGGGCCGCGGCTCTGGCTGTCGATCGGGTTGGTCGACGACAGGCTGCCGGCGCTGAACGTGCTGTCGCCCGTCGTCTTGCGATCGCCGTACGAGCCGTTGAGGTACAGCGTCGGCCAGTGACCGGAACGTGCGGTCTCGACGTTCTCATTGGCCGATGCCAGCTGCTCTTCGGCGGCGTGCAACGACGGGTTGTTCTCGAGCGCACGGGCGACCCAGCTCGCGGCGGTACCCGACTCGGCGAGCGTCGGCTGGAAATCCTCCGGCAGCGCCTTGAGCGCGCCGACGGGCTTGCCGGTGATCTCGGCCAGCGCCTGATAGGCGTCGAGCACCGCGTTGCGCGCGACGATCGTGTTCGCACGCGCGCTGTCGTACTGCGCGCGGGCTTCGTGCACGTCCGTGATCGGCGCCAGGCCCACTTCGAGGCGCTTGGACGCGGCGTCGAACTGCTTCTTCAGTGCGGCCTCGGAGGCTTCCGCTGCGGTCAGCGTCTCGATCGCGACCAGCGTGTTGAAGTAGGCCGCCGACGTCCGCGTGATCAGCGTGTCATCCGCCGCCTGCACGTTGAAGTCGCTGGCGCGACTCAGCGCCTGCTGGCTCTTGAGCACGGTGAAGCGCGAGCGGTCGAAAAGCATCTGTTGCACGTCGACGCCGAGCGTGCGCGAGGTCGTATTGCTCTCGCTGTCGCCGGTGAAGCGAACGGGTGCGCCCGTTGCGGGGTCGAACTGCGTCGACGTCGACGGACCTTCGCTGCGCGAGCGCGTCAACGACGCCGAACCCCCAATCTGCGGCAGCATCGCCGCGCGCGCCTGCACTTCACCCTCGCGGGTGGCGAGACGGCTCGATTGCGAGGCCGCGAGCTGCGGGTCGTTTTCGCGGGCGAGCGAGTAGACCTGCATCAGGTCTTCCGCGGAGGCGGCCGCGGGAGCCAGGGCGATCACGAGGGCAAGGACGAGCGGGCGGCGGATCATGTCGGAAGGCTTCCTGGAAAACCGCGCGTTCGGCGCGGCGTCGTCATGGCAAAACCGGCTTCCTCTGCCCGCGCGGTCCCCCCGCGGGCATCGGACTCAGAACTGGAACACCGGCACCGGGGCGGCGCCGACGAGGTACGGGATATCGGTTTCGAACAACGATTCGATGCGCGGCGCGGACTTTTCGTTGCGCACGAGCACCGCTTCCATCGCCGGCGAGCGACCGCGGACGATGAACATGCGGCCGCCCGGCTTCAGCATCGAGAGGAACTGCGACGGAATCGTGTCGACCGCCGCATTGACGCAGATCGCGTCGAAATGGCGATCGGTCGACCACGTCAGCGCGTCGCCGACTTCGAGTCGAACGTTCGCGGCACCGACCTTCTCGAGTCGCGCACGCGCGGCGTCGATGAAGTCGGCATGCTGGTCGATGGTCGTGACTTCGCGCGCGAGCGCGGCGAGGCAGGCGGTGACGTAACCGCTGCCGGTGCCGATCTCCAGCACGTCGTCGGTGTCCTGCGGGCGCAGCGCTTCGAGCGCGCGGCCGGCGACGACCGGCTTCAGCATGTAGTCGCCGTGCGCGAGCGGAAGCGCGATGTCGGCGTACGCGCTGCCGAGATACGGCGTCGGCACGAACAGTTCGCGCGGCACGGTGGCCAGCACGTCGATCACGCGCGGTTCCAACACGTCCCAGGGGCGGACTTGCTGTTCCACCATGAGTTCGCGGGCGTGGGCGTAGTCGGGCGTCATCGGCGTGGATCGGTGGGGAAAAGGACCGCAATTCTACCGGGATGGGCGCAGGCGCCCGGGGTGTTCAGGATCGCGTGCGGGCATGTGAAGGCCCGAGTGCCGGAAGTCACCGGGACGGTGGTCACGCCTTGGTCCCTCATCGCCGGCCATACGCGCGCAGGAACATGTCGACGCATGCAGCAACGTGCGTGGCGGGTTCGAGGTTGACGTCGCCGCCGCAACCGCAGCCGAACACCATGCGTGCGTGCGGCTCGCCCTTGAGCAGCGTGAAGAATTGCGACGACGCGAGTGCGGTGTCGGCGATGTCCAGTTCGCCCGCGGCGACGCGACCGTCGAGCAACGCGGCGAAGCCGTCCTGCACACGCCGTGGGCCGGACTCCCAGAACAACTGCGGCAGGTGCGAATTCGCGAGCTGCGGGCTGCACAGGATGCGGTGTCCGGCGATGGCCTCGGGCGACGAGATCATCGCGTAGAACGCCGTCGCGATCTCCATCAGGCGTTCGCGCACGGGCGTCGAAGGGCGGTCTTCGAACAGCGATGCCGGCATTCCGTTCGCGCAATGCGATTCGACTGCCGCGGCGAACAGCGTCTCCTTGTCACCGAAGTGGCTGTACACGGTGAGCTTGCTGACGCCGGCCGCCGACGCGATCTGGTCCATCGACACCGCGTCGAAGCCCAACTGCACGAACAGCGTCTTCGATGCATCGAGGATGGCTTCGCGCTTGGCCAGATCCTTGGGACGACCGGGACCGGCCGCGCGGGCGGCGGTGTCGTCGGAGCGATAGGGGCGGATCGGGGCCATTGGTCGGAATCCTACTCGAAATACTGGACCGAGGCGTTCGGTAATTTTACAGTACCGACCGGTTCATTAATTGACCCTGAGGCCGCCATGCGTTCCGCCCCCCTTGCCGCCGCGCTCGCCACCGCGATGTCGGCCGTCCTCCTGTCGGGCTGCGGGCAGGCGCCCGCGGCGGTCGAACATCCGCGTCCGGTGCTGGTCGTGCATCCCGAGAGCGCCGACGGCGCCGCAGCGTCGTTCGCCGGCGAGATCCGTGCCGCCGAGGAGACGACGCTGTCCTTCCGCGTCGGTGGCAACCTGGTCGAGCGCCGGGTCGACGTCGGCGACCGCGTGCGTCGCGGCGACCTGCTTGCGGTGCTCGATGCGGGCGACCTGCAGGCGCAGGCGCGTGCCGCCCAGGCGCAGCTCACCGCGGCGCAGGCGCAGCTCGAGCGCGCGCGTTCGGACCAGGCCCGTTACGCGAAGCTCGGTCGCGACCAGCTGGTGAGCCGCTCGTCCATCGACGCGCAGAACGCCGCCGCCGCGGCCGCGCAGGGCGAAGTCAACGCGGCCCGCGAAAGCCTGCAGGTCGCCCGCAACCACGCGGCCTACACCCAGCTGCGTGCGCCGCGCGACGGCGCCATCGCGACGCGCCAGGCAGAAGCCGGGCAGGTGGTCGGTGCGGGGCAGCCGGTGTTCACGCTCGCGGCGGACGGTCGACGCGAAGTCTCGTTCGCGGTGCCGGAAGGTCTGGTGCGCCGTGTGCGACCCGGCGATCCCGTGCAGGTCGAACTGTGGTCCGCCCCGGGCACGCGCATCGCCGGTCGCATTCGTGAGATCGCACCCGCCGCGGACGCCGCGTCGCGCACGTTCGCGGTGCGCGCGACGCTCGACGACGCGACCGCCGCCGAACTCGGCGCCAGCGCGCGCGTCTACCTGCAGGGCGAAGGCGATTCGACGATGAGCGTGCCGCTCGCCGCGCTCCAGCGCGGAGCGTCCGGTGGCGACGCCGTGTTCGTCGTCGACGCGCGCACCTCCACCGTCCGCCTGCGCCCCGTGCAGGCCGGCGCGTTCGGCAGCGACCGCGTGCCGATCGTCCGCGGTGTCGCGCCGTCCGACTGGATCGTCGCGGCCGGCGGTCATCTGCTGCGCGACGGCCAGGCAGTTGCGCCGGTCGACCGCAACAACCACCCGATCCGCTGAGGCCACGCCATGCGCTTCAACCTCTCCGAATGGGCGCTGCGGCATCGCAGTCTGGTCGTCTACGCGATGGTGGTGCTGGCGATCGCCGGTGCGCTCGCTTACATGAAGCTCGGGCGCAGCGAGGATCCGCGCTTCACCTTCAAGGTGATGGTCGTCCGCACGCTGTGGCCGGGCGCGACGGCGGACGAGGTGTCGACGCAGGTCACCGACCGCATCGAAAAGAAGCTGATGGAGACCGGGCAGTACGAGTTCATCCGCTCGTACTCGCGGCCCGGCGAATCGCAGGTCATCTTCATGGCCAAGGATTCGCTGCATTCCGATCAGATCGCGCCGCTCTGGTACCAGGTGCGCAAGAAGGTTGGCGACATCAAGCCGATGTTGCCGCGCGACGTGCCGGGCCCGTTCTTCAATGACGAGTTCGGCGACACGTTCGGCAACATCTATGCGTTGACCGGCAAGGGCTTCGACTACGCGGTGCTCAAGCACTACGCCGAGCGCGTGCAGCTGCAACTGCAGAAGCAACCCGACGTCGGCAAGATCGAGCTGTTCGGCGTGCAGGACGAGAAAGTCTGGATCGAGCTCGACAACACCAAGCTCGCGACGCTCGGCGTGCCGGCGCAGGCCGTGTTCGACGCGCTCAACGCGCAGAACGCCGTCGCGCCCGCGGGCTTCTTCGAAACCGGCTCGTCGCGCATTGCGTTGCGCGTGGACGGCCGCTTCGATCGCGTCGACGACATCCGCGCGTTCCCCATCCGCGTCGGTGACCGCACCTTCCGCCTCGGCGACATCGCCACCGTGCAGCGCGGCTTCGCCGATCCCCCGGCGCCGCGCATGCGCTTCATGGGCGAGGACGCGATCGGTCTCGGCGTGTCGATGAAGGACGGCGGCGACATCCTCGCGCTGGGCAAGACGCTGGAAGCGCAACGCGAGTCGCTGCAGCGCACGCTGCCGGTCGGCATGGAACTGCGCAAGGTCTCCGACCAGCCGGCGGCCGTCGAGGAATCGGTCGGCGAGTTCATTCGCGTGCTTGCGGAAGCCGTCGCGATCGTGCTGCTGGTGAGCTTCTTCTCGCTGGGCCTGCGCACCGGCCTCGTCGTCGCGCTGTCGATTCCGCTCGTGCTCGCGATGACGTTCGCGGTGATGAGCGACTTCGACGTCGGCCTGCACAAGATCTCGCTCGGCGCGCTCGTGCTGGCGCTCGGCCTGCTCGTCGACGACGCGATCATCGCCGTCGAGATGATGGCGATCAAAATGGAGCAGGGCTATTCGCGCCTGAAAGCCGCCGCATTCGCATGGGAATCGACCGCGTTCCCGATGCTCACCGGCACACTGATTACCGCCGCCGGTTTCCTGCCGATCGCGACGGCGCAGTCGAGCACCGGCGAATACACGCGCTCGCTGTTCCAGGTGGTGACGATCGCGCTGCTGGTGTCGTGGGTCGCGGCCGTCATGTTCATTCCGTACCTCGGCGATCGACTGCTGCCGGACTACGGCCATGCCGGTCCGCCGAAGCCCGGCTCGATCGCCGCGCGCTGGGAGGCCTTCCGCCACCGTCTCGCGACCCGTGTCCCCGTGCTCGCCGACGTCGTCGCGCCCAAGCCGCACGACGCGCACGCGCGCGATCCGTATTCGACGAAGTTCTATACACGCTTCCGCGGCTGGGTGCTGTGGTGCGTCCGTCGCCGCAAGACGGTGCTGGCGATCACGGCGGCGGCGTTCGTCGCGTCCATCCTGCTGTTCCGCTTCGTTCCGCAGCAGTTCTTCCCCGATTCGGTGCGGCCGGAACTGATGGTCGACGTGGAGCTCGCCGAAGGCAGCTCGTTGCGCCAGACCGCGGCACAGGTGGAAAAGCTCGAAAAGATCCTGTCGACGCGCAAGGACCTCGCGAGCTACGTGGACTATGTCGGCACGGGCTCGCCGCGCTTCTACCTGCCGCTCGACCAGCAACTGCCGTCGGCCAACTTCGCGCAGTTCGTGCTGACGCCGAAGGACATCGAGTCACGCGAAGCCGTGCGCAGCTGGCTGATCGACGACGTGTTCCCGCGTTTCCCCGAACTGCAGTTGCGTGTGACACGACTGGAGAATGGCCCGCCGGTCGGCTATCCGGTGCAGTTGCGCGTGTCGGGCGAGCACATCGACGAGGTGCGTCGCATCGCCGCGCTCGTGCAGCAGAAGGTGCTCGCGAATCCGCACGTCACCAACGTCAACCTCGACTGGGACGAGCCGAGCAAGGTCGTGCGCCTCAAGCTCGACCAGGAGCGTGCACGCGCACTCGGTATCAGCTCCGCGCAGCTCGCGCAGGCGCTATCCGGCGCGCTGTCCGGCACCAACGTCGGCACGTATCGCGAAGGCACCGAGCTGATCGGGATCGACGTGCGCGGCTCCGCGCGTGACCGTGGCGATCTCGACGCGCTGCGCTCGCTCATGGTGCCGACGACGAACGGCCGCAGCGTGCCGCTCACGCAGGTCGCAACGCTCGACTACGGCTTCGAGGACGGCATCATCTGGCACCGCGACCGCCTGCCGACGATGACGGTGCGCGCGGACATCCGCGATGCGCTGACGCCGCCCACCGTCGTCGAACAGCTCATGCCGGCCGTCGAATCGCTGCGCGCGCAATTGCCGGTCGGCTATTCGATCGACGTCGGCGGCACCGTGGAAGATTCCGCGCGCGGCCAGAACTCGATCAAGGCCGGCATGCCGCTGTTCGTGTTCGTCGTGTTCACGCTGCTGATGCTGCAGCTGCGCTCGTTCTCGCGCAGCGTGATGGTGTTCCTGACCGCGCCGCTGGGGCTGATCGGCGTCACGCTGTTCCTGCTCGTGTTCCGCGTGCCGTTCGGCTTCGTCGCGATGCTCGGCACGATCGCGCTGGCCGGCATGATCATGCGCAACTCGGTCATCCTCGTCGATCAGATCGAACAGGACCGCCACGACGGGCGCGAGGCGTGGGACGCGATCGTCGAAGCCACCGTGCGCCGCTTCCGCCCGATCGTGCTCACCGCGCTCGCGGCCATCCTCGCGATGATCCCGCTATCGCGCAGCGCATTCTTCGGCCCGATGGCCGTCGCCATCATGGGCGGCCTGCTGGTCGCGACGCTCCTGACGCTGCTGTTCCTGCCGGCGCTGTACGCGGCGTGGTTCCGGGTGAAGGTGCCCGCGGAACTGCCGCGCGCCGTGCCGGTTGGGGACGATCTGGAGCGCGAGCCCGCGCAGTGAGCCCTAGGCGTCGATCGACTGTGCGGCGCGCAGTCGATCGGCCATCAGGTCGGCGTCCGTGTAAGTGCGCGACGCACGGCGCCCGAACCGCGCGAGCCATCGTGCGCGCTTCGGTCGACGCAGCAGACGCAGCAGTCGTTCGTTGACGGGCTCGTCCGCGATGACGTGGAGGTTGCGACCGTTGCTCGACAGGCGACGGCCGAGACGCTCGGCCATGACCTGCAAAGCGGCGCGCGTGAAGAACCCGATGTGCTGTCCGGCTTCGGGCGCGTAATACGGCCAGTCGGCGATCGCCGGCGCCGGGTCGGGCAGCAGCTCGGTGGACAGCAGGATCCGCGGCGCGAGGCGTCCGAGCATCTCGAAGCCGTCGCGCGGATTCGGCAGGTGCTCGACGAGCTCGAACGCGGTCGCGAGGTCGTAACGCTGCGTGACGTCCGCTTCGAAACCGATGGCCAGGAGATTCGGGCTGTACGCGTCGTGCCAGTACATGTCGTGGCCGCGGTCGCGCATGAGCCGCACGAACAGGCCCGTGCCCGCGCCGTAGTCGACACTGCGCTCCACTTCGCGAAACTCGAGTCCGAGCAGCGCGCTCGTTACGTCGGCGAGCCAGAGATTGCGCACCACGATGCCGGTATCCAGCGCGGCAATCGCCGTGCCGTAGGCCTCGTCGAGCCAGTGCGGCGCAACGACGAAGACGTAGCCGCATCGCGTGCAGCGCCGGTACTCGCCGTCGTGTCGACCCAGCACCGCATGCCGCGCGAAATGGTCGGTCGGCGATTCGCAGACGAGGCAGGTGGGCGTCATGGGCGGATCATACGGAGACAAGCCATCGCGCGACCGCCTGTGGTCGGCCGCGTCAGCGATGCCGCGGTGACGGTGTCGCCAGCGCTTGCAGCAGAACCGGCTCGAACGAGGTCGGGTCCTCGAGATGCGGAATGTGGCCGACGCCGTGCAGCACGCGGAGTTGCGTCCCCGGCACCAGCGCCCGCAGGCGTTCGGCCTGTGCGATCGGCGTGACGGTGTCGGCGTCGCCCCAGATCAGCGTCAGTGGGACGGCGAGCTTCGCGACGTTCGCCGGTTCCGTACTCCGACCGGAGCGCGGGTCGCAGGCGAAGGCGTGCGCCCACGCGCCGAGCGCGTCGGTGGCATTGCGCAGCTGCATGGGCTCGCGATACGCGGCGAGGCGCGCGTCCGTCACCGCCTCCTTGCGTGCGACGAAGCTTTCGAGGAGGTGGCGGCTCCACAGCGGGTTGGTGGCCGTCGATGCCAGCAGCGGCTCGCGCCCGCGGTGCGCGAGGACCCGACACGCGAGCGTGTCCCGATCGTTCTGCGGCGCATCCAGCGCGAGCGCGGCATCGACGAGCACCAAACGCTCGACGCGCTCGGGCGCGAGCAGCGCGAGTTCCAGAGCGGGCCCGCCGCCGAACGAATGGCCGACGACGCGCGCCTTCGCGACGTGCAGCGCATCCAGCACGCGAAGAAGGCGCAGCGCCTGCGCCGGGCGCGAGTAATCTGCACGTGTCGATTTCGATGAATAGCCGAACGGCGGCAGGTCGACCGCGATCACGCGGTAGCCCGCCTGTGTCAGCGCCGGCACGAGCGTGAACCAGGTGCCGCTCCATGCGCCGGTGCCGTGCACCAGCAGCACCGGTTCGCCCGTCGCGGGTCCGCTGACCTGCACGAAGACGGATACGCCGTCGACGTCGACGAACCGTCCGTTCGCTGGTGCCGCGTCACGCGGCGAGAGACGCTCGTTGGACTCGACCCAGGCGACGCTCGCGCAGATGTAGAGCACGGCAGTTGCCAGCGCCACGAAGATCATCCGACGGATGATGCGCAGCGGTGACATGTCAGTAGTCGAACACGTGCTCGACTTCGTCGCCGGCCGCGTCGCGTGAAGCGAGCAGCGGCGCGAGTCCCGAGACCGACGTCACCAGCGCGCGGCGCTCGTAGCCCGGGCGCGTGAGGATGGGTTGGCGGAACAGCAGGCGCGTGCCGGTCGGAAGGTCGGTGGTCTGAGGCATGACCACGCTCACCAGCAGATCGCCGCGGTTGCCGGCGATGTCGCGGAACGTGCCGCCTTTGCGGGCGATGGCCGTCGCATAGGGCGTAAAGGCCTGGTAGCGGGGCAGGTCGACGCGCGCCGTGGTCCCGCTGCGCACGTCCACGTGCATCTCCGGCAGCGCGCGTTCGAGGCCGTCCGGCAGCGTGTCGATCACCGTCGCAGTGGTGGGCTTTGCGACGTCGAACGCGGTGTGCGTCGCTTTCTCGATCACCCACGCATAGCCGGCCTTGATCAGCCATTCGCTGGTGAGCAGATAGCGACGCTCCCACTTGCGCACGACGTGTGGGCCCGTCGCCGGTGTGTCGCGCCACAGCGTTTTGAGCGGCGTGACGAAATCGAACTCGTACCACGGCCGCACGCGGATGAACTCGACGTAGTCACGCGCCTGCTTCGTCGCCAGACGATCCTCGGGCGTCGACATCGGCGGTGCGCCGAATTCGCTGAGGCGGCCGATCAACGTTTCGTACGCGCCCTTGAGGCCGTATTCCACGGTCGTGCTGGTACCGATCACGACGATCATCGTGTGGTACTCGCCGTTGAACGGCCAGCGCCCGCGCACCGAATCGATCACGCGGCCGTACGCCTGCCAGAACTGCGCGACGTGCGCGAAGAACGGGAAGCGGCTCGGCGACTGACGTGCCTCCAGCATGTCGGCATATTCGTCCGGGCTGAAGACGAGGAACCATTCCGGGAACGTGAGGAACGTCTGGTCGCCCGTGCGCTGTTCGGACGCCGGGATCGCGAGCGGGTCCGCAGCTGTGGCCGGCACCGCGGAAGCCGCCGGCAGTACGCCCAGCAGCATCGCAACCACGACGGCGGCGATTCCGCGCCTCATGTGCGACGGAAGGCCAGCAGGGTATTGAGCGTCGGATCGTGATCCTGCAGCAGGCCCTCGCCCATGGGCTCGAAGCCATGTCGACGCAGGATCTCGATCCACTCGGCGACCGTGCGGAAGTGGCGCAACTCCTTCGCGTTGGTCGCCCACGGGACACCGAGGCCCGCGTTGAAGACCGCATGCGCGAGGCTCACGAGCGCATTCATCGGTGCGTCGGCGACATCGTGATCGCGCAGGATCAGCACGCCGTCCTTGCGCAGCACGCGGCGCAGCGAGGCGATGAACGCATCGAGACGGTCGAGCGGCACGTGGTGCAGGCCGATCAGGCAGGTGACGAGATCGAGGCTTTCGTCGCGGACGGCCGCCTGCGGAATCGGCGCGTAATCGTCCAGCGGAACGAAACGGCCGAGCTTGCGCAACCCGCCGCGCTCGACGATGTCCACTGGTGAGTAGGTGGGCGCGGCGTCGTGCAGGAACACGAGGTCGCCTCGCAGATCGACGTGCTTGCGCAGGTCGCTCGCGTAGCGGCCGGTGCTGCCGATCTCCATGTGGCCATCGAAGTGCCGGCGATCGCCGAGCAGCGTCAGCATCTGCCGCGACATCTCCTTCTTCTGCTTGGAGAGCGACGGCACGGCATACGTGAGCTCCGACAGGAAGGGCTTGATGGTCGGGAGCCTCGCCTGCAGCGTGCGGTAAATCGCTTCGTCGTCGCCATGCTCGCGCACCGCGTCGCGGATGAGCGTGTGGAAGCGATCCTCGGGGTACAGGCGGTAGATGTTCTGCAGGAAGCGGTAGAACGCGTCACTACCGGTCGTGGTGCCGTACACGGCGTGGAAGTCGCCCGCGGGCGCGGTGGTAGTCGTCATCGGGGTCTCGGCAAGCTCGGGCGCGTAGTAGGTGTCCCAGAGGACGTTGCGCCAGCGGAAGTCGGGGTCCAGCCGGCGCTTGAGTGCGAACAGTTCCTTCGCGCGCGGATAGGCGCGGTGGAACTGGTCGCGCGTGGCGTGCGGTTGGTAGGGCAGGTAATAGGTGCCGCCGCAGGCGATCACGGCGTCGATCAGTTCGCGCGTCCACACCGCGACGCGCGCCTTGGCGTTCTCGCGCGTGCGCTGCTTGTGGTACAGCACGAAGGCGAACGTCTCGCCGCGCGCCCACGCGAGCAGCGAGCCGGCGTCAGTAAACGCGTGGCGCACCGACACGTTCACCGCGTTGACGCGATGGCGCGACAGGATCTCGGCCATGCGCGGGACGAACTCGTCGAATCGCTCGACCGGCACGAAGTATTCCTGCAGCACGTACGTGGACTTGCGACGCGAAGCGGGCTCGAGTTCGGCGACGTCGTAGCCGGCCTCGTAGTTGCGCCAGTGCACGGGCTTCGACAGATAGAGCAGTGGATCGACGATGCGCTCGCGGCGGAACTTGCCGCCGGGCGTCTCGGTGAACGCCCAGAAGAAGTAGCGGTGCAGCGGGAAATGCTTACGAAGCGGCTGCAGGCGATCTGGAACCGTCGCGGCGCGCTGCGTACGTCGCCACGTCACTGCCCGGGCGCGCTGGTACAGCGGCGGGTACAGGTCCGCGTTGTGGAAAACGGTGTCCCGATCGTCGCGTACGTGCTCGCGGAACCAGCGTGCGTAGTTCGACGTCGGCATGCAGGCATGCGTCCGCTCGACGCGCACGTTCTCGTCGAGCGACAGTTCCGCCTCGACGATGACGCCGAGCCCGCCGTAACCGCCGATCGCGCCGTAGAAGATTTCGGCGTTCTCGTCCGGGCCCGCGTCGACGATGGACCCGTCGGCGAGCACCAGCCGGATGGAGCGCACCGACAGGATCAGAGGCCCCAATCCGATGTAGCGGCCGTGCACGTTGACGCTCAGCGAGCCGCCGACCGTGAAGTTCGCGTACGTCTGCATGATCCGCACGGATAGATCATGCGGATCGACGAAGCGCTGGATGTCGCACCAGCGGATGCCGGCCTGCACGCGGATCGTGCGTTCGATCGGATCGAAATTCAGCACCTTGTTCATGCGGCGCATGTCGAGGTGCAGGCTGCCGGGGCTCGCGGTCTGGCCGCCCATGCTGAAGTGGCCACCGCCGACGGAGATCGCGCCCTCGCTGCGGCGCACGGCGTCGACGACATCGTCCGTGGACGTCGGGGTCGCTACCGCCCAGACGCGCACCGGGTTGAGGCGCGTGACGTCGTTGACGATCACGCCCGCGTCGAACGCGGGACCGTCAGGCCGGTTCATGGATCGCCACCTGCAGGTAGTCGTAGCCGCGCAGACGCGGATCGTCGCCGTACTCGTTGGCGCCGTGCGTACCGCGCGTCAGCAGCAGACGCCAGGCGAGGATGAGCGGGCCGAGGATCGGGACGACTGGGACCAGCAGCCACCACGCCGATCGCGCCTGGTCGTGCAGCCGCCGCACGAGCAACGACGCGAGCACGATGAAGTAGGGCGGGTACAGCACCAGCGTGCCGTCGTAGCCGACGGTGCGGTCGACGAACACGAACAGCACGACGAACACGAGCGTGGCCGCGAGCAGCCGCAGGACGAAATCACGCCGCCGCAGGCGTCCGCGCCATCGCGTCCAGTCCAGCACTCCCTTTCCCATCGGCGATCTCCCCATCGCGAACCTGACGCCGCATGGTAGCGGCGCGGGCGGTCAGGCGAGCAACACGCGACGCAGCGCGTCGTAGTCCACGGGCAGCGGCTCAGAATGCGCAGGGCGCGCCAGGCAGTCGGCGAGCGCGGGTGGCGGCTCGACGGTGCGACCGATGCGCGGCTCGACGATCGTCTCGAACTTGGCTGCGTGTGCGGTGGCGACGACGGCCCAATTGCGTGTGTCGCCTGCGTCGCGCAGGCGCTGCAGTACGTCGAGCGCCGTCGCGGTGTGCGGGCAGGGGACGTAGGCGAGATCGCGATCGCTGCGCTCGATCGACGCGAGAATCGCCGCATCGTCCACGCTGACCGCTCGCATCGAGGCGCGCAGCGAAGCGTCATCCGGATACCAATGACGCAAGCGCTCGAAATTGCTCGGCGCGCCGACATCCATCGCATTCGCGAGCGTGGCGCGCGTCTCGGCGGGCGTGTAATCGGCGCCGCCGAAGTAGCGCGGCAGCACGTCGTTCGCGTTGCAGGCGAGCACGATGTCGCCGATCGGTAGGCCCATGCGACGTGCGAGCCAGCAGGCGGTCGCGTTGCCGAGGTTGCCGGTCGGAATGACGAAGTTCAGCGGCTCACCACGCTCGCGCTCGAACTCGAGCGACGACTGCGCGTAGTACGCGGCCTGCGGTAACAGGCGGCCGAGGCTGATGCTGTTCGCGGAGCCGAGAGCGACCTGCTCGCGGAGTCCGGTGTCGGTCAGCGCCTGCTTCACCAGGCGCTGGCAGTCGTCGAAGGTGCCGGCGACGCGCAGCGCGCGCACGTTATCGCCCCAGCACCCGAGCCCGTGTGCCTGGCGCGGCGAGACGCGGCCGTCGGGATACAGCACGACGACACGGAATCCCGGCCGTCGATGGAATGCCGCAGCAACGGCCGCGCCCGTGTCCCCGGAGGTCGCGACGAGAATGGTGGTCTCGGCATCGCCGGGTCGACGGAGCGCGCCCAACGCCCGTGCAAGGAAGCGCGCACCGAAATCCTTGAACGCGGCAGTCGGGCCGTGGAACAGCTCGAGGACGAACGTGTCGTCGCGCAGTCGATGCAGCGGCGCGGGTAAGTCGAAGGCGTCGTCGCAGATGGACGGAAGCGCCGCGGCGATGCGCGACGCTTCGAAGTAGGGCGCGAGCAACGTCGCTGCGGTGGCCGCGAGGCCGCACGCCGGATCGATGGCGGGGGCTGCCGGAATGATCTCCGGAACATAGAGCCCGCCATCCGGTGCAAGGCCCGACGCGAGTGCGGTATCGATGTCGACTGCAGGCGCGCTGCCGCGCGTGCTGACGAACTTCACGCGATGACCTCGGCGCGCGGTCCGTTGACCGGCGATACGTAGGCGCGACTGTCGAGTCCGGCGCGACGGAACGCCGCAACCATCGCTTCGCCGCCGACGTCGGCTTGCGCACGCGTGTCGAACCAGCCGAACACCGTGGGCCCGGCGCCGGAAATGCTCGCACCCAGCGCGCCGGATTCGAGCGCTGCGCGCTTGACGTCGGCGAAGCCGGGTATCAGGGCGGCACGGCGCGGTTCGACGAGCACGTCGTGCAGGCCATCGGCGATCAGCGCGCGGTCGCCGCGCGCGAGGCCGGTCAGGAAGAGCGCGAGATGTGACGTCTGGTGCACGAGTTCGCCGAGCGGATACGGTGGTGCGAGCACCGCGCGCGCGTCGCGCGTTTCCAGCACGAACGCGGGATGCACCGCGGCGCAGTACAGGTCGGGCGCGTCGAGACGGATGGCGCGCGTCTCCGTGGCGAGCACGACGCCGCCCAGCAGCATCGGCGCGACGTTGTCGCCGTGCAGGCTGCCGCTGGCGACGGATTCGCCGAGCAATGCGAACGGATACAGCGCTTCACGCGACAGCGGCGCGTCGAGTAATGCATTCGCCGCAACGAGCGCCGCAACGCACGACGCCGCCGAGCCGCCGAGACCCGAGCCCAGCGCAATACCCTTGTGCAACGTGACGGCGAAGCCATGCGCGAGGCCGAGATGCGCGCGCAGCTCGATCAGCGCACGCCCCGCAGTGTTTCCCTCGGCGACGAGCGGAATGCGCGACAGCCCCGGCACGTCGCCGTCGATCGCATCGATGCGCACGATCGGCTCGTCGATGGCGCGCACGGTCGCCGCGTCACCCGGGCCTTCGATCGTGTGTCCGAGCAGGTCGAAACCGACGCCGATGTTGCCGATGCTCGCGGGCGCGAACGCACGCGCGCTGCGGCGGTCGACAGCCTGGCTGGGGCGCGTATCGGAATCGGTCATGTCGCGACGGTTCGCATCGGGTGGACTCACAGGCGGGCTCCAAGGTACTGGGCGATCGCGAGGACGTCGCCGAACACGCCGGCCGCCGTCACCTCGGGGCCCGCGCCGGGCCCTTGCACCACCAGTGGATTATCCGCGTAGCGGCGGGTGCGGAACCGAATCAGGTTGTCGGTGAGGCGTCCATGCGAGGTCGCATCATCCGGGCCCGGCATCGCCAAGCCGACGCGTGCGTCGCGGCCGTCGAAGCTGGCGACGTAGCGCAGCGCGCGGCCGCGCTCGCGGGCCGCGTCGAAGCGTGCCTGCATGGGGGCATCGAGCGCGTCGATCTGCGCGAGGAACGCGTCAGGCGGAACCTCGCGCAGGTGCGCCGGCACCAGGCTTTCCACCTCGACGT
This sequence comes from Cognatilysobacter terrigena, assembly GCF_004361065.1. Lineage (GTDB taxonomy): Bacteria > Pseudomonadota > Gammaproteobacteria > Xanthomonadales > Xanthomonadaceae > Cognatilysobacter > Cognatilysobacter terrigena. The sequence continues at coordinate 24,612 of NZ_SELT01000023.1, read as the reverse complement.
CGTCCAGCGCGATCGAATGCCCGGCCTCGCGCGCGAGGATTACCAGCTTGCGGGCGACATCGAGGCCGGACAGGTCGTCGCGCGGATCCGGCTCGGTGTAGCCGAGGTCATGCGCCTCGCGAACGAGGTGCGAAAACGGCCGGCTGCCATCGAAGCGATGGAACAGCCACGCGAGCGTGCCGGAGAGCACGCCGTCGACGCCGAGCAGGTCGTCGCCGGTGTCGAGCTGGCTGCGCAGCGTCTGGATGACCGGTAGCCCCGCACCCACGCTGGCCTCGTGGCGGAAGCGCGCGCCGTTGCGCGTCGCATTGCGGATGGCATGCCAGCGCTCGATCGGGCCGCTGCCCGCGCGTTTGCTGGGGGTCACGACGTGCAGACCCTGGGACAGCCACCGCGCGTAGTGATCGACCACCTCGTCGCTGCCCGAGCAGTCGATGACCACCGCCTGCAGGCGCCCTTCGTCGACGAGGTGCGGTCCGAAGCGGTGGACGTCGGGCGACGGCGCGGCGTCGAAGTCGCTCATCACCGCGTCGAGCGACCCGCGCGCAGCGCCCAGCCACATGCGGCGGCGGTCCATCACACCGCGAAGCACGACGTCGACGCCCTGCGCGCGAAGACGCGGCGCGACGTCGGCCCATTGCGCGAGCAGCGCGCGGCCGACCTTGCCGGGACCGATCAGGCCGAGCGCGATCGTGGTCGTCGCGGTGCGCGCGCAGGCACCGCGCGCGCCCATGTGCGGCGGAAACGGGGCGATTCGGCGGTCGGTCAGGACGGCGGACATGGTGGAGCACTCCCTGTCAGGAGCCCCGTGCCGTCGGATGCGTTCCCCGCATCCGATCGGATGCGGGGCGGGTGGCGGACGATCAGTCCGGAATCACGCGCGTCCGCATCCGCCACGACGTCGTCGTGGTGGTGCGGGTGCTGGTACCGAGGCCGTTGCGCGTGCAGACGTCCGCCACTCGCGGTGCGAGGGTCGAGACGACGGCAGGGGCGGCCTGGAAGGTCATGGCCCGAGTAAACGCCCGCGGCGCGGCGCCTGTCAAAGCCTTTCGTCGACGCGTTCGCAGTACGGCCGGTGGCTCCGCGGGGCCGCGCATGGTGAAATGCGCCTCGAAGCGGGGGTACCGGCCGAGGCCGGTTGAGACAGACCCTTCGAACCTGATGCGGTTGAGACCGCCGTAGGGAAGCTTCGCGGGGCGCGTTGCGTCCGCGCGCCGCCCGCTCGCAGTGAACGTCCACCCGACGTTCGACCTTCCATGCAGCGGACGATCCGATGAACGCAGTCGCCACCGAACTCCTCCAGCAGGCCGAAAAGCTTTCGGCCGACGTCGTCCGTCCGATTCCGGGCTCGCGCAAGATTCACGTCGAAGGCTCGCGTGCCGACCTCCGCGTGCCGATGCGCGAGATCGCACTCGCCCGCACGCCCACGCTGTTCGGCGGCGAGGAGAACGCGCCGTTCGTCACGTACGACTGCTCCGGCCCGTACACGGACGAGAACGCGACGATCGATCTGTCGCGCGGCCTACCGGCGCTGCGCGCGCAGTGGATCGCCGAGCGCGGCGACACCGAGGCGCTGCCGGGCCTGTCCTCCGAATACGGCCGCGCGCGCGAGCACGATCCAAAGCTCGCGCACATCCGCTTCGGCAACCGCGCGCTGCCGCGTCGCGCGGTCGCCGGCGCGAACGTCTCGCAGATGCACTACGCCAAGAAGGGCATCGTCACGCCGGAGATGGAGTTCATCGCGATCCGCGAGAACCAGCGCATCGAAGCGATCCGCGAGGCGCACCTGCTGCGCCAGCATGCAGGCGAGACCTTCGGCGCGAACATCCAGAAGCTGATCACGCCCGAGTTCGTGCGCGACGAAGTAGCGCGCGGTCGCGCCATCATTCCGAACAACATCAACCACCCGGAAAGCGAGCCGATGATCATCGGCCGCAACTTTCTCACCAAGGTCAACGCGAACATCGGCAACAGCGCGGTGTCGTCGGGCATCGCGGAGGAAGTCGAGAAGCTCGTGTGGTCGATCCGCTGGGGTGCAGACACGGTGATGGATCTGTCCACGGGCAAGCACATCCACGAGACGCGCGAGTGGATCATCCGCAACTCGCCGGTGCCGATCGGCACCGTGCCGATCTACCAGGCGCTGGAGAAGGTCGACGGCCGCGCCGAAGAACTCAACTGGGAGATCTTCCGCGACACGCTGATCGAGCAGGCGGAGCAGGGCGTCGACTACTTCACCATCCACGCCGGCGTGCTGCTGCGCTACGTGCCGCTCACCGCGAACCGCGTCACGGGCATCGTCAGCCGCGGCGGTTCGATCATGGCGAAGTGGTGCCTCGCGCATCACAAGGAGAATTTCCTCTACACGCACTTCGAGGAAATCTGCGAAATCATGAAGGCGTACGACGTCGCCTTCTCGCTCGGCGACGGTCTGCGCCCGGGTTCGATCGCCGACGCGAACGACGCCGCGCAGTTCGGTGAACTCGAAACGCTCGGTGAGCTCACGCAGATCGCGTGGAAGCACGACGTCCAGACCATGATCGAAGGCCCCGGCCACGTGCCGATGCAGCTGATCAAGGAGAACATGGACAAGCAGCTGCGCGAGTGCGGCGAAGCGCCGTTCTACACGCTGGGCCCGCTGACCACCGACATCGCGCCCGGTTACGACCACATCACGTCCGCGATCGGCGCGGCGATGATCGGCTGGTTCGGCACCGCGATGCTCTGCTACGTCACGCCGAAGGAGCACCTCGGCCTGCCGAACAAGCACGACGTGCGCGAAGGCCTCATGGCCTACAAGATCGCCGCGCACGCGGCCGATCTCGCGAAGGGCCACCCCGGTGCGCAGGCGCGCGACAACGCGATGAGCAAGGCGCGCTTCGAGTTCCGCTGGGAGGACCAGTTCAACCTCGGCCTCGACCCGGAGCGTGCGCGCGAGTACCACGATGAAACGCTGCCCAAGCAGGCGCACAAGGTCGCGCACTTCTGCTCCATGTGCGGCCCGCACTTCTGCTCGATGAAGATCACGCAGGACGTGCGCGACTACGCCAAGGAGCACCCGGAGTCGATTGCCGAGGTCGAGAAGGGCATGGCGGAGAAGTCGGCGGAATTCCGCGCGACGGGCGCCGAGGTGTATCACAAGGCCTGATGCGGATCGCCTCGCGCCTGCACATGGACGGAGCGTCGCGGTGAGGCTGCCGCGACCGTGGATGTCGCTGCCGTTCGCGTGCCCGGCGGAGGCGTTCGCTGCGATCGCGCGGACGGCAGACGAGGGCGCTTGGCGGGCCGTCGACGGCACCGGTCAGCGCGCGCGTCTCGAGTTGTTCGATGGCGCCACGTTGATCGAGGCCGCGTCGGCGGTCGCACCGTGGATGGCGTCGCTGGACGTCGTGTGGGCCGATGCGGCTCTGCTGCGCTTCGCTTCCGGGGCCCACACGCCCCTCCAGGTCGACGCGCGTCGCGTGGCGCGCGATCGGCTGCAAATTATTCTGCCGCTCACCGCGGGCTGGCTGCTCGAGGTCGACGGCGCGCGCATGCCGCTCGATGCGAGTCGCGGTGGCGTGCTCGATACGTGGCAGCGCCATCGACTTGCGCAGCTGTCGGATGCGCCCGGTTTCGCTTTGGTCGCCGAGGTGTATGGCGATCTGCAGCCGCGGGCTGCCGAAGCTGCGGCTGGTTCCCGTCGCGCACGCGACGTGATGTCCGCGCCGAACCCGTGGGAAATCGAATCGTTGATCGGCGGCCTCATCGCCGATGTGCCGCCGCAGGACGCACAGCGCGTGCATGCGCCTCTCGCGCGGTTCGTGCGGGGGTGGCGCGGTGAATGGGCGAGCGCGGACGCGGGCGATGACGCGCGTCGACGTGCCGCGTGGATCGCCGAGACGCGTGCGGCGCTGGACGAGGCGGACGCCCGGCGCATTCCGATGCGCAACGGCCTCGGTTTCGCGGAGGTGCTCGAACGTCACGTGTTAGAACCGCTCACGCGTCTCGACGATGCGGTGACGAAATGCGCGACGTCACTTGCCGGACGCGACCCCGAGTTCGATCGTCCCGTCTTCATCGTCAGCCCGCCGCGCGCGGGCTCGACGCTGTTGTTCGAGACCCTTGCACAGGCGAAGGGCGTCGTCACGATCGGCGACGAGAGCCACACGCTGATCGAAGGACTGCCGTCGCTTGCGCCGGCGGCGCGAAATTACCAGTCCAATGTGCTGGACGCGTGCGACGCGACCCCTGCGGTCGCCGCCGCGCTGCGCACGCGCTTCATGGACCAGCTCCGCGATCGCGACGGACATCGCGTCGACGGCATGTCGCCGGTTCGCATGCTCGAGAAGACGCCGAAGAACGCGTTGCGCATTCCGTTCCTGCGTGCGGTGTTCCCCGAAGCGCGCTTCATCTACCTGCATCGCGATCCGCACCAGGTCATCGCCAGCATGATCGAAAGCTGGACGTCGGGGCGGTTCAACACCTATCCGACGTTGCCGGGGTGGAGCGGCCCGCCATGGTCGCTACTGCTCGTGCCCGGATGGCGCGAGCTGGTCGGGAGGTCGCTGGCCGATGTCGTCGGTCATCAGTGGGCGACCACCGTGCAGACGATGCTCGACGATCTTGCGGCCCTGCCGTCGGACCGCGTACTCGGTGTCGACTACGCGACCCTGCTGGCCAATCCCGATGCGGAGCTGCGCCGCATCTGTGCCTGGGCCGGTTTCGAATGGGATCGCTCGCTGGAGGGCGAACTGCCGCTGTCGCGCTACACGATGAGCAAGCCGGATGCCTCGAAGTGGCGGCGTCACCAGGCCGACGTCGCAGCGCAGCTCGCGCCGCGCGCGGGGCTGGTCGCACGCGCCGGGGCGGCGGTGCATACGGGGCCTTGAGGCGTCGCGGTACGATGGCGGCGTCGTAATGCACGTGCCCGCATGAAACTCCACGCCCCATTCATCCAGCTGCCGCTGCGCTTCGACGCCGAGGCGCTCGCGCGCGAGGTCGCGGCGCTCGGCGAAGGCGCCTGGAAGCCGCATCCCCAAGGATTCGCCGGCAATTCGATGCTCCCGCTGGTGGCCGTCGAGGGTGATCCTGACGACGAGTCGTTCACCGGCGTGATGCGGCCCACGCCTGCGCTCGAACGTTCGCCCTATCTGCGCCGCGTGTTCGCGAGCCTGGGTGCGACAGTGGGTCGCAGCCGGCTGATGCGCCTTTCGGGGCATGCCGAGGTCACGCGCCACGCCGACCAGTTCTATTACTGGGCCGAGCGCGTGCGCGTGCACGTGCCGATCGTGACGCAGCCGACCGTGCGCTTCGAATGCGGCGGCGCGGCCATCAACATGGCGGCGGGCGAATGCTGGATCTTCGACACGTGGCGGCAGCATCGCGTACTCAACGACGCCGTCGAAGAGCGCATCCATCTCGTTGTCGACACGGTGGGTGGCGGTGCGTTCTGGGATGCGGTGGGCCGTGGGCGTCGCCACGACGAGCGCAGGCCGGACTGGTCGCCGACGCTGATCGAGCCGGCAGCGGACGATGCGAACGTCGAATTCGCGTGCGAGACGCGCAACCTGCCCACGGTCATGAGCCCGTGGGAGATGAACTCGCTGTTCGGCCTGCTGTTCTCGCACGCCGTGCCCCATCCCGCGTGGCGCACTGTGCACGAATTGACCGGGCGTTTCGCGCGTCAGTGGCAGGGCCTGTGGTTCGAGTTCGGTGACGAACCCACGGGCCGTGAGCGCTTCCGCGAAGCGTTGCACCGCTACGTCGAAGCGGTGACGCCGATCAGCCAGACGCTTGCGCTGGACAACGAGCTGCCGTGGCACGGCGCGATGATCTCGACGATCGCGCAGGTCGCGGTGAGACCCGACGCGGTCTGAAAACCAAAAAAAAGGCCGCCCGAAGGCGGCCTTTTTCATTCGATCGTCGCAGCAACCAATCAGTAATTCGGCTTGTCCGCCGACTCGTCGTAGCGCTTGATCGCGTCGACGATGATGGCCTTGGCTTCGGCGGCGTTGCCCCAGCCTTCGACCTTCACCCACTTGCCCTTCTCGAGATCCTTGTAGTGCTCGAAGAAGTGGCCGATGCGGTCGAGCCAGTGCTGCGACACCTGCTCGATGTCCTCGATGTGCTGGTAGCCGTTGAACACCTTGGTGACCGGCACGGCGAGGATCTTCTCGTCCGAACCCGCTTCGTCGGTCATCTTCAGCACCGCGACCGGGCGGCAGCGGATCACCGAGCCCGGCACTAGGGTCAGCGGCAGGATGACCAGTACGTCGGCCGGGTCGCCGTCCCCGCAGACGGTGTGCGGCACGTAGCCGTAGTTGCACGGGTAGCGCATCGGCGTGGACAGGATGCGGTCGACGAAGATCGCGCCGGTTTCCTTGTCGACTTCGTACTTGACCGGTTCCGAGTCCTTCGGGATCTCGATGATGACGTTGATCTCGTCCGGCGGATTCTTGCCGGTGGGAACGAGGTCCAGACCCATGACGATGTGCTCCAGATAGCGATGCGCCCGCCGGTCGGCGGGCGCGGGGGTGCGGATTTTAGCGGTCCTCGTGCTGCGCTGCAGCAGCCGGGCCCCGGCCGGCGGAGGGCGGCGACGCGGCCGTCCTCCGCCGGCGCCCTTATTCCGTGCGGTCGGTCGGGCGGCGTTCGAGGTAGTCGTCCGCCCAGCGGCGGGTGATGCGCCCCGCGGCGTCGCGGCCGCCGAGGCCGAAGGCCAGCGCGAACGCCACCGCGACCGCGCCCAGCACCAGCCCGAAGGCGAGGTTCACGATGTCGTCGGCCACGCCCATCGCACGCAGGCCCATGGCGATGACTAGCCCGAGGATCGCGAAGCGGACGATGCGCGCCAGGCCGCGGCCTTCCGGATTCGCCCGCTCGATCGCGCGGGCCGCGATGTCGGCCAGCCACCAGCCCACGGCGAGGATGACCAGGCCGAGCAGAACGTCCGCGCCGAAATCGATGAACTGCTGCAGCAGCGCATTGATGCCGGCGAAGCCGAGCAGCGAGGCCGCTTCGACCGTCGCGAACAGCATGATGAAGAACAGCGCGACCCTGCCGCCGAACGCCGACAGCGTGCCGCTCGACGCGCGCGCCGCGGTTGCAGCGGACGATGTCGGCGTGGGCTCGGGCGTGCGCGCCATCGCGTCGGACGGCGTCGAAAGCGCGCCTTCCGCTTCGGCGGCGCGCTCCATGGTCGACGTCGCCATCAGCACGTCGGACGGCGCGTCGGCAGTCGTCGACGTCGCATCCGGATCGCGGAACGCATGGCCGAGGCCGAGTCGCGCGGGCAGGCGATCGAAGCCGAGATCCGACAGCAAACGCTCGACCAGGCTCGCGACGAAGCGGCCGAGGAACCACGCGAGGATCAGGATCGCCGCCGCCGCGAGAAGGTTCGGAATCGCGTCGAAGAAAATGCCGAGCATGCGCGTCAGCGGTGCGGAGATCGCGGTGATGCGCAGCGCGTCGAGCGCGGCGATCAGCGCCGGCACGATCACCATCACGAACGCGAGCGTGCCGCCGAGATCCGACAGCTTCAGGTCGCGCGTATCCGGATGTTCCTGGCTCCAGCGATCGATGCCGGTCGTCGCGAGCAGGTTGCTGACGAGGCCGCGCACGGCCTTCGCAATCAGCCAGCCGACGCCGGCGATGATCACCGCGGCGAACAGGTTGGGCAGCATGCCGAGCAGCGTCGACGTCATGCCCGTCAGCGGCGTCATCAGGCCTTCGATCTGCAACGCGCCGACGATCGCGGGCAGGAACAGCAGCAGCACGAGCCAGTAGGCGACGTTGCCCATCGACTGCGAGACCGGGCGCATGTCGGCCGTCCTCGCGAGCTTTTCGTCGACGCGCGTGGTCGACAGCGTGCGGTTCACCAGCGTGCGCACGACGGTGGCGACGAGCCACGCCACCACGGCCAAGGCGGCCGCGACCAGCAAGCGCGGCAGGTACAGCATCACGGTGGTCGCGAGCGTGCTCAATGGGCCGGACACACCCTGCACGCGCAGCACGCTGAACATGCCGATCAGCGCGAGCAGCATGATCGCCCAGAACACCACGCGGCCCGCGATGCGTTCGAAGTCGACGCGGCTCTGCGTATGCGCGCCGACGCGCTGGTTGGTGCCCATCGCGGCGAGCCCGCGACGCGTCGCCGCGGCGGCGACCAGCGCGATGATCCAGCCGACCAGCAGGATCGCGATCCCGCCGAGGACGCTGGGCAGGTACACGCCCAGCGAGTTCTGCAACGAGGCTTGCCAGTTGGCGTCGTTCACGGTCGCGCTCCGATGACCGCGCGGCGCGCGGCAGATCGGGGACCGTAGCGAAGGCGCGATCAACGCCGCGTCGAACTTCGGTGAGGACGGGCGCGAAACGACGAAGGGCGACCCGCAGGCCGCCCTTCGCGATCACACCGGCAATGTCGATCAGTTGCCCAGCAGCGGCACCAGCAGCAGCGCGACGATGTTGATGATCTTGATCAGCGGGTTCACCGCCGGGCCCGCCGTGTCCTTGTAGGGATCGCCGACCGTGTCGCCGGTGACCGCCGCCTTGTGCGCCTCGGAGCCCTTACCGCCGAAGTGGCCGTCCTCGATGTACTTCTTGGCGTTGTCCCAGGCACCGCCGCCGGTGGTCATCGAGATCGCGACGAACAGGCCGGTGACGATCGTGCCGATCAGCACGCCGCCGAGCGCACGCGGGCCGAGCAGCAGGCCGACGAGGATCGGCACCGCCACGGGCAGCAGCGACGGCAGGATCATTTCCTTAATCGCCGACTTCGTCAGCATGTCGACCGCGCGGTCGTACTGCGGCTTGCCGGTGCCCTGCATGATTCCCGGGATGTCGCGGAACTGGCGACGCACTTCCTCGACCACCGCACCCGCCGCGCGACCGACCGCTTCCATCGCCATCGCGCCGAACAGATAGGGGATCAGGCCGCCGATGAGCAGGCCGATGATCACCATGTGGTCGGACAGGTCGAACGCGAACGTCACGCCCGGATGCGTCGTCTGCAGGTTGTGCGTGTAGTCGGCGAACAGTACGAGCGCGGCGAGCGCGGCCGAGCCGATCGCATAGCCCTTGGTCACCGCCTTCGTCGTATTGCCCACCGCGTCGAGCGGATCGGTGACGTCACGCACTTCGCTCGGCAGCTCGCTCATCTCCGCGATGCCGCCGGCGTTGTCGGTGATCGGGCCGTAGGCGTCGAGCGCGACGATCATGCCGGCCATCGACAGCATGGCCGTCGCCGCGATGGCGATGCCGTACAGGCCGCCCAGCGCGTAGGCACCCCAGATCGCGATGCACACCGCGATGACCGGCATCGCCGTCGACTTCATCGACACGCCCAGGCCCGCGATGATGTTCGTGCCGTGGCCGGTGGTCGACGCCTGCGCTACGTGGCGCACCGGCTTGTACTGCGTGCCGGTGTAGTACTCGGTGATCCACACGATCGCCCCGGTGAGCGCGAGGCCGATCAGCGCGCAGTAGTACAGCGACATCGCGCCGTACTTCGAATCGCCCATCAGCTGCTGCGTGACGAAGAAGAACGCGATCGCCGCGAGCACCGCCGACACGATCACGCCGCGATACAGCGCGCCCATGATCGAACCGCCAGGGCCGACCTTCACCACGAACGTGCCGAAGATCGACGCGATGATCGACACGCCGCCGAGCACGAGCGGGTAGAGCACCGCATTGCGCCCCGCGTCCGCCGCCATCAGGCCGCCGAGCAGCATCGTCGCGATCACCGTCACCGCGTAGGTTTCGAAGAGGTCGGCCGCCATGCCCGCGCAGTCGCCGACGTTGTCACCGACGTTGTCCGCGATCACCGCCGGGTTGCGCGGGTCATCTTCCGGAATGCCGGCCTCGACCTTGCCGACGAGATCCGCGCCGACGTCCGCGCCCTTGGTGAAGATGCCGCCGCCGAGTCGCGCGAAGATCGAAATGAGCGACGAGCCGAACGCGAGGCCGACCAGCGCGTGCAGCGAGTCCTCCTCGCTGTAGCCCATGTGCAGGTGGAGCAGTGCGAAGTAGCCGGCGACGCCGAGCAGGCCGAGGCCGACGACGAGCATGCCGGTGATCGCACCGCCCCGGAAGGCGACGTTCATCGCCGGCCCGATGCCGCGACGCGCCGCTTCCGCCGTGCGCACGTTCGCACGGACCGACACGTTCATGCCGATATAGCCCGCTGCGCCCGAAAGCACCGCACCGATGAGGAAACCGATGGCGGTCGGCCACGACAGGAACACGCCGATCAGCACGAACAGGACGATGCCCGCGACGCCGATCGTCGTGTACTGGCGATTGAGGTAGGCCCGCGCGCCTTCCTGGATCGCGCCGGCGATCTGTTGCATGCGTTCGTTGCCGGCAGGCTGCGCGGTAATCCACCGCGCGGAAATGATCCCGTACAGGATCGCGACGACGGCGCAGGCCACCGCCAAGGTCAAACCGTGCTGCTCCAGCATGAACCCCCTCCCCAACTAGAAAGTGGACATCGGACAACGGTGTTTGAGGCCCCCAGCGGCCTCGACCGCGCGGACCGTCCGACTATGGCACAGGCGTTGCGACAACGAATGCTGCGCTGCGTGATGGCAAGCGGGCGGACGGGTGAATGCGCGGTTCAGTGCGTGCGTGCGAGGCTCGCCGCCAATCGACCGGAGATCGAATCCATGCGCGTTGCCGTCTTCGCTTCCAGCCTCGTCCTCGGCGTGGGCCTCGCGTCCGCCGCGACGCCCGAGATCCAGCGCCCCGTCGGCACGCCGCAGGCCAATGGCGTCACCCATCTGGCACGCGGCATTCCCGAAGCCTGCGCGTGGCTCGAAGGCACGTTCACCGGCGACGCCAAGACGCCGTACAAGCTCACGCCCGTGCGCAGCAGCCCCACCTGCCAGGCGCGCGCGCGTCTGTTGAATCCGGAAAAGGCGAAGCCGAGCGAAGCTTCGGGCTGGAAACTCAACGATGTCGTGCATATTCCGTCGAAGGATTGCCAGGGGTTACAGGCCGTCGTGGAGATCTGGCGTCTGCAGGCCGACGCGAAGACGCTGAAGCTCGACGAGCAGGGTCGCGCGCGTCTGTACCTGCAGGACGCGAAGGCCGCGGCCGGAAAGGCGGCGCCGACGCCGGCGTACACGGCGAAGCTTGCGATCGAGGGAAAGCCGTGCGGCGGGTGATCGCGCTTCGTCGGGTGTGACATGAAAACGGGCCGCTCACGCGGCCCGTTCGTTTTGCGACGCATCGGTTGGATCAGGGCGCCTTGGCAGGCTTCAGCTTCTTCAGCGCGGCCAGGAAGCCGGCTTCGTCCGATGGCGCGAGGTTGGGGCGGCCCGCGACGATGCCCATCGAGATGCTGGCCTTCACGTAATAGGTCTCGTCCGCTTCGATCTCGAGCGGCAGCACGTCCTTCACTTCGCCGTGCATGTTGTATTCGTGCTTGCCGGGTTCGACGGTCGCAACGAAATACGTTCCGTTCTTCAGCTTGACGATCTCGTTCTCGCCTTCGCGCACCTTGAAGCCGACACCGCCGCCGACGAACTTCGGCTCGCGATAGAAGACGATCTGGCCCTTGCCGGCGGGCGCGGGACCGATCGGGTTCTGCACGTCCATCGCAGCGGCAGCGGCGGGTGTTTCCGTGGTGTCATCAGCGGTCGCGGCGAACGGCATGGCGAGCGAGAAGGCGAGAAGCAAAGAGGCAATACGGATCACGTGTCACTCCTGTGTGGACGGTGCAGCGGTTGAAGAAGAGGTCGCGGCGGAAGACGGCGCGACGACGTCCGACGTCGGCACGACATATGCTTCCGCGAGCTTCGCGCGGGCGATCGCGCCGACGGGCACTTCCATTTCGCCGCCGTGGATGAACATGGCGAAGACGCCGATGGCGATACTGACGCCGGCGGACATTCCGCTGCGGTCGTCGCCCGCGCCGGCGAGCTTCATGCCGCGAAGGGCGACGCGTCGGTCGCCGACTTCGAGGTAGCGCGCCGCGAGGATCAGCTCGCCGGCCTGGCCCGATCCGTGCGCGGGTGCTGCATGCACGACTTCACCCACGCCATGCGTGCCAGCCGGAATCACGTCATGGCCGTCGACCACCACTGGCTGTGCAAGCCTGAAGGAGAACGGGTCACCGCTCTTGCGCTCGTCCGAGACGATGCGATCGAGGACCTCGATGACCACCGGTGTTCCCGCGGGTGCGCATCCACAAGTCGGAGTGTCGGCGGGCGCTGCGGGCGTCACGGCGTCGGCGCTGCCCGATGCGGCCACCGCTTGCGCGGGTGGCGCGCCGGCGCGAGACGCGGCGGTGTGGTTTGCGTCGGTGGCGGTCGCCACGACGGGTAACGACGCGACTGCAAGCAGCAACGCGCCGGTTCGCACGCGCACGAAAGCGCGTGCAGCATTGCTCGGCATGGAAGTCCCCTGTCGCCGACGCTCGACCGCTCCCCAGCGGATCCCGACATCGGCGCGGCGAGTTTCGACGACCCACGCGGGTCGCGCAAGCCATCAGGGCGCGTACGACGCCAATCGCTTATCCACGTACGACGCGTCGATGCGTGCGTACTTCGGAACGCCATCCCGCCCATACGGCGGCGGCGCCTCGCCACGAATCAAAGGCTCGAGATACCGACGCGCTGCATCCGTAATGCCGTAGCCGTCTTCGCGAATGAAGTCGTCCGGCATCGTGCGTTCGTGGTTCGCGATGTCGGACAGGTGCGCAGGTTCGATCGTCCAGCGATACGGGCGATCCTTTATTCGCTTGATGACGGGCATGACGGCGTTGCGACCTTTCACCGCGTAGTCGACGGCTGCCGTGCCGACCGCGATGGCCTGTTTCAGGTCCGTTTCCGACGCGAGATGCCGCGCCGAGCGCTGCAAGTAATCCGGCAGCGTCCAATGCACCTTGTAGCCCAGCGCGTCCTTGACGCGCGCGGCGAGCAAGGAGGCGACACCGCCGAGCTGCGTGTGGCCGAACGCATCCTTGCCGGCACCCGCGTCCGCGACGAACGTGCCGTCGGCCGTGCGGATGCCTTCGCTCGCGACCACGACGCAATAGCCGACGCGCTCGACGACCTCGCGCACCTTCGCGAGGAACGCCGCCTCGTCGTACGCGCGCTCGGGGAAGAGAATGAGATGCGGTGCCTCGTCGTCAGTGCGCCCCGCCAGTCCGCCCGCAGCCGCGAGCCAGCCGGCATGGCGGCCCATCGCCTCGTAGACGAACACCTTGGTTGACGTATCGGCCATCGCAGCGACGTCGAGCGCGGCCTCGCGCACCGACACCGCGGTGTACTTCGCGGCGGACCCGAAGCCCGGGCAGGTGTCCGTCACCGCGAGGTCGTTGTCGACCGTCTTCGGCACGCCAACGCACGTCAGCGGATAGCCGAACTCGGCGGCGATCTGCGACACCTTGAGCGACGTGTCCGCCGAATCGTTGCCGCCGTTGTAGAGGAAGTAGCGCACGTCGTGCGCCTTGAAGACCTCGATCAGCCGCTCGTACTTCGCACGGTCGGCATCGAGCGACTTGAGCTTGTAGCGGCACGAGCCGAACGCCCCGCCCGGGGTGTGCGCGAGCGCCTTGACCGTCGACGCCGGCAGCGGCGTCGTGTCGATCAGCTGCTCGCGCAGCACGCCGAGGATGCCGTTCCGCCCCGCGAGCACGCGCAGACCGTGTCGGCGGCCGGCCTGGATCACCGCGGACGCGGTGGCGTTGATGACGGCGGTGACGCCGCCCGACTGGGCGTAGAGAAGGGTTCCGGCGGCCATGGCGATTCGAGGATTCGGGACGGTATGCGGTAAGCTGCCGCCATCATGCCGGTAACGGCGTCGGGCCGCCTGGAGCGGCCGCGAACGTGCCGGAAAGATCCATCAGGAGCGACGAATGCGATTGGTACTTCTGGGAGCCCCGGGCTCGGGCAAGGGCACGCAGGCCACGCGGCTCAGGGAGCACCTGCAGGTACCGCACATTTCGACGGGCGACCTGCTGCGCGCCGAAGTCGCCGCCGGTAGCCCGCTGGGCCTGGAAGCCAAGGCCGTGATGGCCCGCGGCGAGCTCGTCAGCGACGGCATCCTGCTCGGCATGCTGGAAGACCGCTTCTCGCGTCCCGACACCCGCAACGGCTTCATCCTCGATGGCTACCCGCGCAACCTCGCGCAGGCCGACGCGATGGGCACGCTGCTCGAGCGCATCGGCCAGCCGATGGACCACGCCGTGTTCCTCGACGTGCCGACCGAACTGCTGGTCGAGCGCATTGCCGGCCGCGCCAAGGCCGAAGGCCGCGAGGACGACTCGCCGGAATCCGTGCGCAAGCGCCTGCAGATCTACAACGACTCGACCGCGCCGGTCGTCGAGTACTACCGCCAGCACGGCCAGCTCAAGGTCGTGGACGGCGTGGGCTCGCTCGACGACGTGTTCAACCGCATCGTCGAGACGATCGCGCCGGTCAAAGAGGTCGGCTGATTCATCGCGGCGCCCGCGGCGCCGCGTCCATCGACACCGCATCGACGGCGCGGCGATCCGCCACGGAGCAGGATTCACGCCCGTAGCACTCCGGAGCGTCCGATCTTGAAACTCCACCTCCTCGGCATCGCGGGCACCTTCATGGGCGGCGTCGCAGCGCTCGCCCGCGAGCTCGGCCACGACGTGCAGGGCACCGACCAGGCGATCTATCCGCCGATGTCGACGCAGCTCGAGCAGCTCGGCATCCAGCTCGCGCAGGGCTATTCGCCGGAATGGATCGACACCGACTGCGACCAGGTCGTCGTCGGCAACGCGCTGTCGCGCGGCAATCCGGCGGTCGAGCACGTGCTCGATGCGCAGATGGATTACACCTCCGGCGCGCAGTGGCTCGCCGAGAACGTGCTACCCGGCCGCGAAACGGTGGCTGTCGCCGGCACGCACGGCAAGACCACGACGACGACGATTCTCTCGTTCCTGCTCGAAGCCGCGCACCGCGATCCGGGTTTCCTGATCGGCGGCGTCGCCGAGGATTTCGGCGTCTCTGCGCGCATCGGCAGCGGCAAGGAATTCGTCGTCGAAGCCGACGAGTACGACACCGCGTTCTTCGACAAGCGCAGCAAGTTCGTGCACTACCGGCCGACGGTCGCGATCCTCAACAATCTCGAGTTCGATCACGCCGATATCTTCCCGGACGTGCAGGCGATCCAGCGCCAGTTCCACCATCTCGTGCGCACGGTGCCGCGTCGCGGTCGCCTGATCGTCAACGGCGAGGACGCGCGCATCGCCGAGGTGCTGGAGATGGGCTGCTGGACGCCGGTCGAGACGTTCGGTCTCGCCGATGCCGACGTGAACGCCAAGCCATTCGACTGGACCGCGCGCCTGACCGAACCGGATGGCTCGAAGTTCGTCGTGCTGCACCAGGGCAAGGAGCAGGGCGAAGTGCACTGGTCGCTGCTCGGCCGCCATAACGTGATGAACGCGCTGGCGGCGCTCGCTGCGGTGCACGCGGTCGGCGTCGAGCCGCGCAAGGTCATCCCGGCGCTCGCCCGCTTCAAAAGCGTCAAGCGGCGCATGGAAGTGGTGGGCATCGTCGGCGACGTCGCGGTGTACGACGATTTCGCGCATCACCCCACCGCGATCGAAACCACGCTGGAAGGCCTGCGCAGCAAGGTGGGCGACGCACGCATCGCGGTCGCCATGGAACCGCGCAGCAATTCGATGCGCCTCGGCGCGCACTCCGATGCACTCGCGCCGTCGCTCGCGCAGGCGGATGCCGTCGTCTTCCTGCATCGCCCGGAACTGCCGTGGGATGCGACCAAGGTCGTCGGCGCGCTGCGAGGCGATGGCCTCACCGTGCCCGACGTCGACACGCTGATGCGCGAACTGCGCGAGCGCGTGCATCCCGGCGACCACGTGGTGTTCATGTCGAACGGCGGTTTCGACGGCGCGCCGCGTCGCTTCGTCGAACTGCTGCGCGCCGAAGGCGTGAAGCCCGCGGGTTGATCGATGTGCCGCGGCGCGCGATGGCGCCGCGCTGAACCGCAACCTAGTGCGAAGTGCGCACGCGCAGCACATGCGTGCCGTGCGCATTGATTGTTTCGGATGACGGCAGCGTGCGCAGCGCTTCGAAGGCCGGCTCCGCGTCGACCGCGATGAACGGCTGGGGCCGCCACAGCGCGAAGGCGTCGAGCGGGCGCGCCAACACCAGCCGCTGCGTACTGCCGATCCACAGTGGCGTGCCGTCGCTGAGGCGCGCGGGTGCAGGCCAGATGCGTAGGACGAAGCGTTCGTCGAATCGCGCGCCGTCGTGCACGAACAGCAGCGTCTCCGCGCGGGCGTCGAAGCTCGCCGGCAGGACGGGTTGGCGACCTGCGGGCGTGTCGTCGTCGAGCAGGCCGAGCACCGATTTCCAGTCGGCCTGCGGCTGCACGCGCCAGCCGCGCGCCTCGAGCACGCGGCGTACCGGCGCGAGATCGCCCGCGATCTGCACGTTCAGCGGCGCACCGCCGTGGCGCGCATTTTCGTCGCGCGTGTGGGGCAGCCGTTGCCAGTCGCGCGCCCACCAGCCATCGGTCTGCAGGACGAGCGTCGCTTCGGGCGGCGTGAAGCGCGCGAGCAATGGCGCGGACGCGCGCGGCGCATGCCACAGCGCACCCACCAGCAGCGCGACGTAGAACAACGTCGCCAGCGGCCGCATCCAGAACGAGCGCGTGAAGTGCCTTCGATAGGCGAGGCCGAGCACGAGCAGCCAGACGATGCCGAACACCGTGCCGCCGACGACGTCGCTGGTCCAATGCGCGCCCAGGTACAGCCGCGCGACGCCCACCACCGTCGTCAACACGCCCGTGAGCAGGTACGGCCACACGCGCTGCCGCCCCGGCAGTTCGCGTGCGATCAGCACGGCGAAGAAGCCGAGCACCACCGTCATCATCGTCACCGCGCCGGACGGAAAGCCGAAGCCGGGCGGCGCGGTCGGCGGACGCGGCATGTCGACCACCGCCTGCAACATCGTCGTCAGCGCAAGGCCGAACACGACGGCCGCAAGCCAGTGCGCCGCCGCCATCCAGCGTCGACGCCAGGCGAGATAGAGCAGCGCGACGGCCGCTGCGGGGCCGAGCACTTCGGCATCGCCCAAGCTCGCCAGCGCGGCCATCATGCGATCCGCGAGCGGATTGCGCAGCGACATCATGATGTCGTGCACGCGGTAGTCGATGCCGAGCGGCCCGCCATTCGCGACCAGCAGCGCCACCAGCGAGAACCACACGCAACTGATCGCGAGCAGGCATACGGCGAGCACCGCCAGCGACGGCGCCTCCGGCCGGTTCGGATCGACCAGCGCTACGGCGTAGCGGCCGAGGCGCGGATGACGACGCGACCACCGCAACAGGCGCGCCAGCAGCGAGTCCGCATGACCCGCGAACCAGCGCCACGTGTAGAGCACCACCGCCCACGCGGTCGCGATCGCGACCAGCAATCCGCCGAGCACCAGCGCGAGCCGGTCCGCGACCGCTTCCACCGCCTCGTACGACGCCCCGAGCACCCAGCCCGGAGCGAGGAACGCGACCGCCCAGCCCGCGCACGCGGTCGCGCTCGGCACGAGGTAGCGCACGGTCGGCACGTGCAGCATGCCCGCGATCGCGGGCACGAACGGCCGCACCGCGCCGACGAAGCGCGCGATGAAGATGCTCTTGGTGCCGTGGCGCCGGAACATGCCTTCGCCGCGCTCCAGCCACTGCGGCCAACGCGCGAATGGTCCGCGCGTGCGCAGCTGCGGCCCGAAGCGGCGTCCGATCCAGTAGCTCATGCCGTCGCCGATGAACGCGCCCAGCGCTGCGCTCGCGACCGCATACGGCCCGTTGACGTGGCCCAAGCCGATCAGCGTGCCGACCGCGAACAGCAGCGGCATCGCGGGCACCACGATGCCGAGCACGATGACCGCATCGCAGAACGCGACGAGGAAGATGAGCGCGCCGGCCGCGAGCGGATGCGCGCTGATCCAGGCGGTGGCGGAGTCGAGCCAGGCGGATGTCATCGGCCCGATTATCGCCAGCGGCTGCGACAGCGGAAGCGGCCGCGTCGATGTGGCCCGTACACTTCACGCAATGGATTCAGCGCCGACCACCGCAATGCCCGTCGAAATCGAGGCGCTCAAGGCCGACAGCTTCGGCCGCATCGCGCTGATGCGCGAGGGCGAGCGTGTGTTCGTGCGGCGCGACCTCGCGCATGTGCCGCTGTGGTTGCGCCTGCCCGCATGGTGGCTCGCGCGCCGCGAAGCGCGCGGGCTCGAGGCGGTGCGCGGGGTCGACGCGGTGCCGCAGCTGCTGCGCTGGGACGGGCGACGCCTCGATCGCAGCTACATGAGCGGCGCCGCGATGTACCAGCGCCCGCCGCGTGGTGACGTGGTCTATTTCCGCGAGGCGCGACGCCTGCTGCAGCGGCTGCATCGGCGCGGCCTCGCGCACAACGACCTCGCGAAGGAAGCGAACTGGCTCGTCCTCGACGACGGCTCGCCCGCGATCATCGACTTCCAGCTCGCGAGCCGCGGTCGCGCCCGCTCGCCGTGGATGCGCCTCCTCGCGCGCGAGGATCTGCGTCATCTGCTCAAGCACAAGCGCACGTACTGCCCCGACGCGCTGACGCCGGTCGAACGCCGCGTGCTCAAACGCCGCTCGTGGGTGCGCGAGGCCTGGTTCGCGACGGGCAAGCACGGCTACCGCTTCATCACCCGGCGCGTCCTGCACTGGGAAGACAACGAAGGGCAGGGTCCCAAGCCCTGATCCACCAACGGACGGCCCCATGACCACCCTTTCCGGCAAGACCGTTTTCATCACCGGCGCGTCCCGTGGCATCGGCCGCGCGATCGCGTTGCGCGCAGCGGCCGACCGCGCGAATGTCGCGATCGTCGCCAAGTCCGGCGTGCCGAATCCGAAGCTGCCCGGCACGATCCACACCGTCGCCGAGGAAGTCGCGAAAGCCGGCGGCAATCCGCTCGCGCTCCAGTGCGACATCCGTGAAGAAGACGAAGTACGTGCGGCGGTCGCCGCGACGGCCGACACGTTTGGTGGCATCGACATCCTCGTCAACAACGCGAGCGCGATCTGGCTGCGCGGTGCGCTCGACACGCCGATGAAGCGATTCGACCTCATGCAGCAGGTCAACGCGCGCGGCACGTTCCTCGTGACGCAGGCCTGCCTGCCGCAGCTGCTGCAATCGCCCGATCCGCACGTGCTCACGCTCGCGCCGCCGCCGAGCCTCGACCCGAAATGGTGGGGCCCGCACACCGGCTACACGCTCGCGAAGATGGGCATGAGCTTCGTGACGCTCGGTCTCGCCGCCGAATTCCGCGAGCAGGGCGTTGCGATCAACGCGCTGTGGCCGAAGACGATCATTGCGACCGATGCGATCAACATGATCCCGGGCGTAGACGCCGCAATGTGCCGTCGCCCCGAGATCGTCGCCGACGCCGCGCACGCGATCCTGACGCGCCCCGCACGCGAAGCGACCGGCCGCTTCTTCATCGACGAGGACGTGCTGCGCGAAGCCGGTGTCACCGATTTCGCACGCTATGCCGTCGATCCTTCCAAGCCGCTCCTGCCCGACCTGTTCCTCTGAGGTGATCCGATGAAGTACCTGCACGCCATGGTCCGCGTCCGCGATCTCGACGCCTCGCTGCGCTTCTGGTGCGACGGACTCGGCCTGGTCGAGAACCGCCGCCGCGACTATCCGCAGGGCCGCTTCACGCTGGTCTACCTCGGCGCGCCCGAGAACCCGGAGTCGGAGATCGAGCTCACCTGGAACTACGACGACGAGGATTACGGCACCGCGCGCAACTTCGGCCACCTCGCGTTCGCGGTGGACGACATCTACGCGAAGTGCGAACACCTGCTGTCGATGGGCTACACGATCAACCGCCCGCCGCGCGACGGCCACATGGCGTTCGTGCGCTCGCCGGACCTGATCTCCGTCGAACTGCTGCAGAAGGGCTCGCCGCTCGCGCCGCAGGAGCCGTGGCAGTCGATGGCGAATACCGGCGTCTGGTAACGCGGCGGCTCGGCCTGAGCAAGCGCTCGACTGAGCTCGCTTTGCGACGCAGCGTTCGACGGAAGGCGTCACGCGTCGCGTCCTGCCGCTGACGGATGCCCGACAATGGCGACGCGCCGAGCCGGCGCCCGCCTGCCATTCCGATGTCCGATTCCCACTCGCTTCTCGGTCTCGCCGACCGCTACTACGTCCCCGTCTACCGCCCGCGCCGCATCGTGCTCGACCACGGCCGCGGTGCCCGCGTCTGGGATCGCGACGGCCGCGAATACGTGGATTTCGGCGCCGGCATCGCCGTCAACGCGCTCGGCCATGCGCACCCCGCCCTGATCGACGCGCTGACGACGCAGTCCGCCAAGCTCTGGCACACCAGCAATGTCTTCGTCTCCGAGCCGCCGCTGCGGCTGGCCGAAGCGCTGGTGGAAGCGTCCGGTTTCGCCGAGCGCGTGTTCCTCTGCAATTCCGGCGCGGAAGCGAACGAAGCCGCCATCAAGCTCGCGCGTCGCTGGGCGACCGCGCAGGGCCGCGAGCCGTCGCGCCGCACCATCCTCACCTTCGAAGGCAGCTTCCACGGCCGCACGCTGACCACCGTCACCGCGACGGCGCAGCCCAAGTACCAGGAAGGTTTCGAACCGCTGCCGCCGGGCTTCCGCTACGCGAAGTTCAATGATGTCGACGGCGCGCGCGCGGCGATGGCCGCGGGCGACGTCTGCGCCGTGCTCGTCGAGCCCGTGCAGGGCGAGGGCGGCGTCATGCCGGCCGCACCCGAATTCCTCGCCGCGTTGCGCGAACTCTGCGACACGCACGGCGCGCTGTTGATGTTCGACGAGATCCAGTGCGGCATGGGCCGCACCGGCAAGCTGTTCGCGTGGCAGGACTACGGTGTGAAACCCGACGTCGTGTCGCTCGCGAAGGCGCTCGGCAGCGGTTTCCCGATCGGCGCCATGCTCGCCGGATCGCGCGCTGCGGAGACGCTGCAGTTCGGCGCGCACGGCACGACGTTCGGCGGCAACCCGCTCGCGGCGGCCGTCGCGCTTGCGGCCCTGAGCGAACTGTCGTCGGAGACTGTGCTCGGCAACGTCGCGAAGCAGGCGCAGGTGATCCGCGACGCGCTTGCCGCGCTCGATCGCGAACTCGGCCTGTTCGCGGAAGTGCGTGGACGCGGCCTGATGATCGGCGCGCAGCTACGACCGGAATTCGCCGGTCGCGCCGCAGAAATCCTCGACCGTTGCGTCGACCACGGCCTGCTGCTGCTTCAGGCCGGCCCGGACGTGCTGCGCTTCGTGCCCGCGCTCAACATCAGCGACGCCGACATCGCCGACGGCCTGCGCCGTCTCGGCGACGCGCTGCGCGATTTCGTCGCTCAGCCGAAGCCGTAGTACGCGGGCACGCCGTCGGGGTCGAACAGCACCCGCGACGGCGCGCCGGTCGTCACAGCGCGGCGAACGCCTCGCGCGCTGCGGCGATCGTGTGCGCGATCTCGGCTTCGCCGTGTGCGCTCGACACGAAGCCGGCCTCGAACGCGGACGGCGCGAGGTAGACGCCTCGCTCCAGCATCGCGTGGACGAATCGATTGAAGCGCGCGGTGTCGGACGCCTTCGCGTCCTCGAACGTCTCCACCGGACCCTTGCGGAAGTACAGGCCGAACATGCCCGGTGCGCGCGTGGTGTGGAACGCGATGCCGGCGTCGCGCGCGGCGGCTTCGAGGCCGTCGCAGAGCGCGTGCGTCGTGCGCTCCAGTGCCTGGTGGAAGCCCGGTGCCTGGATGAGCTCCAGCGTCGCGAGGCCCGCTGCCATGGCGACCGGATTGCCGCTCAGCGTGCCCGCCTGGTAGATCGGTCCGGCCGGCGCGATCTGCTGCATGAGGTCGCGACGCCCGCCGTATGCGCCTACCGGCATGCCGCCGCCGATGATCTTTCCGAACGTCGACAGGTCCGGCGTGATTCCGTAACGCTGCTGCGCGCCGCCGAGCGCGACACGGAAGCCCGTCATCACTTCGTCGAAGATCAGCAGCGCGCCGTGCGTGGTGCACAGCGCGCGCAGGTGCTGCAGGTAGCCGTCGCGCGGCAGGATGCAGTTCGCGTTGCCGACGATGGGTTCGATGATGAGCGCGGCGATGTCCGCACCGACTTCCTCGAACAGCGCAGTGGCGGCGTCGAAGTCGTTGTACGGAAGCGTGAGCGTGAGATCGGCCAAAGCGGACGGCACGCCCGGCGAATTCGGAAGGCCCAGCGTCATGACACCGCTGCCGGCTTTGACGAGGAAACTGTCCCCGTGCCCGTGGTAGCAGCCTTCGAACTTCACGATGCGCGAGCGGCCGGTCGCGCCGCGCGCAAGGCGGATCGCCGACAGTGTCGCTTCGGTGCCCGAGTTCACCATGCGCACCATCTCGCAGCTCGGCACGATGCGCGTGATCGCTTCCGCCATGTCGACCTCGAGCGGATTCGGCACGCCGAAGCTGAGCCCGTTGCGCATCGTGCGTTCGACGGCTTCGAGCACACGCGGATGCGCGTGGCCCGCGATCATCGGCCCCCACGAGCCGACGTAGTCCACGTAACGATTGCCGTCGACGTCGTACAGGTACGCACCCTCCGCACGCTGCGCGAAGAACGGCGTGCCGCCGACGGAGCGGAACGCGCGAACCGGCGAGTTCACGCCGCCAGGCAGCAATTCGGACGCGCGCGCGAACAGGCGCTCGGACGTGGTGTGGTTCATGCAGGATCCTTGAAACAGTCGATGTAGGCGCGCGCAGCGGCGCGCGGGTCGGGCGATTCGAACAGGCCGCCGATCACTGCGATGAGATCGGCGCCGGCGTTGATGAGCAGCGGTGCGTTGGCCGGGGTGACGCCACCGATGGCGACGCGCGGAACGCCGAACGCCGCGCTGTCGAGTAGCAGTTGTGGCGATGCACGTCGCGCATTCGGTTTGGTGCCGGACGGAAAGAACGCGCCGAACGCGATGTAACTGGCGCCGGCGTCGATCGCACGACGCGCGCGGTTGAGGTCGTCATAGCAGGACGCGCCGATGACAGCGCTTGTCCCCATCGCGCGGCGTGCGTCGTGGAGGTCGCCGTCATCGCCGCCGAGATGCGCACCGTCCGCACCGATCTCGGCCGCAAGACGCCAGTCGTCGTTCACGATCAGCGGCACGTGGTAATCGCGACACAGCGGTTGAAGTGCCAACGCCTGCTCGCGACGACGCGCGTCGTCGGCTGCCTTGTTGCGGTACTGCAGCACCGCGGCGCCCGCGTCGAGTACGGGTGCGACGCGCGCGACGAGGCGGCCGGTCTCGGGCTCATCCGGCGTGATCGCATACAGGCCACGGCGCGGCCAAAGCGGCTGGTTGGAAGGCATGCTTTCCGCAAAACGGGGCGGGTGGGACAATGCGGGCCCGCAATCCACGCATTATCCGCTCATGTCGATCCCCGCAGAAAACGCCGCTCCCTACCGCACGTGGATGTGCGTCGTCTGCGGTTTCATCTACGACGAGGCGAAGGGACTCCCGGAAGAGGGCATCGCGCCGGGTACGCGCTGGGAAGACGTGCCGGACACGTGGACGTGCCCGGACTGCGGTGTCACCAAGGATGACTTCGAGATGACCGAAGTCTGATCGCTTACTTGAGCGGCGGAATCCCTGGCCCGAGCTTCAGTTCTGCGCCGTTCTGCAGCTTCAGTTGTTCGGCCTGGCCCGCGTTGAGCTCCAGCACGTAGCGCGCCGGCGTTCCGCTGGGATACGGCGGGCAGGCGTCGCCCAGCGTGCAGGGCGGCACATCGCGCTGCTGTGAGACCAGCTTGCGGCCGGTGTCGAAGTAGAGGATGTCGAGCGGAATCTTGGTGTGCTTCATCCAGTAGGCGAGGGGTTCCTCGCGGTCGTGCAGGAACAGCATGCCGTGGTCGGCGGCCATCTCCTCGCGGAACATGAGGCCGCGTTCGCGCGTCTCCTCGGTGTTGGCGATCTCCACCACGTAGCGCTTGCCGCCGAGTTCGACCCATGCGTCATGACCGGTCGCACAGCCGCTGATCAGCAGCATCGCGAACGCCAAAAGCCAGCCGTTTTTCATCGCACGCCCTCCGAAAGTGCGGACGACGTTCCGGTACGCACGTGTCTCGGTCAAGTGTCGATGAACCGATTTCAGCGCATCGCAAATTGCCTCTTCCCAAACATCAGGGGCATGTGCACAATGCGCGGCCCCGCTGAAGGGAACGCATCGCCAAGCGCGATTCGGGACCCCAACGGAGCAAAAAAACCTCGATCACAGGGTGTTGACAGTGATCGAAACTGCTCTAAAATGGGCGGCTCACTCGGACGGACTGAGGTCGGTTCGAGAGGGAAAAGGGACGAGGCGCTGAGGCCGAAGTCTGGTGATCTTTGACAGTGTGCGCAGGTGACTTGTGCGGGCGTCTGGTGGTGGATGACTGTCCATCGCAGATGTCTCGTACCAAGCACAAAGATTTACATGCATGCAAATGCAAGCGAGTTTTTGATGCCTGGACGGGCTCTGCACTTCAAAGCTTTAGCCGATCCTTCGGGATTGGTTGCAAAACTTAAGTGAAGAGTTTGATCCTGGCTCAGAGTGAACGCTGGCGGCAGGCCTAACACATGCAAGTCGAGCGGCAGCGGGTCCTTCGGGATGCCGGCGAGCGGCGGACGGG
>NZ_SELT01000022.1 GCF_004361065.1 Cognatilysobacter terrigena | reverse complement strand
GCGTTGCCGTTGAAGTCGGCGGCGTGCGAGCCGTCGCCGATCGAGAAGTTCTCGACCGCTTCCTGCGTCTGGTCGGCGACCGCAGCGGACTTGCTGGAGACGCTGATGTCGCCATACACGTCGACGAAGCCGAGCGTGATCGCGTAGTCGGTGGAATCGGTGTAGTTGAAGATCGTGGCGTCGCCGTAAGCGAAGGCCGGGGCGGCGAACAGTGCGCTGGCGGCCAGCGCGATCAGCGTGCGATGCAGTTTCATTGGGTTCTCTCCTTGATACGACGTGGGTCTGCCTAGCTGCCGTGGGTTACGGCGTGCCCCCCGGCAGTTGGAGCACGATGGCGTTCGCCGACGCGTTGCCGACGCCCGCTGTCTGGTTGATCTGCAGCACGCCGGTGGGCGCCGCGATCGCGCCCGCATCGATGCGCGCTTCGCGCACGCCGACGGGCGTTGAACTGGTGGTGGTCGACGTCGGCGCGGCCGTCGCGGCGAGCGCGGATTCGTCGACGGATTGCGCGAACGTGACGCCCGCCGCGGTGCCGATCGCGACGAGGTTCGCCTGCGCGTTCGCCTGGCCGGCGATCTGGTTGACACCAATGACGCCGGTCGCGTTGCCGAGCGCGCCGCCGCTGATCGTGGCGTGCGCATCGCGCGAAAGATCCGCACCGGTGGTGTCGACCGCCTGCGCGCCGAACGCCATCGCGAGGCTGGCATCGCCGATCGCGATCGCGCGGAGGTTCGTCTGTGCGTTGCCGACGCCCGCGGCGACGTTGAGGCTGGCGACGCCCGACACATCGGCGGCGGCATTGCCGTCGATGCGGCTGTCGTCGCGCGACTGCGCGAACGCGGCCGGAGCGAGGAGGAGCAGCGTGAGCACGATCGACGCGCGACGCATCACGGGCCCACCCCGATCTTGGTCGCGCGCATGGCGGCGTTGGTCACGGTGTCGGCGATGCCCGACGTCGCGCTGAGCACCGTGCTACCGATCGTTCCGCTCATGCCCAGCGGCGTCGCACCCGCGCCGACCGGCATGCCGGCGCGCAGTTCGATCGCCTCGCCGCCGACCATGCGCGGCTCGCGGGCGGTGCGCAGGTCGAGCGAGGTCGGTGCGGTGTCGCCCAGCGCGCTGTCGCCCACCAGCGTGTCCATGATTCCGCCGAGCGCGTTGCCGAAGACCTGGCCCGGGAAGACGGTGGCCGTGACGCGGGCCGGGTTGTCGGTGGTGTCGGGCAGGCCGCGGTAGGCGATGCGCGGATTGACGTCGCGCACCACCACCATGGTCAGGTTCTGCGCCGCGTCCATGCCCGTGGGGGAGGGGGCACCGTCGCCCGCGCAAGCCGGGCCCGCCGCAAGGCATGCGGTGGCGAGGGTCAGCGTCAGGGCGGGGCGGGACAGGGGCACGGGTGGACTCCGCTGGGGTATGCCCCTAGGAGCCAGTCCCGTGCCAACTTTTTAAGTGATTGTTCGGAAAGGTGTTTTTGCGGTGAAGACCGAGGCCGGCCCGAGGTCGGCGAGCTCAATCGTTTCATTCCTGAAACGCCGCTCAGGAAGAATTCACCGATATCGACGCGCCGTGACAGCGGCCCTATCCACGGTCGTGGCTGCCGGACCACGCCGGGCCAGCGTTTCCGCCGTTACGGCCGGTTCGGACCGCCCGCTCGGGGCCCGTGTTTCATCCGCGAAACCGGGAGCGCCGTGCGAGGATCGCCGTCCGCCCGCCGCCGTCCCATTGCCCCATGACCGCCGACGACACCGCCGCGCCCGACTTCATCCACGTCATCGAAAACGCGCTCGATCCGGCGTGGTGCGCGCAGGTGGTCGAACGTTTCTCGCGCGGCGCCGGGCATGAGCCGGGGCGCGTCGGCGGTGGTGTGTTTCCGGACATGAAGGACAGCCTCGACCTCGCCATCTCCACACGCGAGGAGTGGCTGGACGTCACCAACACGCTCAACGAAGCGGTGGTCGCGGGCCTGCGCGACTACGTGCGGCGCTGGCCGCATACCGTCGTCGCGCCGCTGATGCTGGAGATGCAGGACGGCGACAAGCGCCATCGCCTCACCGGCGAGCGCCTGCAGGCGATGGACGATGCCGCGCTCACGCCGCTGCTGATGCAGCTGTTCCGTCCGGGCACGATCAATCTGCAGCGTTACACCGCCGGCCGCGGCGGGTATCCGTACTGGCACTGCGAACTGATGCCGCGCGACGCGAGCGCGGAAACGCTGCACCGCCACCTGCTATGGACCGTCTATCTCAACGACGGTTTCCGCGAAGGCGAAACCGAATTCCTCTATCAGCGTCGCAAGATCGCGCCGAAGACGGGTGCGCTGTTGATCGCACCCGCCGCGTTCACCCATACGCACCGCGGCAATCGGCCGCAGGGCGGCGACAAGATGATCGCGACGAGCTGGATCCTGTTCCAGCGTGCGGAGACGCTGTTCGGCGCGCGTTGAGGCGTCAGCGACGTCGTGCCATTGCGGTGAGCACGGTGACGACAAGCAATGCTTCGACCGCGCCGACGCACCACGCCGCCGGACCCGAATGGCCGATCGATTCGATCCCGGTCGCAGCTTCGATCCACCGCCATAGCGGCGCGAGCGCGAACGTCGCGATGAGGGCGACGGGGACGGAGAGAACGAGTGCGGCGAGCGCGAGCCAGACGCGCTTCGCCTGCGACGTCACGGCCGTGAGTGGTTGAGCACCAGCCAGTACAGCCCGACCTGCTTCACCGCCCACACGAACTGCTCGAAGTCGACGGGCTTCTGGATGTAGCTGTTCACGCCGAGCGCATACGTCGCTTCGACGTCGAACGGTTCGGTGCTCGTGGTCAGCACGACCACCGGCAGCGAGCGCGTGGCGTCGTTGCCGCGGATCGCCTGCAGCACTTCGCGACCGTCCACCTTCGGCAGGTTCAGATCGAGCAGCACCAGCGACGGAAGGTCGGCCGGATCGCGATCGGCGAAGCGACCGCGCGCGAACAGATAGTCGAGCGCCTCGGCGCCGTCGCCGACGACCGCGAGCTGGTTCGCGATCTTGGCTTCGTCGAACGCGAGTCGCGTGAGTTCGACGTCGTCCGGATTGTCCTCGACCAGAAGGATGTCTTTGTGCATCGGCGCCTCAGTCGTCGACGGCGGGCAGGTCGACGGTGAACGTGCTGCCCTGCCCTTCGGTGGACTCGGCGGTGATGTGCCCGCCATGCCGTTGCGCGATGCGCTGCGCGATGGCGAGACCGAGCCCGTGGCCTGCGCCTTGGTCCAACCCGTGCAGGCGCTGGAACGGCTGGAATAGCTTGTGAGCATACTGCATGTCGAAACCCGCACCGGTGTCGCGGATCACGAGCTTGAGTCGTCGTCCGACACGCTCGCCGTGTACGTCGATGCGCGGCTGGTCGACGTTGCGTGTGAACTTCCACGCATTCTCCAGCAGCGACTTCAGCAACTGTCGGAGCAGGCGTTCGTCGCCGACCGCACGCAGGCCGGGATCGACATGGACGATGACGTCGCGCCCGTGGTCGAGATCGTGCAGTTCGGCGAGCGCCCATTCGCAGAGGATGGAGATGTCGACCTCGCCCGGCTGCATTGGCGCACTCGCGGCGCGCGACAGCTCGCCCAGCGCGACCAGCAGGCCGGACATGCGCGTCGCCGCCGCGCGGATGCGCGAGAGGTGCATGCGCTCGCTGGCGTCGAGTTTTTCCGACGCGCGATCCTCGAGCAGCTTCGCGAAGCTTTCGATCGACCGCAGCGGCGCGCGCAGGTCGTGCGCGACGGTGTCGGCGAACATCTGCAGCTGGCGCTGCTCGGCGTGATGGTCCGGCGGGGTATCGATCCACTGCGCGACGCGATGCGTGGCGTCGAGCGTGCCGATGTGCAGGTGACCCGTCGGATGGCCGGCGACGTCGCTCGGGCCTTGGCTATCAAGCGTCGCGCGATCGCCCAGCGCGGGGTCGACGTCGGCCAGGCGTGCGCCCTCGCCGACGTGCAGGCGTCGGGTAAACGCGGCATTCGCCGCGAGCACGCGCCCGTCCGCATCGATCAACGCGGTCGGCGCCGCGCAGGCCGAGAGCCAGGCCGTGGAGGCGCTGGCCGTCGGATCCATCCGGTCGGTCGGCATAGGAGTAGGCACGGCGGGCGGGCACAAGCGGAAACCTTGAGTTTAGTCCCCGGGGGTGAAGACCCGGTCCGGTTGCACGCGCGGCGTTGACCGTCGTCGGTGGCAGCATCGGTCGACACCCGACGGCTCGCCCATGGACGTCCACCAGATCGCCTTCCTGCTGATCCTCGCCGGCGCGCTCTATCTCTTCGTGAGCGAGCGGCTGCGCGTGGACGTCACCGCCATGCTGACGCTGGTCGCGCTGGTGCTGACCGGCGTGCTCGACGCCAAGCAGGCGTTGTCGGGGTTCGCCAGTGAGCCCGCCATCATCATCGCAGCGGTATTCGTCATCTCCGGCGCGCTGGCGGCGACCGGGGTGACCGAACGCCTCGGCCAATGGATCGGGCATGCGGCCGGCCAGAGCGAATGGCGCGCGGTACTGGTGATCATGCCGGCGGTGGCGGCGCTGTCGTCGTTCACCCACCACGTGATGGTGACGGCGATGATGCTGCCGATCGTCACCCGCTTCGCGCAGGCGCGTGGCCTGTCGCCGTCGCGACTGCTGATGCCGATGTCGCTCGCGGCGTCGCTCGGCACCACGCTGACGCTGGTCAGCGCGCCGGCGTTCCTGCTCGCGGCGGACCTGCTCGAACGTTCGCACGCGGGCCGGCTGCACATCTTTTCGATCACGCCGATCGGCCTGGCGCTCGTCGCGATCAGCATTCCCTACATGCTGCTGGCGCGCTGGCTGTTGCCGCGGCGTGCGGGCGCGGCGAGCGGCAACGACTGGATGACGCTCGATCGCTATCGCACGGAGCTGTGCGTCGTCGAAGGCGGGCGCTGGAGCACGCGCCCGCTCGCCGAACTGCGCGACGCGCTCGGCGACACCTTCCAGCTGCACGGCTGGGTGCGCGACGGCCGCGTTCGCGACGACCTGGGTGACGCGAGCCCGCTCATCGCCGGCGATCTGCTGCTCGTCGAGGCGTCGGCCGACGCGATGGCGTCGCTGCACGACGATCCGGGCCTCGACCTGCATGCGATCGCGCGCTTCGGCCGCGACATCGACGGCGAGGGCGATACGCAGTTCGTGCAGGCGGTTGTCGCGCCGGCGTCGGAATTCATCGGCCGTTCGTTACGCAAACTCGATTTCGCGCGGCGCTTCCGTGTCGTCGTCGGCGGCCTGTGGCGTCGTTACGGCGTGCACAGCACGCGCCTGGCCGACGAGCGCCTGCGCGAAGGCGACCTGCTCGTGCTCTACGGCCGCGCGTCGCGCTTCGCCGAACTGGCCGCGCACCACGGCTTCCTCATGCTGATGCCGTTCGGCGGCGAAGCGATGCGACGGCTGCGCGCACCGCTTGCGCTGAGCATCCTCGCCGCGACCGTGATCGCCGCGGCGACCGAATGGCTGCCCGCGCCGCTCGCGTTCCTGTGCGGCGCGGTCGCGATGGTGGCGACGCGCTGCGTCGACGTCGACCGCGCCTATCGCGAGATCGACGTGCGCATCTTCGTGATGATCGCCGGCGTCATCCCGCTCGGTATCGCGATGGAATCGACCGGCACGGCGCAACTGCTCGCCGATGCGCTGCTCAAGGTCGTCGCGCACTGGCCGCCGCTCGGCGTGTTGCTGGTGATGTTCGGTGCGGCCGCGCTGCTCACGCAGATCCTCTCCGACGGCGCGACGACGGTGCTGCTCGCGCCGATCGCGCTGAACGTCGCGCATTCGCTCGATCAGCCGGCGACGCCGTACGTGGTGTGCACGGCGCTCGGTGCGGTCGTGGCCTTCCTCACGCCGATCGGCCACCACGGCAACCTCCTCATCCTCGGGCCGGGGCAGTACCGCTTCGCCGACTTCCTGAAAGTCGGCGTGCCGCTGACCGCCACGATCGCGCTGGTCAGCGCGTGGATGGCGCAGTGGCTGTGGCTGGGTGGTCCGTTGTGGCCGGTGTGATCAGAACAACTCACCCTGCGGCGTGACCTTCCGCGGCGGCACGAACTTGCTCGCATCCAGTTCCGGATACCGCCCATAGCCGATGCGCGCACGCGCCTTGCGGAAGCGCTGTTGCACGAGCTGCGCGAACACGCCGGTGCCGGTCATGCGCGTGCCGAATTCCGCTTGGTAGTCGCGGCCGCCGCGCATCTGCTGCACCAGGCTCATCACGTGCGCGGCGCGATCGGGGTAGTGCAGCTCCAGCCATTCGCGCCACACGTCCTTCAGCTCGTACGGCAGCCGCAGCAGCGTGTAGCCGGCCTCGCGCGCGCCGTGTTCGTACGCGGCCTCGAGGATGTGCTCCATCTCCATGTCGGTGATCATCGGGATCACCGGCGCGACCATCACGCCCACCGGCACCCCGGCGTCCGTCAACGTCTTCATCGCACGCAACTTCGAATGCGGCGCGGTGGCCCGCGGTTCGAGCTTCGAGGCGAGATGGTTGTCGAGCGTCGTCACCGAGAAGTGCACGCTGACCAGGTTGTCGCGCGCCATCTGGGCGAGCAGGTCGACGTCGCGTTCGATCAGCGCGCTCTTGGTGACGAAGCTCACCGGATGCTTGGTCTCCGCGAACAGTTCGAGCACCTGCCGCGTGATGCCGTAGCGTCGTTCGATCGGCTGGTAGGCATCGGTATTGATGCCGAGCGCAGTCACCATCGGCACGTAGCCGGGCTTGGCGAGTTCGTCGCGCAACCGCTCGAGTGCGTTCGTCTTCGCGTAGAGCTTGGTCTCGAAGTCCAGACCGGGCGAGAGGTCGAGATACGCGTGCGTCGGCCGCGCAAAGCAGTACACGCAGCCGTGCTCGCAGCCGCGGTACGGATTGAGTGATTGCGAGAAGCCGACGTCCGGCGACTGGTTGCGCGTCAGGATCGTGCGCGCGCGTTCTTCGGTGACGGTGGTCGCGAGCTTCGGCGGATCGACGAGATCCTCGTAGACCGAACCCCAGCCATCGTCGACGCCTTCGGTCGTCGTTACCTCGAACCGGCCGGCCACCCGCGACGCCGAGCCGCGGCCCTTGATCGGCTTCTGCGGTTTGCGGGCGTCGGTCATGCGCCGATTGTCGGTCGCGGTCGTCTCACCCTCCGCGACCCGGCTGTGGATGTCACCTCCGCCTCGACGCAGCGGCCGTATGATCGGGCGCCCGGTGTCCGTCCGGTCGCGAACGATGCACGCCGCTCCACCCCGCCCTGTCCCGGCCGCGCCCGCGGTGGCGTCGTGCTGAGTCTCGTCGACGCCCTGCACGGGCTGGTGCGGGCACACCCGACGCTGGGCGCGTGGCTGCTGGCCGGCTGGCTGGTCTACCTCGTCGGCCTGGGTCTGTGGATCGTCCTGCAGAAACGCGAACCGGCGGCGACGCTGGCCTGGCTGATCAGCCTCGCCGCGCTGCCGTATGTGGGCTTCGTCGTCTATTACGTGTTCGGCCCGCAGCGCATCCGACGCCAGCGCCTGCGTCGCGGTCGCGCGCGTGCGCGCATGCCCGAGACGCCCGACAGCGCCGAAGCCGCGGAATCGCGCGAGCTCGCCCGCCTCGGCCTGGCGACGACGCGCCTGCCTGCATCCACCGCCACCGACGTACGCCTGCTCGTCGATGGCGGTGCGACCTACGATGCGCTGCTCGAGGCGATCGGGAACGCACAGGAACACGTGCACCTCGAGTACTACATCTTCGAGCCGGACCGCACCGGCACCCGCGTACGCGATGCGCTGATCGAACGTGCGCGCGCGGGCGTCGCGGTGCGTCTGCTGATCGACGCGGTGGGCTCGGCGAAGGTCGGTCATCGCTTCCTCGCGCCGTTGCTCGAGGCCGGTGCCGAGGTCGCGTGGTTCCATCCGATGCTGTCGCGGTGGCGGCGGCCGTGGCTCAACATGCGGTCGCACCGCAAGATCGTCGTCATCGACGGCCGCATCGGGTTCACCGGCGGCATCAACGTCACCGACGAGGAAGACGAGCGCCTGCGCCCGGACGCCTATCGCGACCTCCACCTGCGACTCGAAGGCGACGTGCTGGCATCACTGCAGCAGGTCTTCATCGAGGACTGGATCTACGCGACCGGGCAGCGGCCGCCGAGCCTGCCTCGGGTGACGTTCGAGCCCGGCGAGGTGTCGGCGCAGGTCGTGGTATCCGGGCCGGATGCGTCGTGGGAGGCGATCCATCGCATGCACGTGTCGGCGATCCACGGCGCACGCCAGCGCGTGTGGCTGGCGACGCCGTATTTCGTGCCGGGCGAGGCCGCGATGATGGCGCTGACCTCGGCCGCGCTCGCGGGCCTCGACGTGCGCCTGCTCGTGCCGCGCACCAGCGAC
This sequence comes from Cognatilysobacter terrigena, assembly GCF_004361065.1. Lineage (GTDB taxonomy): Bacteria > Pseudomonadota > Gammaproteobacteria > Xanthomonadales > Xanthomonadaceae > Cognatilysobacter > Cognatilysobacter terrigena. The sequence continues at coordinate 44,818 of NZ_SELT01000022.1, read as the reverse complement.
TCGCGCCTGGTGACCTACGCGGCACGCTCGTACTTCGACGAGCTGCTCGCTGCCGGCGTTCGCATCCACGAATACGGCCCGCGCATGCTGCACACCAAGGCGCTGCTCTGCGACGACGACATCGCGATCATCGGCAGCGCGAACTTCGACCACCGCAGTTTCCGTTTGAACTTCGAAGTATCGATGCTGTTCCGCGACGCGGGGATCGCGGCGTCGCTCGCCGACATCCTGCATCACGACATGTCGCATGCCCCGCGGGTGCGCGTGGATCGTCATCGGTCGTTCCTACGGGCGAAGCTGCCGGAAGCGCTAGCGCGGTTGATGTCGCCGTTGTTGTAGCCGTGGGTCGCTCAATGCAGTGGATAGAGGCGTTGGTTGCCGCGATGGGCTGTCGCGCGCGTGCCGGATTCCGCGCGGGGCATGGCGCGGCCGACGAAGCCCCTTGAAGGCGGAACGACGGTTCCAGCGGATGGGCAGCTTGCGTTGGGCCGCAGCCGGCGTGCCTTGGCGCGACAACGCTCCGATAGACGGTCGACGTCGCGGCCCGGACGAGGCCCAGCGGCGGATGACGGCGCTACACTCGCCTCGTCCCACGAGGAACATCGCATGTCCTGGCTCTATCTCCTGCTCGCGATCGCGGCCTTCGCCGTCGCCTTCAAGACCGCCTCGACCGCGTTGATGGTGGTCGCCCTGATCGTCGCGTTCGCGCTGGTGATCGCATGGTTGATGGGCCTGCTGGCGGCACGCCTCGAAAGTCGGAGCGGCAACCCCGCGATGATCGTCGACCCCGCGGAACTCACGCGTCTGCGCGAGCAGGCGGAGGCACGGCAGGCCGCAGCGGCGAACACGGAACCGCCGACCGTTTAATCGCGCTGCGTGGCCGCGCCTTGGGTGGATGCACGCGACTCGCGGCGTGCGGAGCGCGCGCACCGGTTGGCGCGGAGGCTCGCGGCCTGCGAATCGCATGCGCAGGGCGTGTAACGTACGCCTCGCTTTGGTACGCACTCGGGGGCTTCGCGTGCACCACGCCGGCGCGTCACGTCGAGCTGCTGCAAAGTCGGTTGCGCAGAGATTGCTGCACGTGCGGCCGCGCACGTGCGTGTTTGCTTGCGGGGATGTGGCCAGATGGCGAACGACGTCCAGCCGTCGTCAGCGTGGCCGGCGACTGCCACGTTGGCATTGGCATAGCTCTGCCCTCGAGGGCCATATCGACTGGCCGCGACGCGCGCATGTGCCGCTCGACGGTTGCTCGCATCGAACTCCGTCCCTAGCGGCTTTCGTCTTTCCGCCGCATTGACGACGCTGCACGTCGGCAGTCGCCATGGAGGCTGCGCGCGAATCGTGGTGCGTCGCGCTACGATCGGGTCATGACCTTGCTCAGCGTCAACGTCAACAAGATCGCGGTGCTTCGGAACTCCCGAGGCGGCAGCGAACCGAGCGTCGTACGGGCGGCAGCAACTTGTCTCGATGCTGGAGCCGCGGGCATCACGGTGCATCCGCGCCCCGACGCGCGGCACATCACGGCCGACGACGTCTACAGCCTGTCGGAGCTGACGCGCGCGCGCGGCGTCGAGTTCAACATCGAAGGCAATCCGTTCGCCCCACCTCGTGCCGGCTATCCCGGCTTCCTCGCCTTGTGCGAAGCGACGCGCCCTGCGCAGGCGACGCTCGTGCCCGACAGCGATGCGCAGATCACCTCGGACCACGGCTTCGATTTCGGTGGCGACCTGGGCCGGCTTCGCGAACTGGTTGCGGCGTTGAGGTCGCTCGGCTGTCGCGTGAGCCTGTTCGTCGACGCCGATGCGGACGCAGCAGCATTGCCGTCGGCGCGTGGCGTGGAGCGCGCAGCGGATGTGGGCGCCGATCGCGTCGAGCTCTACACCGGACCCTATGCCGAAGCCTTTGCGCATGGCGATGCGCGTGCAGCAATCGCGGCGGCATCGACTGTCGCACGCCGTGCGCAGGCGGTCGGACTGGGCGTCAACGCAGGCCACGATCTCAGCCAGGCCAATCTTGCATCGTTCCTTCGCGGCGTACCCGATGTTCTCGAGGTGTCGATCGGCCACGCGTTGATTAGCGAGGCGCTGTACGACGGCCTCCGCGCGACGGTCGATGGCTATCTGCGCGTGATTCGCAGCGCTTACGAATAAGTCCGGTGCGGCGAGTCGACATCGCTATGTGTGCGAACGTCGGGTAGTCGGCAATACGCGATCTTGTCTTCTAGGACGCGCTCGACCCGTCCCGTGTTATTCGATCTGCAGCGCCTGCGAACAGACGCCGTCACGCGCGCTCGATGCGGCGATAAAGCACTCGGCGCGTGGACGATGCGCGCGACCGGAAACGGGCCAAAAAAAACGCCGCCCGAGGGCGGCGCTTTCAACAAGGTAAGCGGTAAATCGTTATTGCTGCGGCGCGACGTTGTTCGAGTTCTTGACGCGCCGTACTGCGATCACTCGTTGGTCTGGACGAAGCCGATCTTGTCCATCTGGGCGTTCTTCGCGTACGCGAGAACCTTCGCCAGCGTTTCGTACTCGGCCTGACCGTTCACGTCGATTTCCAGACGCGGCTGGTTGGTCGGATCGCGCTGCACCGTCTGCGACATCAGGTTCTGCAGCTGGTTCAGCGCAACGGGTGCACCGTTCCAGGACACCGTGCCCGACGCGTCGATCTTCAGCGAGACCGGCGGCGGCGGCTCCCTGTCCTGCGGCGGCGGGTTGAGGGTCGGCTGCGGCAGGTTGATGTCGATCGGGTACGAGAGGGTCGGCGCCGTCACCATGAAGATGATCAGCAGCACCAGCATGACGTCGACGAGCGGCGTCACGTTGATGTCGGCCATGGGGCCGCTGCCGGAGCCTGTGCTGAAAGCCATGGCGGTTCCTTACTTTTCCTTGGTGGCGACGAAGCCGACCTTGCGCATGCCCTGCTTCTGGGCCATGTCGACCAGCTCCTTCAGGACCTGGTACTTGGTCGTCTTGTCACCGCGGACGTTGATCTGCGGCTGCGGCGTCTGCTGCGCGATCACCGAGAACTGGCTCTCGAGCAGACCCTTCTGGATCGGCTCGTCGTTCCAGTACACGGAACCGTCGTCCTTGACCGTCAGCGTGACGGGCGGCACCGGCGGCAGGTCCTCGTTGCGCTTCTCGAGGTTGGCCTGCGGCAGTTCCACCTTCACCTTGTGGGTCATGAGCGGCGCCGTGATCATGAAGATGATCAGCAGCACCAGCATCACGTCCACGAGGGGGGTGACGTTGATCTCGGCCATCGGGCCGCCGCTGTTGCCTGAACTGAAGGCCATTTCCGACTCCGGTTAGGACGTTCGACCGGTGATTAGCGCTTGGCCGGGACTTCGCCGACGCGCGCGCCGGTCGCGAAGAAGTCGTGCAGGTCGTGCGCGAACGTATCGAACTTGTTGTTAGTAACGCGGTTCAGGCGGTTGAAGAAGTTGTACGCCAGAACCGCCGGGATCGCGACGAACAGACCGAGGGCGGTCATGATCAGCGCCTCGCCGACCGGACCGGCGACCGCGTCGATCGACGCCTGGCCCGAAGCACCGATGCGGATCAGCGCGCCGTAGATGCCCCACACCGTACCGAGCAGACCGACGAACGGAGCGGTCGAACCGACGGTGGCGAGCACGGTCAGGCCGGCTTCCAGACGCGACGACTCACGGGTGACGGCCTGGCGCAGGGCGCGGTCGACGAACTCGGAGCGGTTCAGCGACTCGACGAGGCGCGAACCCTCGTGACGCTGGTGGTGGGCAGCGGCCTGGGCGGCGTCGAGCGCGATCTTCGAGAACGGCTCGAAGCGCGGCTGCTCTTCCATGTAGCGGATCGCGTCCTGCGCGTTCGGGGTTTCCCAGAACGTGCTGATGACGCGGTCGCTGCTGGCGCGCAGGCGGGTGTTCTTGATGAAGTTCATGACGATCCAGTAGATCGACATGGCCGACATCAGCGTCAGGGTCAGGAGCACGACCCACGAGATGATGTACTGGCCCGGATTGCCGGTCATTTCCTGCAGCAGGTGCAGCGGGCCCATCTGCGTCAGGGCAGATGCGGCGTTGCCTCCGGTGGCGGCGGCTTGGGCGAGGGTTTCCTGCAACATGACGCTTACCTTTGTTGAGTAGTTGAAAGGTGGTGCAAAGGGTGGGTGGAGCTGCGCTCGCTTAGCCGCCGAGCGTGAACTGGAAGTCGACGAAGCCGGAGCCGGTCGTGCCCGGGCAGATCTTCCAGCGCTTGACCTGGGAGACCGCAGCGCGGTCGAGGTCGCGATTGCCGGAGCTCTTGCGGACGGTTGCGGTCTGGATCGTGCCGTCGGCCGTCCAGGTGACGGTGACCGACGTCGTGCCTTCAGCCTGCTCGCGCAGCGCCGTCGGCGGATACGAGATCGGCGCACGACCGCAGACGCTGGCCGCACCACCGTTCTGCTCGGTCGGCGGCGCAGGCGCGGCGGCCGGCGGCGCGGGCGGAGCCGGCGGCGGGGCCGGCGTCGACATCGCGTTGGCATCCTCCGTGATGATCGGCGGCTGCTCCGGCGGCGGCGGCGTCGGCGTCGGCTGGACGATCTGCTGCTTGGGCGGATTGAGGATCAGCTGCTTCGGCGGCTCCGGCGGCGGCGGCGGCGGCGGAGGGGGCGGCGGCGGCGGCTTGATCAGGTTCACGACGGTGACCTGCTCCTCCTCCTTGTGCACCTTCGGCGCAGTGGCCGGCACGAGAAGAAGAAGGAGTGCCGCGACGTGCACGGCGATCGCGGAGGAGATACCGGCAATACGAGGCCAGTTCAGCCCTTCGCTATCTCGACGAGTGGCGTGGGAGAGGTCTTGCGTCATGCGCCATTGCTCAGGAGGGAATTCCGGACGCCATGGCGCCGCGGGCGTGGTTCACCCCAACGGTCTTCACGCCCGTGGGAACTACCAAGCATATACCAAACAGCAGCAGCGGTTCCAAGCGGTTTTTACGCGCTTGTGACCGCTGCCGCGTTGTCTTACTTGCTCGGGGTAGCGAGGATCTTCTTTGCGTCCGCGGAATTCTTCAGGCCCTTGTCGAGTGCCTTCTGCGCGGCCGCTTTTGCTTCGGGAATACGTTGTTCGTTCTTCAGCAGCACCGCGAGGTTGTAGTACGCGGTGCCGTCCTTTCCGAGAGGACCGGCCTTGTTGTAATTCTCGATCGCCTTCTCCACCTGGTCGCTGTAGTAGTACGACTGCGCGAGCGACAGATAGACGTTGTAGTCGGGCTTCAGCACGCCCTTCGACAAACCTTCGTTGATGACGGCGATCGTCTCCTTCTCCTTGCCCTCCATGTTCGCGTACAACGAGAACAGCTGGCGGTAATCCGTCTCGTCCGTGAGCTGACCGGACTGGCGCATGCGCTCGAGCGTCGCGACCGCCTTGTCGTACTGCTTGGTCTGGATGTAGTTCTGCGCGAGGTTGAACTGCGCCCGCTTGTCGCCGGGATTGCCCGCGGCGGACTGTTCCGCAATGCGGATCGCTTCGTCGGCCTTGCCGCTGCGACGCAGCGAATCGGCGAGAAGCTGCTTGAGGTCGTCGCGATCGGGCTGCGCGGCAACCGCCGGCGTCAGCACATCGGCGGCTTCGGCATAGCGATTGAGGCGATACAGCGCGTTGCCCTTGACCGCGAGCGCGGCAGGGTCGTTCGACTTCGTGTCGTCGAGGAAGCGCTGCGCGCTTGCGAGCGCACCGTTGTAATCCTTCGCCTGCACCTGCAGCTGCGCACGCTGCAGCATCAGAGTGAAATGCTGGTCATTGTCGAGGATGTCGGCGTCGACGGCGGTGCCGATGTACTTCAGCGCGGCATCGTAATCCTGCGCGCCGATCGCACCCTGTGCAGCGAGCTGCGCCGCGAACGCCTTCTCGTACGGCGTCGCGCTCGCGTCGGCGATGATCGCATCGGCCGCGGCGCGGACTTCCGCATCCTTCTTTCCGTTGTAAAGCTCGACGAGCGACTGCAGGCGCTTCGCGCCCTTGGCCGATGCCTTGGCCTGCGGGTCCTTGCGCGTCGCATTCGGATATCGCGCGGCGGTCGGCGCCGCGGTGCTGCCCTTCGTGGCGGCCGCCTGTTCGGCCTGCTTGGCCTTCTCACGCGCTGCACGACGGCCTGCCGGGCTCGTCGACGACGTGTCGGTCATGTCCTGCGCGTGCGCGACCGGGGCGAGGGTGGCGACGCCGGCGAGCGCGGCGACGGCGGCTGCCAGCAGCTGCTGGCGGCGATCGAAAGACTTCATCGAAGGAACCTCGTTCTACCGCACACGTGCGGCGGGGGACGCGGCCGAAACGCCGCGGGGGCGGTCACGCTAGCAGAATCGCGACCGGCGGTGGAACGGGTGCGTAGGGCGTCGGCCGGGCTCGTTCCGGCGCCGGTCAGCCGCAGCGCGGACGCAATCCCGATGCCTGCGCCTGCTGGTACGTCGGCATCAGACCACCGGCGCGCTGGCTGAGTTCCGCGAGTCGCGACTGCGGATCCGGGTGCGTCGACAGGAAGGTCGGCGGACGGCTGCTGTCGAGCGCTGCCATGTTCTGCCAGAGGTTCACGGCCTGGCGCGGATCGAAGCCGGCCTTCGCCATCATCTGCTGGCCGATGATGTCCGCTTCACTTTCCTGCTGCCTCGAGTTCGGCAGAAGGAACAGCGTCTGCGCACCGGCAGCACCGTATTGCGAGACCGCATTGCCAATGCCGGACCCGTACTTCGCGCCTGCGATCGCACCGGCGAGGCCAACGATCGTCTGCGCTTCCATCTGCTTGGTGATGCGTTCGTCGTGGTGACGCGCGACGACGTGGCCGATTTCGTGGCCGATCACCGCGGCGAGCTGATCCTGATTGGTCGCGACCTTGAAGATGCCGGTGTACACGCCGACCTTGCCGCCCGGCAGCGCGAACGCATTCGGCTCGTCCTTCTGGAACAGCGCGACTTCCCAACCGCCCTGCTGCCATTCCGGCGCGAGCTGTCGTGTCAGCGCGCCGACGACGCAGCGCACGTACGCGGTCTGCGTCGCGTTGGTGCTCTGCGGCGTCTGCGCCTTCGCCTGCGCGAAGGCCTGCTCGCCGAGCTGGTTGAGCTGTTCCTGCGACACCGCACCGACGGTCTGCTTGCGGCCCGTCGGCGACGTCGTGGTCGTGGCGCAACCGGAGACCGCGAGGGTGATGGCCAGCGCAAGCAGAAGCGGTTTCATGGCGGTATCCGGCTGAATGGGGCTTCGGTTGTAAGCGGCGGAGAATCAAGGGGTTGTCAAACGCACAGTGCGCGGCGATGTGCGGTTCATGCACTCACGTGGCGTGCACGCAGTGCACAGCGGGCGAAAGCGAAACCCTTAAAAACGAAGAGCCCGGCGAACCGGGCTCTTCTGATCACACGATGCGGTGATGCATTACACGTCGAGGTTGGCGACCTTCAACGCGTTCTCTTCGATGAACTCGCGACGCGGTTCGACCACGTCGCCCATCAGCGTCGAGAAGATCGCATCGGCGGCGACGGCGTCCTCGATGCGCACCTGCAGCAGGCGACGCGTTTCCGGATTCACCGTGGTCTCCCACAACTGCTCCGGGTTCATTTCGCCCAGGCCCTTGAAGCGCTGGATCTGGCGACCCTTCTTCGCTTCGTCCATCAGCCACGCGTACGCCTCGGCGAAGCGCGTGACCGGTTGCGCCTTGTTGGCGCGAACGATCTGCGCACCGTCGCGGACGAGGCCGTTGAGCAACGTTGCGGCCTCACGGATGGCGCGGAACTCGCCCGTTTCGAACGAGGGCATCGGCAGGATCTGCACCGTTTCCTCGCCCATGTGCATGCGACGCACGAGCAATGCGGCAGGTCGCGATTCCTCGGCCGCGTTCCACTCGAGGCGATACGTCGGCTTGCCGAGCAGGCCGTCGTTGATGCGCGCTTCGATCACCTTCAATGCGTCGGTGTCGACCGACGCGGTGCCGGCATTGAACGGCGCGATGTCGAGCAGCGCTTCGAGCACCTGCGAATCGATGCGGTGCGCATGGCGACGAATCGCTTCGCGCGCATTCGCATACGCGAGCAGCAACTTCTCCAGCGCTTCGCCGGAAATCGGCGGCTCGCCGTCCGCAGGAATCAGCGACGCTCCGTCGACCGCATTGCCGGCGAGATAGGCATCGAGCGCCGAGTCGTCCTTGAGGTAGAGCTCGGTCTTGCCCTGCTTGATCTTGTAGAGCGGCGGCAGGCCGATGTAGACGTGGCCGCGTTCGATCAGCTCCGGCATCTGGCGATAGAAGAACGTCAGCAGCAGCGTGCGGATGTGCGAGCCGTCCACGTCCGCGTCCGTCATCAGGATGATGCGGTGGTAGCGCAGCTTGTCCGGGTTGTACTCGTCCTTGCCGATGCCGGTGCCGAGCGCGGTGATCAGCGTGCCGACCTCGGCACTGCCGAGCATGCGGTCGAAACGCGCGCGCTCGACGTTGAGGATCTTGCCCTTGAGCGGGAGGATCGCCTGCGTCTTGCGGTTGCGGCCCTGCTTGGCCGACCCGCCCGCCGAGTCGCCCTCGACGATGAAAAGCTCCGACAGCGCTGGATCCTTCTCCTGGCAGTCGGCGAGCTTGCCGGGCAGGCCGGCGATGTCGAGCGCGCCCTTGCGGCGGGTGAGGTCGCGGGCCTTGCGCGCGGCCTCGCGGGCGCGAGCGGCGTCGACGATCTTGCCGGCGATGGCACGCGCCTCGTGGGGGTGTTCCTGCAGGAACTCCTCCAAACGTGCACCGAACGTGCTTTCAACAACCGGGCGGACCTCAGAGCTGACCAGCTTTTCCTTGGTCTGCGACGAGAACGACGGGTCCGGCACCTTCACCGACAGCACGGCGATCAGGCCTTCGCGCATATCGTCGCCCGAGAGCGCGACCTTCGCCTGCTTGGCGATGCCGTTCTGCTCGATGTAGTTGGTCAGCGTGCGCGTCAGCGCGGCGCGGAAACCCTGCAGGTGCGTGCCGCCGTCCTTCTGCGGGATGTTGTTGGTGAAGCAGAACATCGTTTCCTGGTAGGCGTCGGTCCACTGCAGGGCGACGTCCACCGTGATGCCGTTCTGCTCGCCGGTCACCGAGATGACGTTCGGGTGCAGCGGGTTCTTGAGCTGCGCCAGGTGCTCGACGAAGGAGCGGATGCCGCCCTCGTACTCGAACACGTCGCGCTTGCCGTCGCCTCGCTCGTCGGCGAGCACGATGCGCACGCCGGAATTGAGGAACGAGAGTTCGCGCAAGCGGCGCGCGAGGATGTCGTAGTGGAATTCGACGTCGGTGAAGATCTCGGCCGCCGGCTTGAAGCGCAGCAGCGTGCCGCGGCGATCCGACGCTTCCAGGCGCTCGAGCGGATACACCGGCTCGCCCAGCGCGTACTCCTGGCGCCAGTGGTAGCCGTCGCGCCAGATCTCCAGCCAGAGCTTCTCGGACAGCGCGTTGACCACCGACACGCCGACGCCGTGCAGGCCGCCGGACACCTTGTACGAGTTGTCGTCGAACTTGCCGCCGGCGTGCAGCACGGTGAGGATCACCTCGGCCGCCGAAACGCCCTCTTCCTTGTGGATGTCGACGGGAATGCCGCGGCCGTTGTCGAACACCGAGCAGGAGCCGTCGGCGTGCAACGTCACGGTGACTTCGTTGGCGTGGCCGGCGAGGGCCTCGTCGATGCCGTTGTCGACGACCTCGAACACCATGTGGTGCAGGCCGGTGCCGTCGTGCACGTCGCCGATGTACATACCGGGACGCTTGCGCACGGCTTCGAGGCCGCGCAGCACGGTGATCTTGGAGGAGTCGTAGGAATCGGACGGTGCCGGGGTCGGCATCGCCTCGTCATGCATCTCGGACATCAGGCAGGCGCCTCGCGCGACACCGGCGTCCGCGGGGTGCGGGGGCGTCGCGACACATTAGCTTTACGTGCGCGAAGTATAGCAGCGCGTCTCAGCGCAACGGCGGACGGGGGATGAACGGCGTCGCTCAGATCGCCGAGATGCTGCCGTGTTCCACGTGAAACACCTTGGGCGACAGGTCGAGTTGGGCGATCGCGCTGGGGATGTCCGTACCGCTGACGAAAACCTGGCTGCCGCGCTCGGCGAGACGCTGCAGGACACGGCGCTGATGGTGGCGATCGAGCTCGGAGGCCAAGTCGTCCAGTGCGAACACCGGCTGCTGGCCAGTCGCTTCGGCGTGAAAGTCGGCTTGCGCCAGCAGGGCCGAGAGCGCGGCGAGCTTGGCTTGGCCGCGCGACAGGGCGTCGCGGCCCGGGATTGCGGCGAAGGCGGGGCGCCAGTCGGCCCGGTGCGGACCGACACTCGTGTGGCCGGCCTGAAGGTCCCGGTCGCGGGCGAGCAGCAGGGCATCGGCCAGCGAAAGCTCGTCGCGACGCCAGCCGGGTGACTAGCTGAGGGAGGCGACGCCGAGCCCGGGCGCGAGCTCGTCCGCGACCTGCGCGAAGCCCGGCGCCAATGCGGCTACGTAGCGCTGCCGCTGTTCGGTCAGTTCCTCGCCGGTCTCGGCGAGCTCGGCGTCCCACGCATCGAGCTGGGCGTCCCGCACCCGCTGCTTGAGCAGGATGTTGCGCTGCTTCAGCGCCCGCGCGTAACGCCGCCACGGACGAAGGAACCCGTGTTCCACGTGGAACAGTCCCCAGTCGAGGAACCGGCGACGCACTTCGCTGCTGCCGTGGACGAGTTCATGACTGCCCGGCTCGAACGTCACCACCGCGAGCGCCGCACACAGCTCACCGATCTGCGCCACCGGTTGGCCGTCGAGCCTGCCGGTCCAGTCGCCGCCGCTGTGGCGGAGCCCGGCGCGTCGGGTTCGAACGCCACTTCCCGTCGCCTCCTCCCACTCGACGAACAGCTCCAGAGCCTCCGCACCCGCCCGGACCAGCCCCTCCCGCACCCGCCCGCGGAAGCTCCGACCGTAGGCCATCAGATGGAGGGCCTCGATGACGCTGGTCTTCCCGGCCCCGTTATCACCGATCAGCAGGTTCAGGCCGGGCGCGGGCGCCAGGCTGACGTCGTCGAAGCGCCGCAGCCGGCGGATGTCGAGGCGGGTGACCTGCACAGGCGAAGACGAGTCCAGGGGGCGGGAGAGGGTAGCCGCGGCCGGCACGACTCACGGTGACGCCGGCCAGAGGGCATTGTCGTTCACTGGCGTCGCAAACGACGACGCCCGGCCGAAGCCGGGCGTCCGATGTTCCACGTGGAACCGAGCGGTCAGAGCCGCAGCGGCATGATCACGTGGCGGCATCGCTCGTTCGAGGCCTCGCGGATCAGCGCGGACGAATTGGCGTCGCGCAGCTGCACCACGACGACCTCGTCCTTGAGCGAGCCGAGCGCATCGAGCACGTAGCCGACGTTGAAACCGACGGCGAGGTCATCGACGCGCGTCTCGCACTCGACCTCCTCCTGCGCCTCTTCCTGCTCGGGGTTGTGCGCCGAGACCTTGATCTGCCCCGGCGAGACTTCCATGCGCACGCCGCGGTACTTCTCGTTCGACAGGATCGCCGCGCGCTGCAGGGCGGCACGCAGGACGTCGCGGTCGATACGCACTTCCTTGTCGGCGCCGATCGGAATCACCGCCTCGTAGTCGGGGAAGCGGCCGTCGATGAGCTTGCTCGTAAAGGTCACGTCGTCGCGCTTCACGCGCAGGTGGCCGCGGCCCATTTCCAGCTCGAGGATGCGGTCGCCGCCCTCGAGGAGGCGCTGCAGCTCGGTCACGCCCTTGCGCGGCACGATGATCTGGCGCTTGGTCTGCGCGCCCGTGCCCTCGAGGCCCGACTCGCACAGCGCGAGGCGATGGCCGTCGGTCGCGACGCAGCGCAGCGAGCTCTCGCGCAGGTCGAACAGCAGGCCATTGAGGTAGTAGCGAACGTCCTGCTGCGCCATCGCGAACGCGGTGCGCTCGATCAGCTCCTTGAGCGCCGCTTCCGGTACCTGCACGCGCTCGGTGGCGTCGACGTCATCCAGCGACGGGAAATCCGTCGACGGCAGGCTCGACAGCGTGAAACGCGAACGCCCGGCCTGGACGCTGATGCGCTCGCCGCTCTGGCTGATCGTGATGCGGCTGCCGTCGGGCAGGGCACGCACGATCTCGAACAGCTTGCGGGCCGGGATCGTCGTCTCGCCGTCCTGGGCGTCCTCGACAGCGACGCGGGAGACCATCTCGACTTCGAGATCGGTACCGGTCAGGGAGAGCAGGCCGCCTTGCACCTGCACCAGCAGGTTGGCGAGCACCGGCAGGGTCTGGCGTCGCTCGACGACGTTGACGACCTGCGCGAGTGGCTTCAAGAACACTTCGCGTTGAAGGGAAAAGCGCATCTGGACCCCGATCCCCGTTCCGTTTCTAAAGAGTGGATTAAATCAAAAGCATGGTGGCGGTGGAGGGCGCCGAAATCCGGTAAAACCCTCTCAAGCCTTTGAAATCTCTGGTTTTTCCTGACCTAACGACCCTGTTGGAAACCGCCCTCGGGATCGTGATCAACCTGTGGACAAACCGGCCGTCATCGCGACCGCTCCGAATTGTCCACAGCTTGCCCCCGGCGCGTACAGGCGCCATGCACACCTTACTCGCTCAACTTGCGGATGAGCTTGTCCCAATCTTCCCGCAGCTTGCCGTCCGTCTCCATCAGCGTGCGGATCTGCCGGCAGGCGTGGAGGACCGTCGTGTGGTCGCGGCCGGCGAAGGCGTCGCCGATCTCGGGCAGCGAGTGCTCGGTGAGCTCCTTCGCGAGCGCCATGGCCATCTGCCGGGGCCGCGCCAGCGAGCGCGTTCGGCGCTTGCTGAGCAGGTCCTTCATCTGCAGCCCGTAGTAGTCGGCCACGACCTTCTGGATGTTCGGGATGCCGATCGCCTGCTGCTGGGCGCGCAGCAGGTCGCGCAGCGTCTCCTGGGCGAACTCGACGGTGATCGTGCGGCCGGTGAAGTTGGCGCGCGCGGCGAGCGTGTTGAGCGCGCCTTCGAGGTCGCGCACGTTGCTGCGCATCTTCTTCGCGAGCAGGAAGGCGACGTCCTCGGGAATCTCGACGCCGCGCTCGCGCGCCTTGCTGAGCACGATCTGCGCGCGCGTCTCGAAGTCCGGCGGCTCGATCGCCACGCTGAGGCCCCACGCCAGCCGCGACTTCAGCCGGGGCTCCAGGCCTTCGACTTCGCGCGGGTAGCGGTCGCAGGTCAGGATGATCTGCTGGCGGCCGTCGAACAGCTGGTTGAAGGTGTGGAAGAACTCTTCCTGCGTGCGGTCCTTGCCCGCGAAGAACTGGATGTCGTCGATCAGCAGCGCGTCGACCTGCTGGAACTGCCGCTTGAAGGCGTCCATCGTCTTGTCCTGCAGCGACTTCATCATCGCGCTGAAGAACTGCTCGCTGCGCAGGTACATCACCCGGAAACCGGGGTTGTTCGTCCGCATCAGGTTGCCGGCGGCGAACATCAGGTGCGTCTTGCCGAGGCCGGTGCCGCCGTAGAGCAGCAGCGGGTTGTGCGCGCGATCGCCCGGCTTCAACGCGGCCTGCATCGCCGCGGCGCGACCGAGCTGGTTGCTGCGGCCTTCGACGAAGTTCTCGAAGGTGTAGTGGTTGTCGAGGTTGCCGTTGAACGGCATCGGCGCCGGAGCGGGCGCGCTCGACGCGCTCATCGACGACGGGGTCGCGACCGCGCTCTTGGGCTTGGGCAGCGCGCCGACCTCGAGGCGGACCTCGTCGGCGCCGGCGAAATAGCTCAGCAGCTCGCGGATGCGCGGCAGGTAACGCTCGCGCACCTGGTCGACGACGAAGGCGTTCGGCGCGTACAGCACGGCGCGGTCGCCCTGCAGGTCGGCCTGCAGCGGTCGCAGCCACGTGTGCACGTCCTCGGCCGGCAGTTCGGCTTCCAGGCGTTCGAGGCAGCGCGGCCAGGCATCCATCGTCGACAAGGCAAAAACCCGGGAAATTCAGCGGAAACGAAGGCGACGAGCCGGCGGCGCGGATGCCTCGGGCGAGGCCGCGTCCAACCGTTCGGGGGTCGGGCAGCCTATCATTTATCCACAGGGCGGGGACAGGGTTGTCCACACCGCCCGCTGGAGTTGCGTCGTCACGCCGGCTTGACCCGGGCAAGCACGGCCCGCTAGACTTCCGGGTTCACTTTTGCCGTTCTTCGCGAGTGCCTCATGGCCACCAAGCGCACCTACCAGCCCAGCAACCTCAAGCGCAAGCGCGACCACGGCTTCCGTGCGCGCATGGCCACCGCCGACGGCCGCAAGATTCTTGCCCGCCGCCGCGCCAAGGGCCGCAAGCGCCTGACGGCCTGATCGGCTTCGGCCGGTCGCCTGGCGTGTCTCGCCGGGCCGCGTCCGCGCCGCGCCAGATCGCCGCGGACGCCTGCGTCGACGACGCATCATGATCTCCCAGCGCTTTCCCCGATCGGCGCGCGTGCGAACGCGTGCCGATTTCGATCGTGTGTTCAAAGGCGGTCGACGCGCCGGACTTCCCGTGCTCGCGTTGCACTGGACGCAGGACGACGCGATCGCGCCGCGCCTCGGCCTCGCCGTCTCGCGCAAGGTCGACCCGCACGCCGTCGGCCGCAACCGCATCAAGCGCCAGCTGCGCGACGAATTCCGTCGCCTGCGCGCCACGCTCGCGCCTGGCGACTATGTCGTCGTCGCGCGGCCGGGCGCATCGCAGCGGTCGGGGCTTGAATTGCGCGCCGCGTTCCACGATCTCCTGCGTCGGGCCCGCGCGTTGCCGGCCCCCGCCCCCGCCGGCACAATGCCGCCGCCGTCCACCGACCTATCCGCCGGCGCGTAATCCGCGCGCCCGGCCCGAGCCTGCCTGCCGATGAACCAGACCCGCGCTTTCCTCCTGTTCGCCTGGCTGCTCGTGGCGTCGCTCTTGTGGATGGAATGGACGCGCGAGAAGGCCGCGCCGCCGCAGCCCACGCCGACGACCACCACGACCGCCGCAGCCGCGAACCCGGCCGCCGGCATTCCGACGCCCGCATCGACCGGCGCCGTGCCGACGGCGCCCACCGCGAACGCCAGCGCGACACCGGCGACGCCCAGCGCCGTCACCGTGCACACCAACGTGCTCGACGCGACGCTCGACGGCGGCCAGATCCTGCAGGCCGACCTGCCGGGCTATCCGGACCTCGACGACCCGACGCGCCCGGTGCGCCTGTTCTCCACCGATCCGGCGCATTACTTCGCTGCGCAGAGCGGTTGGGTCGCGGCGGGCGCGCCTGCGCCGACGCATCTCGCCGGCTTCGTGCCCGCCGGCCCGGCGCGTGCGTATTCGCTGGCGCCCGGCGCCACGACGCTCGACGTGCCCTTCGTCTGGCAGGGCGCGAACGGCGTGACCATTCGCCGCACCTATACGTTCTCGCGCAACGACTACGCCGTGCGTGTTCGCGACGAGGTGGTCAACGCCGGCACTGCGCCGTGGCAGGGCAGCGTGTATCGCCTGCTGACGCGCACCATGCCACCGCAACCCAAGGGCGGTTTCACTTCGGGGCGCGTGTTCGCGTTCCAGGGCGCCGCCTGGTACAGCCCGCAGGACAAGTACGAGAAGCGCCCGTTCGACAAGTTCGCCGATGACGCCGCGCTGTCGAAGACCGTCAAGGGCGGCTGGATCGCGTTCCTGCAGCATCATTTCTTCACTGCGTGGATTCCGCAGGCGGCCGACGGCGCGAAGTTCGACACGCTCACCGTCAACGGCACCGGCGGCACCAACTACGTGATCCGCGAAGTCGGCCCGACGTTCAACGTCGCGCCCGGCCAGCGCGCGAGCACCGAAGCGCGACTTTGGGTCGGCCCGAAGAGCGTGGAAGGCATCGACGCGCAGAAGGTGCCGGGCCTCGAGCGCGCGGTCGACTTCAGCAGCTACACCACGATGGCGACGCTCGCGGGCTGGCTGTACGCGGTGCTCGCGTGGCTGCACGGCTTCATCGGCAACTGGGGCTGGTCGATCATCGGCCTCGTCGTGCTGATCAAGCTCGCGCTGATCCCGCTCGCGAACGCGCAGTACCGCTCGATGGCGAAGATGCGCCGTCTGCAGCCGAAGCTGCAGCAGCTCAAGGAACGCCACGGCGAGGATCGCCAGCAGTTCCAGATGGCGATGATGGAGCTGTACCGGAAGGAGAAGGTCAATCCCGCCGGCGGCTGTCTGCCGATCTTCGTGCAGATGCCGATCTTCCTCGCCCTGTACTGGATGCTTTCGGAGTCGGTGGAGCTGCGCCATGCGCCGTGGATTCTGTGGATCCACGACCTCACCGCGCGCGACCCCTACTTCGTGCTCCCGATCATCAATGCGGCCGTGATGTTCGTGACGCAGAAGCTCACGCCGACCGCCGGCATGGATCCGGCACAGGCGAAGATGATGCAGTTCATGCCGCTGGCGTTCGGCATCATGTTCGCGTTCTTCCCGTCCGGCCTGGTGCTGTACTGGGTCACGAACGGCCTGCTCACGCTCGCGCAGCAGTGGTACTTCCTGCGCAAGTACGGCGAGCCGGCGAAGAAGAACTGACGCACCGCACGGGCCCGCCGCATGGCGGGTTCGTCGTTTGGAGGCTTCGATGCGCGAGACCATCGCTGCGATCGCCACCGCCGCCGGCAGTGCGGGTGTCGGCATCGTGCGACTGTCCGGACGCGAGGCGCGCCGCATCGGCGAAGCCATCGCGCAGCGCACGCTGACGCCACGCCACGCGCATCATGTGCAGTTCCATCACGGCGACGACGTCATCGACGACGGCCTCGCGATCCTCTTCGCGGCGCCCGCGAGTTACACCGGCGAGGACGTCGTCGAACTGCAGGCGCACGGCAGCCCTGCGGTGCTCGCGCAACTGCTCGATGCCTGTCTCGCACTCGGCGCACGGCCGGCGCGGCCCGGGGAGTTCACCGAACGCGCCTTCCTCGAAGGCCGCCTCGACCTCGCGCAGGCCGAAGCGGTCGCCGACCTCATCGCGGCCGCGGATGTACGCGCCGCCCGCGCCGCCCGCCGCGCCCTGGATGGCGACTTCTCGCGTCGCGTCGACGCACTCGCCGAGGCCCTGCTACACGTGCGCGTGCATTGCGAAGCCGCGATCGATTTCGCCGACGAACCGATCGACACGCTCGGTGGCGTGGACCTCCGTCGCCGCCTCGACGCGATCGGACACGATCTCGATGCGCTGATCGCCGCCGCCGAACAGGGGCGCCGCCTGCGCGATGGCCTGCACGCGGTGATCGTCGGGCCGCCGAACGCCGGCAAGAGCTCGCTGCTCAACGCGCTCGCCGGCGTCGACCGCGCGATCGTCACCGACATCGCCGGCACCACGCGCGACGTGCTGCACGAAACCGTGCGCATCGAAGGCGTCGAACTCACGCTGGTCGACACCGCCGGCCTGCGCGAGAGCGGCGATGCGATCGAACGCGAAGGCATGCGTCGCGCGCGGGGGGAACTCGAACGCACGGACCTGGCCATCGTCGTGGTCGATGCCCGCGACGCCGAGGCCGGCGTCGAGGCGGTGCGCGATGCGATCGCCGATGTGCCGCACGTGCTGCGTATCGCGAACAAGATCGATCTGTCCGGCGGCGATGTGCCCCACGATTTCGTCGCGGTGTCCGCGCGCACCGGCGCCGGTCTCGATGACGTGCGCCGTCACCTTCATGCGCTCGCCCTCGGCCCGCAGGCCGACACCGCGCAGGGCGCCTTCACCGCGCGCACCCGCCACGTCCATGCGCTCGTCCTTGCCCGCGACGAACTCGCTGCGGCGCGCGAGCAGCTCGCCTACGAGCACCTCGACCTTGCGGCCGAGCAGCTGCGCCGCGCACACGACGCGCTCGGCGAGATCACCGGCCGCGTGCACGCCGACGACCTGCTCGGTCACATCTTCTCGAGCTTCTGCATCGGCAAGTAAGGCCGCGTCCGCCCGCTGTAGCCGGGCGTGAAGACCATCGTCACGGGAGGCTTCGTCACGCTTCCTATACTCGCCCCACGCTTCCCCGACGCCACTTCATGACGCCGACCGTTTCCGCGGCGCGGATCGCGCCGGCTTCCGACGCCTCCATGCGCCGCACCATCGCCGAACGCGACTGGACGGCCACCCCGCTGGGCCCGCCATCGACGTGGCCGCGCAGCCTCAAGACCGTCGTCGAGCTGATGCTCGATTCGCGGTTCGCGATGTGGCTCGCCTGGGGCGACGACCTCACCTTCTTCTGCAACGACGCATACCGGCCGACGCTCGGCGTGAAGCGCGACTTCATCGGCGCGTCCGCGCGCGAGGTGTGGAAGGAGATCTGGCCCGACATCGGCCCGCGCATCGAACACGTGCTGCGCACCGGCGAAGCGACGTGGGACGAAGGCCTCGAGCTTTATCTGGAGCGTCGCGGATTCAAGGAGGAGACGTACCACACGTTCTCCTACAGCCCGGTGCAGGGCGACACCGGCCGCATCGAAGCGATGCTCTGCGTCGTCACCGAAGTCACCGAGCGCACGCTCGCCGAGCGGCGCATGGCGACGATCGCGAATCTGTCCGCGCGCTCGATCGGTGCGCGCAGCGTCGACGATGCCTGCGCGCGTGCGGTCGACACGCTCAGGAGCGCGTCGCGCGACCTGCCGTTCGTCGCGATCTACCGCGTCGACGGCACGACGGCACGTCGCGTCGCCGCGACCGGCGTGCCGGCCGCGCCGTCCGAGATCGCGGCGCTGCCGCAGGAGGTCGTGCGCCTGCTCGAACACAACCATTCCGGCGTGGTCGATCGATTCGATGGGCTGCTGCCGGTCGCGAGCGAATGGGGCGAGCCGGTCGAGCGCGCGTATGTGGTGCCGATGCGCCGCGCGCCGCAGGACGACAAGCCGAGCGTGCTGTTCGTCGCCGGCTTGAGCCCACGCCTCGTCCTCGATGGCGAATACGAGCGCTTCCTGCAGCTCGCCGGTGCACAGGTCGCGAACGCCATGGCCGACGCCGCCGCGTTCGAGGACCAGGCGCGCCGCGCCGAACAGCTGGCCGAACTCGATCGCGCCAAGACCGCGTTCTTCTCGAACGTGAGTCATGAACTGCGTACGCCGTTGACGCTGATCCTCTCACCGCTCGATGAAGTGAGCGAGCGTGTCGAGGACGCGCAGGTGCAGACGCTGTTGCATACGGCACGCCGCAACGGGCGTCGCCTGCAGCGCCTGGTCAATACGCTGCTCGACTTCTCGCGCATCGAGGCGGGCCGCATGCAGGCGACGTATCGACGCATCGATGCCGCGGCCTATACGCAGGATCTCGCCAGCATGTTCCGCTCCGCGGTCGAGCGTGCCGGCATCGAGTTCGACATCCGCATCACGCCGATCGTCGACCCGGTGTATCTCGATCGCCGGCTGTGGGAGAAGATCGTCTTCAACCTGCTGTCGAACGCGTTCAAGTTCACGCTCGCCGGCCGCATCGCGGTGGAGATCGTCGACCGCGGGCCGCGCTTCGAACTGATCGTCAGCGACACCGGTTGCGGCATTCCCGAAGACGCGCAGGCGCGACTGTTCGAACGCTTCTATCGCGTCGAAGGCGCAGCGGGCCGCTCGATCGAAGGCAGCGGCATCGGCCTCGCGCTGGTGCAGGAACTCGCGCGTCTGCACGGCGGACGCGTCGCGGTGCACAGCCGGCCCGGCGAAGGCAGTCGCTTCACCGTCAGCATTCCGACCGGCCGCGCGCACCTGCTCGACGCCCAGATCGACGACAACGAGAGCGACGCTGCGACGTGGGATGCCGGCTGGGTCGAGGAGATCGAAGGCTGGCTCGACGCCAACGGCGGCACGCCGTCGGAATCGCGCGCGCTCGCCATCGACGCACCGCCCGGCGACGCCCCGCGCTATCGCGTGCTCATCGCTGACGACAACGCCGACATGCGCGCGTATCTCGAACGCCTGCTTGCGCCGCTGTACGAGGTCGTGACCTGCGGCGACGGCCTCGAGGCGCTGGCGCTCGCGCGCGCGGTGCGGCCCGACCTGATCCTGTCCGACGTGATGATGCCCGGCATCGACGGTTTCGAACTGCTGCGCCGGCTGCGCGACGACGACGACACCGCCGGCCTTCCGCTGATCCTTCTGTCCGCACGCGCGGGCGACGAAGCGCGGCTCGAAGGCCTGCGCGCTGGCGCCGACGACTACCTCACCAAGCCGTTCCAGGCGCGCGAACTCATCGCACGCGTGCAGGGCGTGCTGCAGCTCGCGCATGCACGCGGCGAGATCGCGCATGCGAACGAAGCGCTGCGCGACAGCGAGGCGCGGCATCGCATCCTCGCGCAGCTCGCCGATCACGCGCAGGCCATCGACGATCCGCGCGAGTTGCTCACGCAGGGCGTCACGTTGCTCGCACGGCATCTCGGCCTCGACCGCTGCACGTTCTGCAAGGTCGACGAGGCCGCCGGTTTCGTCGAAGTGCTGGGCGCGTACGTCGCCACGCCGGAACTCGACACGCTCGAAGGTCGATGGCCCATCGCCGACTTCGGCACCGGGCAGATCGACGCGTATCGCGCCGGTCGCCCATTCGTAGTCGATGACGTGCACACCGTGGAAAGCATGCAGGACGTCGTCGAGGCCCACGCCGCGATCGACGTGCGCGCCTACGTGTCGGTCGGCCTCGTCGTCGATGGCCGGCTCGTGGCCATCATCGCCGCACACCAGCGCACGCCGCGGCACTGGACGCCGGCCGAAGTGCAGCTGGTCGAAGCCGTCGCCACGCGATGCTGGGATGCGCTGCAGCGGCTGAATGCGCAGCGTGCGCTCAACGACGCGCTCGACGAACTGCAGGTCGCCGATCGTCGCAAGAACGAATTCCTCGCCACGCTCGCGCACGAGTTGCGCAACCCGCTCGCGCCGTTGCGCACGGCGATCACGCTGCTCGAGCACGACGCGCCGTCGGCGACGCCCGCGCGACTGCACGGGATGATGCGGCGTCAGGTCGACCACCTCGTCCGCCTGGTCGACGACCTGCTCGAGGTGTCGCGCATCAGCCAAGGCAAGATCGAGCTCAAGCGCGAACGCGTCACGGTGCAGGCGATCGTCGATGCCGCGCTCGAAGCCGCGCGCCCCACGCTCGAGGCACAGGGACATCGACTGAGCGTGCAGCTGCCACCACCGCCGGCGATCGCGGTCGACGGCGATCCGGTGCGGCTCACGCAGATCCTCGTGAACCTGCTCAACAACGCGTCGAAGTACACGTCCGCCGGCGGCGACATCACGCTGGCCGTGCTGCGCGACGGCGACGACGTCGCGATCGAAGTGCGCGACACCGGCATCGGCATCGAAGCGGACCTGCTGCCGCAACTGTTCGACCTCTTCGTGCAGGGCCGGCGCTCCGATACCGGCGCGTTGCCGACGGGCCTCGGCATCGGGCTCGCGCTGGTGAAGCAACTCGTGGAACTGCACGGCGGCCACGTCAGCGCGCGCAGCGAAGGCGCCGGCCGCGGCAGCGTGTTCCGTGTGACGTTGCCGATGCTCGGCGCGACCTGCGCGGTGCCGGAGCGCGTGGTCGGCCGCGCCGCGCACGATGCCGGCGATGCACTGCACGTCATCGTCTGCGACGACAACCGCGACGCCGCCGACAGCCTGCGCATGCTGCTCGAATGCAGCGTCGACCACGTCGGCGTCGCGTACGGCGGCAACCAGTTGCTCGCACTCGCCGACAAGCAGGCGCCGGACCTCGTCTTCCTCGATCTCGGCATGCCGCCGCCGGATGGGTATGCGGTCGCGCGCGAACTGCGCGCTCGGCTCGGCCATCGCATCACGCTGGTCGCGCTCACGGGCTGGGGGCAGACAGAGGATCGCGAGCGCACCGCAGCCGCCGGCTTCGACCTGCACCTGGTCAAGCCGGTGGATCTGACCGGCATCGAACAGGCCCTGTCGCTGGCCCGCGCGCACCGGCGAACCGCGGCGCGCGTCTGACGGCGCGACGTCGCGTCGCGTCGATCGCCCGCCCGACCCGCTTGCCGCCCCGCGTCGCAGTCTGACGCGACGCGTCGACCCTCCGCGGCCGCCTGCGACGCGCTTCACGATCCGGGCGGAAAAGCAGCGGCAAAGCGCTTGACAAAGCCCCGTGGCACAAGCGATCTAGGCGCGTGCGCGCGCCGCGTGCACTCCTGGGGAGTGAGACCGATGAATTCCGATACCCGCGCGCCCTCGCGCGTTTCCGTCCTGCCGCGCGTGGCCCTGGTGTTGGCGCTCGGTGGCCTGCTCGCCGCCTGTGGCAAAGACGACACCGCGCCGACCGCCGCCAACCCGGCCGCGTCGACCGCCACGCCGGCCGCCACGCCGGCGACCGTGATTTCCGACAAGGTCGCGTCGATGACGCCGGACCAGCTGCGCGATGCCGCCAGCAAGGCGTACAACGAGAACCGCCTGTACGCGCCGGCCGGCGACAACGCGATCGAGTACTACCTCGCGCTGCGCGACAAGTCGCCGAACGATCCGTCGGTGGCGAGCGCGCTGACCGACCTGCTGCCGATGGCCGTGATCGCGACCGAACAGAGCGTCGCGCGCGACGACTTCAGCGAAGCGCAGCGCCTGACCGCGCTGCTCGAGAAGGCCGATCCGAAGCATCCGGCGCTGAACCGCCTGAAGACCTCGATCACCGAGCAGCAGCAGGTCGCGCAGCAGCGCGCCACCCAGCAGCAGCTCACTGCCGAGGAGCAGGCAAAGAAGCAGGCCGACCTCGAGAAGCAGCGCCTGGAAGACCAGAAGAAGCAGCAGGAACTGGCCGCCAAGCAGCTCGCCGACAAGACCGCGGCCGACCGCGTCGCCGCCGACAGGGCGGCAGCGGATCGAGCCGCTGCGGACAAGGCTGCGGCCGACAAGGCAGCCGCCGATCGCGCCGCGGCCGAGCGCGAAGCCGCGCAGCGCGCCGCTGCCGCACAGACCGCCGCCGCGACGCCGTCGCGTCCCGCGGCCGGTGGCGGCAACTCGGAGCTGCGTGCACTGTCGACGCCGGCGCCTGCGTTCCCCCCGGAGGCGCTGCGTTCGGCGCAGTCGGGCGAAGTGCAGGTCGAGTTCACCGTGTCGCCGGACGGTTCGGTGTCGGCCGCACGCGTGGTGCGTGCGAACCCGCCGCGCGTGTTCGACCGCGCCGCGGTCAACGCGGTCAAGCGCTGGCGCTTCCAGCCGGTCGACGCGCCGGTCACCACGCGCCGCACGATCACGTTCAACCCGGGCACCTGATCCCGCGAACGTGACGCACGAAAAAGCCCGGCTTCGGCCGGGCTTTTTCTTTGGGTGACGAGCGGGCGATGGGTACGACCGAAAGTCAGCGTGGTCGTGCAATGTCTACCGATCTGCGCGGCGGCCGTCGATGTCAGAGCCGCCGCCCTTCCCGTGGCGACTCTTCCACCGAAGCGCGCGGCGCTTCAGCGTTCGCAGCGGCACGAACCTACGGCTCGCAAGCGCCGCTGCTTACCCGGGGGAACCCGGTGAACGGAAAATGGATGCGATGCCCGTCTTGATCTTCGCGTGCAGGGCCACGCCTTCGCCCATGCCGGACGCCTTCCACTCCTCGTACTGCTCGTCCATATTGGCCAGTTCCTGCGCGGTGAACAGCTCGCGCATGACGGCGAAGATGTCGCGTTCCTCTTCCTTCGCATGATGGTCGATGAGCTCGCCCATCACCTTGGCGCTGCCCGCGAATTCGCGGCTCGTCGGCTCGCAGGCCTTGAGGTCGGGCAGCACGCTCTGCTCGACCGCACGATGCTCCTGCATCGCCGTTGCCCACAGCAGCTTCTGCTCGTGGCTCGCGCGTGACTTGAGCGCGGGATAGAACACAAGCTCTTCCCACTTTGCGTGCGGCACGAGCGCGGCCTCGATCTTCTGCAGCAGTTCGAGGCGCGTCTTCTCCGCGCGATCGGTCGTCGCGTTCATCTGCTCGAACAGCGCGCGGAGCTGGTCGTGTTCGTTCCTGAGGGTGGCGAGGATGCTGCGCATGGTCGATCTCCCGAGTCCGGGATGCAGCGTCGACCGGTCGGCGGCGATGCGTCGTGAAACCGGCCGTAAACCCGTCAGCGACGGCTCACGAACGTCGACACGTCGCGCAGGACCGCTGCGATGTCGGATGCGTCGGCATGCGCGATCGAAGCATTCGATCACCGCGTTGCCGAAGCGAGAGCCCAAAAGAACTGCGGCAGCGCCGCCGAAGGCGAACGCTGCCGCAGGGAACCGCACACGCCGGGACGCTGTATCAGCCGGAGATCGCCAGCCGCTCCTGCTGGTAGCGACGCACCGCCGCGAACCACAACAGCAGCGCGAGGCCGAAGCCGGCGGCGAGATAGACCATCCACACCTGCGGGTCGATCGCCTCGCCACGCACGATCTTCAGCAGCAACTGGTTCTGTGCGAGGAACGGCACTGCGAACTGCCACAGCTGCGTCTTGATCGGATTCGCCATCAGCACGATCGACGGCAGCATCGGCAGCAGCATCAGCCACGTCATGTGACTCTGCGCCTCCTTCATGCTCTTCGCCGATGCGGCGAGGAAGGTAAGCAGCGACGTACCGATGAGCAGCATCGGCAGCAGCGTGAACAGCATCTTCGCGATCGCCGGGAAGCTGACGTCGAGCATGCGCGCGGTCGTCGCCATCTGCGCACTCAGCTTGAACGACAGCAGCGTGAGCAGCATCGACAACAGGCCGAGCGAGCATGCCGCCAGGATCTTGCCGCTCACGACCGCACTACGACGCGCCGGCGTGGCGAGCAACGGCTCCAGCGATTGACGTTCGCGTTCGCCCGCAGTGGCGTCGAGGATCAGGTAGGCGCCGCCGAGGAACGAGCCGAGGATGAGCAGATAGGGCAGCAGGATGGACAGCACCTGGCCCTTCTTCGCCTGTTCGCTGGCGACATCGCGACTGCCGACGTTCACCGCGCGCGTCACCGACGGATCGATGCCGCGTGCGAGCAGGCGCAGCGCGCCCATCTGGTCGCGATAGCCTTCCAGCGCCGCACGCACGCGCGCCATCGGAATCTCGGCATTGCGACGCGTGCTGTCGGCGACGATCTCGACGACCGCCGGCTTACCGGCACGCCAGTCCTTCGCGTAATCCTCGTCGATGCGCAGGCCGACGTCCTCGCTCTGGTCGGCGACGGTGGCGTCGAGGTCCTTCGGCGGCCTCTTCGCGACGATGCCCTGCGTCGCGAGGAACGCGACCAGGTTCGGCGCGCGCTCCATGCCTTCGACGGGACTGGTGAGCGTGCGATCGAGTTCGGTCTTCGCGCGCTTTTCCGCGATCGAGCCCGTGCCGATGATGATCAGCGGATACAGCAGCGGGCCGAGCAGCAGCGCGATCGCAAGCGTGCGGCGATCGCGCGAGATGTCGCGCAGTTCCTTGCGCATCACCGACCACACGGTGGAGAGCAGTCCGGTCTTCATGCGTGCAGGCCCTCGTCCGAACCGATCGCCTTGACGAAGGCATCCTCCAGATTGCTTTCACCGAAGCGCGCGCGCAGCTCGTCCGGCGTGCCACTGGCGACCACCTGCCCCTTCGCGATGATCACGATGCGATCGCAGAGCGCGGCCACCTCCTGCATGATGTGGCTCGAGAAGATCACGCAGCGTCCTTCCGCTTTGAGTTGCTGCAGGAAGCCGCGCATCGCGCGGGTGGTCATCACGTCCAAGCCATTGGTGGGCTCGTCGAGGATCACGTTCTTCGGGTCGTGCACCAGCGCGCGGGCGATCGCGGTCTTGGTGCGCTGGCCCTGCGAGAAGCCTTCGGTCTGGCGATCGAGGATGTCCTCCATCTGCAGCTCGCGTGCAAGCAGTTGCGTGCGCGCGGCGATCGCCGATGACGACATGCCGTGCAGTTCGCCGAAGTAGGCGATGTTCTCGCGCGCGGTCAGTCGCTTGTAGACGCCGCGTGCGTCGGGCAGCACGCCGAGTGCGCGACGCACCGAGATCGGATCCTTCGCGGTGTCGATGCCGTCGACCAGCACTTCGCCGCTGTCGGGATGCATCAGCGTGTAGAGCATGCGCAGCGTGGTGGTCTTGCCGGCGCCATTGGGACCGAGCAGGCCGGTGATCTGGCCGTCGCGGGCTTCGAATTCGACGCCGTCGACCGCCTTGACCACGCCGGCCTTGGTCTTGAACGCCTTGTGCAGATTACGTGCGGTGATCATGGCCGGCTTACGGCTCCCATCCGTTGAAGCTGGTGAACGGCGGCACGGGCGCGACCGTCTTGGTGCACGTCGTGTCGAGCGCTTTCGCGTTGGCGGTTTCGATGAACTTGCCGATGAGCTTGGGCATGCAGCCCGTGCCCATCACGTTGTGGCCCTGGCCCTTCAGCACGACCGCCTTCGAGTTCGGCAGCGCCTTCGCAACACGGTCCGCGTAGTACGGCGGCGTCACCGGATCGAGTTCGCCCGACATCAGCAGCACCGGCACGTTGCCGGTCAGCGGCTTGTTGAAGTCGGCCGGACGCGTGCCGTGCGGCCACGTGCGGCAGGCGGCGAAGAACGTGCGCGCCATGTCGGTGCCGAGCGCGGTGGTGGCATCGCGCGGATCTTCGACGTAGCGATCCGCATCTTCCGCGCAGATCACCGACCACTGCATGCCGCGGTTCATGCTACCCGCCATCGATTCGCCGCCGAGCGAGGCGAGCGCGGTGAGCGGGCCGTAGCGTTCGTGCACCGCTTCGTCGACGACCACCGGCAACAGCGCCGCGGCCTGCGGCACGTACGAGAACAGCTGCGTCAGGCCGACGACGGTCTGCGCGGTGAGCTTGTCGTGCTTCGCCTCGCCAGTCGCGGGGTCGCGGTATTCGACGTCGACCGGCGCGTTGGCCAGACGCTGCTTGAGCGTCGCCAGCTGCGCGCGCAGGTCCTGCGGATAACGCGCCTTGCAGGCCTTGTCGGTCTCGCAGGCCTTGGCGCGCAGTTCCAGCGAGCGTTCGAACGTGCGTGCGAATTCGCCGCCTGCGACGACGTCGTTCGGCAGCACGCCGTCGAGCACCACCGCACGCGTCTGCTGCGGGTGGCGCATCGCGTACTGCTGCGCCACGCGCGTGCCGTACGAGACGCCGACGAGATCGATCGTCTGCGCGCCGAGCGCCTTGCGCACGGTGTCGAGATCCTCCACCGCGACCGTCGTGGTGAAGAAACGCGGATCGTTCTTCAGCGCAGCGGCGCACTTGGCCGAGTAGTCGGCGATCGCGCCGTCGTCCTCGCGATCCTTGTATTCGTCGCGCAATTCCTTCGGGCAATCCAGCGGCGCCGACTGGCCGGTGCCGCGCTGGTCGACGAGGAAGACGTTGCGCGTCTTCAGCACCTCGTGCAGCGCGCCCTGCACCTGCGCGGCGTATTCGCTCGCCGCCTGGCCGGGGCCGCCGGCGAGGAAGAACACCGGGTCCGCCGCGACGTCCGCGTTGTCGTTCGGACGCAGCCAGGCGATGCGCAGGTCGATCTTGCGACCGTTCGGCTGCGCGGGGTTTTCCGGCACGGCGAGCCTGCCGCACATGCCGTCGACGGTTTGCGCCGCGAGTGCGCTCGACAACGCGCAGGGTTCGAACGCGACGCGGCCGACGGTGCGCTTGGCCGACTCGGCGTCGCTGTGGGCGACGGGCCCGTGCGCGGCGCCGCTGCAGCCGGCGAGCGCGAGCGTCAGTGCGCTCGCGAGTATTCGGGTGCGGGACATGGATTCCTTCCGGTAAGACAGAGGGGAACGACGAGATGGATCAGAGCGGCGCCGGGCAACGACGCTGCGCGCCGCCGAACGCCGCGATGTAAAGCGCGGGGAACAGCGTGGTCGCGAACATCGGGCGGTCGCCGACGATCGCGATCACCGCGCAACCGATGGCGACGACGAAAAGCGCAAGGACACGCGGATGCTGCGGGTTCATGCCAGGTCTCCGGGAATGAAGATGGATTCGATCGGTTCGCCGAACAGGCGCGCGATTCGGAACGCGAGCGGCAGGCTGGGGTCGTACTTGCCGGTCTCGATCGCGTTGATGGTCTGGCGCGACACCGCGAGTCGATCGGCGAGTTCGCCCTGCGACCAGCCCTGCGTTTCCCGCAGTTCGCGCACGCGGCTTTCCATGTCAGGCGTACCGCCGCGAAATGACGACTTTCGCGACGCCGTAGACGAGGCAGATGAGCGGGAATACCCAGATCATCGCGACCGCCGACGGCACGTCGATCACCTTCGCGGCCTGCAGCAGCCCCGCGGTGAAATAGCCGAGCGACACGAGCGCCGTCGCGAAGCTCACCGCTTCGACTTCGATGCGTCGCTGCAGTTCGTCGGTGTCGCGGATGTAGCGGACCACCGCGCGCATCGCGAGGGCGATGAACGGCACCGGCGCGAGCGCGACTAGCGCACGCAGCGCGGGATCGGTCACCGACTTCAGCAGCCAGACCGAGCCCATGATGGTCGCGACGTAGCCGACCATGGGCGGCACGAACTCGCGCATGTAGCGGCGGCGCAGCGCGGGCGTGCTGGCGTCGCAGGCGTCCGGCATCTGCGAGCGCAGCACGCCGCCGAAGACCAGCGCGACGCCGACGCCGTAGAGCATCCCGCGGACGAAGTCCGGCACGTGCGGCGCGAAGAAGCCGATCGCCACGGCGGACGCCAGGACGGCGGCACCGGCAGCGATGAAGAGGCGGGGCGAAAAACGGGTCATGACGGCCTGTCAAACAAACTTGACAGGCACGTTAGGACCGGCGGTAGCGGGCTGTCAAGCGTGCTTTACACGGCGGCCGACGGACGGCAAAGCGACGGCACAACGGTTCAGCGGGCCCGGCGCGGACGTGGAACGCGCTTGGACCGTGCGGCGCTACTTCGAACTGACGTACTTCTCGCGGCGAATCTGCGGCACCGGCAGGCCATGGCCCTTCAGCGCTTCGAAGCACGCGTCGACCATGTTCGGATTGCCGCACAGATACGCGATGTCGCCGTCCGCATTCGGCGCGAACTCGTCGAGGAACTGCTGCACGTAACCGTGGCGCACGTCCGCGTGCGCCTGGGGCGAATCGGGTGCGGGCAGTTCGCGCGAGAAGCACGGCACGAAACGGAAGTTGGACGGATGCTTCGCCGCGAACGCGCGGAACTCGTCGCCGTACAGCAGTTCGACCGGCGTGCGCGCGCCGAACAGCAGCACGACTTCGATGCCGCGGCTCGCGATCTGCTTCTCGAGCTCCGGCAGCATCGCGCGATACGGCGTCACGCCGGTGCCGGTCGCGATGAGCAGGTAGCGACGGTTCGCGTCCTGCGGCATCAGGCAGAAACGCCCGAACGGGCCGCTCGCGTTCACCTTGCCGCCGATTTCCAGGCTCTCGAACAGTGCCGTCGCCGCGCCGCCCGGCACGTAGCTCACCGCGATCTCCACCGCCTCGCCGGGACCGATCGCGTGATCGTGGATCGTCGCGAGCGAATAACTACGCTTGGTCGCCGTGCCGTCCGCGTACTCGAAATGCACCTGGATGAACTGGCCGGGGATGAAATCCAGCGGCTGCCCGTCGGCACGCACGAAGGCGTAGTGACCGACGCTGGGCGCGAGCATGCGGCGCGAGACGAGCTGAAGCGGGAACTGGACGATGGCCAAGGCGGTGGAATCCTCACGTCGGTGTGCATCGACGCGGCCGCTGGAACGCTGCAGCGCGCAGGCGGTGCACACGGGCTGCCTATACTACCGGCATCGCCGTTCGATCCCCTGACATGGCCGCAACCGTTTCGACCGTCGCGCTGTCCGTGCGCGACCTGCGCAAGACCTACGACAACCGCGTCGAAGCGCTGAAGGGCGTCTCGCTGGAGGTGCAGCCGGGCGACTTCTTCGCACTGCTCGGCCCGAACGGCGCCGGCAAGTCCACGCTGATCGGCATCGTCAGCTCGCTGGCGAACCTGACCTCCGGCGCCGTGGACGTCTTCGGCATCGACCTCACGCGCGATCGCGCGGCGGCGATGCGGCAGATCGGCCTGGTGCCGCAGGAAATCAACTTCAACATGTTCGAGAAGCCGATCGACATCCTCGTGAACTACGCCGGCTTCTACGGCGTGCCGCGCGAGGAAGCGCTCAAGCGTGCCGAGATCGAACTGCGCCGCTCGCAGCTGTGGGAAAAGGCGAACGTCATGAGCCGCACGCTGTCGGGCGGCATGAAGCGTCGCCTCATGATCGCGCGCGCCATGATGACGCAGCCCCGGCTGCTGATCCTCGACGAACCCACCGCCGGCGTCGACATCGAGATCCGCCGCGGCATGTGGAAGACGCTGCGCGAGATCAACGCGCAGGGCACCACCATCATCCTCACCACGCACTACCTCGAGGAAGCCGAGAGCCTGTGCCGCAACGTCGCCATCATCGACCGCGGCCTGATCGTCGCGCAGGGCTCGATGAAGGCGCTGCTGTCCAAGCTCGACGTCGAAGGCTTCGTGCTCGACATCGACGGCGTGCTGCCGGGTGCGCTGCCGCAGGTGGAGAACACCACGATGGTCGCCACCGACGACCACACGCTCGACGTCGAGATGCCGCGCGCGATGGATCTCAATCGCGTGTTCGCTGCGCTGGACGCCAACGGCATCCGCGTGCGCTCGATGCGCACCAAGTCCAACCGCCTCGAAGAACTGTTCGTGCGCCTGACCGGCGAGAACGCCGGCACCGCCGCGGTCTGATCGTCGAACGCCACGCTTTTACGGAACCACCGATGTCCACCTCGCCCGCCACCGTCCAGACGCCGCCTTCGGGCCACCTCATCGCGCTCGGCACGATCGTGCGCCGCGAGGTGCATCGCATCCTGCGCATCTGGGGCCAGACGCTGGTGCCGCCGGCGATCACGATGACGCTGTACTTCCTGATCTTCGGCGGCCTGATCGGCTCGCGCGTCGGTCAGATGGACGGCATCCGCTACATGGACTTCATCGTGCCGGGCCTGGTGATGATGTCGATCATCCAGAACAGCTACGGCAACATCTCGTCGAGTTTCTTCGGC
The DNA here is from genome assembly GCF_004361065.1 of Cognatilysobacter terrigena. Classification (GTDB taxonomy): domain Bacteria; phylum Pseudomonadota; class Gammaproteobacteria; order Xanthomonadales; family Xanthomonadaceae; genus Cognatilysobacter; species Cognatilysobacter terrigena. The sequence continues at coordinate 13,968 of NZ_SELT01000022.1, read as the reverse complement.
GCGAAGTTCGGCCGGCACGTCGAGGAGCTGCTGGTCAGCCCGATGCCGAACTGGGTGATCCTCACCGGTTATGTCGCCGGCGCCGTCCTGCGCGGCCTGATGGTCGGCGCCATCGTGCTGATCATCGCGATGTTCTTCACCCACGTGCGCGTGCCGCATCCGTTCGTGACGTTCACCACCGTGCTGCTTGGCGCGACCATCTTCGCGCTCGCCGGTTTCGTGAATGCGGTGTACGCCAAGAAGTTCGACGACATCGCGATCGTGCCGACCTTCATCCTCACGCCGCTCACGTATCTCGGCGGCGTGTTCTATTCGGTGAAGCTGCTGCCGACGTGGGCGGAAGCGGCGACGCACCTGAATCCGATCTTCTACATGGTCAACGCGTTCCGTTACGGCCTGCTCGACCGCAGCGACGTGCCGCTCGCCGTCGCCTACGGGCTGATGCTCGCGTTCGTCGTGGCGCTCGCATCGCTCGGCCTGTGGCTGCTCAAGCGCGGCGTCGGCCTGCGCAGCTGAGGATGTGACCTCCGGCCCATTGCGACGGGGGTCGCAGGGGTCCACAGTCCGCGCCACCAACGCCCGGGGAGGGACAGGGATGGCCAAGCTCGTCGATATTTTCCTGCAGCCGTCGAAGGTGTTCGCCGAAGAGCGCGAGCGCCCGACGTTCCTGGTGCCGTGGCTGGTGCTCGCGGCGCTCGCCGTGGCGCTGAGCCTCGCCTACTTCATGCGCGTGGATGCCGCGTGGTACGCGGACCACATGTTCGACGCCAAGCGCGCGAGCATGACCGCGAAGGAGATGGCGCAGGCGAAAGCCATGATGCCGGGCACGCGCGTGATGGCGATCTTCGGTGCCGTGCTGGGCCCGGTCGCGGTCGCGTTGATCTTCGCCCTGATCGGCCTCTACTACTGGCTGGCCTCGAAGATCACCGGCGCCGGCCTCGGCTTCAAGCACGGCGTGAGCCTCACCGCGTGGTCGGCAATGCCGGGTGCGCTGGGCTCGGTGGTCGGACTCGTCGGTGCGCTCACGATGACCGGACAGGCCACGATGGAATCGCTGATGCTGACCCACGTCGATCCGTTGCTGATCGACACGACCGGTTCGCATTGGCAGAAGCTCGCCCAGAGCCTCGATCTGCTGTCGCTGTGGTCGCTGTTCCTCGCCGCGCTCGGCTGGCGCACGTTCACCCGCGCGTCCTGGGGCAAGTCGATCCTGATCGCGGTGCTTCCTTATGTCGTTCTCTACGGCGTGATGGCGGCAGTCGCGGTGGCCTTCGGCTGAGGCAGTAATGAAACCGAATACCAAGAAGGCACTGGCCGGCGGGCTGGTGGTGGCGGTCCTCGTGCTGCCGTTCGCGCTGCGCGGCCTGCGTGGCGAACACGGCACGCCGGTGCAGGTGCAACCGGCGACGGTGCACGCGGTGCGTCCGACCATCCTCGCCTCCGGCACGCTCGCCTACGGCACCGAGGTGAACCTCACCTCCGAAGTCGTCGCCAAGGTCGATCGAATCCTCGTCGCGGAAGGCGACACGGTGGAGAAGGGCCAACTGCTGCTGACGCTGGATCCGAAGCTCTACCGCAACGCGATCGATCGCGAATCCGCGGGCCGTCGCCAGGGCACGATCGACATCTCGCGTCAGCGCGCCACGCTGCAGTTGCGCACCGCGCAGTACGCGCGTGCGCAGAAGCTCGCGGCGCAGCAGTTGATCGATCGCAACTCGCTGGAAGAAAGTCGACTCGCGCTCGAGCAGGCGCGCGCCGAGCTCGCGACGAGCACGCAGAGCCTGCAGCGCCAACAGGCGGTGCTCGGCGACGCGTACGAGCAGCTGTCGAAGACCGAGATCCGCGCGCCGATCTCCGGCCGCATCGTCGATCTGCCGATCAAGGTCGGCGAGACCGCGATCCCGTCGACGAACGCACTCGCCGGCGCGAAGCTGATGAAGATCGCCGACGTCTCCGCGCTCACCGCGGAGCTCAAGGTCGACGAAGCCGACATCGGCCAGGTGTCGGTGGGCCAGGCGGTCGACGTGTATCCCGCCGCGTATCCCGACACCGCGCTGCACGGCCGCGTCGACAAGATCGCACTCGCGCCGACGGTCGAAGGCCAGGCGCGCGCGTACAAGGTCACCGTCGCGCTCACCCTGCCGGGCTCGCTCAACCCCCGTTCGGGCATGAGCGCGCGTGCCGACATCTACCTCGGCGACGGGCGCCCGCAGCTCGCAGTGCCGGTCGAAGCGGTGATGGACGACAGCGACGAACTCGCCGCCGCCGCAGCGGAAGACGACGCCAATGCGACCAAGCACGAGGAGGCCAAGGCGACCGTCGCCAAGACCTACGTGTGGATCGAACGCGACGGCCGCGCACGCAAGCAGGCGGTGAAGACTGGCGTCGCCGACGACCGCTGGCAGGTGATCGCCTCGGGCCTGAAGTCGGGCGACAAGGTCATCGTCGGCCCGGCCAAGACGCTGCGCACGCTGCACGATGGCGATCGCGTGAGCGAAAAGAGCGCGAAGGAACTCGAGGACGCGAAGGACGGCGAAGCCAAGTGATCGAGCTCGCCGGCATCGTCAAGCGCTACACGATGGGCGACGAGACGGTGCACGCCCTGCGCGGCGTCGATCTGTCCATCGGTCGCAACGAATACGTCGCGCTCACCGGGCCGTCCGGCTCGGGCAAGTCCACGCTCATGAACCTGCTGGGCTGCCTGGATTCGCCGAGCGAAGGCCGCTACGTGCTCAACGGTCGCGACGTGGCCGGCATGGCCGACGACGAACTCGCGCACGTGCGCAATCGCGAAATCGGCTTCGTGTTCCAGAGTTTCCATCTGCTGCCGCGCCAGAGCGTGCTGCAGAACGTGATGCAGCCGCTGGTGTATCGCGGCATGCCGCGTGCCGAACGCGTGCGACGCGCGACCGAAGCGCTGACCAAGGTCGGCCTCGGCAATCGCCTCGATCATCGCCCGAACCAGCTCTCCGGCGGCCAGCGCCAGCGCGTAGCGGTCGCGCGCGCGCTCGTCGGCGAACCGTCGCTGCTGCTCGCCGACGAACCCACCGGCAACCTCGACTCGCAGACCTCCGCCGAGATCATGGCGCTGTTCGATGCGCTGCACGCGCAGGGGCAGACCGTCGTCGTCGTCACGCACGAGCCCGACATCGCCGCGCACTGCCATCGCGTGCTGCGCGTGCTCGACGGCCGTATCGTCGAGGACACCGTCAACCCGCCCCGCGCCACGGCGGTGCACTGATGCAGGCCTACCTCGAGGCATTCCGCGCCGCGCTGTCGAGCCTGTCGGCGCATCGCATGCGCAGCTTCCTGACGACGCTCGGCATCCTCATCGGCACGGCGAGCGTCATTGCCGTCGTGTCGCTGGTGCAGGGCTTTTCCGCGTCGATCAGCAACCAGTTCGCCGACCTCGGCGGCAACACGCTGAGCGTCGAGGCGCAGAACGACAACGACAACTTCCGCACCGGCAAGATCAACACGCTCACCGCCGAGGACGTCGATGCCCTGCGCTATCGCGTCACCGGCATCGACGACGTGGCGCCGACGCTGGTAGTGCCGGGTGGACAGGCCGGTTATCGCGGCCGCAGTAGCCAGCCGCAGATCATCGGCACCACCGCCGCGTTCCAGCAGGTGCGATCGCGCTTTCCGTCGGTGGGCCGCTTCCTCGTCGCCGTGGACGATGCCGGGCGGCGCCATGTCGCGGTGATCGGCACCAAGGTGCGCGAAGAGCTGCACCTGCCGGCGAATCCGGTCGGCGAATACATCAAGCTCGGCGGCGACTGGTTCAAGGTCGTCGGCATGATGGAACCGAAGGGCGAAGTGTTCGGTTTCAGCCAGGACAACTACGTCGTCATCCCGTTCGAAGTCGCGCGTGCGATGAACGGCAACACGGTCGAACCGATGATCGGCGTGTCGTTCACCGTGCGGCGCATCGAGGACGTCGATTCGGTGCGCGAGCGCGCACGGCGTGCGCTGCGCGCGAGCCGTGGCCTCAAGCCGGGCCAGGACGACGACTTCAAGATCGAAGCGGCGAATTCGATCAAGGACCAGCTGTCGAAGATCACCGCGACCGCCACCGCGGTGCTCGGCGGCATCGTCGGCATTTCGTTGCTGGTCGGCGGCATCGGCATCATGAACATCATGCTGGTGTCGGTGACCGAGCGGACGCGCGAGATCGGCATCCTGAAAGCACTGGGCGCGACGCGACGCGACATCCTCGTGCAGTTCCTGCTCGAAGCCGCCCTGCTCGCGCTGCTCGGCGGCGTCATCGGCATCGTGCTCGGCTACGCCGCGGGCGCGGGCATCGCGATGATGATTCCGAATTTCCCGCCGGCCAGTGTGCCGCTGTGGGTGGTGCTGGTCGCTGCGGGTTTTTCGGCGCTGGTCGGCGTGGTGTTCGGCCTGATGCCGGCGTCGAAGGCCGCCGGGCTCGATCCGATCGAGGCGCTGCGCTACGAGTGACGCGTGACGGGGCGGTTCAAAAACGCCCCGCTACACTGCCGCGCCCGCCTGCAGGATGCGCACGATGATCCGCACTCTTCTCGCCCTTTCGCTCGCTGCCGCGTCGACCGTCGCGACGGCCGCGAATCCGCCGTCCATGACCGCGTCCGACGTGATCGGCGCCAGCGCGGCCGGCGCGGTCGCCGCCGCCAACTGCGCGGGCGGCAGCGCGGACACGCATCGCCGCAACGCGCATGACGGCGCCAAGCAGATGCTGCAGGCGCGCCACATGCTGCCCAAGGACTTCGACGCCCGCTTCGCCCGCGCCTACGACGCCGAGGCCAAGCACATGAAGGCCAAGTCCGCCGCCGAGCGCCGCGCGGTGTGTGCGCGACTCGAAGCGCAGGGCGTGCACTTCAACGCGGCGCCGCCGAAGAAGAAGCACTGATCTCGCGCACCGCGCAGTCGACCTCGACGCCCGCCGCTGACCCGGCGGGCGTCGTCTTTTCGGACAAGGCGATCTGGGCGCGTAAAGCACCCGAAACGAGCACGCATCGACACCGCCATCACCTTCCGCAACGTCGCCCGATGCCGGCGCGACGTCCTGCACATACCGCCCCGTATCCTTGGCGGCCTCGACCGCCCCGCTCCCTTCGAATGCGCCCCACGACGCTCCGCTGTTGCGCCCTGCTCGTCGCCGCCGTCGCCCTCGCGGCCTGCGGCAAGAAGGACGACGCCAAACCCGCCGAAGCCTCGCCGGCGATGGCCGTCACCACCGTGCCGGCTCGCCTGCAGGAGATTCCGCGCGAGATCCGCGTGTCCGGCCCCGTCGCCGCGCGCGAGGAGATGCAGCTCGGCGTCGAACTGAGCGGGTTGCGCGTCACCGGCCTCTATGTCGACGTCGGCGATTTCGTGCGACGTGGGCAGGTGCTGCTCGATCTCGACGCGCGTTCGCTGCAGAGCGAACTCGAACAGGCGCAGGCGAGCTATCGCGAGGCGCAGGCCGCGGCGTCGCTCGCACAGGCGAACCTGCGTCGCGCCGAGCCGCTGGTCGCGCAGAAGTACATCTCCGCGGGCCAGGTCGACGAACTGCGCGCGGCGCGCGACCAGGCGAACGCGCGCGTCGCCACCGTGCGTGCGCAGCTCGACGCCGCGAGGCTGCGTCGCAGTTACGCGGAACTGCGCGCGCCGGACGACGGCATCGTCAGCAAGCGCGCGGTGCAGCCGGGACAAATTGTCGCCGCCGGCACGGAACTCATCGGCCTGATTCGCGATGGACGCCTCGAGTGGCGCGCCGATCTTGCCGACGCCGAACTTGCCGCGGTCAACGTCGGGGATGCGGTGATGGTGCGTGCGCCGGACGGGCATGACGTCGAAGGCGAAGTGCGCGCGGTGCCGCCGGGTGTCGATCCGTCGACGCGCACCGGTACGGTGTATGCCGATCTGCCGGAACCGGACGGCCTGCGCACCGGCGCGTACCTGCCGGGCCGCATCCTCGTCGGCAATGCGAAGGCGCTGGTGGTGCCGGCGACGGCGATCGTGCAGCGCGACGGCAATCCGTATGTGTTCACCGTCGATCCGAAGGGCATCGCGCATCGCATGCGCGTGCGCACCGGCACCACCGCGAACGGCGTCGTCGAAATCCTCGACGGGCTCGCGAGCGGCGCACAGGTCGTCGACCAGGGTGCCGGCTTCCTCGGCGACGGCGACACGGTGCGCATCGTCCCGGCGGCGGCGTCGACAGCGCCTGCTGCGACGACGACACCCGTCCCGTCGACGACGCCCGCACGCGCCGCGTCGGAGTCGGACGCCGCGCCATGATCAACGTCTCCGCCTGGGCGATCCGCCGGCCGCTGCCGGCGTTGATGATCTTCTTCGTGCTGTGCGTCGCCGGCCTCTGGGGCTTCTGGAAGCTGCCGGTCGCACGCTTTCCGGACATCTCGTTCCCGATGGTGGTGGTCACCATCAGCGAGCCGGGTGCGTCGCCGAGCCAGCTCGAAACCGAAGTCACGCGCAAGGTCGAAGACCAGGTCGCGACACTCGACGGCGTCAAGCGCGTCACGTCCACCGTCACCGAAGGCGTGAGCACGACGGCGATCGAGTTCAAGCTCGAAACCGACCTCGCCGGCGCACTCGACGACACGCGCGCGGCAGTGAGCCGCATCCGCGCCGACCTGCCGCAGGACATCCAGGAACCGCTGGTCACCAAGGTCACGATCGGCGGCGCGTTGATGACGTACGCGGTGCAGTCCGACCGCATGGGCACCGACGAGCTGTCGTGGTTCGTCGATCGCGACGTCACGCGCACGCTGTTCGGCGTGCCGGGCGTCGCGCAGGTCGCGCGCCAGGGCGGCGTCGATCGCATGGTGCGCATCGACCTCGATCCCGATGCGCTGCAGGCCTACGGCACCACCGCCGGTGCCGTGAACGCGCAGCTCGCGCGTTCGCAGGTGGAACGGCCGAGCGGCAAGGCGGAGGTCGGCGCGGGCCAGCAGGTGCTGCGCACGATCGCGACCGTGCAGGACGCGAAGGACCTCGAGAACTTCGCGATCACCCTGCCCGACGGCCGCGCCGTGCGCCTCGGCACGCTCGCGCGCATCAGCGATTCGACCGCGGACCCGACGCAGGTCGCGTTGCTCGATGGCCGGCCGGTCGTCGCGTTCTCGGTATCGCGCACGCGCGGGTCGAGCGAACTCGAAGTCGCCGACGGCGTGAAAGCGGCGCTCGATGCGCTCGCGAAGAAGAACCCCGGCATGCGCTTCCAGCAGGTGACGTCGACCGTCGGCGAAACCGAGCGTTCGTATCACTCGTCGATGGAGATGCTGTTCGAAGGCGCGCTGCTCGCGCTCGCCGTCGTCTGGCTGTTCCTGCGCGACTTCCGCGCGACGTGGATTTCCGCGATCGCGCTTCCGCTGTCGATCATCCCGACCTTCGCGGTGATGTACTGGCTCGGTTTCTCGCTCAACATGATCACGCTGCTTGCGCTGAGCGTGGTCGTGGGCATCCTGGTCGACGACGCGATCGTCGAGATCGAGAACATCGTGCGCCACCTGCGCATGGGCAAGACGCCGCTCGAGGCGGCGCGCGAAGCGGCTGACGAGATCGGCATCGCGGTGATCGCGACCTCGATGACGCTCGCCGCGGTATTCATCCCGGTCGCGTTCATGCCCGGCATCGCCGGCAAGTTCTTCCGCGAGTTCGGCTGGACCGCCGCGACCGCCGTGCTGTTCTCGCTGCTGGTCGCGCGGCTGCTGACGCCGATGATCGCCGCGTACCAGCTGAAGTCGCATGGCGAGGAGGAAAAGGAAGGTCCGCTGATGCGGCGCTACCTGCACCTCGTCGACGCCGCGCTGCGCCATCGCTGGATCACGCTCGCGATCTCGACGGTGTTCTTCATCGCCTCGCTCGCGCTGGTGCCGCTGATCCCGACCACGTTCATTCCGTTCACCGACATCGGTCGCAGCAACCTGCAGCTCGAACTGCCGCCGGGCACTCGACTGGAGGACACGACGCGCATCGCCGAGCAGGCGCGCGCGAAGCTGCATGCGATCCCGGAGCTCAAGCAGGTCTACACCACCGTCGGCAGCGTGCTCGACGTCGGCGATCCGAACAAGACCGGCGTCGGCGAGCCGCGCAAGGCGACGCTCGTGCTCGACTGGGGCCAGCCGAAGACGCGCGACCGCGACCAGAAGCAGCTCGAACGCGAGGTGCGCACGCAGCTGGCCGACCTGCCCGGCGTGCGGCTGTCGTATATCTCGAACGAGCCCGGCGAGAACCTGATGCTCGTGCTCGCCGGGGACGACGCGCAGCGCCTGCAGGACGCGTCGGTCACGCTCGAACGCGAGCTTCACACGATCAAGGGGCTTGGCAGCATCAGCTCGTCGGCGTCGCTGCTGCGCCCGGAAATCGAGATCCGTCCCGATCCGCAACGCGCGGCCGATCTCGGCGTATCGACCGCCGACATCGCCGAAGCCGCGCGCATCGCGACCAGCGGCGATTACACGCAGCGTCTCGCGAAGCTCAACCTCCCCGAGCGCCAGATCCCGATCCGCGTCGGCTTCTCCGAACAGACGTTGCGCGATCCCGCGTTGATCGGCCAGCTGCGCGTGCCGGGCAAGAACGGGCCGGTGCCGCTCGCCGCGGTCGCCGACATCGAACCCGGCAGTGGGCCGTCGGTGATCTCGCGCTACCAGCGCCAGCGCAACGTCACCTTCACCGCCGAACTCAACGGGCGTCCGCTCGGCGACGTCATGAAGGAAGTGAACCAGCTGCCGACGGTGAAGAATCCGCCCGCCGGCCTGAGCTTCATCAACACCGGCGACGCCGAAGTCTTCGTCGAACTGTTCACGGGCTTCGTCGTTGCGATGATCGCCGGCATCGCCTGCATCTACATGGTGCTGTTGCTGCTGTTCAACCACGCGCTTCAACCGCTGACCATCCTCACCGCGGTGCCGCTGTGCGCGGGCGGCGCGTTCGGCGCGCTGCTGCTCACGAACAACCTGCTCTCGCTGCCGGCGTTGATCGGCCTGCTGATGCTGATCGGCATCGCGACCAAGAACTCGATCCTGCTCGTCGACTACGCCGTCATCGCCGAGGACGAACAGGGCATGACGCAGCACGACGCGCTGGTCGACGCCTGCCGCAAGCGCGCGCGCCCGGTGCTGATGACGACGATTGCAATGGGCGCGGGCATGCTGCCGATCGCGCTCGGGCTGTCGGGGGATTCGAGCTTCCGTCGACCGATGGCGGTGGCGGTGATCGGCGGCCTGATCACGTCGACGCTGCTTTCGCTGGTCGTGATTCCCGCCGCATACACCGTCGTCGACGACCTCGGTGGCTGGATGCGGCGCAAGCTGCGGCGTGGCAAGCCCGCGCACGCCGTGGTGGAAAACGGCTGACGCTCGTCGTCAGGCCGGCAGGCGGAAGAACTTGCGCGCCACTTCGGTGGTCTTCGCGGCGACCGTTTCGACGGTCTCGCCGCGGTCGCGCGCAAGCTCCTCGACGATGTGCGCGAGGAACGCGGGCTCGTTGCGGCGATCCTTCGGCGTCGGCCTGAGCGTGCGTGGCAGCAGGTAGGGCGCGTCGGTCTCGATCATCAGGCGGTTCGCGGGGATGTGCGGCACGATCTCGCGCAGGTGCTGGCCGCGGCGTTCGTCGCAGAGCCAGCCGGTGATGCCGATGTGCCAGTCGCGATCGAGGTAGGCGAACGCTTCCTCGCGCGTGCCGGTGAAGCAATGCACCACCGCCGGCCCGATGCGGCCCTCGAAGTTCTTCATGATCGCGACGAAGTCGTCGTGCGCGTCGCGCTGGTGCAGGAACAGCGGCTTGCCGGTGTCGACCGCCGTCTGCAGCTGCATCTCGAAGGCGCGACGCTGCGCCGGGCGCGGCGAAAAATCGCGGAAGTAGTCGAGCCCGCATTCCCCGACGGCGACGACTTCGTCGTGCGCGAGCAGCGCGCGCATCTCCGCGTCGCATTCGACGGTGTATTCGACGGCATGGTGCGGATGTACGCCGGCGGTCGCGAACAGCACGCCCGGATGCGCCTGCGCGAGTTCCAGCGCCTTCGGCGAATGCTCGCGGCGGGCGCCCGTCACCACCATCTGCACGACGCCCGCATGGCGCGCGCGTTCGAGCACGGCGTCGCGGTCGCGATCGAACGAGTCGTGGGTGAGGTTGGCGCCGATGTCGATGAGCTGCACGTCGGGGGCTCGCGGAAACGGCTGCATAGGATAGCGAGGAGCACGCCGTGCTCGTCGCGATGACGCGCGCAGGCCGAGGTCGTGCGCGCCGACGCTCTATCCTTGTCGCGTGAATCGCCTCGCCTTTCCCATCGATCCCCTGCTGCCGCGCATCCGCGAGTCGCTCGCCGTGCATCCGCGCCTCGTACTGGAAGCGCCGCCCGGCGCCGGCAAGACCACGCAGGTGCCGCCGGCGCTGCTCGATGCGCCGTGGCTCGAGGGGCGGAAGATCCTGATGCTCGAGCCGCGTCGCGTGGCCGCGCGTGCAGCCGCGATGTTCATGGCGAAGAGTCGAGGCGAGGAGGTCGGCGACACCGTCGGCTATCGGATCCGCTTCGAGAATCGCGTGTCTAAGGCGACGCGGATCGAGGTGGTCACCGAAGGGATCCTCACACGCATGATCCAGGACGACCCGATGCTCGATGGCATCGGCGCGATCCTGTTTGACGAATTCCACGAGCGCCACATGGCCGCCGACCTCGGCCTCGCGCTCGCGCTCGACGTGCAGGCGCAGCTGCGCGAGGACCTGCGCATCGTCGTGATGTCGGCGACGCTCGACGGCGAGCGCCTCGCGACGTTCCTCGACGCGCCGCGGCTGTCCAGCGAAGGCCGCAGCTATCCCGTCGAGATCGCGCATTTTCCGGCGCGTCGTGACGAGAAGAGCGAGCATCAGGTGCGTCGTGCGATCGACCACGCGCTTGCGACGCATCCGGGCGACCTGCTCGTGTTCCTGCCCGGCCAGCGCGAGATCGCGCGCATGCAGCAGCTCGTCGAGTACGTCGACGCCGAGGTGCTCGCCTTGCACGGCGAACTGCCCGTCGAACAGCAGTCGCGCGTGCTGCAACCGTCGACCGATGGGCGACGTCGCGTGGTGCTCGCGACCAACGTCGCCGAATCGAGTGTCACCCTGCCCGGCGTTCGCGTCGTCATCGACACCGGCCTCGCGCGCGAGCCGCGCTTCGATCCGAACAGCGGCTTCTCGCGACTCGACGTCGTCCCGATCGCGCAGGCCTCGGCCGACCAGCGTGCGGGCCGCGCGGGGCGCGTCGCCGACGGTTGGGCGTATCGGCTGTGGCCGCAGTCGCAACGGCTCGAACCGCAGCGTCGACCGGAGATCGCGCAGGTTGATCTGTCGGCACTCGCGCTCGAACTCGCGCTTTGGGGCGGCGACGACCTCCGCTTCCCCGATGCACCACCGACGGGCGCATTCAATGCGGCGCGCGATCTGCTGCGTCGCCTCGGCGCGCTCGACGGCACCACCGTCACGACGCTCGGCAAGCGCATGCTCGCGCTGGGCACGCATCCGCGCCTCGCGGCGATGCTGCTCGCGTCGACCGATGGGCGCGAACAGGCGATCGCCTGCGACCTCGCCGCGTTGATCGAAGCGCGCGATCCGCTGCGGCCCGTACCGGGTCGCCCGCGCAGCGACGCGCTCGCCGATCGCTGGCAAGCCTTGGCGGCCTTCCGCAACGGCCGCGTGCCGGCCGACGCCTCGCGCAGCGGACTCGCGCAGATCGACCAGGCCTCGAAGCAGTGGCGACGCCGCCTGCGTCTCGATGCCGCACCCCCGTCGCACGTCGCGCCGCATCTGTTCGGCGACGTGCTGCTGCATGCGTTTCCCGATCGCATCGCGCGCCAGCATCCGACCGACGCACTCCGTTACCAGCTCGCGACCGGCCGCACCGTGCGCCTCTTCGACGACTCGCTGCTGCGCGGCGAGCCGTGGCTCGTCGTCAACGAGCTGCGCGACGAAGCGCGGGATGCGCGCATCCTGCAGGCTGCGCCGCTCGACGAGGCGCGTCTGGAACGTGAATTCCCGCAGCGCTTCGTCAGCGAGGATCGCGTGGTCTGGGATGCGAACGCCCGCGCGATCGCCGCGGTGCGCGAGCGTCGCTTCGATCGCATCGTGCTGGAATCCAAGCCGCTGCCGAAGCCGGATCCGTCGCGCTATGCCGATGCGCTGGTCGATGCGGTGCGTCAGCTCGGCCTCGATGCGTTGCCGTGGACCGACTCCCTCCGGCAATGGCGCGACCGCGTGCGCGGCCTGCGTGCGTGGGTGCCCGAACTCGCCGATGCGCTGCCCGATCTGTCCGACGACGCGCTGCTCGCGACGCTCGACACCTGGCTCAAGCCCGCACTCACCGGCAAGACGCGACTCGACGCGTTGAGTGAACAGGATCTCGGCGAAGCGCTGAAGTCCGGCGTCGACTGGTCGACGCGCCAACGCATCGATGCGCTCGCGCCGGTGCGCATCGCCGTGCCGTCGGGCATGGAACGTGCGATCAGCTACGCGACGGATGCCGACGGTACGCCGCAGTCGCCGGTGCTCGCAGTCAAGCTGCAGGAACTCTTCGGCCTCGCCGACACGCCGCGCATCGCCGACGGCCGCATCCCGCTGACGCTGCACCTGCTCTCGCCCGCCGGCCGACCGCTGCAGGTGACGCAGGACCTGCGCGGCTTCTGGGAACGCACGTACCCGGAAGTGAAGAAGGAGATGAAAGGCCGGTACCCCAAGCACCCGTGGCCCGACGATCCATGGACCGCGACGGCGACGCATCGCGCGAAGCCGCGGGGAACATAGGCTTTCGTTCGAGCCCGTGTATTGCACGGCAATCGACCTTTCGCCGGCGGGACGCGGGACGCCTGACTCCGTGCTGCGATCGCATCGCAAGCGGATGACACCGCGACGCATTACGCAAAGGCCGAAGCGATTCACCTGCGTACTCCGCGACGTCCCGTCCGACGTTAGCGGCACCCAGCACGCGTCGGTTCTCCCAAGGACATTGCCGCAGTCCCCGACCGCGAACCGCGCCCGCGAGCCAGCGGCTGTTCAGCGATGACGCTCCGCTCTCACGCCGCTTCGACGATTTCGCGCCAACACTGGCGCTCGATCCCCCGCAGGACTTCCGCCATGAGCACGCTGGACCGTCTCCCCGAACGCATGTTGGATCTCGCCAGCCAGGCCGGTGACCGCATCGGCAGCCTCGCCCCGCGCGCGAGCGAGTGGCTCGACGCGGGCGCCAAGCTGGGCGCGCTGAAGGGCGCGTCGAAGGTCGGCCTCAAGGTCGTTCGTCGCAACCCGGTGGTGTTCGGCGCGGCGCTGGCCGGCGCCGGCCTGCTCTGGTACGCCGCGCGTCGTCGCGCCAAGCGTGCCGAGAACGGCAACGACGGCGCGATCGAAGGCCGCTCGCGCCGCATCGAGGCGCGCAACGCCGACGAGGACAACACGACGCAGGGCCGCACGCGCACGCAGCGCCGCACCGGCACCCGCCGCGCGTCGACCAGCCGTGCGCGCAGCACGCGCGAGTCGCGCACCGAGCACTGAGTTCCAGAGGAGGTCGGCCCGGGCCGACCCGTCGATGCCGCCGGCCTCCGGCGGCATCTTCGTTTGTGCGGTGATGGGTTCGGCGCTCGACGCAGCGCGTCGAAGTGCGCTCAGGCGCTCTGCGGCAGCTCGATGACGAAGCGCGCGCCGCCGTTCTTGCGGTCTTCGTACCAGAGCTGGCCGCCGGCCTTCTGGATGATCTGCTTCGCCAGCGACAGGCCGAGACCGGATGAAATGCCGTCGTCGCCTTCGTGCAGGCGCACGAACGGCTTGAACAGTTCGCGCTGCTTCGCGGCCGGAATGCCCGGGCCGCGATCCTCGACCACCAGCTGCCAGTAACCGGGCGCGCCTGGACGGCCCGCGATGGTGAGTTCGCTTTCCGGCGCGTACTTCATCGCGTTGGTGACGAGGTTCTCGCTCACCTGGCGCAGCACGCGCTCGTCGATGCGCACGCACACGTCGTTC
>NZ_SELT01000021.1 GCF_004361065.1 Cognatilysobacter terrigena | reverse complement strand
GTGCTGCCGACCCGCGAGGCCGAACGCGCGGATGGCTGAGTTCGACGTCGCGCATCTTCGCCGCGCGCTGCATGCGCTGGATGCGCCGCCTCGCGGACCTGCCTGGAACCTCGTCGACCTCGACGGCCTGATCGACAGCGAACCCATGCGTGATGCCGCGGTGCTCGTCGGACTCGTACCGCGCGACCACGGCCTGCAGGTACTGCTCACGCGCCGCAACGACGCACTGCGCCAGCACGCGGGGCAGGTGAGCTTTCCGGGCGGCGCATGCGATCCCGGCGATATCGACGCGATCGCCGCTGCGCTGCGTGAAACGCACGAGGAAGTCGGTATTCCGGCGGCGCAGGTCGAACCGATGGGCTTCCTCGATCCGCTCGCCACGATCACCGGGTTCCGCGTGCTGCCGGTCGTTGCGATGATCGACCCGCGCTACGTCGCACGACCCGATCCGGCCGAAGTGGCCGTCGTGTTCGAGGTGCCGCTCGCGTACCTGATGGATGCCGACAACCGCGTCGAGCGTCGTTTCGACTATCAGGGGCGCAGCCGCGCGGTGTGGGAGTACCGTTATCCCGACCAGCGCATCTGGGGCGCGACCGCTTCGATGCTGCTCAACCTGCACGACCGGCTGGAGGCGCACCGATGACCTGGACCACGCTGATCGATGTCGATTCGCTCAAGCGCGCGATCGCGTCGGACGATCGACCGCTCGCCATCATCGACACGCGCGTCGACCTCGCCGATCGCAGCGCAGGCGCGAAGCGTTTCGCGGAAGGTCATATTCCGGATGCGCGTCGCGCGGATCTCGAAGCGGATCTCTCCGGTCCGCATTACCCCGGCGCCGGCCGCCATCCATGGCCGTCGGACGACGCGTTCGCCGCGACGCTCGGTCGTCTCGGCATCACGCCGGCGCATCAGGTCGTCGTCTACGACGATGCGCAGGGCGCGCTCGCCGCGGCGCGGCTGTGGTTCATGCTGAAGACGTGGGGACACGAGGCCGTCGCCGCGCTCGATGGCGGCTGGTCCGCGTGGCGTGCAGCGGATGGCGCAGTCGAAACGGGGGATGCAACGCCGTCGAATGTCGGCCCGTATGCGGGCGCCTTCGATCACACACGACTGCTCGATGCCGCCGACGTCGAGGCGGCACTGGCATCGAACGATCCCGTCGTCGACGCACGCGCCGCCGAACGTTATCGCGGCGACGTCGAGCCGCTCGATCGCAAGGCCGGCCATATGCCCGGCGCGCTGAACCGTCCCTTCGCGACGAATCTCGCTGACGGGCGTTTCCGTCCGGCCAGCGAACTGCGCGCGGCGTTCGACGCATTGCTGGACGGTCGCGCGCCCGATCGCCTCGTGGCGAGTTGCGGCTCCGGCGTCACCGCCTGCCACCATCTGCTCGCGATGGAACACGCCGGCCTGCACGGCGCGCGGTTGTTCAAGGGCTCGTGGAGCGGCTGGATCGAGGACGACGCGCGACCGATCGCGACGGGCGGCTGATCAGCGCGACTTGCCGAGTCGCTCGAGCACCGCGCGCAGCGCGGCCTGCGTGTCCGGCGAGTACCACGACGCGATGAAACGATCGAGTTCGATGTTGCGCGGATGCAGTGCGTCGATCGCATCGGCGCGCGCGATCGCACGCGTGTCGAGCACCGGCTGACGCGGCAGAGCGGCGAGCGCCTGCGCCCATGCGATGGCGCGCTGCGCGGTGTCGTCGACGGCCGCGATCTCGTCGACGAGTCCGATCGCGAACGCCTCGTCGGTGGTCGGCATCATGCCGCCGACGAGAAGACGCTCGGCGCGATGGTCGCCCACGACGCGACGCAGCAGGCGCTGGATGCCCTCGGGCGCGACAAGGCCGACCTGTGTCTCGTTGAGGCCGATGCGGTACGGCTTGGCCGGATCCGGCGACCGCGCCATGACGCGGTAGTCGCAGCACAGCGCCAACACGCAGCCGCCGGCCGGCGCGTGCCCCGCGAGGCCGGCTGCGACCGGGATCGGACTCGCCACCAGCGCGCGTGCTGCGCCGAAGAAGGCTTCCCAGGCGTGCATGAGCGCGGCGCGGTCGTCGCCGAGCGACATCAGGTAGGGCACGTCGAGACCCGCGGAGAACACCGACGGGCCGCCAGTCAGCGCAAGGCCGCGCGCGCCGCCTTGGGCCGCATGCGTCACCGCGTCGCGTAGCGCGCCGCAGAGTTCGGGGTCGAGCGCGTTCACGGGCGGGCGCGCCAGCCGGATCTCGAGGATGTCGCCGTGTTCCTGCGTCTGCACCAGTGCCATGGATCGCCTCCGAAGACCGTGCCGCAGGTTAACCGGCCGCTCCTCGGCGTGCCACGGCAGGCCGCGGCGTTCCTACAATGCGCGCATGAACCGGATTCCCGCCCTCGCGCTCGCAACGCTCATTGCATTCGCTCCGCTCGCGTCGTTCGCGGGCGCACCCAAGCCGGCCGCGTGCGCGCCGACCGTGCGCAACGCCTGGGTGCGCATGACGCCGATGATGCCGATGGGTGCGGGTTACTTCGTGCTCGAGAACCGCTGCAAGGCCGCGGTGACCATGAGCAGCGCGTCATCGCCGCGCTTTGGCGATGTGTCCATGCACGAAACGCGCGAGGAAAACGGCATGAGCCGCATGCGACCGCTTGCGCGCGTCGATGTTGCGCCGGGCGCAAGCGTCGAGTTCAAGCCCGGCGGCCGCCACCTCATGCTGATGTCACCGAAGGGCGAGATCGCGGCGGGAAGCCGCATGCGCGTGGATCTCAAGCTCGCGGACGGGCGCACGTTGCCCGTCGACTTCGACGTCCGCAGCGCGACGCCCTAACTGCAGGCTTTGCGCACTTCGTCCGGCAGCGGCGCCGAGCGCCCGGTATTGCGGTCGATCCACACCATCACGACGTTGCCGTCGCAATAGAGCGAGCGCGGCTCCTTGGCGTCGACGATGCGGTGCCCGATCGTGACGCTGCTTCCGCCAAGGCGTTCGACGAACAGCTCGACCACGATATCGTTCGGCCATTCGATCGGCCGGCGATAGTTGAGGTTCGACGCGGCGACGACCGGCGCGACGTTCTCGTCCATGCCCATGCCCGGCACGCTCAGCATCCAGCGCAGACGGGCTTCCTCGAGGTAGCTCAGATACTTCGAGTTGTTGACGTGGTTGAACGCGTCGAGATCGCGCCAGCGCACCGATAGCGGCACACGGATGAGTTCCCCGGGGCGCAGGCTGTCCTGCTTCATCGGCGCAGTCGGCGCGGGCGCGACACCTTCCTCGGTGGGTGAAGGCGGACTACGCGTCGCGTCTGCGGCCTCGGCCGAACGCGAGGCGTCGCTGCGCGATGGCTGCGCTACGGCTTCGCGTTCGCCTGTCGACGCAGCGTGTTCGGCGACGACAGCGGTCGATGTTTCAGCCGGCATCGACGCCGCGATCGTCTCGTTCGGTGATGGAGCGTCGTTGCCAGACTCTGCGGAGGGCGAGGGAAGTGCCGTCGCGGCAGTCTCCACCGTCTCCGCTGCCGCCAGCGGCACATCCGCCGACGCCGCGATCTCGGCGCCGGTCTCCGGCTTCGCCTTCGTCGCGCGCTTCGTCGGCGCGCGTTTTCTCGGTGCGCTGCGTCGGCGCGGCTTCTTGTCGGACGGAGGCGGCTGGTCGGTCATCGCGAGGCGGTCTTGCGCTTGCGGCTCGGTTTCGCCGCGGGCGCGACAGCTTGATCGCGTTCAAGCAATGGCGCAAGGAATCGACCCGTGTACGACTGCGGCATCGCCGCGATCTGCTCCGGCGTTCCGCAACCGAGAATCGTGCCGCCGCGATGCCCGCCCTCGGGGCCGAGGTCGATCACCCAGTCCGCTGTCTTGATGACGTCGAGGTTGTGCTCGATGACGACGACGGTGTTGCCTTCGTCGCGCAGGCGGTGCAGCACGCCGAGCAGCTGTTCGATGTCGGCGAAGTGCAGGCCCGTGGTCGGCTCGTCGAGGATGTACAGCGTGCGCCCGGTGTCGCGACGCGACAGTTCGCGCGACAGCTTCACGCGCTGCGCTTCACCACCCGATAGCGTCGTCGCCGACTGGCCGAGCTTGATGTAGCTCAGGCCGACGTCCATCAGCGTTTCGAGCTTGCGCGCGATCGATGGGATCGCATCGAACAGGGGCAGGGCATCCTCGACGGTCATCTCGAGCACGTCGTTGATGTTGTAGCCCTTGTAGCGGATCTCGAGCGTCTCGCGGTTGTAGCGCTTGCCGCCGCAGACGTCGCAGGGCACGTACACGTCCGGAAGGAAGTGCATCTCGACCTTGATGAGGCCGTCGCCCTGGCAGGCTTCGCAGCGTCCACCCTTGACGTTGAAGCTGAAACGGCCCGGGGCGTAGCCGCGCGAACGCGCTTCAGGAACCTGCGCGAAGAGCTCGCGCAGCGGCGTGAAAAGACCGGTGTACGTCGCAGGATTCGAGCGCGGCGTGCGCCCGATCGGCGACTGGTCGATGTCGACGACCTTGTCCCACAGCTCGATGTTGTCGTACGTGTCGTAAGGCGACGGCGACATCGCGGCGCCGTTCAACTCGTTCGCCGCGATCGCGTAGAGCGTGTCGTTGATCAGCGTCGACTTGCCGGACCCCGACACACCGGTCACGCACGTCAGCAGCCCGGCGGGAATCTCCAGGTCGACGTTGCGCAGGTTATTTCCCTTCGCGCCCTTGAGCCGGAACATCATCGACTTGTCGGGCTTGTGGCGCGTTGCGGGCACTTCGATCTTCCGCGCACCGCTGAGGAACTGGCCGGTGACGGACGCCGCGTTCGACATCACGTCCTGCGGCGTGCCCTGCGCGACGATCGCGCCGCCGTGCACACCGGCGCCGGGGCCGATGTCCACCACGTAGTCGGCGAGACGGATCGCGTCCTCGTCGTGCTCGACGACGATGACGGTATTGCCGAGTTCGCGCAGGCGCGTGAGCGTGCCGAGCAGGCGTTCGTTATCGCGCTGATGCAAACCGATCGACGGCTCGTCGAGCACGTACATCACGCCGACGAGGCCCGCGCCGATCTGAGACGCGAGACGGATGCGCTGCGCTTCGCCGCCCGACAGCGTGTCGGCCTTGCGTTCGAGCGTCAGGTAATCGAGGCCGACGTCGACCAGGAAGGTCAGGCGCTCGGCGATTTCCTTGACGATCTTGGTCGCGATTTCACCGCGCCAACCGGGGAGGTCGAGCCCGTGGAAGAGGCGCAACGCCTCGTCGATCGGCAGCACGACGATATGCGCGATGTTGTGCTCGCCGACGAAGACGTTGCGCGCGGCACGATTCAATCGCGCGCCACCGCATTCCGAACAGGGGCGGTCGCTGATGTACTTCGAGAGTTCCTCGCGGACGGCCTGCGATTCGGTCTCGCGATAACGCCGTTCCAGGTTCGGGATCACACCCTCGAAGCGGTGCCGGCGCTGGTAGCGGCCGCCCGAATCGTTGATGTAGGTGAAAGTGATCGCCTCGGTGCCGCTGCCGAACAACACCGCGTTCTTGGCCTTGTCCGACAGCTGGTTCCACGGCATGTCCACGTTGAACGTGTAGTGCCGTGCGAGCGACTGCACGAGCTGGAAGTAGTACGTGTTGCGACGATCCCAGCCGCGCACCGCGCCGGCCGACAGCGACAGATCGGGATGCACCACCACGCGGGTCGGATCGAAGAACTGACTGACGCCCAGGCCGTCGCAGGTCGGGCACGCACCGACTGGCGAGTTGAACGAGAACAGGCGCGGCTCGAGCTCCGGGAGCGAGTAATCGCACACCGGGCAGCTGAACTTGGACGAGAACAGCAGCGGCGCGGCCTTCTCGTCGTCGAGCGATTGCACGACCGCCATGCCGTCGCCGAGCTTGATCGCGGTTTCGAACGATTCGGCAAGGCGCTGCTTCAGATCGTCGCGCGGCCGGAAGCGGTCGATCACCGCCTCGATCGTGTGCTTGCTGCGCAGCGGCAGCTTCGGCACCTCATCGATCTCATAGAGCGCGCCGTTGACGCGCACGCGGACGAAACCCTGCGCGCGCAACTGGTCGAAGATCTGCGCATGCTCGCCCTTGCGCTCGCGGATGACCGGCGCCAGCAGCATGTAGCGCTGCTCGGGATCGAGTGCGATCGCCTGGTCGACCATCTGGCTGATCGTCTGCGCCTCCAGCGGGAAGCCGTGATCGGGGCAGCGCGGCACGCCGACGCGCGCGAACAGCAGGCGCAGGTAGTCGTAGATCTCGGTGATCGTGCCGACGGTCGAGCGCGGGTTGTGCGAGGTCGACTTCTGCTCGATCGAGATCGCCGGCGACAGACCCTCGATATGGTCGACGTCCGGCTTCTCCATGACCGAGAGGAACTGCCGCGCGTACGCGGACAGCGACTCCACGTAACGGCGCTGGCCTTCGGCGTAGATCGTGTCGAACGCCAGGGACGACTTGCCCGAGCCGGAGAGCCCGGTAATGACGATCAGCTTGTCGCGCGGCAGGTCGAGGTCGACGTTCTTCAGGTTGTGCGTCCGCGCGCCACGCACGCGGATGAATTCCATCGCCATCAGGGAAAATCTCGGGACAGGGGGACGCCGTGGGACGGCGAACAGGAGAGCGTATCGGGAGCGGAGGTCCCGGACAATTTGGGGCCCGGCGCCTTGACTGGCGCATGACCGGGCGCGGCGTGGCCGACTTTCTGAACAGGGGTAGCGTGACCGGTCGGCGTCTCGCCGGGTGAGACGGGCGTCGCGCGTCCGGCGGGGGAGGTCGGTTGCGGTAACCCGTTGAGTCGCCTAGAATTCCGCTTCTGTCTGCCCTCGACGGCAGTCAGCGACCACAATAACTACAGAGGAAGTCTGGTCATGTACGCAGTACTGGTCACCGGCGGTAAGCAATACCGCGTGATGGAAGGCGAGACGCTCCGCGTCGAGCTGCTCGACGTCGAAGCGGACAGCGAAATCACGTTCGACAACATCCTGATGCTCGGCGGTAGCGACGGCGTCACCCTGGGCGACGCGCTCAAGGGTGCGACGGTCAAGGCCAAGGTCGTCGGCCACGGCCGCCACGACAAGGTCAAGATCGTGAAGTTCCGCCGACGCAAGCACCATCGCAAGCAGATGGGCCACCGTCAGCACTACACCGAAATCCAGATCACCGGCATCGCCGGTGGCAGCAAGAAGTAAGGAGAAGCCGCCATGGCACATAAAAAGGGCGTAGGTTCCACCCGCAACGGCCGCGACTCCAACCCGAAGTACCTCGGCGTGAAGGTGTTCGGCGGCCAGGCCATCGAGGCCGGCAACATCATCGTGCGTCAGCGCGGCACCCAGTTCCACCCGGGTCCGGGCGTGGGCCTCGGCCGCGACCACACGCTGTTCGCGCTCGTCGACGGCAAGGTCGAGTTCTCGGTCAAGGGTCCGGCCAAGCGCCGCACCGTCAGCGTCGTCGACGCCGCCTAAGCGGAGTCCGATGCAGCGACGAGCCCCGCTTCGGCGGGGCTTTTCGTTTGCGGGGACGGCGCATCGCGCGTCGTCCGCCGTCTATCGTTCACAATGCCCGGCCGGCTGCGCGCCGGGCCACGCAGGTCTTTCCATGAAGCTCGTCGACGAAGCCGAAATCCAGGTCATCGCAGGTAATGGCGGCAACGGCTGCGTGGGGTTCCGTCGCGAGAAGTTCATTCCGCTCGGCGGCCCGGACGGCGGCGACGGCGGCGACGGTGGCAGCGTCTGGCTCGTCGCGGACGAGAATCTCAACACGCTCGTCGACTTCCGCCATCAGCGCATGTTCAAAGCGCAGCGCGGCGAGAACGGCATGGGGCGCCAGATGTACGGCAAGGCCGGCGACGACCTGGTCGTGACCGTGCCGGTCGGCACCGTGGTCACGAACGTCGAGACCGACGAAGTCATCGGCGACCTGACGCGCCACGGGCAGCGCCTGCTGGTCGCGCAGGGCGGCAAGGGCGGCCTCGGCAACATGCATTTCAAGAGTTCGGTGAACCGTGCGCCGCGCAAGGCGCTGCCGGGACTGCCGGGTGAGGAGCGCGCGCTCAAGCTCGAACTCAAGCTGCTCGCCGATGTCGGGCTTCTCGGCTTCCCGAACGCAGGCAAGAGCACGTTCATTCGCGCGGTGTCGGCGGCAACGCCGAAGGTCGCCGACTATCCGTTCACCACGCTCTATCCGAACCTGGGCGTGGTCAGTGTCGAGCCGCACCGGAGCTTCGTGATCGCCGACATTCCGGGGCTGATCGAGGGTGCCGCAGAGGGCGCGGGCCTCGGCGCGCAGTTCCTGCGTCATCTGCAGCGCACGCGACTGTTGCTGCACCTCGTCGACATCGCGCCGATGGAAGGCGGCGTCGAAGGCGTGTCGCCGGCGGAGCAGGTTCGCGCGATCGAGCACGAACTCGGCAAGCACGATCAGGAGTTGCTCGAGAAACCGCGTTGGCTCGTGCTCAACAAGGCTGATCTGTTGCTCGACGAGGAGCGCGACGAGCTCGTGCAGTCGATCATCAGCGAACTCGGCTGGACCGATCGTTCGTACGTGGTCTCCGCGATCGGTCGCGAGGGCACATGGCCGATCATGAAGGACGTCATGGCGTTCTTCGATCGCCAGCGCGAGGACGCCCTCGAAGCGGCCCGCGAGGATGCCCATCGGCACGGTGGCGACGCGAGCGCGCCGTCGGCTTGATGCAGGGACGCGCCGTCATGTTGGCTGCGTCTGTATGCGAACCGGCGCTTGCGGCTGCGACATCCGTAAGCGCTGATGCGTCGCGTATCGCGAGCCGTGGTCTCGCATTCGGCCGCGATGCGCATAACGCCGATCGCTTGCTCGAGACACAAAAAAACCCGGCCGGAGCCGGGTTTCTTCGTCACACCGCAGAGGACTCAGGCAGCAGCCTTGAGCGCCTTGATGCGGGCGTTGAGGCGGCTCTTGTGGCGAGCGGCCTTGTTCTTGTGGATCAGGCCACGCGAGCTGAAGCGGTCGAGCAGCGGCTGGGCCTGCGCGAAAGCGGCTTCGGCACCGGCGGCGTCATTGGCGTGAAGGGCCTTGAGGACCTTCTTGACGGACGTGCGGAGCATCGAGCGCTGGCTGGCGTTGCGCATGTTGCGCACGATCGTCTGCTTGGCGCGCTTCTTGGCGGACTTGATGTTGGCCACGGCGGTTTCCTGGAAGTCTTGATGGAGCGGCTGTCCGGGAGACAGCACGTTAGGGAGGGAAAGGTGGGGACAGCTAGACCGGAAAGTATGGCGGTTTCAATGGGTTGCGTCAACGCGGCGTGGAGGCGGGTGGCATGAGCAAGCCCCGCATGCTCCGCGGACTGCTGTCGTTCAGCAGCATGACGATGGTCAGCCGCGTCTTCGGTCTGGTACGCGACATCACGATCAGCTCCGTGTTCGGCGTCTCGGCCGCCACCGACGCCTTCATGATCGCGTTCCGGGTCCCCAACTTCATGCGCCGGCTGTTTGCCGAGGGCTCGTTCTCCACGGCGTTCGTCCCGGTCTTCACCGAGTTCAAGGAGAAGCGGACCCACGCCGAGCTGAAAGAGCTGACGTCCCGAGTCGCCGGCACGCTCGCCGGCGTCCTGATGCTGATCACCGCGCTCGGGCTGATCTTCACGCCGCAGGTGGCCTGGCTTTTCAACCTCGGCGAGTCGGGGATAGCGCCCGGCAAGTATCAGCTCACGATCGACCTCCTGCGCCTGACGTTCCCCTTCATCCTGTTCGTTTCGCTGACGGCGTTGGCGGGCGGGGCGCTGAACGCCTTCCACCGGTTCGGCATGCCGGCGCTGACGCCGGTCATCCTCAACCTCTGCATGATCGCCGCGGCCCTGTGGGTGGCGCCGCATCTGGAGGTGCCGATCATGGCGCTCGGCTGGGCCGTGCTGTTCGCCGGCATCCTCCAGCTGCTGTTCCAGTTGCCCGCGCTGGCCAAACTCGACCTGCTCGTCCTGCCGCGATGGGGCTGGTCCCACCCGGGCGTGCGCAAGGTGATGACGCTGATGGTGCCGACGCTGTTCGGCGCATCGGTTGCGCAGATCAACCTGCTCTTCGACACGGTCGTCGCGGCGCGGCTCTACGTAGGTTCGCAGACGTGGCTGTCGCTGGCTGACCGCTTCCTCGAACTTCCACTCGGCGTGTTCGGCGTCGCGCTGGGGACGGTGATCCTGCCGTCGCTGTCGGCGCACCACGTCCGTGACGATCGCGCCGGGTTCTCGAAGGCGTTCGACTGGGGCCTGCGCACCACGCTGCTGATCTCCGTGCCGGCTGCGGTCGGCCTCATGTTGCTGTCGAAAGCGCTGGTCGCCACGGTGTTCCAGCACGGGCATTTCCAAGCGTCGGACAGCGCAATGACAGCCATGTCGGTCTTCGGCCTGAGCTTCGGGCTGCCGTCGTTCGCGCTGCTCAAGATCGTCCTGCCGGCGTTTTACGCGCGGCAGGATACGAAGACGCCGGTCCGGGCGGGCGTCGCGGCGTTGATCGCCAACATGGTCTTCAGCGCGATCCTGATCGCGGTCCTCTATTCGATGTGGGCAACGCCTGCCGCTCGCAGTGCCGGCTTCGTTAACGCGCTGGCGCACACTCGCGGCCTGCACCTAGCGCTGGGCCTCGCGAGCACCGCGGCGAGCTATCTCACCCTCGGTCTGCTGTGGTTCTGGCTGCGCCGTTCGGGCGCCTACGACCGCCAGCCCGGCTGGTCGTCATTCGTCGTCCGAATCGCCCTCGCATGCGGTGTGATGGCCGCTGCGGTCGCGCTGGGCCTGTATCTCATGCCCGAGTTCACCGTCGCTCCGGCCCGCGTTCGCGTCGTCAACCTCCTCGTGCTCGTGTGCGCGGGCGGTTTGACGTACGTGCTGGCGCTGCTCGCGCTCGGCTTCCGGCCGCGCGATTTCCGTGAACACTGAGCGGGGTGTGGGTGAGCGGCTGGCTATACTTCGGCGGATGAGCAGGCTGTTCCGAGACGTCGACCGCGGGGTGCTGATCCCGCAGGGAAGCGTGGTCTGCATCGGCGCATTCGACGGCCTGCACCTGGGGCATCAGGCGCTGGTGCGCCGCGCCGTTTCGCGCGCGCGCGAACTCGGCCTGCCGGCCGTCGCAGTGACGTTCGATCCGCTGCCGCGCGAGTTCTTCGCGCGTGACGTTGCGCCGGCGCGCCTGATGTCGACGCGTTCGCGCATCGACGCGCTGTACGCGCAGGGCGTCGATGCCGTCCTCCTGCTGCGCTTCGACGCGCGCCTGAGCGGCATGTCGCCGGACGAATTCGTCGAGCGCGTGCTCGCCGAGGCGTTGCGCGCGCGCGAGGTCTGGGTCGGCCCGGATTTCCGCTTCGGCCGCTCGCGCGCCGGGGACCTCGCCGTCCTGAGTGAGATTGGCGCCCGCTTCGGCCTCGACGCGCACTCGATCGAGCCGATCGACGCCGCGGGCTCGCGCGCGTCCAGCACCCGCATCCGCGACGCGCTGGCGGAAGGTCGGTTCGACGCCGCGGCCGACTCGCTCGGTCGCCCGTACCTGATCGAGGGCCGCGTCGTCCGTGGCAAGCAGCTCGGCCGCACGCTCGGCTATCCGACGGCGAACCTCCGCCTGCCGCAGGGCCGGCCGGCGCTTTCCGGCATTTTCGCCACCCGCGTGCATGGCCTCGGCGCCACGCCGCTCGCCTCCGTGTCCAGCCTTGGCACGCGCCCCCCGGTCGGCGGAGTTGAGCCGCTGCTGGAAACCCATATCTTTGATTTCGATGCGGACCTCTACACGCGCCGCATCGGCATCGAATTCGTCGCCAAACTGCGCGACGAGCTCAAGTTCGACGGACTTCCCGCCCTGGTCGCGCAGATGGATCGCGACGCAGCCCAGGCGCGCGAGATCCTGTCGCCCACGCATACCCGACGGACCGCCTGACCCGTGACCGACCGCGACACCCCCGAAGCCAACCCGTACAAGGCCACGCTGCATCTGCCGGCGACGGACTTCCCCATGCGCGGCGACCTGCCCAAGCGCGAGCCGCAGACGCTCGCGCGCTGGGAGTCGGAGAACCTGTATGCGCGAATCCGCGAGCAGGTCGGCGGTCGCGACAAGTCCTTCGTACTGCACGACGGCCCGCCGTACGCGAACGGCGTGATCCACATCGGCCACGCGGTCAACAAGGTGCTGAAGGACGTCGTCGTGAAGTCGCGCCTGCTCGACGGCTACGACGCGCCGTACGTGCCGGGTTGGGATTGCCACGGCCTGCCGATCGAAGTCGCCGTCGAGAAGAAGCACGGCAAGGTGGGCGACAAGCTCGACGCCGCGCAGTTCCGCCAGAAGTGCCGCGAATACGCCGCCGAGCAGATCGATCTGCAGCGTCGCGACTTCAAGCGCCTCGGCGTGCTCGGCGACTGGGACAAGCCGTATCGAACGATGGATTTCCGCTACGAGGCGGACATGCTGCGTTCGCTCGCGAAGATCGTCGAGCGCGGTCATCTGGTGCGTGGCGCGAAGCCGGTGCATTGGTGCTTCGATTGCGGCTCGGCGCTCGCCGAAGCCGAGATCGAATACACGGACAAGAAGTCGCCGGCGATCGACGTCGCGTATCTCGCGCGTGATCCGCAGGCGCTCGCGCGCGTGTTCGGGGTCGATGTCGCGCCCGGCACCGAAGTCGCCGTGCCGATCTGGACGACCACGCCGTGGACGCTGCCGGCATCGCTCGCGGTGTCGATCGGTCCGGACCTCGAGTATTCGCTGGTCGAAGGGCCGGTCGGACCGAACGGGCCACGCTTGCTGGTGATCGCAAGCGCGCTCGTGGAGCGCGCGCTCAAGCGGTATGGCGTCGAGGACGTGCGCGTGCTCGGCACGTCGGTGGGCGCGCCGATGGAAGGGATGGTGCTTGCACATCCGTTCTACACGCGCGACATCCCGCTGCTGCTCGGCGATCACGTGTCGGCGGAAGACGGTACGGGCGCGGTGCACACGGCGCCGGGCCACGGCCAGGAAGACTTCGCGGTCAGCCAGAAGTACGGCCTCATCGACAAGTACAGCGCGGCGGAAATGAATCCCGTCGACGCGCGCGGTCGCTACCTGCCGGGCACGCCGGCTGCGGGGCGGAACGAGATCGCGGGCGTGCATCTCTGGAAGGCGAACGACCTGATCGTCGATGCCGTGCGCGACGCCGGCCTGCTGCTGGCGGCACACGTCGTCGAGCACAGCTATCCGCACTGCTGGCGCCACAAGACGCCGGTGGTGTTCCGTGCCACGCCGCAGTGGTTCATCTCGATGGAGCAGGCGAACCTGCGTCGCGATGCGCTCGAGGCGATCAAGAGCGTCGGCTGGTTCCCGGACTGGGGCGAGGCGCGCATCGCCGGCATGATCGAAGGACGTCCCGACTGGTGCATCAGCCGCCAGCGCACATGGGGCGTGCCGATCGCGCTGTTCGTGAATCGCCAGACGCATGAGCCGCATCCGCGCTCGGCAGAGCTGATGCGTGAAGTCGCGAAGCGCGTGGAAGCCGCGGGCGTCGACGCGTGGTACGACTGCGACGCCACGGAACTCCTTGGCGCCGATGCCGCGGACTACGAGAAGGTCACCGACATCCTCGACGTCTGGTTCGACTCCGGCGTCACCCACGAGTGCGTGCTCGCGCAGCGCCCGGAAGACGGGCTGCACAAGCCGGCCGATCTTTATCTCGAAGGCTCCGACCAGCATCGCGGCTGGTTCCAGTCGTCGCTGCTGACCGGCGTCGCGATGGATGGTGCTGCGCCGTACAAGCAGGTCCTGACGCATGGCTTTACCGTCGATGCGCAGGGCAAGAAGATGTCGAAGTCGATCGGCAACACGGTCGAGCCGCAGAAGGTCAT
Source organism: Cognatilysobacter terrigena (assembly GCF_004361065.1). Classification (GTDB taxonomy): domain Bacteria; phylum Pseudomonadota; class Gammaproteobacteria; order Xanthomonadales; family Xanthomonadaceae; genus Cognatilysobacter; species Cognatilysobacter terrigena. Next base: position 45,772 of record NZ_SELT01000021.1, on the reverse strand, counting down.
CGACCAGATGGGCGCCGACGTGCTGCGCCTGTGGATCGCGTCGACGGACTATCGCGGCGAGATCGCGGTGTCGGACGAGATCCTCAAGCGTTCGGGCGACGTGTACCGCCGTCTGCGCAACACCGCGCGCTTCCTGCTCGCGAACCTCGACGGGTTCGATCCGGCGACGCATGTGCAGCCGCTCGCGTCGATGGTCGCGCTCGACCAGTGGATCGTGCATCGCGCGTACGAGCTCCAGCAGAAGCTCGCGGCCGCGTACACGCGCTACGACTTCGCCGAAGTGGTGCAGTCGCTCGCGAACTTCTGCAGCGTGGACCTCGGCTCGCTGTATCTCGACGTCACCAAGGACCGCGTCTACACGATGCCGGAAGATTCGGCGGGTCGACGCTCGGCGCAGACCGCGATGTATCACATCGCCGAAGCCTTCGTTCGCTGGATCGCGCCCGTCCTGACGTTCACCGCGGACGAGATGTGGCGCTTCCTGCCGGCCGTCACGCCCACCGGCGCCCGTGCGGGCAATGTCCTGTTCGCCACGTGGTACGACGGCCTGGCGCCGCTGCCGGCGGATGCGCCGATCGATGTCGCGCGCTTCGATCGACTGCTCGCGCTGCGCGAGCAGGTGAGCCGTACGCTGGAGCCGATGCGTGCTGCGGGTGAGATCGGCGCGGCATTGGAAGCGGAAATCGCCGTCGCGGCGACGCCGGAGGATGCGGGCTGGTTGCGCGAGCTGCAGGACGAGCTGCGCTTCCTCTTCATCAGCGGCGACGTCACGGTGGGCGAGGGCAGCGGGGACGTCACGGCACGCAAGTCCGACAAGCCCAAGTGCGCGCGTTGCTGGCATTACCGTGCGGACGTCGGATCGGTGCTCGCGCACCCGACCATCTGCGCGCGCTGCGCCGGCAACGTCGACGGGCAGGCCGAAATCCGCCGCTGGTTCTGATCGCGGTCACCGCCGCTGCACGCCGCGCTGCGGCCGAACGGAGTTCCGATGCGTCATCGCACCAACTCCAACGCGCTCGCCTGGCTGCTGCTGTCGGCCGCGATCATCGGCGTCGACCAGTGGTCCAAGGCATGGGTGCTGCGCGCGCTGCCGGAATACACCGCCGTGCCGGTCGTGCCCGGCTTCTGGAACTGGTTCCGCACCTACAACGAAGGCGCGGCGTTCAGCTTCCTCAGTGATGCCGGCGGCTGGCAGAAGTACCTGTTCATGCTCCTCGCGGTGGGTATCAGCGTCGGCCTGACGGTCGCGCTGGCCCGGATGCCGCGTGCGGCGTGGAAGACGGCCGTGCCGTATGCGCTGATCATCGGCGGCGCGATCGGCAACGTGATCGACCGGCTGCTGCACGGCCACGTCGTGGATTTCATCCAGTGGTACGCCGGCCGCTACTACTGGCCCTCGTTCAACGTGGCGGACGCGGCCATCTGCGTGGGCGTCGCCGGGATCCTGCTGGCGGGCCTGTTGCCCGCGCGTCAGGCGCGGCAGGGGCTCGGGCGGTAGCATTCGCGCATGGACATCCTCCTCGCCAACCCGCGCGGCTTCTGCGCGGGCGTCGACCGCGCCATCGAGATCGTCAAGCGCGCGATCGAACTGCTCGGTGCGCCGATCTACGTGCGCCACGAGGTGGTGCACAACCGCTTCGTCGTCGACGACCTCCGCCAGCGCGGCGCGATCTTCGTCGAGGAACTCGATGAGGTTCCCGACGGCGCGACGGTGATCTTCAGCGCCCACGGCGTGTCGAAGGCAGTGCGTGCCGAAGCCGACCGTCGCGGCCTGCGCGTGTTCGACGCGACGTGCCCGCTGGTGACGAAGGTGCACCTTGAGGTCTCGCGCCATTGCCGCGCGGGCCGCGACGTGGTGCTGATCGGCCACGAAGGCCACCCTGAAGTCGAAGGCACGATGGGGCAGTGGCTGCGCGAAGGCGCGACCGGCAGCATCTATCTCGTCGAGGACGAGGAGGACGTCGCACACCTCGACGTCGCGCAGCCCGACAACCTCGCGTACACGACGCAGACGACGCTCTCCGTCGACGACACGCGTGCCGTCATCGACGCGTTGCGTGCGAAGTTCCCGGCCATCCAGGGCCCGCGCAACGACGACATCTGCTATGCCACGCAGAACCGGCAGGACGCGGTGCGCGAGCTGGCGGAGCGCTGCGACCTAGTGCTCGTCGTCGGCTCGGTAAACAGTTCGAATTCGAACCGGCTGCGCGAACTGGCGGAGCGGCAGGGAGTCGAGGCCTACCTCATCGACGGTGCCGCCGAGATCGACCCGCGCTGGGTCGAGGGCAAGCGCGCCATCGGCGTGACGGCCGGCGCCTCCGCACCGGACGTGCTGGTGCGCGGCGTGATCGACCGCCTACGCGAGCTCGGTGCGTCCGGCGTGCGCGAGCTCGACGGCGAGCCCGAGAGCATGGTCTTCGCGCTGCCGAAGGCGCTGCGGCTCCAGCTCGTCGACTGAACGTCGGCGTTGACCCGCCCGGCACGGCCGCCTAGAATTCCACGCCTTGCCGCCCCGCGCGGCAATCGCCGGAATAGCTCAGTTGGTAGAGCGGCGCATTCGTAATGCGTAGGTCGTAGGTTCGATTCCTATTTCCGGCACCAACTTCAAGGCCTGCAGTGCATCGCGCTGCAGGCCTTTTCTTTTGGCATTTCGCGCCAGTGGTCGCTAGCGGACCGCCCACCTGACTTCAGGGCGCTTTCCGCGCACCGTCGCTCCGTGCGTGGCGCCCGGTCTGACGCCTACTGCAGCGTCGAATCCCGCACGTACCGACCGAGCGCGTCGTCCAGGCTGGGGAGCGGAAACGCGCGGCGGCTGCTCAATGCGCTGTAACGAGGGCGACGCGCCGGCAGCTGCGCGTGCTGGTCGCGGATGATCTCGAGTCGGCTCGCGTCGACGCCCGCAAACTCGGCCGCGCGTAGGGCGAGATCCGCCCAGGTGATCTCGCCTTCGTTGGTCAGATGCCAGATGCCGGACTCGCGATCGATCAGCAGATCGATGCAGGCATGCACGAGGTCGGGCACGTAGGTCGGCGACACCGTCACATCACCGGCGGCGTGGAACGCGTCCCCGCGTCGAAGTGCACCGAGCGCGACTGTAATGAAGTTGTGGGCGTCCCACGGGCCGAAGAACGAACTCGTGCGCACGACGAGCGCGTCCGGATTCGCGTCGAGCACGAGCTTCTCTGCACGCGCCTTGCTCTCGCCGTAGACATTGAGCGGGCGCGTCGAATCGGTTTCGACGTACGGGGAATCACGCTCGCCATCGAACACAAGGTCGGACGAGAACGTCACCAGGCGCAACGCGTGCCGCTCGCACGCGGCGGCGAGGTTCGCTGGACCGAGGGTGTTCTCGCGGAAGCAGCGTTCGGCATCGTGTTCGGCGTCATCGACGCGCACGTAGCCCGCCGCGTTGATGATGGCCCATGGCTTGTGCAGGTCGATCGCGCGCTCGATGGAGTCGGGATCGCCGATATCCATCTCCGCGCGGCTCAGCACGCGGCAGCGGAGATCGCGTTCCGCGCAGATTCGCGCGAAGGCGCGACCAAGCGTGCCCGTCGCGCCGGTGATGAGGATCGGCGCGCGGTTCGCGCCGGTGTCGGGTCGCGTGGGAAACACGAGGCCTCGCACGCTGACCGGGCGCGCGAAGAAGCGGTCGTCGCGCTGCCACCAACCCTTGCCCGCAAGTACCGGATGCGGCGGAACGGCGCCGGCCGACAGGTCGCGCATCAGGTGAGCGACAGCCGTCGGGCGTGGCGTTCCACTGCGCACGTCGAATGCACCCGACTCGTAGTAGTCGCGCACATCGGTGAGCAGGCAGTTCCAGTCGTACAGGCCGAGCATGCCCCAGACCGTGACGCCGCGAACGTCGATACCCTCATCGATGCACTCTTCGCAGGCACGCCAGATCTCTGCGAGCCAGCGCAGCTGGTCCTCGCGACGCGCATCGATGTGCGCTTCCGTCACCGCGATGGGCAACCCGAAACGCGCCCAGCACTCCTTGAGCAGCGGCTTGATGCCACCGGTCGGTGACGCGAGCACACGCGCCGCTTCGACGTCGGCGTAGCGGTGCACGCCGTTCCCGCCGCGATGGTGTTCGGGATACGCGTCGATGTCGTCGTCGAGGAATCGCTCGCTGGTGATGTAGTGGTTGACGCCCATGACGTCCGGCGCGCGCGTGTTGTCGCGGAACCAGAGGATTTCATCGGGCGTCGCCTTGCAGCGCTCGATGAGCCACTTCCACAGGTAGTGCGAGCGGTCGACGCGGCCGCAGATCAGGTCCCAACCGAGCCACCGCAGCTCGTTGTTGAAGTAGGCCTGGTAGTCGAGCAGTGGCGTGCTGTAGGTCTTGCCGAGGTCGTCCGTCTGCACGAGCTTCGCCGACGGATTAACGGCCTCGATCGCGCGCATCGCGAGGATCACGCCGCGGCACTCGTTGAACAGGCAGTCCTTGAACGTCTTCTCGTCGCGGCCGTGCGGATACCAGAGGCCATACAGGCCCGAGAAGCGTGCGGTCGTCAGCGGCTCATTGACGGGCGTCCAGTCTTCGACCCACGGATAGCGTTCGGCAACGGCGCGCGCGTATGCCGCGAGTTTCTCCGGAAATGCCGGATCCACCAGGCTGGTATCGATCGGACCGCTGCCGTGATGCACGAGTCCGACGATGGGCCGAACTTTCAATTCGCGCAGGCGCGCGAGGCGCTCGTCGGGCCGGCTCCAGTCGGCGGAGGCCAGCCCGAACGGCGCGATCTCTTCCCACAGCACCGGATAGCGGATCGCACGGATCCCCAGCGACGCGAAGCGGTCGAGGTCGTCCGGGCGATCCCAGTGCGCGTTGCGTCCCAGCTGCTCGATGTAGCGGTCACCCACGCGGTTGACCGTACATTCGACGCCACCCCACAACTCCAGACCACCCTTCGACCGCATCGTCACCGCCTTCAACCCATCAACGCTTCGCAGCGATCAGCGGCGCCGGGTTCGACTGCACGTGCGCAGCGATGAGCTCGACCGGCGCACGCTCGACGTCCGCACCCATCTTGTCGAGGATGTAGTCGACCGCCTTGAGCGCCGCGCCCACGCACTGGTCCATGTTGTAGTAGCGGTACTGCGCGAGGCGGCCGACGAACGTGACGTTCTCTTCCTGCTCGGCGAGCGCTTCGTACTTCTTGAACAGCAGCTCGTTCTCCGGACGCGGCACCGGATAGTACGGGTCGCCCTCGGCCGTCGGGAACTCGCGCACGAGCGACGTGCCCCGATGCTGCTGGCCGGTGAGATGCTTGAACTCGGTGGTGCGCGTGTAGTCGTAATCGTTCGGGAAATTCACCGTGCCGACCGACTGGTACCACTCGGTGTCCGCCAGATGCTCGTGTTCGAAGCGCAGCGAGCGGTAGGGCAGCTTGCCGTAGCAGTGCGCGTAGAACGCATCGATCGGGCCGGTATAGACGATATGCGTCGCCTCGACGCGATCGCGCATTTCGAAGAAGTCCACGCCGAGTTCGACCTTGATCGACGGATGGTCGAGCATGCGCTCGAACATCTTGGTATAGCCCTCGGCCGGCATCTTCTGGAACTTGTCGGTGAAGTAGCGATCGTCGCGGTTGGTGCGCGTCGGCACGCGCGCGGCGACGGATGCATTGAGCTCCGACGGATCCAGGCCCCACTGCTTACGGGTGTAGCCGCGGAAGAACTTCTCGTAGAGGTCCTGGCCGACGGCGTTGATCACCACGTCCTCGGACGTGCGGATCTTGTCGCGTGGCTCGCGGACGGAATCGTAGAAGCCCTGTATCGTGTCCTCGTCGAGATCGAGGCCGTAGAGGGCGTTGACCGTGTCGATGTTGATCGGAATGGGAACGAGCTTCTCGTCGACCTTCGCGAGCACGCGGTGCTCGTACGGGCGCCACTGGGTGAACTGCGAAAGATATTCGGCGATGCGGTCCGCGTTCGTGTGGAAGATGTGCGGGCCGTACGGGTGGATCAGGATGCCGTGCGCATCGGTGCGGTCGTAGGCATTGCCGCCGATATGGTCGCGCTTGTCGATGACGAGCACTTCATAGCCGCGTTCGGCGAGTTCACGGGCCACCACTGCGCCCGAGAACCCGGCACCTACGATCAGAACATCGGTCTTCATGTTTGAGTTGCTCCTTGGATTCAGGCTGCGGCCTGGGTCGGGACCGCGGACCACACGGCCTGCTGCACGTCGTTGCGCATGGACTCGACGGTGGCGTCCCATGACGAGCCCGCGGCGCGCTCGATGCCCTGCGCGATCAGGTTCGCGTTCGGCTCCCGCCACGCACGATCGACCGCATCGAGGAACTCGTCCTGCGAATAGGCGACGTCCACGATCGGCGTGAAGTTGCGCACGACGTCCGCCACCGCGGTCGATACGATCGGCTTGCCACCCGCCATGTATTCGAGCGTCTTGGTCGGATTGATGTACTTCGTCGCCTCGTTGAGCGCGAAGGGCATCAGGCAGACGTCGAAGCCCTTCACGATCGCCGGAAGGTCTTCGTAGCGCTGCTGGCCGAGCCAGTGGATGTTCGCCTGCTTCGGCAGATCGTTCGGGTCGACCTTCGCGAGCGGGCCGGCCATCACGATCGATGCGTCCGGGAAGCGATCGGCCAGCGCGCTGATCAGTTCGTAGTCGAGACGTTCGTCGATCACGCCGAAGTAGCCGAACCGCGGGCCCGGCGCCGCGGCAACCGCAGCCGGAATTTCGGTCTTCTCGTCGCGCGCCTTGGAGTAATGCTCGACGTCGACGCCGCAACCGTAGACGTGCACGTTGTCGTGGTGCTTCGACTTCGCGTCGAAGAGCTGGTAGCCGCCAGTGAACACGACATCGGCATTCGACATGACGAAGCGCTCGCGGTCGGCGATGTCCGGCGGCGCGAAGCGGAAATTGGCAAGCTCGTCCATGCAGTCGTACACGACACCCGCTGCGCCGAACTGGCCCATGTAGCCCGGCGCGGGCATGGGGGAATAGAACCAGTGCACCGGCGATTCGAAGCGACCGGCGAGCAGCGGATGCGTGCGCAGCGCCTCCTTGATCTGCGGCAGGAAGATCTCGGCATCCTTATCGGCATTGACCGCGAGGTGCTGCGGGATCTGCGGAACGATGCGCACGAGGTTCGGATAGGGCTCGTCGATCGCGAGGTGCGGTTCGCCTTCGGCGATCACGGGGTCTTCGATGAAGAGCACGCGGTGGTTCTTCGCGAGCCGCGAAAAGATCTGCTGCGGGCGCTGCCACACGAAATCCCATCGCAGATGGCAGTGCACGATGATCGGGAAGTCGTCGCGCCCATCGCGCAACGCGCCAGCGACCGCCGCGGAAGCGGCATTGGACGCCGTGGCGTGAACATCCGTGATCGTTGCGGCCGAGTCTTCGATGCCCGACGTATACCGTTCCTTTGACATGGCGCTCTCGCTGAATTGGTTAGACATTAGGTTCCGGTGAACGACTTCCCGACCACAGATAGCCCGGAGGCCGATCGATGACTCCACTTGCCGACGCAGCGCAGTTCTGCGACGACGAGGCGTATCCCCGCCCGCAGCTGCGACGCGCGCATTGGCAGTCGCTCGACGGACCGTGGCGCTTCGTCTTCGACGACGAGAAGCAGTACGCCCACCCGCGAGACATCGAACAATGGCCGTTGCAGATCGTCGTGCCGTTTCCGATCGAATCGAAACGCAGCGGCATCGGAGATCGCGGGTTTCACAAAGCTTGCTGGTATCAGCGTGATTTCGACGTAGAGAGCGACGGCGACTCACGCGTGATCCTTCATTTCGGTGCAATCGATTACGCCGCGAAGGTGTGGGTGAACGATCACTACGTCGCGAGCCACGAAGGCGGCCATACGCCGTTCAACGCGGATGTCACCGAGGCGCTGAATGCTTCAGGCCCGAACGTGGTCACTGTTTACGTCGAGGACGATCCGCACGAGCTCAATAAACCCCGCGGAAAACAGGACTGGCAGCTCGAGCCGCATTCGATCTGGTATCCGCGCACGACCGGCATCTGGCAGACCGTCTGGCTCGAGCGTGTCGCGCGCACGCATATCCAGAAGATCCGCTGGACGCCGCATGTCGAAGGATTCGCACTGACGTTCGAAGCGCGCGTCAATGGCGACGCCGACGGTACGTCGATCGAAGTGCAGATCCGTCATCGCGGCAAGCTGCTGGCGGATGATCGTTACCTGGTGATCGACGGCGAGGTCGACCGTCGCATCATCCTGTCCGATCCCGGCATCGACGACTTCCGCAACGAGCTGCTGTGGAGCCCGCAGAAACCGACGCTGCTCGACGCGACGATCCGGCTCAAGCGTGGCGACACCGTGCTCGACGAAGTCCGTTCTTACACGGCGCTGCGGTCGGTCGGCACGTTGCGCGACCGCTTCATGCTCAACGGTCGGCCGTTCCTGTTGAAGCTGGTGCTCGACCAGGGCTACTGGACGGACACGCTGCTTGCCGCGCCGGACGACGCCGCGCTCCGTCGCGATGTCGAGCTCGCAAAGGCGATGGGCTTCAACGGCGTGCGCAAGCACCAGAAGATCGAAAACCCCCGCTATCTCTATTGGGCCGATCGCCTTGGACTGCTCGTCTGGGAAGAGATGCCGTCGTGCTATCGCTTCACGCGCACCGCGATCAAGCGGCTTGTGCGTGAATGGGCGGAGGCCATCGAACGCGATTTCAGCCACCCCTGCATCATCACGTGGGTGCCGTTCAACGAATCCTGGGGCGTGCCCGAACTCACGTCCGTGGGTGCGCACCAGCATGCCGTGGCCGCGCTGTACCACCTGACGAAGACGCTCGATCCCACGCGTCCCGTCATCGGTAACGACGGCTGGGAAAGCAGTGCGACCGACATCATCGGCATCCACGACTACGACGCGAACGTCGACCACATCCGCCAGCGCTACGGTCCCGAAGTCAGCACCGAGCAACTGTTCGACCGGCGGCGCCCTGGCGGACGCATCCTCACGCTGGATGGCTTTCCGCATCGCGGCCAGCCCATCGTGCTTACGGAATTCGGCGGCATCGCGTTCGATACGCGCAAGCTTGCGCCGCAGCCCGAATCGCCGCACGAAAGCGAGGTCTGGGGTTATTCGGTCGCCGGTGCCGCCGACGAATTCGCGCGCAAGTTCTCCGACCTGATCGAGGCCGTCACGTACACCGCGCTCTTCAGTGGGTACTGCTATACCCAGTTCGCCGACACGTTCCAGGAAGCGAACGGCCTGTTGACGGAGGACCGCGTGCCGAAGATCCCGCTCGAGCAGATCCGCAAGGCGGTCGAGATGTCTCGCACGCATATCCAGGGCGCCGCGTGATGCACGTGCTCGAGCTCACCAAGCCGGACGGTCGCTCGCTCACGCTCTATGCGCGCGAGCCGATCGGCGAGGTCGGCGAAGCGCCGAGTCCGTTCCGCGATCCGCTCGGGCGCAGCCCGCACCTGCGCCGGCATCCGCTGCGCGACGAATGGATCACCTACGCGGCATACCGGCAGGACCGCACCTTCCTGCCGCCACCCGAGTACAACCCGCTCGCAGTGACGACCGATCCCGAGGCGCCGACGGAACTGCCGGTCGGTGCGTGGGACGTCGCGGTGTTCGACAACCGCTTCCCGTCGCTGAGCCTCGGCGCGGACGAAGTGCCGGCGTCCGTCGTCGATACCGCGCCCGGTATAGGCAAGTGTGAAGTGGTGGTGTTCACGCAGGACCGGCTGTCGTCGCTCGGCCGCCTGCCGCTGTCGCATGTCGAGTTGCTGCTGCAGGTCTGGGCGGATCGCACCGCACGGCTCGCGGCGCGCGACGACATCGCCTACGTGCTGCCGTTCGAGAATCGCGGCGCGGAAGTCGGGGTGACGCTGCATCATCCGCACGGTCAGATCTACGCGTATCCGTCGGTGCCGCCGGTGCCGGCGCGCATGCAGCAGGTCGCGGAGGCGTATCACGCGCGTACCGGCCGCGGCGTGTTGCAGGATCACATCGCGAAGGAACTCGACGACGGCGCCCGCATCGTCTATCGCGGCGAGCATGCGGTCGCGTTCGTACCCGCTGCGGCACGCTATCCCTATGAAGTGTGGGTCGCGACGATCGAGCCGGTCGCGACCTTCTGCGATCTCGACGACGCACAACGCGCCGATCTGGCGCGCGCACTGAAGACGGTCCTGATGAAGTACGACGCGCTGTGGGACCGGCCATTTCCCTACCTGATGGCGTGGTACCAGGCGCCCGTCGACGGCCGTCCGCATCCCGAATCCCACCTGCACGCCGAGTTCTATCCGCCGTACCGCACGCGCGACCGGCTGAAGTACCTCGCGGGCACGGAACTCGCGGCGGGCTGGTTCGCGATGGACGCGCTACCGGAAGACAAGGCGCGCGAGTTGCAGCAGATCGACGTGGATATCGACGCATGAGTTTCGAAAACATCTTCGGTTTTCCGCCGGCTGTGACTGCGTCCGCGCCCGGTCGCGTCAACCTGCTCGGCGAGCACACGGACTACAACGACGGCTACGTATTGCCGACGGCGATCCCGCAGAAGACGACCGTGTCGATGCGTCCGAACAGCGGTGGCGAGTTCGTGGTGCACGCCGCAGACCTCGCAAGCGAGTCGCGCTTCGAGCGCGAAGCAAAGCCCGGCGATCATTTCGCCGCCTACGTCTACGGTTGCATTCGCGGCGCCATGGCCACGGGCGCGGAGATCCCGTACCTCGACATCTACGTGGAGTCCGACGTACCGATGGGCGTCGGCCTGTCGTCCAGCGCCGCGCTCGAAGTCGCCACGCTGCGTGCGCTACGCGAACTGCTGAAACTTGATCTGGACGACGTGCGCATCGCGCAGATGGCGCAACGGGCGGAGATCGACTTCGCGGGCGTCAACTGCGGAATCATGGACCAGATGGCGTCGAGCCTCGCCGATCCGAAGCAGATGCTGTTTCTCGACACGCGCACGTTGGAACGTCGACTGGTGCCACGCCCGCCGAGTACCGAGGTGCTGGTGGTCGATTCCGGCCTGAGCCGCTCGCTCGCGACGAGCGCGTACAACGAGCGACGTCACGAGTGCGAGCGGGCGTCGGCGTCGCTGGGCGTGGCCGCGCTTCGCGACATCGGCGACGTTTCGCGCGTCGAGTCGTTGGATGAACCCATGCGTCGCCGCGCACGCCATGTCGTCAGCGAGAACGCCCGCGTGCTGCGCGCAGTGGCGGGCGTGGACGCACGCGAGTTCGGGGAGTTGATGAACGCATCGCACGCGAGTCTGCGCGACGACTACGAAGTCTCGGTGCCGGAGCTCGATCGGCTCGTCGAGCTGCTGCAGCAGCAGCCCGATGTCTACGGTGCCCGCCTCACGGGAGCGGGCTTCGGGGGTGCCTGCGTGGCGTTGTGTCGCGAAGGCACGGCGGCAGGGGTTGGGCGTGACGTCGTCGACCAGTACGGTTCGAAGGGCAGGGTGCTCGTGCCGGAGGCGACCTCATGACCACGCACGAGACGCCGCAAACGGGCGCTGTGAGCGCGACGCCGCAGGCCCAGTCGGTGCGCACCCATACTTTGGCCGCGGGCGAGCTGCTTGCGGTGTTCCGTCCCGAGCAGGGCATGATCTGCACGTCGCTCAAGCATCGCGGGCAGGAAATCCTGCGACGCCTCGACGAGATGGATGAGGCGCTCGCGACCGGCATGTCGATCGGCATTCCGCTCAACTATCCGTATGCGAACCGCATCCGCGGCACGTCGTACGAGTTCGACGGCGAGCGCGTCGAGCTCGACAAGGCGTCGCCGTGGATCATGAAGGACTGGAACGACACGATCATCCACGGCGTGCCCTGGCCGAAGTTGGCGTGGCAGGTGGAAGAGGTGACGGACCGCCGGCTCCGCAGCCGCCTGAAGTGGAATCGCCCCGAGCTGCTGCAGGTGTTTCCGTTCGAGCACGAGGTCGAGATGACGGCGACGCTCGACGGCCTCGGCCTCACGATCGAAACGGCCGTGCTCGCCAATGCGGGCGGGCGCGTGCCGGTGAGCTTCGGCTTCCATCCGTACTTCGGCATTCCCGGAATCCGCCGCGCACAGTGGGAGCTGACCTTGCCGGCGATGGACGGGATCATCCTCGACGAACTGCTGCTGCCGGTCGGCGAACGCACGCACCTGCCGCCGTACGACGACCGCCTCGCCGATCTCGACTTCGATCACGGCTTCGCGTTCGTGTCGCCCGGTGCAACGATGTCGATCACCGGCAACGGCCGACGGGTCAGCGTCGATTTCCTCGAGAACTTCCGCTACGCGCAGATCTACGCGCCGTCGACGCACGACTACATCTCGCTGGAGCCGATGACGGCGCCGGCCGATGCGTTGCGGTCGCACGAGGACCTGCCGGTGGTCGAGCCGGGCGGCCGATTCGCGGCGACCTTCCGGCTGCGCGTCGAAGCGACGGAAAACGCGCTGCACTAGGCAGTGCGTCGGGCATCAGGGCGTGCCGGATTCCGGTGCGCGGCTCGGGTCGTCCTTGGCGCGACCGTCGTCCTCGGAGGAGGAACGCACGCTGCGCTGATCCTGCGTGCGCCGGTCGCCGCCGCGATCGAGCAGGTCGCGCCGCTGGTTGTCGTTGACGCCCGCAAGGCCCTGGCCGCGGTTCTTGCCGGTGTCGTGCTCGTCGCGATCGGTCATGGCGTTCTCCTCGATGAGAAGCCAAACGGAGACGGCGCGGTGTGCGGCGGATTTCAGCGGCCGCGCCCGGCGCCGCATCGGAATCGCGCGAAACGTCTTAGCGGCTGCGACCTGACCCGTTTACCCTTCCGCGATACGGGAGGGTTCGATGATCGGGAAGTCCGGAAAATCCAGCGCGCGCCGCGCGACGGCCTACGTCTGCAGCGACTGCGGCTCCGAGCACAGCAAGTGGCAGGGGCAGTGCACCGACTGCGGCCGCTGGAACACGCTGAGCGAGATCGCGCTGGAATCGGCGATGCCCGAGAAGTCCGGCGTCGCGCAGAGCCGTCGCAGCGGCTGGGCCGGCAAGGTCGATCCACCGGCGATCACGGCGCTGAAGGACGTCACCGTCTCCGAGGAATCGCGCGAGACCACGCACATCGGCGAACTCGATCGCGTGCTGGGCGGCGGCCTCGTGCACGGCTCGGTCGTGCTCGTCGGTGGCGATCCCGGCATCGGCAAGTCCACGTTGCTTCTGCAGGCCGTCACGCAGATGGCGCAGACCATGCCGGGTCTGTACGTCACCGGCGAAGAGTCGCTGACGCAGGTCGCAGGGCGCGCGGTGCGACTGGGCCTGCCGCTCGAAGGCGTGCACGCGCTCGCGGAAACGTGCATCGAACGCATCCTCGAACAGGCCGCGCCGATGGGACCGCGCCTGATCGTCGCCGACTCGATCCAGACGCTGTGGACGGAAACGCTCACGGCCGCGCCGGGTTCGGTCAGCCAGGTGCGCGAGAGCGCCGCACGGCTCGTGCGCTACGCGAAGGAGACGGGCACGGCGGTGTTCCTCGTCGGGCACGTCACGAAGGAAGGCGGCATCGCCGGTCCGCGCGTGCTCGAGCACATGGTCGACGCCGTTCTGTATTTCGAAGGCGAGTCGGGCAGCCGCTTCCGCGTGCTGCGCGCCTTCAAGAACCGCTTCGGTGCGGTGAACGAACTCGGCGTGTTCGCGATGGGCGACAAAGGCCTGCGCGAAGTGCCGAACCCGTCGGCGATCTTTCTCTCCGGACACCGTGGCCCGCAGCCGGGCAGCTGCGTGATGGTCACGCGCGAAGGCACGCGGCCGCTGATGGTCGAGGTGCAGGCGCTGGTCGACCATTCGCCGCTGTCGAATCCGCGTCGCGTTGCCGTCGGCATGGAAGGCAATCGACTGGCGATGCTGCTGGCGGTGCTGCATCGCCATGGCGGCGTGGCGGTCGGCGACCAGGACGTCTTCGTCAACGTCGTCGGCGGTATTCGCGTGCAGGAGACGGCGGTCGACCTGCCGTTGCTGCTCGCGGTGCTGTCGTCGCTGCGCGATCGACCGCTCGGCGAGCAGACCGTGGCGTTCGGCGAAGTCGGTCTCTCTGGCGAGATCCGCCCGGTGCCGAACGGCGAGGAGCGTTTGAAAGAAGCGGCGACGCACGGGTTCAAGCGCGCGATCGTGCCGAAGGCGAACGCGCCGAAGTCCGGCAAGGTCGCCGGGATGGACGTGATCGCGGTCGAGCGACTGGCGGACGCACTCGAGCACGCCTGAGGCGAAACCCGCACACCCGAATGCAAAGAAGCCGGCGCAACGCCGGCTTCTTCGTTTGCGTCGTCAGTGGCCCCCAGCGGCGGCCGGTCCGGCCTTCGCCGTGAACGGCGGCTTGGCGATCCACACGAACAGGATCACGACGAGGAAGATGATGCCGAGCACGTGGAAGATCTCGTTGAAGCCGATCTGCACCGCTTGCTGCGAAATCATGCGCTCGAGCACAACCGCACCGCGCTGGATGTCGCCTTGGCCGAGTTGCTGCGCCGTCTGCTGGATCGCTGGATCGTAGGCGTCGATCGCTTCGGTCAGATGCGCATGGTGGATCGTGCCGCGCTGGTTCCAGGCCCACGTCGTCAGCGATGCCGCGAAGCTGCCGCCGAGTGTTCGCATGAACGTCGCGAGGCCCGAACCAGCCGCGATCTCATGCGGTTCCAGGTCCGACAGCAGGATCGTGAGCACCGGCATGAAGAACAGCGCGACGCCCAGGCCCTGCCACAGCTGCACCATTGCGACGCGCTGGAAGTCGACGTCGAGGTTGAAGCCGGAGCGGATGAAGCTGGTCGTCGCCATCACCACGAACGCGAAGCTCGCGAGGATGCGCAGGTCGAATCGCGATGCGTACTTGCCCACGAACGGCGTCAGGATCACCGGCAGCACGCCGATCGGCGCACTCGCGAAACCCGCCCAGATTGCGGTGTAGCCGAGGTTGCGCTGCAGCCACAGCGGCACCAGTAGGCCGACGCTGAAGAACGCCGCGTACGCCATCACCATGGCGGCCGTGCCCGCGCTGAAATTGCGGTGGCGGAACAGGCGCAGGTTGACGATCGGATCCTTGTCGGTGAGTTCCCAGATCACGAACACGGCGAGCGAAATCGCAGCGACGATCGCGAGGATCACGATGCGCGTCGAGTTGAACCAGTCCTCGTCGTTGCCGAGGTCGAGCAGCGTCTGTAGTGCGCCGACGCCGAGCACCAGTGTCGCGAGACCGATGTAGTCCATCTTCGGCTTCTCGAGGCGCTCCGGCCGGCCCTTCAACTGACGGCCGACGACGAAGCTCGAGAAAATGCCGATCGGCACGTTGATGAAGAAGATCCACTGCCAGCTGTAGTTGTCGGTGATCCAGCCGCCGAGGATCGGGCCCGCAATAGGCGCGACGACGGTCACCATCGCCAGCAGTGCGATGGCTTGCCCACGCTTTTGCGGTGGGTAGATCGACAGCAGCAGCGCCTGCGTCACCGGGTACATCGGGCCGCAGACGAAGCCCTGCAGCGCGCGCGCCACCACGAGGAAGCCCATCGAGTTCGCTAGGCCGCAGAGCAGCGACGCGACGACGAACGCGAGCGTCGCCAACGTGAACAGGCGCAGCTCGCCGAAACGGCGCGTCAGGTAGCCGGTGAGCGGCAACGCAATCGCGTTGCTCACCGCGAACGACGTGATGACCCACGTCGCCTGGTTCGAACTCGCGCCGAGGTTGCCGGCGATGGTGGGCAGCGACACGTTGGCGATCGTCGTGTCGAGCACCTGCATGAACGACGCGAGCGCGAGGCCCAGCGTCGTCAGCGCCATGTTCGGCGGACGGAAGCCAGCAGCGGGGGCGGGAGCGGCAGCGGCCATGGAGCCTTCGGTTACGTGGACGGCGGTTCAGTCGAACTGCCGGAAGACGATGCAGACGTCGGTGGGATCCCGCAGCGCGACTTCGCGCGCGCCCCACGGCTGAAGCCTCACGTCGGGAAGGTTGGGATGGAGCAGGTCGGGTCGACGCGCCCCGATGTCGGCGTGCAGCGCATCGATCGCATCGGTCTCGATGGCGAGTTCCGGGCGATCCTTCGCTGCGAACTCGGCACTCGCGACGATGTACGCCTTCGCGCCGAACCGCTCGACGACCGCGAGATCGTCATCGCGATACTTCACCTCGAACCCGAGGGCGTCGACGAAGAGGTCGAGGCCCTCGGCAAGCGTGTCGAAGAACACCTTCGGCACGAGGGTGAAGCGCGTCGGCGCGACGTCCGGCATCAGCCGCGGCCTGCAAGGTTCTCGCGGATCACCTGGTCGATGCGGTCCTGCGCCGCGTGCATCTGGCGCTCGTACGCCGACGTCGTGAACAGCGGCTTCTGCGGCGGCGCAGCGGCGAGCACGGCGCCCGACTGGTCGTGCAGGTCGACATCGGCGCTCATCGACAGGCCGATGCGCAGCGGATGCTTGACCAGCTGGTCGCGCGGGACTTCCACGCGCACCGGCACGCGCTGCACGATCTTGATCCAGTTGCCGCTCGCGTTCTGCGCGGGCAGCAGCGAGAACGCGCTACCGGTGCCGAGGCCGAGGCTCACGAGGCGACCCTTGAACGTCACGTCCTTGCCGTACAGATCGGAATGCAGCTCGACCGGCTGGCCGATGCGCATCTTCGCGAGCTGCGTTTCCTTGAAGTTCGCTTCGACCCACACCTGTTCGAGCGGGATCACCGTCATCAGCGTCTGGCCCGGCTGCACGCGCTGGCCCAGCTGCACGGTGCGCTTGGCGACGTAGCCGGTGACCGGTGCGACGATCGCGCCGCGCTGCATCGCGAGATACGCCTGTCGCACCTGCGCAGCGGCGGCCTGCACCTGCGGCTGGTTGCGCACGGTCGTGGCGTCCACCAGTGCCTGGTTGCGCGACAGGTTGCCGCGCGACGTCGCGAGCGCGGCTTCGGCGGCGGCGAGGTCGTCGCGTGCATGCGCGAGTTCTTCGGCCGACACGGCGCCAGTGGCGACGAGCCCGTTACGACGCGCGACGTCCGCACGCAGCTTGGCGACCTGCGCCTCGCGTGCACGGATTTCCGCCTGCGACGAACTCACGCTGCTGTACAGGCCGCGCACGGTGCGCACGGTGTTCGCGAGGTTGGCGATCGACTGCTCGTATGCGACCTGCGCATCCGTCGCGTCGAGCTGCACCAGCACCTGGCCGGCTTCGACGCGCATGCCGTCGTCGGCGGTGATGCCGGTGACGGTGCCGACGGTCTGCGGCGTGATCGTGACGATGTTGCCCTGCACGTAGGCGTCGTCGGTGTCTTCGTGCCAGCGCCCGACGAGGAAGTGGTAGAGCAGCCAGGCGATGCCGCCGATCACGACGACGAGCGCGAGGATGATCAACGCACGGCGACGCTTGCTGCTGCCCTTCGCCGGTGCGGGTTCTGCGGTAGTGGTAGGTGTGCTCATCGGGCGGCGGTCGCGGAATCGGAGATGGAATCGGAAGAGGGCGCGGTCAGTGCGAGCCCGCCACCCAGCGCCTGGTCGAGATCGACCACGGCGAGGAGGCGTTGCGCGCGCAGCGCGGCGAGTTGCTGGTCGAGCTGCAGCAGCGGACGTTGTGCATTGAGCACGTCGATCTGCGTCGACAGCCCGGCCTTGTAACGCGTGTTGGCGAGCGACAGCGCGGCCTGCGCGGCGTCACGGGCCTGGCGCACCGACGCGATCTGCGCGTCGAGCGCGCGGGCGTTGTCGAGCGCATCGGCGACTTCGCGCATGCCGCCGACGAGCGTGCCGTTGTACGCGGCGACGGCGAGGTCGTAGTCGGCATCGGACTTCGCGAGGTTGGAACGCAGGCGTCCACCGTCGAAGATCGGCAGCGAAACCGCGGGACCGCCCTGCGTCAGCAATGCATTGGTCGAGAACAGATCGCCGAGGCTGACCGCAGCAAGTCCGACCAGCGCCGACAGGTTCACCGACGGATAGAACTGCGTCTTCGCGGCGCGGATGTTGCGGCTCGCGGCCTCCGCACGCCAACGCGCGGCGACGACATCGGGGCGCGCACCGAGCAGATCACTCGGGATGACGCTCGGGATGCCGGGCGACGGTGCGACGAGCAGCTTCGGACGCGTGATCGCATCGCCACGATCCGGGCCCTTGCCGAGCAACGCAGCGATCGCGTGCTTCGCGGTGTCGATCTGTTGTTGTGCGGCTTCGGCCTGCTGATCCGCGGATGCGACCAGCGTTTCGGCGTTGCGCAGCTGCATCTGGTTGTCGATGCCCGCCTTGACGCGCTGGCGGCCGAGGCCGAGCAGCTTCTGTGAGCGCGACTTCTCGTTGTGCGCGACGTCGAGCGCGTCGTAGGCCTGCGCGAGGCCGACGTAAGCGCGTGTGATGTTCGATGCGAGCGTCAGGCGCGCGGATTGCGCTTCGACGTCCTGCGCACGCAGCTGGCCGACGGCGGCTTCGTAACGCGCGCGATCGCCACCCCAAAGATCGGGCGCCCACTTGATGTTGAGACCGAGCAGGATCACGCCGGTGTAGTGCCCGCCGAGCGGATCGGGCGCGACCGTCGTCGGAATCTGCAGGCCGGAGTACTGCGCGGTCGCACCGACGGTCGGCTTGCGCGCGGCATCGGCGAGGCCCGCCTGCGCGGCGGCCTGGAGAACGCGTGCGTCGGCCGCAGCGAGACTCGGTTGCCCGGCGAGCGCTTCGTCGACGAGCGCGTCGAGCTGGGGATCGCCGAACGCGCGCCACCAGTCACGGGCGAGCGGCGCGGAGATGCGCGCGTCGGCCAGCGTCTTCGACGCAGCCACCGCGTTCGCATCCATCGGACGCTCCTGCGGTTCCAGCCCGTGCATGCTGGCACAGCCCGCGAGTGCGAGCGCGAGGAACAACGGTGCGAGGCGCCGGGTCTGCGGCGCGACGGAACGTGGGGTCATGTCAGTCGAGATCCGAAGAAAGGTTGTCGCGGACGCGAACCAGCAGGTTCATGAGATGCGCCTGTTCCGCATCGTCCAGACCCTGCATGGCGCGCGCGTGTACACGGCGGCCGATGTCGCTAACGGCTTGCCACATCTCGCGACCGCTGTCGGTCAGGTCGATATGGAGAGCGCGGCGATCCTGCGGGTCGACGACGCGGGCGACGAGACCCTGCGCCTCAAGCTTGTCCAGTAGGCGTGTCATGGCACCGGGATGCAGCTGCGCCGCACGGGCGAGCTCGCTGACGCCAGCACGCCCATCGTTACCGAGTGTCTTGAGCGTGATGTACTGGCTGAAGGTCAGCTCGTGGCCGGCATCCGCCAGCTCGCGCTCGGCGCGCGCCCACATCGCGTCGCGGACCTGCCGGAACATCAGTCCCAGCGAGGAGCCGTTGCAGGGTGGGTGGTTCGTCATGGCGGCGCACTTTAGGTGCCCGCGCAATAGTTGTCAATGCAAATATTGCGTCGACGAGTAGTTACCCAGCGTTCCGCATCCGGAACGATTCAGACGACCGAGCGGAGGATCAGTTCGAGGACTGCCTTGCTGCCGAAATAGGCCAGCACCAGCAGGGCCATGGCCGCGAGCGTCCAGCGGACGGCCTTCGCCCCACGCCAGCCGTAGCGACGACGGCCGTAGAGCAGGGCGCCGAACGCGAGCCAGGACAGCAGGCTCAGCACCGTCTTGTGCACGAGGTGCTGGGCGAACAGGTTCTGCACGAACAGCACGCCGGTGAGCAGCGTCGCCGTCAGAAGCGCGAATCCGACCGCGATCGTTCGGAACATCAGCGATTCGAGCTGGATCAGCGGCGGCAGCGCACGTCGCCAGCCGTGGAATTCGCGGCGGCGCAGCGCGCGTTCCTGCGCCCACAGCGTCACGGCGAGAAGCGCGGCGACGGCGAGCGTCGCGTAGGCCAGCAATGCGAGCGCCGCATGCAGCTGCTGCTGCCAATCGAGCGCCATCGACATCGAGTGGCCGTAAGCTCGATACGCGACGAGCAGCGCGGCCGCGAGCGGTAGCGCGACGATCGCGAGCGCGGCGACCCGCTCGCGACGTGCGACGAACGTCGTCATCGCCGCCATGCCCAGCCCGACCAGCGAGAGCGCGGCGAAGAAGTGCAGGTCCGGCCCGCGCACCTCGGTCCACGCGACGATGTGCGTGGCCGCGTGCAGGGCGAGCGCGAGCGCCGACGGCACGCGCCAGCCGTCCGCCGGCGACGACGGATCGACGCGCAGCGCCGCGGCGAGCATGCCGGTGGCGACGAGGTAGAGGAGGACGGAGGCGATCACGAGCGCGAGCGTCATGCTTTGAAGTGTCGCACAGCCGTTCGGCGGGCCGCAGGCGTGCGCCCGCTATACTTCGCGACCGTTTTTCGCGTCGGCACCGTCCATGTTCGAGTCCCTCTCCCAGCGTCTTTCCGGCACGATCGAGCGCCTGCGCGGCCGCGGTCGCCTGACCGAGGAGAACATCCGCGAGTCGCTGCGCGAAGTGCGCATCGCGCTGCTCGAGGCGGACGTGGCGCTGCCGGTGGTGCAGGGTCTGATCGAGCGCATCAAGGTGCGCGCGGTCGGTCAGGAAGTGCTGAAGTCGCTGACGCCCGGCCAAGCGCTGATCAAGGTCGTGCGCGACGAGATGTCGGCGGTGATGGGCGCGCAGGCGTCCGACCTCAATCTCAACGTGCCGGCGCCGGCGGTCATTCTGATGGCCGGCCTGCAGGGCGCGGGCAAGACGACCACCGTCGGCAAGCTCGCCAAGCATCTCAAGGAAAAGCGCAAGAAGAAGGTGATGGTGGTGTCGGCCGACGTCTATCGTCCGGCCGCGATCGAACAGCTGCGCCAGCTCGCGCAGCAGGTCGACGTGATCTTCTTCCCGTCCGATCCGTCGCAGAAGCCCGAAGCGATCGTGCGCGCGGCGATCGACGATGCGCGCAAGTCGTACGTCGACGTGCTGATCGTCGACACCGCAGGTCGCCTCGCCATCGACGAAGCGATGATGGCGGAGATCAAGACGCTGCACGGCGCGGTCACTCCGGTCGAAACGCTGTTCGTCGTCGACTCGATGACAGGCCAGGACGCCGCGGTCACCGCGAAGGCCTTCGCGGAAGCGCTGCCGCTCACCGGCGTCGTGCTGACGAAGACGGACGGCGACGCGCGCGGTGGTGCGGCGCTCTCGGTGCGTTACATCACCGGACGCCCGATCAAGTTCATCGGTACCGGCGAGAAGCCTGAAGGCCTCGACGTCTTCCATCCGGACCGCATCGCCAGCCGCATCCTCGACATGGGCGACGTCCTGTCGCTGGTCGAGCAGGTCGAAGCGCAGGTCGACAAGGACAAGGCGGCCAAGCTCGCCGAGAAGGTCGTCAAGGGCAAGAAATTCGACCTCAACGACATGCGCGACCAGCTCGAGCAGATGCAGAACATGGGCGGCCTGCACGGACTCATGGACAAGCTGCCCGGCATCGGCCAGGTGCCCGCGCACCTCAAGGACCAGATCACCGGCAAGGAAGTGCCGCGGATGATCGCGATCATCAATTCGATGACGAAGAAGGAGCGTCGCAATCCCGCGCTTCTGAACGGCTCGCGCCGCGCGCGCATCGCCAAGGGCGCGGGGCTGACCCCGGCCGACGTCAACAAGGTGATGAAGCAGTACCAGCAGATGGAAAAAATGATGTCGAAGCTGGCCGGCGGCGGCATGAAGGGGCTCATGCGCGGCATGAAGGGCATGATGGGCGGGCGCGGCGGGATGCCGTTCCGTTGAGCCCCACCTCACGGCCGCTTGGGCGGCCGGGTTTACCCTGACGCAGGCTTCACGCTAAAATCGTCGGCTTACCCTGCCATTCCGGCAGCTGGGCAACACCGAGAAACCAATGGTCAAGATCCGCCTGACGCGTGGCGGCGCCAAGAAGCGCCCCTTCTACCACATCATCGTCACCGACAGCCGCAGCGCCCGCGACGGCCGCAACATCGAGCGCGTCGGTTACTACAACCCGGTCGCTTCGGGTAACGACAAGCCGGTCGAACTCAACGTCGAGCGCATCCAGCACTGGATCGGCCACGGCGCGCAGATGACCGACAAGGTCGCCGACCTCTACAAGGCGGCGGTCAAGGCGCAGGCCGCGGCCTGATGTCCTCGCCCGTGCCTGGCGCGGGCGGTAGCAGCACGAACAACCCGGGGCGCCGCATCCTTGTTGGAAGGGTGGTCGGCGCCTTCGGCGTTCGTGGGGAAGTGAAACTCGAGAGCTGGACCGAGCCGCGCTCGGCGCTCTTCGGCTACCGGCCCTGGATCCTGCGCGACGCTCGCGGCGTCGAGCGCGAGCTGATGGGCGTGCGCGGTCGGATCGTCGGCAAGAGCCTCGCCGCCGAGATTCCGGGCGTCGAGGATCGGGACGCCGCCGAGGCCATGCGCGGCACCGAGGTCTACGTCCCGCGGTCCGCGCTGCCCAAGGCGGCGGAGGGCGAGTTCTACTGGGCCGACCTCGAAGGCCTCGAGGTGGTCAATGTCGAGGGACAGGCGATGGGTCGGGTCTCGCACCTGTTCTCCACCGGCGCGAACGACGTGCTGGTCACCCGCGACGGCGACCGGGAATGGATGATCCCGTTCGTGCGTCCGCAGTTCGTCACCGCGATCGATTTGGACGCGGGCCGCATCACGGTCGACTGGGACCCGGATTTCTAGTTCTGCCGCGCGGATCCGGGCATTTGCGCCGCAATCCGCGCCACCGACGCTACCACGAGCCGTTCCGCCATGCGCATCGACGTCGTCAGCCTGTTCCCCGAATTCGTCGCGCAGTGCGCGGCGTTCGGCGTGGTCGGGCGGGCGGTCGAGCGCGGCCTGCTGTCGATCCACGGCACCAATCCGCGCGACCACGCCGAAGGCAACTACCGTCGTGTCGACGATCGCCCATTCGGCGGCGGCCCCGGCATGGTGATGCTGATCGACCCGCTGCGTCGTGCGATCGAGGCCGCGAGGTCGGCGGCCGAAGGCCCGGTACGGGTGGTCTACATGAGCCCGCAGGGGCGGCGCCTCGATCAGGAGACGGTTCGCCGTCTGGCGGCCGAGCCGCGCCTGATCCTGCTCTGCGGCCGCTACGAAGGCATCGACGAACGCCTGACCCGGGCGGAGGTCGACGAGGAAATCTCCATCGGCGACTACGTGCTGTCGGGTGGGGAGCTGGCCGCCGCGGTCGTCATCGATGCGATCGCCCGTCTTCAGGACGGCGCGCTCAACGACGCCGAATCCGCGGTGCAGGACAGCTTCGAGGACGGCCTGCTGGATTGCCCGCACTTCACCCGGCCCGTCGAGCACGAGCTGGGCGCCGTCCCGGAGATCCTGCTGTCGGGCGACCACGCGAAAATCGCCCGGTGGCGGCGGATGCAGTCGCTGGGCCGGACCGCCGAGCGCCGGCCCGACCTCCTCAAGGGACGGGAGCTATCCAAGGCGGACGCGGCGCTGCTTCGGCAGTACCGTGAAGCGTCGATGTCGACGCCGGAAACCGTGGCCGACGCCACGGAGCCGGCCGCCGCCGGTCCGGAAACCGGCTAACCCCTAGTCACGCAAGGAAAAATCCCGCTAGAATTGCGGGCTTCGCTCCACCGATGCCGGCACGCGGGTCCACGCGCACTCGCGGCTCTACAACGACACCAACAGGCCCAAGCCAATGAACAAGCCGTCCCTCAATACGCTGCTCCAGAATTTCGAAGCCGAGCAGATCACCCGCAAGCTTCCCGACTTCAGCCAGGGCGACACCGTCGTCGTCAACGTGAAGGTCAAGGAAGGCAACCGCGAGCGCGTCCAGGCGTACGAAGGCGTGGTCATCGGCATCAAGAGCGCCGGCCTGAACTCGTCGTTCACGGTCCGCAAGATTTCGCACGGCTTCGGCGTCGAGCGCGTGTTCCAGACGCACTCCGCCACGATCGACTCGGTCGAAGTGAAGCGTCGCGGCAAGGTGCGCGCGGGCAAGCTGTACTACCTGCGTGGCCTCGAGGGCAAGAAGGCGCGTATCAAGGAAGATCTGGCCGCTTACGCCAAGGCGAAGGCCGCTGCCGCTGCTGCCTCGCAGCAGTAATCGCGCAGCGCTTCGTGCGACGGCCGCCTTCGGGCGGCCGTTTGCATTTGAGCGTCTGTATCGGCTGTCGACGCGGGACGTTGCAGCCTGACGCCATGCGTGATGTCGATCGTCCGAAATGCCGGATGCGCGTGCACGGACGGCTCGCGCGGTTCGTCGCCTGGGATCGCCGCGATCGCAGCTTCGAGCTCGCATTCGATGGAACACCGGCGATCAAGGATCCGATCGAGTCGACCGGTGTTCCGCACACCGAGGTCGGTGGCCTGCTGGTCGATGGTGCGAGCACGACGATGGCGCAGCGCGTGCGCGGTGGCGAGTCCGTCGACGTTTGGCCGCTGGATCGGCAATCGGCCGGCACGCCGCCGCGATTCGTGCTCGACGTGCATCTGGGACGCCTCGCGAGCTATCTGCGGTTGCTCGGCATCGACACCGCGTGGCGCAACGATGCGGACGATGACGCGCTCGTCGCGACGTCGAACACCGAGCGCCGCACGCTTCTGACGCGCGACGTCGCGTTGCTCAAGCAAAGCGACGTCGACGCTGGCGCGTTCGTCTACGCGATGCAGCCGCTGGAGCAGCTGGTCGAGATCGAGGCGCGTTTCGCGTTGGCGCCGTGGTTCGCGGCGCTCAGCCGCTGCTCGCATTGCAATTCCCGGGTCGAGCCCGCAGATCCGGAGCAACTGGGCGACGCCGTGCCGCCGCGCGCACGGGCGAGCGCCACGTCCTTCAGCCGATGCACAGGGTGCGGACGTGCCTACTGGCTCGGCAGTCACGCACCGCGATTGTTCGACCGCCTGGCCCGCGCCGGCATTCATCTTCCATCGATCCGTACCGACGACGCATGACCGACATCATCCCGACCGTTCGACTCGATCAGTGGCTCTGGGCCGCGCGCTTCTTCCGTACGCGTTCGCTCGCGAAGCAGGCGATCGAGACCGGGCGAGTCGAGATCGATGGCCAGCGCGCGAAGGCATCGCGCGGCGTTCGCGTGGGCGATCGACTGGGCGTCACGCGGGGCGAGGAGCGTTTCGACGTCGACGTGCTGGGGCTCAGTACGGAGCGCGGCGCCGCGCCGATCGCGCAGCTGCTGTATGCGGAGACGGACGAGTCGAAGCAGCGTCGCGAGCAGGCGCGTGCAGAGCGGACCGCGATGCGGGACGGCTATCGGGCGCCCGAACAGCGCCCCGACAAACGCGCACGCCGCCTGATCCGCGCACTCGGCGACATCGACGCCACCTGATCGTGATGCGCGAGTTCGAAACGGCTCGCGTAAATGCCGATCAGATCCGCGGGCGCGGACTGCGCATCTCTGCCGTCTGTACCGGCAGCGCGCTGGCGTCGCCCGACGTGAAGTCCTGCAGGTCGACGTCACCATCGTGGTCGCGGTCCAGGAACGACAGCAAACCTTGATGCGTTTCGCCGCTGCTGCGAAGCGAGTCGACTTCCTGCGAAAGCGCGGTCCGAAGACCTTCGGGTGAGGCCTGCGGCGTCGAGGCGCCGTCGGCGGCCTGCGGCGTGAATAGGCGACGGGCCACGTAGGCCATGACGACGGGAGCCAGGACGCGAAGGAGCGTCGATGCGCGATCACTGTCGAGCCCGGTCGCATTGCCTACCGCGCTGGCCGCCGTGGTGCTGTGGTCGCCAAGCAGATGCCCGAGGATCGCGCCGCCGGCGCCGCCGCCCGCGAGCGCGGTGCCGAGCGCATTGGCGGGGTCGACGCCCCGATGATCGAAGTCGAGCGCGGAAAGCAGCGCCTCGGCGCCATCGGGTCCGCGCGCGTTGCGGTGCATCGCACCGAACAGCACGGGAAGCGCGGTGGCCGCGGCCTGCAGCGCGCCTGCGGAGGAGAGGCCGAGGCGATCGCCGAGCTGGCGGGCCGGCGTGCCGCGGAGCTGGTCGAGAAGGTCGTCGTAGAGCGGGCCGTTCATGGGCGTTCTCCGGAGCGGACAGGCAAAGTCAGCCACGCGATCGATTCACGCGCCGTGACGGCCGCTCAGCGCACCTGCGACAGGTGCATCCGCACGTTCGTCACGTCAACGCCGACCGCGCTCACCGCCTCGCGCAGCGTGTCGGCATCGGCGTCGAGTTCGTCGCACCAGTACGCGAGTTCCTGCTCGTCGTTGACGTTGACGCGCGCTTCGTCGTTCGGGATTCGATGGCTCATGGGCGGCTCCGTGGAGAGGCATAGTCGAGCACTGCGCGTGTCGACACCCGGCCAACGCGTCGCGACACCCGCCTCTTGCCGCACCGCCGAAGGATCGAAACAATGCGGCGAAAGGGGGAATCCATGAGCCAGACGACCGACCACGCGCTCGAACGCACGGTCTTCTTTTCCGACGCCGTATTCGCCATCGCGATCACGTTGCTGGTGATCGAGGTGCACGTGCCTCACGTCGAGCGTGCTGGCGGCGACATGGCGTTCTGGTATGCGCTCGGCCACTTGATGCCGAATCTCGTCGGCTTCTTCGTGAGCTTCAGCGTGATCGGCGCGTTCTGGATGGGCCACCACCGCGCGTTCTCGCTGGCGTCGCGCTACTCGCCGCGCATTCTCGGGTGGAACCTGACGCTGCTGGGCGCGATCGCGTTCATGCCGTTCCTCACCGCGTTCATGGCGGAGTACGCCGGCGCGCGCGTCCCGGCGTCGTTGTACTGGGGCTGGATGCTGGTCACCGCGCTGCTCAACCTGCGCGTCAACACGATTGCCGTCGGGCCCGACATGCGCGGGCCGGACACGACGCCGGACGACGTGCGCTACATCCGCGGGCGCGGCCTCAGCACGATCTGCGCGTCGATCGTCGCGCTGGCGATCGCGCAGTTCGCGCCGTTCTTCGGCCCGCTCGGCATGCTGACGCTGCCCGTGTTCCGCCGCGTGTTCTGCCGTCCGGGTGCGGCGTCGATCGCCACGTCGCCCGCGGGCTGATTCAGACCAGTGACCGCAGGCGGTAGAGCGCTTCGAGCGCCTGCTTCGGCGTCAATTCGTCCGGATCGATGCCGGCCAGCGCTTCGAGTGCGGCCGATGAGGGCGCAAACAGGCTGAATTGCTGCGGCGATTCGAGCGTCGATGCGGTCATCGGGGCGCGGGCGTCGTCGGGTCGCTGCTGCTCGAGTTCCGCGAGGCGAGCGCGCGCCTGTGCGACCACCGTCTTCGGCAGACCCGCGAGCGCGGCAACCTGCAGGCCGAAGCTGCGATCCGCGGGGCCGTCTTTCACCGCGTGCATGAAGACGAGCTTGTCGCCGTGCTCGACCGCATCGAGGTGCACATTCGCGATGCCGCTGCCCGGCTCGGCGAGACGGGTCAGTTCGAAGTAGTGCGTCGCGAACAGCGTGTAGGCGCGGTTGCTCTGCGCGAGATGGCGAGCGCAGGCCTCCGCGAGCGCGAGGCCGTCGTAGGTCGACGTTCCGCGTCCGATTTCGTCCATCAGCACGAGCGAGCGGTCGGTGGCGTGGTGGAGGATGTAGCTCGTCTCCGCCATCTCCACCATGAACGTCGATTGGCCGCGTGCAAGGTCGTCGCCAGCGCCGATGCGCGTAAGGATGCGGTCGATCGGTCCGATCACTGCCTTTGACGCGGGCACGAAGCTGCCGATGTGCGCGAGCAGCACGATCAGCGCGTTCTGCCGCATGTACGTCGACTTGCCGCCCATGTTCGGGCCGGTGATGACGAGCATGCGGCGACCGACGTGGTCGGGCGCGCAGTCGAGAATCAGGTCGTTCGGCTCGAACGGGGCGTCGCGCACCGCTTCGACGACCGGATGGCGACCGCGCTCGATGCGGATACCCGGGTGCTCGGCAAGTTCCGGCTGCGACCAGTCCAGCGCTTGCGCGCGCTCGGCGAATGCGGCGAGAACGTCGAGTTCGGCGAGCGCAGCGGCGCAGCGCTTGAGCGGCTCGAGCTGCTCATTCAGCACGTCGAGCATCTGCTCGTACAGCAGGCGCTCGCGCGACAGCGAACGCTCGCGCGCGGACAGCACCTTGTCCTCGAACTGCTTCAGCTCTTCGGTGATGTAGCGCTCCGCGCCGGTCAGGGTCTGGCGTCGCGTGTAGTGCGTCGGTGCGCGGCCGGCTTGGCCCTTGCTGATCTCGATGTAATAACCGTGGACACGGTTGTAGCCGACTTTGAGCGTCGGAATGCCGGTCGCCTCGCGCTCGCGCGCTTCGAGGTCGATCAGGAACTGATCCGCGTTCGTCGACAGCCGACGCAGTTCGTCGAGCTCGGCGTCGTAGCCTTCCGCGAACACGCCGCCGTCGCGTGCGAGAACCGGCGGCTGCGGGACGATTGCCTCGGCGAGGTGCGCGGCAATCGCGTCGTGCTCGCCGAGTTCATCACGCAGCGCCTGCAGACGCGGTGCGTCGAGAGGTGCGAGGAGTTCGCGAAGCGCGGGCGCCATGGCGAGGGCGTCGCGGAGTGTCGACAGGTCGCGTGGACGCGCGCTGCGCAGGGCGACGCGCGCGAGGATGCGTTCGACGTCGCCGACTGCGCGCAGGTGCTCGCACAGGTCGTCGCCGACGCGGCTGTCGATCAGCGTCGCCACGGCGTTGTGCCGGAGACGCAGCACCTCGCGATCGCGCAACGGACGATGCAGCCAGCGGCGAAGCAGGCGACCGCCCATCGGCGTCACCGTCGAATCCAGCACGCCGAGCAGCGTGTGGCGCGTATCGCCGTCGACGCGGGTATCGAGTTCGAGATGGCGGCGCGTCGCCGCGTTCATCGCGATCGCGCCGTCGCCGGACTCGACCGCGATCGATGTCAGGTGCGGCAGTCGCTGCTTCTGCGTCTCTTCGACGTAGCCGAGCAGCGCAGCCGCAGCGGCGATCGCGAGCGGACGATCGTCGATGCCGAAGCCGGTGAGGTCGTGCAGGTCGAAGAAGCGCAGCAGCTGGCGACGGCCGCTGTCGAGGTCGAACAGCCACGGCGCACGGCGGCGCAGTCCGGTGCGCGTGGCCACGCAGGCGGGCAGGGGATCTTCGTCGGGATACAGCACTTCGGCGGGATCGAGCCGCGCGATCTCCGCTTCGAGCTGGTCTTCGTTGCCGACCTCGTTGCAGAGGAAGCGGCCCGCGGCGAGATCGGCCCACGCCAGGCCCCAGCCGTTCTTTCCGCGCGCGACCGCGAGCAGCAGCGTGTCGCGGCGCTGGTCGAGCAGCGCTTCGTCGGTGACGGTGCCGGGCGTCACGATGCGGACTACCTTGCGTTCGACGATGCCCTTGGCGAGCGCCGGATCGCCGATCTGCTCGCAGATGGCGACCGATTCGCCGAGTGCGACGAGGCGTGCGAGATAGCCTTCCGCCGAATGGTGCGGCACACCGGCCATCGGGATCGGCTGTCCGGCAGACGAGCCGCGCTGCGTCAGGGTGATATCGAGCAGCCGCGCCGCCTTGCGCGCGTCGTCGTAGAACAGCTCGTAGAAGTCGCCCATCCGGAAGAACAGCAGCACGTCCGGATGCTCCGCCTTGGCCGCGAAGAACTGGCGCATGAGCGGGGTATGGGCGTCGGCGGAAGCGCCGTCGGCGCGGACGGAAGACACGGGCGTCAGGACGATGTGCGAAGCGGGCGCAGGCGCCGGCGGGGCGACAGTATGCCGCGCGGCCGCCGTCCATAATGGCCGCATGCACAGCCCCACCGACGACGACCTCCGCCGCCTCGGCGAAACCCTCGCCACTGCGGCGATCGACCGCCGCCTGACCGTGGTGACCGCCGAAAGCTGCACCGGCGGGTGGATCGCAAAGACGTTGACCGATCTCGCCGGTTCGTCGGCGTGGTTCGACTGCGGCATGGTCGTCTACAGCTACGAGGCCAAGCAGGCGATGCTCGGGGTCAACCCGCACACGCTCGAGGAGCACGGCGCTGTGAGCCGGGAGACGGTGGTCGAGATGGTCTCCGGCGCGCTGGTGCACTCGGCGGCGACGCTCGCCGTAGCGGTGACCGGCATTGCCGGGCCCACGGGCGGGACCGCCGACAAGCCGGTCGGCACCGTGTGGATCGCCTGGAAGCGCCGCGGGGGCTATCCCCACGCGTCCATCCACCACTTCGAAGGCGACCGCGAGGCAGTACGCCGGCAGACGGTGGCGGCCGCCCTGGGCGGGTTGATCGAGCTCGCCAGCTGACGAACGGTCTTGCGAGCGGCGGCGCGGTTAGTAGTATTGCTACTAATGAACCTCACCGACACCCAGCAGGCGATCCTCGAAATGATCGCCGAGCGCATCGAGGCCGACGGCGTCCCGCCGTCCCAGACGGAGATCGCCCAGGTCTTCGGTTTCAGCAGCGTCCGGGCGGCCCAGTACCACCTGCAGGCCCTCGAGCAGGCCGGTGCGATCCGCCGGGTGCCGGGGCAGGCACGGGGCATTCGCCTCGTCGCGACGCCGAACCGGCCGGCCGCCAACGCCTCCGACATGCTGCACCTGCCGGTGCTCGGCCAGGTCGCGGCGGGTCTGCCGATCGGTGCCGACATCGGCTCGGACGACATGGTGCTGCTCGACAAGAACCTGTTCGCGCCGTCGCCCGACTACCTGTTGCGGGTCAAGGGCGATTCGATGCGCGACGAGGGCATCTTCGACGGCGACCTGATCGGCGTGCACCGCACGAACGAAGCGCGCTCCGGGCAGATCGTCGTCGCGCGTATCGATGACGCGATCACGGTGAAGCTTCTGAAGATCGCGAAGGACCGCATCCGCCTGCTGCCGCGCAATCCCGACTTCGATCCGATCGAAGTGATGCCCGATCAGGACTTCTCCATCGAAGGCCTGTACTGCGGCCTCGTGCGTCCGAACCGGTGAGGTGTCCGATGAAGTTCGAAATCTACAGCTCCAGCCCGTCGTTGCTCGCGTTCCAGTGGCGTTGGCGTCTCGTCGCGGAGAACGGCGAAGTCATTGCCGACAGTTCGGAAGGCTACGTCAGCAAGTACGACTGCGAATACGCGATCGGCCTCGTCAAGGCGACGACGCCGACGACGCCGGTCGTCGAGGCGTTCGACTGATCGCGCGGCAAATTCCTACGGCCGCTGCACGCCTCATCCGATCGTCGCGCGTTGCCGCTCATCGCACAGTTCAGGTGCGGATGTCACTGTCTCAGCCCCTGCGATATCCGCCCCACACAATCTCACTACACCAATGAACACCAGGAACCCGTCAATGGATGAGAACAAGAAGCGCGCACTTGCAGCGGCTCTCGGCCAGATCGAGAAGCAGTTCGGCAAGGGCTCGGTCATGCGCATGGGCGACCGCGCCGTGGAAGCCGTGGAAATCGTCGGCACGGGTTCGCTGATGCTCGATATCGCGCTCGGCATCGGCGGCCTGCCGCGCGGCCGCGTGGTCGAAATCTATGGCCCGGAGTCGTCGGGCAAGACCACGCTCACGCTGCAGGCGATCGCCGAGTGCCAGAAGAAGGGCGGCACCGCGGCCTTCATCGACGCCGAGCACGCGCTCGATCCGATCTACGCGGCGAAGCTGGGCGTCAATGTCGACGACCTGCTGCTCTCGCAGCCGGACACCGGCGAACAGGCGCTCGAAATCGCCGACATGCTCGTGCGCTCGAACGCGGTCGACATGGTCGTCGTCGACTCGGTCGCCGCGCTGACGCCGAAGGCCGAAATCGAAGGCGAGATGGGCGATCAGCTGCCGGGTCTGCAGGCCCGACTGATGTCGCAGGCGCTGCGCAAGCTCACCGGCAACATCAAGCGTTCGAACACGCTGGTGATCTTCATCAACCAGCTGCGCATGAAGATCGGCATCATGATGCCGGGCCAGAGCCCCGAAACCACCACCGGTGGTAACGCGCTGAAGTTCTACGCGTCGGTCCGTCTCGACATCCGTCGTATCGGTTCGATCAAGAAGGGCGACGAGATCATCGGCAACCAGACCCGCATCAAGGTCGTCAAGAACAAGCTGGCGCCTCCGTTCAAGCAGGTCGTCACCGAGATCCTGTACGGCGAAGGCATTTCGCGCGAGGGCGAGCTGATCGACATGGGCGTCGACGCCAAGCTCGTCGAGAAGTCGGGCGCGTGGTACAGCTGCGACGGCGAGCGCATCGGGCAGGGCAAGGAAAACGCCCGCCAGTTCCTCAAGGAGAACCCGGCGATGGCGACGAAGCTCGAAGCCGCTCTCCGCGAGAAGTTCGTGCCGCAGGAAATCAACCCGGCCGAAGCCGAGGCGGACGCGTAATCGGCGGAAATGGCACGGTCACGACCTCCACGTGATCGCGATGCGGCCCCGGGTGATGAGCCCGGGGCCGAGTCGTTTTCGCGCGACGGTGGGCGGGAGCGGCAGGGCATCGTCCGGCTCTCGGATCTTGTCGCGAATATGGCGGTGGATGCGCCTCGCCGTGAGGTGCACGATTCCGTAAACGCATGGGCGCCGCCAGAGAATTGGGAGGGAGCGGCGGACATCGCGTGCGAAGACCGGAGCCGCCGCCACACGCGTGACACGTCGCCGACCTGTTCAGATGGCCGCGCTCGTCGCACCGCGACGACACGCCACACGGCCGAGCAGGCTCGACCGCGCACCGCTCCTATGAACCAAGAGCATTTCGACAGGCCGCACGGCGCGCCGGCAGGCGTCCGCGATGACTCCAATGCGTCCGATCGATCGATCGACGATCCGTCGTTAGCATCGACCGACGACGGCCCCGCCTACGAAAGCCTCTTCGGCCCCGCAAGCGACACCACCCGCAAACCGCGTCGTGAGCGCAAACCCGCCACCGCCTTGCAACGCGCACTCGGCCTGCTGACGCGCCGCGAGCATTCCCGCAAGGAACTGACCCGCAAGCTCGTATCGCGAGGCGTGGACGCGGCCGAGGTCGAAACGGCTGTCGGCAAGCTCATTGACGCCGGCTGGCAGGACGACCGCCGCTTCGCCGAGAGCCTCGTCCGCAGCCGAGCCTCGAGCGGCTACGGCCCGCTGCACATCCGCGCCGAGCTCGGCACGCACGATCTGTCGGCGGAAATCCGCCAGGCCGCGCTCGATGATTTCGAGGGTGACTGGACCGAGATCGCCCGCGACCTCGTCGCCCGGCGCTTCGGTCGCATCGAAGACGCCCGCACCCGAGAGCGCAAGGCGTCCGACTACCTGATCCGACGCGGGTTCCCGGGCGACATCGTCCGCGCCGCCGTACGGTTCACGACCGAAGACTGACCGGTCCATTCGCGTCCGCATCGGACGCCGCCCCGCCTGCTACTCTTCAGGGTTCTCCCAGTGCCTGTTGGCCGCCCTCCGGCGGCCATCGGCTGCACGGTCTCCTTTTCGACGCGCGCCTCCGCATGAAAACCACGTCCGAAATCCGCAGCGATTTCATCGAATTCTTCCGCAGCAAGGGCCACACGATCGTTCCGTCGGCCCCGCTCGTGCCCGCCAACGACCCGACGCTGCTGTTCACCAACTCGGGCATGGTGCAGTTCAAGAACGTGTTCCTCGGCAGCGAAAAGCCGGGCTACGTGCGCGCGGCCGACGTGCAGCGCTGCCTGCGCGCCGGCGGCAAGCACAACGACCTCGACCAGGTCGGCTACACCGCGCGCCACCACACGTTCTTCGAGATGCTCGGCAACTGGTCGTTCGGCGATTACTTCAAGAAGGAAGCCATCGCCTGGGCGTGGGAGCTGCTGACGCAGGTCTGGAAGCTGCCGCCGGAGCGCCTGCTCGTCACCGTCTATCACACCGACGACGAAGCCTTCGACATCTGGCACAACGACATCGGCCTGCCGCCCGAGCGCATCGTGCGCATCGGCGACAACAAGGGCGCGCCGTTCGCGTCGGACAACTTCTGGCAGATGGCCGACACCGGCCCCTGCGGCCCGTGCACCGAGATCTTCTACGACCATGGCCCCGACGTGCCGGGCGGTCCTCCGGGTTCGCCGGACGAAGACGGCGATCGCTACATCGAGATCTGGAACAACGTCTTCATGCAGTTCGACCGCCAGCCCAACGGCACGCTCGTGCCGCTGCCGGCGCCGTGCGTCGATACCGGCATGGGCCTCGAACGCATCGCGGCGGTGCTGCAGCACGCGCACAGCAACTACGAGATCGACCTGTTCGTGCGCCTCATCCGCGAAGCCGCGGCCGCGACCGGCACGTCGGACCTCGAGAACAAGTCGCTGCGCGTGATTGCCGACCACATCCGCGCGTGCTCGTTCCTGATCGTCGACGGCGTGCTGCCGTCGAACGAAGGTCGCGGCTACGTGCTCCGCCGCATCATCCGCCGCGCGCTGCGCCACGGCTGGAAGCTCGGCCAGAAGGGCCCGTTCTTCCACAAGCTCGTCGCGCCGCTCGCCGAGCTGATGGGCGACGCCTACCCGGAACTGCCGGCGAAGCGTGAACTCGTCGAGCGCGCGCTTCTGGGCGAGGAAGAGCGCTTCGCCGAGACGCTCGAATCCGGCATGCGTATCTTCGACGACGTCGCCGCGCGCTCAAAGGGCGTGATCCCGGGCGTCGAAGCCTTCCGTCTCTACGACACCTACGGCTTCCCGGTCGACCTCACGGCCGACATCGCGCGCGAGCGCGGCCTCACCGTCGACATGGACGGCTTCGAAGCCGCGATGAACCAGCAGCGCGAGACCGCGCGCGCGTCGGGCAAGTTCGGCAATGCGACCACGCTGCCGGCCGAACTCGCCGCGCAACTGCCGGCGACGCAGTTCCTCGGCTACGACAAGCTCGTCGACGGCGGCCTCGAAGTCGTCGCGATCCTCAAGGACGGGCGTCCGGTCGATTCGATCGAAGCGGGCGACGAAGCCGTCGTCATCCTCGATCGAACGCCGTTCTACGCCGAGAGTGGCGGCCAGGTCGGCGATGCGGGCGAGCTCGACGAGAAGGGCACGCGCTTCGTGGTGCGCGACACGCTGAAGTTCGCCGGCCAGTTCCATGGCCACCTCGGCACGCTTCAGTCTGGGCGTCTTTCGCGCGGCGATCATCTGATGGGTTCGGTCGACGGCGCGCGTCGCGCGGCGACGGTGCTCAATCATTCCGCGACGCATCTTCTCCACGCAGCGCTGCGCCGTCTGCTCGGCGAGCACGTGCAGCAGAAGGGTTCGCTCGTCGCTCCGGATCGGCTGCGTTTCGACTTCTCGCACTTCGAGCCGGTCACGGCCGATCAGCTCGCGGAGATCGAGCGTCAGGTCAACGCCGAGATCCGTGCGAATCACGGCGTCGACGTGCACCACATGGGCATGCAGGAAGCGATCGACTTCGGTGCGCTCGCGCTGTTCGGCGAGAAGTACGGCGATCGCGTGCGCGTGCTGCGCATGGGCGAAGCGTCGACGGAACTCTGCGGCGGCACGCACGTGTCGCGCACGGGCGACATCGGTCTCTTCAAGATCCTTTCGGAAGGCGGCGTCTCCGCGGGCGTGCGCCGCATCGAGGCGGTGACGGGGCAGGGCGCGCTCGATTACGTGGCCTCCGAGCTGCAGCGTCTCGACGAGGCGGCGCGCCTCGTCGGCTCGCCGCGTAGCGAAGTGTCGGACAAGGTGCGTTCGCTGCTCGACCGCCAGCGTCGCCTCGAGCGCGAGCTCGAATCGTTGAAGGCCAAGGCCGCGTCCGGTGCCACGGCGGACCTCGCCGGGGCGGCGATCGACGTCGATGGCATCAAGGTCGTCACGGCCCGTCTGGAAGGCTTCGACGCCAAGGCACTGCGCGATGCCGTCGATCGCCTCAAGCAACAGCTGGTCGATGCCGTTGTTGTTCTTGCGGGCGTGCAAGACGGCAAGGCGTCGCTCGTGGCGGGTGTGGGCGGGCGTGCGCTCGGACCGGTGAAGGCGGGTGATCTGCTTGGGCAGGTCGCGCGTCAGATCAACGGCAAGGGCGGCGGTCGACCGGACATGGCGCAGGGCGGTGGCGATGACGGCCCGGCGCTGCAGTCCGCGTTGGCCGGCGTCGCCGAGCTGGTGAAAGAACGTAGCGCCGCTGCGGGAGTGTGAACCGCTTCCTTGCGGCATGAAATGGCCGCTCGCTACCATGGCGGGCGTTTGTGTCCAAATATCGTGCGCGGCAGAGGCCGCGCGCCCGGCGGAGATGCCGGATCAAGGAGGTCGTAATGCTCATCCTGACGCGTCGCGTCGGCGAAACCCTGATGATCGGCGACTCGGTGTCCGTCACCGTGCTCGGCGTGAAGGGGAATCAGGTGCGGATCGGTATCACTGCACCGAAGGACGTCGCGGTTCACCGCGAAGAGATCTACCAGCGAATCCAGCGTGGCGGCGACGCGCGCGAAGAATCGAACGACGGCACGCAGGGCTGACGATTGCCGCAATGCGGTCGGGGCGTTAACATCCCCGGCCTCGCAGCGACTGTTGCGAGCACTACCCGGAGACGTGCCCGAGAGGCCGAAGGGGCTCCCCTGCTAAGGGAGTATGGGGTCAAAAGCTCCATCGAGGGTTCGAATCCCTCCGTCTCCGCCAGTTGTACCGCCGCGCATGCGGCATCGATCGCGGGAAACATCGGCGATCACCACCGAAAAAGCGTTGACGAGCAGTCGATCGAACGTCATAATTTTTCGACTACGCGCCCGTAGCTCAGCTGGATAGAGCACCAGGCTACGAACTTGGGGGTCGGAGGTTCGAATCCTTCCGGGCGCGCCAAACAACGAAGAGACCGACGGGAAACCGTCGGTCTTTTTGTTTGTGCGTTTGGTTACGCCGTGCGCGCGCCAAGTGCGTCGGAATGACGCGTTTTCGCAGCAACGTTTCGTCTCGCGCCGATGGCACGGCAATCAGCGTCCGCGTCGGTTGGCAGGTCGTTACGTCTGGCGCGCGAGCGACTGCGCCTACGGCGCAACCGCGACTCGGTCTGTCGCGCTAGAGACGACCGGCCAGCGCGTCCGCGACAGCACCCGGCGTCTTCATCCACGCGAAATGATCGTCGTGCGTGCCGAGCGTCGACGCATCCAGCAGCGCGACGTCCACCTTCTCCGGCCGCATCTTGCCGATCAGATAGTCCAGCGACGAACGCGGCGCCAGCAAGTCGTGCGCGAACAGCACGCCGCGCACGAGCGACGTCACTGTTGCAAGGTGCGGTTCGATGTCGCCCACGTGCGGTGCCACGTAGCGCCCGCTGAGCCCCGTGCGCGACCAGTCGCGGATCACCCCGCGCGCTTCCGTTCCGCCGAAACCGATGCGGCGGCCGGGGAGGGCACCGAACGTCCGTGCGAGACCGTGGAGTAGCCGATAGGCGAGCGGCAAGCCGAAACGCAGCGGGCGCGGAAACACGCGCCAATAAGGCGAACCGCTGGCGACCAGCCAGAGTTCGTCGGCCTTCGCATCCGTCAGCGCCTGCGTACAGCTCGCAAGCTGGCCGCCCAGGCTGTGGCCACCGATGACGTGCATCCGTCCGAACGTCGACCGCGCGAGGTGGAGCGTGGCGGGGACGTCGACCCGCAACAACTCGCGATACGCCCAGTCCGCCGTGCGCGATGCACGCAGCGAGCTGCTACCGAAGCCGCGCCATTCATGCACAACCGTCGCGACGCCGCGCGCCGCAAGTTCACGCGCGAACGGCTCATAGCTGCGTGCCGGTACGCCGAGCGCCGGCAACCATACGAGGCAGCGATCGACGCATTCGCCGCGAACGACCAGCGCTTCCCAGCGATGCCCGTCCGCCGCGGTCACCGGCGTCCAGCGCACGTCGATCGTCATTGCGCGGCGCCGAAGTGGTCGATGACCGTGACGTCGCTACGCCCCGGCCGATAGCCCAATGCGAGCCCACGGTGGACGTAGTCGGTCGCGCGTCTGCAGGCGGTGGCGAGCGAATGACCGACGGCGAGACCAGCGGCGATCGCCGACGCCAGCGTGCAACCGGTGCCATGGGCGCGAACGTCGAGACGCGCGTGTTCGAAACGTTCGACGCGTCCACCGGGCATGGCGAGCGTGTCGATCACGGGGCCATCGCCGCGCAGGTGTCCGCCCTTGAGCAGCACGCCGCGTGCACCGCGCGCGATCAGCCGCTGCGCAGCGTCGAGCGCGTCGTCGGCGTCGATGATGTGGCGCGCGAGCAGCACTTCGGCTTCCGGCACGTTCGGCGTAATGACGGCGGCGATGGGCAGCAGACGGTCGAGCAACGCGCTTACGGCGGACGGATCCAGGAGTGATGCACCGGACGTCGCGACCATCACCGGGTCGACGACGATCGGGACCGGGTGATGGCGCTCGAGCGCATCGGCGACGGCGTGGATGACGTCCGTGTTCGCCAGCATCCCGAGCTTCACCGCGGCGATGTCGAAGTCGGCGAAGCAGGCGTCGATCTGTTCCGCGATGAACGCGGGTTCCGTGACGGCGACGCCCGTGACACCGCGCGTGTTCTGCGCGGTGAGCGCGGCGATCGCGCTCAGGCCGTGCACGCGATGCGCGGCGAACGTCTTGAGGTCGGCCTGGATGCCGGCGCCGCCGCCGGAATCCGAGCCGGCGATCGTCAGAACCGAAACCGTCACAGCACGTCGGACGCGAAGTCGGCCAGGCGCGACCGCTCGCCACGGCGCAGCGTGATGTGCGCGCTATGCGGCCAGGACTTGAAGCGATCGACGACGTAGGTCAGGCCGGACGTCGTCTCGGTGAGATACGGCGTGTCGATCTGCTCGAGGTTGCCGAGGCAGACGATCTTCGTGCCGGGGCCGGCGCGCGTGATCAGTGTCTTCATCTGCTTGGGTGTGAGGTTCTGCGCTTCATCGAGGATCACGTAGCGCGACAGGAACGTGCGACCGCGCATGAAGTTCATCGAGCGGATCTTGATGCGCGATGCGAGCAGGTCATTCGTCGCGGCGCGGCCCCAGCTGCCACCTTCCTGGTTGCTCGTCAGCACTTCCAGGTTGTCGGTGAGGGCGCCCATCCACGGCGTCATCTTTTCTTCCTCGGTGCCGGGCAGGAAGCCGATGTCCTCGCCGACGCTCACCGTCGCGCGCGTCATGATGATTTCGCGATAGATCTGCTGGTCCATCGTTTGCGCGAGGCCTGCGGCGAGCGCGAGCAGCGTCTTGCCCGTGCCGGCCGTGCCGAGCAGCGAGACGAAATCGATCTCGGGATTCATCAACGCATTGAGCGCGAAGTTCTGTTCGCGGTTGCGTGCATGGATGCCCCACACGGCGTGTTGCGGGGTGCGGAAGTCGTCGACGATCTGCAGGCGCACGCGCTGCTCGTCGACATCGACGACGCGCAGCTCCGCGTCCTCGTCGCCCGGCAGGTGCAGGAACTGGTTGGCGTACCAGTCGTCGCCCTCGACCCGCGCGACTTCGTAGTACGTACGGCCGCGCTCGGTCCACGAACGCATGCCCTTGCCGTGCGTCGACCAGAAATCCTCCGGCAGCGCGGTCACGCCGGTGTAGAGCAGGTCGAGATCCGACAGCGCGCGGTCGTTCTCGTAGTCCTCCGAAATCAGGCCGGCGATCGCGGCCTTGATGCGGAGGTTGATGTCCTTGGAAACCAGGACGACTTCGACGCCGGGCTCCCGCGTCTGCAGGGCTTCGACGGCGCCGAGGATCGCGTTGTCGGGAATGACGGCGCCGAAGCGGGGCGTGATCTCGTCCTGCTGGGTCTGGAAGCGCAGGCGGCCGATGCTCTGCGCGCCGCGAAGGTTGAGGCCTTCGGGCTGGACCAGCGGAATCCCCGCCGTCAGCGCTTCGTGGCCGTGCGACTGGATCAGCTCGTTGAGGTAGCGGCTCGCCTGGCGGGCGTTACGGCTGGCTTCGGAGGTGCCCTTCTTGCCCCGGTCCAGCTCCTCGATGACCGTCATCGGGAGGTAGACGTCGTGCTCCTCGAACCTGAACAACGCGGTCGGGTCGTGCATCAGGACGTTGGTGTCCAGCACGTAGATCCGCTTGCCTGCCGTCATCTGCCGCTCCGTGATGCGCGCCGGTCGCGCGCGGACGGCCCCACATTAGCGCCCGTCGGGTGACGGTTGGAAGCAGGTCAGGCGGACTGGAGTTCGCGGAGCGTGGCGAGCACCGCGTCGGCGTGGCCGGGCACCTTCACCGGGCGCCAGACATGGACGACGCGGCCGTCCGGGTCGATCAGGAACGTGCTGCGTTCGATGCCGACGTACTCGCGGCCGTAGAGCTTCTTGGGCTTGATGACGTCGAACGCATCGCAGAGCGCGCCGTCGGTATCGCTGGCGAGATCGAAGCGGAAGCCCTGCTTGGCGCAGAAGTTCTTGTGCGACTTGAGCGAGTCGCGCGACACGCCGATGACCGTGGCCTTGGCGCGTTCGAAGTCCTTGAGCAGCGCGTTGAAGTCGAGGCCTTCGGTCGTGCAGCCCGGCGTGCTGTCCTTCGGATAGAAGTAGAGCACCAGCCAACGCCCGCGATAGTCAGCCAGCGTGCGTGTCGCGTCGCTGGACAGCGCGAGCGGAAGATCCGGAACGATGTCGCCGACGTCGATCGCCATGTCGTGCCTCAGAACTTCATCGGATCCATGATCGCGTCGAGGTTCAGGTGGTCGCAGAACTCGAGGAAATCGTCGCGCAGCGCCGCGATGTGCATGCTCGACGGCACGCCGATCGTGAGCTGCGCCGAGAACATGTCGGCGCCGGTTTGCATGGCGCGATAGCGCGAGCAGTGCAGCGTCTCGATCGTGATGCCCTGGCGGTCGAAGAAGTCGGCGAGCTGGAAGAGGATGCCGGCCTTGTCGGCGGCGACGACTTCCACGACGTACGGCAACAGGCTCGACTGCACCGGCTTGGGCCCGGTGCGGTACCACACGAGCTTCAGGCCTTCTTCGCGTTCCAGGCGGGTCAGCATTGCTTCGAGCTTGGCGACGGCATCCCACGAGCCGACGGCGAGCGCGGTGACCGAGACGTCCCGGCCTACCGTCGACAGGCGCGCGTCGACCATGTTGCAACCGCTGTCGGCGATCCGCCGCGTGACCATGAGCAACGGCGAGGCCGGATGCGTCGTGTACGCATTGATCAGCAGGTAGTTTTCGTTCGGCGACGGCCGGGCGGCGTTGTC
Source organism: Cognatilysobacter terrigena (assembly GCF_004361065.1). GTDB lineage: Bacteria > Pseudomonadota > Gammaproteobacteria > Xanthomonadales > Xanthomonadaceae > Cognatilysobacter > Cognatilysobacter terrigena. The sequence goes on along the minus strand of NZ_SELT01000021.1, from coordinate 4,899 downwards.
GGTCAAGGCGGGCGCCTGCGCTGAGGAGGGAGAGGCCCGGCGGAAATGCGGGCTGAAGGCCGCGATCCGCGGTCGGACAGGATACTTGCCGCCGGTTTTTCGCCGCAAGTAACATCCGGGCGGCGCATACTGCGCGTCCCCACCGACTATTCCGCGCTCCGCGGAGGCTCTCCTTGCGACTGAGCGGCAGCATTACCGCGCTGGCCACGCCCTTCGACGCGTCCGGCGAACTCGATCTCGACGCCTGGCAGCGGCTGCTCCGCACGCAGCTCGACGCCGGCACCCAGGGCATCGTCGTCGCCGGCTCGACCGGCGAGGCCGCCGCGCTGCTCGATCCGGAGTACGACCTGTTGCTGCGCACCGCGGTGGAAACCGTGGGTGGCCGCATCCCGGTGCTCGCTGGCACGGGGCAGTCGAATACGCTGAAGACGATCGAAACGACGCGCCGCGCGGCCGCGCTGGGTGCGGACGCCGCGCTCGTCGTCACGCCGCCCTATGTCCGCCCGACGCAGGCGGGGCTGGTCGCGCATTACCGCGCGGTCGCGAACGACGCCGCGTTGCCGGTCGTGCTCTACAACGTGCCGGGTCGTACCGGTTGCGACATGCTGCCGGAGACGGTCGCCGAGCTCGCCGGCCATCCGCGCATCATCGGTATCAAGGAAGCCAAGAGCGAGCCGGAGCGCATGACCGTGCTGCTCGCCTTGCGCGACGACAACTTTGCCGTGCTCAGCGGCGACGATCCCACTGCCGCACGCGCCATGCTGCAGGGCGCGGACGGCGTGATTTCCGTCGTGTCGAACATCGTCCCTGGCATGTTCCGTCGCCTCTGCGACGCCGCGCGTTCTCGCGACGCGCGCACGAACGACATCGATGCGCAGCTCGCCGCGCTCTACGACTTCATCGGCGTCGAGCCCAATCCGATTCCGGTCAAGGCGATCCTTTCGCGCCTCGGCATCGGCCACGGGCTGCGTCTGCCGTTGACCGATCTTTCCGCATCGCATGCCGACGCCGCGACCCGTTTCGCTGGCGTCGTCCAGCAGCTCGAAACCGCTTGCCGCGACGCCGTCGCGGCCTGAACCCGGAGCCTTCATGTCCAAGCTGTCCTTCATTGCCCGCACGTCGCTGCTGGCCGTCGTGATCGTCGCCACCGCCTCGGGCTGCAGCTGGTTCCACCGCGGCGGCAGCAAGCTCTACGCCGGCTCGCCGGAATCGCGTCCGCTCGAAGTCCCGCCGGATCTCGATACGAGCGCAGCCGCGCCAGCGTCGGCGACTGCGAGCGGCGTGACCGCGTCGGGTGCGCAGCAGGCCGCCGCGCAGTCCTCGTCGCTCGGGTTCACCGTGCAGGGCGCGAAGGACGAGGTGTACGCGCGCGTCGGTACGGCGCTCGGCGGTATCGCGGGCCTGACCGTCGCCAATCGCGCGCCGCTGATCGGCGCCTACGACGTCAACTACAGCGGCTCGAACTTCCTCGTGCGCGTCGCTGCGGGCACCGGTGGCGACACGTACGTGTCGGCCGTCGATCCGCGTGGTCTGCCGGCGACGGGCGAAGCCGCGCGTCGCCTGGTCGACGCACTGAAGACCGCGCTCTCGCGCTGATTCGCGATCGCCGGAAACGAAACGGGCGCCTTCGAGGCGCCCGTTTTCTTTTGAAGCTTCGACGCTGCGTCAGCGTTCGAGCATCGGCAGCTTGTTCGGCACGCCTTCCCAGTCCTTCGCATCGGGCAGCCCATCCTTGCGCGCGGTGATCGCAGGCCACGCCTTCGACAGTTCGGCGTTGAGCGCAGTGAAGTGCTCCTGGCCTGCAGGCACGTCGTCTTCCGGATAGATCGCGTTGATCGGGCATTCCGGCTCGCATAGCGTGCAGTCGATGCACTCGTCCGGATCGATCACGAGGAAGTTCGGGCCTTCACGGAAACAATCGACCGGACACACCTCGACACAGTCGGTGTACTTGCACTTGATGCAGTTCTCGGTGACGACGAAGGGCATGGCGATGTCTTCCGTGGGACGCGGCTGATCTTACGCGGCTTGGCGTGCTTGGCCAGAAACGAAACAACCCGCGCATCGCTGCACGGGTTGCCGGTGTTGCCTGTCGCAATGATCACGCTGCGCCGGGCCGTGTATGGCGCTCCCTACGGGATTCGAACCCGTGTTTTAGCCTTGAGAGGGCCACGTCCTAGGCCTCTAGACGAAGGGAGCAGGGAATGCGCTGGAAGCTCCGTCCAGCGCGGCGTGTAGTATAGGCGGGCTCACTGTCCCGCGGCAATGGGCCTGCCTTCCACTTCGCGGCGCCGCCCGCTGATGACCGACGATTCCGACGCCGCCCTGACGATCATTCCGCGCGACGCGCACAATGTGTCGCGCCGCGACATCAGCCCCAATGCGCTGCGCGTGTTGTACCGGCTGCGCGAGTCGGGCTTTGGCGCGTATCTCGTCGGCGGCGCGGTGCGCGATCTGCTCATCGGCGGCCACCCGAAGGACTTCGACGTCGCGACCGACGCCACGCCCGAGCAGGTGCGCGGCCTGTTCCGCAACTGCCGCCTGATCGGCCGGCGTTTCCGCCTTGCGCACGTCGTGTTCGGCCGCGAGATCATCGAGGTCGCCACGTTCCGCGCGAACCAGCCGGTCGACGACGACGTCGAGGCGCACGAGGTCGAGCAGGTCGTGCGCGACAACATCTTCGGCTCGATCGAGGAAGACGCGGTGCGTCGCGACTTCACCGCGAACGCGCTGTACTACTCGATCGAGGATTTCTCGATCCGCGACTACGTCGGCGGCTTCGAGGACGTGCAGGCGCGCGTGCTGAAGCTCATCGGCGATCCCGAGCGTCGTTACCGCGAAGACCCGGTGCGCATGCTGCGTGCCGTGCGTCTGTCGGCCAAGCTCGACTTCACGATCGATGCCGCGACCGCCGAACCGATTCCGCGTCTTGCATCGCTGCTGCGCGAAGCCGCGCCGGCGCGACTGTTCGAGGAGTGCCTGAAGCTGTTCCTGTCCGGCCATGCCGTGCAGAGCTTCCTCGGTTTGGAAACCCATGAGCTGCTGCCGGTACTGTTCCCGGAAGCCGCGGCTGCGTTGCGCTCGAATCGCAGCGGCGCGCTCCGTCGCATGGTGCTGAAGGGGCTTGCGGACACCGATGCGCGCGTCGCGGCCGATGAGCCGGTGTCGCCGTCGTTCCTGTTCGCGCTGCTGATGTGGCCGGCGTACTGCCGCGCGCTTGCGCGTCTGCAGGCCGACGGCGTGAACGCGCCAGAAGCGCAGCAGCGCGCGGCCGATCGCGTGACGCTTCACCAGATGGACGTCATCGCACTGCCGCGTCGTTTCTCGCTGCCGATGCAGGAGATCTGGCTGCTGCAGACGCGCTTCTCGCAACGCCAGCGTCGTCGTGTCTTCCGCCTGCTGTCGCACCCGCGCTTTCGCGCCGCGTACGACTTCCTCGTGCTGCGACTCACCGCGTCGGACGAGCACCGTGGCGACGTCGAGTTCTGGCGCGAAGCGCAGCATCACCCGGACGCAGCCGTCGAAAGCGCCGAGGCAGCGGCGCCCGACGCCGAGACCTCCGAGCGCCCGCGACGCCGCCGCCGTCGCCGTCGCGCGGGCGGCGCGGAGTGAACGTGCCGGTCGAGGCCTACATCGGCCTCGGCGCGAACATCGGCGACGCCGCGACCGCCATCGAGCGCGCCTTCGAGTGCCTCGATGGGCACGACGGCCTGCGCCTGACGGCGCGCTCGACCCTGTACCGGACGCCCGCCTGGGGCGTCACCGGGCAGCCCGACTTCATCAACGCGGTCGCCAAGGTCGACACGACCCTGGCGCCGCAACAGCTGCTCGACGTGCTGCTGACCATCGAGCGCGACGCCGGGCGTGACCGTCGCACCGCGGAGCGCTGGGGACCGCGCGTGCTCGACCTCGACCTGCTGCTCTACGGCGACGCGGTAATCGACGAGCCCGGCCTGCACGTGCCGCATCCGCACCTCCATGAGCGCGCCTTCGTGCTGGTGCCGCTCGCCGAGATCGCGCCTGCGGTCGTCATACCCGGCCATGGGCCGGTCGCAGCGTTGCGCGGGCGCGTGGCGACCGGTGACATCGAGGCGCTACGCTAGGCCCATGTACGCAAACGCCGCCGGCGACACGACGTCGCCCGTCACCCTCCCGCAGCTGCTGCAGGCGCGCCACGAAGGCCGCCGGCTGACGATGCTCACCTGCTACGACGCCGGCTTCGCCCGCGCGATCGATGCCGCGGGCGTCGACATGGTGCTGGTCGGCGATTCCCTCGGCATGGTGGTGCAGGGGCGGCGCAGCACGATCCCCGTGTCGGTGGGCGCGATCGAGTACCACGTGGGCTGCGTTGCGCGCGGGCTGCGTCGCGCGTTCCTCATTGCCGACATGCCGTTCCAGTCGGATGCGACGAACGACGTAGCCCTCGACGCCGCGACCAGGTTCCTGCAGGCCGGCGCGTCGATGGTCAAGATCGAAGGCGCGGGCTTCAAACTCGATGTCATCCGCCATCTCGTCGAACGCGAGATCCCGGTGTGCGCGCACCTCGGGCTGACGCCGCAGTCGGTGCTGCGCCTCGGTGGGTACAAGGTGCAAGGGCGCGACGACGAGGCAGCGGAACGCCTGCTTGCCGATGCGCGCGCGGTGGAAGCCGCCGGTGCGACGTTGCTCGTTCTCGAGTGCGTGCCGAGCGCGCTCGCGGCGCGCATCACGGATGCCGTGGCGATTCCCACGATCGGTATCGGCGCCGGCCCGGATTGCACCGGCCAGGTGCTGGTCATGCACGACATGCTCGGCTTGCGTCATGGCCGTTCGCCGCGTTTCGTGAAGGATTTCCTCGCGACTGGCGGGAGCATCTCGGGTGCATTCGAAGCTTATGTGCGCGAAGTGCGCGACGGCACA
>NZ_SELT01000020.1 GCF_004361065.1 Cognatilysobacter terrigena | reverse complement strand
GCCACAGGCCGACGGCATGGACGATGCCGATGGCGAGACAGATCGCGGAGCTCCAGAGGTTGAACGGTGTGCGCAGCGAGGCCATCGTGGCTGCGGGCACGATGGCAAGGCCGCGCAGCACATAGACGCCGGTGATCGCGACCAGCGCCGCGGCCGTCAGCGGCAGCGGTCGGATCAGGCCCGCGCCCGACGCCGCGTACGCCGCCCAGATCCCGAGCACGAGCGCGATACCCAGCGTCACGAGCGTCGGCACCGGGCTGCGCGCTTCGGCGAGGCGTGCCATGCGCTCGCCTGCGCCGAAGAAGCGATACCAGTCCGGCCCGCCCACGATCACGGCGACATGCAACAACGCCGCCAGCGCGCTGAGCGCTGCAGCGAGGACCAACATTCGATTGACGTCCGATGCCATGTCGAATTCCGCATGCGAGACGCCCGCCATGAAGGCGGGCGTCAGTGTCGCGATTACTTGAGGGCCTTGAACCGCAGGCGGTGCGGGCCGGCGTCCGCGCCCATGCGGCGCTTCTTGTCTTCCTCGTACTCGCGGTAGTTGCCCTGGAAGAACTCGACGTGCGAGTCGCCTTCGAATGCGAGGATGTGCGTCGCGATGCGGTCCAGGAACCAGCGATCGTGCGAAATCACGAACGTGTTGCCCGGGAACTCGAGCAGCGCGTCTTCAAGTGCACGCAGCGTTTCGATGTCGAGGTCGTTCGACGGTTCGTCGAGCAGCAGCACGTTGCCGCCCTGCAGCAGCGTCTTCGCCATGTGCAGTCGGCCACGCTCACCGCCCGACAGCGTACTGACGATCTTCTGCTGGTCCTGGCCCTTGAAGTTGAAGCGCCCGATGTAGGCGCGCGACTGGATCTCGATGCCGTTGATGTTGAGGATGTCGAGGCCGCCCGACACTTCTTGGAACACGTTGTGGTTGCCTTCCAGCGCGTCGCGGCTCTGGTCGACGTACGCGAGCTTGACGGTCGGGCCGATGTCGATCGAACCCGAATCCGGCTGCTCCTTGCCGGTGATCATCTTGAACAGCGTCGACTTGCCGGCGCCGTTCGGGCCGATGATGCCGACGATCGCGCCCGGCGGCACCGAGAACGAGAGGTCGTCGATCAGCAGGCGATCGCCGAACTTCTTCGAGACGTTCTTGAACTCGATGACCTTCTGGCCGAGGCGCTCGCCCGGCGGAATGAAGATCTCGTTGGTCTCGTTGCGGCGCTGGTAGTCGACCGACTGCAGCTCTTCGATGCGCGCAAGACGCGCCTTGCCCTTCGAGCGGCCGCCCTTGGCGTTCTGGCGCGCCCACTCGAGTTCCTTCTGGATCGCCTTCTGGCGCGCCTTTTCCTGGTTCTCTTCCTGCTTGAGGCGCTCTTCCTTCTGGACGAGCCACTCGGTGTAGTTGCCCTTCCACGGAATGCCACGGCCGCGGTCGAGTTCGAGGATCCACTCGGCGGCGTTGTCGAGGAAGTAGCGGTCGTGCGTCACCGCCACCACGGTGCCGGTGTAGCGCGCGAGGAACTGCTCCAGCCATTCGACGGATTCGGCGTCGAGGTGGTTGGTCGGTTCGTCGAGCAGCAGCATGTCCGGCTTCTGCAGCAGCAGGCGGCACAGCGCGACGCGGCGCTTCTCGCCGCCCGACAGCTTGCCGACGATGGCGTCCCACGGCGGCAGGCGCAGCGCGTCAGCGGCGACTTCGAGCTGGTTCTCCAGCGTGTGCGCGTCGCCGGCGGCGAGGATCGCCTCCAAGCGCTCCTGCTCCTTGGCCAGCGCGTCGAAATCCGCGCCTTCCTCGGCGTAGGCCGCGTACACGGCTTCAAGCGCGGCCTGCGCGTTGATGATCTCGCCGAGACCTTCCTCGACGGCTTCGCGCACGGTCTTGTTCGGATCGATCTCCGGCTCCTGCGCCAGGTAGCCGACCTTGATGCCCGGCTGCGGACGCGCCTCGCCGGCGAAATCGGTATCGACGCCCGCCATGATCCTGAGCACGGTGGACTTGCCGGCGCCGTTCAGGCCGAGCAGGCCGATCTTCGCGCCCGGGAAGAACGACAGCGAAATGTCCTTGATGATCTGGCGCTTCGGAGGAACGGTCTTGCTGACGCCGTTCATCGTGTAGATGTACTGCATGGGGCTCGTGGCTCCGGTCGAACGCGGGCGAATGGCGCCGCGTGGGGCAGGCGACGGCCGCCTGCGCAGGGCAGGGGCCGCAAGGGATTCGGAATAGCCCGAAATTATAAGGCCCGCGGGCCCCGGACGGACCCGGCAGGTCACCCCGGCGGGCTAGAATTCACGTCTACCCGCACCCCTCCGGAGTCCCGATGTTCCCGCGCGATGCCCGTATCGAAGGATTCGACCCCGAGCTGGCCCAGGCGATCGCGGACGAGCGCCGCCGGCAGGAGGACCACGTCGAACTCATCGCGTCCGAGAACTACGCTTCGCCGCGCGTTCTGGAAGCGCAGGGATCGGTGCTGACCAACAAGTACGCGGAAGGTTATCCCGGCAAGCGCTATTACGGCGGCTGCGAATACGTCGACATCGCCGAGCAGCTCGCGATCGACCGCTGCAAGCAGCTGTTCGATGCCGACTACGCGAACGTGCAGCCGCATTCGGGCTCGCAGGCCAACCAGGCCGTCTACTTCGCGCTGCTCAATCCGGGCGACACGATCCTCGGCATGTCGCTCGCGCACGGCGGCCACCTCACGCACGGCGCGAAGGTGAACCTGTCCGGCAAGATCTACACCGCCGTGCAGTACGGCGTCGACGAGAACGGCCTGATCGACTACGCCGAGGTCGAGCGCCTTGCGCAGGAGCACAAGCCGAAGATGCTCGTCGCGGGCTTCTCCGCGTACTCGCAGATCGTCGACTGGGCGCGCATGCGCCAGATCGCCGATTCGGTCGGCGCGCTGTTCTTCGTCGACATGGCGCACATTGCCGGCCTCGTCGCCGCGGGCGTCTACCCGTCGCCGCTGCCGCACGCGCACGTCGTGACGTCGACCACGCACAAGACGCTGCGCGGCCCGCGCGGCGGCATCATCGTCGCGAAGAATCCGTCGGAAGAGCTGACCAAGAAACTGCAGAGCATCGTGTTTCCCGGCATCCAGGGCGGCCCGCTGATGCACGTGATCGCGGCCAAGGCCGTCGCGTTCAAGGAAGCGCTGTCGGACGAGTTCAAGGCTTACCAGGCGCAGGTCGTGAAGAACGCGCAGGCGATGGCGGACACGCTCATCAAGCGCGGCTACAAGATCGTTTCGGGCGGCACGCAGAACCACCTGATGCTCGTGGACATGATCGGCCGCGACGTCAGCGGCAAGGACGCGGAAGCCGCGCTCGGCCGCGCGCACATCACCGTCAACAAGAACTCCGTGCCGAACGATCCGCGCTCGCCGTTCGTGACTTCAGGTCTGCGCCTGGGTACGCCGGCGGTGACCACACGTGGTTATCGGGAAGCCGAGTGCGTCGCGCTCGCCAACTGGATCGCCGACGTGCTCGACAATCCGAAGGACGAGGCCGTGATCGCGCGTGTGGCGGATGCGGTGCAGTCGCAATGCGCGAACTTCCCGGTGTACGGGTCCGCTGTGTGATGCGTTCCATCGCATCGGCTTTGACGATTGCGCTGGCAATGGCTTCGCCAGCCGCCAGCGCGCAGGGCGTCCCGTCAACGGAGCCAATGTCCGCCGACACGGATCTCACGACGCCGGGTTCCCATGCGCGTCCGGTGCGCTGCCATCCGGGCGATATCGAGTACTACGCGGGCCGTACCGTCGGCGAAGTCTTCGATGTCGCTTGGCCGGAAGTTGCGCCCGGCGTTCACGCCGATCCGGCTCGCGTCGTAAAGACCGTGGCGCCAACTTGGCCGCGGGGGCTCGGCCAGGATCGAGCCGAGGTGACGGTTGCGATCCTCATCGGACCGGATGGACGTGCCGTGGATGCGCACGCCATCTGTGCGTCGATGGCGGCCATCGCGAAGCCGGCGGTGCGCGCAGCGATGCGCAGTGTTTACATGCCGGCACGTTTCAATGACGTTCCCGCCATGAGCATGGCGGTCTGGCCGTTCGTATTCGGACTGCAAGATGCTCCGTCTACACCTGTCCCGGATCGACCGGGCGGCCGCTGATGCATTGCCCGTTCTGCCAGCACCAAGACACTCGCGTGATCGATTCGCGCGTGTCCGAAGACGGGGCGACGATCCGTCGTCGTCGCGTCTGCGAGGCCTGTGGCGAGCGGTTTTCCACGCTCGAGACCATCGAACTCAAGTTGCCTGCGATCGTGAAGAGCGATGGTCGGCGCGAGGCCTTCGATGCGCGCAAGCTGCGCGTCGGTTTCGATCGCGCGCTGCAGAAGCGCCAGGTGGCCGAGGAACAGATCGAGGCTGCTGTTCGCTCGGTCGTGCACCAGCTGCGCATGACCACCGAACGCGAAGTGCCCTCGCGCCGCATCGGTGAATTTGTGATGGGCGAGCTGCGCAAGCTCGACCACGTCGCGTATGTGCGTTTCGCGTCGGTGTATCGCGCGTTCGAGGACGTTGCGGATTTCCGTGAGGAACTGGATCGCCTCGAGCGCGACGTTGCGCCGACCGAAGGGCAGTTGCCGCTGCTTGCGGAAGACGAACCGAAGCCGGAAAAGGGACGTCGTCGCTGATGGTGCGGCCGATGCGCGGACGCCTGATCCAGCGTGTCACCGGTCTCGCAGCATCGGGCGTGTTACCTGCGAAGCGAGTCGTGCCGCGCCGATGGCGCCGGATCGAGTCGCGGCGCCGCGCATAGTGTCCCGTCTGCCCATCCACCTCTGACGACCGCCGAGCCGCCATGTCCGATACCGCGTTCTCCGCCCTCGATCACGCGATGATGGCGCGCGCGCTGCGCCTCGCCGAACGCGGCGCGTACACGACGAAGCCGAACCCGATGGTGGGCAGCGTGCTCGTACGCGATGGCGAGGTCGTGGGCGAAGGCTTCCACGAACGCGCGGGCGGGCCGCATGCCGAAGTGTTCGCATTGCGCGAGGCGAGCGAGCGGGCGCGCGGTGCCACGGCCTACGTCACGCTCGAACCCTGCGCGCACACCGGGCGCACCGCGCCCTGCGCCGATTCGCTGATCGAAGCCGGCGTCACGCGAGTGGTCGCGGCGATGCGAGACCCGTTCCCGAAGGTGGACGGCGCCGGCTTCGAAAAGTTGCGCGCGGCCGGTATCCAGGTGCAGGCCGGCTTGATGGAAGCGCAGGCGCGCGAACTCAATCGCGGCTTCCTGTCGCGTGTCGAACGCGGGCGGCCGTGGTTGCGCGTCAAGCTCGCCACCAGTCTCGATGGCCGCACCGCGCTCGCGAGCGGCGACTCCAAGTGGATCAGTGGCGAGGCGTCGCGTCTCGACGTGCAGCGTTGGCGTGCGCGTGCCTCGGCGCTGATGACGGGCGCCGGTACCGTGCTCGCCGACGATCCGCAGCTCACCGTCCGCCTCGGCGACGACACGCCGTTCGTCGCACCGCTGCGCGTCGTGCTCGACCCGGGCCTCGCGACGATCAACCGCGGTCGCGTGCGCGAAGGCGAGGCACCGACGCTCTACATCCATGCGCCCGACGCGCGCCTGCCCAAGCAGTGCGATGCGCAGATGGCCGTCGCGCCCGTGCGGGAAGGGCGTTTCGATCTCGACGCCGTGCTGCGCCTGCTCGGCGAACGCAGCATCAACGAAGTGCAGCTGGAAGCCGGCGCGACGCTCGCCGGTGCGTTCCTCGCCGCGGGTCTCGTCGACGAGCTGCTGCTCTACGTCGCGCCCGTGCTGCTCGGTGCCCATGCCCGCCCGTTGTTCGACGGCCTGGACGTGCAGCAGATGGACCAGCGCCTCGGCATGCGTATCGTCGACTCGCGCCACACGGGCGACGATCTCCGTCTGCTGATGAGACCGCGAACGTGACCGTGCAGGATCATTTTTCGGGTGTCGCGGAGGCCTACGCGTCGGCGCGTCCGGAATATCCCGCGGCGCTGTTCGACGTGATTGCGTCGCATGTGCCGGCGACCGCGCATGTGTGGGAGCCCGGTTGCGGCAGTGGACAGGCGACGCGCGATCTCGCCGCGCGATTCGCGCACGTGCACGCGACGGATCCGAGCGCGAAGCAGCTGGCGCAGCACTGGGCGAACGATGCGAACGTTCCGAACGTGACGCTCACCGTGGAGCCCGGCGAGTGCACGTGGCTGTTCGACTCGTCGGTCGACCTCGTCGCCGTCGCGCAGGCCATGCACTGGTTCGACGTGCCAACGTTCTTCTCCGAATGCGATCGCGTGCTGCGTCCCGGTGGCGTGCTCGCCGCATGGGGCTACGACGACTTCGACGTGTCACCCGACATGGCATCCGCGGTGCTTCCGTTCCGCGAGCGCATCGAACGCGACTGGCCGCCGGAACGCGCGTTCATCAAGCGGCATTACGCCGATTTCGACTGGCCGTTCGCGCGCATCGACACACCGCCCATGACGCTGGCGGTCGACTGGCCGTTCGAGCGCTTCGTCGGCTACCTGTCCAGCTTCTCGGCGGTCGTCCAGCACCGCGCGCGGACGGGCGAGGACGGAGTCGAACTGCACCGCGCGGCGCTGCAGGAGGCTTGGGGCGAACCCACGACCGTACGCCGCATCACGTGGCCGTTGTTTCTGCACCTCCGCCGCAAGCCCTAGCCCCGACGGTCGAACGAAGTCGCTAGCACGCACTGTTTCCACATTGCGCGGCCGTGTGCGGGCCGGCACGGCGGCCCGGACGTCCCCGGCGGGGTAAACTGCCTGCGCCGGTTCGCCGGCTTCCATTGACGTCTTCAGGGCGGGGCGCAATTCCCCACCGGCGGTAGGCGCGACAGCGCGAGCCCGCGAGCGCTTCCGCGATGCGGAAGGTCAGCAGATCCGGTCGGATGCCGGAGCCGACGGTTACAGTCCGGATGAAAGAAGACGGTGTCCTCGCGCGGCGCGTGCCGTGCGTGCATCGCCTCGTGCCTTGAGGCGTTTTTCGCTTTCGTCATTGCGCGAGAAACGTTTCATGTCCAACGACAACCGCTCCATCGCCGCTTTCGCACCGGAGGCGCGCTGATGTTCACCGGCATCATCGAAGGCGTCGGCGCGATCGCCAGCGTCGAACCGCGCGGCGGCGACGTCCGCCTGCGCATCGCCACCGGCACGCTGCCGTTCGACGACGTGCGCCTCGGCGAAAGCATCGCGGTGAACGGCGTCTGCCTCACGGTCGTTGCGTTCGATGCGGCGTCGTTCGAGGCCGACGCGTCCACCGAGACGCTGTCGCTCACCACGCTCGGCCGGCTCGGCGCGGGCGCGCCCGTCAACCTCGAACGGGCGATGCGACCGAACGACCGCCTCGGCGGTCATCTCGTCAGCGGTCACGTCGACGGCGTCGGCGCGGTGGTCTCGGTGCACAACGACGCGCGCGCCGAACGCTGGCGCTTTTCCGCACCGAAGGCGCTGCTTCGCTACATCGCGAAGAAGGGTTCGATCTGCGTGGACGGCGTGAGCCTGACCGTCAACGACGTCGATGCAGACGGTTTCGACGTCGCGCTCGTGCCGCACACCGTCGCGCATACGGTGTTCGCGTCGACGCGCGTCGGTGACACGGTGAACCTCGAGATCGACTTGGTCGCCCGCTACGTCGAGCGACTGCTGAGCGGAGAGCGCGCATGAGCTTCGCACCGATTCCCGAACTGCTCGAAGAGATCCGCGCGGGCCGCATGGTGGTCATCGTCGATGACGAGGATCGCGAGAACGAAGGCGACCTGATCATGGCCGCCGAACTCGTGCGGCCGCAGGACATCAACTTCATGGTCACGCATGCGCGCGGCCTGGTCTGCCTGTCGCTCACGCGCGAGCGCTGCCGTCAGCTCGGCCTGCCGCCGATGGTGCGAGACAACACTTCGCCGCACCACACCAACTTCACCGTCAGCATCGAGGCGGCGGAAGGCGTCACCACCGGCATCTCGGCGTACGACCGTGCACATACCGTGCGCACGGCGGTGCGGCCCGATGCGAGTGCGGACGACCTGAGCCAGCCGGGCCACATCTTCCCGCTGATGGCGCAGCCGGGCGGCGTGCTCAGTCGCGCGGGGCACACCGAAGCGGCGAGCGACCTGGCGCTGCTCGCCGGGCTCGAACCGGCCGGCGTACTCGTCGAGATCCTCAATCCCGACGGCTCGATGGCGCGCCGTCCCGAGCTCGAAGTGTTCGCGCGCGAGCACGGGTTGAAGATGGGCTCGATCGAAGAGCTGATCCGCTATCGCCTCGAGAACGAGCACACGGTCGAGCGCGTGGAGACGCGCGCCATCGACACCGAGCACGGCCCGTTCACGCTCGCGGTCTACCGCGACCGCGTGAGCCACGCCTTGCACTACGGACTCGTGCGCGGCGACGTCGATCCCGCGACGCCGACGCTGGTGCGCGTGCACATGCTCAATCCGCTTGCCGACGCGTTGCACTGGCGACGCGCCGACTTCGGTCCGGCGGTCGGTGACGTGCTCGCGCGCATCGCGGCCGAAGGTCGCGGCGCGCTGGTGCTGCTGTCCGAGCCGTCGAGCGCGGACGCGCTGCTCGCCCGCATCCGCGAGCAGCCGCTGGGCGAGGGGGATCGTGGTGGGCTCGCGGAGTGGCGTCGTAATGGCGCGGGCGCTCAGATCCTCGCGGACCTCGGTCTCGGCCGGCTGCGCGTGATCGGCACGCCGCGCAAGCAGATCGGGCTGGCGGGTTTCGGGCTCGAGGTCGTCGAGTACGTCGACCCGGCGCGGTGAGCCGGGCCGTCTCACCGGCCGGCCGCGGGCCACCCGTTAGAATTGCCGACCCTTTCCGCGAGCCTCCGGCCCATGCCGCATCTCGAAGGCGACCTGCGCAGCCCTGCGGGCGCGCGCTACGCCATTATCGCCAGCCGCTGGAACCCGCGCATCACCGATACGCTGGTCGCCGGGGCGCGCAAGACCTTCGTCGACCACGGCGTCGACGACGCGGCGGTCGACGTCATCCGCGTGCCGGGGGCGTGGGAAATTCCGGTCGCGGCGGCACGCCTGGCGCAGGCCGGTGGGCACGTGGCGATCGTCGCGCTCGGTTGCGTGGTGCGTGGCGACACGCGGCATTACGAGCAGGTCGCCGACGGGTGTTCGGACGGCCTGATGCGGGTGTCGCTGGACTATCGCGTTCCCGTCGCCAACGGCGTGCTCGCGGTCGAACGATTCGAGGATGCCGAGGCACGCGCCGGAGGCAGCCACGGCAACAAGGGCGAAGAAGCGGCGCTGGTCGCCATCGAAATGGCGCACCTGCTGACGCAGCTGCCCGGAGCAAACGCATGAACAAGCATTCCCGTCGCGACGGCATCGATCCCGTACTCCGCTCGCGTGCGCGTCGCCGCGCCCTGCAGGCCGTGTATGCCTGGCAGATGTCGGGCGCACCGGTGCGCGAGGTCATTGCGCAGTTCGCGCACGAACAGGCGCGCGAGATCGCCGACCTCGAGTACTTCGAAGACCTCGTGCGCGGCGTCGACGGCAATCGCGAAGCGCTCGACGAAGCGCTGCAGCCGTTCCTCGATCGCGACATCGACCAGGTCGACCCGGTCGAGCGCGCGGTGTTGCGCCTCGCCGCGTACGAACTGCGCATGCGTCCGGATGTGCCGTATCGCGTCGTGATCAACGAAGCGATCGAAACCGCCAAGCGTTTCGGCGCCGAGCACGGCCACACTTACGTCAACGGCGTGCTCGACCACGCCGCCGCCGAGTGGCGCGCGCCCGAAGTGCAGGCGGCGCGTCGTCGCTGATCAACAGCGCGGCATCGCCATGACGTCGCGTCCGGGCGAATTCGACCTCATCGAGCGCATCCGTCGCCGCGTCGTCGCACGCGGCGACGTCGTATTGGGCATCGGCGATGACGCGGCGATTCTCGACGTGCCCGCCGGTCGGCAGCTCGTCGTCGCGATGGACACGCTCAACGCGGGCGTGCATTTCCCGCTCGACACGCGTCCCGCCGACATCGGCTGGAAGGCGCTGGCCGTCAATCTTTCCGATCTCGCCGCGATGGGCGCCGAACCCGCATGGTGCACGTTGTCGCTGTCGATGCCCGAGTCGAACAGCGATTGGCTCGATGCATTCGTCGACGGCTTCTCGGAGCTCGCAGCGATGCATCGCATTGCGCTGGTCGGTGGGGATACGACGCGCGGTCCGTTGTCGGTGTGCGTGACCGTGCACGGCGTGGTCGAGCCCGGGCGTGCGCTGCGTCGCGAAGGTGCTCACGTCGGTGACGACGTTTGGGTGAGCGGGACGCTGGGCGATGCGGCGGCGTCGCTCGCGCTTCGTGGAATCGGCTCCGTCGCTGCGCCGCCCACTGTCGACGACCGCGTCGCGGACGCGTTGGCGGCACGGCTCGACCGCCCGGTCCCGCGTGTCCAGCTTGGTCGCGCGCTGGTCGACGTCGCCACCTCATGCATCGACGTGTCCGATGGCCTGCTCGCCGACATCGCGCATATCGCGCGCGCCAGCGAGGTCGCGGTGCATATCGACGTCGACGCGTTGCCCGCTTCCGATGCCTTGCATTCGGCATTCGAGGATGACGCTCGCCGCAGCCTGCAGGCCAGTGGCGGCGACGACTACGAACTCTGTTTCACCGCGCCTGCGGCTGCTGCGGCGCGCATCGAGGCGATGGCGCGCGACGCGAGGATCGCGCTGTCACGCATCGGCACCGTGGACGCCGGCGCAGGTGTTACGGCATTCGACGCCGACGGTCGCCCATGGACGCCCGCACGATCCGGCTTCGACCACTTCGCCGCGCGCTAGTGGTAGCGAGACGCCCGGTCGAGCACCGGCGCGAGCGCGTCGTGTTCGAGCAGGTAGACCTGCACCGGCAAGCCGACCAGCTGCGTTTCGAGTGGCACATGCGGATCGACCGCCGGGCGCGCGGGTAGCAGCGGAAAGTCGATGCGCAGGGAGGTCGGGGTAGGCGCGACACCCGTGATCGCGCGATAGAGCTGTGCGCCCATCACCAGCGTTCCACCCAACGACGGATGCACGCCGTCCGGGAACGTCGCCGCGCGCGAGGTGGCATGCGCCTGCGCCTGCAGGGCGTCGCCGGCATGCACGACCGTCGCGCCGATTCGGCCCGCGACGCGCGTCGCGCCGTCGTGCTGCGTCGACTGGCCTTGGGCGTCGGTTGACCAGGTTTCGAGCACGAGCACGCGTGTGCCGAGCGTCCTGGCGAGCTCGGCGAACGCGCGGTGCGCCGCCAGTGCATCGCGGCAGTCCGCGGACGCGCGATCGACTTCGGACTGCACGCAGCCGAGCACCGCACCGCGCTCCTGAAGCACGAGCACATCCACATGCCGATCGCGCAGCGCGGCGGTTGCGGCACCGTCGTCCCAGCGTTCGTGCAGCGTGCCGCCGGGCGCGACGTAGGTGATGGTCTCGATGGGCGGGCCGTCCGGTTGCGCGCGTGCGTAGGCCGACACGACCGCGGGCAGGTTGTTGACGTAAGTGATGCTGTTGCCGACGAACATCACGCGCAGCGGCGTGGGCTCCGCGGCATGCAATGTCATCGCCGTCGCGCACAGCACGACGGCGGCAGCGATGCGGCGGATGCGGATCGCGATGCCCATGCGCCGACGCTAGCGCAGCGGCGACGCCGACGGTCGACCGTCCAGCAGCGCGGCGACGCATTCCCGCACGAACGGCAGCACGTCGGCGTCGAACCACGGATTCGCCTTGAACCAGCCGACGTTGCGCGGGCTCGGATGAGGCAGCGGAACGAGGGTCGGCGCGTAGTCGCGCCAGGCGCGCACGGTGTCGGTCAGCGTGGCCTTGCGGCGCTCGCCGAGGAAATACGCCTGCGCGTACTGGCCGATGAGCAACGTCAGGCCGACACCGGGCAGCAGCGGCAGCAGTTGCGGGTGCCACGTGGCGCGGCATTCCGTGCGCGGAGGTGCATCGCCGCTTCCCGCCTTGCCCGGATAGCAGAAGCCCATCGGCACGATCGCGACGCGGCTTTCGTCGTAGAACGTGTCGGGTGCCAGCTGCAGCCAGTCGCGCAGGCGGCGGCCACTCGCGTCGTCCCACGGGATGCCGCTCGCATGCACACGCGTGCCCGGCGCCTGGCCGACGATCAGCAGTCGCGCCGTGGTGGACGCACGCACGACCGGGCGCGGCCCGAGCGGCAGATGCGCTTCGCACAGGCGGCAGGCGCGGATGGAATCGAGGAGGGCGTGGAGGGCCATGTCGGCACGATGCACGACGACGGCGGAACTCGCGCTTTACGTGCGGTCGGGCAGCAGCTTGCCGGGGTTGAGGATGCCATCGGGATCGAATGTCGCCTTGACGGCATGCATGAGA
This sequence comes from Cognatilysobacter terrigena, assembly GCF_004361065.1. Classification (GTDB taxonomy): domain Bacteria; phylum Pseudomonadota; class Gammaproteobacteria; order Xanthomonadales; family Xanthomonadaceae; genus Cognatilysobacter; species Cognatilysobacter terrigena. The sequence goes on along the minus strand of NZ_SELT01000020.1, from coordinate 47,219 downwards.
GCGAGCGTCGCCGGAGTGATCGCCTGCGGCATGAAGTCGCGCTTGGCGAGGCCAATGCCGTGCTCGCCCGAGAGCGTGCCGCCGAGCGAAACGGTCACTGCAAACACCTTCGAGAGCGCGGCATCCGCGCGCGCGCATTGCGAAGCATCCTCCGGCGCATAGAGGATGTTGACGTGCAGGTTGCCGTTGCCGGCGTGGCCGAAGCAGACGATCGGAAGATCGGCCTCGCGTGCGATCGCCTGCACGCCATCGACGAACGCGGGAATGCGCGATACCGGGACGACGACGTCCTCGTTGATCTTGCCGGCCGCGAGCGTGCGCAACGACGGCGACAGCGCCTTGCGCGCCGCCCAGAGTCTTTCGCGCGCGGCCTCGTCAGGCGCTGCATCGAGCGACATCAGTCCATCGCCTGCGGCGGCATTCGAAAGCGCGACGACCGCCGCGTCGAGTTCAGACGCATCGCCATCCGCTTCGATCATCAGCAGCGCGCCGGCCTGCATCGGCAGATCCGCACCGCCGACGTCGCGCGCAAGCCGCACCGCGTGGGCGTCCATGAACTCGAGCATCGACGGCGTGACCGGTTGCGCCATGAGCCGCGCCACGGCCGCCGCCGCGCTCGCCACGTCGCGATAGATCGCGCGCAACGCGCGACGCGCGGACGGCTTCGGCACGAGGCGCAACGTCGCTTCGACGATGAGCGCGAGCGTGCCTTCGCTGCCGACGAGCAGGCGCTGCAGGTCGTAGCCGGTTGCGCCCTTCGTGGTCGCGCTGCCGCACGTCACGAGTTCGCCCGCGCCGGTAACGGCGGTGAGCGCGAGCACGTTGTCGCGACTCGCACCGTACTTCACTGCGCGCGGGCCGCCCGCGTTGCAGGCAAGGTTGCCGCCGACCGTGCTGAATGCGGCGCTGGTCGGGTCCGGCGGCCAGAACAGGCCGTGCGGGGCGAGCGTGGCCTGCAGGTCGCCGTTGAGTACTCCGGGTTCGACGATCGCGCAGCGATCGCCCGGGCGGACGTCGAGGATGCGATCCATTCGCTCGAACGAGACGACGACACCGCCGGCCACCGGCACTGCGGCGCCCGTCGTGTTGGTGCCGCGACCGCGCCCAACGATCGGCACGCGATGCTCGCGACAGGCGCGGACGAGTTCGACGACGTCATTGCGGTCGCGCGGCAGTGCGACGGCATCAGGCATCGCCTCGCGTCGCGAGTTGTCGTAACCGTAGGTGAGGCGTTCGGAGGGATCGGTGCGCCAGCCGTCGCCGAGCAATGTCGCCAGTCGCGCCTGCAACGCGTGCGGCAAGCGGCTCATTGCGTCGCCCGCCTGCGCGCCGCGAACGCGATGAGAAGCGAAGGAGTAACTATCCACACGAGTTCCGACGCGACCACCGTCAGCCCGCGCGCGCTGAAGAAGCCGACGCCGAGCGGCGACACCTCGATCGGTCGCCACGGCGCGAAAACGCGCGCATCCGACAGTGGCCAGCCGATCATCACTCCGGGGCCGCCATTGGTGAGCAGGTCGAGCAGCGGATGCGACAGCGCGCAGGCGAGAACGAACAAACCGGCGCGGGGCCTGCTTACCTGAAGCCAATTCGAGCCGAGCATCGCGATGCCCGCGACGACGAGCGCGAACGCGAACGAATGCGTGATGCCGCGATGCGCGAACAGCGTGTCGCGCTCGACACCGAACAACGCGCCGATCGTGTCGAGATCCGGCAGCATCGACGCAACGAGGCCGGCGACGAGCAGTCGCGGCGGCAGCACGCGCGCGATGCGCGTGGCGAGCGGACTCGTGAAATGGCCGACGAAGCTCGGCATCAGGCGTCGTCCGCGCGGAAGGCGTCGCGGATCCACGCAAGCGTCGGTCGCTCGAGATCCCCGCTCGCATCGACGACGTCGAAACGGCACGACGCATCGGCCCAGCGCGAATGCGCGGCGAGGAACGCGCTCGCCGCCTGCACGAGCTTGCGGCGCTTGGCGTGGGTGATCGACTGCGCGCCGCCGCCGAAGCGGTCGTCGGCGCGATAGCGGACTTCGACGAACACCAGCATCGCCCCGTCGCACATCACGAGGTCGAGTTCGCCGAAGCGGTAGTTCGCATTCGCGGCGACGGGCGACAACCCGGCGCGAACAAGATGCTCGCGAGCCGCGGCTTCCACGCGCGCGCCGCGCGAGCGCGTGGAGGCGGCGGGCGTCACGTCAGCGCGCGGCGTCCGCCAGCGGTGCCGGGTCGCCGGTCGCGAACGTCGACCACGCGGGCGTGCGCTGCACGTTGCCGAAACCGTCGAGACGGAGCACGCCGGTCGCGCCGTCGACCGAGGCATCCGCCTGATGACCGAGCGAGTCGAGATACGCGGTGAGCAGCCAGGCGTCGAAACCGAACGCGAACAGTCGGCCGGCCGGACCCTTCGCACTCGGGAGGCGCGCGCCGGTGGCTTCGGCGGTCGAGAGGCCATGCACGCTGCGCGTCAGCCACGATTCGCTCGGGAACGCGATACCGTCGAGCACGCGATCGTCGTCCGCCTTGCCGGTGCCCGTGACGATCTGCGACGTCGCTACGCGCGGCTTGCCGCCGAGGCCGGCGGTCGACAGACGCGGCACGACCAGGCGCGCGGTATTGCCCTTCGTCGCGATGAACACCGCATCCACCTGCTTGCCGGCGACGACGGGCGCGAAGTCCGTCGCGTCGTCATCGGCCACGGCCACGACGGTGCCGCCACGCGCGGTGAGGCGTTCGCGGAAGCTGGCCACTGCACGGCGCTGCGTGTCGTCACCCGCGGCGACGACCAGCACGTTGCGCGCATTGCGACGCGTCAGGTAATCCGCCGCGGCGAGGCCTTCGTCCTCCGGCGACAGGGAGAAGCTCGACTGGCCCTTCGGCGTCGACTGCGTGCCGCGGTTGAGCGCGAGCATCGGCACGCCGAGTTCGGCGCGACCGAACAGCGCGCTCACTTCGTCGCGGCCCAGCGGACCGACCACGAAGTCGTTGCCGTCGGCGGTCGCGCGGTCGTACGCGGACATCGCGCCGGCCGGCGTGCCGGCGGTGTCGTAGAAGCGCACGTCGGGGCGACGACGCGTTTCGCCGTAGTAGCCGGCTAGGAAGCCGTCGCGCACGGGACGCGCGGCGACCGACAGCGAACCCGACAGCGGCAACAGCACCGCGAGCTTCACCGGCGGGCGATAGCCGTCGCGCTCGGCGGGCGGGCGGTTGTCGAAATTCCAGCCGCGCGCGAACGCATGCGGCAGCGGCAGGCCGCGACGCAACAGTGCGCGACCGACGTAGCTGTAGAGCGGATCGTCCGCGGCGAGGCGGCCGGCTTCCTGCTGAAGCGCGGCATCGTCGAGCTGGATGAGCAGGCGATCGATCTGCGCCTCGGTGTCGTGACGCTGCGCGCCGGTCTGCGTCGCGGCGGCAGCGGCGAGCCGCGCGGCTTCACGGATCGCTTCGCGCGACGCCGAGCTCGACGCTTCCGTCGGGCCGGTGCTGCGGGTCGGCGTCTGCGCGCAACCGAAGACGAGCGCGGTCGCGAGCATCAGGACAGCGATGCGGGTGATCGAACGGAACGTGACGCGGGGGACGGCGGTGGGCATGCGCGCGGGCATCGACGTGGACCGGGGTACGATTCTACCCGCGCCCCTGTGCAGGACCACGATGCAGACCCCCGGCACGCTCCACGTCGTCGCCACCCCGATCGGCAACCTCGGCGACTTCGGTGCCCGCGCGCAGGAGGTGCTCCGTTCGGTCGACGCCATCTGCGCCGAGGACACGCGCCATACGCGCCAGTTGCTGGCGCATTTCGGCATCGAGAAGGCGCTCGTCGCGCTGCACCAGCACAACGAGGACGCGCAGGTCGCGCAGCTCGTCGGACGGCTGCGCGAGGGGCAGTCGCTGGCGCTGGTCAGCGATGCGGGTACGCCGCTGGTGAGCGATCCCGGCTTCCGGCTGGTTCGCGGCGCGCGCGAGGCCGGCATCCGCGTGTCGCCGGTTCCGGGTGCCTGCGCGGCCATCGCGGCACTGAGCGTGGCCGGGATCGCGTCGGATCGCTTCGCGTTCGAAGGCTTCCTGCCGGCGAAGGGGGGGGCGCGGCGCGAGCGGCTGACGGCGCTCCTCGGCGAACCGCGCACGCTGATCTTCTACGAGGCCTCGCATCGCATCGAGGAAACCTTGGCCGACTTCGCGGCCGTGTTCGGCGGTCGCCGTGCCGTGCTCGCCCGCGAACTCACCAAGCTGTTCGAGACGGTTCTGGACGGGGATCTCGCCTCGCTGCACGCGGCCGTCGCCACCGATCCGAACCAGCGCAAGGGCGAGTTCGTGCTGGTCGTCGAAGGTGCCCCGGAGGATACGGACGCGACGTTGGCGGAAGGCCGTCGCGTCTACGCCAAGCTCTGCGAGCACCTGAAGCCGTCGCAGGCCGCCAAGATCGCCGCCGAACTCACCGGCGCGCCCCGGAAAGCGCTCTACGGCGGCGAAATCGCCTGAAGGCCGCTCGCGGGTTCAGGCCGAACGGGTGGCGCACCGCTACACTGCGCCGCGGCGGAGCCGGCCAGACAGTCGCGTCATCTTCGGATGCCGAGGAAAGTCCGGGCTCCACAGGGTACGGTGCCAGGTAACGCCTGGGCGGCGCGAGCCGACGGAAAGTGCAACAGAGAGCAGACCGCCGAACGGCGTCGAAAGGCGCGCGTGGTAAGGGTGAAACGGTGCGGTAAGAGCGCACCGCGAGTCCGGCAACGGACCGGCACGGCAAACCCCACCGGGAGCAAGACCAAATAGGGAGGCGATGCCGCGACCCGCGGTGCCTCCGGGTAGGTTGCTTGAGCGCAGGCGGTGACGCCTCGCCGAGAGGAATGACTGTCCACGACAGAACCCGGCTTACCGGCCGGCTCCGCCGCTTTCCTTTCCCGTCAACCACTTGCGGCAAGCAGCCGTAGCCCCGCGTGCCGACGAGTGGTGGCCCGCGTGAAGCCGGCTGTAGGGCCTGTGGACATTCGGTGACGATTCGCGTCCAAGTGCCTGTTGTCTCAACATTTGAGACAAAACAGCAGCTTGTGGATAAAGCTTGAACAAGTCTCTCAAGTTCGCCGCAAGTCGTTGACTTCACTTACAAAAATGACTGCGCCGGATTGTTGACAACCCCCAAAGTGGGGCATAAGGTGGGTCCCCGTGGGAAAACCGGGTATTCCGTGGTTTTCCCGTAGCCATCAAGCCCGCGTGAAGACGGGCAAGACCGGAAGGGGACAGGTCCGTGTTTCAGGGCGAATCCGCCATCACCATCGATGACAAAGGCCGGATGGCGGTTCCCACCGCGTACCGGGACGTCATCGCGCGTGAGTGCGGCGGCCGCCTGGTGATCACGTACAACCCGTTCGAGTCCGGCTCGCTCTATCTCTATCCGCAGCCGGTCTGGGAGCGCGTGCGCGACCAGGTCAATGCGCTGCCGAAGACCAAGCGGACCAGCCGCATCTTCCAGCTGAAGCTGGTCGGTGCCGCGACCTTCGTCGAGCCCGACGCCAACGGCCGCATCAGCGTGCCGGCGAGCCACCGCGCCGCGGTCGGCATCGAGAAGCGCGCCGTGCTGCTGGGCATGGGCGACAAGTTCGAGCTGTGGAGCGAGCAGGCCCACCACGCGCAGATCCGCCAGACGATCTCTGACGACGATCTGAGCGACGGGCTGCTCGATCTGGCGCTGTGACGGCGGGTGGCATGGAGCGCGGGGCGCTCGCAGGCCACCTCCCGGTGATGTACGCGCAGGTCCTGGACGGTCTGCGTGTCGTTGGGGATGGAACGTATCTGGACGGCACGTTCGGTCGCGGCGGGCATGCCCGCGGCGTACTGGAACAACTGGGCCCGGAAGGTCGCCTGCTCGTGATGGACAAGGATCCCGACGCGATTGCCGTCGCCGAACGCGAGTTCGGTGGCGATCCGCGCGTGTCCATCTTCCGCGGCAGCTTCGCGCAGCTCGCGCAGTGGGAGGCCACGGCCGCCGGCCTCGACGGCGTGCTGTTCGACCTCGGCGTCTCGTCGCCCCAGCTCGACGTCGCCGAGCGCGGCTTCTCGTTCGGCAAGGACGGCCCGCTCGACATGCGCATGGACCCCGAGTCCGGCATCAGCGCGGCGGAGTGGGTCAACACCGCGTCGGAAAAAGAGATCGCCGACGTGCTCTACACGTTCGGCGAAGAGCGCCAGAGCCGACGCATCGCTCGCGCGATCGTCGCGCGCCGTGCGCAGGCACCGTTCGCGCGTACTGCCGAACTCGCGGAGCTCATCGCATCGGTGATTCCGCGCGGCGATCAGAAGATTCACCCGGCAACGCGTTCGTTCCAGGCGATCCGCATTTTCATCAACCGCGAGCTCGGCGATCTCGAAGATGGCCTCGACGCCGCGATGGCGCGCCTGAAGCCCGGTGGTCGCCTCGCGGTGATCAGCTTCCATTCGCTGGAAGACCGCATCGTCAAGCAGTTCATCGCGAAGCACGCGAAGGCGCCGGCCGGCAATCGCCGCATGCCGGTCGAAGTCGCATTCACGCCGGTACTGCGCGACGTCAGCGGCGCGATCAAGGCGGACGACGCGGAACTCGCGGTGAATCCGCGCGCGCGCAGCGCGGTGTTGCGTGTCGCCGAAAAATTGAAGGAGGTCGCATGATCCTGCGCGTCCTCCTCGCCGTCCTCGTCGTCGCCAACGTGGTCACCGCGCTCGCGATCGTCGAAACGCGCCAGCGTCATCGCCAGCTGTTCGTGCAGGTGTCCAAGCTCGAGCGCGCGCGCGACGAACTCAACATCGAATTCGGCCGCCTGCAGCTCGAACAAGCGACGTGGGCCGAGTCCAATCGCATCGACCAGGTCGCACGCGACCGGCTCGGCATGAAGTTTCCCGAAGGCAACGACATCGTGGTGATCCGCCCATGAGCATTCCGGGTGATCGCCGCCATCGCAACGAGCACACGCGCCGCGCCGAGTTCGCGCGTCGCCTGCGTGCACTCGTCGGCGGCGCCGGCGGTGCACGCGGCCGTTCTCGCATGGACGTGCGCATGCGCCTGCTGTGCATCGTCGCGGCGATGGGCCTGTGCTCGTTTGCGCTGGTCGCGCGCGCGTTCTACATCCAGGTGCTCGACCGCGACTTCTACGTCGCGCAGGGCGAAGCACGTTCGCTGCGCGAGATTCCGATCCCCACCTCGCGCGGCATGATCACCGACCGCAACGGCGAGCCGCTCGCGGTATCGACGCCGGTCGAGTCGGTGTGGGGCAATCCGCAGGAACTGCTGAAGAATCCGGACCGCCTGCCGCAGCTCGCGAATGCGATCGGCGTACCGCTCGACGTGCTGCAGCGCAAGCTCAGCCAGAAAGCCGGCAAGGAATTCCTCTACCTCAAGCGCCGGATCAATCCGGACGAGGCGAAACATATCGTCGCACTCGGCATTCCCGGGGTGGCCAGCCAGCGCGAATACCGTCGCTTCTACCCGCAGGGTGAGGCGATGGCGCACGTGCTCGGCTTCACGAACGTCGACGACGAAGGCCAGGAAGGTCTGGAGCTCGCGTTCGACGAATGGCTGCGCGGCAAGCCCGGCGCGAAGCGCGTACTCCGCGACGGCCACGGGCGCATCATCGAGAACGTCGACCTGGTGCGCGCAGCCGAGCCGGGCCGCGACCTTACGTTGACCATCGACCGTCGCATGCAGTTCCTCGCCTATCGCGAACTGCGAAAGGCGCTGATGGAACACGGCGCGTCGAGCGGCTCGATCGTCACGCTCGACGTCACCACCGGCGAAGTGCTGGCAATGGCGAACCTGCCGACGTTCAATCCGAACGCCGTCTCGACGTCCGATCGCGATGCGCATCGCAACCGCGCGATCACCGACGTCTTCGAGCCCGGCTCGACGATGAAGCCGATCACGATCGCGGCGGCGCTGACGGCGGGCGTGGTGACGCCGACGACGCCGATTGACCTGTCGCCCGGCTGGATGAAGCTCGGCAAGTACACGATCCGCGACCACAGCAACTACGGTCTGCAGACGGTCACCGGCGTCATCACCAAAAGCTCCAACATCGGCGCGTCGAAGATCTCGGCGAAGCTGCAGGATCGCTACTTCTACGATTTCATCCGTCGCTTCGGTTACGGCAGCAAGCCGGGCAGCGGCTTCCCGGGTGAAGTGTCGGGCGTGCTCGCGCCGCCGTCGCGCTGGAACGGCCTGCAGAAGGCGACGATCTCGTACGGCTACGGCCTCTCGGCGACGCCGCTGCAGATCGCCGTCGCGTACGCGGCGATCGCGAACCACGGCGTGCTCACCACGCCGACCTTCGTCAAGGGCGAACACGGCCAGACGCGGCAGGTGCTCGATCCGAAGGTCGCGCACGAAGTCATCAAGATGATGCAGACGGTGACGGAGCCGGGCGGCACCGCGACGCAGGGCGCGATCCTCGGTTACCACGTCGCCGGCAAGACCGGCACCGCGCGCAAGTTCAACGGTCGCGGTGGCTACTCGCAGCGCTATCTCTCGTACTTCGCCGGCATCGTGCCGGTCGACAACCCGCGTTTCGCGACGGTCGTCGTGGTCAACGATCCCGATCCGAGCAAGGGCTATTTCGGCGGCCTCGTTTCCGCGCCGGTGTTCAAGTCGGTGATGGAGGGTTCGCTGCGCCTGATGGACGTGCCGCCGGACGACATCGAGACCTGGCTCGCCGCGCAGGACAAGTTGTCGAACCCGAACCGCGTCGCCGCGGCCGCCACTGCGCCGCCGATGCCTGCGCCGGTCGCATCGGATGACGACGTCGACATTCCCCTCGAAGTCGCACCGGTGACGCCATGACGCGCACGATGCGACTTGCCGAGCTGCTTCCCGACGTCGACGGCATCCCCGTCGACTTGGTCGTTTCCGGGCTCGTGCAGGACAGCCGCGAAATCACGACCGGCGATGCGTTCGTCGCGATCGGCGGATTCGGCGCGCACGGCCTCGGTTTCGTCGACGCGGCGAAGGCGCGCGGCGCGTCCGCCGTGCTGTTCGAGCCGCCGGCGCCCGCTGAACATCCCGCACCGGCCGATGCGATCGCGGTGCCGGGTTTGCGTGCGCGCCTCGGCGAAATGGCGCATCGCTTCCACGGTCGCGCGACCGAAGCGATGACGGTGGTCGGCGTCACCGGCACCAATGGCAAGACGTCGACCGTGCAGTTGATTGCACAGGCGTGGACGCTGCGCGGCACGACGGCCGGCACGATCGGGACGCTCGGCGCCGGCCTGTACGGACGCACGGAACCGACCGGTTTCACCACGCCGCTCGTGCTCAAGCTGCATCAGCTCATCGGTGGCCTGCGCGATGAAGGCGCCGATGCGCTGGCGATGGAGGTCAGCTCGCACGCGCTCGATCAGGGCCGCGTCGACGGCGTGCGCTTCGACATCGCGGTCTTCACCAATCTCACGCGTGATCATCTCGACTACCACGGCACCATGGCCGCCTATGGCGCCGCGAAGGCGCGTCTGTTCGGTTGGCCCGGCCTGCAGTCGGCGGTGGTGAACCTCGACGACGAGTACGGTTGCCAGCTGTTCGAGGCGCTGCCGTCGAACGTGCGTGCCATCGGCGTCAGTTCGCGCGGCGCGGCCGACGCGGTGCTGCGCGCGCACGACGTTGCGCTCGATGCCAGCGGCCTTGTGTTCGAACTCGTCGGCCCGGAAGCCAGCGCGACCGTGCGCTCGCCGCTGCTCGGCCGCTTCAATGTCGACAACCTGCTCGCGGTCGCCGGCGTGCTGCATGCGCTCGGTTCGGACCTCGCGGACATCGCCGCCACGCTGTCGCGCCTGCAGCCGATCCACGGCCGCATGAACCGCCTCGGGGCCGCCGGGCAACCGCTCGTCGTCGTCGACTACGCGCACACGCCGGATGCCCTGGAACAGGCGCTCTCGACACTCCGCGCGCACACGCGCGGTCGTCTCATCTGCGTATTCGGATGCGGTGGCGAACGCGACACCGGCAAGCGTCCGCAGATGGGCGGCATCGCCGAAAAGCTCGCCGATATCGCGATCGTCACCGACGATAACCCGCGCGGCGAAGACGGTGACGCGATCGTCGCCGGCATCCTCGAAGGTTTCGCGAATCGCGAGCGCGCCATCGTGCTGCGCGATCGCCGCATTGCGATCCGTCGCGCCATCGACGATGCGAATGCCGACGACGTCGTGCTGATCGCGGGCAAGGGCCACGAGCCTTACCAGGAGGTCGCGGGCGTGAAGCATCCGTTCGACGACACCGAAGTCGCGCGCGAAGCGCTGGAGGTGCACGCATGAGGCCGCTGCGTCTGTCCGATATCGCCGCGATGACCGCCGGCCGTGTCGTCGGCGAGGACATCGTCGTCGACCGCCTGCTCACCGACACGCGCGGGCTCAGCAGCGTCGAGCCGCAGGTGTGCGCGTCGAGCCTGTTCGTCGCGCTCAAGGGCGCGAACTTCGACGGCCACGATCATGTGTCCGCCGCGGCAGATGCGGGCATCGGTGCCGCGCTGGTGTCGCGTATCACCGGCGACCTGCCGCAGGTGCTGGTGGGCGACACGCAACTCGCGCTCGCGGATCTCGCGCGCGGCGTGCAGGCGTCGCGTTCGACGAAGGTCGTCGCGATCACCGGAAGCAACGGCAAGACCAGCGTGAAGACGCTCACGCTCGCCATCCTCGAGCAGGCCGGCCGCACGTATGGCAATCCCGGCAACCGCAACAACGAGATCGGCCTGCCGCTCGCGGTGATCGACGCGCCGGAAGACGCGGAGTTCGCCGTCTACGAGATGGGTGCGGGGCAACCGGGCGACATCGCGTATCTGACGGCGATCGCGCGCCCCGACGTGTCCATCGTCAACAACATCGCGCCGGCGCATCTCGAGCGCATGGGTTCGCTGCTCGGCGTCGCCGACACCAAGGCCGCGATCTACGACGCGCTGCCCACGGACGGCGTTGCGGTGATCAATGCCGACGACAGCTTCGCGCCGTATTTCGCCGAGCGTGCGGCGGGTCGTCGTCATATCCGTTTCGGCCTCGAGACCAGCGCCGACGTCACCGCACGCGACATCGCGCTCAGCGAAAACGGTTCGAGCTTCACGATCGTCACGCCGCAGGGCGAGGCGTCGATCGAGCTCGCGATGCCGGGCCGCCACAACGTGCGCAATGCATTGGCGGCCGCGTCGCTCGCGATCGGCGCCGGCGTTCCGTTGTCGACGATCGCGTCGGGCCTGTCCACCGCGCGTCCCGTCGCAGGCCGCCTCGTCACGCATCGTCTGCGCAGCGGTGCGACGCTGATCGACGACAGCTACAACGCGAACCCCGGTTCGCTCGCCGCCGCGATCGACACCCTGGCCGCGATGCCGGGTGTGTCGTGGCTGGTGCTCGGCGACATGCGCGAACTCGGCGACGACGCGGTCGCGCTGCATGCGCAGGCCGGAACGCGCGCACGTGAAGCCGGCCTCGCGCGGCTCTATGCGCTCGGCCCGCTCAGCGCCGCCGCGGTCGACGCCTTCGGCCCGAACGCGCGCCATTTCGCCACTCACGAATCGCTCGCCGAGGCGCTGCGCGCGGATCTGTCCGCCGACGTGCGCGTGCTCATCAAGGGCTCCCGCGGCAGTGCGATGGATCGAATCGTCGCCGCGCTCCTCAACGGACATCCGCATGCTGCTTGAACTCACCCGCTGGCTCGAACAGCTGCAGAGCCACTTCGGCCTGTTCGGCTATCTCACGTTCCGCGGCATCCTCAGCGCGCTGACGTCGCTGTTCCTCTCGCTCTGGTGGGGACCGGCGGTCATTCGTCGCCTCGGCCAGCTGAAGGCGGGCGGCCAGCCGATCCGCAAGGACGGCCCGCAGTCGCACTTCTCGAAGGCGGGCACGCCGACGATGGGCGGCGCACTGATCCTGCTCACCGTGCTCGCGTCGGTGCTGCTCTGGGGCGACCTGCGCAACCGCTACGTGTGGCTGGTGCTCGCGGTGATGATCGCGTTCGGCGCGATCGGCTGGTGGGACGACTGGATCAAGATCGTCAAGCGCGATCCGAACGGAATGCGCTCGCGCACCAAGTATTTCCTGCAGTCGGTGTTCGGCCTCGGCGCCGGCCTGTTCCTCTACTACTACGCGAACCCCGGCGTGGCGGCGGCGACGACGTTCTACATCCCGCTGTTCAAGCAGGTCGCGCTGCCGCTGGTGAGCGTGTCGTTCGTGTTCATCGCGTATCTGTGGATCGTCGGCTTCTCGAACGCGGTGAACCTCACCGACGGCCTCGACGGCCTCGCGATCATGCCGACCGTGCTGGTCGCCTGCGCGCTCGGCGTATTCGCGTATGCCTCGGGCAACGCGGTGTTCTCGACCTACCTGCAGATCCCGCAGATTCCGGGCGCGGGTGAGCTCATCGTCATCTGTGCGGCGATCGCGGGCGCCGGCCTCGGTTTCCTGTGGTTCAACACTTATCCCGCGATGGTGTTCATGGGCGACATCGGCGCGCTCGCGCTCGGCGCCGTGCTCGGCACGATCGCGGTGATCGTCCGCCAGGAACTCGTGCTGGTGATCATGGGCGGCATCTTCGTCATCGAGACGCTGTCGGTGATGATCCAGGTCGCCAGCTTCAAGCTCACCGGCAAGCGCGTCTTCAAGATGGCGCCGATCCACCATCACTTCGAGCTCAAGGGCTGGCCCGAGCCGCGCGTGATCGTGCGCTTCTGGATCATCTCCGTGGTGCTCGTCCTCATCGGCCTCGCGACGTTGAAGGTGCGCTGATGGACATGTCCTCCCGCCAGGCCACGCGACTCGACGCCATCACCGGTCGCTTCGATCCGTGGCTGCTCGGCCTGATCGGCGCGCTGCTGTGCCTCGGCGTGGTGATGGTGGGTTCGAGCTCGGTCGCGCAGGCGACGAGCCCGACGTATTACCTGACGCGCCACCTCGTGTTCCTGTTCGCAGGTTCCGTCGCCGCGATGGCGATGATGCGCATCGAACTCAAGACGATCGAGCGCTACGCGCAGTGGATGCCGATCGTCGGCCTCGCGCTGCTGCTGGTGGTCGCCGTGCCGGGTCTCGGCGTGACGGTGAAGGGCGCGCGTCGGTGGATCAATCTCGGCTTCACCAACTTCCAGCCCGTGGAAGCGGTGAAGCTGATGATGGTGGTGTGGCTCGCGGCCTACCTCAAGCGCTTCAGCGAAGAGGTGAGCGCATCGTGGCGCGCGATCATCAAGGTGATCGGCGTGGCCTGCGCGTTCGCGGGCGTGCTGCTCGCCGTGCAGAAGGACTTCGGTTCGTCTGCGCTCATCCTCGCGATGACCGCCGGCATGCTGGTGCTCGGCGGCGCGAACCTGCCGCGCCTGGTCGGCCCGCTGTTCGCGCTGCTGCCCGCGCTCGGCGCGATGATCCTGCTTGAGCCGTACCGCGTGCGACGCCTGACGTCGTTCACCGACCCGTTCGCCGATCCGTTCGGCGACGGCTACCAGCTCGCGAATGCGCTGATGGCGGTGGGCCGCGGCGAATGGTTCGGTGCGGGCCTCGGCGCGTCGGTGCACAAGCTGTCGTACCTGCCCGAAGCGCATACCGACTTCATCATGGCGGTGATCGCCGAGGAACTCGGCTTCGTTGGCGTCTGCCTCGTGATCGCGCTGTACGCGGGCCTCGTCGCGCGCGCGCTGTGGGTCGGCCTGCAGTGCGTCGAAATGCGCCGACACTTCGCGGGCTACTGCGCGTTCGGCATCGCGCTGTGGATCGGCATCCAGAGCACGGTGTCGATCGGCGTGAACCTCGGCCTGCTGCCGACCAAGGGCCTCACGCTGCCGCTGATCTCCTACGGCGGTTCGTCGTTCGCCATGACGCTGGGTGCGATGGGCCTGCTGCTGCGCATCTCCTACGAACTGGAACGCGCCCGTCGCCAGGTGGCGCTGCGTCGTGACGCTTTCGGCGCACCAGCGCCCGCAGCCCATTCGGATGCGCCCGTCGCGCGTCCGATGTCGGCAGCGCCGATGTCGCCTGCGCCGATCGGCCGCAACGACACGCGCGGCACCAACCGCCTGCGTCCGCGCGTCGAACCCGTGTTCGGACGCAGCGCATGACTGACGTTCGCGCCAACGCGAATGCAGAGATGGGCGTGATGATCCTCGCCGGCGGCACGGGCGGGCACATCTTCCCGGGCCTTGCCGTTGCGCACGAGCTGCGCCGCCGCGGCGTTGCCGTGGGCTGGCTCGGCAGCGAAGGCGGGATGGAAACGCGGCTGGTGCCGCAGCACGGCATCGACGTCGACACGATCGCGATCCGCGGAGTGCGCGGCAATGGCGCAGCGACGCTGCTCGCCGCGCCGTTCAAGCTGATGTCCGCGGTGTCGGCTGCGCGCTCGATCCTGTCGCGTCGTCGCCCGAAGGCGGTGATCAGCTTCGGTGGTTTTGCGGCGGGCCCAGGTGGACTCGCTGCGCGTCTCGCCGGTGTTCCGCTGTTCGTGCACGAACAGAACCGCGCGCCGGGCATGACCAATCGCGTGCTGTCGAAGATGGCGCGTCGCGTGCTGACGGGATTCCCGGGCAGCTTCGCGAAGGAAGAGGTCGTCGGCAATCCGGTGCGTACCGAGATCGCCGAAGTGGCGCCGCCGTCGACGCGCTTCGAATACCGCGACGGCCCGCTGCGCCTGTTGGTGCTCGGCGGCAGTCAGGGCGCGGCGGCACTGAATCGTGCGGTGCCGACGGCGATCGCTGCGCAGCGCGATCGCACCCGCTGGCAGGTCCGTCACCAGTGCGGCGAACGCATGCTCGATGCGGCGATCGCGTCGTATCGAGACGCCGGCGTCGATGCCAGCGTGGAACCTTTCATCGCGGACATGGCCGCCGCGTACGCATGGGCCGACCTCGTGGTCTGCCGCGCCGGTGCGCTGACGCTCGCCGAAGTCTGCGCGGTCGGTGTCGCCAGCGTGCTCGTGCCGTTCCCGCAGGCGGTCGACGACCACCAGACCAAGAACGCGCAGTTCCTCGTCGAGCGTGGCGCCGCGCGCCTGCTCCCGCAGGACGAACACCTCGCGGCGAAGCTCGCCGACACCCTGGAATCCTTCGCCTCGCGCGCCGAGCTGCGGCCGATGGCCGACGCCGCACGCGCGCTGGCCCGGCCCGACGCCGCATCGCGCGTCGCCGACCTCGTCATGGAACAGATCGCCATGGATCGCGCCGCATGATCGCAACGCATCGCCACCGCCTTCTCGACGACGCCGCCCAGGGTGGCGCGCGCGTGCATTTCGTCGGTATCGGCGGCGTCGGCATGAGCGGCATCGCCGAGGTGATGTGCACGCTGGGCTATCAGGTGTCGGGTTCCGACAACGCGGACAATGCAGTCACGCGTCGCCTCGCCCGCCTCGGCATCACCGTGCATCGCGGCCATGACGCGACGAACGTCGAGGGCGTCGAATGCCTCGTCGTGTCGAGCGCGATCAAGGCCGACAACCCGGAACTGATGGCGGCGCGCGAGAAGCGCATCCCGATCGTGCCGCGCGCCGAGATGCTCGCCGAGCTGATGCGCTTCAAGCGCGGCATCGCGATCGCCGGCACGCACGGCAAGACGACCACGACATCGCTTACGGCGAGCGTGCTGGGCGAGGGCGGCATCGATCCGACGTTCGTGATCGGCGGCCAGCTGCTCGCGGCCGGCGCGAACGCGAAGCTCGGCGGCGGCGACTGGCTGGTCGCGGAGGCCGACGAATCCGACGGCAGCTTCCTGCGCCTCAACCCGCAGATCGCCGTCGTCACCAATATCGATGCCGACCACCTCGAGAACTACGGCGGCGACTTCGCCAAGGTGCAGGCGGCATTTGATGAATTCCTGCATCGCCTGCCGTTTTACGGCCTCGCGGTGCTGTGCATCGACGACCCGGAAGTCGCGCGCCTCGCAAAGAACGCAACGCGCCACGTGCTCACCTACGGCTTCTCCGATGAGGCCGACGTGCGCGCCGAGAACGTGACGCAGCAGGGCGCGCGCATGCGTTTCACGCTGTGCATGCCCGACGGCACGCGCTGCGAGACCACGCTCGCGCTGCCGGGTCGCCACAACGTGCAGAACGCGCTCGCGGCCGCCGCAGTGGGTTGGCAGCTCGGCGTGGAGCAGGTGGCGATCTGTCGCGCGCTGGAGAACTTCGCGGGCATCGGTCGCCGCTTCAACCTGCTCGCGCAGGTGCCCGTTACCGGCGGCGGCACGGTCACGCTGGTCGACGACTACGGCCACCACCCGAAAGAACTCGAAGCGGTGTTCAAGGCCGCGCGCGGCGGCTGGGGCGAGAAGCGCCTCGTCGTCGCATTCCAACCGCACCGCTACAGCCGCACGCGCGACCTGTTCGACGATTTCGCGCAGGTGCTGTCGGAAGTCGACGTGCTGGTGCTGACCGAGGTGTACCCCGCCGGCGAAGCGCCGATCGCGGGCGCCGACGCGAAGTCGCTGGCGCGCGCCATCCGCGCGCGTGGACGCACCGAACCTGTCGTCGTGTCGCGCGCTGCGGATCTCGCGCGCGTGCTGCCCGACGTTCTCAAGTCCGATGACCTGCTGCTCATGATGGGCGCGGGCGACATCGGCCACGCCGCGCAACACATCGCGGCCCACGGTTTCGAAGGAGCCGATTCGTGAGCATCGCCATCGTCCCGTCGCGCGTCACCGATCCGGCCGTTTTCGGCCGCGTCGCCGTGCTCATGGGCGGCACCAGTTCCGAGCGCGAAGTCTCGCTCGACTCCGGTCGCAACGTGCTGGAGGCGCTGCAGTCGAAGGGCGTGAATGCATTCGGCGTCGACGGCATTCCGGCGCTGGTCGATGCGATCCGCGACGGCCGCGTCGACCGCGTGTTCAACATCCTCCACGGCAACAAGGGCGGTGGCGAAGACGGCGTTCTGCAGGGCCTGCTCGAGGCGCTGCGCATTCCGTACACCGGTTCGGGCGTGCTCGGCTCCGCGCTGTCGATGGACAAGATCCGCACCAAGCAGGTGTGGTTGAGCGTCGGCCTGCCGACGCCGCGCTACATCCGCCTGAAGAAGGGCGACGACGTGCATGCCGCGGGCCGCAGCCTCGGCCTGCCGGTGATCGTCAAGCCGTCGTGCGAAGGCTCGAGCGTCGGCGTGTCGCGCGTGCATGACGACGCGGGCCTCGACGAAGCCGTCGAACTCGCCGCACGCTATCCGGGCGAGATGCTGATGGAACAGCTCGTCGTCGGCGACGAACTCACCGTCGCGGTGATCGCGAACGGCGACGACTTCGTCGCGCTGCCGTCGATCCGCATCGTCCCGAAGGGCGAGTGGTACGACTACAACGCCAAGTACATCGCCGAGGACACGCAGTACCTGTGTCCGGGTCTGGAAGGCGAGGACGAGGCGGAGATCCGCCGCATCGCCGTCGAAGCGTTCAAGGCCGCGGGCTGCGAAGGCTGGGGGCGCGTCGATGTGATGCGCGATCGCCGCGCCGGCCAGTTCTTCCTGCTCGAAGTGAACACCGCGCCGGGCATGACCAGTCACTCGCTTGTGCCCAAGGCCGCGCGCCAGGTCGGCATCGAATTCGCCGATCTGTGCTGGCGCGTGCTCGAGTCGAGCCTCGCGCGCTGGGGTGCCTCGGCGTGAATCCGATGCTCCGTCTCGCCGGCTGGCTGATCGCGGTAGCGCTCGTTGCGCTGCCGGTGGTCGCCGTGCTGCGCGGATGGATCGGCGCCGAGCGCTGGCCGCTCACGCATCTGCGTGCGACGGGCCGTTTCGAACATGTCGACCCGAAGCTCGTGCAGGCGGCGTTGCTTCCGTACGCGAAGCACGGTTATTTCGCCGTCGACCTGCAGGGCGCGCAGGCGGCGGTCGCCAAGCTGCCGTGGGTCGACCAGGCACAGGTGCGGAAGCGCTGGCCCGACGTGCTGGAAGTGTCGATCACCGAGCATCGCCCGTTCGCGCGCTGGGGCAAGGATCGCCTGCTGTCCGACCGCGGCGCGCTGTTCGATGCGCGCGGCGCGCAGGTGCCGGCTGGTCTTCCGAATTTCGACGGCCCGGATGCGCGCACGCGCGACGTGGTCGAGCTCTACCAGCAGGCGCGCACGCTGTTCGCGCCGATCGGCATGCAGGTCGACACCGTCGTGCTCGATCCGCGCGGCAGCTGGACGCTCACGCTGCTCGATCGGGCACACGGCGGCATTCCCACGCAGGTGATTGTCGGTCGTGCGGAAGCGCGTGCGCGCATCGGCCGTTTCGTGCGCCTGATGCCGCAGCTGCTGGTGAATCCCGAGCGCCACATCGAGCGTGCCGACCTTCGCTACACCAATGGTTTCGCGCTCGTGTGGAGCACGCCGTCGGCGCCTGCACCCGCGAAGCCCACGGCCGCCGCCGCCGAGCTGCCGATCACTCCGTGGACCGCCGCGATCGACACGATCAAGCGCGCCCTATCCGCAACGCCGGCGCCGCGCGCTGCGTTCGTCTTCCCCCGATTCCCCACTTCGTCTCTCACATGAACCGCAAGGGCGACAAATCACTGATCGTCGGCCTCGACATCGGCACCTCCAAGGTGACGGCGTTGGTCGGCGAATATCTGCCCGGCCAGCCGATCGAAGTGATCGGACTCGGCTCGCACGAATCGCGCGGCATGCGCCGCGGCGTCGTCGTCGACATCGATTCGACGGTGCAGTCCATCCAGCGCGCGATCGAGGAAGCCGAGCTGATGGCCGGCTGCGAGATCCGCTCGGTCTACGCCTCGATCTCCGGCAGCCACATCCAGTGCCGGAACTCGCAGGGCATCGCGCCGATCCGCGACAACAACGAGGTCACGTACGCCGACCTCGATCGCGTGCTCGAAGCGGCGAAGGCCGTCGCGATCCCGGCGGACCAGAAGATCCTGCACGCTATCCCGCGCGACTACGTGCTCGACGACTCGCAGGAAGGCATCCGCAACCCGGTCGGCATGACCGGCGTGCGCCTCGAGGTGCATGCCCACCTGGTGATCTGCGCGCAGTCGGCGGCCGCCAACATCAGCAAGTGCGTGCAGAAGTGCGGCCTCGCAGTGGACGACCTGATCCTGTCGGTGCTCGCCTCGTCGCAGGCGGTGCTGACGCCGGACGAGCGCGAGCTCGGCGTGGTCTGCGTCGACATCGGCGCGGGCACGACCGACATCGCGGTGTTCGTGCAGGGTGCGATCGCGCACAGCGCGAGCCTGCCGATCGCCGGCGACAAGGTCACCGAGGACATCGCGCACATGCTGCGCACGCCGACGCCGGAAGCCGAGCAGATCAAGGTCCGCTACGCGTGCGCGCTGGCGCAGATGGCGACTGCGGAAGAGTCGATCCAGGTGCCGAGCGTGGGCGACCGCCCGCCGCGTCGCATGCCGCGCGCATCGCTCGCGCAGGCGGTGCAGGCGCGTTACGAGGAAATCTTCGAGATGGTGCAGGCCGAGCTGCGCCGCTCTGGCTTCGAGCAGCACGTCCGCGCCGGCATGGTGCTGACGGGTGGCGCGTCGAAGATGGAAGGCGTCGTGGAACTCGCGGAAGAGATGCTGCAGATGCCGGTGCGCGTGGGCATTCCGCAGCACGTCACGGGGTTGGGCGAAGTCGTCGGCAATCCGGTGCACGCCAGCGGCGTGGGCCTGCTGCTCATGGGCAGCCAGATCGAGAACCCGCGTCGGCCGATGCTGCCGACCGGTCGTGCAGGCGGCTTCCTGAGTCGATTGAAGAACTGGTATCGCGGCGAGTTCTGAGGGCAGAGCGCGTCGTCGTCGTGCGTGGGCGGTGACAACGAAGAAAAGTCGAAGAAATTTTCGTAGCGACAACACAAAGCGTTTCGTACATCAGCAACAATAGACATCAAATAAAGCGGGCATCGGGGACGTAACGAATGCCTGCACCAACAACGAGGACAACGGACATGCAATTCGAACTGGTCGAGAAGATGGCGCCGAATGCCGTCATCAAGGTGGTGGGCGTGGGCGGTGGCGGCGGCAACGCCGTGGCCCACATGGTCAACAGCAGCGTTGACGGCGTGGAGTTCATCACCGCCAACACCGACTCGCAGGCGATCAAGAACTGCGGCGCGAAGCTGCAGCTGCAGCTCGGCGGCAACGTCACCAAGGGCCTCGGCGCAGGCGCGAATCCGGAAGTCGGCCGCCAGGCCGCGCTGGAAGATCGCGACCGCATCATGGACGCGCTGCAGGGCGCCGACATGGTGTTCATCACCGCCGGCATGGGCGGCGGCACCGGCACCGGCGCCGCGCCGGTCGTCGCGCAGCTCGCGAAGGAGATGGGCATCCTGACCGTCGCCGTCGTGACCAAGCCGTTCCCGTTCGAAGGCCGCCGCCGCATGCAGGTCGCGCTCAAGGGCATCGAGGAGCTGTCGCACCACTGCGACTCGCTGATCACGATTCCGAACGAGAAGCTGATCACCGTGCTCGGTCGCAACGCGACGATGATCCAGGCGTTCCGCGCCGCGAACGACGTGCTGCTCGGCGCCGTGCAGGGCATCGCCGATCTCATCGTCCGTCCGGGCCTGATCAACGTCGACTTCGCCGACGTGCGCACCGTCATGAGCGAGATGGGTCTCGCGATGATGGGTACGGGCGCCGCGCGTGGCGACGATCGCGCGCAGGCTGCGGCCGAAGCGGCGATCCAGAACCCGCTGCTCGACGACGTCAACCTGTCGGGCGCGAACGGCATCCTCGTCAACATCACTGCCGGCCCAGACTTCACGATGGCCGAGTTCGACGAAGTCGGCCGCACGGTCGAGCAGTTCGCGTCGGAGGACGCGACGGTCGTCATCGGCACCGTGCTCGATCCGGACATGCAGGACGAAGTGCGCGTCACCGTCGTGGCGACGGGCCTCAACCGCAACGCCGCGCGCGCGAGCACGTTCGAGCCGCAGCGTCGTCCGCAGATGCAGGTCGTCGCGAGCAAGCGCGATGGCACCACGGGTCTGCCGATCGACGAAGTCGCGAACGCGTACTCGCCGAACGTCTCGAGCGGCGTGCCGAGCTTCACCAGCGGCCTGCGCACGCGCGTCGACGCAGCGCCGTCCGCACCGGCGTCGACCCCGGCGGTCGCGGATTTCGGTGGCGACAGCTACCTCGACATCCCGGCCTTCCTGCGTCGCCAGGCGGACTGACGCACCGCGCGAGCGGGCCGCGATGGCGGGCCCTCTCGCGATTAGTCGTCATGCCGATGCGTGCATCGCATCGGCTGCAGCACACGTCGCACGCGCGACGTCGACTACTTCGGCCGCCTGTCCGTCGGCCGTCGATTGGGGTGGGATGCCGTCGTGGCATCCCACCGTTTTGCGTCTTCGGTGACCGGCCGTCGGCGCATCAGTGCCCCAACCGGTCCGCATGACTTTCCGTTCACGGCGGGTCCCGCTTATAAGCCGTCGGTGAAACAGCCCGTGCCGGGTTTTCCGTTCAGGTTCAGCGGACCCCGTGTTAACTTTTCCGACCGGCTAATACCAGGCTCGACCACGACCCATGCTGCGTCAGCGCACCCTGAAGAACACCATCCGCGCGACCGGCGTCGGTCTGCATAGCGGCGAAAAGGTGTTCATGACGCTGCGCCCGGCACCGGTCGACACCGGCATCGTCTTCCGTCGCACCGACCTCGATCCGGTCGTCGACGTTCCGGGACGTGCCGACCTCGTCACCGAGACGATCCTCTGCACCGGCCTGAGCTGCGGCCCGGCGAAGATCCAGACCGTCGAACATCTGCTGTCCGCGCTCGCCGGCCTCGGCATCGACAACTGCTACATCGAGCTGTCCGCGGCCGAAGTGCCGATCATGGACGGCTCTGCAGGCCCGTTCGTGTTCCTTCTGCAATCGGCGGGCATCGCCGAGCAGGAGAAGCCGAAGCGCTTCATCCGCGTGACACGCGAGGTCGAGGTGCGTGAGGGCGACAAGTTCGCGCGCTTCACGCCGCATGACGGCTTCCGCATCGGCTTCACCGTGCAGTTCGACCACCCGGCCATCCCGGCGTCGCAGTCGCGCGCGGTCGTCGATTTCTCGACCGAGGCCTACATCCGCGAAGTGAGCCGTGCACGCACGTTCGGTTTCATGCGCGACCTCGAGTACATGCGCGAGCGCAACCTCGGCCTCGGCGGCTCGATGGACAACGCGATCGTGCTCGACGAGTTCCGCGTGCTGAACGACGACGGCCTGCGTTACGCCGACGAATTCGTGCGTCACAAGATCCTCGATGCCGTCGGCGACCTGTATCTCGCCGGTCACCCGATCATCGGTGCCTATGAGGGCTACAAGTCGGGCCACGCCCTCAACAACAAGCTGGTGCGGGCGTTGCTGGCGGAGCAGGGCGCGTGGGAGGAGGTGACCTTCACCGACTCCGAGCCGACGCCCGTGGTCTTCGGCTCGGCCGGCCTGCCGGCGCTCGGGACGATCTGATCGGCCTCGGCCTTTCCAATCAACGACTTGCATTGCGCGGCGCGGCCCTCGGGTTCGCGCCGCGGTCGTTTCGGGGCAGGCATCACGACCGTTCGTCGTCACCCGGGTGAATTTCCGGTGACGAATAACCCGGTCTTAACGAAACCGTCGCCTCGCTTACCGGGCTGTTAACACCCCCGCCTCCGGGGCTGCGTACGATGCGCCACTTCGCCGTCCGGATACCGTGCCGTACGGGAGGGGCATCACGCGTACGGGACCTATTCGGCGTCCCTCAGCGATGCCAACGCCGCCTGCAGCGCCTTCTGCGTTTCGGCGGACATGGGACGAGGTGCCCTGACCGGTCGGTCGGTGGACGTCCCCGGCGATGTCCTGATCACGACGTCGTCCGCAGCAAGCCCGATGGATCGGGCCGCATGAAGGAGTTCCGGGATGGCCAGCCGCAGCTTGGCCTGCCAGACCGGAGCGTCGACGACAAACACGAGTCTGCCGCGATCGAAGTTCGCGAGCCGCGCGTGCGCGGCCAGTCCTTCCGGCAGGCATGGGCGTAATCGACCGTCCAGGTCATCGAGCCACAGGGCTCGACGCACGGGGTCGCCGCCCGGTCCATCCAGCAACGCATCGAGCGGTGCACGGACGGGACCGGTGGCCTTCTTCCGGGATCTGGGCGTGGAATCTGACATCGGACCTATGAGCGTTTCGGCCATCGTAAATCCCCGCGATCTCATCAGCGACGCGCTTGCCGTCCTCGGCGAGCGTGCAGCCCGGCGCCCGGCGCTGGCGCTCTCGATCTTCATGGCCGGCGGCCTCGCGCTGCTGGTCGCCGGCGGCGTCGCCGGCTCGGCCATCTCCGGCCAGCACTACCAGCAGCAGCTGGCGCAGGCGCGCCTTGCGCCGGGGCAGGCGCAGCGCGAGGTCAATGCACTGGCGGCGCGCGTCGGCGAGCTGCAGGCGCAGGCCAACCGCCTGAACGCGCTCGGCGAACGCCTCACCCGCATGGGCGGCCTCAAGGACGGCGAATTCGACTTCGACCGCCCGGTCGGCGTCGGCGGCGCGGGCCCGGTCCACGACATGCCGAAGGCCGAGCTGGGCCAGAGCCTCGACCTGCTGTCGCGACAGCTGCGCAGCTCGGGTGACCAGCTGACCGTGCTGGACACGCTGCTGACCGATCGCAAGCTCACGTTGGCCGCCGTGCCCTCGCGCGCGCCGGTGCTCGACAGCTACGTCACCTCCGGCTTCGGCGATCGTGCCGATCCGATCGCTGGCGGCGGCGAATTCCACAAGGGCATCGACTTCTCGGCGAACACCGGCGACCCCGTGCTCGCGGTCGCCGATGGCGTGGTCAGCTTCGTCGGCGAGCGCTCGGGCTACGGCAACGTCGTCGAGATCGACCACGGCAACGGCTATGTGACGCGCTACGCGCACAACTCGCGACTGGAGCGCCATCAGGGCGAACTCGTCCGTGCGGGCGATGAGATCGCGAAGGCGGGCTCGACCGGGCGGTCGACGGGCGCGCACGTGCATCTCGAAGTCTGGCAGGACGGTCGCGTGGTGAATCCGCGCCCGTTCCTTCAGGGCGCGCTGCGCGGCTGACCCGCTGCCGGCCGGCTTGTAAACGCCGTCCGCCGCCTCCAGCTACAATCCGCGATGCCGTAAAAGGGCGCCCAGCGCCCTTTTTTATTGGCGGCGACGCTCGAACGTCGCTGCAGCCCCTTTTTCAACCGGTCCGTCATGCTCAACAGCCTGCTCACCCGTGTCTTCGGCAGCCGCAACGAACGCCTCCTGCGTCAGCTGCAGCGCACCGTCGACAAGATCAACGCCCTCGAACCGCAGATGCAGAAGCTGAGCGACGAGGAGCTGAAGGCGAAGACGCCGGAGTTCCAGCAGCGCATCCAAACCGGCGAATCGCTCGACAAGCTGCTCCCCGAGGCGTTCGCGGTCTGCCGCGAGGCCTCGGTCCGCGTCATGGGCATGCGCCACTTCGAC
The DNA here is from genome assembly GCF_004361065.1 of Cognatilysobacter terrigena. GTDB lineage: Bacteria > Pseudomonadota > Gammaproteobacteria > Xanthomonadales > Xanthomonadaceae > Cognatilysobacter > Cognatilysobacter terrigena. The sequence goes on along the minus strand of NZ_SELT01000020.1, from coordinate 22,905 downwards.
GTGCAGCTGATCGGCGGCATGGTGCTGCACCTGGGCAAGATCGCCGAGATGCGCACGGGCGAAGGCAAGACGCTGACCGCGACGCTGCCCGTCTACCTCAATGCGCTCGAAGGCAAGGGCGTGCACGTGGTGACGGTGAACGACTACCTTGCCCGTCGCGACGCCGCGACCATGGGCAAGCTGTACGGCTGGCTCGGCCTGACGACCAGCGTCGTGTATCCGGGCATGCCGTCGTCGGACAAGCATGCCGCTTACGCCGCCGACATCACCTACGCGACTAACAACGAGATCGGCTTCGACTACCTGCGCGACAACATGGCGCTGTCGAAGCAGGATCGCGTGCAGCGCGGCCTCAACTTCGCGATCGTCGACGAAGTCGACTCCATCCTGATCGACGAAGCGCGCACGCCGCTCATCATTTCGGGCCCGGCCGACGAATCGCCGGAGCTCTACATCAAGGTCAACCGCATCGTTCCGAGCTTCGTCCGCCAGGCGACGGAAGAGGGCGAGGGCGATTTCTGGGTCGACGAGAAGGGCAAGCAGGTGTTCCTGTCCGAAGCGGGTCAGGAGCACGCGGAACAGTTGCTTCGCCAGGCCGGGATCCTTGGCGAGGACGAGGATCTCTACGACCCGCGCCATCTCAGCGTCGTGCATCACCTCAACGCCGCGATGCGCGCACACGCGATCTACCAGCGCGACGTCGACTACATCGTGCGCGATGGCGAGGTGGTCATCGTCGACGAATTCACCGGCCGCACGCTGCCGGGCCGTCGCTGGTCCGACGGCCTGCACCAGGCGGTGGAAGCGAAGGAAGGCGTGCCGGTCCAGCGCGAGAACCAGACGCTCGCGTCGATCACCTTCCAGAACCTCTTCCGCATGTACGGCAAGCTGGCCGGCATGACCGGTACGGCGGATACGGAAGCCTACGAATTCCAGTCGATTTACGGCCTGGAAGTGGTCGTGATCCCGACCAACCGCGCGATGATCCGCAAGGACCATCCGGACGCGGTGTTCCTCAACCGCAACGGCAAGTACCGCGCGGTCATCAACGAGATCAAGGCCTGCTACGAGAAGAAGCAGCCGGTGCTGGTCGGCACCACGTCGATCGAAGTCTCCGAGATGCTGAGCAAGCAGCTCGAGGAGCTGCGCATTCCGCACGAGGTGCTCAACGCCAAGCAGCACGAGCGCGAAGCGCACATCGTCGCGCAGGCGGGCCGTCCGGGCGCGATCACGATCGCGACGAACATGGCCGGTCGCGGTACCGACATCGTGCTCGGCGGTTCGCTCGAATCCGAACTCGCCGCGCTCGAAGCGAACGGCGAAGTCGACGAAGTCACCAGGCAGCGCCTGAAGTCGGAATGGCAGGCGCGCCATGAGGCGGTCAAGGCCGCGGGCGGCCTGCACATCGTCGGTACCGAACGCCACGAGTCGCGTCGTATCGACAACCAGTTGCGCGGCCGTTCGGGCCGTCAGGGCGACCCGGGTTCGTCGCGCTTCTACCTGTCGCTCGAAGACAACCTGATGCGCATCTTCGCGGCCGACTGGGTGCAGCGCGTCATGGCGCGCATGGGCCTGAAGGAAGACGACATCATCGAGTCGCCGCTGGTCACCAAGCAGATCGCGAACGCACAGCGGAAGGTCGAGGCGCACAACTTCGACATCCGCAAGAACCTGCTCGAGTTCGACGACGTCAACAACGACCAGCGCAAGGTCATCTACGGCCAGCGCGACGAGCTGCTCGAAGCCGACGACATCGCCGAGAACATCGTCGCGATCCGCGGCGACGTGGTCGCCGAGACGGTCGAGAAGTTCGGTCCCCCGAACTCGATCGACGAGCAGTGGGACCTGCGCGGCCTGGAGGCGACCATCGCCGAGGACTTCGGCGTGCAGCTCGACCTCGACGCGCTGGTCAAGTCGTCGCCGGAACTCGACGCGCAGGGTATCCTGACGCACGTCGAAGACGCGGTGACCAAGCACTTCGACGATCGCGAGCAGACGTTGGGCAGCGAGACCGCCCGCATGCTCGAGAAGCACATCATGCTCAACGTGCTCGACCAGAACTGGAAGGAGCACCTCGCGCGCATGGATTACCTGCGCCAGGGCATCCACCTGCGCGGCTACGCGCAGAAGCAGCCGAAGCAGGAGTACAAGCGCGAAGCGTTCGAGCTGTTCTCCGAGATGCTGGAGAAGGTCAAGCGCGAAGTCGTAACGCTGCTCGCCCGCGTGCGCATCCGCACCGAGGAGGAGATCGCGCAGGAAGAAGCCGCCGCACGCGCGCAGCTTGAAGCGCAGGCGCGCCAGATGCAGTTCCAGCATGCCGACGTCGGCGGCTTCGGCGCCGACGAGGAAGCGGGCGACGTGCTCGCGGCGGGTGGCGCGGCGGCTGCGGCTGCAGGCGCGACAATCGGTCGCAACGACCCGTGTCCCTGCGGCAGCGGCAAGAAGTACAAGCACTGCCACGGCCAGCTCGCCTGACCGGACAACGCGCACGCGGTACCCCTCGCCGGCGCGGCCTCACGGTCGCGCCGGTGTCGTGTCCGGGCCATGGCTGAGGCGCGTCGCTCGATCCACGTCGTCGCGGGGGTCATTCGCGACGCCCGTGGCCGCGTGCTGCTGGCGCGGCGTACCGAAGGTCGCGACCTCGCCGGGCTCTGGGAATTTCCGGGCGGCAAATGCGAGCCGGGCGAGACACCCGAGCAGGCGCTTGCTCGCGAGCTGCACGAGGAGCTCGGCATCGACGCGCGCGTTGGCGCTGCGCTCATCCGCGTGCCGCAGCAGTACCCGGACAAGGCGCTCGTGCTCGACGTGCGCATCGTCGAGGCATGGACCGGCGCCGTGCGTGGACGGGAAGGGCAGGCGCTCGCCTGGGTGCCCGCCGACAAGCTCGCGCGCTACGACATGCCGCCGGCGGATCGCCCGGTGGTCGCGGCGCTGCTGCAATCGCCGGTGTACGCGGTGACGCCTGCGCTCGGCGACGATCTGGATCCATGGCTCGAGCGGCTGGCGTCAGCGCTCGACAGCGGTGTCCGTCGCGTGCAGCTGCGTTCGCCGGGGACGCCACCGGAACGCTGGCGATCCGCCGTCGAGCGCGCCATCGAGCGCTGCCGTGCCGTGGGCGCCGAGGTCCTGCTCAACGGGGACATCGAAACCGCGCGACGCCTCCGCATCGGCGTCCACCTGCGCGCCGCCCAGCTCGGCACCTTGGATGCACGACCGCTCGGTCCCGACGTGCTCGTCGGCGCGTCCTGCCACGACGCCCACGACCTCGCGGCGGCCGAACGCTTGGGATGCGACTTTGCGGTGCTGGGCCATGTCGCCGCCACGCCATCGCATCCCGACAAGTCGCCCATGGGCTGGACCGGCTTCGCGGCCTTGCGTGAACACACGTCGCTGCCCCTTTATGCCATCGGTGGGGTCGGCCCGGCCGACATCGACATCGCGCGTGGCCACGGCGCGCAAGGCGTGGCCGGCATCCGCGGCTTCTTCGATGTCGGCTAGGCTGGACGCGGAGGTCGCCATGCAGCCCTATGTCATCGGCCTGACCGGCGGCATCGCGTGCGGCAAATCGGAAGTCGCGCGGCAGTTCGAAGCGCGAGGTATCGAGGTGGTCGATGCCGACGTCATTGCGCGCGAGGTCGTAGCGCCGGGCACGCCCGGGCTGGCGGCGGTCGTCGCACGCTTCGGCGCCGATGTCCTGCAACCCGACGGCCAGCTCGACCGCGCCGCACTGCGACGACGCGTCTTCGACGCACCCGACGCGCGCGCTGCGCTCGAAGCGATCGTGCATCCGCTGGTCCGCAGCACGATCGAGCAGCGGTGCCGCGAGGCGACATCGCCCTACGTCGTCGCGGCGATCCCGCTGCTGGCCGAAGGCGGCGGGCGTGCGTCATATCCCTACTTTTCCCGCATCCTCGTCGTCGACGTGCCGGTCGAAGTGCAGCACGAGCGCCTGATCGCCCGTGACGGAATCGACGGCGCGCTCGCCGACCGCATGATCGCTGCACAGGCGACCCGGGCGCAGCGTCTGGCGATCGCGGACGATGTGGTCGTCAACACGGGAACGCGCGAAGCACTGACCAATCAGGCCCACGCCCTTCATGAGCGTTATCAGCGGCTCGCGACCGGCTGACCTTCCGCATCGCGTATGCCGGGCTCCAGCGCACGGCGGAATTGGGGTTCGAACGTCTGCGCGAACGATGCGGTGAGGTGCATGCCATCTCGATAGGCGATACGGCCGTCGCGATAGGCCGAGCACCGCCCATTCGGACACACGTCTGTATCGAGATCGACAATGCGAACCGTCGGGTACGCGGCAATCGCGTCGCGCACGCCGTCGAACGCCGAAGCATGTTGCATAGGAACGGAGCAGCCGGCCGCGGAGCGCAACCATTCCGGGCGCCATGCGAGGCGACCAAGGCAGGCAAGACCGTCAAAGCCAAGCATTGGCGTTGGGCGAATCACGTAGATCCGGGGTGTGGCCGGAGCGAGACTTGCCAGGACACTGCGCGTACCGGCCGACCATTCGGTCCGCGAAAACGGATACGCCGCCGACGAACCAATCAGGACCAGGTCCGCTCGCGTCGCATGCACAACGTAGTCGAGCGCAGCACGCCGCCATCGCGTGCACTCGTCGTAGCGCCGACCGATCCGCTCGTAGACGAAGTCGATATCTGCGGCCGGGCACGACGATTTGGTCAGGACGATGAGGCGCCAGCCTTCGCGTGCGAAGACTTTCGCGAGTGCGGGATACCACTGCAATGCAACGCTGTCGCCTAGGACCACGGCCGTATGGGGCGCGTGCCGGTCGCCGTCGATGCACGGCATGAGGCGGTCGCTGTTGTACCAGTCGTCGCAGCCTTTCCCGTAGATGGAAGGTATATCCGTCCGCGCCGCCTCGATTCGCTGCTGGGATGCGATGTGCATCCAGCGCGGCACATGCTGTGCCCACGTGTACGCGCCGAGCGCCACCGCGAGCAATGCCGAAACCGCTGTCGCCAGCGAGCGTAGTTGCCCGGCGCGACGGCCGTCGGGGCGACGCAGCGGCCGTTCGACGAGGCGATAGGAGATCGCAGCCAGGCCAAGCGCGGCGAGCGAGAGTGCAATGCGCAGTGACACGCTCGGCACGATCACGGCGCCGCTGCCAAGCACGAGTAGTGGCCAGTGCCACAGGTACCAGCCGTACGACAAACGCCCGATGGCCTGCCCCGCGCGAGTCGACAACACGTTACTGACGGCGTTGCCTGGCGCCAGACTGCCCGCGGCGAGAAGCAACGCCGCCCCGAGGGTCGGTGCGAGTGACCACGGACTGGGATACGACGTGCGACTGTCGATCAGTGCGCACGCGAGCCCGATTGACGCGCACCCGACGACGCCGACAAAAGCCGCTGCCCGCGGACCGGCTGTGCGGCGACGCTCGTCGACTGCCGCATAGACGAGCGCACCGACAGTGAATTGCCAGAATCGCGCCGGCATCATGTAGAAGCCCAGTCGCGGCGCAGCGACTGTCATCGCTGCGGCTAGAAAGAGGGCGATTGGCAACGTGGCGGAGAGACTTGCGAGCAGCTGACTCGTACTGGCATTACGGCGTTGCCAGCTCCATGCGCCGAGACACGCGAGCAGCCAGGCGGGCCATACGAGGTAAAACTGCTCCTCGACGCCGAGCGACCAGGTATGAAGCACCACGTTGGACGCGCCTTCGGGCGCGAAATAGTCGAGATCGGCAAGCGCGAAGCGGATGTTGCTGATCCAAAGCGCGGCCGCCGTAATGGACACCGACTGCTCGGACTGTTCCCACGGCGCGAGCAGTACAGCGGCCGCGAACCCCGTCGCTCCGAGCATCAGTAGCAGTGCTGGGACGAGACGTCTCGCGCGGCGCGCGTAGAACGCAGTGAAATCGACGCGTCCGTTCGCCGCCCATTCGGAGACGAGCAATCGCGTGATCACGTACCCGGAGATCACGAAGAACACGTCGACGCCGATGAACCCGCCGGCGAAGCCCGGCAGTCCCGCGTGGCACGCGACGACCAGCACTATTGCCAGCGCCCGCAACCCTTCGATATCGGGCCGGAAGCCCGGTTTGGGCGTTACCGCCATACCCGAGGTCAACGCAGGTGCGCGAACTGCAGGTAGCTGTTGACCAGCGTGTCGCCCCAGAAAAACACGATCCAGCCGCCGATCGCGAGATAGGGGCCGAAGGGAATCGGCGTTGCGCGATCGCGGCCCTTCATCGCCAGCCAGATCGAGCCGATGATCGCGCCCGCGAGCGAGGCGATCAGTATCGTCGGCAGGATGCCCCGCAGACCCGTCCACGCACCGATCGCTGCGAGCAGCTTGAAGTCACCGTGCCCCATGCCTTCCTTGCCGGTGAGCTGCTTGAACAGCCACCACACCGACCACAGGCTCGCGTAGCCCACGGCCGCGCCGATCAGCGCGGGCTTGGCGGGGATGTAGAGATGGTCCGACGCCGCGATCAGGCCCAGCCACATCAACGGGAGCGTCAGTGAATCGGGCAACAGCTGCGTGCGCAGGTCGATGCCCGACATCGAGATCAGGAAGCCGGTGAACAGCATCGCGCCGAAACCCTGCCAGCCGAACCCGAAACGGGCCACGCAGGCGAGGAACAGCAGCATCGTCATGAGTTCGACGAGCGGGTACTGCGGCGAAATCGGCGCCTTGCAGTGCCGGCAGCGGCCCCTCAACGCCAGCCAGCTGAAGAGCGGGATGTTCTCGTACCAGCTGAGGACGTGCTTGCAGTGCGGGCAATGCGAGCGCTCGACCACGATGCCCGGCGGCGGCGGGTCGTAGACCTCGTCGAGCCCGAGCACTTCGCGCGAATCGCGCTTCCACGTCCACTCCAGCCGCGTCGGCAGCCGGAGGATGACGACGTTGAGGAAACTGCCTACCAGCAGGCCGAAGCCTGCTGCGAGCGGGTAACCGAGCTGGGGGTTCTGATCGAGAAACGCCATCCAGCGTCAGACGACCGAAGCGAGCTTGAAGATCGGCAGGTACATGGCCACGACCATGCCGCCGACGATCACGCCGAGGAACACCATGATCATCGGCTCGAGCAGGCTGGACAGCGCGTCGACCGCGTTGTTGACCTCCTGCTCATAGAACTCGGCGACCTTGAAGAGCATGGTGTCGAGCGCGCCGGCTTCTTCGCCGATCGCCGTCATCTGGATGACCATGTGCGGGAACAGGTTGACCTGCTTCATCGCCATGTTGACCGGGTAGCCGACCGCCACGTCGTCGCGGATGCGATAGACCGCGTCGGTGTAGACCGCGTTACCCGTTGCGCCTGCGACGGTATCCAGCGCCTCGACCAGCGGCACGCCCGCCTTGAACGTAACGCCGAGCGTGCGCGAGAAGCGTGCGATCGATGAGTTGTGCATGATCTGGCCGATCACCGGCACCTTCAGGATCATGCGATCGAGGAAGTGCTGGAACGCGAGCGAGCGCTTCTTCGCCGCAATGAATGCGACGCCTGCGCCGATAAGTCCAAGCAGCATCAGCCACCACCACGACACCATGAAGTCGCTGAGGTGGATGATCATCAGTGTGAAGGCGGGCAGGTCGGCGCCGAAGCCCTTGAACACTTCCTGGAACTGCGGCACGACGAACACGAGAAGAATCGCGCTGACGATCAGCGCAACGGCGACGACCATCGCCGGGTAGAACATCGCCTTCTTGATCTTGCCCTTCAGTGCCTCGAGGTTTTCCTTGTAGGTGGCGATCGTATCGAGCACCGTCTCGAGCACGCCTGCGGCTTCGCCGGCACGGACGAGGTTGCGGTAGAGCTCGTCGAACTGCACCGGATGCTTGGTCAGCGCCTCGGTGAACGACATGCCGCCCTGGATGTCGCCCCGGATCGAGTCGACCATCGCGCGCATGCGCGGATTCTTGTTGCCGTTGCCGATGATCTCGAGCGCGCTCACGATCGGCACGCCCGATTTCATCATCGTGGCGATCTGGCGGCTGAAGATCGCGATGTCACGCGGCTTGATCGCGCTGCCGGCCGCACCGAACAGAGGCTTCGACTTCGGCTTCACCGTCTGCGGCGTGATTCCCTGCCGGCGCAGTTCCGCCTTGACCAGGTTGATGTTCTTCGCCGCCTGCTCGCCCTTCATGACGACGCCGCGCTTGTCCTTGCCGACCCAGGTGAAGGTCTGCAGGCCGTCGTTGGCGCGGGCGGTGGTTTTGACTGTCGATCGGCTCGCGGACATGGCTTAGTCCCTTAGTCCTTCGTGACGCGGTTGATTTCGGCAAGGCTGGTGACGCCGTTGCGCACCTTCATGAGCGCGGACTGGCGCAGATCCCGGATGCCAGAACGTTGCGACGCCTGAGCGATCTGCATGGCGTTCCCGCCTTCCAGAATGATCGCCTGGATCTCTTCCGTCATCGGCATGACCTGGTAGATGCCCGTCCGCCCCTTGTACCCCTCGGTGCAATCCGGGCAACCAACGGCTTCGTACACCGTGAAGCCGGTCGCGATTTCCTCGGGCGTGAAGCCCTCGGCGATCAGGGCGTGCTCGGGGAGCTGGACCGGGCGCTTGCAGTCATGCAGGCGGCGGGCGAGACGCTGGGCGATGATCAGCGAGACCGACGAAATGATGTTGTAGGGCGCGATGCCCATGTTCATCAGGCGGGCGACGGTCTGCGGCGCGTCGTTCGTGTGCAGGGTCGACAGCACCATGTGACCGGTCTGCGCCGCCTTGACGGCGATCTCGGCCGTCTCGAGGTCGCGGATTTCGCCGACCATGATGACGTCCGGGTCCTGGCGCAGGAACGAGCGCAGGGCGGCGGCGAACGTCATGCCGCGCTTCTGGTTCTGCTGGACCTGATTGATGCCCGCGACGCGGATTTCGACCGGATCCTCGACCGTCGAGATGTTGCGGGTCTCGTCGTTGAGGATGTTGAGCGCCGTATAGAGCGACACCGTCTTACCCGAGCCAGTCGGGCCGGTCACGAGCACCATGCCGTAGGGCTTGGCGATAGCGCTGAGGAACAGATCCTTCTGGTCGTCCTCGTAGCCGAGCTTGTCGATGCCGAGCTTGGCCGCGCTGCCGTCGAGGATACGCAGCACCACCTTCTCGCCGAACAGCGTCGGCAGGGTGCTCGCGCGGAAGTCGATCTGCTTCGTCTTGGACAGGTTGAGCTTGATGCGCCCGTCCTGCGGGACTCGCTTTTCCGCGATGTCCAGCTGCGCCATGACCTTCAGGCGCGCGGCGATTCGGGTCGAGAGCTTCGACGGCGCCTTCGCGACGTTCTTCAGGATGCCGTCGATGCGCATGCGCACCCGGAAATCCGTCTCGTAGGGCTCGAAGTGGATGTCCGAAGCGCCGCGACGGATCGCGTCGACCAGAACCTTGTTGACGAAGCGGACGACGGGTGTGTCGTCGCCCTTGGCGTCGACGCCGGAGTCGCCGGCCGCACCCAAGTCGTCGTCCTTGCCGACTTCCAGGTTCTCGAGGCCCTCGTCATCGCCGCCGCCGTCGCCGAGCGTGTCGGAGGTGTCTGCCCAGCGGTCCAGGCAGCGGGCGATCGTGTCGGCGTCGACCAGGATGCCTTCGACGGCCAGGTTCGTCTGGAACTTGATTTCGTCGAGCGCGTGCGAGTTCGTCGGGTCGGTGACGCCGACGAACAGCCGGTTGCCGCGCCTGAACAGCGGCAGCACCCCATGCTTGCGGAGCAGTTCCTCGTTGACCAGCTTGATGGCCGACTGGCTGGGGTCGAACGCGTTCGCGTCGAGCAGCGGTACCCCGAACTCGACCGAATTGGCGGCGGCCATGCTGGCGGCCGACACCAGCCGGCGGTCCGACAGGTAGACCGCGAGCGGCTTCTTTTCCGTGGTCGCGGCGGACATGGCCTCGCGCGCGACGCTCTCATCCAGCGCTCCGTCGAGCACCAGACGACGGGCAATGCCCGTGATCCCCACCAGATTGGCGGCAGCGACGGTATTCATGTTGACCCTTTTCCAGCCCCTCTCAGGACTCTAACGCAAAATCCGGGCCACGCATTGCGGACGACACCGCCATTTTCGACTATCGTCCTGGCGCCCTTCAGGAACGGCGCGGGCGGCGGCCGGTCGCCAGCGACGACACTTCCGACGGGCCGCTCGCGGAGCCACCAGGTCGCCTAGAGGGAGACGGGGACCGAGCAGGCGTTGACGCAATGCCTTCGATCGGCGCTGATCTCCGCTTCGAGGGCGACGTCGGCGTAAAGCCTTGGGCGAGCGCCTGACAACGGCCATCAACAGGAATCGGGATGTCGCTGACGATCGTACTGCCCGCGAAAAACGAAGAAGCAGGGCTCGCGAAGACATTGCCTATTTTGCGAGCGGCTTTTCCTGATGCCGAAGTGATCGTGTCGGACGACGGGTCCACGGACGCCACCGCCCGCGTTGCTCGTGAGCACGGAGCACGGGTCCTCTCCTCGCCTTATTCCATGGGCAATGGCGCGGCGATCAAGCGAGGCGCGCGTGCGGCGAATGGCGACATCATCGTCTTCATGGATGCCGATGGACAGCATGACCCCTCGCACATCGACGTGTTGCTGAGGCGGCTGGACGACGGATACGACATGGTCGTCGGCGCGCGTGATGCAAGCGGGCAGGCTAACCGAAGCCGCGGTGTTGCCAACGCCTTCTACAATCGGCTTGCCAGCTGGATGACCGGTCACCTGGTCGCCGACCTCACTTCCGGGTTCCGGGCCGTTCGGGCTGCGCGCTTCCGCGAGTTCCTGCATCTCCTGCCGAACGGTTTCTCATATCCAACAACGTCGACGATGGCCTTCTTCCGCAGCGGATATCCGGTCGCCTACGTGCCTATTCCGGTTGCGCAGCGCATCGGTCGCAGCCACATCCGCCCGTTGCGGGACGGCGTGCGATTTCTTTTAATCATCTTCAAAATCGCGACCCTTTATTCGCCGCTCAAGCTTTTTGCGCCGGTATCGGTGACGTTCGGTGGTTTGGGCATCGCCTATTACGCGTACACCTTCGCCACGCAGCACCGGTTCACCAACATGAGCGCTCTGCTACTCAGCGCATCGGTGATCGTCTTTCTCATCGGGTTGGTTTCAGAGCAGATCACGTCGCTGACGTACCTGACGGCGCGCGACGAAACAGGCAGGCGCTGATGTCCGACGCACCTGACGCGCGGCATCGTTTGCTTGTCCTCGCGTCGACATACCCGCGTTGGGCCGGTGACACCGAGCCGGGCTTCGTCCACGAACTGTGTCGCCGTTTGGTGCGGGACTTTGAGGTTACCGTCCTGACTCCGCACGCCGATGGCGCATCCGTGCGGGAAGCGTTGGACGGCGTGGACATTCAGCGCTATCGATATGGGCCGGCGAGCCTGGAAACGCTCGTCCACGCCGGAGGACTCGCATCGAACCTGCGGCGGCGACCGCTGTGTTGGTTCATTCTCCCACTTTTCTTTGCGGCGCAGATACATGCGACCTGGCGCGCCCTCACGCGCGGCGCATTCGATGTCGTGCATGCGCATTGGCTGATACCGCAAGGCATGGCACTGGCCGCCGCTGGACTTGCGGTGAGACGTCTGCCGCCCGTCGTGCTGACATCGCACGGCGGTGACCTCTTCATGTTCCGGGGCCTCCTTGGCCGTTGGGCCAAGCGTGCTGCATTGCGAATTGCCTCGTGCGTTACGGTTGTAAGCTCCCCAATGCGCGAATCGGTCGAGCGCCTCGGCTTCAGGGGCGATGTCGAGGTCATGCCGATGGGGGTCGATTTGACGTGCCTTTTTGCGCCCGACCGCTCCGTCGTGCGTCGTGACGACGAGATCCTTTTCGTCGGCCGCCTCGTCGAAAAGAAGGGCGTCAGGCATCTTGTTGCCGCGATGCCGGAGTTGCTTCGGCGTCACCCCAACGCGCGCCTGACGATAGTGGGAAGCGGCCCCGACGCACCGGCGTTGCAGCAGCAGGTGCTCGATGCCGGACTCGATGCGTTCATAAGTTTTGAAGGCGCTGTGCGTCACTCCGGGCTGCCCGCGTACTACCGGCGCGCGGCGGTCTTCGTCGCCCCGTTCGTGGAAGCAAGTTCCGGCGATCAGGAGGGTCTGGGCCTCGTTGCCATTGAAGCGGTCGGGTGCGAATGCCCTGCGATCATCGGACGTGTAGCAGCGTCGGTTGAACTCGAGCGGATTGCAGGCGGACATCTGGCCCGTGTGGACGCAGTCGATACAGCTGCACTTGTAGACGCGATCTCGGCGGTCCTGGATGACCCTGACGGAGCACGTTCGCGTGCGATCGCCGCACGCCAGGCCGCACTGTCACAGCTCGATTGGACTAGCGTGGCAAGCCGCTACGCCGCGCTGTTGAAGCGCGAAATTGGGCGCGGAGTTTAGTCGAATGGGTGCCGGCACGCCGAGCCACGCCTTCGCGAGTAGCGAATGTGAGCCCGCTGTGTCGAGACGTCTGGCCACCGTAACCGTCACCTTCGAGCCCGACCTCGACGTCCTGGCGCGTCAATTGAATCATCTTCCACGAGACGCGCACCGCATCGTCGTCGACAACGGTTCCAGTCACAGTCGCCGGCAAGCAATCGATGCGCTTGCAGCAGCTGTTGGTGCCGACGTCATCTACAACGGAAGCAACCTCGGCCTTGCACGTGCATTGAACGTCGGCATCGTCCACGCGCTGGGGCGCGGTGCGGAAGTCGTCTTACTCCTCGATCAGGACACGGAGGCTAGCGCGGGCGAGGTCCAGCGCCTGGTCGAGGCCCGCGAGCGACTTGTGATGCAGCTCGGGGAGTTGACATGCGTGGGCCCGCGTCTGATCGACGACGCCACGGGCCTCGACCACGGCTTTCATCAAATCCGCGGACTGCGCTGGTCGCGGGTGCATCCGGTCGCCGGGCCACCGGTCCCCTGTTCCAGTCTCAACGGCAGCGGCACTTTGGCCTCTGCGCGAATGTTCACGGAGCTGGGCGGACCGGAGGACGGGTTTTTCATCGATCACGTGGACACCGAGTGGAGTTTCCGCGTTCGCGCAAAAGGTGCAGCCCTGTACGGCGTCCCGGAGATCAGTTTCGTCCACCGCATGGGAGAGAAGACTTGGCGTTTCTGGTGGTTCGGATGGCGCATCTGGCCGTACCGTGGCCCGAGTCGGCATTACTATCTCTTCCGCAACGCGACGGCCCTGGTCCGCCGGTCCTATGTGCCACGCGTTTGGAAGATCTGGCTCGTCCCCAAGCTGGTGCTGACAGCAGTAGTCCACGGGATTTTCGACGCTGTCAGGTGGCCGCAGCTGGCAGCGATGGCGCGGGGCATACGTGATGGATGGAGCCGCGGGCCCGAAAGGAAATGACATGAGCGATCGCGACATCTACGTCACCCGGCCGTTCCTTCCGCCGCTCGAAGAGTTGATGCCGGATCTGGAGCGCATCTGGACGCGTCGCGACCTCACGAACGGCGCCGCGTTTCATCGCGAGTTCGAGCGCGCGCTTGCGTCGTACCTGGGCGTTCCATTCGTATCCTTGTTTGCCAACGCGACGATCGCGCTGATTACGGCGCTGCAATGCCTGCGGATTTCCGGTGAGGTGATCACGACGCCTTACTCGTTCGTCGCCACCGCGCACTCGCTTCTGTGGAACGGCATCGAGCCCGTTTTTGTCGACATCGACCCCGTCTCGCTGTCGATCGACCCCGCACGCATTGAGGCTGCTATCACCCCGCGGACGACTGCGATCATGCCGGTCCATGTGTACGGTCGACCCGCTGACGTGGAAGCGATCCAGCGCATCGCCGACACGTACGGGCTAAGAACGATCTATGACGCCGCGCACGGATTTGGCGCGCGCTATCGCGGGCAGAGCCTGGCTGCGTTTGGTGACCTCGCCATCATGAGTTTCCACGCCACCAAGGTGTTCAACACTTTCGAAGGCGGGGCTATCGTTTCTCGCGACGCACAGACGAAGCAGCGGATCGACTATCTCAAGAACTTTGGGTTCGCTGATGAAGTGACCGTTGTGGCGGCCGGAATCAACGGCAAGATGAACGAGTTCCAGGCTGCGCTGGGGCTTCGCCAGCTCGCGCATGTTGACGATTGCATCGACCGCCGTCGGGAGATTGCGGTGCGTTACGACGCTGCATTCGGCAGCATCCGCGGTCTGGAGCGCCTCGAAGCGATGGACGAGCATGAGCCGAACGGCAGCTACTATCCCGTCTTCGTACGGGAGGCATTTCGATGCAGTCGTGATGAGCTGTATCGCCAATTGAAGAGCGCTGGCATCTACGGTCGACGCTATTTCTACCCGCTTATCAGCGACTTTCCGATGTATCGCGGCCGCCCGAGCGCGGCGCCCGCCGGCTTGCCGGTCGCGCGGCAGGCGGCCGATAGTGTGATCTGCTTGCCGATCTATCCAGAGCTGTCACCCGATGATCAGCAGCGTGTTATCGATGTGGTCCGCGGTGGATGACGACGTTTCTGGCCCCTGACGAACTCGAGCGCATCGGCTTCGCCGCATACGGGCGCGAGGTGCGCATTTCCCGTTTGGCGAGTTTCCATGGGGCCCAACGCATCGTTCTCGGCGACCACGTTCGAATCGACGATTTCTGCTTGCTGAGCGCAGGTACTGGCGGAATCGAGATCGGGCGCCATGTCCATGTCGCGGCGTACACCAGCCTCATCGGTCGTGGACGGATGCGACTGGGCGACTTCGCCAATCTGTCATCGCGCGTATCGATCTATTCGAGCAGTGATGACTACTCGGGCTACGCGATGACGAATCCGACAGTGCCGGAAGCGTTGACTGCGGTGAAGCATGCCGACGTCGAAATCGGTAGGCACGTCATCGTAGGCTGCGGCAGCGTGGTATTGCCGGGGGCCGTGCTGGAAGAGGGCGCGGCCGTCGCGGCACTGTCGCTCGTGCGTGGGCGTTGCGAGGCGTTCGGCATCTATGGCGGCGCGCCTGCCCGACGCCTTAAGGCGCGAAGCCGTCGCCTACTCGAACTGGAGAGGCAGCTCACGGATATCGACCGGCCGTGACGAGCCGCCTACGGCACAACGTGCTGGCTAGCATCGCGGGTACTGGCATCGCGGCCGTCGCGAGCGTGTTGTCGGCGCCGCTCATCTACCGTGAATTGGGAGCCGACGCCTACGGCCTCGTCGGATTCCATCTGCTGCTGCAGGGGCTTCTTCCCTTGTTCGATGCCGGCATAACCGCGGGGCTTGCGCGCGCAACTGCTTGGCACCATGGACGTGGCGGGCTGGGCGAAATTCGCACTCTCATCGGCGTCGCGCGTCGGCCGATCACGGCCCTCGCAGCGATGTTGTTCGTCGCGTTCCTCGCGCTTGCGCGGCCGATCGCATTGCGCTGGCTGGGGCCAGCGCAACTCGATGCCGGGACGACACACGCTGTTCTTATCTTGATTGCCGCGGCGCTCGCATTACGGATGCCGATGCTGCTCGATCGCGCGGCGCTGGCTGCGCTCGAGAGGCAAGTGGCGGTTAATGTCATACAAGGGATGGCGGCGGTCGCACGCACCCTTGGAGCTCTGGCAGCCGCGGTGATGACCGACACGGGCGTAGTCGGCTTCTTTGCCATGCAGCCCGTCGTATCGCTTGCCGAAATGGTCGGTTACCGCATTGTGCTAGAGCGTGTCCTGCACGTACCCGCGTCACCGCTTGAACGCGCTGAACTCAATACGCAAGTCCGCTTCTCGCTGGCCCTTGCCGGGCTATCCGCGCTATGGCTGGCGAGTTCGCAACTCGACCGGTTCGTTTTGTCTTCGGTGCTCGCGCTGAAGGACTATGGTGCCTATTCCTTAGGCGTCCACATGGCGTCTGCCGTCACGCTAACGGTTGGCGCACTCCAAACCGCGATTCAACCGCGGCTTACACGCCTTGTCTCCAGTGGTGATGAGGACCATCTGCGAGCGCTGTACGGACTGGGGACGGCGCTGTCTGTTTCGCTTGGCACGACAGCGCTAGTGGCGATCATCGCTGGAGGCGCCCTGCTCATCCCCAGCGTTCGCGCAGCGACGATCGACCCTGTTTGGATCGCGGCGATGTACGGGGTCGGCAACATCGCCGTTGCGATCATGGCGCAGGCGTACCAGCTCCAGAATGCGCGCGGGCAGCTGGGCCTCCATGCCAAAGTCACGGCGAGCCAGGCATTGATCCAAGCTCCATTGCTGGCCGTTGCCGCGGCTGTTTGGGGCGCTCGCGCGGCCGCTGTTGTCTATGCCGCGGCGAATATGGCGTTCGCACTCCTGTGGCTGCCTGTGATTCATCGTCATTTCCTGGCGGCTCGGCAAGCCCGCTGGTTCGCGACCGACTGCTTGCGGCCACTCCTTGGCGGCTTGGCATGCGTCGTGGCGGCATCGTGGCTCGCCACCTACGGCGCCCCCGGGCGTCTGGCTGCGTTCCTAATCGTCGGGACGCTCGTGCTTACGACCCTGTTGGTGACGTCGTTGTCGCACGCGGGAGCGCGCGAGGAGCTTCGACGCTGGTGGTCCCGTGAACACGTCGCCTGACCCACTCGTCACGGTATGCATCACGACATACCAGCATGCGGCATTCATCCGCCGCTGCATCTCGTCGGTGCTGGATCAGGTTGGCGCGGAAGCGGTGGAGGTATTGGTCGGCGACGACGGTTCCGTCGATAGCACGCGTGACATCGCGCAATCGATTGCCGACGTTGACCCGCGAGTGCACGCGATCTTCAACCCGACCCGGCTTGGGCCGAGCGCGAATCTTTCAAGTCTCGTCGCGCGCGCGCGCGGCGCATTCGTCGCTCACCTCGATGGTGACGACTATTGGCTGCCCGGCAAGCTGGCGATGCAGCTCGACCGCCTCGCCAAGTCTCCCCGGTCGCCAGCCGTTTACACGAATGCGACCGTCATCGCGCCGGACGAGCGACCGTTGGGTGTCTTCAACCGCGACGTGGGGACGACCATCGACGGGCGCGAGTTATTGAGGCGCGGAAATTTCCTGTGTCACAGCACGTTGCTGTACCGGCGGCAGGCCATCGACGCAGTGCTGGGTGTGTCGCCGCCCTACATCGATTACCGCCTGCATATCCGGTTGGCCGCGAAGGGCGATCTTGCCTACATCGATGCGCCACTTGCTGCGTACCGCTGGCGTTCGCCGGGCTCGATGATTACGTCGCTTCCTGAGGTCGTGCTACAAGGCCATGTCGACGCGATCGTTGAGGCGCTCGCACAGGGGGCGATGCCACACGACGCGCGACGCGCTGCGGGCCGTATGCTCGGTCGAACCACGGTGCATACCCTACTCGGCGGGCGTTTGGGAGCGGTGCCGGAACTGGCCGCGACGCTGCGTTCGATCCGCGGCCTGGACGCGAGCCGCGCATGGGTGGCAGGACAAGTACTCCTAGGCCCGTTACGCGCAGCGAGCTCGGTGGCGTGGCGTCGGCGCGGCGTCTTTTTTCCCTGAGGAGACCGATGTCGACCTTCCGATTCAAAGCCGCTTGGGCTTCAGGCGGCGCGCTGGCCGCGGGAATCATTGCGACGGTATTCGGCCGCCGGCGGTTCTGCGTCGTCTGCGCGCGGACTGTGCCGTGCTTCCTCCCGTGGCGTGGCGGTTGGCGCGCCGCGCCACCGCTCATGCGGGAACTGCACATGATCGGAAGTGACCTCGACCACTTCGCGTGTCCGCGTTGCGGATGCACGGATCGCGACCGGCACCTCCGTCTCTATCTCGAAAACACGGATCTCGGCGATCGCTTCGCCGGCGCGCGAGTTCTGCATCTTGCGCCTGAGCCCGTGCTGGAACGATGGATCGAATCGCAATTACCGGCGCGCTATGTCCGCGGCGATCTCATGCCGTCCCGACCTGGCATCGACCGCCTTAACCTCGAATCCTTACCATTCGAGCCCGAAAGCTTCGACATCGTCATCGCCAATCACGTGTTGGAGCATGTAACGCAACTGGACCGGGCGACGGGCGAGATCCGGCGCGTCTTGGCGCACGCAGGAACAGCCATTCTGCAGACCCCTTGGTGTGCGGGACTTGCCCGCACAATTGAAGATCGTGCCGTAAGCGCGCCGTCCGCGCGCGAGCAGCTCTACGGACAAGACGACCACGTGCGACTGTTCGGAGGAGACGTCTTCGAGCAGATTGGACGCACTGGGCTCGTACCATCGCCTCTTGATCATGGCGATGTCCTGCCCGGGTTCGACGCGGAACGCTGGGGCGTTAACCCGGAAGAGCCCTTAATGCTCTTCCGCAAAGCGCAGGTCGCGTGATCAGCAGTTCGAGGGCAAGTATTTACGCGGCAGACCGGAGCAGGTCCAGTTCAGCGCGCCGCCGTTGTTCGTCGCTTGCATCGTCATCGATTGGCCGTTGATGGCCGCGTTGCTCCCGCCACCATAGGTGATCGTGATCGAGCCCGTATTGTCGACCACTACGGCGCTGACGTACTTCCCCTTGATCGATGCGGGGAGCGCCATACCAGCCGATGCATTGTTATTGGGATAAGCGCTGTATTCGCCGTAGTAGGTCGCGATCGCGACCTTTGCGCTTGTGGCCAAGGAAAAACCCTCAGAAACCTGAGCCCGGGTGACGTAGTCGCGATAAGCGGGTAGCGCCACGGCAGCCAAGATGGCAATGATCGCGACGACGATCATGAGCTCGATCAATGTAAAACCCGACTGCTTGGACATGGTTCCCACCTCGTTCCCGGTGCGCCGGTCGGAACCGCCCTCAACCTCTTTCCGACCATTGGGGTGCGCGTCCGTTATCCCCACGACATTGCTTGCAAGTTCAGTGCCAACATCGCGCAAGCCGATTTCAGCGCGGCGCTGACTGCAGCGGGGTGGTGAGCGCGCCCTTCGAGACACTGGATTGGCCAACAATCTGTAACGAACTTCGCAGTCGCTCAAGATCTCGCGAGGTCGGATTGTGACGGGCGGCATACTCGAGAGCGTCGCCCAACGGCGTTTGGTCAACTCCGCAGTGTGGTTGCATTGCGCATGCGACCAGCGCGTCCAATGCCATCAGGTTTTCGGGGCGATCGCCGCTGGAGGTCAACTTCTGACGCAGTACTGACCATCGCGCGGCAGGAACCGACCGTCCCGCGCGACTGTCCATCAGAATGATCGCCTGGTCCCCGAGAATGCTGTGGGGACTGCGCTGGCTGGCGACCTCGAACTGGCGATGCGCAAGTGACCATGCAGGCACATTGGAATCGTCTCCCGTGCGTCCATAAATAGCGACGCCCAAACCGTAGGCCGCGCGAGAAGACTGCGACGCCCGGGCATCCAGCGCAACGGCGAGGCGGAAAGGGTCGCCCCATGTGAGCGTCTGAAGAAGCGTGGCGCCGGCAAGCACCAACACGGCCAGCGCTCCCAAAGTTAGCCGCGCGTCTCTGTTGAGGGGACCTGTCAGCAACTTGCCGACATCGAATACCGCCCAGCACAGTCCAAGAAGCGCCAGGTAGTTTCGGTGCTCGAACGCAAGCTCGAGAGGAACCACATTGCTCGTCAGCGCGTGCGCAACGAGAAACCACATCAGTCCGAGAGCGAGTACTGGGCGCCGCTTGCGCAACATCCATGCTCCGCCCACGGACGCGAGGAGAAGCAGCAAGCACACGCTCGTCAGCCAAGGTGTCGTGAGATCCGTCGAGGCAACGATGTCGTCGTAGTAGAACCGGAAGCGATCGGGCAAGGGGAATAACGCTTCCGAAGCGTAGAGCACAAGTACGCGCGGCTGCGTAAGCAACCGCTGCCACGCCGAGAAATCGCGCGCCCGATACATCTCGGCCGTGGCGAAATGTGGCACGACATAGGTAGCGTAAATCGCGACCGCGATGAACGCGGCGGCACCGTAGGCGATCCGTAGCTGCCTCGACGTCGTGGCGTTACGACAAGCGAACCGCAGCACGAATATCTCGATGAGTGCGCAGAACGCCGGCGCCAGCGCGGCCGATTCCTTGAACCCCAGACCCACGACGACGAATGCGGCCGCGAGTGCAAACCACGACAGGCTGTGCTGCCCGCGCAAGCTGGCCTCGCGCCCGCGCACATACGCTAGCAGGCACGCAAGCACCATGCATTGCGCACCAAGCTCCATTCTCTGGATCGTGTAGAGGACCGTCGATACCTGTAGCGGGTGTAAGAGCCATGCGGTCGCGATGAGGAGCGGCGCCATATCTCCTGCACGGCCATCGAGGCGCTGACACATCCATCGGCTGAGCCGCCATATGAGGACACCGTTCAAAGCGTGGATTAGCACGTTGGTCAACTTCATCCACCACAGGCTGTCACCTGTCAGTAGATGGTTGAGGCCAAACGTGAGCATTGCCAGGCCTCGCCCGAACGCCCCTGTCATGTCCGCCCCGACTACGCGCCGGACTTGATCCGCAGTGAATTCGGTCATCCGCCACTCGGTGGCGCCCACCAGATTCGGGATGTCGTCGAAGAGAAAGCCGCCGTGGAGACCAGGCCAGTAAATGGCCACGGTCATGCCCACTAGTAGTGCCGCAATTGCGAGGTTCAGTGTCGCTAGCGGCGCGGCGATGCAGACCTTACGCATGGCACTGATCGTCGGCTTCATGACGCACTATCGTGTCGAGTCGAAGGGCCTCGCGTTTCCAGTAACCGTCTCGCCATAGCAGATACGCATGCAGACCCTGCATGGATAACTCGATCTTCGGCCGCATTACGAGACGGTCGTGTGCGTGTCGCAGAACATGTAGCGCCTCGCACGGCAATCCATGCTGAGCGAGCAGCGCCGATTGCTGTAGGGCTACGGCAGGGCGCGGATCGGCGTCGTAAGCACGTTGGAACCAGTACTCCGCGTGTGCGCGGTCGCCAGTAGTGATCGCCAGCTCACCTCGAAGCTGGGCGACGTCTTGCAGACGGCCGGGGATGGTGTGTCCAGCGGGGTTTTCGCCAAGCGCTTCAACGAGCCGAGAGAGGCTTGCACGATCCAACCCGCGACAGCCATTTTCGGCGCTTTGCGCAACATGAAACGACACCCAGTTGTAGATCTGGCTGGTCAGCACATGGCTGGTTCTCAGGGCGGTTTCTGCAAGCTCGAGGTCGGAGGGGCCGACGCCGCCTTGAATGCAGCCAGCGTCCAGCAATGCGAGTGCGAGCTGTGGCTCAGCGGGGGTTCTCGCAAGCGCCAAGCGGGCGCGCCCGGCCGCAACAGCAGGCGCGCCGGCATCGATTTCATGTCGCGCTGCAAAGGTCTGTGCCCGGGCGGAAAGAGGAACATTTGCCGCCCACGCCAATGCTTGGCGACTTTCGTCGCCCCAAACGCTGGCGCGCGTCCAGGTGAGGCCGGCAAGCAGGAGTGGCAGCACGCCCGCTACGAAGTAGGTCGCGTGTCGCCATCGTCGCGAGGCCAGAGCACGACGCCCCCCACCGATGAGCCAGTCGGCGGCCGGCAGAAATAGGAAGAGCGACGCGGCGTAGTTGCGATGCTCGAATGCAAGTTCGAGTGGGATGACGGTGGACTCGAGAAGATGCGCCGAGAAGAAGAACAGGATGGCGAGTGCGACGAGTGGCTGAGTTTTCCGAAAACGCCAGCCGATTGTCAGGAGCGCTCCAACCAACGCTATTGCAGGTAGTGTGCTGGCTGGCTCGATCAAGGAGTAGGAGGGAACGGTAGCGTCGTTGAAGAGCCCCGTAGTGTCCGTTCGAGGGAGCAGCAAATCGCGCAAATACGTTGCCAGTATGCGCGGCTCCGTCATCAATCGGTCGATCACTGACCAATTGCGCTGCGGAATAAGCCCCAAGCCGATTCCTCGGATTCCTAAACCAGCCAGTACGAGCAGCAGGGAAACAGAAGGGACGCCGATAACGAGCCCAACGACGCGCTGCGATGCGCGGGGGAGCGGCGCGGGTGTCCACAGCACCGTTCCCATGAGGACGCTCGCAAGCAACGGAAGGAGGGCGCCGTTAGCTTTGCAAAGGGTAGCGAGTAACGTCGCCAACGTTATGCTGGCGGCGAATGTCCAACGGGCCCGGGGTTCACCCGCTTGAATGCTTGGCCACAGCGATACGGTCGTCCAGAGGCCCAGAACCGTGAAAAGCGATGCAAGAATCGCTTCTCGCTGCACGACGTAAAGTGTCGTCGACACAAGCATTGGGTGAACGGCCCAGAGCGCGGCACCGACGGCACTGCATAGCGTCGCTTGTGTAGCGTCGCGACCGAGTTGCATCAACACGCGGCGCCCGGTGTCGAAGAGCAGAAGCGCGACGGCTACGTGCAGCGCGAGGTTGGTGCGTTTGAATGATGCCGGATCTGCAGGCCAATCACGCGCATCAATCAGAAATGACAGCAGCGCCAACGGTCGGCCAGTAGGATCCGCTCGGCCGGAGGTGAGGTAGTACGCGAAAGTACGAAAATTGTCGACCGGGCCAAAGGCGCCGAGTGCTGGGAGATTGGCGTAATCGTCGAACAGGAATGGCCCGTGGAGGCCGGGCCAATAGGCGGCGATTATGACAGTCGCAAGCACGACCGCGAGCACTGCTGCAATGACGCGCGTTGAGGCCATACGCAAAAAAGAAGGGCCGCTCTCGCGGCCCTTCTCGTCCAGCCGGCGATTAGCGGCAGGAGCTCGGACGGTACTTCGCACCGATCGAACCGCCGGTGCAGGTCCACGAGATCGAACCCTGATTGTCCACCGGGCTCAGCGTGAGGCCCGTGCCCGCGCCCTTGATCTTCGAGCTCGTCGACGTCTCGTTGAAGACCAGGTTGATCTTGCCCGTAGCAACGGTCGCGCTCGTCACGTACTTGCCCTTGATCGACGCGGCAGTGGCCAAGCCAGCAGCCGGGTTGTCGGTCGGCCACGCGCCATAGTTCGCGTAGTACTCGGCCACAGCCGTCTTCGCACCCGACGCCAGGCTCATGCCTTCCGACACCTGCGAGCGGGCGACGTAGTCCTGGTAGGCCGGCAGCGCGATGGCGGCCAGGATG
>NZ_SELT01000019.1 GCF_004361065.1 Cognatilysobacter terrigena | reverse complement strand
GCCCGCGATGATCGGGGTGTCGTCGCCCGGGAAGTCGTACTTCGACAGCAGCTCGCGCACTTCCATCTCGACCAGCTCGAGCAGCTCGGCGTCGTCGACCATGTCGGCCTTGTTCAGGAACACGACGATGTACGGCACGCCGACCTGGCGCGAGAGCAGGATGTGCTCGCGCGTCTGCGGCATCGGGCCGTCCGCGGCCGAGCACACCAGAATCGCGCCGTCCATCTGCGCCGCACCCGTGATCATGTTCTTCACGTAGTCGGCGTGGCCCGGGCAATCGACGTGCGCGTAGTGACGATTCGCGCTTTCGTATTCCACGTGCGCCGTCGAGATCGTGATGCCGCGCGCCTTCTCTTCCGGCGCCGCGTCGATCTGGTCGTAACCCTTGAACTCACCACCAAAACGCTCCGCGCCGATCTTCGTCAGCGCCGCCGTCAGCGTCGTCTTGCCGTGGTCCACGTGACCGATCGTGCCCACGTTCACGTGGGGCTTGGTGCGCTCGAACTTACCCTTGGCCATGGTTCCGTCTCGTTGGGGCGCTTCGCTTGAAGCGTTCGGTGGATTGCAAAGTGGTGCTCACGACTGGAATCGAACCAGCGACCTCCTCCTTACCAAGGAGGTGCTCTACCGACTGAGCTACGTGAGCGAAAACGTTGCGGTGTCTGTCGCGGCTTTCAATGGAGCGGGAGACGGGAATCGAACCCGCACCATCAGCTTGGAAGGCTGAGGTTCTACCATTGAACTACTCCCGCGCCGGACGAACCGCTTGGGTACTGCGCCGGCGAGTGGTAAGTCCGCCGGTGGAACTGGTGGAGGGAGGTGGATGGCTGCGGCGCTACGCGCCTTGGCCTGCGGGCCGCGCCTTTCGGCGCGCACGATGAAGCTTCGCTTCATCGCCGAACCAGCGGTGGATCTCATCCACCTCCAATTCGTCCCGGCCACACTTCCGCCGAGTTACTGCTTCAACCGCTAAAACTGGTGGAGGGAGGTGGATTCGAACCACCGAAGGCGTGAGCCAGCAGATTTACAGTCTGCCCCCGTTGGCCGCTTGGGTATCCCTCCGGAGAGCCCGCAATTCTGGCGGACGGTTCCAGCCAAGTCAACGCTGCGTTCACTTCTCCGACCGGCCGCCAACCGCCGGTCAGACGTTGAAGCGGAAGTGGAGGACGTCGCCCTCCTGCACCCGGTATTCCTTGCCTTCCAAGCGCAGGCGACCCGCGTCGCGGGCGCCGGCTTCGCCCTTGTACTTGACGAAATCGTCGAACGAGATCGTCTCGGCGCGGATGAAGCCCTTCTCGAAATCGGTGTGGATGACGCCCGCCGCCTGCGGCGCGGTCGACCCGGCCTTGACCGTCCAGGCGCGGACTTCCTTCA
The DNA here is from genome assembly GCF_004361065.1 of Cognatilysobacter terrigena. Lineage (GTDB taxonomy): Bacteria > Pseudomonadota > Gammaproteobacteria > Xanthomonadales > Xanthomonadaceae > Cognatilysobacter > Cognatilysobacter terrigena. Next base: position 64,260 of record NZ_SELT01000019.1, on the reverse strand, counting down.
CGCCCGCGGTGAAATAGGTCTGCAGGCCGAGCAGCTTGTAGGCGGCGCGGATGACGCGGTTCAGGCCCGGCTCGTCGAGGCCGAGGTCCGTCAGGAACGCGTCGCGGTCGGCGTCGTCGAGCTGGCTCAGCTCTTCCTCGATCGCCGCCGACACCGGCACGACCTCGGCGCCCTCGGTCGCCGCGCGGGCGCGTACGGCCTCGAGGTGCGGGTTGTTCTCGAAGCCGTCCTCTAGGACGTTGGCGACGTACATCACCGGCTTGAGCGTCAGCAGGAACAGGTCGCGGACCTGCGCGCGATCCTCGTCCGAGAGCTTCGCGGTGCGCGCGGCCTTGCCGTCGTCGAGCACGACACGGATGCGGCCGAGCACCTCGGCGCGCGCCTTCGCGTCCTTGTCGCCCGACTTCGCGGAACGCTCCGCGCGCTGCAGCGCCTTGTCGACCGATTCGAGGTCGGCCAGCGCGAGCTCGGTGTCGATCGTGTCGATGTCGGCGATCGGATCGACTTTGTTGTTGACGTGGATGACGTCGTCGTTCTCGAAGCAGCGCACGACATGCGTGATCGCATCGACCTCGCGGATGTGCGCGAGGACCTTGTTGCCGAGGCCCTCGCCCGACGCCGCACCGGCGACGAGGCCGGCGATGTCGACGAATTCCACCGCGGTCGGGATGACCTTCTGCGGCTTCACGATGTCCGACAGCTGATTCAGGCGCGGATCCGGCACCGGCACGACGCCGACGTTGGGCTCGATCGTGCAGAAGGGGAAATTCGCCGCGGCGATGCCCGCCTTGGTCAGCGCGTTGAAGAGGGTCGACTTGCCGACGTTGGGCAGGCCGACGATGCCGCATTTGATGCCCATGGCGTGGCTCCGGTGATTCGAACGGTGATGCGGAAGCGGCCGTCGTGCAGCCGTTTCCGCATGCCCGCTCAGGCTTTGACGGTGTTGAGACGCTTCATCGCCTCGTTGATGTCGCCCGAGACGGCGAGCGGCATGACGTCGATCGCATCGTCGATCGAACGCAGGATCATCGATTCGTCCGCCGGCGACGGCTTGCCGAGCACCCAGCCGACGACCTTGTCCTTGTGGCCGGGATGGCCGATGCCGACGCGCAGCCGGTGGAACTTCGCGTGGCCGAGCAGTCGGATGGTGTCGCGCAGGCCGTTCTGGCCGCCGTGGCCGCCGTCGAACTTGAGGCGCGCAATGCCGGGCGCGAGATCGAGTTCATCGTGCGCGAGCAGCGCTTCGTCCGGTTCGATCTTCCAGAACTGCAGCGCAGCGGTGACCGACTTGCCGGAGAGGTTCATGAAGGTCGACGGCTTGAGCAACCACACGCTCTGCCCTGCGATGTCGACTTTGCAGACCTCACCGAACAACTTCGACTCGATGCGAAAGCTGCCGCCGAACTTGTGCGCGAGCTCGTCCACGAACCAGAACCCGGCGTTGTGCCGCTGGCGTGCGTGCTCGGCACCGGGGTTGCCCAGTCCGACGATGAGTTTCAAACCGGCCATTGCGTGGTCCACAGACGCGAACGGGCCGGCCACGAAGGCCGGCCCGTCCGGATGACGCGATTACTTCTTGTCGCCTTCCGCGGCCGGCGTCTCGTCCTCGTCGGACGTACGCGCTGCCTTGGCGATGACGACCGCGACGTCGTGCTCCTTGCCGAGCTTCAGTTCCGGCAGCTCGACGCCGTTCGGAAGCTTGATGTCGGACAGGTGGACGATGTCGCCCTGCTTGAGGTTCGACAGGTCGACCTCGATGAACTCCGGCAGGTTCTTCGGCAGGCAGCTCACGGTGACTTCGTTGAGCTCGTGCGTGACGACCACTTCGGCCGACTTGCCGGCCGGCGACTTTTCCTGGTTCAGGAAGTGCAGCGGCACCGACGCGCGCAGCGTCTGGTTGGCGTCGACGCGCTGGAAGTCGAGGTGGACGATCTGCTGCTTGTACGGGTGGCGCTGCATGTCACGCAGCAGCACGCTCTCGACCTTGCCGTCGATGTCGAGCGACAGGATCGACGAGTAGAACCACTCGTTCTGCTGGGCCAGCCAGACCGCTTCATGGTCGAGCTGGATGGACTTCGGCTCGGACTTGCCGCCGTAGACGATGGCCGGAATCGACGCTGCACGACGCAGGCGGCGGCTCGCACCCTTCCCCGCGTCATCGCGGCCGGTGGCCTTGATGGTGTGTTCGGACATTTCAGTTACTCACTTTGCTGCAATGAAATCGCCTCGCGGCGATGGTGTGACTCACCCGCGACCAGGTGAGCCGGAGAGCGGCCTTTCGGCCGCAAAACTCAATCGACGTACAGCGAGCTGACCGACTCGCCGAACGCGACGCGGCGGATCGTTTCCGCCAGCAATTCCGCAACGCTGAGCTGGCGGATCTTGCTGCACTCGCGCGCGGCATCCGACAGCTTGATGGTGTCGGTGACGACGAGCTCGTCGAGCGCCGAATTGGTGACGTTCTGGATCGCCGCACCCGACAGCACCGGATGCGTGCAGTACGCCACCACCTTCGTCGCACCGCGTTCCTTCAGCGCACCCGCCGCCGCGCCCAGCGTGCCCGCGGTGTCGACGATGTCGTCGACCAGCACGCAGGTCTTGCCGTTCACGTCGCCGATGATGTTCATCACGGTCGCGACGTTCGCCTTCGGACGCCGCTTGTCGATGATGGCGAGGTCCGCGTCGTCGAGGCGCTTCGCGATCGCTCGCGCACGCACCACGCCGCCGACGTCGGGCGACACCACCACCATGTTGTCCGTGCCGTGCGCGCGCCAGATGTCGGCGAGCAGCAGCGGCGACGCATAGACGTTGTCGACGGGAATGTCGAAAAAGCCCTGGATCTGGTCGGCGTGCAGGTCGACCGTCAGCACCCGATCGGTACCCACCGCACTGAACATCTTCGCCGCCACCTTCGCCGTGATCGGCACGCGCGAGCTGCGCGGACGGCGATCCTGGCGGGCGTAGCCGAAGTACGGCACCACCGCGGTGACGTTGCTCACCGATGCGCGCTTGAGCGCGTCGATCAGGACGAGCAACTCCATGAAATTCTCGGCCGTCGGTGCGTTCGTCGGCTGGATGACGAACACTTCCTGGCGACGCACGTTCTCTTCGATCTCGACCTGCACTTCGCCGTCGGAGAACGTGCCGACCAGCGCCTTGCCCATGCGGACGCCGAGCTCCTTGCACACCGCCTCGGCGAGCGGGCGATTCGCATTACCGCTGAAGACGAGAAGGTTTCGATCTTTGTGCATGGCGGCCGGCGTCGGAAGGTGTTCGGAATTCGGTCTGATGCACACCACACGCGTCGGCGCGCATCGCGCAGCCGTTCGCGTTCGTCGCGAATGGCAGGGGCGGAAGGATTCGAACCTTCGCGTGCCAGGATCAAAACCTGGTGCCTTAACCGCTTGGCGACGCCCCTGTCGTTGTCGAACGTGGCGACGCGTTTTAAGGCGAGGCCTGGAACCTTTCGAGCGCCCGATGCAGCGGCGACACGGCGGCACCGGCGACGAGCCGGCATCGAACGGTCGGCCGAAGCCGGCGGAGCGCGTCCTCGGCGGCTTCGCGCGTGGCGAATTCGACGAAGCACCCGCTGCCCGAACCGGTCAGTCGCGCCGTCCCGAGCTGCGACAGCGCGTCGAGCACCACGTCGACCGCAGGCTCGCGCGCGCGCAGCACGGGCTCGAAGGCGTTCCCGAACCGGCCACTCCGGGGGTCGCCCCCCGCAACGAAGTCCGCCATTTTCAAGGGCGGTGAATCGCGCGTCAAATCAGGGGACGCGAAAAGAGCGGCGGTGGGCGCATGTACGCCGGGCTCGGCGACGAGGTACCACGCGGGCGCGAGGTCCATCGGCTGCAGTTCCTCGCCGATGCCGTCGGCCCAAGCATTGCGGCCGAGCACGAAAACGGGGACGTCGGCGCCCAGCGAGAGCCCGAGAGCCGCCAGCCGCTCGAGGGGCCAGTCAATGCCCCACAGCCGGTTGAGGACCACCAGCACGGTCGCCGCGTCGGAGGAACCGCCGCCGAAACCGCCGCCGGCGGGAATGCGTTTTTCGATCTCGATGTCGGCGCCTTGAGCGACGTCCGCCGCTTTTCGCAACGCGATCGCGGCACGAACCGCGAGGTCATCGGGGGAGTCCACGCCCGGCACCGACCAGCCGAGCCGCTCGATGACACCGTCCGAACGCGGGCGCAGCCGGATCGTGTCGCCCCACTCCAGCAGCCGGAAAACGGTCTGGAGCCGGTGGTAGCCGTCGTCGCGACGGCCGGTGATGTGGAGAAACAGGTTGAGCTTGGCCGGTGCCGGCCAAGCGCTCCACTCGCCGCTCATGGCGCGTCGGTGCCGTCCGTCCAGCGGTCCACGACGAGTCGGACGCGCGCATCGTCGCGACGGGCTTCGATGCGCGAGGGCAGCGCCGCCGCCGTGTCCGCCGGCCAGGTGTAGTCGATCGTCCAGCCGGCTTCCGCGAGGTGCGCCAGGCGGCCGTCGTTGCCGAACTGCACGGTCGCGGTGCGCGGATCCGCGCGCAGCCCGCGCACCCAGGCCGGCAGCGAGGCCACGGGGATGGACCAGCCGGTCGCCTGGCGGAGCAGGCTTTCGGCGTCCGACCCTTCCCGCGGGCCGCCCGGCAGCCCGTCGAGCACCGCCCGGCCGGGCTCGCCGTGCAGGCGCCAGCCCTGATGGGTGATCGGCGCGGTCAGTTCGATGTCGAAACGCGAACCGTCCTGCCGCCATTCGATGCGGCCGCTGCCGGCGTCGCGCGAATTCGATACGGCGATGCGGCCGTCGAGGCCCCAGCGGGTCTGGGCGGCGAGATCCTGCTCGCGCTTCTCGAGCGCGGCGGTCGCGGCGTCGGTAGCGACCGGCGTGGGAGTGACCCGGGTCGTTGCGCAGCCAACGAGCAGCGTCGCGCTGAGCAGCACGATCGCCAAGAACCGAACCCGGGTTCTGCTGCGCGCGCTCTTCAGTGTGGTGCCTTCTGCCGCCGAGCTGCCGTCTTCGGCCTCGATCCGAGGGCAAGTGACCGACCCCGCCCTCACGCAGCACCGCCTTTGCCGGTCGACGCGGACGGCGCAGCAGCGGGCGCGGACGTCGGCACCACCGACTGCGACGCGCCACCCGACTCCCCTGCTCCCGCAGCGGCTCCGTCCGCCGGCGTCCCGGCGTCACCCGACTTGCCCGTCGCGGGCGCTGGGGGCGGCAACGTCGCGCCGGTCTTCTGCAGCGCGCGGGCGAGCGAGCGGTTTTCGGGATCGATACGCCGCGAGTCCTCGAAGTACTTGCGGGCCTCGTCCTTACGACCGAGCACCCACAGCACTTCGCCGACGTGCGCGGCAATCTCTGCGTCCTTCTGCAGCGTGTAGGCGCGCTGCAGTTCCGGCAGCGCATCGGCGGGCTTGCCGAGGCGGTAGAGCACCCAGCCGTAGCTGTCGACGATTGCTGCGTTGTTCGGCTCGGCCGCGCGGGCGCGGTTGATCAGCTCCAGCGCCTCGCGATAGCGGGTGGTGCGGTCGGCGAGCGTGTAGCCCAACGCGTTGACCGTGGCGACGTTGTCGGGTTGCGCGACGAGGATGCGACGCAGGTCGGCCTCGGCGCGCGGGATGTCGTCGCGGCGCTCCCAGGTCAGCGCGCGGGCGTAGAGCAGGTCCGGATCGTCGGGGAATGCGGCGAGGCCGCGCGCATACGCGTCCATCTCGTGCGCGTCGTCCTTGTCCTTCTGCCAGAGGCCGGCCTCGAGGTTGTAGGCCATGCGCCGCACGTCGTCGTCGGCCGACGCGTCCTGCTGCAGCGCGTGCAGTGAGTCGATCGCTTCCTTGCCGCGGCCGAGTTCGTGCAGGACGTTCGCGGTACGCAGGCGTGCGGTCCAGCGCTGCGGGCCGCCCGGCACCGAGCGGTACCAGTCGAGCGCCGCGTCGTAATGCTTGAGGTACTCGGCGAGCTGGCCGAGCAGCAGGCGGCGATCGGGCTCCGGGCGCTGCGCGTTGCGCGACAGCTCGTCGTAGAGCTGCTGCAGGCGCGCCTTGTCGTCGACGCGCGCGTAAAGCGATGCGCGCAGCGCATAGGTCTGGTCGTCCTGCGGGCCGGTCGCGAGCGTGTCCGCGGCGGCGGCGGATTCGCCCAGCGCGTCGTATTCGCGGGCGACGAGCAGGCGCAGGTCGGCGTCCGTCGTCGTGGCAGCGCGCAGGGTGTCGATCGCCGCCTTCGCCTCGGCGTTCTTGCCGGCCTCGCGCAGCTGGCTGGCCTTGAGCAGGGTCACGCGCGGGTCGCGCGGGACGCGTTCGATCACCTGGGCGACGATGCGGTCGGCGAGCGCGGGCTCCTGCAGGCGCTGGGCGAGGCCGCCCAGGGCGAGCCAGGCGGGGAGCGTCGACGGCACGGCGTTGGCGTCCAGCAGCCGCTTGACGACCGATGCGGCCTGCTTCGGCGTCTTCGCGCCACCGGCGAGCGCGCCGATGGCGTAGCGCCAGCCGTCTTCCTGCTGCGCGAACAGGGTGCTGAGTTCGCGCGTGGCGAGGGCTTCGTCGCCGCGGTGCAGCGCCAGCGTGGCCTGGGCGACGTGGAGATCGGCGCGGTCGCCGGCGGCGGGGCCGAGCAGGTCGCGCCAGAGCTTCAGCGCCTCGGCGGCGCGACGGTCGTCCTTGGCGACCAGCGCGATCCCGGTCGCGCGCTCGGCGAGGCCGGCGTCGCGCGAGGTGCGGGCGGCGTCGACGTAGCCCTTGGCGGCCTGATCGAGTTTGCCGGCCTGCAGCGCGAATTCGCCCGACAGCAGCGACTCCAGCGGCAGGTCGCCGGTCGTGGCCGGCTTGGCCGCGGGCGCGGCAAGGACGGGCGGCGCGAGCACGATCGCGACCGCCAGACTGAACCGCTTGATCGAACGCAAAACGTGACGCATGCGCACCCGCGATAATGGGTTCCAGAGGTCGCAGCACCCGCATCGTTAGAATGACGGGACTGCCGCCGCAGCTTAGCGCACGCCCCTGTAACGAATGGGTTTTCACGTCATCGGCCTCAACCACGCCACCGCGCCCGTCGACGTGCGCGAACGGGTGGCGTTTGCCGGCGACGCGCTGAACGGCGCGCTCGACGAGCTGCGCGCGATGCCGACGGTGAACGAAGTCGCGCTGCTGTCGACCTGCAACCGCACCGAGCTCTACGCCGAGACCGCCGACGACGGCGCGTCGCTCGCGGACTGGCTCGCGACGCGTTCGAACGTCGGGCCCGACCTGCACGCCTATCTCTACCGCCACGGCGATGCCGACGCGGTGCGCCATCTGTTCCGCGTCGCGACGGGACTCGACTCGCTCGTGCTCGGCGAGCCGCAGATCCTCGGCCAGGTGAAAGACGCCTGGGCGACGGCGCGCGCGGCGGGCACGCTCGGGAACCGCCTCGACCGTCTGTTCCAGCACGCGTTCACCACCGCCAAGCGCGCGCGCACCGACACGCGCATCGGCGCGAATCCGGTGTCGGTCGCATCGACCGCGGTGAAGCTCGCGCAGGAATCGTTCGCGCCGCTCGATACGTCCACCGTGCTGCTGATCGGCGCGGGCGAAACCATCGAACTCGCCGCGCGCCATCTCGTACAGGCGGGCACGAAGCGACTGCTCGTCGCCAACCGCACGCTCGCGCACGCGCAGGATCTCGCGCAGCGCCACGGCGGTTATGCGCTGCCGCTCGCCGATCTCGACAAGCATCTCGCCGAAGCGGACATCGTGATCAGCGCGACGGCGAGCCGCGAGCCGATCCTGCACGCGACGCACGTGCAAGCCGCGCTCGCAGCACGTCGTCGCCGGCCGATGCTGCTGCTCGACCTCGCCGTGCCGCGCGATGTCGCCGCGGATGTGGCGCAGCTGTCGGACGTTTTCCTCTACCCGGTCGACGACCTCGAGCGCGCGATCGAGGACAACCGCCGCAGTCGTCGCGAAGCCGCGGATGAAGCGGAAGCGATCGTCGAGCTGCAAGTCGCCCGTTTCCGGGAAAAGCTCGACGCGAGTTCGCGCACCGAGCCGGTCAAGCGCATCCGCACGCATGGCGAAGTCGCACGTGCCGATGTGCTGGCGAAGGCGAAGCAGCAGCTTGCAGCCGGCGTGTCGCCCGAAGACGCGTTGGAGTTCCTCGCGCACACGCTGACCAATCGCCTGCTGCACGCACCGACCGTCGCCGTGCGCGATGCGGCCGTGCAGGGCGATGCGGAACTCGCCCGTGCGGTCGAACGCCTGTTCCCCGAAGCGCCCGGCGACGACGCGGAGCGTTAGCGACCTCGACGTCGCCATCGCACGGCCGCAGCGCGGCCGCCCTGCTCCGTCGTCCGGTCCTTTCGCATGAATCCTTCCCTGCGCCGCAAGCTCGAAGCCCTCGCCGAACGTCGTGAGGAACTCGAACGCCTGCTCGCCGATCCCGGCGTCATTGGCGACGCTGACCAGTTCCGCCGGCTGTCGCGCGAATTCGCGCAGCTCGAACCGGTCGCCAGCGCGCTCGCCGACGAACAGCGCGCCCGCGGCGATCTCGCCGCTGCGCAGGCGATGCGCGACGACCCGGAGATGCGCGAGCTCGCGGACGAGGAGATCGACGCCGCGTCGCAACGCCTCGAAGTCCTCGAAGGCGAACTGCTCGCGCACCTGATCCCGAAGGATCCGCGCGATGAAGGCGATCTCTATCTCGAAGTGCGCGCGGGCACCGGTGGTGACGAAGCGGCGATATTCGCCGGCGACCTGTTCCGCATGTATTCGCGCTACGCCGAGCGCCAGGGCTGGCGCATCGAAGTCGAATCGGCGAATCCTGGCGAGCACGGCGGCTTCAAGGAAGTGATCGCGCGCGTCGAAGGCCGCGGCGCGTATTCGCGCCTGAAGTTCGAGTCGGGCACGCATCGCGTGCAGCGCGTGCCGGCGACGGAATCGCAGGGCCGCATCCACACCTCCGCCGCGACCGTCGCGATCATTCCGGTGGAAGCCGAGGAAGCGCCGATCGAGATCAATACCGCCGACCTGCGCATCGACACGTATCGCTCGTCCGGCGCAGGCGGCCAGCACGTCAACAAGACCGATTCGGCCATCCGCATCACCCACCTGCCGAGCGGCATCGTGGTCGAGAGCCAGACGGAGCGCAGCCAGCACGCGAACCGCGACAAGGCGATGAAGCGCCTGCGCGCGATGCTCGCCGAGGCGCAGGAAGCGAAGGCCGCGGCCGCGCAGGCGGAGACGCGCAAGCTGCAGGTCGGCAGTGGCGATCGCAGCCAGCGCATCCGCACCTACAACTTCCCGCAGGGCCGCATCACCGACCACCGCGTCGAAGGCCTCACGCTGTACGACCTGCCGAACGTGATCGAAGGCGCGCTGGATCCGCTGCTCGACCGCCTGCAGCAGGAGAACCAGGCCGACGAACTCGCGCGACTGACCTCCGCGAGCTGACGGGGTGTCGCGCCGCGCGGCGAGCGGCGACAATCGGGAACGCCCGACTGGACGCCGCGCCATGGACTTCCGCATCCGCCTCGCCACGCCCGACGACCTCGACGCCGCCGCCGCGTTGTTCGATGCGTACCGACGGTTCTACGGCCAGCCGTCCGACGTCGCCGCCGCGCGCGCGTTCCTCGCCGAACGCATGGCCCGTGGCGAATCGACGATCCACCTCGCGTGGCGCGGCGATGACGCCGTCGGGTTCGTGCAGTGCTACCCGATGTTCTCGTCGGTGCGCATGAGGCCCATCCGCGTGCTCAACGATCTCTATGTCGACGCGAGCGCGCGCCGAAGCGGCGTCGCCCGCGCATTGCTCGATGCGGCGGCTGATGCGGCACGCGATGCCGGCGCCGCGCGAATCGTGCTCGAGACCGCGCAGGACAACCACGCTGCGCGTGCGCTGTACCGTGCAGCCGGCTGGAGCGAAGAGACCACGCAGTGGTACGCGCTCGGCCTTGCCGCGGCGACCGCCTGACGTGTCGATCGATGAACGCCAGCTCGCACGCCAGCAGGTCCAGCGCACGCCGCAGGATGCGATCGCGTGGGTGATGCTCGCCGAAGCGGAACTGGACGCCGGTGATCCCATCGCGGGTGAACTCGCCGCGCGCCATGCCTTGCAGTTGCGGCCCGGCCATCCCGAAGCGCTCGCGCGCCTCGGCCGCGCGCAGTCGATGCTCGGGCAGGCGGAAGCCGCCGCCGAAACGTTGATGAAAGCCGCGCAGGCCGCGCCGGGCCATCCGGGCATCGCCGTGTGGCTCGGTCATGCGCTCGAAGACGTGCACCGTGTCGAGGAAGCGGCCGACGCGTTCGCGCATGCGTATCGGGTGATGCCGGACGAGCCGATGGTCGCGGCCTATCTCCTCGCTGCACGACGACGCCTCTGCGATTGGCGCGATGTCGAAGCGCTATCGACGAAGGTGCGCGACGCAGTGCGGCGTCGGCAGGCGCCGGTCGAACCGTTCGCGTTCCTCAGTGAGGACGCGACGCCCGCCGAGCAGCTGCAGTGCGCGCGACTTCGCGCCGAGATCATCGCCGCCTCGGTTCGACCGCTGCCCGCGGTCGAACGCGCATCGCGTATCGGCGAGCCGGTCCGTCTCGGATTCATCTCCAACGGGTTCGGTGCGCATCCGACGGGATTGCTCACGGTCGCGTTCTTCGAAGCGCTGGCGTCGATCGACGGCGTGCAGGCACACACGTTCGCGCTGACGCCCGACGACGGCAGCCCGATCCGTCGACGCCTCGCGGCAGCGACCACGCTCCACGACGTCACGCATCGCGCGCATGCGGACGTGGCCCGCGCGATCCGCGATGCGCGCATCGACGTGCTGTACGACCTGCGCGGCTGGGGCGGCGGCGGCGTGCCGGAAGTCTTCGCGATGCGCCCTGCACCCGTGCAGGTGAACTGGCTCGCGTATCCGGGTACGTCGGGCGCGTCCTGGATGGATTACGTGCTCGCCGATCGCACCGTGCTGCCCGCCGCGCTCGCGCCGCATTTCAGCGAGCACGTCGCGTGGCTGCCGCATGCATTCCAGCCGTCCGACACGACGCGCGAGCCCGAACCTGCGCCGACGCGCGCGGACTGCGGCCTCCCCGACGAGGGCGTCGTCTACTGCTGCTTCAACAACAGCTACAAGCTCAACGCGGCCAGCATGCGACGGATGTTCGACGTACTGCGCGAGGTCGACGGCAGCGTGCTGTGGCTGTTGCGCGGACCCGGCCGCGCGGACGATCGACTGCGCGACGCCGCACGCGCTGCGGGCGTCGACCCGGCGCGGCTCGTCTTCATGAGCAAGCAGCCGCAACCGAAATATCTCGCCCGCCTCGGCATGGCGGATCTGTTCCTCGACACCCTGCCCTACAACGCGCACACCACTGCGTCGGATGCGCTGTGGGCCGGCTGCCCGGTGCTCACGCGGCCCGGCGCAACGTTCGCCTCACGCGTCGCCGCGAGCCTCGTGCGCACGCTGGGCCTCGACGAACTGATCGCCGCGGACGACGCCGCCTTCGTCGCCACGGCGATCCGCCTCGGCCGCGATGCCGATGCACGCGCCGCACTGTGTGCGCGTCTCGACGCCGCGCGTCGCACGTCGCCGCTATTCGACATGCCGCGCTTCGCGGCGGCGTTCGCCTCGATCGCGACGCAGATGGCGACGCGCTGGCGCAACGGCCAGCCGCCGCACGCGATCGTCGACTAGGTCGCGCCTTCGCGTTCGGCGAGCCGCCGGTTGCGCCGGTAGATCAGCTGTCCGACGACACCCGTGAGCAGCAACACGGCGTTGGTGAACACGAACACGCCGTTGCCGAGCATCCAGCTGTAGATCACGAAGCCGACGCTCGCGCACATCTGTCCGATGAACAGCCAGCGCGAGACACCCTCGGTCGTGCGTTCGCGCCACTGCGTGTAGACCTGACGCGCGAGCGTGGCGATGAGCACGGCCGATGCGCCCCAGCCGATGAAGTCGGCCGCATTCATGGATGACGTCGAATGGTTCGCATGCCGCGAGCGTCGCGGCTCGCGCGTCGGAACGCGGTGAAGCGCTCAGCCGATCGAGAAGCCGCGGGGCGCGGACGTGGCGTCGAGTGCTTCGCGATGCACGGCGTCGACGCGGGCATGCGGCGGGCCAAGCGCGAGCCATTCTGCGAGCGCCTCGATCGCGGCGACATCGCCATGCGCAACGACTTCAACGCGGCCGTCCGGCAGGTTGCGTGCATGCCCCGTCAGGCCGAGGTTCTCTGCCTCATGCCGCGCATGCGCGCGGAACGCGACGCCCTGCACGCGGCCTTCGACGAGGAAACGCGCCGCGCTCATCCCTTCGGCGCCTTCACCACCTCGTCGATGGCGGCGAGCGTGATCGGCCCCAGCACCTTCTTCGCGACATGCCCGTCCGGCGCGACGATCACCGTCATCGGCAGGCCCTGCGGCGCATCGAAATCGCGCGGCGGGTTGAACGTGTCGAGGATCGCGATCGGATACGACGGAGAGTGCGTCTTGAGGAACGCCTGCATGTCGGCCTTGGTGATGTCCTCGTAGGCCAGCCCGATCACATCGACGTCCCCGCGCTGCGCGAGCGTCGAGAGCTCCGGCATCTCCTTCAGGCACGGGCCGCACCACGTCGCCCAGAAGTTCACGACGACCCACTTGCCGCGATGCTGCTCGAGGTCGTACTTGCCGCCGTCGACGAGTTCGACCTGCAGCTTCGGATGCTCGCGATCGGCCTTGTCGGCGGGCGCTGCGGGCTTTGCGGGCGTCGTCGCGGTAGTCGACGGCTGCGCCGCGTGGTCGCCGCAGGCGGTCAGCCCGAGCGCGAGCAGCAGCGGAAGGATGCGGCGGGTCATGCGGAATCTCCGGACCAGACGGTGTTGACGCGACGCTTGAGCAAGTCGCGGAGTGGAATGCGCAGGTCGTCGATCGTGCGCGTGACCTGTGCGCCGAGGGCGTCGTCGCGACACGGCAGATGCGCCTCGGCGATGGGAATGCGCAGGTGGCAGGCTTCGTACAGTTCGGCGAGCGTGAGCGTGTCGAGATCGCGCGTCAGCAGCCACTCGCCCGTTTCGGCGCGCTGCAGGACGTGGATCGAACTGAGTTGCGCGATGAACTGCTGGATCATCGCGTCGGTGAGCATGGGCTCCATGCGCTGGATCGCGTCGGCGTGCAGGCCCTTGCCGGTATGACGCGCTTCGTCGAAGCGCGCGAGCATGCGCAGCAGGCCGTAGATCTCGTAACCCGGCGGCAGGCGCTGGCTCGCCGGTTGATAACGGAAGGCCGACACCGATGCCGCGAACGACGCGCCGAGAAGAATCGCGACCCATCCGACGTACACCCACAGCAGGAAGATCGGAATGATCGCGAGCTGCTGGTAGATCTTCGCGTAGCTGTTGAAGCTGGTGAGGTAGGCGCCCATGCCCCACTTCGCGAGCTCGAAGCCGAGCGTCGCGAGCGCGGCACCCGACAGCGCATGCCGCCACTTGACCGTGCGATGCGGCACGACGCGGTACATCGTCGCGAACGCCGCCACTTCGATCAGCAGCGGCGTCAGGCTGAGCATGAAGGACTCGAGCACGTGGCCGGCACGCGTCGCGAACATGGCCATCGCAAAGAAGCGCGCCGAGATGGCGAGACTCGCCGCAGCAAACACGGCGCCCAGCGTCAGCACCGTCCAGTAGACGAGGAAGCGCCCGAACTTGGGGCGCGCCGCCTTGACGCGCCAGATGTTGTTGAACGTCGTCTCGACGCTGGTGAGCGTGACGAGCACCGAGATCACCAGCGCGACCACGCCCGTGGACGTCAGCTTGCCGGTGTTCGATGCCGCGATCTGCAGCAGGTAGTTCTGCGCCGACCGTGCGACGCCGGGAACATAGTTGGAGAACACGTAGTCCGCGAGTTGGCGCGACAACGGGCGCAGCGATTCGAAGGCCGACAGCGCGCCGAACACCACCATCGACAGCGGGACGAGCGCGAACAGCGTCGTGAACGACAGCGCGCCGGCAGCCTGGAACAGTTCGTCGTCGAGGAATCGCCGGCCGAGGAAACGGAAGAACGCCAGCGCCCGCGCGCGGTCGCGCAGGCGCGGGCTCACGAGGCTCAAGAGATAGGGCAGCTCCATCGCGGCGCAGCCTAACCGAACGGGCGCCGCGGTGGCGTCGCGAGGCGCGGAGCCCGCATGCGGACGCGTTATTCTCGGCGTCCATCACTGCGTGCGACTTCCGATGCCTGACGTCCTGATCGTGTACTACAGCCGCAACGGCGCAGTGGCGCGCCTGGCCCGGCAGGTCGCGCGCGGCGTCGAGGAAGTCGCAGGGATGCAGGCGCGCCTGCGCACGGTGCCGCCGGTGGCCCCGGTCACGACGACCGCCGCGCCGCCCGTGCCGGACGACGGCGCACCCTACGTCGAATCGCGCGATCTGCAGGAATGCGCAGGCCTCCTGATCGGCAGCCCGACGCGCTTCGGCAACATGGCCGCGCCACTCAAGCACTGGATCGATGGCCTCGGCGGCGACTGGGCGAGCGGCACGCTGGTCGGCAAGCCTGCGGGCGCGTTCACCTCGTCGTCCACGATGCACGGCGGCCAGGAATCGACGCTCATCTCGATGATGTTGCCGCTGCTGCACCACGGCTGCGTGGTCGCCGGCATTCCATACACCGAACCGCGCCTGAGCTCGACGCGCACGGGCGGCACGCCGTACGGCGCGAGCCATGTCGCGGGCGTACGCGACGACCAGCCCGTCGATGACGACGAAGCGCATCTCGCACGTGCGCTCGGTCGGCGCATCGCCACGCTCGCGGCGAAGCTCGCATGAGCGCGCGCTCGCTGCTCACGCTGGCATTGGCCGCGCTCGCGCTGGTGTTCGTGGCGTGGTTCGGCATGCGCGGCGAGTGGGTCGCCGTGTTCGTGTTCGCGCTGCCGGTGGTTGCATGCCTTGCCGGCGTCGTCGCACGTCGCCGGGCCGCGGGGCTGTGGTCGGGCATGCTCGCGCTGCTGTGGTTCTCGCACGGGGTCATGGTCGCGTGGACGCGGCCGGGCGAACGCGGTTGGGCGTTGGCGGAAGTCGCACTCGCGCTGGTCGTGATCTTCTCCGCGAGCCTCCCGGGGCTGCGTGCCCGCTTCGGAGCGCGCAAGGCGCAGCGGTCGTGACGAACGCCGAACCGCGGATGGCGGGGCTCGACGCCGCGCAGGTCGCGGAGCTTCACGCTGCGGCGCGGGCCATTCGTGACAACCGCCCGGACGAAGCGCGACGTCGTATCGATGGCGTTCTGGCGGCGGTGCCGGGCCACGCGGAGGCGCTGCGGCTGTCAGGCCTGCTGCACGGTCGACGCGGCGAGCGCGCGAAGGCACTCGACGTATTCCGGCACGCCGTCGAGTTGCATCCGGACGATGCCCTGCTGATCTGCGATCTCGGCAGCGCGCAGGCGGCATCGGGCGACACGGATGCCGCGATCGCGAGCTGGCGTCGCGCGGCGGAACTAGCCCCGCAGGAACCGATGCCGTGGTTCAACCTCGGCCGCAGCCTGCAGCAGCGTGGCGACAGCGAAGAGGCCGTCGGCATCCTGCACCGCGCTGCCGAACTCGCACCCGCGATGGTGCCTGCGCGGATCCTGCTCGCGGACGCACTCGTGCACCTCGGTCGATTCGACGAGGCGATTGCGCACTACCGCGACGTGTTGCGTCAGTACCCGGCCTGCGGCGACGCCTGGCGTGGCCTGTCCAGCATCCGCACGCGCGCATTGACCGACGCGGACGCGGTGCAACTCGAAACGCTGCTGCGCCGGCGCGACATCGTCGACACTGATCGAATCGCGATGGGCTACGCGCTGGGCCGACTCGAAGAAGATCGCGGCCGCCATCCGCAGGCGTTCGCCGCCTTGTCGGCTGCGAACGCGGCATTGCGTGCTCGCGCCCCTTGGAGTGCAGAGGCGTTGCGCGGTTACGTCGACGCCGCCCTCGTCGCGACCGCCGACCTGCCCGCACCGCTCGACCCCTCGCTCGGCCACGAAGTGATCTTCATAGTCGGCCTGCCGCGTTCGGGCTCGACGCTGTTCGAACAGATCCTCGCGGCGCATCCCGAGGTCGAAGGCGCGAGCGAGTTGCCGGATCTAGGCCAGATCGTGCAGGAGGAATCGTCGCGCCGCGGCCAGCCGTACCCGCAGTGGGTGGCGCAGGCGACGGCCGAGGACTGGCTGCGTTTGGGGCGCGACTACCTTGCACGTACCGCGCGGTGGCGCGCCAAGCGGCCACGCTTCACCGACAAGATGCCGGAGAACTGGAAACACGCCGGCATCCTGCGCGCGATGCTTCCCGGCGCGACGGTGCTCGAGGTGCGTCGCGATCCGCTGGAAACGGGCTGGTCGTGCTTCCGCCAGCAGTTCTTCCAGCTCCCGCACTTCTCCTGCGACCTCGCTGACATCGGCGCCTACCTGCGGATCTGTGGGCAAGCGATGGACGCCTGGCGCGCGCGCGATCCGCAGCACATCCTGCTGCAGCGCTACGAGGATCTCGTCGCCGCACCCGAAGAACGTATCCGCGCCCTGCTCGACGCCTGCGGCCTCCCGTTCGACGAACGCTGCCTCGACTTCCATGCCGCCACGCGCAGCGTGCGAACGGCCAGCGCTGCGCAGGTCCGCCAACCGCTGCGGGCCGATACCGCGCGCGCCGCCGCTTACGGCGCGCTGCTGGACCCGCTGCGCCGGGCGCTCGCGGCCGACTGAGCCCGCGGCCGGCGCGATTTCGCGCAAAATAGCGGCATGGACCAGCTCTGCATCGTCACCACCGGCGGCACGATCGACAAGATCTACTTCGACGACAAGTCGGATTTCCAGGTCGGCGAGCCGCAGATCGGCCGCATCCTCGAAGAACTCGGCGTCGCGTTCCGCTTCAACGTCATCCCGATCCTGCGCAAGGATTCGCTGCATATCACCGACGCCGATCGCGAGCTCGTGCGCGCGACCATCGCCGCGCAGCCGGCGCGCCACATCCTGGTGACGCATGGCACCGACAGCATGGTGCAGACGGCGCAGGTGCTGGCGTCGCTGACCGACAAGACGATCGTGCTGACCGGGGCGCTCAATCCCGCACGCTTCCGCGGCTCGGATGCCGAGTTCAACATCGGCACCGCCGTCGGCGCGGTGCAGGCATTGCCGCCGGGCGTGTACATCGCGATGAACGGCCGCATCTGGGATCCGCTCAAGGTGCGCAAGAACGTCGAGGCCAACCGCTTCGAACCGATCGACTGACGTCGACCTCCCTACGCGTCACGCAATAAAAAAAACCCCGGCCGAAGCCGGGGTCTTTCGTTTCTGCATCCGTGCGGAAAACGCGCCGGGCGAACCCGGCGCGCATCACCATCAGTTGATGGTGCCCTTCAGCGAGACACCCGAGTACGCCGCGTAGGCGCGGACGTTCACGTAGTACGTACCGGCGGCCGGCGCGTTGAACGTGCAGGTCTCGGCATTGCCGGACAGGTACGGACGGCAGTTGTACGTGGTCGTCGTCGGCGCGGCGCCGATGCGGACGTACATGTCGGCGTCACCGGTACCACCGGAGATCGTGAACACGACACTGGTCTTGCCGGCCGGAACCGTCAGCGTGTAGTTCGACGATACGCCACCCGTCGCGACGCTCGGCAGGGTCACCGGCACGCCGCTCGTCAGCACCGTGCCACCGCCACCGCCACCACCGGTCGTGTAGCTACCGGTCAGCGTCACGCCCGAGTACGCGGCATAGCCGTGCAGCAGGACGTAGTAGGTGCCGGCCGACGCCGTCGCCACCGTGCAGGTCTCGGCGGTGCTGCTGCCTTCGGACTTGCAGGTGTAGCTGGTCGTGGTCGGGTTGGAGCCGAGCTTGGCGTAGACGTCCACGTCACCCGTGCCGCCCGAGGTCACGAACTTGAGGTTCGTGGCGCCGGCCGGGACATCGAGCTTGTAGTACTTGTCGCTGCCCGACGCACCGGAGATGCCGGTGACCGGCACGCCGTTGCTGATCGCCGTGGCCGTACCGCCGCCACCGCCACCGCCCGCGCAGCTGACGCCGACGACGTTGAACGCCGCGGTGACGTCGGCGACGTTCAGGCCGAGATCCTGGGCCGCCGTCTGCACGCCGCAGGCGCCGGAGTTGAACGTGCTGCTCGCCGTCCAGTACAGGGCATTCGCACGGGCGAACACCTTGAACGCCGTCGGCACGCTCCAGCCCGTGGTCTTGGCCAGGGTGCAGAACGCCTTGTTGTAGACGCCCGAGCTGTAGTGCACGTCGAGGCTCGACGTGTAGTTCGCGGCGTTGTCGATCGACGCGCCGTCGGCGGTCGGGTTGCACATGTAACGCAGCGCGCCCGAGTTCTTGAAGATCTCGGTGCCGACGTTGAAGTCGGACGAACCCTTCCAGTAGTACTCGGTCGCTTCGCCGCCCATGTCGGAGAAGGCTTCGTTCATGCCGCCCGACTGGCCGGAGTACGTCAGGTTCGAGTGCTGCTCGGTGAAGCCGTGCGACACCTCGTGGCCCGCGACGTCGGCCGAGACCAGCGGATAGAACGTGGTCGCGCCGTCACCGAACGACATGGTCGAGCCGTCCCAGAACGCGTTCTCGTAGCTCGTCTTGTAGTGCACGCGCATGACGAGCTGGAAGCTCAGCGCGTTGTAGCCGGTGTACGCCGGGTACATGTTGGTGATCACGCCGCCGAAGTAGTGGGCGTCGTTGATCGGCGAGTACGCGCCGTTGATGGCCTTGTACGTGTTGCGCGGGCAGGTGTACGAGTACGCCGTCGTGCCCGTCGTGCCGCCGTTGAGGTTCACCGACTTCACGTTGGTGTTGTTCATCGTGCACGTCGTACCCGACTGGGTGACGTCGAGGTAGCCGTAGCGGCCGCCCGAACCCCACTCGTACTGACCCGTCTTGGCGTTGCCGCCCGGGCCCGTGCCGACGGCTGCGCTCGTCAGGCCTTCCCAGCGCTTCAGCACCGTGCCGCTGTTGGCATCGACGATGACGAACGGACGCGTCGCCGCGACGCCGTTGCCGTCCGCAAAGTACGACACGACGTACGCGCGATGCGCGTGGCCGGCGTCGTCGACGTAGATCATGAGGTCGGACTTCTCGTTGCGAGTCGCCGCCTTGGCGATGCCCTGGCCGAGGCCGACGCGCTTGCCGACGTCGAGCGCCTGCGCGCTGGTGAGCTTCACGGCGCCGGCCGGGATCTCGGCGGCGAGGCCATCGACCTTGCGGCCGAACATCGTCTTGACCCCGTTGCTGTTCTCGGCGACGGCGATGCTTTCACCGAACACCGGAATGCCACGGAACGTCTGCTGGTAGCGGTAGTGCTTGGTGCCGTCGCGATCCTGGGCGTAGCCGATCTGGTTCAGCGCCGACAGCGAATCCATGCCGATCAGTTCGGCGTGACGATCCTTCGCGACCGAAGCCGCGCCGAGCGTGGCGACCGCGGCCTTGTACTGGCCCTGCGCCTTGTTGAGCGACATCTTCTGCAGGTCGACGCGGGTCGCGGCGCCGGCGCTGCCGGCGGCGAGCGCGAGGACGAGCGGGGACAGCGCCATGAAACACAAACGGGAGGTCGAGTGCGACATCGAGAATTCCTTGACGTGGGAACGCCGGAGAGTTGGACGGCGAAGCCCCGGGGTCACAGCTTGCGAAGCGACTGGGGCACGGTTGGACGCGATCCGTCTGCGTCCAGTCACGCAAGGTGGAACCCTGTCGGGCCCTTCACGCAAAAAATTTTGAAATTTTTTGGCCGGTCCGATGAGCGGTTTACGTTAAAACGCGTAAGTCGATGATTTTGCTTGGAGTCGGCATCAGGGACGTCGCGTGCGTCATGTCGCGCGGTCACCATCTATGGCGCGGCGCAGCATGGAATTGCGACAGGAGCGTGTCCGCTGTCCACAAATTTTGCCGTTGGCATAGCATTTCGTGCGACCGCGTATCCGGGCCCGCCGATGAGCTGACGGACGGTAGGGACGGGGAAAAGCGGTAACCCGCATCCCTTGGACCGTTCGGCTGCAGGACACCACGAAACAGGCGCGCAGACTGCGACCCGCCAAGCATGACCCGACGTCCGGCCGCGGCTCGGCCAGGCTATGTAGTTCGAGAGCCGTTCACGGGCCGAAGGCCGCGTCGGGCGTTCGCCCGTGCGGCAAGGCCCGACGACACCGTGATCTTTTGGAATCCGCCACCCGACCGAAAGCGGACGCCGCAACGAGAACGCGCAATCCGCGCGTCAGAGCATTCCGGTCTCGAGGCGCGCCGCTTCGGACATCATCGAGCGGTTCCACGGCGGGTCGAACACGAGGTCGACATCCGCTTCGGCGACGGTCGGGATCAGCTCGATCTTGTCGCGCACGTCGGCGACCAGCACGTCGCCCATGCCACAGCCCGGCGCGGTCAGCGTCATCTCGACGCGGACCAGGCGCGCGCCCGGCTTTTCCTCGTGCGCGAGCACGTCGACGCTGTAGACCAGCCCGAGATCGACCACGTTGATCGGGATCTCCGGGTCGAAGCAGGTCCGCAGCTGCTGCCAGACCAGCTTCTCGACCGCCGCGTCGTCCGCACCCTCCTGCAGCTCCAGCGGTGCCGGCGGCTCTTTGCCGATCGCATCGGCGTCGCGGCCGGCGATGCGGAACAAGTTGCCTTCGACGAACACCGTGAAGCTGCCGCCCAGCGCCTGCGTGATGTAGCCGACGCTGCCAGCAGGCAGCGTCACCGCCTCGCCCTGGGGGACGAGCACGGCCGCGCAGTCGCGCTCAAAGCGGACGGGTTCACTGGATCGGGAATACATCGGACGGAGCACCTCTCAACTCCGACCATTTTAGTCCAGTTTCCCGGCCCTTCCCTGTCCGCCGGCTATCCTGTGCAGCCGCTACAGCGTTCCGTTCCGATGCCTTCGACCCGTTCCGCCTGGCTCGCCGGGTTCCTGCTGCCGCTGGTGATTTTCGGCTTCGCCGCGCTGTGGACGCTGGCGGCGCTCTATTCGGAGCGGCAGTGCAGCTTCATGGCGATCGTCGGGGCGGTCGACGTGCTCTGGGTGCTTGGACTCGCCCCGTCCCTGCGTCCCGGCCTGCGCGCGGTCGTCGCGCTGGCATCGACGACCGTGCTCGTCGCCCTCGCGAACTGGTCGATCATCGCGATCAACGTCGGCGTGCCGCTGGGCAGCGGCACGATCGAAGCGCTCGGCAAGCTCGGCCCGCACCACGCATGGACGCTGGCGGGCCTCGCGAACGACTGGCGCGACGCGGTCTGGGTCGTGCTGGCGCTCGCCGTCGCCGGCGGCTGGCCGCTGGTCAGTGCCCGCCGCCGTCCAGCCCCTTCAGCTCACTGACGAGCGCCGCCGCCATCTCCGCGCCGTCGCCGAACAGCATCCGCGTGTTGTCGGCATAGAAGAGTGCGTTCTCGATGCCGGCGAAGCCGGTGCCGCGGCCTCGCTTGATCACCACCACGTTCTTCGCGTCGACGACGTCGAGGATCGGCATGCCGTAGATCGGGCTCGCCGGATCCGTCTTCGCCACCGGATTCACCACGTCGTTCGCACCGATGACGAGCGCGACGTCGGTGTTCTTGAACTCCGGGTTGATGTCGTCCATGTCCGCGATGAGGTCGTACGGCACGCCGGCTTCCGCTAGCAGCACGTTCATGTGGCCCGGCATGCGGCCCGCGACGGGATGGATCGCGAACTTCACCTTGACGCCGCGATCCATGAGCTTCTGCGTCAACTCCCAGATCTTGTGCTGCGCCTGCGCGACGGCCATGCCGTAGCCCGGCACGATCACCACGCGTTCGGCATAGCCCATCAACGCGGCGACGTCGCCGGCTTCGATCGGCTTCTGGCTGCCGGTGATTTCCTTCGCTTCGCCACCGCCACCGAACGAACCGAACAGCACGCCGCTGATCGGGCGATTCATCGCCTTCGCCATCAGGCGCGTGAGCAGCATGCCGGCCGCACCCACCCTGGTGCCGGCGATGATCAGCGCCTCGTTGTGCAGCACGTAGCCTTCGAACGCGACGGCGAGGCCGGTAAAGGCGTTGTAGAGCGAGATGACGACGGGCATGTCCGCGCCGCCGATCGGCAACGTCATCAGCACGCCGACGGCGAGCGCGGCGACGAAGAAGCCAAGCACGATCATGCGCACGTCGTTCGGCGTCGAGGTCGGCGCGATCGCGATCATCCACACGGCCGCAGCGCCGAGTGCGAGCGCCGCGAGGAACACGATCGCGTTGAAGGCCTGCTGCCCCGGGAACGTGTAGCGCTTGTCCATGCGCCCGTCGAGCTTGGCCCAGGCGATGATCGAACCCGAGAGCGACACCGCGCCGATCAGCGCGCCGATGACGGCGAGCACGAGCGACGTCGTCGACGTATCGCGCGGGCCGCCCGACAGCCTCAACAGTTCGACTGCGCCGATCGCCGCGGCCGAACCACCGCCCATGCCGTTGTAGAGCGCCACCATCTGCGGCATGTCGGTGATCGCCACCTTCTTGCCCGACACCCAGGCGGCCACCGTGCCGATGACCAGCGCCAGCACGATCAGCGGCAGGTTGTGCAGGCCCGGCAGCAGGAACGTGGCCGCCGTCGCGATGAGCATGCCGGCGCCCGCCCAGCGGATGCCGCTGCGCGCGGTCACCGGCGAGGCCATGCGTTGCAGGCCGAGCAGGAACAGCGTGGCGGCGACGAAATAGCTGGCGGCGGCGAGCAGCGTGCGCGGATCCATGGCCGCGCTCATGCGCGCGCTCCCGGCTTCTTCGACGCCTTGAACATCTCGAGCATCCGCTCGGTGACCACGTAGCCGCCGGCCGCATTGGCCGCGCCGAGCAGCACGGCGAGGAAACCGATCGCCTTCTCGAGCGTCGTATCGGCCTCGCCCAGCACCACGATCGCGCCAATCAGCACGATGCCGTGGATGAAGTTCGACCCCGACATCAGCGGGGTATGAAGGATCACCGGCACCCGCGAGATGATCACGTGGCCCGCGATCGCCGCGAGCATGAAGATGTACAGCGCCACGAAGCCGTCCGTCATGCGCCCCTCCCCGAGTTGGGGTCCATCATAACGACGGCTGAATTCTTCCGGGCAACGGTCAACCGGGGCCGGGGCCAGGCGTTTCCGGATGTGCTGTGCAGCATCATTCCGGGACGCCGGGCCACGACACGACAAGGAAAGATCACGCCATGAACAAGATCGTCGCTTACGCCCTGCCCGCGCTTCTGCTCGCCGTGCTACCGGCCGCCCACGCCCAAGACCGCGGCGACCGCGTCGAACAGCGCCTCGACCGCAAGGGTGACCGCATCGAGAACCGCCTGGACCAGCGCGGTGACCGCATCGACCACCGCCTCGACGCCAGGGGCGACCGCATCGAGAACCGTTTCGACGCCCGCGCCGACAAGGCCGAGGCCGCCGGTCACGAGCAGCGCGCCGCGCGTCTGGAACGCGAAGGTGACCGCGCCGACCAGCGCTTCGACCGCAAGGGTGACCGCATCGAGCACCGTCTGGACGCCCGCGGCAACCGCGTGGATGCGCGACTGGATCGCAAGGGCGAACGCTTCGATCGACGCTGGGATCGTCGCCACGGATGACGCTGGCGATGGCGCAGGCCGTGGAGGCCCCGAGCGGTGACGCGACGCCGCAGACGCTCGATGCATTCCTCGCATCGATCTCTGCCCGCGCGTTCCGCTTCGCCGAACTCGGCCTGCGCCATCGCGACGACGCGCTGGATGCGGTGCAGGACGCGATGGTGAAGATGCTCGCCTACGCGCACCGGCCCGCCGCGGAATGGACGCCGCTGTTCTGGAGCGTGCTGCGCAGCCGGATCATCGATGTGCAGCGCCGCCGCACGTTCCGCCTGACGTGGCTCGCGCCAGCGCCGGCGGACGACGAAGGACCGATCGACTGGGCGGATCCGGGACCGGATCCGTCGCGGGCGAACGATTCGCGCGAGGCGTATGCGCGTCTCGCCGAAGCCCTGCAGAAGCTCCCCGCGCGCCAGCGCGAGGCGTTCACCCTGCGGGTGCTGGAAGAACTGGACGTCGAAACGACGGCGCGGGTGATGGGCTGCAGCGAAGGCTCGGTCAAGACACACCTGTCCCGCGCGCGAGACGCCCTGCAAAAGCAACTGGAGGATTTCCGATGAGCATGCACGACGACGGATTCGACGCGCGCGCGCGAAGCGTCCACGGCGCGTCGCTCGACCACCTGTCCGCGCGCGTCAACGCGCAACTCGCGCAGCGGCGACGCGCGGCACTAAAGGGCGATGCGCCGCGCGCGTCGCGCGGATTGCTGCCGTGGGCGGGTGTCGCGACGGCGGGTCTCGCGCTCGCACTGGTGGTGCAGCTGCGTCCGCCGGGCGCGGGCCCGCAGCGGACGGGTCATGAGGTGGCGTCGACGACGTCCGCCACGCCGTCGACGCCGCGCGGCGTGCCGGCGACGCAGCCGCGCCTCGCCGCGCTGACGCCGCGGCCGGCCTCGCGCTTGCCGGTCGCCAACGATGCCGACGCGGTCGCACCCGACCTCTCGGAAGACCCCGACTTCTACCTGTGGCTGGGCGACGAACGCCCGGCACAACCGGAGTAAGCCATGAAGCGTTTCGTTCTTTCCGCGCTCGCCGCATTCGCGCTCGCTGTCGCGCTGCCTTCGCAGGCGCAGACCGCGCCGGCGTCGCTGCCCGATTGGGACCACCTCACGCCTGCGCAGCGCGAGATGCTGATCGCACCGATCCGCGACCGCTGGAATTCCAGCCCGCAGACCCGCGAGCGCATGTTCAACCACGCGCAACGCTGGAAGACGATGACACCGGAGCAGCGTGCGCAGGCGCGTCGCGGCGTCGCTAAGTTCCAGGACATGTCGCCGGAAGAACGCGAGCAGGCGCGCGCCGCGTTCGAGCGTTTCCGCCAGATGTCGCCCCAGGACAAGAAGGCGATGCGCGAGAAGCTGCGCACGATGACGCCGGAACAGCGCAAGGCGTGGCTGAAGTCACAGGCGCAGCCGGCGCAACGTTGAGACGAAATGTGCGGTGAGACGCCGCTCACCGTCGACCAATCACGGGCGCTGACGAACCTTCGTCCAGCGCCCGTCTTCTACGTCGATTGCGGATTGCGTGCGTTGGCTGTGCCATGACGCGCCGCGGTCGCGCAAAGCGAATTCAAGAGATCTCGCATTCAGACGCACCCACCTGTCAGTCGCAGTGCGCAGCTTCGAAAGACCCAGCGATCCGACACGGCAACGCAGGCGCGGTGCTGCGAACGAACGTCAAATCAATGTCAGGTCGCTGGAACGACCCTCAGGCGGCAGCTGTCGTCGCTTCCACCGCACGCTCCGGCCACACCGTCTTCGCGAGCAGTTCGTCGCTCCAGTCGAAGTTGAGCGCACCGCCGTCGATGAACAGGCTGACGAAGTTCAGCACGTTGCGCGCGTACATCTCGCTCGCGTGCACCGCACCCATGCTGGCGAGGCCGAGCGGGCCGGCGACGGTCACGCCGTTCGCATCGATGGTTTCACCTGGCACCGTCGCCTCGCAGTTGCCACCGCTCTCCGCGGCGAGGTCGACGATCACGCTGCCCGGCTTCATGCCCGCGACCATCGTCGAGGTCACGATCTTCGGCGCGGGACGCCCCGGCACCGCAGCGGTGCAGACGACGACGTCGACGGAACCCAGGTGCGCGCCGAGTCGCTTCTGTTGCTCCGCACGTTCCTCGTCGGTGAGCGCGCGCGCGTAGCCACCCTCACCCGCTGCGCTGACGCCGAGATCGAGGAACTTGCCGCCGAGCGATTCGATCTGCTCGCGCGTTTCGGGGCGGACGTCGAAACCTTCGACCTGCGCACCGAGGCGCTTCGCCGTCGCGATCGCCTGCAGGCCGGCGACGCCGGCGCCGATCACGAGCACCTTCGCCGGCCGGATCGTGCCCGCCGCGGTCGTCAGCATCGGGAAGAAGCGCGGCGCGAGCGTCGCCGCGATCAGCACGGCCTTGTAGCCCGCCATGCCGGCTTGCGAACTCAGGACGTCCATCGCCTGCGCGCGGGTGGTGCGCGGCAGGCGCTCGAGCGGAAACGCGTGCAGGTTGCGATCGCGGATCACCGCCTGTCGTGATTCGGTGGCCTGCGGCGCGAGCAGGCCGACCACCGTCGCGCCCGGTTTCAGCGCGGCGAGGACGTCGTCGGCGGGCGCCTGCACGGCGAGCAGCACGTCGGAGTCGCGGACGATGGAGGCCGCATCGGCCGTGGCCGCACCAGCCTGGACGTAAGCATCGTCGACGAACCCCGCGCTCGCGCCGGCGCCCGACTCGATGCGCACCTGCGCGCCGCGCGCGACGAGTTTGCGCACCGTCTCGGGCGTCGCGGCCACGCGGCGCTCGCCGGGTGCGCGTTCGCGCAGGATGCCTACCGTCACTGCCGTCATGCGCATGCTCCGTCGGGGCGTCGACGCATCCTAACGACGAATCGTGGCGGGCGGCAGTTCACGCAAACGAAAAGGGCGGCCGAAGCCGCCCTGTCGTCACCACCCCGGTTCGATCAGTTCGCGCCGACCGCGCGAAGCTGCTGTTGCAGCTGTTCCATCGCGGCTTCGAACGGCGACTGGCCGGTGGCGATCGCGAGGCGGCCTTCTGCGCCCAGCACCGCCAGTTCCTCGACGCTCGCCGCCAGCACGCGCATGCCGCGACGGTTCACGAGCAGCAGGCGCGAGGTCAGCGGGCTGACCCAGGCGACCTTGGCCGAGATCGGTTCGCCCTGCGCGTCGGACAGACGCACCCACGAACCGACTTCCAGCTTGCGCACCTTCGCGACCCACTGCGGATCGACGCGCATGGTGTCGGTGCCGCCGGCCAGCCACAGGCGCGTTTCCTGCTCGGGCTCGTCGCGCACCGGGGCCGGCATCGGACGCACCCGGCGCGCCGCATCCGGGTCGGCGAGACCGCGCACGATGCCCGCGAGGCCATGGCTCGCGGCCGTGGCGTCGAGGCCGGAGGACGCAAGGCATTCGGTCAGCGGCTCTTCAAGTTCGAGCAGCTGGCGCACCAGCGCATCGCCATCGGCGCGCGAAGCGAGCACGTCGGCATGCGCGAGCGCGTCGCCCATCGCGATCGCCTCGCGGAAGCGCACGCTGTCCTCGCCGTCGCGCAACAGCGTCTGCACGAGGTGGTGGCGCCACGGAGTGACCAGGAAATCGCCGACCGCCTGCGTGAGCGGCGTCTGCGCCAGGCGACGCTGCAGCACGGTGTCGGCGCGCATGCGGGCCTGGCCGAGACGCTCGCGACCGTAGCTGGCCTTCGCGGCGCGCTGCTCCTGCAGCTCGACGCGACGACGCTGCTGCGACAGCAGGTCTTCGAGCTCGGCATATGCCATCTCGAACACGGACAGGTCTTCGTTGAACTCGGCGACGATGCGCTGCGAGACGGCCGATGCGCGCTCCAGCAGCTCACGCTCCTGCGGCGTCGAGCCGGTGTTGTCCTCGCAGGCTTCGGTCAACGCATCGAGCAGGCGACGCGCCGGATGCTGGCGCTCGACGAACATCGAGTCGTCGTTGATCGCGACCTTGAGATACGGCAGCACCAGTCGCGCATACACGCGGCGCGCGCGGTCCTGCAGCGCATGGGTGCGGAACAGCGACTCGAACAGCAGCGCGACCATGTCGACGGCGTCTTCGTCGTCGGCGGACAGCGCGGTGTACTCCGGATGCAGGCCCATGCGACGCGCGCCCTCGGCGAGGTAGCCGCGGATCGCATCGGACAGCTTGCCGGTGGTGCCGAGTGCGCGCGCGAAGATGTCCGGCGGCTCGGCCTGCAGCACCGAAGCGATGCTGCTGATTTCGCGGGGCTGGAATTCGCGCAGCGCAGGCGCGCTGCCGTAACCGCCACCGCCAGCGCCCATACCCGCGCCGCCGCTCGCGGCCGGCGAAAAGCCCGGCACGCCGAACGAAAGACCGACCGGCGCCTGTGCCAGCGTGCGCACGCCGCCGTGCTGACGCTCCATGCGCCAGATGCGCAGTTGCTCACGCAGCGGCTCGAGTTCGGTGGCATGACGATGACCGCCCATGCCGTCGCCGAGCGAACGCGCGAGCGGCGCCTGCGGATACGACTGCGGTTGCGGCGCGTACTGCGGGGCCTGTGCGGGAGCACCGTAGTACGGCGCAGGCGCCTGCGGGGCGCGCGCGACTTCCGGTTCGGGCTCCGGGAGCGCCGGGGTGGGCGTCGCTTCGACCTCGTCCCGGTCGTACTTCGCGATCGCCGACGGCGACCACGCAGAGATGCCGTAGCCCGCGCGGGTCAGCACCGCACCGAGATTCGGATACAGCGCATCGAGCAGCGGCACGAGCTGCTGCTGGAACTGACGGAACAGCACGCGGCCGAGCGGTTCGGACACACCCGCGTTGCCGATCGCGCTGATCAGCGTCGAGCAGAGCTTGCCGGGCGAGATGGGATTCGGGCCGGCCGGGACACGCATGGCGAGCGCGAGCTCTTCCATCTGCGTGCGCAGGGACAGAAGCTGCTGCTGATAGCGCTTGTCGAGGATCTCGGTGAGCGCCTGCGCCTGCAGGTGCAGGTCGATCACCTCTTCCTCTATCAGCCCCAGCGTGATGCCGGACCGGATGAAGGGATTGCGGAACTCGTCGAACGCCTGCGCGATCTGCTGGCGGAAATTCATCGTGTCCGACGCGCTGCGCGTGCGCAGCACGTTGAGCCCCGCGAGCTCGTGGTAGGCGTCGGGGCCGGCCTCGGCGAGTTCCTTCTCTGCGGTGACGTAAAGCGCGGTCGGAAAGGTTCCGAGACGCTCGACGCTCAGCCGCTTCAACGCTTCGAGCACGCGCGCCGGATCATGGCGCGTGTCGATTCCTTGATCGAAAAACGGGCTGGTCACGGGACTTACTCCAGCGGATGTCGCAACTGACACGGGTTCGACTGCAACTGCAGGATAGTGGCAATCTGCGTCACTTCCTGACTCGATATATCGATCTGTGCGCCATGTCCCAAGCGACTGAAACCATGCCGACGGGCGGTGATTCCGAGGCGCTGAGCGTGCTCGACGCGCGACGGTCCGTACCCGCGATGCAGTTATGTGACCCCGGTCCCGATCACGCGCAGGTGATGCGCATGCTGAGGTCGGCAGTGCGTGTCCCCGATCACGGAAAGCGGGTGCCGTGGCGCTTCGTCCGCATCGAGGGCGCGGCGCGCGAGGCGCTCGGCGAGCGCCTGGCGACACGCAGTCGCGAGCGCGATCCGCAGGCCAGCGACGCGGTGATCGAGAAGGATCGCCAGCGCTTCCTCCACGCCCCGGTGATCGTCACGGTCGTGGTCGACCAGGGCGACGATCCGAAGATTCCGGCCAGTGAGCGCCTGCTCAGCGGAGGCTCCGTATGCTTTGCGCTCCTCCAGGCCGCGCAGGCATTCGGGTTCGGAGCGGTCTGGCTGACGGGCTGGGCCGCGTACGATCCGGTCATCCGTCGCGTGCTCGGCGTCGCCGACCATGAAGTCGTTGCCGGCTTCATCCACATCGGATCGGTCCGCCAGCACGCGCCCGAGCGCGACCGCCCCGACCCCGCGCTTCTGCTTACCGACTGGACGCCCTGATGACCGACGCGTCGACGACGCCCCGCACGCTGCACCTCGTCGATGCGAGCGTCTACGTGTTCCGCGCCTGGCATTCGATGCCGAACGAGTTCACCGACGCGGAGGGCTGGCCGACCAACGCGGTCCACGGTTTCGCCCGCTTCCTGCTGGAGCTGCTCGAGCGGGCCCGGCCGGAGCACGTCGTCGTCGCGTTCGACGAGGCGCTCGACAGCTGTTTCCGCAATCGCGCATATCCCGCGTACAAGGCGAACCGCGACCCCGCGCCCGACGAGCTCAAGCGCCAGTTCGCGGCGTGCAAGGAGCTGTGCGTCGCGATGGGCCTCACCATCCTCGCCCACACCGATTACGAAGCGGACGACCTCATCGGCAGCGCGCTGCATGCGGCGCGTGCGCACGGCTTCCGCGGGGTGATCGTGTCGGCAGACAAGGACCTGTCGCAGCTGCTCGGCGATCACGATGAACAGTGGGACTTCGCGCGCGGCCAGCGCTGGGGCGCGGCGGGCGTGCCGGCGCGACACGGCGTACGCGCGGACCAGATCGCGGACTACCTCGCGCTCACCGGCGACGCCATCGACAACATTCCTGGCGTGCCCGGCATCGGCGCGAAATCGGCGGCGACGCTGCTGTCGCACTTCGGCACGCTCGACGAACTGCTGCGGCGCGTCGACGAAGTGCCGTATCTGTCGTCGCTGCGCGGTGCGGCGCGTTGCGCTCAGCAATTGCGTACGCATCGCGAGCAGGCGCTTCTGTGCCGCCACCTGACGACGATCGCGCTCGATGCGCCCTGCGAAGGCGCCGACGCGCAGTTCCGTCGTGGCGAGCCGCAGCGCGAGATGCTGCTGGATCTCTGCGACCGCCTGCGCTTCGGCCCCCTCACGCGCCGTCGCATCCACGCCGCGTGCGGCATCGACTTCATTCCCACCGCATCGGCAACCGCCTAGCATCGTCGGCACGATTCCTCGCTTGCCGACCATGACGCCCGATCACGACGCCCCGCTCGAAACGCTGTACGAAGGCCGCTGGCTGCGGCTGGTCAAGCGCGGGCGCTGGGACTATGCCGAGCGCGTGCACGGCCACGGCATGGCGGTGATCATCGTGGCCGCGACGCCCGACGACGAGGTGCTGTTTGTGGAGCAGTACCGCGTGCCGCTGGGCAAGTCGACGATCGAAATGCCGGCCGGCCTCGTCGGTGATGTCGACGATGACGACACGCTGCTCGGCGCCGCGCGTCGCGAGCTCATCGAGGAAACGGGCTGGGACGCGGCGCATCTCGAAGTGCTGCTCGTCGGACCGACCACGGCCGGCATGAGCAGCGAGCGCATCGCGTTCGTGCGCGCGCGCGACCTGACCCGCGTCGGCGAAGGCGGCGGCGTGGGCGACGAAGGCATCGTCGTGCACCAGATTCCGCGTCGCGACGCACCGGCCTGGCTCATGCGCAAGCACGCCGAAGGCTTTGAAGTCGACCTCAAGCTCTGGGGCGGCCTGTGGATGCTCGAACGCGAACCCGATGGCACGCCGCTCGCGCCTTCGCGGGCCGCTGACGACACCGCCGCCTAGAATCGCCGCGCCTCACACGGAAGCGACCATGCACATCCTCGTCTGCGGCGGCGCCGGTTACGTCGGCTCGCACGCCTGCCTCGCGCTCTCGCGCGCCGGCTTCGATGTCACCGTCCTCGACAACATGCTGACCGGCCATCGCGACGCGGTGCGCTGGGGCCGGCTCGTCGACGCCGATATCCTGAAACCCGAAACGCTCGACGCCGCGTTCGATCGCAAAGTCGACGCGGTCATGCACTTCTGCGCGCGCTCGCTGGTCGGCGAGTCGGTCACCGATCCGTACGCGTACTACCAGAACAACGTGACCGGCACGGTCAACATGCTGGAGGCGATGAAGCGCCACGGCGTCGACCGGCTCGTGTTCTCGTCGACCGCCGCGGTGTTCGGAAATCCCGTTACCGACGTCATCGACGAGACGCATCCGACGAACCCGATCAATCCGTACGGCGCGTCGAAGCTGATGGTCGAACGCATCCTTGCCGACGCCGCCAATGCGTACGGCCTGCGCTCCGTCGCGCTGCGCTACTTCAATGCCGCGGGCGCGGCGGCGGACGAAGGCATCGGCGAATCGCACGAGCCCGAAACGCACCTGATCCCCAATGCGCTGAAGGCGGCGAACGGCGAAGGCGCGGGCCTCAAGGTGTTCGGCAACGACTACCCGACGCCCGACGGCACCTGCGTGCGCGACTACGTGCACGTGCTCGATCTCGCCGACGCGCACCTGCGCGCGCTCGACTGGATGGACCGCGAACCGGGCGCGCACCGCTTCAATCTCGGCAACGGCAACGGAGTTTCCGTGCTGGAAGTGATCGAAGCCGCGCGCAAGGTGTCGGGGCGCGACATCCCCTACGAGATCGGCGCGCGTCGCGCAGGTGATCCGCCGGTGTTGGTGGCGTCGAGTGCGCAGGCGCGCGAGAAGCTGGGGTGGACGCCGAAGTTCGATCGCATCGAGCCGATCATCGAAACGGCGTGGGCCTGGCATAAATCGCCGGCCTACTGAAACGACAAAGGCGAGCCGCGGCTCGCCCTTTTTTGGTCCGCGTTGGACGCAGCGTCAACCGGCGAACTTGTCCGTCGCGGTCACCAGCGCATCGATGTTCTCCGCTTCGAACGCGGAATGCCCGGACGCCGGCGTGATCACCAGCTCCGCCCGCGGCCAGACCTGGTGCAGGTCCCACGCGTTCTGCACCGGGCAGACCACGTCATAACGGCCGTGCACGATGACGCCGGGAATGTGCGCGATGCGCGGGGCGTCGCGCAGCAGCTGGTCGTCTGCATCGAAGAAGCCGCTGTGCACGAAGTAGTGATTCTCGATGCGCGCGAACGCGAGCGCGAATTCCGCTTCGTCATGCGACGCTGCGAAATCCGGGTCGATGTGCAGGAACGAGGTCGCGCCTTCCCACCCGCTCCACGCGCGCGCGGCGGCGAGGCGCGTCGCCGGGTCGTCACTGGTGAGGCGACGATGGAACGCGCTGATGAGATCGTGGCGTTCGACCGGCGGAATCGCGGCGACGTAGTGCTGCCACGCTTCCGGGAACAGGCGCGACGCGCCTTCCTGGTAGAACCATTCGAGCTCCCAGCGGCGCAGCATGAAGATGCCGCGCAGCACGAGTTCGGTCGCGCGGTGCGGATGCGTCTGCGCATAGGCGAGTGCGAGCGTGGAACCCCACGAGCCGCCGAACACCTGCAATTTCTCAATGCCGAGATGCTCGCGCAGCGTTTCGATGTCGGCGACGAGATGCCACGTGGTGTTGTCGACGAGATCCGCGTGCGGCCTCGAACGCCCGGCGCCGCGCTGGTCGAACAGCACGATCCGGTACTTCGACGGATCGTGGAACTGGCGCATCTTCGGGCTGCAGCCGCCACCCGGGCCGCCGTGCAGGATGACGACGGGCTTGCCCTGCGGATTGCCGCACTGCTCGTAGTAGAGCGTGTGGCGATCGTCGACCTGGAGCATGCCGCTGTCGAACGGCTCGATCTCGGGATAGAGGCTGCGCATCGTGGGTTGATCTCGGGGTAAGTCGGCAGTCTAGGTGTCGCCCGCGAACTGCCGCATGTGCCGTCCGGGCTACGGTGCGCGGCCCAGCGTGACGCGATCGCGATGTTCGAGGTCCTGCGCGGTCGATACGTCGACGAGGCCCGCGTCGCTGAAGAGTCGACGCACCGCCTCGCCCTGGTCGTAGCCGTGTTCGACGAGCAGCCACCCGCCGTCGACGAGGTGCGCGCGCGCCCCCGCGGCGATGACGCGGATCGCATCGAGTCCGTCCGCGCCCGACGCCAGCGCCGACGCGGGCTCGTGCCGCAGGTCGCCCTGAACGAGGTGCGGATCGCCGTCGGCGATGTACGGCGGGTTGCTGACGATCACGTCGAGCCGTTCGCCCGCGAGCGGCGCATACCAGTCGCCACGGCGGAACTCGACGCGCGGCAGACCGAGGCGCTTGGCGTTTCGACGCGCGACGTCGAGCGCCTCGGCGCTGGCGTCGGTCGCGATCACGCGCGCACCCGGACGTTCGCTGGCGAGTGCGAGCGCAATGGCGCCCGTGCCCGTGCCGAGGTCGGCGACATGCGCGTCGCCGGCTGGAATGCGCTTCATTGCCAGTTCGACCAGGCGTTCGGTTTCCGGACGCGGAATCAACGTCGCCGGGGTGACGTCGAGATCGAGCGTCCAGAACCCGCGACGGCCGAGCAGGTAGGCGACCGGCTCACCGGCGACGCGGCGGTCGATCAGGCGCAGCGCGCCTTCGAGCGTGGCGGCATCGAGCGTGTCGTCGCCGTGCGCGAAGAGCCACGACGGCGAATGACCAAGCGCGTGCGCGAGCAGCAGCTCCGCCTCGCCGGGCGGCAGGCGGGTGCGGGCATCGCGCAGCAGCGCATCGATCCGCATGGCTCGGCTCCGGGGAACGGGCGATTAGGGTACGTCGGCGACCGCGTCGTTCGTTGCAGTGCGGTCGAGGCTGCCCGAGCCGGCGGCAATCGCCACCACGCGGTTGCGGCCTTCGTCCTTGGCGCGATAGAGCGCAACGTCCGCGCGGCGCATCGCGCTCTCCCAGTCTTCGCGGCCGCGCAGCAGTTCCGACACGCCGAAGCTCGCGGTCACCGATCGGCCGATCGCGGGGATGGGCGCCTCGCAGATGGCCGTGCGTAGGCGCTCGGCGACGGCCGTGGCGTCGGCGAGGGTCGTGCACGGCAGCAGCAACAGGAATTCCTCGCCGCCGAGCCGGAAGGCGGTATCGACGTCGCGCAGCGAGCAGGCGACGCGCAGCGCGGTGTCGCAGATGACGTCGTCGCCGGCGGCGTGACCGTAGGTGTCGTTGACCGTCTTGAAGGCGTCGATATCGACCATCACCAGCGCGAGCGGCGTGCCGAAGCGTTCGCTGCGCGCCTGTTCGCGCTGCGCGTATTCGAACAGCGAGCGGCGGTTGAACAGGCCGGTGAGCGGATCGGAATGCACGAGGCGCTGAAGTTCGAGCTCCTTCGAGCGGAACATGAGCAGCGCCAGGCCCATGGTCAGCACGGAGATGAAGACCAGGCCGAGCACGAAGACGAGCGTCTGGAACGGATCGCGTGCGAAGGGGCTGTCGGGCGTGGCAAACCACAGCGCATGGACGATGCGCATCACCAGCACGACGCTGTTGAACAGGAACGCCGCGGCGGCGAGGTTCTGGAAGCGCTCGTGTCGCGTCGTACCCGCGCGCCAGAGCGCGAGGCCCGCGCTGCCGTCCAGGACGAGATAGATGGAGCCGAGCACGATCACTCGCGTGGCGAGGTGCTGCCATGCCTCGGGGGCGACGTAACCGCCGGCGCCCGTCGCGATCGCGAGAAGGGCGAGTGGCGCGAAGAACGGGCGTCGACCGAGGAAGACGCGCACGCCGGCAAGCAGCGACACGTGCACCAGCGTCACCAGCGCGTTCGCCAGCGCCACCGATTCGCGACGCGGCAGGTCGAGGTGGAAGCCGTAGGTCAGGTGCGCCAGCAGGTGGGCGACGCCCGCCGCAAGGCCCGCGATGCCCCAGTACACCAGCGCCCCGCTGCGCATGCCGGCCAGGCGGATGCCCGCCATCGTGCCGGCCAGCAGGAGACCCGCCAGGCCGGTGACGAATGCGAGGGTCGCGGTATCGAGTTGGCCGATCAGGTCCATTGCGCGTCCGAAAGCTCAGGCATGGACTTGCAAGTTCCGTACCGCCGGTACGTTGCCGCACCTACCGACGCGGCGCTGGAGACCCGATCTGTGACCGGCCGCGCAAACGACGACGGGCGACCCGGAGGCCGCCCGTCGCAGGAACCGCGGGTGACTCGGTCAGCGCGCAGCGAAGTCCAGCGGCATGCCGGTGCGCGCCTTCTGCTGCGCGGCGCACAGGCGGATGCCTTCGACCGTCTGCTCCAGCTCGCGCGGGCCGCCCTCGACCTTCTCCATGCGCGGCGTGAACTTCGCCTGCAGGGCGTTGGCCTCGGCATCGCTGCACATGCCGGCCGCGTAGAGACGGACCAGCGACGCACCGGCCGGGGCGAGGCGCGCCTCGAGCTCGGCGAAGTGGGCGTCGGTCCAGTCGCGCAGCGCAGTGCGGCCTGCGGGGTTGTCGAGCTGGCCGCTCACCGCCGGGAAGATCTCGTTGCGGCGCAGCAGGCCCTTCTCGAACACCAGTGCACGCGAACGCTCGTCGAGCGCCGGGTTGTGCGTGGCGCTCATCGCAGTCAGCAGCTCGCTGCGCAGGATGGCGTCCTGGCTCGCGCGGAACTGCTTCTCGGCGGCATCGAACGCGGCGGTGCCGCCTTCCTGCAGCGCGACGACGAGCGCGGTGTCGCGAAGGTCCTTGGCCACGGCGTCGGCGTGCAGCTGGCCGTCGCTGTCGAGGCCCAGCACCTGGCGGCCGAGGCGGTTCATTTCCTTGCGCACGGCCGGATCCTTCAGATCGGTCGCGAAGAACTCGACAAGCGAGCTGCGCAGCAGCGCGTCGTCATCCGATTCGCCGGCCTTCGGCGCGAGGCCGAGCGAGTCGAGGCGCGGACGATAGATCGCCGCGACCTTCGAATGGAACGCGTCGCGCGCCTTCTCGTCCGACAGCAGGTGCTCGCTCATCCAACCCGTCGCGCCCATGCCGGCGGTGGCGGTCTGGCGCACGTTCGCGCTCGCGAAACGCGGAAGCGCCGCGAGCAGCTGCGACGGCGTGAGTGTGCCCGCGCCGTACGCGGCGACCGCGGAGTCGGCGACCATGCGCTGCTCGCGTTCGTCGAGCGACGCGAACGCGCCGTTGAGCGCGGTCTGCAACTTCGGCGACAGCGCGAAGCGGTAGTAGCCCGCACCGTAACCGTTCGGCATCACCCACTTCGGGCAGCTCGTCGCCTGGGCGAGTTCGACGCGCGACTGCGCGCCGGTCACCAGCGACTTCTGCTCGCGCACCGTCGTGCCGTCCGCATAGCGGATCGTCATCGGGATGCCCCACTCGCCGGTCGCGCTCGCGGTGGAACCGATCGGCAGGTAGCGCTGCTGCGTGATCGACAGCGCGGGCTTCGCACCCGAGCAGTCGAGATCGACCTTCACATACGGCACGCCCGGCTGGTCGATGAAGCCGAAGAATGCCTTCGACACCGCCGCCGGATCGTCGCTCTGCGCGGCGACGGCGTTGATGAGATCCGCGCTCGTCGCGTTGCCGCGCGCATGCGCCTTCAGGTAGTTGCGGATGCCGTCGCGGAACTTGTCCTCGCCGATGTAGCGCTCGAACATCGCGAGCGTCGCGCCGCCCTTCTGGTAGGTGATGCCGTCGAACGCGGACTCGATGTCGCGGTAGTCGCGGATCGGCTCGTGCACGCGACGCGTCGACGCGAGGCTGTCCGCGCCCATCGCGCCGATCGCGCCTTCGAGCAGGCCGCGGTCGGTATGCGCCTGCGGCTGCACCTGGCCGTGGATCTTGTTGCCCATCCACGTCGCGAATCCTTCGTTGAGCCAGATGTCGTCCCACCAGCGCGTGGTGACGAGATCGCCGAACCACTGGTGCGCGAGTTCGTGCGCGCTGGTGCCGTAGAACGACTGGCGACGGCCGACCGACGAGGTTTCGTCGGGGAACATCAGCGAGTCGCGATACACGATCAGGCCGGCGTTCTCCATCGCGCCCGCCCAGAAGTCCGGCGCGGCGAGGTTGTCGAGCTTGTCGAACGGATACGGGATGCCGAAATAGTTCTCGAGCGCGGTGACGATTTCCGGCGTATGCGCCAGCGTGTACGTCATCTTGCCGCCCTGCCCGTTCGCGGCGACGCCGCGCAGCTTGATCGGCGTCGTGCGCTCGCCGTTCGGCGCGATGTCGGGGCCCTGCACCACTTGCCACGGGCCGACTGCGAACGCGACGAGGTAGCTCGGCAGCGCCTGCGTGCGCTTGAACGTCACCTTCTTCCAGCCGCCCGCGAGGTTCTCGGTCTTCGTTTCCGGACCGTTTGCAACGGCCGTGTCGCCCTGCGGAACGATCAGCGTCATGTCCCAGGGCTGCTTGAAGCTCGGCTCGTCGAACGACGGAAACGCGGTGCGTGCACCGAGCGGTTCCATCTGCGTCATGACGTAGTCGCGGCCGTCGGGCTTGACCTTGTAGGCGCCCTGCAGCTCGCCGTACGGCGCATCGAACGCGAGGTCGATCGTTGCCTTGCCCGCGGGAATCGGCGTCTTCGACACCAGCTTCAGCAC
The DNA here is from genome assembly GCF_004361065.1 of Cognatilysobacter terrigena. Lineage (GTDB taxonomy): Bacteria > Pseudomonadota > Gammaproteobacteria > Xanthomonadales > Xanthomonadaceae > Cognatilysobacter > Cognatilysobacter terrigena. The sequence goes on along the minus strand of NZ_SELT01000019.1, from coordinate 26,551 downwards.
GCCCGACGGATCGACTTCGCTCACCGTCAGCGGGAACGCCTTCTTGCCGACGTGCGCCGTCGCGCTGGAGATCTTGAGGCCACGGCCGTGCATCCAGATCGTGTCGGTGGCTTCGGCGACGTCCGCATCGATGTGCGTCGTGCCGCTCATGCCGGTCTGCTTCGGATCGATCTTCAGCTCGAGCTGCACCAGCGTAGGCACGACGGTGCGCGGCAGCGGGCCGGTGGGGACGCTCGTGTCGGCCGCCTGTGCGGCGCCGCAGATGGCGAGCGCTAGGGCGAGTGCGAGGGCACGGCGGCGCGGTCGGTGCATCGGTGAAGCTCCCCGGGAGTGAACCACCGAGCGTAAGCGGCCACGGTGGACGGCCGCGTAGGTCGAAAGTCCCGGTCGGGAGGCGGCCGTCGCAAACGCTGCTCATCCGTTCATTGATGCTGCCTATCGACCGAATTGTATAGATCGATTTGATCTACCTTTCGTCGGCCGGTAGGATGCCCCTGTTCAGTCAACCCCTCCCCTCCAAGGAAACCGCATGTCCCTGATCAACAAGAAGGTGCCGGCGTTCACCGCCCAGGCGTTCCACGACGGCAAGTTCGTCGAAGTCTCCGACAAGAGCCTGCAGGGCAAGTGGTCGGTCATCGTGTTCATGCCGGCGGCCTTCACCTTCAACTGCCCCACCGAAGTCGAGGACGCGGCCGAGAACTACGCCGAGTTCCAGAAGAACAACGCCGAGGTCTACATCGTCACGACCGACACCCACTTCTCGCACAAGGTCTGGCACCAGATCTCGCCGGCCGTGGGCAAGGCGAAGTTCCCGCTGGTGGGCGACCCGACCCACGCGCTGACCAAGGCGTTCGACGTGCACATCGACGAGGAAGGCCTCGCCCTGCGCGGCACGTTCATCGTCAACCCGGAAGGCGTGATCAAGGCCTATGAAGTGCACGACAACGCGATCGCGCGCGACATGAAGGAAGCGCTGCGCAAGCTCAAGGCCGCCAAGTACGTCGCCGAGCATCCGGGCGAGGTCTGCCCGGCCAAGTGGAACGAAGGCGCCAAGACCATCGCGCCGTCGCTCGACCTCGTCGGCAAGATCTAAGTGATACCGGAGCGCCGCGCGCACGTCGCGCGGCGTTCTCCGGAGGTTGTCGACAGCGGCATCGCAGTGCGATCGCGATGATGCTGTCGACAGCATCCGAACCCGCCGTTCGCAAGCGCAGTCATCGACCGCTTGCGGCCCGTGCGTGCCCGCCATTCCGTTAGCCATGGAACCCGCCATGCTCGACGAAAGCCTGAAGTCCCAGCTCGCCGCCTACCTCGAACGCCTGCAGCAGCCGATACGGCTGGAAGCGTCGCTCGACGAATCCGACGCCGCGCGCGAACTCGAAGCACTGCTGCGCGACATCGCCACGCTGTCCGACAAGGTCGAGTACGTCCGCACCGACGACGACGCGCGCAAGCCGTCGTTCGCGATCGTGCGCGCCGGCACCGATATCGACGTGCGCTTCGCCGGCATTCCGCTCGGCCACGAGTTCACCTCGCTGGTGCTCGCGCTGCTGTGGGTCGGCGGCCATCCGCCGAAGATCGAGGACGACGTCGCGCACCAGGTGCGCGAACTCGAAGGCGAGTTCCGCTTCGAGACCTACATGTCGCTGTCGTGCCAGAGCTGCCCGGACACGGTGCAGGCGCTGAGCCTGATGAGCGTGCTGAACCCGAACATCAAGCACGTCGCGATCGATGGCGCGCTCTACCAGGCCGAAGTCGAAGCGCGCGGCATCATGTCGGTGCCGACGATCTATCTCAACGGTCAGCCGTTCGATCAGGGTCGTCTGACGATCGAGCAGATCCTCGCCAAGCTCGACACCGGCGCGGCGTCGCGCGCGGCCGAATCGATCGCGAAGAAGGACGCATTCGACGTGCTCGTCGTCGGCGGCGGCCCGGCGGGCGCGGCGGCGGCGATCTACGCGGCGCGCAAGGGCATCCGCACGGGCGTCGCGGCCGAACGTTTCGGCGGCCAGGTGCTCGACACCATGGCCATCGAGAACTTCGTCTCGATGTCGTACACGGAAGGCCCGAAGCTCGCGACCGCGCTGGAGCAGCACGTGCGCGACTACGAAGTCGACGTGATGAACCTGCAACGCGCGAGCAAGCTGCACCCGGCCGGCAACGACGGCCTGATTACGGTGGATCTCGAGAACGGTGCGTCGCTGAAGGCGAAGTCCGTCATCGTGACCACCGGTGCGCGCTGGCGGCAGATGGGCGTGCCCGGTGAAGAGCAGTACCGCAACAAAGGCGTGGCCTATTGCCCGCACTGCGACGGCCCGCTGTTCAAGGGCAAGCGCGTCGCGGTGATCGGCGGCGGCAACTCGGGCGTGGAGGCCGCGATCGACCTCGCCGGCATCGTCGCGCACGTCACGTTGATCGAATTCGATTCCAAGCTGCGCGCGGACGACGTGCTCCAGCGCAAGCTGCGCAGCCTGTCGAACGTCGACGTGATCACCAGCGGGCAGACGACCGAAGTGCTCGGCGACGGCGCGAAGGTGACCGGTCTCGTCGTGAAGGATCGCGCTTCGGGTGAATCCCGCACGATCGAGCTCGAGGGCGTGTTCGTGCAGATCGGCCTGCTGCCCAACACCGAATGGCTGAAGGGCGCGGTAGAGCTCACGCCGCGCGGCGAGATCGTGATCGACGATCGCGGTGCGACCAGCGTTCCCGGCGTGTTCGCCGCCGGCGACGCCACGACCGTGCCGTACAAGCAGATCGTGATCGCGATGGGTGCCGGTGCGACGGCCGCGCTCAGCGCGTTCGACCACCTGATCCGCACCTCGGCGCCGGCCGAGCAGGCGCAGGCTGCCTAAGCGCGCGCTGTCGCGCTCGATCGCAGCCGCAAACGAAGCCCGGGTGCCTGCGCATCCGGGCTTCGCCGTTCATCGATCTCGTGAATCGAAACCGCATGTTCGATGGAAAAGCGCCCGAAGCGGCCCTACCATCGACGCATGAACCTGCGTGACCTCAAGTACCTCGTCGCCCTCGCCGACCACCGCCATTTCGGGCGTGCGGCGCAGGCGAGTTTCGTCAGCCAGCCGACGCTGTCGACGCAGATCAAGAAGTTGGAAGAGGAGCTGGGGGTGGCGCTCGTCGAACGTGCGCCGCGACGCGTGATGCTGACGCCGGTCGGCCGCGACGTGGCCGAGCGCGCGCGCAGCGTGATCGCGGAAGTCGACCAGATGATCGAGGTCGCACGCCGCAGCCGCGATCCGGAAGCCGGCAGCGTCCGCCTCGGCCTGTTCCCGACGCTCGGCCCGTACCTCCTGCCGCACGTGCTGCCCGCGGTGCGTACGCGGTTCCCGCGGCTCGAGCTGCTGCTCGTCGAGGAAAAGACCGACCAGATCCTGCAGCGCCTGCGCGACGGGCGACTCGACGCGGGCATCCTCGCGCTTCCCGTGCACGACGACCAGCTGCGCATCGAGCCGCTGTTCGACGAACCCTTCGTGCTCGCCGCGCCGCGCACGCATCCCATCGCGTCGAACGGATCGCTGCACAGCGACGACCTGCGCGATGCCGACCTGCTGCTGCTCGAGGAAGGCCATTGCCTGCGCGACCAGGCGCTCGACGTCTGCCGCCTCGCCGGCGCCGGCGAGCGCGAAGGTTTCCGCGCGACGTCGCTGGAGACACTGCGACAGATGGTCGCCGCGGGCGTCGGCATGACGTTGCTCCCGATGCTCGCCGTGCAGCCGCCGGTGCCGCCGTCGCCGGACGTCGCGCTGCTGCCGTTCTCGGGCGACATCCCGCATCGGCGCATCGCGATGGTCTGGCGTCGCAGCTCGGCGATGGGCGAGTTCCTGGAACGCCTCGCCGAAGAATTCCGCAGCCTGCCGGGCGAACTGCTCATGCCACCGTCGTCGAAGCCCGCGGCCAAACGCGCGCGGCGTGCGGGCTGATCGATGCGTCGCGGCGTCGCCATCGCACTGGTGATCGCGGCGGTCGGCTGGTGGTTCTCGCCGGTCGGCCCGAGTCGACATCGCGCGCGTGCAGCGGAAGCGGTCGGCTCGGTGAGCTGTCCGATGCCGCCAGCGGTGTCGGCGTTCGCCGAGCCGCTGCAGAGCCGCTTGCCGTCCGGCGTCGGCCCGTTCCGCCTGCGCGCGGCCACGCTTCAACCGCTCGCCGGTTTCAGCGTCGATGCGCGCGTGCTGTCGCGCCACGACTATTCGAGCGGCCGCGAATCCGACCTGTCGCCCACCGATCTCGCGCTCGGCTGGGGCCGCATGCGCGATGACGCGGTGCTCGATCGTCTCGACATTTCGCAGTCCGGGCGCTGGTACACGTATCGCTGGTCGGGCGACGCGCCGATCCCGCCCGACGAAATCGTTCGCTCCAGCGCGAACATGCACATGATCCCGGCGAACGCGGCGGCGGCGAGCGCACTCGCGGACGTCCGCGAAGGCGACCGCGTGCGCGTCGACGGCTGGCTCGTCGAAGCCGATGCACCCGATGGCTGGACGTGGCGCAGTTCGATGTCGCGCGACGACAGCGGCGACGGCGCCTGCGAGGTGATCTACGTCTGTTCGCTGCGCACGGTCGCGCGCTGACGCCGTCGCGTGAACCCCGGCGCGATCAGGTCGCGCCGACGCCCACGCCGATCGGGCAACTCACGCCGGTGCCGCCCAGCCCGCAATACCCGTTCGGGATCTTGGACAGGTATTGCTGGTGGTCGTCTTCCGCGTAATAGAACGTCGGTGCGGGATAGCGAATTTCCGTGGTGATCTCGCCGAGGCCGGCTTCGCGCAGGCGCTGCTGGTAGGCATCGCGGCTCGCGATCGCGGCGTCGTACTGCGCCTGCGTCGTGCAGTAGATCGCCGAGCGGTACTGCGTGCCGACGTCGTTGCCCTGGCGCATGCCCTGCGTCGGGTCGTGGCCTTCCCAGAACGCCTTGAGCAGCGCGTCGAACGTCACCTCGTTCGGGTCGTAAACGACGAGCACGGCTTCGGTGTGGCCGGTCATGCCGCTGCAGACCTCGCGATACGTCGCGTTCGGTGTTTCGCCGCCCGAATAGCCGACAGCCGTCGTGTAGACGCCCGGAATCTTCCAGAACAGCCGCTCGGCGCCCCAGAAGCAGCCGAGCCCGAATTGCACCTGCTCCATGCCCGGAAACTCGCCCTGGATCGGTCGGCCGTGCACGTGGTGCGCGTTGTGGACGGGCATGGCGGCGTCGCGACCGGGCAGCGCCTCCCCGGCACGCGGCATGCGCTGCTTGTAGGCGCCGATTCCGAGCAGTTTGTCGAGCATGAAGGTCTCCTGCCGGCCGGGCCGGCGATGACGGTGAGCGCAGCATTCGCGACGCGAATGCGACCTCGTGGAGGGTTACGCCGCGGTGGTGACGACGGATGCGTCAGATCGGCGCGAGGCCGGGATCCCAGTCAGCTTCGTCGTCGGCGACGATCGGTTCGCCGAAATCGAGTTCGCGGACGATCGCATCGGCTTCGGGCCACGCGACCTCCGGTACGCAGACCTGCACCATGCCCTGCAGCGGCAGCTCGCCGATCGCGCCCGTGAGCGCTTCGCCGCGGATGAACACCGGAATGCCCGCGTCCTCGAGCGCATGGCGCACGAGATGGGCGTCGATGAGGTTCGCGGCGTCGTAGACGGGCTTCATGGCGGTCTCCCGCAGGGCCGGAGCGGCCTTCTTCGTTAAACTGCGGGCTTCCCCACGTGGTTGCAAGCCCGCATGTCCGCATCGCCCGAGAACGCCGCGCCTGAAACCGGCGTCAAGAACGACTTCATCCGCCAGATCGTCCGGGAGGACCTCGCGGCCGGGAAGCACCAGGCGATCCGCACGCGCTTTCCGCCGGAGCCGAACGGCTACCTGCACATCGGGCACGCGAAGGCGATCTGCCTGGATTTCGGCGTCGCGGCCGAGTTCGGCGGCAGCTGCAACCTGCGCCTGGACGACACCAACCCCGCGAAGGAAGACCCCGAGTACGTGCGCGCCATCCAGGATGACGTGCGCTGGCTCGGCTTCGAGTGGCATGCGCTGCGTCACGCGTCGGACTACTTCGAGGTGTTCTACCTCGCGGCGGAGAAGCTCATCGCGCAGGGGGATGCCTACGTCGACGACCTCACCGCGGAGCAGGTGCGTGAATACCGCGGCTCGCTGACCGAGCCGGGCCGTCCATCGCCGTTCCGCGATCGCAGCGCCGAAGAGAACCTCGACCTGTTCCGCCGCATGCGCGCGGGCGAGTTCGCCGACGGCGCGCGCACGCTGCGCGCGAAGATCGACATGGCCAGCGGCAACATCAACCTGCGCGATCCGGCGCTGTACCGCATCAAGCACGTCGAGCACCAGAACACCGGCAACGCGTGGTGCATCTATCCGATGTACGACTTCGCGCATTCGCTCAGCGATGCGATCGAGGGCATCACGCATTCGCTGTGCACGCTCGAGTTCGAGGACCACCGCCCGCTGTACGACTGGTGCGTGGACAAGGTTGACCTCGTCAACCGTCCCGAGCTGCTGAAGCCGCTGCTCGACAAGGGCTTCCCGCGCGAGGCCGCCAAGCCGCGCCAGATCGAGTTCTCGCGCCTGAACTTCAACTACCTGGTGATGAGCAAGCGCAAGCTGCTCGCGATGGTGAGCGACGGCCTCGTCGACGGCTGGGACGATCCGCGCATGCCGACGCTGCAGGGCATCCGCCGTCGCGGCTACACGCCGGGCGCGCTGAAGCTGATGGTCGACCGCGTCGGCATCTCCAAGCAGAACTCGCTGCTGGACATCTCGATCCTCGAAGGCGCGCTGCGCGACGACCTCGACGCCGCCGCGCAGCGCCGCATGGGCGTGGTCGATCCGCTGAAGCTCGTCATCACCAACCTGCCGGACGGGCACGAGGAATCGCTGACGTTCTCGAACCATCCGAAGGACGAAGCCGCGGGCGAACGCACGGTGCCGTTCTCCAGCGCGCTGTGGATCGAACGCGAGGATTTCGAGGAAGTGCCGCCGAAGGGCTTCAAGCGCCTCACCGTCGGTGGTGACGTCCGTTTGCGTGGTGCCGGCATCGTGCATTGCGATGAAGTGATCAAGGACGCCGACGGTCGCGTCGTCGAGGTGCGCTGCACGCTCGACCCCGAATCGCGGCCCGGCATGGAAGGCGCGAACCGCAAGGTCAAGGGCACGATCCACTGGGTCAGCGCGAAGCATGCGGTCGAAGCCGAGATCCGTCTGTACGACCGCCTGTTCACCGTGCCGGATCCGGACACCGACGAAGGCGGCAAGACGTATCGCGACTACCTCAACCCGGAATCGCGTCGCGTGGTGACGGGCTACGTCGAGCCGTCCGCTGCGCAGGCTGCGCCGGAGACGTCGTTCCAGTTCGAGCGCATCGGCTACTTCGTCGCCGATCGTTACGACCATTCGGCGGCGCGTCCGGTTTTCAACCGCAGCGTCACGCTGCGTGACACCTGGTCGGGCAAGGCTTGAGGTTCCCCCTCCGGAGAGTCGCCATGCGCATGTCCATGTTCGCTCCGATCCTCCTTGCACTCGGGCTCCTCGCCGGCTGCGCGCGTCCGCAGGCGACGACCGACACGCCGGCCGCGACGACGTCGAACGATGCGTCGTCGGCAATGCGCGACGCTGCACCGCCGGCAGCTCATTCGACGCCCGCCAGCGCGAACCAGGACGTGATGGCGGGCCGCGATCGCCCACCACCGCGAAAAAGCGATGGTCTGCCGCCGCAACGCGTCGAGGCGCCGAACGCTCCGAAGCTGGTGACGAGCTGCGCGAGCGATTCCGACTGCGCGGTCAAGAACGTCGGCAGCTGCTGCGGCGCGATGCCGGCCTGCGTGAACAAGAACTCGCCGGTCGATCCGGCGGCCGTGCAGGCCGAGTGCGCGCGCAAGGGCATCTCGTCGACCTGCGGTTTCAAGGACATCCATAGCTGCAGCTGCGTCGCCGGCACGTGCCAGGACGCGGGCGGCAACTCCACACCGGTGGCTCACTGACGATGATGCTGTATGCGCAGGTGCACCTCACGCTGCCGGCGTGGGTGCACGAGGCGGTGGACACCGCGCGTGTCTACGAAGGCGACGATGCGAAGGTCGCGCTCGCGATCGATCTGTCGCGCCGCAACGTCGATGCCCGCAGCGGCGGCCCGTTCGGCGCGGCCGTCTTCGGCCCCGACGATCGCGTGATCGCGGTGGGCGTCAATCGCGTGTTGCCGCAGACCTGCTCGGTCGCGCACGCCGAAACGATGGCCTACATGCTCGCGCAGCAGCGCACGCAGCGCGCGCGGCTCAACGAATCGCCGACCGGCGAACGCGTGGGTCCAATCACGCTCGCGACGTCCGCACAGCCGTGCTGCCAGTGCTATGGCGCGACGGTGTGGGCGGGCGTCGACCGCCTCCTGATCGGCGCACGCAGCGAAGACGTCGAAGCATTGACGGAGTTCGACGAAGGTCCGCTGCCGGCGGACTGGGTGGGCGAACTGGAACGTCGCGGCATCGCCGTGGTGCGCGACGTGCAGCGCGAGGCCGCCTGCGACGTCCTACGCCACTACTCGACGTCCGGCGGCGCGCGTTACTGACGCGATGCCCACCTCCGACACGACTGCGATCGCGCAACCCGCACTGCTCGGCTACTGCCGCGCGGGCTTCGAGCCGGAACTCGCAGCGGAGTTCACGGAGCGCGCCGGCGCGCTCGGCTTTGCCGGCTATGCGCGAACCGAGCGCGGCAGCGGCTTCGTGCGATTCGTCTGCGACGACGCCGACGCGCTGTCGCAGGCACTGCCCTTCCGCGACCTGATCTTCGCGCGGCAGAAACTCGTGGCGTTCGCGGAGCTGCCGTCCCTCGGCGTCGTCGGCCCGGCCAAGCCGGACCGCGTCGGTGCGATCGTTGCCGCCATGCAGGCCACGCTCGGTACGCCGACGCTGCACTTCGGCGACGTGCGCGTCGAACACGCCGACACCGACGAAGGCAAGCCGCTCGCGGCGCTCGCACGCGCGCTCGGCAATGCACTGCGCCCGGCACTGCGCGAGGCCGGCTGGCTGACCTACATCGATTCGCCCGATCGCCCGCGCCTGCACGTGCTGCTCGAATCGGGCGACTATGCGCATCTCGGCATCGTCGATCCGCACGACGGCAGCGAGTGGCCGATGGGCATTCCGCGCCTGCGCATGCATCCGCAGGCGCCGAGCCGCTCCGCACTCAAGCTCGAGGAAGCGTTTCTGACGCTGCTCGATGCCAAGGAACGCGAGGCGTGGTTCAAGGAGAACATGCACGCCGCCGACCTGGGCGCGGCGCCCGGCGGTTGGAGCTGGGTGCTGATGCGCAACGGCGTGCGCGTGATCAGCGTCGACAACGGCCCGCTGGCCGCGCACTTGATCGATAGTGGACGCGTCGAACATCTACGTGCCGACGGCTTCGTCTGGCATCCCAAGCGCACGCTCGACTGGATGGTCTGCGACATGGTCGAACAGCCGCGTCGCGTCGCCGAACGCATGGCGACATGGCTGCGCGAAGGCTGGTGCCGGCGCACGATCTTCAACCTCAAGCTGCCGATGAAGAAGCGCTGGGACGAAACGCGGCAGTGCCTGTCGCTGTTCGAGCGCGAGGTAGGTCAGCCGGTCGAATGGCGCGCGAAGCAGCTGTACCACGACCGCGAAGAGATCACGGTGTTCGCGCGTCTACGCGGCTGATACATCCCTGTCTGTGCGCTGACGGCGCAACCCGCGACTAAGCAAACGTCGACGCACGATTGATGTCGACTCTCCTAGCGTCGTCGTGATTTCCCACCACAGGGCACGACCATGACGACTCTCCGCACCAGCACTCTCGCCGTTGCGCTCGCGACTACGTTGGGCCTTGCCGCGCCGGCGATGGCGCAGCGCGTCGACCAGGCGGCCGCGACGGTCCAGGCCGACGTCGCGACCCAGCGCGCGAACGAGGCCGCGAAGACCGCGCGCGCCGCATCGAACGACGCCAAGCGCGCGGCGAAGACCGCGGCGCAGACCGGTGATGCCGCGTCGGCGCAGGCCGCGCATGAGGCCTCCGTCGCCGCGGAGCACGCCAAGAACAATGCCGTGCAGGCCGCGCACGAAGCGACCGGCACTGCGAGCGGCGCGAGCTCGAGCGCTGCACCGGTCGACACCGCCGCGGAAGCGACCGTCGCCGCACGTGCGAGCGAAGCCGCCAGCGTGCAGGCCGACGCGAACGCGAAGGCGGCCGTGGACGCCGCAACGCCGCCCGCACCGCCGGTCGCCGTGACGCCTGCAACGCCCGCCGTGCCGGCCTCGCCGATGGCCTCCGACACCGCCGTCGTCGCCACTTCGGCACCGGGTGCGGTCGCCGACATGCGTTCTGGAACGCGCTTCAGCATCGACACCGCACTGCTCGACGCGAACCACGACGGCTACCTGAGCCGCGAGGAAGCCGCCGCAAACCTCACGCTGAACTCCGACTTCGCCACCGTCGACGCCAACAGCGACGGCCGCATCGGCACCGACGAGCTGCGCAGCTGGATCTCGGCGGGTGGCCTCGCGAAGAACTCGCGTCCGGTGCACGACATGCTGCAGGGCGTGGGCTCCGCGTCGGCGTTCCAGATGCTGGACGTCAACAGCGACGGCAAGCTGAGCGCGAAGGAAGCCGGCGTGCAGGCCAACCTCAAGGCCCGCTTCCGCACGCTCGACGCGAACCACGACGGCAGCATCTCGCAGTCGGAATACGACGCGATGCCGTCGTCCAACACGCGCAAGCCGTAAGATCGATCGAACGCGAAACCGACGCCCCGCCCCGTGCGGGGCGATTTCGTTACAACCCCGCCGCCTCGCGCCACAGCGCGTGCTGCAGGGGCGGAAGCCGACCGGCAAGGCCGAGCACCGGCCCGCGCAACATCGTCGCGACCGGCGTGTCGTTCGAGAACACCCGATTGATCGTTTCGAACGCGAGCGCCGCGCGCGTGCACGCGCTTCGACGTTCGCGTGCCCAACGATTCAGACGCGATGTCGCCGGATCGGCATCCCGACCCGGGCGCGGCAATACCGCCCGCAATGCCGCGACATCGCGAAGCCCCAGATTCACGCCCTGCCCCGCGAGCGGATGCACGACGTGCGCCGCGTCGCCGATCAGCAACAGCCGACCTTCTCGATAGCGCTCGGCAAGCTGACGCCGCAGTGGAAACACGGCGCGCGGCGATGCGGGACGAACCACGCCGAGCCGCAGCGCCGACGCGTCCGTGAGCGCACGCGACAGCGCATCGTCATCGAGCTCGCGCAAGCGCTTCGCCTCGTCGATCGGCGCCGACCACACGATCGACGCGCGATGCGCCGCGACCGGAAGGAACGCCAGCGGCCCCGTCGGCAGGAAGCGCTGGTAGCAGGTCGCGTCGAGCGCGACTTCGGTGTCGACGTACGCGACGAGTCCGCCCTGCGCGTAGTCGTGAAGCGGCGCGTCGATGCCCGCGAAGGTTCGCAGCGCCGAGGCGGCGCCGTCGGCCGCGACGACCAGTCGCGCATGGAGACGACGCCCGTCGTCGAGGCGCAACGTCGCGCGCCCGTCGTCCTGCTCGAAACCAGCGACCGACGCGGGCACGTGCAGCGCAACGTCTTCGCGCTGCAGCGACTGCCACAGCCGATCGACGAGCAGCGTGTGCTCGACGATCCACCCCAGCTCGCGACGTGCGAAACGGTCCGCATCGAAGCGCAAGGCGCCACCGCCCGCGGCATCCCAGACCTCCATGCCGCGATAGGCATAAGCGCGTGCGCTGCGGATCGAGCTGCCCACGTCGAGCGTGTCGAACAGCGCCATGCCGTCGGGCGCCAGCGCGTAAACACGCAGGTCGGGCACCTCGTCACGCCAACGCGGCGGCTCGCGCGCTTCGAGCAGGGCGACGCTCCATCCGTCGCGCGCGAACGCGAGCGCCGCGGCCGCGCCGACCACCCCGCCGCCGACGATGGCGATGTCGACCGTCTCGCGCCGGCTCATGCGCTTCGGCGTCCGTCGTTGCCGCGACAGAGCGCGGGCACGTCGCCGCGATACCCCCTCGCGCCGCCGACCAGCCAGGCCTGCAGCCACGACGGATGATCGAGCGCGAGCAGCGCGGCGGATCGCAGCGGCCGCACCAGAGCGCCGCGTGCGGTGCCGACGCGCAGAAGCCGGTCGGAAAACGCGAGCGTGCGTCGACGATCCTCGACACGGCGTTCGGCATAGCGCACCAGCATCGTGTCGCTACCGATCGCCTCGGGTCCACCCGACATTGCCGACGCGACTTCCTCCGCGAGCGTCAACGCATCGCGCAGGCCGAGGTTGAAACCCTGCGCGCCGAGCGGATGGATCGTCTGCGCGGCGTTACCGACGAGCACGGCACGCGGCGCGGTGGTCGACTTCGCGATGACGCGTCGACCCGGATAGCGGCTGCGCGCACCGCAGGCGAGCAGGCGGCCATGCCGCCAGCCCAATCCCAACTGCAGGCGGGCGAGAAACGCACCTTCGTCGAGTGCATCGACCGCATCCGCTTCGTCGTCGGCCACGCCATGCACGAGCCCGTAATGACGATCCGCGCGCGGCAGCAGTGCCGTCGGGCCGTCGTCGGTGAGCCGCTCGTACGCCGTGCCGTCGGGCGCGCGCTCCGTGCGCAGGCGCGCGACGAACAACGTGTGGCCGTAGTCGGTGGCGTCCGTGCGAATGCCCAGTGCGTCGCGCAGCGCGCTCGTCGTGCCATCGGCGCCGACGACCAGCTTCGCGGCGAGCTCGACCACGCCATCCGGCGTCTGCACCATCACACGGCGCGAGATTCCGTCGAGCGACGTCCCCACCAACCGCGCCGGGCGATAGCGCGTGAGTCCGCGCATCGCGTCCAGTCGCGCCTCCAGTGCGTGGCCGAAATCGCGCGCGACGACGACGCGACCGAACTCGGTGCGCCCGTAGCGCTCGGCCTCCAGCCGCGCCTGCCCGAAATCGCCGGCGCGATTGATCACGATGCGGCGGATCGGTCCGCCCGCGGCGCGCAGCAGCGGCATGACGCCGAGCGCGTCCAGCGCGTTGACGGTGGCTTCGGCGAAGGAGAGCGAACGCTCGTCGAACACGGCCGGCATTTCGCCGGCGGGCGCGGCGTCGACCAAAGCGACGTCGAGACCCAGGGGCTCCAGCGCGAGGGCTAGGCTCGCGCCGACCAGGCCGCCTCCGACGATGACGAGGTCGTGCGTGCGCGGGGCGGCGTCGTTCATGCGGCCATGATACGGCCGGCCCCGCGGGCTCCGTTAGAATGCGGGGCTCGCCGGTCCCGCACCGGCCCGCCTTTCCGGAGCGACCATGACCGCCACTTCCCAGCGCACCCTGATCTTCACGCTGCTCGCCGCGCTGATGGCGGCCACGCGCATCAACCACTTCGCGCCGATCCCGGATGCCTCGTGGGCGGTGTTCTTCGCCGGCGGCTTCTATCTCTCCAAGTCGACGCGCTGGGCGTTCCCGGTGCTCATGGCGCTCGCGGTCCTGATCGACTACGCCGTGATCACCCGCAGCGGCCAGAGCTTCTGGAGCGCGTACTGCGTTTCGGCCGCGTACTGGTGCCTGGTGCCGGCGTACTTCGCGATGTGGGCCGGCGGCATGTGGCTGCGTCGTCGTGATGTCGCGAACGACCTGCGCTCGCTGGGCCTGCTCGCCGCGTCGCTGGTCGTCGCCACCTGCGTCTGCCAGCTGATCTCGCAGGGCAGCTTCTACTGGGTGTCGGCCTCGGTGTCGTCGCCGTCGTTCGCAGGCTGGTGGCAGAACTACGTGCAGTGGCTGTTCCCGTACATGCAGACCGCCGCGATGTACGTCGGCGGCATCGCGCTGGTGCACGCCGTGGCGACGTCGCTGTCCCGCGGCCGCGCGCTCGCCGCGCACTGATGGGCAACCGCCTCTCGAAGATCTATACGCGCACCGGCGACGACGGCTCCACCGGCCTCGGCGACGGTTCGCGCACCGGCAAGGATTCGCCCCGCGTCGATGCCTACGGCACGGTCGACGAGGCGAATTCCTGCATCGGGTTGGTCCTCGCGAGCGATCTTCCGGACGACGTCGCAAAGCTGCTGACGTCGATCCAGCACCAGATGTTCGATCTCGGCGGCGAGCTGTGCATTCCCGGCCACGCCGCGATCTTCGTTGCCGACATCGAGCGGCTCGAGAATGAACTGGACCGCTTCAACGATCCGCTGCCGCCGCTGAAGGATTTCATCCTGCCCGGCGGTGGCGAGGCCGCGGCGCGCTGCCATATCGCGCGCACCGTGGTGCGTCGCGCCGAGCGCGAATGCGTCGCCCTGTCACGCATCGAAACGGTGCGGCCGGAAGCGATCCGCTATCTCAATCGCCTGTCCGACCTGCTGTTCGTCCTCGCCCGCGTACTCGCGCGCGCCAGCGGCCACGGCGAAGTGCTGTGGAACCACGAACGGCGCCACGGCTGAGCGCCTGATTCCTTCGGAAGCGACGTCATGAGCGGTCCCGCACGCGCCGGCATGTTCGTCTACGCCAAGGACATGGAACGCGTCGCCGCCTTCTACGAGCGCGTGCTCGGCATGCGCCGCCTGCAGGCGCGCGACGACCTCGTCGTCCTCGCCTCGCCGGACCTGCAGCTGCTGGTGCATGCGATTCCGTCGGAGTTCGCGGCCGACATCGCCATCCAGACGCCGCCGGTGCGCCGCCACGACACCGCCTACAAGTTCTTCGCAACGGTGCCGCGCCTGGACATCGCGGGCGAAGCCGTCGCGGCCGCAGGCGGCGAGATGTTCGACGAACGCTGGCACGGCCCGGGCTTCGTCGCCTGCAACGTGATGGATCCCGAAGGCAACGTGTTCCAGCTGCGCGAGTTCGACGCCGGCTGACTTTCGACGCGCGCAGCACGGCGCGCGTCGCGCGAGAATCCCGCCATGACCGACATGCTGCCGCTGCTGCTCCTCACCCACCCCGCCTGCGCCGCGCACACGCCGCCGCCGGGCCATGCCGAGCGCCCGGAGCGCCTCGCCGCGGTGGTCGACGCCATCCGTGACACCTACCCCGAGCTGCCCTGGGCCGAAGCGCCGCTGGCGACGCGGGAACAGCTCGCGCGCGTGCATGACGACGCGCTGATCCGTCAGGTGCTCGACACCGCGGTCGCGGACGGCAACGTGCAGCTCGATCCGGACACGTTTCTTTCGCCCGGTGCCGCGGAAGCCGCGTTGCGTGCTGCAGGTGCGGGTGTCGCGGCGGTCGATGCGGTGATGTCGGGCCACGCGCGTCGCGTGTTCTGCGCGGTGCGACCGCCCGGCCACCACGCCACGCGCGACACGGCGATGGGCTTCTGCTTTTTCGATTCGATCGCCGTCGCCGCCGCGCACGCGATGGACGCGCACGGCCTCGAGCGCGTCGCGATCGTCGATTTCGACGTGCACCACGGCAACGGTACGCAGGCGATCTTCGAGCGCGATCCGCGGGTCGTGTTCTGCAGTTCGCACCAGTCGCCGCTGTATCCGGAGACGGGGCACGCGGACGAGCGCGGCATCGGCAACATCTACAACGCGCCGCTGCCGCCCGGCACGAGCAGCGAAGGCTTCCGCCGCGCGTGGAGCGAGACGCTGCTACCGGCGATCGACGCCTTCGCGCCGCAATTGCTGCTGATTTCCGCCGGTTTCGATGCGCACCAGCGCGATCCACTCGCACAACTCGAACTCGAAGCGGTCGACTACCTGTGGATCACCGGCCAGCTGCGCGAGATCTCGCGTCGCCATTGCGACGGCCGCATCGTGTCGATGCTCGAAGGTGGCTACGACCTGCAGGCGCTCGCCGAATCCGCCGCGGCGCATGCTGGCGCACTCGTCGCGGACGGCGCGAGCTGGTGACGGTCAGTCCAGCGGCTTGATGTACTTCATCCATTCGGGCGTATAGCCCGACCGCTCGTACAGAGTGCGCGCCGGCGCGTTCTCCGGCAGCACGTAGAGCTGGATGAGCGCATGGCCTTGCTGCTTCGCCCACGCCTCGCCCGCGGTCATCAACGCGCGTCCGACGCCACGTCCTTCCGCCTCCGGCGCCACGACGACGTCGGACACGTGCGTGATCTCGCGCTGCGTGTAGTAGTCGAGGACGCGGCGCACGTGGATGAAGCCCGCGATCGCACCGTCGACATCGGCGACGAAGAACGCGCAGCGATCGTCCTGCGACGCCAGCGCCTCGCCGACGCTCGCGAGGTCTGCCGCTCGCACCTGGTCGTGGTCGCGCAGCGATGGCGTGCCGGTTGCGGCCAACCGCGGCACGAGTGCGAGGATCGCCGTATGGTCGTCGGGCGTCGCCGCGCGGATCGTTGCACTCATCCGCTCAGGCGACCTTGCGCGCATCGGCCATGAACGCCTCGATCTCGTCGGCGGAGCGCGCGAGCGCGTCGGTAAGAACGCGCGGTGCCGATTTCGTGATTAGCACGTCGTCCTCGATGCGGATGCCGATGCCACGCCACTTCGCGTCGACGGTCGGGTCGTCCGCGTCGATGTAGAGACCGGGCTCGATGGTGAACACCATGCCAGGCTCGAGCAGGCGCGATTCGCCGTCGACGCGGTAGTCGCCGACGTCGTGCACGTCGAGGCCGAGCCAGTGCCCGGTCTTGTGTCGATAGAAACGCTTGTACGTGCCATCGGCGATGACTTTCTCGAGCTTGCCCTTGAGCAGGCCGAGTCGCAGCAGGCCTTCGCTGAGCGTCGCGACTGCGGCCTCGTGGATCGCATCCCACGGCGTCCCCGCGGTCGCTTTCGCTAGCGCGGCGGACTGCGCATCGCGCACGAGGTCGTGCAACGCGCGCTGCGCCGGCGTGAAGCGCCCGCCGACCGGAAACGTGCGCGTGATGTCCGCGGCGTAACCGTCGACTTCCGCACCCGCATCGATCAGCACGAGATCGCCATCGCGCGCGGCGCCGTTGTTCGCGTTGTAGTGCAGCACGCAGGCGTTGTTGCCGGCGCCGACGATGCTGTTGTACGCCGGCACCGCGCCATTGCGACGGAACACGTATTCGAGTTCGGCCTGCAGCTGGTATTCGGTGACGCCCGGTTTCGCGGCACGCATCGCGGCCTGATGCGCGGCGACGCTGACGTCGGCCGCCTTCTGCATCAGCTTCAGTTCGCCCGCGTCCTTGAACAGACGCAGCTCGTCGAGCAGATGACCGAGCTCCAGGAACTCATGCGGCGGCTGCGCACCGCTGCGCACCTGCGCACGCACGCGATTGAGCCAGCCGATGAGTTTGAGGTCGAACTCCGCGTCGCGACCGAAGTGGTAGTACACGCGCGAGCGGCCTTCGAGCAGGCCGGGCAGGATGTCGTCGAGATCGGTGACGGGATAGGCGTCGTCGACGCCGAACGTCGCCACCGCGCCTTCCGGCCCGAACCGCGGGCCGTCCCAGCCTTCGCGCTCGGGATCGCGTTCGCGGCAGAACAGGATGGACTCGCCGTGGCGACGCCCGGGACTCAGCGCGAGCACCGCATCCGGCTCGGGAAAGCCGGTGAGGTAGAGCAGGTCCGAGTCCTGGCGATACGGGAAATGCGTGTCGCGGCTGCGCACGCGTTCGGCCGCGGCGGGGACGATCACGATCGCGTCCTCGCCGGCCATGCGCATCAGCTGGCGGCGGCGACGGGCGTGCGGCGAGGCCGGCACGCGTGGCGCGGCTTTGGGTGTCGAGGTTCGAGCCATCGCGCCGATGTTAGGCCGGCGCGGTGTCGACGGCTACGCGTCGACGCGTCAGTTCAGGCGCTGGCGGTGCTCGCGCGCGAGCACGCAGTCGCCGTGCAGCAGAAGCGCGGCGACGCGCACGAACTCCTCGATCTCGACCAGCGCTTCCTCGTCCTCCTCGTCGCCTTCGTCCTGCGGCTGCGCGGCGGCGAGCTTGGCGAGGTCGGCGAGCGCCTCCTGGCTTTCGTCCGACAGCGGCGGCTTCGCGCCCGAGGCCAGCCCGAACGCGCCGACGAAGCCGCGGCACCAGTCGAACAGCGCGCCGCTGCGCTCCACGAGCGGAGCGTCGGCATCCGGCAGCAGCAGCTCGAATTCGAAGCTGCGGTCGGACAGCTGGGCGGACGTCGCTTCGCGCAGGCGGTCGAGCGGCGAGCCCGCGGTCGGCGCCGGGAGCGCGTCATCGGCGAAGGCGGAGGCGAGCCAGCCGCGGTCGTCGCTTCCGCCGCCTGCGAGCCAACCGCACAGGGCGCCATGCAACTCGAAGGGCGAGGTGGCCAGGCCGAAGCTCACGGCTTCGGCATCGATATCGGCGACGGACGGCAGCTCGGATTCGGACACGGATTTCCGGAAACGCGACGGGATTCGCGAGTGTACCAACCGCATCGCGTTCACCGGTTGAGGCCGCATGCTCGCGATGCCTACACTGCCCCCTCCTCCCGGCCGCGAGCCCCGTGCGCGCCCTCGTCACCGATCGACTCCGGGCTGTCCTCGCACCGCTGCTCGCTGCCGCGCTGCTGGCCATGCCGGGGCGTCCCGCGGCCGCCACGCGCGAGTTCTATTTCGACCCCGTCGGAAGCGACCGCGGGCTGACGCAGAATTCCGTCGCGACGATCGTGCAGGACCCGCTCGGTTTCGTCTGGGTCGGCACGCAGGGCGGCCTGCATCGCTACGACGGCGAGCGTTACCGCGTCTTCCGCCACGACCCGCAGGACCCGGGCAGCCTGCCCGACAGCTTCGTCACGGCGCTGGCGCTCGACGACACGTCGGCGCTGTGGGTCGGCACGTTCTCGCAGTACGTCGCGCGGTTGGACCTGCGCACCGGCGCGATCCGCCGTTTCCTCGACGTCGTGCCCGACCGCCGCGCCGACCGCCAGGTGCTCGCGCTGCACGTCGACCGCGAGGGCGTGTGGATCGGCACCGTCAGCGGGCTCGACCGACTCGACCCCGCCACCGGGCGCCGCCAGCGCGTGCTCGACCTGCCGCCGCGCACGGGGGCCGCCGCGCCGAATCAGGCGCTGACCCGGGACCGCGCCGGCCATCTCTGGTACGCGACGCCGCAGGGCCTGTTCCGCGTCGACGGCTCTCGCGCCGTGAAGGTCGGCCCCGCCGAGCCCGCGTATGCGCTGCAGGAAGGCCGCGACGGTCGCCTCTGGCTCGGCGGCGAACATGGCCTCGAGCAGGTGACCGGGAATGCGAGAACGCGCGTCTGGCCCAAGGACGGGACGACCGCGCAGATCCGTTCGCTGGTGCAGACGCCCGACGGCCAGCTCTGGCTGTCCGACTACCCCTACGGTCTGCGCCGCTTCGATCCCGCCACCGGGGCCGTGCTCGATGTGCGGGAGGACCGCTCGATCGCCGGCGCGCTGCCGGAGAACAGCGTCAACACGATGTACGTCGACCGCAGCGGTCTGCTGTGGCTCGGCGGGCAGTACCGCGGCGTGGCGGTGGGCGATCCCCGCGGCGCGGGCTTCGTCTTCATCACCGACCCGATGCATCACCCCGGCCCCAACGCGGCCGCCGACGACAGCGTGCGCTCGGTCATCGGCACGCCGGGTGCGCTCTGGTACAGCACGGATGGCGACCGCCTGGTCCGCTACGACCTCGCCACGCAGGCGCTCGACGACCTGACGGATCGCCTGCCGGGCGGCCCGACGCGCGTCGCGGGCTTCCTGCGCCAGCCGGACGGCAGCCTGCTCCTCGCGACCGGGCACGGGCTGATGGCGCTGGATCCGGCCACGCGCGCGGTGCGCCGCATCGACCTGCCCGGCGGTGTCGAGCTCGTCGCGCGTTCCATCGCGCGCGCCGCAGACGGGGCGCTCTGGCTCGGCACGTCGGGCGACGGCGCCTATCGCTACGACCCCGCGCGCGGCACGCTCGACCACCTCGACTCCGCTACCGGCCCGGGCGCGCACGTCTCGCATCCCAACGTGCATGCGCTGCTCGTCGATCACACCGGTCGCGTGTGGTTCGGCACGGGCGACGGCCTCGACGTGCGCACGCCGGACGGCCGCATCCGTCACTTCCGTCATGCAGTGAATCGCAGCGACTCGCTGCCGAGCAACGTCGTGCGCGCGCTGTACGAGAGCGCCGACGGTCGCATCTGGATCGGCACGCACGCAGGACTCAGCGAAGCGGTGCCACGCGGCACGACGGGCGATCTCGTGTTCCGTCGCCCGCTCGACACCGCCCTGCCCGACCGCGCCACGCTCACGATCTTCTCGCTCGGTGAAGGCCCGCGCGGCACGCTGTGGTCGGGCACCGACGCCGGCCTGCTGCGCTACCGCCCGGCGACGCAGGACGCGCGCCTGTTCGGGCTCGGCGAAGGCCTGCAGGATCTCGAATTCAACGGCGGCAGCGCGGGCACGCTGGTCGACGGACGCCTCGCGTTCGGCGGCGTGCGCGGCATCAACCTCGTCGATCCGCGCCGCCCCGACGCCCCCGCTTCCCCTGCGCCGCTGCGCCTGCTTTCCGTGCGCGTGGGCAATCGCGAGCGCACCGAGACAGCGCTGTGGCCGCCGGCGTCGCTGCGCGTCGCGGCAGGAGAAGACGTGGTGCGCCTGCGCATCGGTGCGCTCGACTTCGCGCCGTCGTCGCAAACGCGCTACCGCTATCGCATGGACGGCTTCGACGCCGACTGGATCGACAACGGCACGCAGCGCGAAATCACCTATACGCACCTGCCGCCGGGCCACTACCGGTTTCGTGCGCAGGCCACCGACCGCACCGGGCGCTGGTCGCCGAACGAGCTGACGCTGCCGGTCGACGTCGCACGACCGCTGTGGCGTCACCCCGTGGTCATCACGTTCGTCGCGCTCCTGCTCGTCGCGCCGCTGGTGTTCGCCGCGTACCAATGGGTGCAGCGCCGCCGCCGCGAAGGTGTGCATCTCGCCGACCTGCGCGAGCGCGAGGAGCGCCTCAAACTCGCGCTCTGGGCGTCGGGCGAACAGTTCTGGGACTACGACCTCGCGCGCGGCGTCATGCATCGCATGCAGGCGCATTCGAGCGAAGCGGATTCCTCCGACATCGACGTCGACACCCTCGAGGAGCGCGAGCACCGCATCCATCCGGACGACATGGAACGCGTGCTGTCGCAGCTGCGGCGCCACCTGCGCGGCGAGATCGGCGTGTTCGAGTCGCAACACCGCGTCGCGGTCGACGACGACCAGTGGCTGTGGATCCGGGCACGCGGTCGCGTGGTGGAACGCGACGACGACGGCCGCGCACGGCGCATCGCCGGTACCGCACGCGATATCACCTCGACCCGTCGCGCGGAACGCGATCGCCGCGTCGCCAGCGAAGTGCTGCGCAGCATGGCCGAAGCCGTCGCCGTGTTCGACGACAACTTCAATTTCATTTCGGTCAATCCCGCGTTCACGCGCATGACGGGCTACGCCGAGGCGGAAGTCGCGGGCAAGCAGACCAGTCTCATCGACAGCCGCCAGCACGACGAAAGCGTGTACCGGCAGATGCGCGACGACCTGCAGCGCGACGGGCGCTGGTCGGGTGAGCTGTGGCAGCGCCGCAAGGACGGCAGCGAGTTCCTGTGCTGGCTGCAGGCAAGCGTCGTGCTCGACAACGCGGGCCAGCGCGGCCATTGGGTCGCCGTGCTGTCGGACATCACGGACCAGAAGCGCGCCGAGCAGGAACTGCGCTATCTCGCGAACTACGACACGCTCACCGGCCTGCCGAATCGCGCGTTGCTGCTCGAACGCCTGTCGCGCGCGATCGCACGTGCGCGCCGGCAGGAGGCGCGCATCGCCGTGCTCTTCCTCGACCTCGATCGCTTCAAGGACATCAACGACTCGCTCGGCCACGCGGCCGGCGACGCCATCCTTCGCGCCACGGCAGGTCGCCTGCGGCACGCGCTCGGCGGTCGTCATGTCGTCGCGCGCCTCGGCGGCGACGAGTTCACCGTGGTGATGGAGCACGTCGAGGATCTCGACGAAGCCGAAGCCGTCGCGCGCCAGCTGCTCGCGGCGTTCGAAGCGCCACTCGATGCGGGCGACCTGCGCGACGTGATCATCTCGCCGTCGATCGGCGTCGCGCTGTATCCCGACGACGCCGACACCCCGTCCGACCTGCTCAAGCACGCCGACACCGCGATGTACCAGGCGAAGGCGCACGGCCGTCGCACCTACATGCGCTACAGCGGCACGATGGACGTCGACATTCGCCGTCGCGCCACGCTGTCGGCGGCCTTGCGCAAGGTCATCGATCGCGACGAGCTGCACCTCGTGTACCAGCCGCGGCTGTCGCTGTCGCAGCAGCGCATCGTCGGCGTCGAAGCGCTGCTGCGCTGGAATTCGTCCGAGTTCGGTGCGGTCTCGCCGGCGCAGTTCATCCCGCTCGCCGAGGAATCGGGCCTCATCCTCGAAATCGGCGAATGGGCGCTGCACATGGCCTGCGCGCAATTGCAAGCGTGGCGCGCGTCCGGGCTCGACATCGCGATGGCGGTGAACGTGTCCGCGCTGCAACTGCGTCGCGGCCATCTGGCCAAGGTGATCGAACGCCTGCTCGCCGATACCGATCTTCCGCCGGATCGCCTCGAACTCGAACTGACCGAGAGCGTGATCATGGCGGAGGAAACGTGGTCGGCCCTGCAGTCGATTCGGGACCTCGGCGTGCACATGTCGATCGACGATTTCGGCACCGGCTACTCGTCGTTCGCCTACCTCAAGCGCCTGCCGATCAACGCGCTCAAGATCGACCGCGAATTCATCGGCGATCTCACGCGGGACCCGGACGACGAAGCGATCACCAGCGCCGTGATCGCGATGGGCCATTCGCTCGGCCTGCACGTCGTCGCGGAAGGTGTCGAGACGGAAGGCCAGCTCGAATTCCTGCGCCGTAACGGCTGCGACGAGATCCAGGGCTACTGGCTCGCGCGCCCGCTTCCCCCCGATGAGTGCGAACGCTTCATGCGCGAGTGGCGTTGGGACGGGAGCGTGCCGCCCGCGCCTTGATTCGGCCGGTCGCGCTGCTATGGTGGCGGCATGGACGACAGGCCCCAGACGCTCGAGCTGATCCACCGGCTGGCCCGGCGCATCGATGAACTCGGCGACCGCCTGCGTCGCCTGCAGGACGAGAATCGAAGTCTGCGCCAGCAACAGGGCGAACTCATCACGGAGCGCGCCGCGTTGCTGGCGAAGAACGAACAGGCTCGCGTTCGCGTCGAAGCGATGATCGCGCGCCTGCGTTCCCTCGAGCAGCACACCTGAGCGTCACGGCATGAGCACGAACAGCGAGCCCGTCAACATCCGCGTGCTGGATCGCGAGTACACGGTAGGCTGCACGCCGGAACAGCGCGAAGGGCTGCTCGCCGCGGCCAAGTTGCTCGACAACCGCATGCGCGAGGTCCGCGGCACCAACAAGATGGCGGCGATCGACCGCATCGCCGTGCTCGCGGCGCTCAACCTCGCGCATGAGCTGCAGCAGACCAAGCACGACACGCATCGCGAACGCGACATCGCGCATTCGCTCGGCATGCTGAACCGTCGCCTCGACGATCTGCTCGACCCGGCGGCCGGTTGACCGTCCGTCGCTTCGCTCCACTCGATCACGACGCGACTGAATTTCACCCGAGCCGTGACGACGAACGACGGGTTCATGACGACACCCCGCGCTATACTTCGCGCACGTCCTCTGCTGTGTACGACGGCGTGTGCAAACATTCGCCTTGTCCCTTAAAAACGACACCGGGAATGTGACCGTCACCCGGAGCGCATGCCCGCCCACGAGCGGGAAGCCCGAAGGTGGCCGAGCGTTCCCACTTGAACCTCGGGTTCAAGGTCGTTTCGCACGCATCGGCATGGTGGAGGACACTTCTTTCGTCTCGTCGCGTCGCGCCCATCGGGGCGCCGCGCGGTGACGCTCGCCACGGACGACTTGCGTCGCCTCCGACGCGATATTCGTGCGCGCCGCGCCGCGCTGTCGCCCGCCCATCGCATCGCCGCCGCGCAGCAGGTCGCCGCGCGGCTGTTCGCGTTGCCGGGTGCGCCGGATCACGGCTACGTCGCGGGCTATTGGGCGGTCGATGGCGAGATGCCGCTGCTCGCGTGGCAGACGCAACTGCCCGCGGCGTGCATCTACTGTCTGCCCGTGCTGTCCGACGACGGCAGGCTTCGATTCGCGCCGTGGCGTTCCGGCGATCCGCTCGTCCAGAATCGTTTCGGAATTCCCGAACCGGACGTCGCGCCGTCGTCGTTGCTCGAGCCCGATGCCCTGTCGATGGTCGCAATGCCGCTCGTCGCGTTCGATTCCGCGTGCAATCGCGTCGGCATGGGCGGTGGCTGGTACGACCGCAGCCTCGCGGGCGTGCGCGACCGTGCCCAGCGTCCGTTGCTCGTCGGCGTGGCGTATGAACTCCAGCGCGTCGACAATCTCACGCCCGCCGAATGGGACATCCCGCTCGACGCCGTCTGCACCGAATCCGACACCTACATCGCCGCATGACGACCCGACGCCGCTACTGGCTGATGAAATCCGAGCCCGACGCCTTCTCGATCGACGACCTCGCGCGCGTCGGCACCGAGCCGTGGACCGGCGTCCGCAATTACCAGGCGCGCAACTTCATGCGCAACGGCATGCATGTCGGAGACGGCGTGCTTTTCTACCACTCCAATTGCACGCCGCCCGGCATCGTCGGCACGGCGACGGTCGCGACGCCCGCCTATCCCGACCCGACGCAGTTCGATCGCAAGTCGCATTACTTCGACCCGAAGGCAACGCAAGAAGAGCCGCGCTGGTTCAATGTCGACGTCGCCTTCGAGCGGAAGCTGTCGCGCATCATCCCGCTGGACGAGATCCGCGAGCATCGCGACGAACTCGGCGAGGAATTCGAACTGATCCGTCGCGGCAGCCGCCTCTCTGTCCTGCCGGTCTCCGCCGCGCAGTGGAAGCTTCTTCTTTCCCTCGAGTGACGTCATGACCGAAGCGAAACGCCTGGCCGCCGAAAAGGCGATGGACTACGTCGAGGACGGCATGATCGTTGGCGTCGGCACGGGGTCGACCGTCGCCTACTTCATCGACGCGCTGGGCCGCGAGCCGGACCGCATCAAAGGGGCGGTGTCGAGCTCCGAGCAGAGCACGGAGCGCCTGCGTAAGTTCGGCATCGAAGTGCTGGACCTCAATGCGACGGGTCCGTTGTCGCTCTACGTCGACGGCGCTGATGAATGCGACACGGCCAAACGCCTCATCAAGGGCGGCGGCGCGGCCCTGACGCGCGAAAAGATCATCGCGCAGGCCAGCCAGCGTTTCGTCTGCATCATCGACCCGAGCAAGCAGGTCGACGTTCTGGGCCGGTTCCCGCTGCCGGTGGAAGTCATCCCGATGGCGCGCAGCCTGGTCGCCCGGGAGATCGTCGCGGCAACCGGTGGCCAGCCCGTCTGGCGTGAGGGCGTGGT
Source organism: Cognatilysobacter terrigena (assembly GCF_004361065.1). Classification (GTDB taxonomy): domain Bacteria; phylum Pseudomonadota; class Gammaproteobacteria; order Xanthomonadales; family Xanthomonadaceae; genus Cognatilysobacter; species Cognatilysobacter terrigena. The sequence goes on along the minus strand of NZ_SELT01000019.1, from coordinate 1,234 downwards.
CACCGACAACGGCAACTGGATCCTCGACATCCAAGGCCTGCGCATTACCGATCCGGTTGCGATGGAAACCGCGATCAACCAGATGCCGGGGGTCGTCAGCGTCGGACTCTTCGCCAGGCGGGCAGCCGATATCGTGATCGTAGGCGGCGAGACACCGCGCGTGTTCTGACCTCCGCCGGTCGGGCCAGCGTCGAGCAACTGCAGGACGTGGTTATGCTCCGGTCTATCGACCTTTGCATGGAGGCACGCCCAATGAAATTTGCCCGAATCCTGATCCTCGGCCTGATGGCTGCGTCGATCGCCCACGCGCAGACGCCGCCTCGCGTGTCGGTGCCGGCGGCCGTTGTGCCATCGAAGGCCGGACAGCTGCAGCTGGACTATCAGTCTCTCTATCAGCGCGAAGTCGACAAGAACAAGGAACTCAAGGGTCAGGTCGCGACCCTAACCGAGCGTCTGAACCAGATGACGCGTCCAGGCGGCAGCCTCGTTCAGGCGTACTGCGAAAGCCCGACCGTCAGCCGCAACACGGCAGGCGCCAGCAACGACTGCGCAAAGAACGGCTTTGGCTGCGAGCCGGTCAGCGGCCTATGCCGAACCTCCGCCCGCTCGAGCGACGAATGCGCCGCCGGCTACATCTACTGCGCGACCAACGGTGGATGCGTCCGCGATGCGGACGCCTGCCACTAATCGGCTACTGCGGCCTTGGACGCCGCGCACCACGTCGTAGTGGCGGTCAACGGTAGCTTCTAGCCCACGGCAGTATGTCGCCATGCAGCGGCGTCAGCGGCACTACGTGCCGCCTTGTACTCCAGTGGGCAAAAGCCAAAGCCGGTCTATTCCAGCCCCGGCACCGCAATCCCGAGGTGCCTAGCGTTGGCTAGCTTGTCACGGCCGAGGACGTGTTTGCGCCATTACGCCCGCGGTGCCGATAACGACCCGGCCTATCGGCCATGCGGTTATAGCTAGGTATGTAGGCGCGTCGCCGCAGCGAGGTGGGTGCGACCGCAGCGTGATTAGCTTGGACATTCAGCGATTAGCTTTGGGAGGAGATGGCCGCCGCGCGTGATCACTTCTCCAGAGCACGTCGAACTACTTTCCAAATCCCCCAAAGACAAACCCCCGGCAGCGTGAGCTGTCGGGGGTTTGCGGGATAAAGACCCTGGCGATGACCTACTCTCGCATGGGCAATGCCACACTACCATCGGCGCGGGTGCGTTTCACTTCCGAGTTCGGA
>NZ_SELT01000018.1 GCF_004361065.1 Cognatilysobacter terrigena | reverse complement strand
GCGCGCGCTGCGGCCCGGCCAGACGCTCGAACTGGTGCATCGCCTCGACCGCGACACCTCCGGCCTGCTCGTCGTCGCCAAGAAGCGTTCGGCGCTCGCCGAGTTGCAGGGGCTCATGCGCGAGGGATCGGAGGCCGCGGGTGAAGCGTCCCGCCCCGACATCGAAAAGCGCTACCTCGCACTTCTCGTCGGCCGCATGCCCGACGGCACGATGTCCGTCGACGCGCCGCTACACGTGGGCCTGCGCCAGCGCGGCGAGCGCCATGTGCAGGTCAACGCCGCGGGCAAGCCGTCGCTGAGCCACGTCCGCGTGCTGGAACGCCGTGGTGGGCATTCGTATTGCGAGATCCGCATCGAGACCGGGCGGACGCACCAGATCCGCGTGCATTCTGCGCACATCGGTCATCCCGTCGCGGGCGACGACAAGTACGGCGACGCGGACGTCAACAAGCGTCTGCGCGAACAGGTCGGTCTGAAGCGCCTGTTCCTGCACGCGTCGACGCTGGAATTCGCGCTCGACGCAGGGCGTACGCCTTACCTGCTCAACGCGCCGCTCGCGCCGGAACTCGTCGACGTGCTCGATCGCCTGCGCTGACGCAGGCGCGTCGGCTCACTTCTTCTGCAGCGCTTCGGCCGCGGCCTGTTCGCGGGCGTCGCAGGCCTCCGGGCGCTCGCTCGGGACATGGAACGTCATCGGCACGGTGATCCACTGCGCCGTCGGACGCCCGGCCTGTAGTGCGGGATTGAAGGTCCACTCGCGCACGGCGGCCTGCGCGGCAGCGTCGAGCTCCCGATTGCCGCTGCTGGTGACGAGCTCGGTCTTGCCGATGTGGCCGTCGGTGCCGATGAGCACGCGCAGCTGCACCGTACCGCCGACGCCCGCGCAGGCGAGCGCTTCCGGATAGGCAGGCGGAGGCGTGCTGACGGCCGACGGCGGCTGGGTCTTGCCCACCGGTGCCGGGGGCGGCGCTTCGCTGCACGCGGCGAGGCCGAACGCGAGCAACGCGATCGCGACGACGCGCACGTCAGCCGACCAGCGCATCGGCCTTGGCCGCGCAGATGAAATCGTTTTCGGACAGGCCGCCGACGTCGTGCGTCGAATAGCGGACGACGCAGCGGTCGTAATGCACGCCGAGGTCGGGATGGTGATCCTGCTCATGGGCGACGTACGCCAGCGCGTTCACGAAGGCCATGGTGCGGTAATAGTCCGGGAACCGGAACGTGCGGGTGATGGCCTGGCCGTCCTCGACGATGGCCCACTCGGGAATTTCGCGGGCGATTTCGGCGGCGCGGGCGGGGTCGATGCGGTGCTTGGCGCCGCGACGCGGCGTGCAGCGCTGATCGGAAAGGTTCGACGGCATGGAGGACTCCTGTCGCGTTCGTCGACGGCGGTGTCGAGATGACTGAATCGGGCCCGTATGCCGGCGTCCCGTCCGTGAAAGCGGCGCGAAGAAGCGGCAGCAGCGATGGCTAGAATAGCCCGATGATCGATATTTCCGAATCCGCGCAGGGCCACTTCCGCCGCTTGATCGAACGCGAGGCGATTCCGGGCCTCGGCGTCCGGCTTTCGGCATCGGAGGCGGGCACGCCGCGCGCCGACGTGCGCCTCGAGTTCGCCGAGCCGGCGGACCTGCACGGCGACGAGTGGGCGGTCGACTGCGATGGCTTCACGCTGTGGCTCGACGCCGCGAGCGTCCCGTTCCTCGATGGCGCGAACATCGACTACGAAACCAAGGCGACGGGTGGGCAACTGCAGATCCGCGCGCCGAAGATCAAGGGCCAGGCGCCGGCCGACGACGCCAGCCTCGTCGATCGCGTTCGCTATCTGATCGATAACGAGATCAATCCGCAGCTCGCTTCGCATCGCGGCCACGTGACGCTGGATTCGATCGATGCGGACGGTGCGGTCTACCTGCGCTTCGGTGGCGGCTGCCACGGCTGCGGCATGGCCGACGTCACGCTGAAGCAGGGCATCGAGCGCACCCTCATGGAGAAGGTGCCGGGTGTGACCGCGGTGCGCGACGCCACCGATCACGCGACCGGCGCCGCACCGTACATCCCGCGCGATTCGGCGGCCTGACCGAACCGCGCCGGCAGTGACGACCGCCGCCGACATCATCGACGCACTGAACTCCCGCGCCGGGCCACAAAGCCGGCTGCGAGCCGCTGCGCGCGTCAGCTGGAACGCGTGGCTCGATCGATGGGCGCAGAAGCCGGGTCATGTCACCGGCGCGCCGGTCGACGACGTCGTCGCGATTCTCGCGTCGCGCGAACTCGCCTCGCCACCGCCGCGAGCGTTCGCGCTCAACCGCTGGCAGGCGTTCGGCACGCTGTGGCGTCAGCACTGGCATCCGGCGTCGAAGGACGAGCGCAGCTGGCGCTGGATCGCCGGTGGCGTCGACGCGGTGTGGCATGCGGTCCTCATCGTGATGCTGCTCGTCATCACGGCGTTGCGGATCATGCCGCCCGCGCCGCCGGAAGAAGACGTCGCGGTGCAGGTTGAGTACATCGGACGCGGCACGCCGGCGGAGGAAGGCGGTGGGCCGGCGCCTTCGCCAGCGACTTCGCAAGCCGACTCGTCGCCATCGCGTGCAGCAGCGAGTGCCCCTGCGGCTGCATCGGCCGCGGCCCCGCCGGCACCCGCGACACCTTCGACCGCTGCCAATGCGCCTGCGGAGCAGACACCGACATCGCCCCCCGCCACGCCGCCGCAACCGGTCGACCTGTCGAAGCCTGTCCCGGACGAAGGCACGTTCAAGCTTCCGCCGACCTCGCTGCCGAATCCAACGGTGCAGGTCGAGCCCGCGCAGGTCCCGGAAGTGCGCGTCGTGCCGATTCCCGAGCTCGCGCGCGCGCCTGAACTCAACGTGCCGACGCCGCGCGTCGACATCGAACCGGTGCAGGCCGCGACGCCGACCATCGTGACGCGCGACATTCCCGAAGCCGTGCGTGCGCCGTCGATCACCGCAGCGCCGACGCCTGCGGTTGAAGTACCGCGTGCCGCCGCGCAGTCCGTCGATGTGCAGGCGCGCGAGATTCCGAATCGCCCGGCGGCGGCGTCCGCTGCGCCGTCGACATCCACATCGACGGCGCCCGCTACAGCGGCCGTGTCGTCCAGCACGGGCGCGCAACCTTCGACCGCGCCGGGCACGGCGTCGGCTGCGAATGCGAGTGCGTCGTCGACATCCAACGCGCCCGGCAGCGCCGCGGCGGGGCCGACCAATGCAAGCCCGAGCGCGGGCGTCGGCACCGGGCCGAAGGCGACGCCCGCACCCGGCTCGTGGGCGACGCAGAAGCGCGGCGACGACTGGGGCCAGTCCGATCGTAATCGTCCGGGCAACAGCCTCTACGACAGCAATGGGCGGCCGCGTCTCGCGGAAGGTCCGGGCTCGGCGTCGGCGGGGCATCCGCCGGGCATGATCACGCAGGAAATCAAGGACCTCGATCGCGCGGGCACGTGGCTCAAGCGCAAGCCGAATCCGTACGAGCCGACGCGCTGGGATCGCGTATGGCGCCCGAACCAGACGCTCCTCAACGACTGGGTCGACAAGGGCGTCAAGCAGGTCGGCATTCCGATTCCGGGGACCAACAAGCGCATCGTCTGCATCATTTCGATCCTGCAGTTCGGCGGCGGCTGCGACATCTCCGATCCGAACCTGCAGGAGCAGCCCGCGGTCGCGCGTCCGCCGCCGGACGTGCCGTTCAAGCCGTCGCTGCAGGAAAACAACGGCGCCACATGGGACAAGGATGGCAAGGCGCCGCCGCCGCCGAAGCTCCCGGGTCTCTTCGCGCCCCCGAAGACCGGCGTGCCACCGGGAACGACGACGAACGACGGCGGTTGAGCATCGCGGCGCATCGCGCGCCGTGATCGCGTTCCAGCGTTCGGATGCGTCGGTGACAGGAGATCAGCGATGGACGTGCAGATGGTTCGTGCGATCGCAATGGCGCTTCCCGACGTCGTCGAAGCCCCGCATTTCGACTACGCGTCGTTTCGCGTCAAGGGAAAAATCTTCGTCACCGTTCCGCCGGACGGACACCATGTGCACGTGTTCGTGGATGAGCAGGAGCGTCTGCTGGCCGTCGAGATGTATGCGGACGCGGTCGAGCCGCTGCATTGGGGGCAGAAAATCCGTGGCGTGCGGGTCGACCTGTCGCGCGCAACGCCCGAAGCGGTCGAACATCTCATCCGCGCTGCGTGGCGTAACAAGGCGCCGAAGCGTCTCGTCGCCGCTGCGGGCATGGCCGGACCTGCTGCGTAGCGCGCCCTCGTTCTGCTGCGACGCCCAACTGGAAACGCAAACGGCCCGCATAAGCGGGCCGTTTGCCATGCAGCGATCGCGACGGAATTACTTGGCGCTTTCGTGCTCGTGCAGGTCGTACACCTTGCGCTGGCGCGACGCGAAATACGCGGCGAGGTCGGCGATGTCCTGATCCTTCAGTTCCTTCGCCTGCGCAGCCATCAGCGTGTTCTGGCGACGACCGTCGCGGTACATCTCGAGCGCATTCGCCACGTAGTCGGCGTACTGGCCCGCGAGGTATGGGTAGCTCGCGTCGATCGGCGCGGCGCCTTCCTTGCCGTGGCATTCGACGCAGGCCTGGCCCGTTCCGGCCTGCTTGGTGTTGGCGAACTTCTCGCCGGCGGCGATGTTGCCGTCGGGCAGGCCCGCGGAGGAGTGCTCGGAGACCGGCGCTTCGGTCTCGGCGGCCTTGCCTTCCTCGGTCTTCTGCGGACCGCAGGCGGTGAGGAGCAGGGCGATGGCGAGGGCGAGGCTGCCCGGCAGCAGTCGATTGATCGTCATGGTCGGGCTCACTTCAGGCTCGAGATGTAGGCGGCGATGTCGGCGATGTCCTGCTCCGAGAAGCTCTGCGCCTGGGCCTGCATGGTCGGGTGCTTGCGCGTGCCCTGCTTGTAGCCGGTCAGCGCGTTGATGAGGTAGGTCGGGTTCTGGCCGGCGATGCGCGGCACGTGGTAGTTCGGGTACGCGTTCTTGTAGCCCGTCACGCCGTGGCAGCCCTTGCAGGTGAAGACCAGCTCGCGCCCACGGGCGGCGTCGCCCTTCGCGGCAGGAGCGGCAGCGGCGGCCGGAGCGGCCGGGGTCGCGGCGGGGGCGGCCGGCGTCGCGGCCGGGGCGGGTTGCTGCGCATGCGCGCCGACGGCGAGCAGCGTGGTCAGGGCAAGGGCGGCGATCGTCAGCGGTCGCATGGTTGGGTCCGCGGTTCTCGTTCGGGCGATAAGGAAATGCCACGCCGGGGCGTGCGCACAAGCGGCCGAGTATAGCCTGCAGCCCTCATTTCGACGACGGTCGGCGTCGATTCGCGGCAGGAAAGGCGTCTGATAGCGGTCGGCGGCGCCGTCCGACGGGGTGTCATCGGCACCCGTGACCTTCGGCGCATGGGCGGCGTGAAGATGGGTGATATACCTATGTACAACACCGGCGTACCGCCCCGTATTTCCCGTCATCGCCTCGAAGGACTCTTTCCGATGCGCACCTTCTCCGCACCGCGCGCCCGCACGGCCCGCCTCGCTCTCGTCCTTCTGCCTTGCCTGGTCCTCGCGGCCTGCAAGGGCGGCGCCAAGCCCGAGGGCGAGGGCCCGGACGGCAAGAAGAAGGGGCCGGATGCCATCCCGGTCGAGGTCGCCGTCGTCGGCACGCGTCCTATTGCCGCGAGCTATACCGGCACCGCGCCGCTGGAGCCGCGCAGCGAAGCGCAGGTCGTCGCCAAGACGTCGGGTGTCGCGCTGGCCGTGTTCGCCGAAGAAGGGCAGGCGGTGCGCGCCGGTCAGACGCTGGTTCGCCTCGACGCGTCGCGCGCCGCGCTGCAGGCCGCGCAGACCGCCGCGCAGATGCGCAAGCTCGAAGCGAACTACTCGCGGTCGCAGCAGCTCTCCGCGCAGAAGCTGATCAGCGCGAACGACATCGACCAGCTGAAGTTCGACCTCGAGAACGCGCGCGCGGCGAACCGCCTCGCGAATCTCGAACTCTCGTATGCGAACGTCGTCGCCCCGATCTCGGGCGTGATCGCGCAGCGTTCGATCAAGGCCGGCAACTTCGTGCAGATCAATACGCCGATCTTCCGCATCGTCGACACGTCGCGACTGGAAGCAGTGCTCAACGTGCCCGAACGCGAGATGGCGACGTTGAAGTCGGGCCTGCCCGTGCAGCTGCAGGTCGACGCACTGCCCGGACGCCCGTTCACCGGCAAGGTCGATCGTGTTGCGCCGGTCGTTGATTCCGGCAGCGGCACGTTCCGCGTGATCTGCGCGTTCGACGGCGGCGGCACGTTGCAGCCGGGCATGTTCGGCCGCATCCGCATTGACTACGACCAGCGCAAGGACGCGCTCGTCGTGCCGCGCACGGCGTTGCTCGAAGACGACGCTGATCCCGCGGTCTACGTTGTTCGTGGCAAGAAGGCGGTGCGCGTGCCGGTGAAGCTGGGCTACAGCGAAGGCGGCTGGATGGAGATCCGCTCGGGCCTGAAGTCGGGTGAGCAGGTCGTGGTCGCGGGCAAGACGGCGCTGCGCGAAGGCAGCGAAGTGCAGGTGCTTCCGACCGCTGCGGCGAAAGCCGGTGGCGCGTCGCTCGCCGTTCGCTGAGGAGACGCGCCATGTCCGACTCCACGCATTCGCCGCCTGACGCGGCGCCGTCGAAGGGCGGCATCGTCGAGTTCGCGGTGCGACGCCGCGTCACCGTCTTCATGGCGATGATCACGTTCGTGCTGTTCGGCTTCCTCGCGCTGCGCGAACTCAAGGTCAACCTGCTGCCCGACCTGAGCTATCCGACGCTGACGGTCCGCACCGAGTACGAAGGTGCGGCGCCCGCGGAGGTCGAAACGCTGATCTCCGAGCCGGCCGAAGAAGCGCTTGGCGTGGTCAAGAACCTGCGCAAGCTGCGCAGCGTGTCGCGCACCGGGCAGAGCGATGTCGTGCTCGAGTTCGCCTGGGGCACCGACATGGACCAGGCCAGCCTCGAGGTGCGCGACAAGATCGAGACGCTCCAGCTTCCGCTCGAAGCGAAGCCGCCCGTGCTGTTGCGCTTCAACCCGTCGACCGAGCCGGTGATGCGTCTCGCGCTGACCGCGAAGAATGCGGCGGAAGGTGATTCGGTGCGCCGTCTCGTCGAGCTGCGTCGCTACGCCGACGAAGATCTGAAGAAGAAGCTGGAGCCCGTCGACGGCGTCGCGGCCGTCAAGGTCGGCGGTGGTCTCGAAGACGAGATCCAGGTCGACATCGACCAGCAGAAGCTCGCGCAGCTCGGTCTGTCGATCGAGACCGTGATCCAGCGTCTCGGCCAGGAGAACGTCAACGTCTCCGGCGGCCGACTGGAAGAGGGCACGCAGCGTTACCTCGTGCGCACGGTCAACCAGTTCCAGACCGTCGACGAAATCCGCGACATGCTGGTGACGACGTCGTCCGCCAGTGGCGGCGCCGCCGCACAGGCCGCGGCGGAAATGGCGCGCGTTGCAGCGGCGACGGGCAATGCGAGCGCGATGGCGGCTGCAGCGTCGGTGCAGAACGCATCGTCGGGCTCGTCGACGCCCGCCGGCGGCATGCCGGTGCGCCTGAAAGACATCGCCACCGTTCGCCAGGGCTTCAAGGAGCGCGAGTCGGTGATCCGCCTTGGCGGCCGCGAAGCCGTCGAGCTCGCGATCTACAAGGAAGGCGACGCGAACACCGTCACCACCGCCGACGCCGTCGACAAGAAGCTCAAGGACATCCGCGAGCACATGCCGGACGACGTCGAACTCACCGTCATCGACGACCAGTCGCAATTCATCCGCAACGCGATTTCGAGCGTGAAGGACGACGCGATCATCGGCGGCGTGCTCGCCGTGCTGATCATCTTCCTGTTCCTGCGCGACGGCTGGAGCACGTTCGTGGTCGCGCTGTCGTTGCCGGTGTCGATCATCACCACGTTCTTCTTCATGGGCCGGCTGGGCCTCAGCCTCAACGTGATGTCGCTGGGCGGCCTTGCACTGGCAACCGGTCTTGTCGTGGACGACTCGATCGTCGTGCTCGAAAGCATCGCGAAGGCACGGGAGCGAGGACTTGGCGTGCTCGAAGCGGCGATCCAGGGCACGCGCGAAGTGAGCATGGCGGTCGTCGCGTCGACGCTGACGACGATCTCGGTCTTCCTGCCGCTGGTGTTCGTGCAGGGCATCGCGGGCCAGCTGTTCCGCGACCAGGCGCTGACGGTGGCGGTCGCCATCGCGATCTCGCTGGTCGTGTCGATGACGCTGATCCCGATGCTGAGCGCCTTGAAGGCGCGCGCCAGCGACCTGCAGGACGCCGAGCCGCCGCCGGAACATGCCGCCGACGTCCAGCTGTTCCGCGAAGCGCTGACGATGCCGTGGCGCCGCATCTCTAACCGCCTGCTTGGTCTGCTCGCGACGATCGTCGCGCTGCCGGTCACGCTGCTGATCGGCACGTATCGCGTCGTTCGCAGCCGCCCGGGCCTGTATCGCTGGCCGTTGAAGTCGACCATGCGCGCGGCGTTCGCGATTCCGCTGTGGGTGCTGTTGTTGCCGGCGCGCCTGGTCGCGCTGCCGTTCTGGATGCTCGGCCTCATCGTGCGCTCGGTCGTCGGGCCGATGTTCTACGGCTCGTCGTGGACCGGGATCCGCGTGTGGCGTGCTGTCGGCGGCGGCGTCATCGGCCCGGTAATGGGCGCGGCGAGTCGTGGCGCGATGTCGATCTACGACCGCGCGGAACGTCGCTACATCGCGATGCTGCCGGCGGCGCTCAACCGTCCGGTCCTGGTGCTGGGCTCTGCGGCCATCGCATTCGCGCTCACGCTCGCAGCCGTTCCTCTTCTGGGTGCCGACCTCATCCCGCAGCTCGCGCAGGATCGCTTCGAGATGACGGTGAAGTTGCCGCCGGGTACGCCGCTTCGGGAGACCGACGCGATCGTTCGCCGCCTGCAGCAGGAGCACGAGAAGGATTCCGGCATCCGCTCGCTGTTCGGCGTCAGCGGCAGCGGCACGCGACTCGATGCGAACCCGACCGAAAGCGGCGAGAACATCGGCAAGATCACCGTGGTGATGGCCGACGGCGGAAGTCGCGAAGTCGAAGCCGCTGAGACCGACAAGCTGCGTGCATCGATCGCCGGCGTCTCGCAGGCGCAGGTCGACTTCCGTCGCCCGCAGCTCTTCAGCTTCTCGGCCCCGCTGGAAATCGAACTGCGCGGCAGCGATCTGGACAGCCTGCGCGTCGCGGGCGATCGCCTGACGAAGCTGCTGCGTGCGAATCCGCACTACGCCGACGTGAAGTCGACGGTGGAGCAGGGCTTCCCCGAAGTGCAGATCCGTTTCGACCAGGAACGCGCGGCGGCGCTGGGCCTCACGACCCGCCAGATCGCCGACGCGGTGGTCAAGAAGGTGCGCGGTGACGTCGCCACGCGCTACAGCTTCCGCGATCGCAAGATCGACGTGCTGGTACGCGCGAGCGAGGACGATCGTGCATCGGTCGAAAGCATCCGTCGCCTGATCGTCAACCCGGGCAATGGTCGTGCACCGGTAACGCTGGAGTCGGTCGCGGACGTCGTGTCGACGACCGGCCCGAGCGAGATCCATCGTGCCGACCAGGTGCGCGTGGCGATCGTGTCGTCGAACCTGCGCGGCATCGACCTCGGCGCGGCGATCAAGGAAGTGCAGCAGCTCGTCGCGGACAACCCGCTGGGTACCGACATTGGCATGCATATCGGTGGCCAGGGTGAAGAGCTGGGTGAATCCGTGCGCTCGCTGTTGTTCGCGTTCGGCCTCGCGGTGTTCCTCGTCTACCTCGTGATGGCGTCGCAGTTCGAATCGCTGCTACACCCGTTCGTCATCCTGTTCACCATTCCGCTCGCGATGGTCGGCGCGGTGGGTGCGCTGCTGCTGACGAACTCGCCGGTGTCGGTCGTCGTGTTCATCGGACTGATCCTGCTGGTCGGCCTCGTGGTGAAGAACGCGATCATCCTGATCGACAAGGTGAACCAGCTGCGCGAGCACGGCGTTCCCAAGCGCGAAGCGCTGATCGACGGTGCGCGTTCGCGCCTGCGACCGATCGCCATGACCACGCTCTGCACGCTGTTCGGCTTCCTGCCGCTGGCGCTCGCGTTCGGCGAAGGCGCGGAAGTGCGCTCGCCGATGGCGATCACGGTAATGGGCGGCCTCGCGGTGTCGACGCTGCTTACGCTGATCGTCATCCCGGTGGTCTACGACCTGCTGGATCGCCGCGCCGACGAGCACTACGTGCGTCGCGCCAAGCGCATCGCACAGCGTGAGGCCGACCTGCAGGACGCGGAGGTACAGCCGGCATGAACAGCGTCGCCGAACTGAGCATCCGCCGGCCGGTCACGGCGATCATGTTCTTCGTGTCGCTGCTGGTGATCGGCCTGATCGCCGGCGTGCGGTTGCCGCTCGAGGCGTTTCCGGAGGTGACGTTCCCCGGCATCTTCATCGAGATGCCGTATGGGGGATCCACGCCGGAAGAGGTCGAACGCACGGTGCTGCGCCCGACCGAGGAAGCACTGTCGACGCTGACCGGCGTGAAGCGCATGGAGTCGAATGCGCGTTCCGAAGGTGCGAGCGTCGCGGTGTTCTTCTCGGACTGGAGTCGCGACGTGTCGATCGCGGCGTCGGAAGCGCGGGAGCGCATCGACGCGATCCGCGACCAGCTGCCGGACGATCTCAAGCGCTACACCGTCAACAAGTTCTCGACGTCCGACCAGCCGGTGCTGCAGGTCCGCCTCGCGGGTGCGCGCGACCTCACGGGTGCGTACGACCTAATCGAGCGCGAGTTCAAGCGCCGACTCGAGCGCATCCCGGGCGTCGCACGCGTCGACGTGTCCGGCGCGGCACCGAACGAAGTCGAGATCGCGATCGATCCCGACGCACTGACCTCGCACGGCGTGGTACTCAACGACCTGACGCAGCGCCTGCAGACCGCGAATTTCTCGGTCTCCGGTGGCGAGATCGACGATGGCGGCCGCCGCGTTCGTGTGCAGCCGGTCGGCGAGCTCCAGGACCTCGATCAGCTGCGCCAGCTGGTGATCGATCGCAACGGCACGCGCCTCGGCGACATCGCGGAGATCCGACTGAAGCCGGCCCGCATCGACTACGGGCGTCGCCTTGATGGCCGTCCCGCGGTCGGCCTCGACATCTTCAAGGAGCGCAGCGCGAACCTCGTCGAGGTGTCAAGCCGCGCGCTCAAGGAAGTGGAAGAAATCCGCAAGGAGCCCGCGCTGCACGATGTGCAGGTGAAGATCATCCAGAACCAGGGCGAGGACGTCACGAGTTCGCTGAGCTCGCTGGCGGAGGCTGGTGCCATCGGCCTCGTGCTGTCGATCGCCGTGCTGTTCTTCTTCCTGCGCCACTGGGCGTCGACGGCGATGGTGACGCTCGCCATCCCGATCTGCTTTGTGATGACGCTCGGCTTCATGTACTTCGCCGGCGTCACGCTCAACATCCTTTCAATGATGGGTCTGCTGCTCGCCATCGGCATGCTCGTCGACAACGCGGTCGTGGTGGTGGAGAGCATCTACCAGGAACGCGAGAAGATGCCGAACAACCCGGTGCTGGCGTCCATCGTCGGTACGCGGCACGTCGCCATCGCGTTGTCGGCCGGCACGCTGTGTCACTGCATCGTGTTCCTGCCGAACCTGTTCGGCGAGCGCAACTTCCTCAGCATCTACCTGTCGCAGATCGCGATCACGATCTCGGTGTCGCTGCTGGCATCGTGGCTGGTCGCGGTCAGCCTCATTCCGATGCTGTCGGCGCGCATGAAGACGCCGCCGGCCGTGCGCAGCGCGAATGGTTTCATCCCACGCCTCCAGCGCCGCTACGCCGCGCTGCTGCGCTGGACGCTCGACCATCGCGGTGCGAGCGTCGCCGGCATCCTGCTGATCGTGGTCATCAGCGTCGTGCCGATGATGATGACCAAGAAGAACATGTTCGGTGGCGACGACGGCGACGAAGTCAACATCAACTACCAGTGGAAGGGTGCGTACACGAAGGAGCAGATGTCGAACGAGCTGCTCCGCATCGAGCACTTCCTCGACGGGCACCGCAAGGATTACGGCATCACCCAGATCTACTCGTACTACAGCGAGCAGGGTGGGGCGTCGACGCGACTGACCGTCGATACGAAGGTGGTTCCGAGCCTCAAGCCGTTCATCGAGAAGCTGCGCAAGGAGCTGCCGAAGTCCGCGCGCGCTGAACTCAACATCGGCAACAACGGTGGCAACAACGGTGGGCCGGGCCAGAAGGTGCAGGTGCAGCTGGTCGGCGACTCGACGCAGGCGCTGGAAGATCTCGGCGCCGACATCGTACCGATCCTCGCGAAGCGTCCGGAACTGCGCGACGTGCATGTGGACACCGGCGACAAGAACGCCGAACTGGCGGTGCGCGTTGATCGCGAACGCGCCGCGTCGTTCGGCTTCACCGCGCAGCAAGTGTCGCAGTTCGTGGGTCTCGCGCTCCGCGGTGCTCCGCTCCGCGAGTTCCGTCGCGGTGATACCGAGGTGCCGGTGTGGGTGCGTTTTGCTGGCGCCGAGCAGTTCGGCGTCAACGACATCGCCGGCTTTACGGTCCGTTCGCCCGATGGCCGCCAGGTGCCTCTGCTCGCGATGGTCGACGTCAATGTGCGCCCGTCCGCGAGCCAGATCCAGCGCACGAATCGCCAGACGACGATCACGATCCTTGCGAGCCTCGCCGACAAGGTGGAGCCCGACAAGGCGAAGAAGGCGATGGAGGAGACGCTCAAGAGCGTGCAGTTCCCACCGGGCTACACCTACAGCTTCGACGGCAGCGCTTTCCAGGAGGACGACGAGGCCATGAGCGAGATGTTGGTGAAAACGGGGCTCGCGCTGATCATGATCTACGTCGTCATGGCGGCCGTGTTCGAATCCCTCCTGTTCCCGTCGGCCATCATGTCGGGCGTGCTTTTCTCGGTGTTTGGCGTGTTCTGGCTGTTCTGGCTGACCGGCACCGAGTTCAACATCATGGCCTTCATCGGCATCCTGGTGCTGATGGGCGTGGTGGTGAACAACGGCATCGTGATGATCGAGCACATCAACAACCTGCGTCGACGCGGGTTGTCGCGGACCGATGCGCTCGTGGAAGGCAGCCGCGAACGCCTGCGTCCGATCCTGATGACGATGGGCACGGCGATCCTCGCGATGGTGCCGATCGCGGTCGGCAACACGCAGATGGCGGGCAACGGGCCGCCGTACTACCCGATGGCGCGTGCGATCGCCGGCGGCCTGGCGTTCTCGACCATCGTCAGTCTGCTGTTCCTGCCGACGATCTACGCCATCCTCGACGACCTGCGCAATTCCACGGCGCGTCTGTGGCGCAAGGCGCGGGGCAAGCCATCCGCCGCACCGGGGCTCGCCGCAGCGACCGCGATGTTGGCGGAGTGACGCAAAAAGGGGCCGAAAGGCCCCTTTTTCTTTACGGATGGTCCGCGTACGTCAGCCCGACAGCTTGCCGACGATGCGAGCGATCGCGATCCATTCGCCAGCCATCGTTCCGAAGTTCGTCAGGATGAAGACCAGCAGCGTCCGCGCGACGCGATTGCGGTACCAGCCGCCCAGCGTGCGCACGTCTTCGCGCAGCGAGATGAAGTCCGCGTAGGTCGGCTTGCGCAGTCGCGCTTCGACGAGCGCGCTGACCGCGCCAGCGGGAATCGCCGGGCGGAACGGCTTGAAGGGCGCCACGACCGCACCCGCGAGCACGCTGAGCGGATGGCCGCCGGCAAGCAGTGCGCCGAGCCCTGCCAGCAGCGCCGTCGCGACGAACCACTGCACCAGCACGCCCGACGCCAGTGCCATACCGCCGTGGCGGAAACCCCACACGACGCCGCCGAGCAAGAGAGCCGTGATGACGATCGTGAACCACGGGATCTTGCGCTTGGTCGCCGTCGCCTCGAGCGCCGATCGAACCGACGCAGGATCGCCGGTCTGCGATTCGAGTTCGCGCGACAACCCGGCCAGATGCCCGGCGCCGACGACGGCCAGCACGTTGGTCGGTCGCGTTTCGCTGGCACCGGCGTCACGCAGGCCCGCGGCCATGTAGCGATCGCGCTCCGCGATCACCGTCTCGTACAGCTGCGGGCTGTGGCTCGCGAATTCGGCGAAGCTCGACTCGAGCATGTCGCCTTCCTTGAGCTTCTCGATCTCGTCTTCGGGGACTTCTTCGTTCGCCACCAGCGACACCGCGAGCCCGCTGCCCAGCTTGATGCGTTGCCACCAGGTCAGCGATGCCGCCGCGCGGCGGAACGTCAGGCCGACGTCGCGATCGATCAGCGAGACCGGAACACCGCTTTCGCGCGCATCGATCACGGCCT
Organism: Cognatilysobacter terrigena; assembly: GCF_004361065.1. Lineage (GTDB taxonomy): Bacteria > Pseudomonadota > Gammaproteobacteria > Xanthomonadales > Xanthomonadaceae > Cognatilysobacter > Cognatilysobacter terrigena. Next base: position 57,483 of record NZ_SELT01000018.1, on the reverse strand, counting down.
GCTTCAATTCCGCGCCCGGCTCGATGCCGAGTTGCTCGGCCAGTCGGCGCTGGTAGGCCGCGAGCGCGAGATTGGCCGCGAACATCGCCGTGCGGCCGGTGCGGATCACCTCGACAAGATCGAGCTTCGCCATCGCCTCCGGCTCGACCAGCGCCTGCGCACGCGCCGCATCGAGCTCGACGGCGACGTGGTCGTACGCGCCCGTCGCGATCGCTTCGCGCACGGCGTCCACGCTCGCGCGCGAGACGTGCGCGGTGCCCAGCAGCGTGTAGCGCACGCCGTCGCGCTCGACGATGACGTGCGGTTGCGTGGCGAGCGTGTCGGACGGAGCGGTCGTCGGATCCATGGGGTCTCTTAAAGCGTCGGCGCCCGATGGCGCCGTGCGGGCAGGGTAGGGAGTCAGCGACGGTCCGGCAACGGCGGCGCTTCCGGCGCGGTGCGTTCGCCGTCACCGAGGACGCGGAGCAGTTGCACGCTTTCGAGCCAGCGCCCGTGCTTGCGACCGATGCCTGGAAAGCGCGCCACGACGCGGAAGCCGAGGCGTTCGTGCAGCGCGATCGACGCGGTATTCGCCGCATCGCCGACGACAGCGATCATCTGCCGGTAGCCGAGCGCGGTGCAGTCGTCGATGAGCGATGTGAGAAGTGCCCGCCCGATGCCGAGCCCGCGCGCCGCCTCATCGACATAAACGCTGTTCTCGACCGTCCACCGGTAACCCTCGCGCGCGCGATACGCGCTGGCATACGCATAGCCGAGGACGCGGCCACCGACGGTGGCAACGCGGTGCGGATAACCCGCGTCGACGATCGCGCGCCAGCGGTCACGGAGCACGTCGACCGCCGGCACGTCGTACTCGTACGTCGCCGTGCCGTGCTCGACTTCGCGTGCGTAGATGCGATGGATCGCGTCGAGATCCGTCTCGCGGGCGGGACGGATCTCGGGCGTCATGTCAGTCGCGATAGCGCTTGAGCAGATCGCCGTAGGCGTCGATGCGGCGATCGCGCAGGAACGGCCAGATGCGGCGCACGTCTTCGCTGCGGCGCAGGTCGACCTCCGCCATCAGCACCTGCGACTGGTCGGTCGACGCTTCGGCGAGGACTTCGCCCTGCGGACCGAGCACGTGGCTCGAACCCCAGAAGTCGATGCCGCTGCGACCGATCGGCGACGGCTCGTGGCCGACGCGATTGCACGACAGCACCGGCAGCCCGTTCGCAACCGCGTGCCCGCGATGCGACAGGATCCACGCGCCGCGCTGGCGATCCTTCTCGTCCTGCTCGTCGTTCAGGTCCCAGCCGATCGCAGTCGGGTACAGCAGCATTTCGGCGCCCGCCAGCGCCATCAGGCGCGCGCCTTCCGGATACCACTGGTCCCAGCACACCATCACGCCGAGGCGGCCCACCGACGTATCGATCGGATGGAAGCCCATGTCGCCCGGCGTGAAGTAGAACTTCTCGTTGAAGCCCGGGTCGTCGGGGATGTGCATCTTGCGGTACTTGCCGGCGAGGGAGCCGTCGGCGTCGAGCACCACCGCGGTGTTGTGATAAAGCCCGGGGCCGCGACGCTCGAACAGCGAACCGACGATGACGACACCGTGCTGCTTTGCGAGCGCGGACAGGCGTTCGGTCGTCGGGCCGGGAATCGGCTCGGCGCTCTCGAATTCGTCGACGCACTGGTGCTGGCAGAAATACGCGCCGTTGTGCAGCTCCTGCAGCAGCACGAGCTTCGCACCGTTCTTCGCCGCGTCGCCGACGCGGCTGGCGATCACGTCGAGGTTGGCCTCGGCGGTGCCGTGATTCTTCTCCTGCACCAGCGCGACAGGCAGGACCTTCTTCTTCGACATCAGACCACTCCTTCCGGCAGCTGCATGGTGATGCAGTGCAGGCTGCCGTTCTGCCAGATCAGCGGACGACACGGGACCATCACGATCTCGCGGTCCGGAAACGCCTGCTGCAACACGGCCTTCGCGCGCGAGTCCGCCGCATCACCGTATGCCGGCGCGAGCACCGCGCCGTTGACGATCAGGAAATTCGCATAGCTCGCAGCGAGGCGACGACCTTCGTCGACGATCGGCTGCGCCCAAGTCAGTTCGAACAGCCGATAGGGACGGCCGTCCCTCGTGCGCAGCGCGGCGAGTTCCTCGCCCATCGCGCGCAAATGCGGGTAGTGCGAATCCGACGGATCGTCGCAGCCCTGGTAGACGATCGAGTCGGGCGATGCGAAACGCGCGAGCGTGTCGACGTGCGCGTCGGTGTCGTCGCCTTCGAGATAGCCGTGGTCGAGCCAGAGCACGCGATCCTGCGCCAGCCATTCGGCGAGGTGCGCGGACAGCATTTCGCGCGACGCCTCCGGATGACGCTGGTTGAGGCACTGCCACGTCGTCAGCAGGGTGCCGTCGCCGTCCGTGTCGATCGCACCGCCTTCAAGCGCGAACGGAATCGACTTGCGCTCGGCCCGCATGAACAGGCCACCGCGTTCCAGGGCTTCGACCAGCGCATCGTCACGGCTGGCCTCGAACTTGCCGCCCCAGCCGGTGAAACGGAAATCGAGCAGGCGGAAGCCGTCGTCCTTGCGCAACGTAATCGGCCCGGAATCGCGCAGCCACGTGTCGTCGTACTCGCTGCGCACGAAGCGCACGCGCGACAGATCGACGCCCGCGGCTTCCAGCAGCGAGCGCGCATGCGATTCAAGTGTGTCGTCCGCGACGCACACGATCGCGCGCTCGAAGCGAACGATCGCGGCGACGAGCGCGACGTACGTCGTCTCCACGTCCGCCAGGCGATCGGCCCAGTCGGTGTCGGCGTGCGGCCACGCGATGAGGACGGCGGACTGCGGCTCCCACTCGGCGGGGAGCCGTGCATCGTGTTGCGTCATCGAAATTCCTGTCAGCGGATCGCCGGCTTCGGGCCGATCTCTTCGGCGTCGACCTTGTTGGCGACGGCGTCGATCACACGGCCGTGTTCGAAGTAGACGGTGAAGGCGGGGTACACCCAGCGCTGGATCGCGGGCCACTGGCGCTTCTGGCCGCCGGCAGGATCGAGGCGCTGGCTCGGGGCGCCGTAGCGCTTCTCGACATCGGCGACGCGCATACCGCGCGCAGGCATCGCGGCGCTTTCCTGCTTCACGCGGTCGATGAGCAGGGTCTCGGCGCGAACGGTGCCGACGGACAGCAGGGCGAGGGCGGTGACAGCCAGAACGGTGCGAACCATGGAGTCTTCCTCGGGCGATGCCCGGAGCGGGATGAAGCCGCGATTGTATGCAGCGGCCGCATTGTCCGAAGGGCGGTCCCGGCGGACGGTGAAGGCGACGCAGCGATACGCACGTCCCAGAACGCGAAAAGCCGCCTTGCGGCGGCTTTTCGGCGAACCGGCAAGGTGTCGCGCGATCAGCGCTGACGGGCCTTGAAGCGCGGGTTCGACTTGCAGATCACGAAGACCTTGCCGCGGCGGCGGACGACCTTGCAGTCACGGTGACGGGCCTTCGCCGACTTCAGGGAGGACAGGACCTTCATGAGTAAAACCTCGGCAAAAGAGAAGAACGGGCAAACGAAGCCGCGCATTATAGCGGCCTAAGATTTTGAAAAACAATGGGATGTGCGGCCGACGCGATCCGGGCGGGTGAGAGTGTCGACCGGCCCGAATCACGGAGTCCGGATCCCGGAAGCGTCGACGGCCGCGGTCGCCCACGATGTCATGGGCATTTTCGCGTCGACCGGCGAGAATGGCGACATGGATCCCAACGTCCCCGTGCTCACCATCGATGGCCCGTCCGGTTCCGGCAAGGGCACCATCAGTCGCCTCGTCGCCCAGCGCCTCGGCTGGCATTACCTCGACTCCGGCGCGCTCTACCGCGCGGTCGGCGTCGCGGCCGGCTGGGCCGACCTCGACCTCAGCGACCCCGGCGCGCTGGTGCGCTGCGCCTTCGACAGCCGGATCGAGTTCATCGAGGTGCCCAACGAGGAACTCCGCATCCTCATCAACTCCCGGGACGCCACCGACGAGATCCGGACGGAGACGGCCGGGGCCGCTGCGTCGGCGATCGCCGCGATTCCGGAGGTCCGGACCGCGCTGAAGGAGCGGCAGCGGGTCTTCCGCCAGCCGCCGGGCCTGGTTGCCGACGGCCGCGATATGGGCACCGTCATCTTCCCGGACGCCGCCACCAAGGTGTTCCTGACCGCCAGCGCCGAGGAACGGGCCGAGCGGCGGTATAAGCAGTTGAAGGAAAAGGGAGTTTCCGTTAACTTGGGCGATCTGCTGCGGGAGATTCTCGCCCGCGACGCCCGCGATGCTTCACGCGCGGTGGCGCCATTGCGGCCGGCCGACGACGCCGTCTGCATCGACACCACCGGCACCGGCATCGAAGCGGTGGTCGAACGCGTGCTGTCCCTGGTCCAGCCATAACCGATACGAGCCGTTCGCGGCCTTCTCGGAAACGCTTCCGAACCAGAGCCTGTCAACGTCCGGCCGGCAGATCCGGCCCGTCGCGTCGTGCGACGGATCTTCCATACACGGTGCGATTTCCGCGCCCCCAACGGGTGGGCCCGCAATGACGCCACGGCGCATGCGAAGCCTGTGTGTCCAACAGAGCAATTTCCAATGACCGAATCATTTGCCGAACTGTTTGAACAGAGCCAGACCAATCTGGCGAAGCTGAAGCCGGGCTCGATCGTCACCGGTATCGTCGTGGATGTCCGCGGCGACGTCGTGGTGATCAACGCCGGCCTCAAGTCCGAGGGCATCGTGCCCATCGAACAGTTCCGGAACGACGCTGGCGAGATCGATGTCGGCGTGGGCGACGAAGTCAAGGTCGCTCTCGACTCGATCGAGAACGGCTTCGGCGAAACCGTCCTGTCGCGCGAGAAGGCCAAGCGCGCCATGGTGTGGGACGAGCTCGAGCAGGCGCTCGAGAAGAACGAGACCATCACCGGCCGCATCAGCGGCAAGGTCAAGGGCGGCTTCACCGTCGACATCAAGGACGTCCGCGGCTTCCTGCCCGGTTCGCTGGTCGACGTGCGCCCGGTGCGCGATTCGAGCTACCTCGAGGGCAAGGAACTCGAGTTCAAGCTCATCAAGCTCGACCGCAAGCGCAACAACATCGTCGTGTCGCGTCGCGCCGTCGTCGAGAGCGAGCACTCGGAAGAGCGCGAGCAGCTCATGGAGAAGCTGGTCGAGGGCGCGGTGCTCAAGGGCGTCGTCAAGAACCTCACCGATTACGGTGCGTTCGTCGACCTCGGCGGCATCGACGGCCTGCTGCACATCACCGACATGGCGTGGAAGCGCGTGCGTCATCCGTCGGAAGTGGTGGAAGTCGGCCAGGAGCTCGACGTCCGCGTGCTCAAGTACGACCGCGAGCGCAACCGCGTCTCGCTCGGCCTGAAGCAGCTCGGCGAAGATCCGTGGGACAACATCGCCCGTCGTTACCCGGCCAACAGCCGCGTGTTCGGCAAGGTCTCGAACGTCACCGATTACGGCGCGTTCGTCGAGATCGAGCCGGGCGTCGAGGGCCTGGTGCACGTGTCCGAGATGGACTGGACCAACAAGAACGTGAACCCGTCGAAGATCGTGCAGGTCGGTGACGAAGTGCAGGTCATGGTGCTCGACGTCGATGAAGACCGTCGCCGCATCTCGCTCGGCATGAAGCAGGTCACGTCGAATCCGTGGGAAACCTTCTCGGTCCTCCACAAGAAGGGCGACAAGGTCTCGGGCCAGGTCAAGTCGATCACCGACTTCGGCATCTTCATCGGCCTGGACGGCGGCATCGACGGCCTCGTGCACCTGTCCGACATCGCGTGGAATACCACCGGTGAAGACATCGTGCGCAACTTCAAGAAGGGCGACACGGTGGAAGCCGTCGTCCTGGCCGTGGATCCGGAGCGCGAGCGCATCTCGCTCGGCATCAAGCAGATGGAGCAGGACCCGATGGGTTCCTACGTCGCCACCAACTCGCGCGGCTCGATCGTGCGCGGCACGGTGACGGCGGTGGACGCGAAGGGTGCGACCGTCGAGCTCGACGGTGGCGTCGAGGGCTACATCCAGGCCCGCGACATCGCCCGCGAGCGCGTCGACGACGCCAGCACGCGCCTGAAGGTCGGCGACCAGGTCGAGGCGAAGGTGATCGGCAACGATCGCAAGTCGCGCCAGATGCAGCTGTCGATCAAGGCGAAGGACTACGCGGAAGAGAGCGAAGCGGTGGCGGACTACAACCGTCAGTCGTCGGAAGCCTCGAGCGGCACCACGCGCCTCGGCGCGCTGCTCCGCGAGCAGCTGGGTCAGAAGGGCGAGTAATCGCCTGCGGTAAAACCGGGACGGCCCGGCCCTGTCGGGCCGTCCTTTTTTATGCGGGGACGGTGATTTCGCCTCCCTGCGCACTCTTCCTATCCGACGCTCCCGAACCCGGCCGTTCATGACCAAGTCCGAGCTCATCGAGATCCTCGCCCAGCGACAGGCCCATCTGAAGGCCGAAGATGTCGAGCTGGCGGTGAAATCGTTGCTGGACATGATGAGCGGATCGCTGTCGGGCGGCGAGCGCATCGAAATCCGCGGGTTCGGCAGCTTCTGCCTGCATTACCGGCCGCCGCGCGTGGGCCGCAACCCTAAGACGGGCGAGTCGGTCGCGCTTCGTGGCAAGCACGTACCGCATTTCAAACCGGGCAAGGAACTGCGCGAACGCGTAAGCGGCGTGCAACCGATCGACGAGGACGTCTGACGTCCGCCGGCAGGGCGCGCGCCTTGCCATCCCGGCCCGGGCTGGGCGACTCTCCCGCCGACATCGACGGAGCCCACGATGGCGTTCATCAACGAATGGCTGTGGTTCTTCCTGCTGCTCCCGTTCGCCGCCCTGTCGGGTTGGGTGATCGGTCGACGCGGCGGCAAGCTGCACAGCGAAAGCCAAGTCAGTCGCCTCTCGACGACCTACTTCCGCGGCCTGAACTATCTGCTCAACGAGCAGCCGGACAAGGCGATCGAGCTGTTCCTGCACATCGCGGAGCTCGACAAGGAAACCTTCGAGACGCAGGTTGCGCTGGGCCATCTGTTCCGGCGCCGCGGCGAGGTCGATCGCGCGATCCGCCTGCATCAGGCGCTCGTGCAGCGCAACGACCTCAACGACGCACAACGCGTGCAGGCGCTTCTCGCGCTTGGCGAGGACTACATGAAGTCCGGCCTGCTCGATCGCGCCGAGACGGTTTTCAGCGAACTGGTGGCACTCGACATGTCGCCGCTGGCATTGCGCCATCTCATCGGCATTTACCAGGCCGAACGCGACTGGTCGAAGGCGATCGAGAACGCACAGCGCTTCGAATCGGCGACCGGCGAGCCGATGGGCAAGCTGATCGCGCATTTCGAATGCGAACTCGCGGATCGTTTCCGTGCGTCCGGTGATGTGGATGCCGCACGCGAGGCCGTGGCGCGCGCTTACGAAGCCGATGCGAACTCGGTGCGCGCTGGCATGCTCGAAGGCCGCATCGAAATGGACGCTGGACGCCATGCCGCAGCGATCCGTTCGTTCGAACGCGTCGCGCGCAGCGATCCGGACTATCTGCCGGAGGTCATGCCGCAGCTTCTCGAAGCGTACGAGGCGGTGGGCGACGTGCCGGGCGCGCGCAAGTTCCTCGCGGAGATGTGCGAGCACTATCGCGGCATTGCGCCGGTCCTCGCATTGACGAAGATGATCGAGAAGGAGGAGGGGGTCGCGCCTGCACGCGCCTACCTCGCCAAGGAATTGAAGGATCGTCCGTCGGTGCGTGGCGAAGCCGCGCTGATTGAGCTTTCGCTCGCCGAACAGGCGGATCCCACCGCGACGCTCGTCGACCTTCGCAACATCACCGACCAGCTACTCGTGCGGAATCCGAGTTATCGCTGCACGCGTTGCGGCTTTGGCGCTCGCAGCCACCACTGGCAGTGTCCGAGCTGCAAGGAATGGGGCTCGGTCAAGCCGCTGCTGAACTACGCGGTCGTGTGAGCCCGCTCCTGCTGACATTGACGGTGCTGGTCGTCTCGGCTGCCGGCACAGCGGTGGCGCGTGCTTATGCATTGCGGCGGCGCCTGGTCGACGAGCCGGGTGCGCGACGCAGTCATTCCATTGCGACGCCCCGTGGTGGTGGCGCCGGGCCCGGGGTGGCAATCGCCATCGCGATCTTGATGACCGCGGAGCGTAGCGAATTCGCATCCGTGGTGCTCTCGCTCGCTGGGTTCCTCGCAGTGGCCGCGATCGGCGCCTGGGATGACCACCGACCGCTGTCGGCCTCGTTGCGGCTCATCGTGCACGTCGGCGCCGGAGTACTGCTCGCGTTCGTGACGTTCGAGCCGTCGACGCAGCCGATGCTGTTCCTGGCGGTGATCGCCATGGCGGTCGTGCTGATCAACGTCTGGAACTTCATGGACGGCATCGACGGGATCGCGGCGTCGCAGGCGGCGATCGTTGCGGTTGCGGCGGCGGCACTAGGCGATGCGCCACTGGCGCTGGCCGTCGCCGCGGCATGCATCGGCTTCCTGCCGTTCAACTTCCCTCGTGCGCGCATTTTCATGGGGGACGTAGGAAGCGGCGCGCTCGGGTTCGTCATGGCGATGCTCGCGGCGCGGGCCGCGGCGCGTGCGCCGTCCGACGGCTTGCGCTTGCTGTTCCCGCTTTCTCCGTTCCTCGTCGACGCCGGCATGACCTTGCTTCGTCGGATGGTCCGTCGAGAGCGCTGGTGGGAAGCACACACGCAGCATCTGTATCAGGCTCTGGCGCGTCGCTATGGCCACGTTCGCGTAACGAGTGGCTACATCGCAGCGGCCGTCGTCGCATCGGTTATTGCGATTTCGATGCCGTCCGACCGGCCGGGCGTTACCATGGCGTCGCTGGGCGTGTGGTATACGGGCGCGGCCGTGCTCTGGCTGATCGCCCAGCGCGGCCCGCATGCGGCCGCCAAGGATTAACCGAGAAGGATCGATGCCCGGAACGCAGTCACTCTGGCAGGCCCGCCTGCCGCGCATCGCAGTCGCCGTCCACGACCTCGCTGTCGTCTGGGCGGTCTGGTACGGACTGCATTGGATGCGCTACGCGGTCGAGCCCAGCGCACCGGACCTTCCGCTGTGGTCGCTCGAGACCGCGCTCGTCTTGACGGTGCAGGGCGTCGCGTTCTGGCACGTCGGTCTCTATCGCGGCTTGTGGCGCTTCGCCAGCGTTCCGGACCTCTGGAACATCCTCAAAGCGTCGGTCATCGGCATCATCGGCGTGGTCGCCGCGTTGTTCCTCTACAACCGCATGGACGCCGTGCCGCGCGGCGTGCTCGTCCTTTACCCGATCGTGCTGGCGGCAATGCTCGGCGCGCCGCGCCTGATCTACCGCGCCTGGAAGGACGCCCAGTACGAAGGTCGCCGCACCTCGTCCACCCGCGTGCTCATCCTCGGCGCCGGGCAGGCTGCCGAAGCGCTGGTGCGCGACCTGCGCCGGTTCGGTACTTATCAACCGGTCGGGTTCCTCGACGACGCGCCGCGCCTTCGCGGCTCGAAGATGCATGGCGTCCCCGTACTGGGTGCGATCGACCAGCTTCCGGCCATCGCGCGCGAGACGGCCGCACAACTCGTGGTCATCGCGATCCCCTCGGCGGACGCGACCTCACTGCAGCGCATCGTCACGATCTGCGAGCGCAGTGGACTCCCATTCCGATCCGTGCCGCGCCTGCAGGACGTGCTCGAAGGTCGCTCGATGCCGGGCGAGCTCAAGGAAGTCGCGATCGAAGACCTGCTCGGTCGCAAGCCCGTGCTGCCGGACTGGAAGGCGATTCGAGGCTGGTTGGGTGGTCGGTCGGTTCTGGTGACCGGCGCGGGTGGCTCCATCGGTGCCGAACTCTGTCGTCAGTGCGCGCGCCATGGTGCGCGACGCATCGCGCTCGTCGAGATGGACGAGCTGGCGCTGATGACGACGGAGAGTGCGCTACGCCGAGATTTCCCCGACATCGAGATCATCCCGGTGCTCGGCGACTGCGGCGACACTGCAGCCATCGGCTATGCGATCGGCCTGGCGCAGCCGGAAGCCGTCTTCCACGCCGCCGCGTACAAGCACGTACCGGTGCTCGAAGCGCAGCTGCGCGAAGCGGTGCGCAACAATATCCTGGCGACGCATGCCGTCGCACAGGCCTGTCGCGACGCGTCGGTCGGCACCTTCGTCCTGATTTCGACGGACAAGGCGGTCGACCCGGTCAACGTGCTCGGTGCCACCAAGCGCATGGCGGAAATGGTCTGCCAAGCGCTGGCGGATTGTCCGACGCGCTTTGTCACTGTGCGCTTCGGCAACGTGCTGGACTCGGCGGGCAGCGTCGTTCCGCTGTTCCGCGAGCAGATCCGCGCGGGTGGTCCCGTCACCGTCACCGATCCCGAGGTGACGCGCTTCTTCATGACCATTCCGGAAGCCTGCCAGCTCATCCTGCAGGCGTCGGCGATCGGCACGCACGAAGCCGTCTATACGCTCGACATGGGCGAGCCGGTACCGATCCGTCTGCTCGCGGAGCAGATGATCCGCCTTGCCGGCAAGCAGCCCGGCCGCGACGTCGCGATCGTGTACACCGGCCTGCGTCCCGGCGAGAAGCTGCACGAGACGCTGTTCCACGCCGACGAACGCTATCGCCCGACGCAGCATCCGAAGATCCTCCAGGCCGAGCCGCGCACCGTCGTGTCGACGCATGTCGTGGATGCCGTGGCGCGTTTCCGCGACGCGTGCACGCGCTATGACATCGATGCACTTGCGCGCCTGCTGCGCGATGCGGTGCCCGAATTCGAGCCGCTGACGGCGTCGACCAATAGCGCATCGACCGCGACGGTCGTCGCATTTCCTGCACGGCAGTCGCGCAAAATCTGAGCGATTCCGGCCCCTCAAAAAAATCATCGATGACCCCGACTCCCCCGCGTCGCATTCGCAAGGCTGTCTTTCCTGTCGCCGGACTCGGCACGCGTTTCCTTCCGGCCACCAAGACGGTGCCGAAGGAAATGCTTCCGGTTATCGACAAGCCGTTGATCCAATACGCGGTGGATGAAGCGATCGAAGCGGGTTGCGACACGCTGGTGTTCATTACCAACCGCTACAAGCACGCGGTCGCCGACTACTTCGACAAGGCCTACGAACTCGAGCAGAAGCTCGAGGCCGCGGGCAAGTACGAGCAGCTCGAACTCGTGCGCCACGTGTTGCCGCCGGGCGTCAAGACGGTGTTCGTCACGCAGGCCGAAGCGCTCGGCCTCGGCCATGCCGTGCTGTGCGCCAAGGAAGTGATCGGCGACGAGCCGTTCGCCGTGCTGCTGCCGGACGACCTCATCTGGAACCGCGGCCCGGGCGCGCTGAAGCAGATGGCCGATGCCTCGGAGCAGAGTGGTTGCAGCGTGATCGCGGTGCAGGACGTCGCGCCGGAGAAGACGGCGAGCTACGGCATCGTGGCGACCACCGACTTCCAGAATCGACAGGGCCGCATCACGCGCATCGTCGAAAAGCCCAAGCCCGAAGATGCGCCGAGCTCCCTCGCGGTCGTTGGCCGCTATGTGCTGTCGCCTCGGATCTTCTCGTTGCTGGAGACCACCACGCCTGGCGCCGGCGGCGAGATCCAGCTCACTGATGCAATCGGACGGCTGTTGACTGAGGAGTTCGTCGACGCCTACCGCTTCCGCGGCACGCGTTTCGACTGCGGCACGCACATCGGGCTCATCGAGGCGACGATCCGCTATGCGCTCGATCACGAGAAGCTGAGCGACGCCGCGGCGGACATGATGCGCAACGCGCTCGTCGAACTCGGCGTCGTCGAGATCGCCTGAGGCTGGACAGGCCGGGCGGTGCGCGCCACGCTGGCGCGATGCCGCGATTCCAGGGTGACTACTACAACGCGAGCGCTGGCCCACCGCCGGCGCCGCGGCCGTTGGCGGGTGCCATCGACTGCGACGTCTGCGTCGTCGGCGGCGGATTCGCGGGTCTCAATACCGCGCTTGGACTGCTCGAACGTGGACGCGGCGACGTCGTTCTTCTCGAAGCGAAACACATCGGATTCGGCGCATCCGGGCGGAACGGCGGCTTCGTGTTCGGTGGCTATTCGCGCGGCGAAGATCGCCTGCTGGCGGACCTCGGCGCCGATGTCGCGCGCGAGGTCTATGGTTGGACGATCGATGCCGTACGACGCATCCGCGCGCGCATCGATCACTACGGCATCGACTGCGATGTAGTCGACGGCGGTGTGATCTGGGCGAACTGGTTCGAGGATCGCCAGCGACTGATCGCGCGCCAAGCCCTGCTTTCGGAACATTACGGCACCGAGTGGACGTGGCTGGATCGCGCGGCGATGCGCGAGCGCGTCGTCAGCGAACGCTATGCGGAGGGTCTGTTCGAGGCTGCGGCGTTCCATTTCCACCCGCTGCGTTATGCGCGTGGATTGGCCGGTGTGCTCGAAGACGGCGGCGGTCGTCTGCATGAGGCGACGCCCGCGATCGGACTGGATCGACACGGTGACGGCTGGCGCGTGCGCACGCCGGATGGCGAGGTGCGGGCACGCACGGTCGTGCTCGCGTGCGGCGGCTACCTCGCACGCCTGCATCAGCGCGTCGACGCGGCGGTGCTGCCGATCGCGACGTACGTGATGGTCACCGCACCGCTCGGCGATCGCATGCAGGACGTGCTGCGTACGCCGGCCGCCGTATACGACACGCGCTTCGCGTTCGACTATTACCGGCCGCTGCCCGACACGCGCCTACTGTGGGGTGGTCGCATCTCGGTGCTTGATCGTTCGCCTGCGGAGGTCGAAAAACTGCTCGTCGCGGACACGCTGCGGGTGTTTCCACAGCTGCGCGGTATCGCGATCGACTACGCGTGGTCGGGTCTGATGAGTTACGCGCCGCACGAGATGCCGCATGTGCTGCAGGCGGAGCCCGGCTTGTGGGTCGCGCAAGCATTTGGCGGGCATGGCGTGGCGCCGACCACAGCTGCGGGCGACCTGGTGGCGTCCGCCATCGCGGAAGGCGACACGCGATGGCAGCATCTCGGCCGATACGGGCTCGCGCCGGCGTTCAAGCCGGCCGGCTTCGTCGCTGCGCAGATGAGTTACTGGTGGGCGCAGGCCAAGGACGCCGCGAAGTCGCTTCGCGAACGCCGGTAAAGGCCTTGGCGTGACGCCAGCGACCCGTGCCGCGGTTGCTGCATGACGAATCGTTAATGCGGTCGCCATCGGCCGGTAGGCTCGCTATTGGCAACGTGCGAGGCGTGGCAATCCGCCACCCACAGGGCTTCCGCCATGCGCCGCTTGTTCGCCATTGCCGCTGCAGCCGTCCTCGCGATCAGCCTGTCCGCCAACGCGGCTCCGCCTGCGACCTCGACACCCCACACGAGCACGACGACGACTGCGTCCGCCAAGGCTGACGCCGCTGCAAAGAGCTCGACGCCAGCGACGCCGCGTCCAGCGCCGGCGAAATCCACAAGTGGCGCACCGAAGGCATCGCACTGCCGCGACGCTAAGGGCAAGTTCGTCGCATGCCCGACAACGGCCGTGGCCAAGAAGGCGCCGTGCCGCGACGCGAAGGGCAAGTTCGTCGCCTGCAAGACCTGACTGCACGCGTCGCACCAGGCAAAACGGGCGACCCGAAGGCCGCCCGTTTTGCATTTGCACCGTCGCGATCGACTGCGACCGGATCGCGCGTCAGATCGCTTCCAGGATCCCCGCCGCGCCCATGCCGGTGCCGATGCACATCGTCACCATGCCGTACTTCTGCTGGCGACGGCGCATGCCGTGCACGATGGTCGCGGTGCGGATCGCGCCGGTCGCGCCGAGCGGATGGCCGAGCGCGATTGCGCCGCCGAGCGGATTGACCTTCGACGGATCGAGTTCGCTGTCCTTGATCACCGCGAGCGCCTGCGCCGCGAACGCTTCGTTGAGCTCGATCCAGTCGAGCTGATCGCGCGTCAGGCCGGCCTGCTTCAGCGCCTTCGGGATCGCCGCGTTCGGGCCGATGCCCATGATGTGGGGCGGCACGCCGGCGACCGAGAAGCTTACGAAGCGGGCGAGGGGCGTGAGGCCGTACTGCTTGATGGCCGCTTCGGAGGCGATCAGCACCGCGGCCGCGCCGTCGCTCATCTGCGACGCGTTGCCGGCCGTCACCGAACCGCCGAACTGGCCGTTCTTGAACACTGGCCTGAGCTTGGCGAGGCCTTCCATCGACGTGTCGGCGCGCGGGCCTTCGTCGGTGTCGACGATGCGCTTCTTGAGCCGGATCGCATTGCCCGCCAGGTCGGGGACGTGCGAGACAACTTCGTACGGCGAGATCTCGTCCTTGAACTCACCCGCGGCGATCGCCGCAAGCGCCTTGCGATGCGATTCCACCGCGAACGCGTCCTGCGCCTCGCGCGAGATGTTCCATTCCTTCGCGACGTTCTCGGCGGTGATGCCCATGCCGTAGGCGATCGCGATGTGGTCCTCGTCCTTGTTGAAGACGCGCGGATTGAGCGCGATCTTGTGGCCCATCATGGGCACCATCGACATCGATTCGGTGCCGCCCGCGAGGATCAGGTCGGCATTGCCGAGCCGCACCTGGTCAGCCGCGAGCGCAACGGCCTGCAAACCGGACGAGCAGAAACGATTGATCGTCTGCGCGGCGACGACGTCCGGCAGGCCCGACAGCAGCACGCCGATACGCGCCACGTTCATGCCTTGCTCGGCTTCCGGCATCGCGCAGCCGATGATGGCGTCGTCGATCCGGTTGACGTCGATGCCCGGCGCCTGCGCGACCACGCTGCGCAGCACGTGCGCGAGCATGTCGTCGGGGCGGGTGTTGCGGAAGAAGCCGCGCGGCGCCTTGCCCACCGGCGTGCGGGTGGCGGCGACGATGTAGGCGTCCTGGACTTGCTTGCTCATGTTCGGTTCTCTGTGTCGAGGTTCGAAGGGGATTCGGAAGGACGGGCCTTCGAACCTCAGTTCCGCAGCGGCTTGCCGGTCTGCAGCATGTGCGCGATGCGCTGCTGCGTCTTCTCCATCTGCGCGAGCTCGACGAAGTGCTGGCGTTCGAGCTTGAGCAGCCATTCCTCGTCGACCACCGAGCCGCGATCGACCGCGCCGCCGCACATGACGGTGGCGATGCGCGTCGCGATCTCGTAATCGTGCGGCGAGATGAACATGCCCTCGAGCATGTTGATCAGCATCATCTGCAGCGACGCGATGCCGACATCGCCGGCGACCACGACGTTGCGCGCCGGCAGCGGCGGGCGGTAGCCGGCTTCGGCCATCGCGCGCGCCTGCGCCTTGGCGACGTGCAGCAGCTCGTGGCTGTTGAACGTCACGACGTCCGATTCCCGCGCGAGTTTCAGCGACTTCGCCTCGAACGCGGACGTCGACACCTTGGCCATCGCGACGCTTTCGAACGGCGCCTCGAGCTGCGCGAACACGTCGCCGCCCGGGCCCGCGGCCTGCGACGCGCGCACGGCGAACTCCTTCAGGCCACCGCCGGCCGGCAGAAGGCCCACGCCCGCTTCGACGAGGCCGACGTAGCTCTCGAGCGCGAACACGGTGCGCGCGGCATGCATCTGGAACTCGCAACCGCCGCCGAGCGCGAGGCCGCGCACGGCCGCGACGACCGGTACCAGCGAATACTTGATGCGCTGGCTGGTGCGCTGGAAGTTCTCGACCATCGCCTCGAAGCCGGCGACGTTGCCGGCCTGCAGCAGGCCGAGCGCACCGGCGAGGTCGGCACCGGCGGAGAAGGGCTCCTTCGGCTGCCAGATCACCAGGCCGCCGAAGTCGCGCTCGGCAATCCCGATGGCCTCCTGCAGACCGTCGAGCACCTTGTCCGACACCGTGTGCATCTTGGTCTTGAAGTTGACGACCGCGATGTCGTCGTCATCGGCCCACAGGCGGATGCCGTCGTTCTCGAACAGCGTCTTGCCGGGCGCGAACTGCTCGCCGAGCAGCGGATCGGGGAAACGCTGGCGTACGTAGACCGGATTCGACGAGCGCGCGACCGCCGCGTTCTGCGCCGGGCTGAAGCTGCCCGTTGCCTCGTGCACGCCGTTACGCGCGGCGACCCATGCCGGCAACGGCGCGTTCGCCATCGTCTTGCCCGCGGCGACGTCCTCGGCGATCCACTGCGCCACCTGCTGCCAGCCGGCCGCCTGCCACGTCTCGAAGGGGCCCTGCGACCAGCCGTAGCCCCAGCGCATCGCGAAATCGATGTCGCGCGCGGTGTCGGCGATGTCCTGCAGGTGGTAAGCGCTGTAGTGGAACGTGTCGCGGAATACCGACCACAGGAACTGCGCCTGCGGGTTCTCGCTGGCGCGCAGGGCGGCGAACTTCTTCGCCGGGTCGCGCTCCTTGAGGATGGCAGCGACGTCCGGATCGAGATCGCCCGCGGTCGGGCGGTAATCACGCGCCGCGACGTCCAGCACGAGGATGTCCTTGCCACGCTTCGTGTAGAAGCCTGCGCCGGTCTTCTGGCCGAGCGCGCCCTTCTCGACGAGGCCGGTGAGCCACGCCGGCGCCTTGAAGTGCTGATGCCATGGATCGTCCGGCAGCGTGTCCGCCATCGTCTTGATGACGTGCGCCATGGTGTCGAGACCCACGACGTCCGCGGTGCGGTACGTCGCCGACTTCGGGCGGCCGATCGCCGGGCCGGTCAGCGAATCGACCGTGTCGAAGCCGAGGCCGAGGCGCTCGGTGTGGTGCATCGCGGCCAGCATCGAGAACACGCCGATGCGGTTGCCGATGAAGTTCGGCGTGTCCTTCGCGATGACGACGCCCTTGCCGAGCGTGGTCGTGAGGAAGGTCTCGAGGCCGTCGAGCACCTCGCGATCCGTGGTCTTCGCCGGGATCAGCTCGGCGAGGTGCATGTAGCGCGGCGGGTTGAAGAAGTGCACGCCGAGGAAGCGGTGGCGCAGCTCTTCCGGCAGCACGTCGGCGAGCGCGTTGATGCCCAGGCCCGACGTGTTGCTCGCCAGCACCGCATGCACCGGCACGAACGCCGCGATCTTCTTGTAGAGATCCTGCTTCCAGTCCATGCGTTCGGCGATCGCTTCGATCACCAGGTCGCAGCCGCGCAGCAGCTCAAGCCCGGTCTCGTAGTTCGCCGGCGTGATGCGTTCGGCCAGCGACTTGTCGGCCAGCGGGGCAGGGCTGAGTTTTGCGAGGTTCGCGATCGCCTTGGTCACCACGCCGTTCGGATCGCCTTCCTTCGCAGGAAGATCGAACAGCACGGTATCGACGCCAGCGTTGGTCAGGTGCGCGGCGATCTGCGCTCCCATGACACCGGCACCGAGCACGGCAGCGCGGCGGACGAGCAGTTTCTTCGACATGTCGGTGGTAGTCCCGGTTGGGAATCAGGAAAGGTCGGCCGGACGGCAGCGGAAGCCGGCGGCGGCGAAGCGGATCAGTTCCCGCGCTGCGCTGGCGCGGTGGGCGGATTCGGAGGTGCCGGACGGACGCTTGATCAGCCCGAAATCGGACATCGCATAGGTGAGCGCCCCGGCGAGGAAGTCGAGGCGCCAGTACAGCTCCTCCTTCGACAGCTCCGGCACCACGGTCGCGATCGCCTTGGCGAACTCGCGCAGCACGTGGCCGTAGTGGTCGGACAGGAACTTGCGTAGCGCCTCGTTCTTCTCGGCGTAGGCGCGGGCGATGACGCGCATGAACGACGCACCGCCGTGGCGGTCCTGCGCCATCGCGAGCGCCGGCTCGACGAACGCGCCGAGGATCGGCTCGAGATCGTTGGCGCCTGCGTCTACAGCGGCCTTGAGCGCGGACAGGCGCTTCTCGCTCATCTCGTCCATGCGACGACGGAAGACCTCGTTGACCAAGTTCTCCTTGCTGCCGAAGTGGTAGTTCACGGCGGCGATGTTGACGTCCGCGCGGCTCGTGACCTGGCGCAGCGACGTGCCGGCGAACCCGTACTGGGCGAAGAGCTCCTCGGCGGCGCCGAGGATGCGGTCCTTGGTGGAGAAGGGGGCAGGGACGGACATGGACACACCGGAATCAAACGCTTGTTTGATAGTAGGGGTGAACCATACGGGGGTCAATGGTGAGCTGCAGCCGCTTTCATCGACCCCGCCTGAACGCGTAGAATCCGGCGCTGCCAGTTCGGCTAAACCCGCGTAGCTACGCGGGTTTTTCTTGTTATCTTGGGCGCTGAGACGCATCCGGCGCCCGCCAACCTCGGAGAGCAGTCCCATGGCGCTGGAGCGCACGATTTCCATCATCAAGCCCGACGCGGTCGCCAAGAACGTCATCGGCCAGATCTACGCCCGCTTCGAGCAGGCCGGCCTCAAGATCGTCGCAGCCAAGATGAAGCAGCTGTCGCGTCAGGAGGCCGAAGGCTTCTACGCCGTGCACCGCGAGCGTCCGTTCTTCAACGCGCTGGTCGAGTTCATGGTCTCGGGCCCGGTGATGATCCAGGTGCTCGAGGGCGAGAACGCGGTCGCCAAGAACCGCGAGCTGATGGGCGCCACCAACCCGAAGGACGCCGCGCCGGGCACGATCCGCGCCGACTTCGCGGATTCCATCGACGCCAACGCCGTCCACGGCTCGGACAGCCTGGAGAACGCCGCGATCGAGATCGCGTACTTCTTCCCGCAGACCGACGTCTACGCGCGTTGATCCGACTGCAGTGAGTGAAATGACGAACACGTCCCGCGACATTGATGCCACGCTGATCGACACGGCCTCCGCCGTGCCGGCGGACGCGGCTGCACGCGCGGACGTGGCCGTCGCCGCGCCCGAGGCGAAGAGGACCAACCTCTTCGACCTCGAGCGTGTGCAGCTCGAGGATTTCTTCGAGCAGGTGCTGGGCGAGAAGCGGTATCGCGCCCATCAGGTGATGAAGTGGATCCACCACCGCTACGTCACCGAATTCGACCAGATGACTGACCTCGGCAAGGCGCTGCGCGCCAAGCTCGAGCAGCATGCGCACGTGCATGCGCCGTCGGTGGTGTTCGACAAGGCCTCCGAAGACGGCACGCACAAGTGGCTGCTCGGCATGGACCCGAAGAACGCCATCGAGACGGTCTACATCCCCGACAAGGGCCGCGGCACGCTGTGCGTGTCGTCGCAGGTGGGCTGCGCGCTCAACTGCCAGTTCTGCTCCACCGCCACGCAGGGCTTCAACCGCAATCTGTCGACCGCCGAGATCATCGGCCAGGTCTGGGTCGCGGCGCGCCACCTCGGCAACGTGCCGCACCAGCAGCGCAAGCTCACGAATGTCGTGATGATGGGCATGGGCGAGCCGCTGGCGAACTTCGACAACGTCGTGCGCGCGATGAGCATCATGCGCGACGACCTCGGCTACGGCCTCGCGAACAAGCGCGTCACGCTGTCGACCGCCGGCATGGTGCCGATGATCGACAAGCTGGGCGAAGTCAGCGACGTGTCGCTTGCCGTTTCGCTGCACGCACCGAACGACGACCTGCGTAGCGAACTCGTTCCGCTCAACAAGAAGTACGGCATCGAAGAGTTGGTGGAGTCCTGCGTGCGCTATGCGCTGCGCAAGGCCGGCACGTCGGTGACGTTCGAATACACGCTGATGAAGGGCGTCAACGATCAGCCTGCGCACGCGCGCGAGCTGGTTCGCCTCATGAAGGCATTCGATCGCGCCGTGCAGATGAAGGGCGCGGCGAAGATCAACCTCATTCCGTTCAACCCGTTCCCGGGCACGCGTTTCGAACGTCCGACCGATCAGGCGATCCGTGCGTTCCAGAAGTTGTTGAACGATTCGGGCATGATCGCGCCGGTGCGCCGCACGCGCGGCGACGACATCGACGCGGCCTGCGGTCAGTTGAAGGGTCAGGTGATGGATCGCACGCGACGCAATGCGGAGTTCCGCAAGCAGGTCGCACAACGGGAGCGTGGTGATGCCGCAGCGTAAGGTCGTGAGGACGTCGACGGTCGTGTTGCTTCTCGGTTCCGTCCTCCTCGCGTCCGCTTGCAGCCGGCTCACCTTCGTCCGCCAGGACACATCGCGCGGCAAGTACGAGCAGATCGCGCCCGAAGTCCACATCGATCCGAAGAACAACGCGCGCGATACCGCGTACACCATGACGCAGGTCGCGCAGTCGCGCTTGATGAGTGGCAACACGCAGGGCGCCGTCGATGCCGCGGAGCGCGCGCTCAAGGCCGACCCGAATTCCGCCGAAGCACACAGCCTGCTCGCGCTGGGCCTCGATGCGCTGGGCCGTCCGCGCGAATCCGGTCCGCACCATCGTCGGGCTGCCGAGCTGGCGCCCGAACGCGGCGCGCTCCTCAACAACTACGGCATATGGCTGTGCTCGAACGGGCAGGCCGCCGCATCGCTGGACTGGTTCGACCGCGCGGCCAACGCCACCGGCTACGACACGCCGGACGCCGCGCTCGCCAACGGGGCCGCGTGCGCGCTGCAGGCCGGCGAGGGCATCCGGGCCGAGCGCAACGCGCGCCAGGCGCTGGCCGCCGTGCCGACCAACCCGCTGGCCTTGCAGACGCTGGCGCGCATCGAATTCAACGCCGGCCACGGCCTCGAAGCCCGCGCATTCATCCAGCGACGTCTCGCAGCGGCCGCCGCTGATCAGGAAACCTTGCAGCTCGCGTCACAGATTGAACAATCCCTCGGCGACACGGCTGCGGCTGCACGCTACGTTCAGCGTATGCGGACGGAGTTTCCCCCGGACTCCCGTCCCGTTGGGGAAAAATGATGACGACTACGCACTCCGCCGGGGCTGCCGCCGGCGAGCGTCTGAAGCGGGCCCGTGAAGCGAGCGGTGTGAGTCTGGCCGACCTGTCGGCACGGACGCGGCTTTCGGTGCATGTCCTCGAAACGCTGGAGTCGGGCGCCTGGGAGCGTCTGGGTCCACCCGTATTCGTTCGTGGCCAGGCACGCGGCTATGCCCGCGCGCTGGGCATCTGCGTCGATGACGAGGCGCTGCCCAGCCCATTCACGACGACGCAGATTCCAACGCTCGTCAGCCACGCGCACGTTCCGCGCTACCGTTACATGGCCGAACAGCTCGCACGCCGAGCGGTGTACGCCGTGCTGACGGTCGCGCTGGTGGTGCCGGTGTGGCTCGCCACGCGCAGCAACCACGGCGACAGCGCGCCGCCGGTGGAATCGCTCGACGTCGCGCCGTCGCAGGCGCAGGTCGTCGAAACGCCGGCACGCACGCCGATGGTCGCGTCGCTCGCGCCGATCGCGTCCGCGGCGCAGTCCGCCACGCCGCTTCGCATCGAAGTGGCCGGGGACAGCTGGGTCCAGCTGTTCGGGTCCGACGGCAGCGTCGTCGAGAAGGGCCTGATGCATGCGGGCGACGCCCGCGACGTACAGCCGGGCGAAATCTCGCGTCTGGTGCTCGGCAATGCATCCTCGGTGCAGGTCACGCTGCACGGCCAGCCCGTCGACCTGACGCCCTACATCCGAGCGAACGTCGCGCGCTTTACGTTATCCTCTGACGGTTCCCTCGCGCCGTCCGCGCCCTGATTCCGCCGCTCGGCCGGATCACCCGGCCGACACCGCGCGAGGCCCAGTCCTCCAGCGGTTCCTGCGCATGGCGCAGGGCGAGACAGCATGGCGATCGACGAACTTCTCGACGAACACGAACAAAGCCGCCGCGTCCAGGAATGGCTGCGTCGCAATGGCGGCGGCCTGATCGGCGGCGTGGCCCTTGGCTTGGCTGCGGTGGCGGGCTGGAAGTACTGGCAGCAGCATCAGGCGCAGGCGTCGATGCGCGAGGCCGACACCTTCCAGACCGCGATGGACTCGGTCGACCGCGACGGCGCCAAGGCCGCGCCGGCCGTCAACGGCTTGCCCGCGGGCACCTACCGCAGCCTCGCGGCGTTGCGCCTCGCGAAGTCGCAGGCGGACCTCAACGACAGCGCGGCCGCAATCGCGACGTTGCGCGGCTCGATGCCGCAGGACACCACGCTGCGCCCGATCTTCGAGCGCCGCATCGCACAGCTGCAGATCCAGTCGGGCAAGGCGCAGGACGCACTCGCGTCGCTGACGGCCAACGATGGCCCGACGCTCGACCTGCGCGGCGACGCGCAGTTCGCTCTCGGTCAGGTCGACGCCGCGCGCGAGTCGTACCGTAAGGCGCTCGCGCTGACCGACGTCGGCTCGCCGCAGCGCAAGCTGATCGAGCTCAAGTACACCCAGGTCGGCGGCACGCCCGCTCCGTCGCAGACACCGTGAGGCCCTCATCGATGAAGTCCGCCCGTTCCCTTTCTCCGTCCTTGCGCGTCGCGCTGCTCGCGGCCGCGGTCATCGCGATCTCGGGTTGCTCGACCGTCGGCGGCTGGTTCAGCAGCAAGGACAAGAAGGCGGCCAAGCCGACCGAACTCGCCGCGATCACGCCGACGATCAACGTCGCGCAGTTGTGGAGCGCGAACGTCGGTGGGGGCGAAGGCCGTCTCGGCCTGCGTCAGGCGCCGGTGGTCGACGGTGGTCACGTCTATGCCGCGGCGGTGAAGGGCGGCGTCTACGCGCTCGACCTGCAGACGGGCAAGGCGCTGTGGCATCACGACACCAAGGTGCAGGTCTCCGGCGGCCCCGGCGTCGGTGACGGCCTGGTCGTCGTCGGTGGCCTCGAGGGCGAAGTCATCGCGCTCGATGCGTCGACCGGCGAAGAGAAGTGGAAGGCGAAGGTCGGCAACGAAGTCATCGCCGCGCCCGCCATCGCGCAGGGCCACGTGTTCGTGCGTTCGGTCGATGGCCGCGTCACCGCGTTCGACTCCGCGAATGGCGAACGCCGCTGGTTCTGGAACCACGACCTTCCGACGCTGACCGCGCGTGGCAACGACGGTGTGACCGTCGGCCCGGGCGTCATCTTCGTCGGCAACGACGACGGCACGGTGACCATGCTCGCGGTCAACGACGGTCGCCCGCTGTGGGATCTGCCGATCGCGCAGCCTGAAGGCCGTAACGAACTCGAGCGCATGGCCGACGTCGACGGCACGCCGGTGCTGGAAGGCGGCACGCTGTTCGCCACCAGCATGAAGAAGACGACGGCCGCGATCGACGCACCGAACGGTCGCCCGATCTGGAGCGCCGAGCATGGCGGCCCGGGTCGTCCGGCCGTGTCGAGCGATCGTGTCGTCGTGACGGAAGCCGATGGCGGCGTGTTCGGCCTCGACAAGCAGAGTGGCGGTGCGCTGTGGCAGCAGCCGGGCCTGGTGCGTCGCGACGTAACCGCGCCCGCGGTTGCGGGCGATGCCGCGGTGGTCGGTGACCTCGAAGGCTACGTGCACTGGCTGCGCCTGTCCGACGGCGCGTTCGCCGCGCGCATGCGCGCCGGCAGCGATGCCATCCTCGCGCCGCCGGTCGTCGCAGACGGCATCGTGCTCGTGCAGAACGTCGACGGCCGCCTGACCGCGTTCCGCGCGCAGTAATCGTTCGCGCGGGCCGCGCAGGTGGCGACGCCACCGCGCGGCCCGTTCGTTTTTCGGATCCACCGATTTCAGACCCAACCGAGGTCGCACCATGCTCCCGCTCGTCGCCCTCGTCGGTCGTCCCAACGTCGGAAAATCCACGCTGTTCAACGTGCTGACGCGAACGCGCGACGCGCTCGTGCACGACGAGCCCGGCGTGACGCGCGATCGCAACTACGGCGTCGCGCGTCCCGAAGGGCGTCCTGCCTTCGCCGTGGTGGACACCGGCGGTATCGCCGGCGAGGACGAAGGCCTTGCAGGCGCGACTGCGCGCCAGGCGCGCGCGGCGGCGGAAGAAGCGGACCTCGTTCTGTTCGTCGTCGACGGCCGCGAAGGCCCGTCCGCGCTGGACGACGAAATCCTGCAGTGGCTGCGGCGTACCGGCCGGCCGACCCTGCTCGTGGTCAACAAGACCGACGGCATCGACGCGCACCAGGCGATCAACGAGTTCGCACGCTACGGCTTGGACGACCGCATCGCCGTCGCAGCGTCGCACCGCCACGGCATGGACGACCTGTTCGCGCGCATCTACAAGCGGTTGCCGGAAGAGGGCACCGCCCCGGTGCTGGACGAGGATCCGACGCGCATCCGCGTTGCGTTCATCGGCCGTCCGAACGTGGGCAAGTCCACGCTGGTGAATCGCCTGCTCGGCGAGGAACGCATGATCGCCTCGGAGGTGCCGGGCACGACGCGCGATTCCGTCGCGATCGACATGGAGCGCGATGGTCGCCGTTATCGTTTGATCGACACCGCCGGTTTGCGTCGCAAGTCGCGCGTCGATGAGGCGGTCGAGAAGTTCTCGGCATTCAAGACGCTGTCGGCGATCGAGCAGTGCCAGGTCGCGGTCGTGCTGCTCGACGGTTCGGAAGGCATCACCGACCAGGACGCCACGGTTCTCGGCTACGCGCTCGACGCGGGCCGCGCGCTCGTCATCGCGGTCAACAAGTGGGACGGTCTGACCGACTACCAGCGCGATCAGGCCGCATCGCTGCTGTCGCGCAAGCTCGGTTTCGTCGAATGGGCGGAAGCGGTGCGCATCAGCGCAAAGCACGGCTCGGGCCTGCGCGAACTGTTCGCGGCGATCCACCGCGCGCATGCGTCGGCGACGAAGGAATTCAGCACGAGCGATGTCACCCGCGCGGTCGAGATCGCCTACGAAACGAATCCGCCGCCGACGGTGCGTGGGCATGTCGCCAAGATGCGTTTCGCGCATCCGGCCGGCAGCAATCCGCCGACCTTCGTCGTGCACGGCACGCGCCTGCGCACGTTGAGCGACACCTACCGGCGCTACCTCGAGAATTTCTTCCGCAAGCGCTTCAAGCTCGTCGGTACGCCGGTGCGCTTCGTCTTCAAGGAAGGCAACAACCCGTACGAAGGCAAGAAGAACGTGCTGACGGAGAAGCAGGTCGCGAAGAAGCGCCGTCTGCTTCGCCACGTCAAGCGAAAGTAAGGCTTTCGCGACGCGGCGTTTCACTCGCGTCGCACCCAGCCCCGTGCACTGCGGGACAATCCATCGATGATTCCGACCCTTGCCCCGTCCGAAGCCTTCGAGCGCCAACGCGCTGGGGCGGTGCTGGTGGACGTGCGCGAGCGGCACGAACGCGCGAGCGGCATGGCGACCGGCGCCATCGCGTGCGCGGCTGGGGACATTGCGTCCACGTTGACCGATCGCAGCCGCGAGATCGGTGTGATCTGCGAGTCCGGCGTGCGGTCGGCGAAAGCCGTATCGCTGCTCCTCGATGCCGGTTACACGCGAGTGTTTTCCGTCGCCGGCGGCACGCGTCGCTGGCGTGCGGATGGTCTGCCGATCGTGCACCCCGAAGGCGATGCGGACTTCTTCGATCGCTACTCGCGCCACCTGCGGCTGCCGGAAGTGGGCGTCGACGGACAGGAACGTCTGCACCGTTCGCGCGTGCTCGTCATCGGCGCGGGCGGGCTCGGCTCGCCTGCTGCGTACTACCTCGCGGCAGCGGGCGTCGGCACGCTGCGGATCGCGGACGATGACGTCGTCGATCGCAGCAACTTGCAGCGGCAGATCCTGCACACTGATGCGCGGGTCGGTGTCGCCAAGGTTGAATCGGCGACGGCCGCACTGCATGCGCTCAATCCGCGCCTGCGTATCGAGGCGGAACGCGTGCGCGTCACATCGGACAACGTGGATGCGCTCGTCGACGGTGTCGACGTCGTCATCGACGGCGCCGACAACTTCCCGGCGCGTTACCTGCTCAACGACGCCTGCGTGCTCCACGCGAAGCCGCTCGTCTACGGCGCCGTGCACCGTTTCGACGGCCAGCTCTCGGTGTTCGACGCCGGCCGGCATCGCGGCGAATGCCCGTGCTATCGCTGCCTGTTCCCCGAACCGCCACCGGCTGAAGCCGCGCCGAACTGCGCGGAAGCCGGTGTGCTCGGCGTGCTGCCGGGCGTGGTCGGCCTCCTGCAGGCGACTGAAGCCATCAAGCTGCTGCTGGGCATCGGCGAATCGCTCGCCGGCCGCCTGCTTCACTTCGACGCGCTCGCCATGCGTTTCAGGGAGACGCGCCTGCGACCCGATCCGGATTGCCCGGTCTGCGCACCCGGCCGGCCGTTCCCCGGCTACATCGACTACGCCCAATTCTGCGCGGGCTGACCGGGCCGCGGTCCGAGCGGCGATAATGCGCGCCCGTTCGCAGCTTCCCCGCCGATGACCGACGCTCGCCCGACCGCCCGCATCCTCGACGGCAAGCGCATCGCCGAGACGCTGCTCGATGAGCTCAAGGCGCGGGTCGACACACGCCTCGCGGCAGGCAAGTCCGCGCCGGGCCTCGCGGTGATTCTTGTCGGCGATGACCCGGCCTCATCGGTCTACGTGCGCAACAAGCGCCGCGCCGCGCAGAAGGTCGGCATCCGGGCGGTCGACCACGACCTGCCGGCGGATACGACGGACGCGGAGCTGCTCGCGCTGATCGACCGCCTGAACGCGAACCCGGACATCCACGGCATCTTGCTGCAGCTGCCGCTGCCGGATCGGCGCGATGCATCAGCGCTCATCAACCGCATCGACCCGCGCAAGGACGTCGACGGCTTCCACCCGCAGAACGTCGGCGCGCTGGTGCTGCGCGAATTCGGCCTTCGCCCCTGCACGCCGCGCGGCATCACCACGCTGCTGGGCTACACGGATCGTCCGGTGCGCGGGCAGAGCGCGACCATCGTCGGCGTCAGCAACCATGTCGGCCGCCCGATGGCGCTGGAGCTGCTGATCGCGGGCTGCACCGTCACCTGCTGCCACCGCTTCACGCCTGCGGAAACGCTGGAGGCGGCGGTGCGCGGCGCGGACATCCTGGTCGTCGCGGTCGGGAAACCCGGCCTGATTCCGGGTGAATGGGTGAAGCCGGGGGCGGTCGTCATCGATGTCGGCATCAACCGGCTGGACGACGGCCGCCTCGTCGGTGATGTCGGCTTCGACGCCGCTGCGGAGCGCGCCAGCTGGATCACACCGGTACCGGGCGGGGTGGGGCCGATGACCGTCGCCACGCTGATGGAAAACACGCTGGACGCGGCCGAAGCGCTGGATCCCTGAGTCGGCCCGACGCGCATCGCGCGGGAGCCTGCACCCCGCGATTCCTCCCATAAGCCGGCGCGTTCCACGCAGCAGCGTGTGAAGGCGACCGCGCCCGCGTTACAATGACGCGCTTCATCCTCCCGGGGCCGCCCATGCTGCGCATCCAGGCTGAAGCGCTTACTTTCGACGACGTCTCGCTCGTCCCCGCGCACTCGACGGTCCTGCCCAAGGACGTCTCGCTCGCGACCCGCCTCACCCGTGACCTGACCATCCGCCTGCCGATCCTCTCGGCGGCGATGGACACCGTGTCCGAAGCGCGCCTCGCGATCGCGATGGCGCAGCTCGGCGGCATCTCGATCATCCACAAGAACATGGGTGTCGAGCAGCAAGCGGCGCAGGTCGCGCAGGTCAAGAACTTCGAAGCTGGCGTGATCAAGGAGCCGTTCACCGTCGGCCCGCAGACGACGATCGCCGAAGTGCTGAAGCTGACGCGCGCCCGCAACATCTCCGGCGTGCCGGTGGTGGACGAGAACGGCCAGCTGGTCGGCATCGTCACCAGCCGCGACATGCGCTTCGAAAAGCAGCTCGACGATCCGGTGCGCAACATCATGACGCGCAAGGATCGCCTGGTGACCGTCAAGGAAGGCGCGTCGGACGACGAAGTGCTCGGCCTGCTTCACAAACACCGCATCGAGAAGGTGCTCGTCGTCAACGACGACTTCGCGCTGCGCGGTCTGATCACGGTCAAGGACATCCAGAAGAAGCGCGACAACCCGAGCGCGGGTTATGACCCGAGCGGTCGCCTGCTGGTCGGTGCGGCGGTGGGTGTTGGTGGCGATACCGAAGCGCGCGTCGAGGCGCTGGTCGCCGCAGGCGTCGACGTCATCGTCGTCGACACCGCGCACGGTCATTCGCAGGGCGTGCTCGAGCGCGTGAAGTGGGTCAAGACGAAGTTCCCGAAGTGCCAGGTCATCGGCGGCAACATCGTCACCGGCGATGCCGCGCTCGCGCTGATGGATCACGGCGCGGATGCCGTGAAGGTCGGCGTCGGTCCGGGTTCGATCTGCACGACGCGCATCGTGGCCGGTGTCGGCGTGCCGCAGATCACCGCGGTCGACATGGTCGCCGAGGCCCTGCATGACCGCATTCCGCTGATCGCGGACGGCGGCATCCGCTACTCGGGAGACATCGGCAAGGCGATCGTCGCCGGCGCATCGAGCGTGATGATCGGCGGCCTGTTCGCGGGCACCGAGGAGTCGCCGGGCGAAACCGAACTGTTCCAGGGCCGCAGCTACAAGAGCTATCGCGGCATGGGCTCGCTTGGCGCGATGGAAAAGGGGTCGAAGGACCGCTACTTCCAGGACGCGTCCGACGCCGACAAGCTCGTGCCGGAAGGCATCGAAGGGCGCGTCCCATATCGCGGCCCACTGCGTGGCGTGGTGCACCAGCTCGCCGGCGGCCTGCGCGCGACCATGGGCTACGTCGGCTGCGCGACCATCGAAGAGATGCGCAAGAAGCCGAGCTTCGTGCGCGTCACCAGCGCGGGTACGCGCGAAAGCCACGTGCACGACGTGCAGATCACCAAGGAACCGCCGAACTACCGCACGTAGTTTGCGGCGCGCCGGCAACGGCGCCACACGATGTCGACGGCCGCGACGTCGGGCCGTCGGAGAGTTTCAGTCCCGCAGCGCGGGACGCACTGGAAGACCGAGCGCGTGCACGACATCCACAGCGACAAGATCCTGATCCTTGACTTCGGCGCGCAGTACACGCAGCTGATCGCGCGCCGCGTGCGCGAGCTCGGCGTCTACTGCGAGATCTGGGCATGGGACCACGATCCCGCGGAGATCGCGAAGTTCGCGCCGAAGGGCATCATCCTTTCGGGCGGTCCGGAATCGACGACGCTGCCGGGTGCGCCGCGTGCGCCGCAAGAGGTGTTCGACTCGGGCCTTCCGATCCTCGGCATCTGCTACGGCATGCAGACGATGGCCGTGCAGCTCGGCGGCGCGACGGAAGCCGCCGACGCGCGCGAATTCGGACATGCGACGGTCGAGCTCGTCGCGCAGGACTCGCTTTTCGGCGACCTCAAGGATCATCCCGGAGCGCCGCCGCGCCTCGATGTGTGGATGAGCCACGGCGACCACGTGTCGAAGGCGCCGCCGGGCTTCGTCGTCACTGCGCGCACCGATCGCATTCCGGTCGCCGCGATGGCGAACGAGGCGAAGCGCTGGTACGCCGTGCAGTTCCATCCGGAAGTCACGCACACGAAGTCGGGGCAGGCGTTGCTGAGCCGCTTCGTGGTCGACATCTGCGGCTGCGAGACGCTGTGGACGGCGGCGAACATCATCGAAGACCAGATCGCGCGCGTGCGTGCGCAGGTCGGCAGCGACGAGGTGATCCTCGGCCTGTCCGGTGGTGTCGACTCGTCGGTGGTGGCCGCGCTGTTGCATCGCGCGATCGGCGACCAGCTCACCTGTGTCTTCGTCGACACCGGCCTGCTGCGCTTCCAGGAAGGCGACCAGGTCATGGACATGTTCGCCGAGCACATGGGCGTGCGCGTCATTCGTGTCAATGCTCGCGACCGCTATTTCGATGCGCTGAAGGGCGTCGACGATCCGGAGGCCAAGCGCAAGATCATCGGACGCCTGTTCGTCGAGATCTTCGACGAGGAGTCGCACAAGCTCACGAACGCGAAGTGGCTCGCGCAGGGCACGATCTATCCGGACGTGATCGAGTCGGCGGGCAGCAAGACCGGCAAGGCGCACGTGATCAAGAGCCACCACAACGTGGGCGGCCTGCCGGAGGAGATGAACCTTGGGCTGGTCGAACCGCTGCGCGAGCTGTTCAAGGACGAAGTGCGTCGTCTCGGCGTCGAACTCGGCCTCCCGCGCGCGATGGTCTATCGCCATCCCTTCCCGGGCCCTGGTCTTGGCGTACGCATCCTCGGCGAAGTGAAGCCGGAGTACGCGGAGATCCTCGCCAAGGCCGATCACATCTTCATCGACGAACTGCGTCGCGCCGATCTCTACGACAAGGTCAGCCAGGCGTTCGCGGTGTTCCTGCCGGTGCGTTCGGTCGGCGTCGTGGGCGATGCGCGGGCGTACGAATGGGTGATTTCGCTACGCGCGGTCGAAACCATCGACTTCATGACCGCGCACTGGGCGCACCTGCCGCACGAATTCCTCGGCCACGTGTCGAACCGGATCATCAACGAAGTCCGCGGCGTGTCGCGTGTCGTGTACGACATCAGCGGCAAGCCGCCCGCGACGATCGAATGGGAATGAGCGACCTGCTTGCGCGGCACTGCCGCGCAGGTCGCTCATTGCCCCGCCGAGTAGGCGGGGCCGGGCGTTCGCACTAACCGTCGCGCGACAGATCGCTCTTGCCTCCGCGGCTCCCAGAATGACCCTCCTCAGCACCATCGACCAAACATTCATGCGCGAAGCCCTCGCGCTAGCCGAACACGCCCGCGACACCCACGACGAGATCCCCGTCGGCGCGCTCGTCGTGGACGCAAGCGGCGAGGTCATCGGCCAAGGCTGGAACCGCAACATCGGCGACAACGACCCGAGCGCACACGCCGAGATCGTCGCGATGCGCGAAGCGGGCAGGGCGCTCGGCAACCACCGCCTCGTCGGTGCGACGCTCTACGTCACGCTCGAACCTTGCGCCATGTGCGCAATGGCGATGATCCACGCGCGACTGGCACGCGTCGTGTTCGGTGCCTTCGATCCCAAGACCGGGGCAGCGGGCAGCGTGTTCGACCTGCTCGCGGACCCGCGCCACAACCATCGTGTCGATGTCACGGGCGGCGTCCTCGCCGACGAAGCCGGCTCGATGCTCACGAACTACTTCCGCGCCAAGCGCGGCAAACCTGCGACGTCCTAGCTGCGGTGCCGCTGGATCTCGTGATCCAGCTCCTCGTCGAAACTGCGCACCGCAAGGCTCACTTCGATGCCGAGCAGCAGGCTCGCACCCAGCAGCACGATCACGCCGACGATCGCAAGCGCGGTCGGCAGCACGTCGAGGTGGTAGCGCAGGAACGTGTCGATCGCGAGCGTCAGGCTGGTTCCAACGAAGCAGCCCAGCGCGATGTAGAGCATCTGGCATGCGCGCAGCACCAGATGGGCGCGACGTCGGTGGCGACGGATGCGCAGATCGCGCGCGGCCTGGTCCGGCGCCACGTGCTGCCATTCGACGATCAGCCCGCGCAGTCGGTCAACCACGCGGGCCAGTCGCGCGTTGGCGGACACCAGCATCGAACCCGTCGCCGTCATCAGCAGGGCCGGCGCCAGCATGGTGGTCAGGACTGCGTAGTGGCCGTCGTTGAGGATCGAATTCATCGCGTCGTGCCCCGGGGACGCTGGATTATGATGCGCAAATCACCGCAAGGACCATGCGCATGAGCGACCTCCGCACCCAAGGCCAGCGTCTCATCTGGATCGACCTCGAGATGACCGGCCTCGACACCGACAAAGATTCGATCCTCGAGATCGCGACCATCGTGACCGATGCGGAGCTCAACATCCTGGCCGAGGGCCCCGAGTTCGCGATCGCGCATCCGGTCGAGCGGCTGGAGGCGATGGACGACTGGAATCGCAACCAGCATCGCCGCTCCGGCTTGTGGGATCGGGTGGTGTCGCAGGGCGTGTCGATGGCGGAAGCGGAAGCGCGCACCGTCGAATTCCTCGACCAGTGGGTCGCGCCGAATTCGTCGCCGATGTGCGGGAACTCGATCTGCCAGGACCGCCGCTTCCTGCACCGCCTGATGCCGCGCGTGGAGAAGCACTTCCACTACCGCAACCTCGACGTCAGCACCATCAAGGAACTCGCGCGCCGTTGGGCGCCGCAGGTGCTGTCCGGCGTGAGTAAGGAATCTGCGCATACCGCGCTGAGCGACACGCGCGACTCCATCGCGGAACTGCGTCACTACCGTCAGTTCATGGGCGAACTCGGCGGCCCGAAGCAGGGCTGATCGCGGGGAACCGTCGCCGCGAGTCGCGGTCGATGCCTGTCGTGGACGACAGGAGTCGGCAATGGCGGAACGGAGGCGTGGGGATCGGGATCGCGTCGTTGCGGTTGTCGCGACGATCGTTTTGCAGCTCGCGCTGGGCGCTGCGGTGCTTCGCTTGAAGCCGGCGGTTTCGACCGCATCCGCATCGAAGTGGGATGATGCGATCCGCGTGGAGTTCATCCGACGCACGACAGCGCCACAGACAGCGACACGCGATACGCCTCGCTTGCCCGTCGGTGCGACCGTGGCGCGCACCGTAGCCGTCGTCCCGAAGTCAGCGGCCAGTCCGTTGAGGGACACGCCCGCTGACGCTCGCGATGATTCAAGTTCGACGGGTCCTGCGGCACTCGACCTGCACGTCCGCGAGCGCTCGTCGTCTTCGACGCGCGTCGACACACGTGACGTGTTCGAGCGTCGCCCCGGAGTCGATGCGCGACGCACTCGCTTCGAGCACGCATGGGCGCCGTCCGGGAATGTGCTGGAGCAGGCTCGCTTCCGATCGAAAGCCGCGGGGGTGGCGCTCGGCTTGTTCGGCGGGCCGCCGCGGAAATGTACGGAGGTCGAGCGGCGCCTGCGCAAGCCGGACTGCATCTCGCTTCACGGCCAGGAGCTCGACGACGAACTCGCGCGCACCGGGGGCGAGCCATGACCTTTTGACACATAAAAAAAGACCCGCTTTCGCGGGTCTTTGAAAAGTTGGCGTCCCCACGGGGATTCGAACCCCGGTCGCTACCGTGAAAGGGTAATGTCCTAGGCCTCTAGACGATGGGGACGTCGTGGCAGGTCGGATGTTCTCGACACGCCAGAACTTTGGTGGAGCCAGCCGGGATCGAACCGGCGACCTCTACAATGCCATTGTAGCGCTCTCCCAGCTGAGCTATGGCCCCACGCGCTGGAGAGCCGGCATATTAGTGAGCGGCCTTCGAAGCGTCAAGCGTCGTCGACGACTTCTTCACGCTCTTCCGCAGGAATCGCACCTTCGAACCGCAGCGTCGCCGCACCGTGACCGCGGTCGCCGAGGTACTGCAGCCATTTGCCCAGAAACGTGTTCATCCGCATGCGATGGCCGAGCAGCCGCTCCGGCGTCGGGTTGAGCCCGATCACGTCCTGCCAGCGGCGACCGACATAGCAGTGCGTGGCCTCGGCCTGCCGCGCGTCGTGGTAGAGGCGCACGTAGGCCGACGGATCGGATTCGCCGGTGACCGGATCGACCATCGCGTAGCTGAGGCTGATTTCGGTCGTGTAGGGATGCTGGCCCATCACGTCGATGCGCAGCGGCACGCCGTCGCCGATATCCGAAATCCAGCGGCCCTCGCCGAGGTGCCGGATATCGAAAAGCCGCCCCAGGCGGCCGTGGTTTTCGGCGTACAGCGCCATCAGCCAGGCGAAGCGGCTGAGGCGCGGGATGAGCTTCTTGCGGGCGACCAGTTGGGACATGGACCGACTCTACACGCCGGTCGTCCCGGAAAGTGCGACGAAAAGCCGTGTCCGTTCAGGCAGCGTCACGCCGCCGCGTGAACCGACGCCTCAGAACATTTCGCGCTGCAGATTGAGGGTCGTCAGCACCTTGCTCGCGATCTCCTCGATCGAGGTATGCGTGGTGCTCAGGGTCGAGATCCGCTCGGCGCGGAACATGGCTTCTGCCGCGGCGACCTCGCGGCGGCACGTCTCCAGCTGCGCGTACCGGGAATTCGGACGGCGTTCCTGACGGATCTGCTGCAGGCGCGCCGGATCGATCGTCAGGCCGAACAGCTTATGGCGGTAGGGACGCAGCCGCGGAGGCAGGCGGTCCTGCTCGAGGTCTTCCTCGGTGAGCGGATAGTTCGCCGCACGCACGCCGTAGTGCAGGGCGAGGTAGATACAGGTCGGCGTCTTGCCCGCGCGGGACACCGCGACGAGCACGAGATCCGCTTCGGAATAGTCGAGGCTCTGGCCGTCGTCGTGCGTCAGCGTGAAATTGATGGCGTCGATGCGGCGGTGGTACTTCTCGAAGTCCACCATGCCGTGCGCGCGGCCGACGTGGCGCTGGCGCGTCTGTTCGAGTTCGCGCTCCAGCGGCTCGATGAAGGGCGCGAAGACGTCGAGCATGAGTGCGCCGCTTTCGATGAGGGCGGCGCTGACTTCGGGATCCACGCACGAGTTGATCACGATCGGTCGGACACCATGGCGCTGGCCCGCTTCGCGAATGCGCGCGACCGCGTCGTGGGCGCGATCCAGTGAATCGACGAACGAAATGCGCGTCGTATCGAAGCGCGTTTCGGTGAACTGCGTGAGCACGCTGTGGCCGATCGTTTCGGCGGTGATTCCGGTGCCGTCGGAGACGTAGAAGACGGGACGCACGTCGCTCATCGAAGCTCGCTCGGTTCGCTGTCGGAACAGGAAAAACCCCGGCAAATCAAGCTTGTATGCGCGGGTCGCAGGGGCGATCATATCCGGATTCGGCCGGCGATCGCGCCCGCAAACCCCCTCGGAGACGGTCTTGAACGAGAACATCCTCTGGTTGAACGCGCTTCGCCTGACGGACCTGGCGCGCGTCGGCGGCAAGAACTCCTCGCTGGGCGAGATGATCGGCAACCTCGCCGGCCTCGGCGTGTCGGTGCCGGGCGGTTTCGCCACCACCGCGGAAGCCTTCAAGGCGTTCATCGCGCACAACGATCTGCATCAGCGCATCTACGATCGCCTCTCCACGCTCGATGTCGAAGACGTGCAGGCGCTCACCGCTGCCGGCGGTCAGATCCGCGGTTGGGTGATCGATGCGCCGCTGCAGCCCGACCTCGATCGCGACATTCGCGATGCGTACCGCAAGCTCGCCGCCGAGAATGGCGGCGGCGATGTCGCCGTCGCGGTGCGTTCGTCCGCGACCGCGGAAGACCTGCCCGACGCGAGCTTCGCCGGTCAGCAGGAAACCTTCCTCAACGTCACCGGCGAGGACGACGTCGTCCGCAAGGTGAAGGAAGTTTTCGCCAGCCTCTACAACGACCGCGCGATCGCGTACCGCGTGCACCACGGCTTCAAGCACGAGGACGTGTTCCTCTCCGCCGGCGTGCAATTGATGGTGCGTTCCGACGTCGGTTCGTCCGGCGTGCTGTTCACGCTCGACACCGAATCCGGTTTCCGCGACGTCGTGTTCGTCACCGCCAGCTACGGCCTCGGCGAGATGGTCGTGCAGGGCGCGGTGAACCCCGACGAGTTCTACGTTTACAAGCCGACGCTGCGCGAAGGCAAGAAGGCGATCCTGCGCCGCACGCTCGGCGCGAAGCAGCTGCGCATGGTGTATTCCGACGTGCCGGGTGAGCGCGTGCGCACCGAGCCGACGCCGGATGATCTGCGCAACCGTTTCTGCATCTCCGACGAGGACGTGCAGGAGCTGTCGAAGCAGGCGCTCGTCATCGAACAGCACTACGGCCGCCCGATGGACATCGAGTGGGCGAAGGACGGCGTCAGCGGCAAGCTCTTCATCGTGCAGGCGCGGCCGGAGACCGTGAAGTCGCGCGCGAAGGCGACGCAGATCGAGCGCTACCAGCTGATGCAGCGTGGCCCGGTGATCTGCGAAGGCCGTGCGATCGGCCAGAAGATCGGCACGGGCGTCGCGCGCGTCGTGCGTTCGCTCGACGACATGAGTCGCGTGCAGCCGGGCGACGTGCTCGTCGCCGACATGACCGACCCCGATTGGGAGCCGGTGATGAAGCGCTCGGCCGCGATCGTCACCAATCGCGGTGGCCGCACGTGCCATGCCGCGATCATCGCGCGCGAACTCGGCGTGCCGGCGGTCGTCGGCACCGGCAACGCGCTCGACACGATCAAGGACGGCCAGCAGGTCACCATCAGCTGTGCCGAGGGCGACACCGGTTTCATCTACGAGGGCGAGCTGCCGTTTGATCGCAACGTCGCCGACCTCGAGCACATGCCGCCGGCGCCGCTCAAGGTGATGATGAACGTCGCGAACCCGGAGCGCGCGTTCGACTTCGCGATGCTGCCGAACGCTGGCGTCGGCCTTGCGCGCCTGGAAATGATCATCGCCAGCCACATTGGCGTGCATCCGAAAGCGCTGCTCGAATACAGCCGCCAGGATGCGGAAACGAAGAAGAAGATCGACGCGAAGATCGCGGGCTATTCGAGCCCGGTCGACTTCTACGTCGATCGTTTGGCGGAAGGCATCGCGACGATCACGGCGTCGGTCGCGCCGAACCCGGTCATCGTGCGTCTTTCGGACTTCAAGTCGAACGAGTACGCGAACCTCATCGGCGGCGCGCGTTACGAGCCGCATGAAGAAAACCCGATGATCGGCTTCCGCGGCGCGAGCCGGTACGTCGATCCGTCGTTCGCCGAAGCGTTCGCATTGGAATGTCGCGCCGTGCTGAAGGTGCGCGACGAGATGGGCCTCAAGAACTGCTGGGTCATGATTCCGTTCGTGCGCACGCTGGACGAAGGCCGCAAGGTCGTCGAGGTGTTGCGTGCGAACGGGCTCGAGCAGGGCAAGGACGGCCTCAAGATCATCATGATGTGCGAAGTGCCATCGAACGCGCTGCTTGCCGACGAGTTCCTCGACATCTTCGACGGGTTCTCGATCGGCTCGAACGACCTCACTCAGCTGACGCTCGGGCTCGATCGCGACAGCGCGATCGTCGCCAACCTGTTCGACGAGCGGGATCCGGCGGTCAAGAAGATGCTGTCGATGGCGATCCAGGCCGCGCGTCGCAAGGGCAAGTACGTCGGCATCTGCGGCCAGGGCCCGAGCGACCATCCGGATCTCGCGCAGTGGCTGATGGAAGAGGGCATCGAGTCGGTGTCGCTGAACCCGGACACGGTCGTGGACACCTGG
The DNA here is from genome assembly GCF_004361065.1 of Cognatilysobacter terrigena. GTDB lineage: Bacteria > Pseudomonadota > Gammaproteobacteria > Xanthomonadales > Xanthomonadaceae > Cognatilysobacter > Cognatilysobacter terrigena. The sequence goes on along the minus strand of NZ_SELT01000018.1, from coordinate 20,741 downwards.
TTGCGCCTGGCCAAGGCGAAGGCCGCGACGTAAGACATCGGTCGATACCAAGAAGAAAGCCCCGCTTCGGCGGGGCTTTTTCGTTGCGGCGTGGGGAACGTGGCGTCAGCGCACGTGGTCGATCGTCACCGCGGTTTTCGCATCCGACGCAACCTGCACCGGCGCAGATTCCAGATCGCCGGGCTGCGCATTGGCGACGCCCGTGCGCGACACGCGAGCGATGACTTCGACCTTCGGCAGCTGCGAGAGGCGGCGCGTCGGCATCGGACTATCGGCGTCGGACAGCGTGACCGTGGCGGGCAGGTCGGCGAGCGTCAGGCGCTTGGCCGCGACGGGCATCGGTATGCCGCCGCGTTCGCGCGCCAGCACGAATACGGCCGCATCGGCAGGCAGTCCATCGCGCAACGCGGGCGCGATGTCGATACGGACCCTGAGGACGCGTGCCTTCGGTATTGCGGAGGCGGGAAGCGGCGGCAAACCGGCATCGCGACGCGCGTTGTCGATCTGCGTCTTCAGCGCGTTCGCCGTCGCGGGGTCGACGTTCGCAAGCAGTGGCTCCCACGTCGCCGCCGCATCGGCAGCATTCCCGGACTGGCGCTGCGCGACACCGAGGAACCAGCGCGAGCGCTGATGAGCGGGCTGGGTTTCCAGCGCACGCCGAAGCATGGCGATCGCCTCGGCGTCGAAGCGACGTTCGGGCGCCGCGATCGCGCGCGCTTCCGCCGCCTGCGCGAGGAGATCGGGATCCTGCGGCGCGTAGCGCAACGCCTGCGCGTAGGCGCGCGCGACGTCGGCGCTGCGGCCTTCGGCGCGATAAGCGTCCGCGAGCAGGCGCCAGCCGTCGGGCTGCGCGGGATCGCGTGCGAGTTCGGATTCGAGGCGGGTGACCGCCGTCGACAGCGTGTCGACTGGCTTCACCTTCGCCGGATCGAGCGCCGCGGGCGTCCCGACGAGCAGGTAGAGCGCAGATGCTGCGACGAGTCCCGCGCCCGCGACAACGCCGCCGATCGCAGGGCGTCGTCGGATCAATGGCCAGAACGCGAATACGAGGACGACGAGGCCGAGCGTCAGCGCGGCCGCGATGAACAGGTTGGTCATCACCACTCTCCGCCGTCGTCGGTCGCGACGGGAACGTCGCCGCGGTTTCGCGCGCGGTCGCGCACGACGTGCCAGACGACACCGCCGCCCGCCAGCAGCACCAGCACCGGGCCGAACCACAGCAGCCACGTCGACGGCTCGACCTGCGGCTTGTACAGGACGAACTGGCCGTAGCGGTCGACCAGGAAGCGACGGATCTCGTCGTCGCTGCGGCCCTCGCGCATCAGCTGCAGGATCTCGCGGCGCAGGTCGACCGCGATGAGTGCCTCGGAATCCGCGATCGACTGGTTCTGGCACATCACGCAGCGCAGTTCGTGCGTGAGATCGCGGAAGCGCGCCTCCTCGGCGGCATCGCGGAACTGCAGAGGGCGGCGATCCGCGACCTGCGCCGTGGCGGCGCCGATCACAAGCATCGCGGTAAGCAGGACCAACAGGAGCTTACGCACCACGTTCGGTCTCCAGCGCCTTCAGCTGCGGAAGCAGTTCATCCGCGATGATCGCGTCGGTCAGCGGGCCCACATGCTTCCAGCGGATGCGGCCGCCGGCGTCGATGAGATAGGTCTCGGGCGCGCCGTAGATGCCGAAGTCGATCGCGGTGTTTCCCGCTTCGTCGGCGACGACGAGCCAGTACGGATTGCCGAACTGCTCGAGCCAGCGCAGCGCATCGTCGCGCGCGTCCTTGAAGTCGTAGCCGATGACGCGCACGCGCTTGGTTTCGGCGAAGCGCGTGATCACCGGATGCTCTTCGCGGCACGCCGGGCACCAGCTGCCCCAGACGTTGAGCACGTAGGGTGCGCCGCGCAGGTCCGTCGCGCGAACGATGCGATCGGGCTGATGCAGCGACGGCAGTGCGAACTCGGGCGCCGGCTTGCCGATCAGAGGCGACGGCAGCGCTTCGCGATTGGGCTTGCGGCTGAGCCACACGCCGGCCGCGAGCAGCACCGCGAGCAGGCCGAAGACGGCGAGGGGAATCCAGCGCGCGCGCGTCACGACGTCGCTCCGGCAGTCGCGGTGTCGCTCGCGTCGATCGCGCTCGACGCGACGCGCGCGTTGCGGAAGCGTCGATCGGTCGCGGCAGCGAACCCGCCGAGCGCCATCAGCAACGCACCGCCCCAGATCCAGCGCACGAACGGCTTGACGTGCACGCGCACCGCCCACGAACCGCCACCGAGCGATTCACCGAGCGCGACGTAGAGGTCGCGCGCGACGCCGGGAACGATCGCGGCTTCCGTCATCACCTGGCCACCGCTCGCGTAGTTGCGCTTCTCGGGGTGCATGGTGTCGACAATGCGACCCTTTTCGGAGACCACGATCGTGCCGCGATCAGCGACATAGTTCGGGCCTTGGAGACGCTGCACGCCGTCGAAGCGGAATTCGTAGGCGCCGAGTGCGACCGTTTGCCCCGGCTTGAGCGCGAGTTCGTGCTGTTGCGCGAGACCTTCGACCAGCAGCGCGCCGGCGAGGAATACGCCGAGCCCGGTGTGCGCGAGGATCATGCCGACCATCTCGGCGGTGAAGCGACGGCCCGCGTTGCGCACGCGCTGCAGCACGAAGCGCGCGGTACCGAACGTCACCCACACGGCGCCCGCGATGCCGAGCGCGCTCTTCCAGCCACCCTGCGGCAATGCGACGAATGCGCCGATGCCGGACAGCAGCGCAAGCACCACGAGCGGTGCCAGCAACTTCGCCGGACGCGACGGTTCCTCACGCTGCCAGCGCGTCAGCGGCCCGAACGGAAGCAACGCCGCGAGCAGCGCCATCAGCGGAATGAAGAACGACGCGAAGTAGGGCGGGCCGACCGAGATCTTGCCCATCTCGAGCGCGTCGGCCAGTAACGGGTACAACGTGCCGAGCAGCACCATCGCGCAGGACGCACTGAGCAGCACGTTGTTCACCAGCAGCAGCGTGTCCCGGGAGAACATCGCGAAGTAGCGGTTGGGCGTCGACGTCGCATCCGGCGCCTTCAGCGCATAGAGCAGCAGCGAACCGCCGACGACGATGCCGAGGAAGATCAGCACGAACGTGCCGCGCGTGGGGTCGGCCGCGAACGCGTGAACGCTGGTCAGCACGCCCGAGCGGACGAGGAACGTGCCGAGCAGCGACAGCGAGAACGCCGCGATCGCGAGCAGCAATGTCCAGCCGACGAAACCGCCGCGCTTCTCCGTCACCGCCTGCGAATGGATGAGCGCCGCGCCGGCCAGCCACGGCATGAAGGAGGCGTTCTCGACCGGATCCCAGAACCACCAGCCGCCCCATCCGAGTTCGTAGTACGCCCACCACGAACCGAGCGCGATGCCGACGGTGAGGAACGCCCACGCGACGTTCGTCCACGGACGCGTCCAGCGCAGCCACCGCGTGTCGACGTCGCCTTCGAGCAGCGCCGCGATCGCGAACGCGAATGGCACTGAGAAGCCGACGTAGCCCGTGTAGAGCATCGGCGGGTGCACGATGAGGCCGGGATCCTGCAGCAGCGGATTGAGATCGCGGCCTTCGAGCACCGCGGGCAGCAAGCGCGTGAACGGGTTGCTGGTGAAGATCAGGAACGCGAGGAAGCCGACGGCGACGATGCCCATGACGCCGAGCACGCGCGCGACGACGTGACGCGGCAACGCCTTGGAGAACGTCGCGACCGCGCCGGTCCACAGCGCGAGAACGAGCGCCCACAGCAGCAGCGAGCCTTCGTGCGAGCCCCAGACCGCGGAGTAGCGATACGCCATCGGCAGCAGCGAGTTGCTGTTCTCGGCGACGTACTTGACCGAGAAGTCCTGCGTCACGAACGCGTGGGTCAGCACGCCGAACGCGATCGCGATGCAGCCGAGCTGCGCGTACGCGGCGGGACGCGCGACGTCCATCCACGACGTGATGCCGCGTTGCGCGCCGATCAGCGGAAGCGTGGCCTGCGCGATCGCGACGACGAACGCGAGCAGCAGCGCGAACTGGCCGATCTCGGGCAGCATCACCATGGCGTTCACTGCATCGCTTCGGTGGGCGCGGCCTGCGACGGCGTCGTATCCGCCTCCGCGGCGACGTCGTGCTTCCGATGCGCCTTGCCCATCTTCTCGGCGACTTCCTTCGGCATGTAGGTCTCGTCGTGCTTGGCGAGCACCTGCTCGGCGACGAAGCGGTCACCCTGCATGCGGCCGGTCGCGATCACCGCCTGATCCTCGCGGAACAGGTCGGGCAGGATGCCGGTGTAGACGACGGGCATCACGCGGTCGCCGTCGGTGACGTCGAAGTGCGCTTCCATCGAGCCTTCCGCGCGCTTGAACGAACCACGCGCAACCATGCCGCCGAGGCGGAACTTCGCCTCGCCGTCGCGCACCTTGGCGCCGGCCTGGCCGGACAGGATCTCGGCCGGCGTGTAGAGGTAGGCGACGTTGCGCTGCAGCGCCATCGCGACGAGCGTGGCGGCGAGGCCCGCGCCCAGCACGAGCGCGACGAGCCACATCAGGCGGCGGCGACGGATCGGATTCATTGTGTTTCCACGGAACGGTTCGGACGCGCGCGCACGGCGTCGCGCTGCTCGCGGCGGCGCGCGGCGCGAAGGTGGCGCAGGATCTGCACGCGCGTCGACAGGAAATCCCAGCCCAGCACGACGGCGAAGACCGCATACGCGGCGGTGACGTAATTCGCGTAGCTCATCGCGCGCCTCCCGCAGCCTGCGCGACCCAGCTCTTGCCGGCTTCGCGACGCAGGTTGTCGGCGCGCGCACGTGCGAGCAGTGCACCTACGAACCAGACGTGCGTGCCGATCACCATCCAGATCAGCGGCGTCATCATCGACGCGTCCATCGACGACTTGCCGAACAGCCGGATCGTCTGCCCCTGGTGCAACGAGTTCCACCACACCACGGAGTAATGAATGATCGGCAGCAGCACGACACCGACGACCGCAAGGAACGACGCCGCACGCGACGCGATGCGGCGATCGTCGATCGCGTTGTAGATGCCCATCACGCCGAGGTAGAGGAACAGCAGGATCAGCTCGGTGGTCAGGCGCGGATCCCAGTCCCACCACGTGCCCCACATGGGCTTGCCCCAGATCGAGCCGGTGAGCAGCGTGATCAGCGTGAATGCGGCGCCGATCGGTGCGCAGGCCATCGCGAGGATCTCGCACAGCTTGATGCGCCAGATCAGCGCGATCGCGGCGTAGAGCGCCATCGCGGCGAACGCGGCCATCGACATCCAGGCCGACGGCACGTGGATGTAGAGGATGCGGAAGCTGTCGCCCTGCTGGTAATCGGCCGGCACCGTGAACAGCGCGCCGTACATGCCGATCAGCATGGTCAGCAGCCCGATGCCGTACGCCCACGGCGCCCAGCGCGCGGCGAAGCGGTCGAAGTACGGCGGCGAGCCGAGTTGGTGGAACCAGCGGACCAGCGGATTCATGCGGACATCGGAGCAGGCAGGACGCCCGCGTAGGGGGAAGTGTCCCGGGCCGTGGCCGGCGGGCGCTTGATCAGACTCAATTCGACGGCCTCAGTTCAGCGCGATCCGCAACGCGGCGGCCGCGGCGACCGGGGCCAGCAGCAGGCTCGCGACCAGTCCGGCACCGAGCAGCAGCAGTGCGCCGGTCGGGTCCAGACCCTGCGAAGCGGCGACGACGCTTCCCGCGCCGAAGACGAGCACCGGCACGTAAAGAGGCAGGGCCAGCAGGGCCACAAGTATACCGGAGCGCTTCATTCCGACGGTCAGCGCAGCCACCACCGCGCCGATGAGACTCAGCAACGGTGTACCCAATGCGAGCGACGCCATCAGGACGGGAAGCTGGCTCGTCGGAAGGTGCAGCAGCAGGCCGAGCACCGGCGTGGCGACGAGCAGGGGCAAGGCGGTCGTCGCCCAGTGCATCGCCGTGCGGACCAGGACGAGCCATGGCAACGGGACCGGCGCGAGCATCCACTGCTCGAGCGAGCCGTCCTCGGCATCGGAGCGGAACAGGCCGTCGAGCGACAGCTGGCCGGCGAGGAGCACCGCGAGCCAGAGCACGGCGCTCGCCACCTTCGGCAGCAACTTTTCCTCGACACCGAGGGCGAGGGCGAACAGGACCACGACCAGAACGGCGAACAGCGCCGGCTGCAGCGCGTCGCTGCGTCGACGCCAGAGCAGGCGGAGGTCGCGGCGGACGAGCGCGACCGCAGCCGTGGCGAGTCCCGGACCGCGCATCATGACGGCCGCTCCAGTTCCAGCAGCCGGGTGCGAACCGGTGGCGCCGCATAGGCGCCGTGGGTCGTCAGCAGGGTCGCGCCGCCGTCGTCGAGATGCAGCCGGATCAGCCGGTTGACCAACTCGATGCCCTCGAGGTCGAGGTTCGCGTAGGGCTCGTCGAGCAGCCAGAGCGGGCAGGGCGACAGCCAGAGCCGGGCGAGGGCGAGGCGCTTGCGTTGGCCCGCGGAGAGCTGTCGGGCGAGCTGGTCCTCGTAGCCCGCGAGGCCGACGAGATCGAGCGCGTCTTCGGCGGTGAGCCCGGGGCGGCGGCCCTGCAGGCCGGCGAGGTAGTCGAGATTCTCGAGCGTCGACAGGTCGCCCTTGAGCCCGGACAGATGGCCGACGTAGCCGATGACGCCGGCCCGCTCGGCAGGCGTCGCAAGGCGGCCGTCGATGCGGACATCGCCGGCATCCGCGCGCAGCAGCCCGGCGAGGACGCGAAGAAGCGTCGTCTTGCCGGCGCCGTTGCCGCCCTGGACGAGCAGCACTTCGCCCACGTCGACCGACAGGTCGAGCGGCCCGAAGACGGGTTCGTCGTCGCGGGAGAAGCGCAGGCCGGTGGCGTCGAGCAGCGGCGGTCGGGAGGCGTCGGGCATCGGCGTTCAAAACGGCCGATGGCCGCAGCCGCTCATTCTATCCAGTCGACATCCGGCAGGTCCGCGCCGCCGGGTGGCTTCGGCATGAGCATGTGCAGGCGCACCGGTTCGCCGGTCAGCCAGGCGAGCACGCCGGCCTGGCCGAACTCGCGGCCGAGCGCGTCGGCGCGGTCAGCGTCGAGCCCGCCGATCAGCCAGCCGGCCTCGCGATATGCGCCGTCGGGTGCCTGCGCCCAGGTGCGACGGCATTCCGCGCCAAGGGCGGCGATGTGCGCGGCGAGCGCGTCGTCGGCCTCGGCGTTGTCGCGGACCGGTTGCGATTCCGCGGCCGGATTCCATGCGGTCACGAACGCATACATCGACGCGGGAAACCGCGCCTCGACCTCCGCCGCGCGTTCGCCCACGCCGAGTTCGAGCGCCGTTTCGCCGAACTCGACGCAATACCGCGCGGCGGCAAATGCGCGCGCGAGCGCGATGGGATCGTCCTGCGTGGTGTCGTCCTGCGTCCCGTGATCGCTCATGCCGCCATCCGTCTCCATTCCGTACACTCGTGGCCCCTTCGACAGGCCCCGCGCGAATGACGCCCGAGACCAAGCTGCCCAAGGTCGGTACGACCATTTTCACCGTGATGTCGCAACTCGCCGTCGAGCACGGCGCGGTGAACCTGGGGCAGGGCTTCCCCGACTTCGACGTGCCGGCGCGCCTGGTCGAAGCACTCGATCGCGCGATGCGCGAAGGCCGCAACCAGTACTCGCCGATGACGGGCGTGCCGCCGCTGCGCCTCGCGATCGCAAACAAGACCGAGCGCTGCTACGGATATCGTCCCGACGCTGATGCCGAAGTGACGGTGACGTCGGGTGCGTCGGAAGCGATCTTCGACGCCGTGCACGCGGTGGTGCGCCCGGGCGATGAAGTCATCGTCCTGGACCCCTGCTACGACTGCTACGAACCGGCGATCGATCTCGCCGGCGGCGTTGCGGTGCATGTCGCGCTGCATCCGGAGACGTTCGCGCCGGACTGGCCCGCCATCCGCGCCGCGGTGACGCCGCGTACGCGCATGATCATGATCAATTCGCCGCACAACCCGTCGGGTGCGATGTGGTCGGCGGACGACATGCAGCAGCTGATCGCGCTGCTCGACGGCACCGGCATCTACCTGCTGTCGGACGAGGTGTACGAGCACATCATCTTCGACGGCCGACGCCACGAGTCGGCGTTGCGATATCCCGAGCTTCGCTCGCGCGCGTTCGTGATTTCCAGCTTCGGCAAGACCTATCACTGCACCGGCTGGAAGATCGGCTATTGCATCGCGCCGCCGGCGCTTTCGGTCGAATTCCGCAAGGTGCACCAGTACAACACCTTCTGCACGTTCACTCCGGCGCAGTTCGCGTTCGCCGAGATGATCGAGGCGGAGCCCGAACACTACGAGCAGCTTGGCGCGTTCTACGAAGCCAAGCGCGATCGCTTCCGCGAGCAGCTGCTGACGACGAAGCTTCGTCCGCTGCCGGTACCGGGCGGCTATTTCCAGCTCGTCGACTACTCGGCGGTAAGCGATCTGCCGGATGCCGAGTTCTGCCGCTGGCTCACGATCGAGAAGGGTGTCGTCGCGATTCCGCTGTCGCCGTTCTACGGCACGCCACCTTCCGGCCAGCGCCTTGCGCGCCTGTGCTTCGCCAAGAACGAAACCACGCTCGACGCCGCGATCGAGCGTCTGCAGAAGCTTTGAGGTCCGCCATGGCTCATCACCATCCCGACGATCGCGAAATGGCCCGCGCACTGCGCGTCAGCCTCGTGCAGGGCGACACGCGCTGGCACGACCCGGACGCGAATCGCGAGTACTACGGCGACCTGATCGGCGCGCTGCACGGCACGACCGACTTGGTCGTACTGCCCGAAACCTTCACCAGTGGCTTCTCCAACGACGCGATCGACCGCGCCGAGACGATGAAGGGCCCGACTGTCCAATGGATGCGCGACTGGGCAAAGAAGCTCGATGCCGCGGTGACCGGCAGCGTGCAGCTGCGCACCGAGAATGGCGTCAGCAATCGCCTGCTGTTCGTCACCCCCAACGGCGGCGTGCAGTACTACGACAAGCGCCACCTGTTCCGTTACGCCGGCGAGCATGAGCGTTACGCGGCGGGGCGCGATCGGCTGGTGCTCGAGTGGCGCGGCTGGCGCATCTGCCCGCTGGTCTGCTACGACCTGCGCTTCCCGGTGTTCTCGCGCAACCGTCTCGACGTCGAGCGCCCGAACGATCTTGACTACGACCTGCTTCTGTACGTCGCCAACTGGCCCGGAGTGCGCGGCCACGCATGGCGCACCTTGCTGCGTGCGCGTGCGATGGAAAACCTCTGCTATGTCGCCGCCGTGAATCGCGTCGGCACGGACGGCAATGGCCTGACGTACGCGGGCGACAGCGCCGCGATCGACTTCCTCGGCAATCCCGTTAGCGAATGCGGCGAAATGGAAGTGGTGACGACGACCACGCTGCTGCTCGACGAGCTGCACGCGCACCGCAAGCGCTTCCCCGCGATGCTGGACGCCGATCGCTTCGAACTGCTGTGAGCGCCGCCGACCTCAGACGAGGCCGGTCAGGTAGTAGAGCGCGATAACGACGAGCACCGCCGCCGTCTTGATCAGCGTGACGGCGAAGATGTCGCGATAGGCCTGACGGTGCGTCAGGCCCGTCACCGCGAGCACGGTAATGACCGCGCCGTTGTGCGGCAGCGTATCCATGCCGCCCGACGCCATCGCGGCCACGCGGTGCAGCACGTCCATGGGAATCCCCGCAGCCTGCGCCTGCGCCATGAACTGCTGGGCCATCGCGGCGAGCGCGATCCCCATGCCACCCGATGCGGAACCGGTGATGCCCGCGAGCGACGTCACCGTCACCGCCGTATTGAGCAGCGGGTTCGGAATCGACGACAGCGCGTTCGATACGACGAGGAACCCCGGGAGCGCGGCGATCACCGCGCCGAAGCCGTACTCCGACGCCGTATTCATCGACGCCAGCAGCGCGCCACCGATAGCAGCCTTGCTGCCTTCGACGAAGCGCGACGTCACCGGCTTCCACGCGAGCACCAGCACGCTCGCGATGCCGATCAGCAATGCGCCTTCCACCGCCCACACGCCAGCGACCTTCGCGGTTTCCTGCACGACGGGCGCGGCATCGCCGATCACCGCGGGATCGAAGCTCGTCGACTTGCCGTAGAAGCCCGGAATCCACGCCGTGAACAGGCGGTTCGACACGCCGACCAGGATCAGCGGCAACAGCGCGATCCATGCACTCGCGAGGCGGTCGCCCTCGAAACGTACGGGCTCGTTCACCAGTGTCGCGGGGTCGCCATAGCCTTCGCCCGCAGCCGCCGCTTTGCGGCGTCGCGATTCGAGATAGATCAGGCCGACGATCAGGATGAACACGCCGCCGAGCGTGCCGAGGAGCGGCGCGGCCCAGGCCGTCGTGCCGAAGAACGTCGTCGGAATGATGTTCTGGATCTGCGGCGTGCCGGGCAGGGCGTCCATGGTGAACGTGAACGCGCCGAGCGCGATCGTGCCGGGTATCAGGCGCTTGGGAATGTTGCTCTGGCGGAACAGCTCCGCGGCGAACGGATACACCGCGAACACCGCGACGAACAGCGACACGCCGCCGTAGGTGAGCAGCGCGCAGACCAGCACGATCGACAGGATCGCGCGCTTCGCGCCTACGACGCGGATCGTGGCCGCGACGATCGCGCGGGAAAAGCCCGAGAGTTCGATGAGCTTCCCGAACACCGCGCCCAGCAGGAACACGGGGAAGTAGAGCTTGAGGAAGTTCACCATCTTGTCCATGAACAGGCCGGTGAACATCGGCGGCACGAGCGATGGATCGGTGAGCAGCACCGCGCCGAGCGCGGCGATGGGGGCGAACAGGATCACGGAGTGGCCGCGGTAAGCCACGAACATCAGGAAGGCCAGCGCGGCCAACACGATCAGGAAGGCCATTGCGGCTCTCGTCCCCAGGATGCGCGCCAGTATCCGGAGCGCCGGCGACACCGGCATTGTCCGAACGTACAACTGCCGGCCGCGAGGGCCCGCGACTACCGTGCACCGCATCACGGCGCGGTCCGTCCGCGCGATCACGTCATCCGGTCACTGGGGAGAGTCCTTCGATGCGCCGCAAGAACTTCAGCCGCAACCATCTCGGTTTCGCCATCGCCTGTGCGCTGCTCGCGCCGGCCGCGTGGGCGCAGGACGCTACCACCACCAACGACCCGACGGCCGAGCGCAAGCTCGACCAGATCACCGTGACCGCCCGCAAGCGCGAAGAGACGCTGCAGGAAGTGCCGGTCGCGGTGACGGCATTCACTCCGGAAGCGCTCGACAAGCTCAACGTGCGCGACCTCGGCGATCTCGACACGCAGGTGCCGAACCTCACGATCTATGCCGCACGTGGCTCGACCAGCACGGTGACGGCGTACATCCGCGGCGTCGGCCAGGCCGATCCGCTGTGGGGCGTCGATCCGGGCGTCGGCATCTATCTGGACGACGTCTACCTCGCGCGTCCGCAGGGTGCGCTGCTCGACGTGTTCGACGTCGACCGCATCGAAGTGCTGCGCGGCCCCCAGGGCACGCTGTACGGCAAGAACACCATCGGCGGCGCGATCAAGTACATCTCGAAGGGCCTGCCGAAGCAGCTCGACGGTTTCGGCTCGGTGACGATCGGCAACTACAACCGCCTCGACGTGAAGGCCGGTATCGGCGGCCCGCTGTTCGGTGACGACAGCGGTCTGCGCGGTCGCGTGTCGGTTGCGAGCATGAATCGCGACGGCTACGGCACGAACCTCTACACGGGCCAGGACGTCAGCGACAAGGAGATCAACGCGATCCGCGCGGAACTCGGCGCGTTCGCCGGCGACAACTTCGACGTGCGCTTCGCGTTCGATTGGATGGACGACCAGTCCGGCGTGCGCGGTGCGCAGATGCTGGCGAAGAACCCGCTCGCGCCGACGTACGCGCCGCTGGACAGCCGCTACGACATCCGCAGCGGCATGGGCAACGTCAACGACACCCAGATGAAGGGGATTTCGGCGACGGTCAACTGGAAGCTCCACGACAACTTCGCGTTGAAGTACGTCGCCGCCAAGCGCGAGTCGGACACCGACACCAACATCGACTTCGACACGCTGCCGCAGCCGCTGGTCGACGTGCATGCCACGTACTTCGACAACCAGGTCAGCAACGAGCTGCAGCTGAACTACGACGCGGGCGGCCGCGCGCGCGGCGTGATGGGCATCTATGGCTTCAACGGCGATGCCGGCGGCCAGGTGCTGAACCACTTCTACAATCCGCTGCTGGCGACGTCGCTAACGAACCCGCTGTTCGGTGATACGCAGGGCTACGTCAACACGAAGTCGCTCGCCGTCTATGCCGACTGGACGTTCGACCTGACGCAGCAGCTCAAGCTCGACGTCGGCGCGCGTTATACGGACGAGGACAAGCACGCCGTCGCGCTCAACCGCTTCTACACCAACGGCAGCTACACCACGTCGTGGGGCACGGCCGCCAACTTCGACAAGACGGTCAACTTCAAGAACGTCTCGCCGAAGGTCTCGCTGGATTACCAGATCACGCCGGGCATCATGGTCTACGGCCTCGCGTCGCGCGGTTTCAAGTCGGGCGGCTACAACCTCCGCGCGAACACCACCGCGGTGCCGCGTTCGGGCGAGCCGTTCCAGGACGAATCGGTCGACAGCCTGGAGCTCGGCAGCAAGATGTCGCTGCTCGACGACACGCTGTTCCTGAACCTTGCGTACTTCCACAACAACTACAAAGACATCCAGCTCTCGGTCTTCACCTCGTACACGTTGCCGAACGGCAGCCAGAGCTTCTTCGGCGACTTCACGAACGCCGGCAAGGGCACCGTGCAGGGCGTGGAAGTCGAGTACCAGTGGCTGCCGACGCAGCACTGGGCGATCAGCGGCAACCTCGCATGGCTGGATGCGAAGTACGACGAATTCATCACCTCCGGCGTCAATGTCGCGAGCACGCAGTACTTCACGAACGCGCCGGAGTTCTCGGGCGCGCTCAACGTCGAATGGCGCACGCCGCTCGCGAACGGGGGCGACCTGTCGGCGCGCCTCGGCTACGCGTACCAGACGGCGGTGTGGCCGACGACCGACCTGAGTCCTGCGATCCGCCAGGGCGCGTATGGCCTCGTCAACGCCGGCGTGATCTGGAAGATGAACGACGCATGGTCGTTGTCGCTGCAGGGCTCGAACCTGACCGACACCGAGTACCGCACGACCGGCTACAACATCGCCGCCTATGGCGTCCTCACGGGCTTCTACGGTCCGCCGCGCGAGTATTCGCTGACTGCACGGTATGACTTCTGACCGACGCCGAAGGCGGTCGGAGTCGCGACGGCGGGCCCCCGGGCCCGCCGTTGCTTTTTGCGCCTGGCGTGCAGCCACACGGCGCAGCGACTAAGCTCGCGGGGCAGGGGACGTCCGTCCGCGACGCACGCGAAGCCGCACCATTCATGTCCATGACGCCGCGATGCTGAACCCCGGCATCGTCACCGCCGCGAGCCTCGCCTGGCTCGGCCTGATGTTCTTCGCCGCGTTGCAGGCGGAACGTCGGCCGGCACTCGGCGCACGCCATTGGCGTTACGTCTACGCGCTCTCGCTCGCGGTGCATTGCACCTCGTGGACGTTCTACGGAACGGTCACGCAGGCCGCGCGCTACGGTTGGCCGGTGCCGCCGACGTTCATCGGCGCCATCCTGCTCTACGCGGTCGGCATCGGCGTCATGCTGCGGCTCATCCGATTGGCGCGCGATACGAACGCGGCGTCGCTCGCCGATCTCATCGCGACGCGTCTCGGCAAGGATGCGTGGCTCGCCGCAACCGTCACGCTCGTCATCGCGCTCGGCCTCGTGCCGTACATCGCGTTGCAGCTGAAAGCCGTTGCGATGAGCTTCTCGACGCTGGCGGTCGGGCGCATTTCGAACGGCGGGCCGCCTTGGCGTGACAGCGCGCTGTACGTGGCGATCGTGCTGTCGGTATTCGCGATCCTGTTCGGCGCGCGACATGCGAAGGCGACGGAACACAACCGCGGCCTCGTGTTCGCGATGGCGCTGGAATCCGCGTTCAAGCTCGGCGCGATGCTCGCGGTGGGCGCGTTCGTGCTGTTCGGCGTCGATGTGCCGAACGTTGCGCCGGTCGCGCCGACACCGTCCGGCGGCTTCACGCCCTTCGTCGTGCTCGGCGCGCTGGCGATGTTCATCCTGCCGCACCAGTTCCACGTCGCGGTCGTCGAATGCCAGGAGGAACGCCACGTGCGTACCGCGCGCTGGCTGTTTCCGCTCTACCTGCTGCTGATCGCGCTGCCCGTCTTGCCGTTGGCGCGTGCCGGTGCCGCGTTGCTGGGCGATCGCGTGCCGTCGGACCTGTACGTGCTCGCGTTGCCGCTGTCACAGGGGCACGAAGGTCTCGCCCTCACCGCGTTCCTCGGCGGTCTCAGCGCGGCGACGGGCATGGTCGTCGTCAGCACGCTCAGTCTCAGCCTGATGATCGGCAACCACTGGTTCGCGCCCGGTCTCCTGCGCGGTGCGTGGACGCGTCGCGGCGACGGCGATCTCAGCGGCCGCGTGCTCGCATTGCGTCGCACCGGCATCGTCGTCGTCATGCTGCTGGCGTGGGCGTACAGCCGCGTCATCGGCGGCAGCGAAGCATTGGCCGACGTCGGCGCCGTGTCGTTCTCGGCGCTCGCCACGCTCGCACCTGCACTCGCGTTCGCCGTGTGGCGTCCGCAGACGCCGCCGCGCGCAGCCATGGTGGGCATCCTCGTTGGGTTCGCGACGTGGGCGTGGGTGCTGGTCGCGCCGTCGTTTCTCGACGCGGCGACCGTTGCGCGCGGCCCGTTCGGTATCGACTGGCTATCGCCGGACGGGCTGTTTGGTCTCACGGGCTGGACGCGCCTGGGCCGCGCGGTCGGCGCGAGCCTGTTCATCGGCACGTGCGCGACGCTGGTAGGCGCCGCGTCGTGGACCGGCACGCCGCGTCGCGCCTATCGCGGTCTCGACGCCGCGACGTTGCGCGCCGCCGGCCTGCGATTCCTGCCGCGCGAGCGGGTTGCGCAGTTGTTGCACGGTGTTGGCGCAGGGCCCGTCCCGGCGCCCGTGGAGGAGCGCGTCGAACGCGAACTCGCGGGCGTGCTCGGCGCGGCGTCGGCGCGTGTGCTGCTCGATGCCGTACGTCGCGAATCGCGCGACCTCGAAACCGTCGCGACGATCGTCGGCGAAGCGTCGGCCGACCTGCGCTTCAACCAGCGCCTCCTCGAAGCCGCCCTGCAGAACATGAGCCAGGGCATCAGCGTCGTGGACGCAAGCCTGCGGCTGGTCGCTTGGAATCGACGCTATGCCGAGCTGTTCGGGTTCCCCGACGAGCTGTTGCAGGTCGGCCGCCCGATCGCGGACCTCGCGCGTTGGGCGATGCGCGAAATCCGCTACGAAGGCGACATCGAACGCGCGCTCGATCGACGTCTCGCCTTCATGCGTGCCGGCACGCTCCATCTGTCCGAGCGCGTGCTGTCTGACGGCAGCATCATCGAGATCCGCGGGAATCCGATGCCGGGTGGCGGATTCGTCGCGACCTTCACCGACGTCACCGCGTTCCGTCGCGCGGAGTCCGGCCTGTTGCTCGCCAACGAAACGCTCGAGCAACGCGTCGTCGAGCGCACCATCGAACTCGAGATCGCGACGCGCGAAGCCGAGCGTGCGAACCACGCCAAGAGTCGTTTCCTGGCCGCGATCGGCCATGACCTCATGCAGCCGCTGCACGCGGCGCAGCTGTTCGTCGATGCGCTGGGTGACGACCTCCAGGATCCGCGACAGCGCAACACCGTCGTGCAGGTGCGCGGTGCGCTGGAGTCGACGGTCGAGCTGCTGTCGGGCCTGCTCGACATGTCGCGGCTGGAAGCCGGTGGGCTCGTGCCGCAACCGCGCGCCTTCGCGCTCGCCGACGTGCTCGACCCGCTCGCTTCCGAGTTCCAGGCGATCGCCGCGGCGCGCGGCCTGCGCTTCCGATATGTGCGCACGGCGACGTGGGTCAGGACGGACCCCCAGCTGCTGCGTCGCGTGCTGCAGAACGTCCTCGCGAATGCGGTGCGCTACACGTCGGAAGGCGACGTCCTGCTCGGCGTGCGGCGGCACGGCGCCACCGTGCGCATCGAAGTGCACGACACCGGCCCCGGCATCGAGATTTCGCGACAGCGCGAGATCTTCGAGGAATTCCGTCGTGGCGACGACGCACCGGGGCAGGGCCTCGGCCTGGGTCTTTTCATCGCGGACCGCATCGCCGCGTTGCTGCGCGCGCCATTGCATCTGAGCAGCCGACCCGGTCGCGGGACGATGTTCGCGATCTCGCTCGATGCCACGCCCGTGCCGCAGCGTGCGCCGGTGCCTGCGATCCCGCAGCGCCTTGCCGGCCTGCGTGTATTGCTGCTCGACAACGATGCCGCCGCGCTGTCGGCGACACGCGGCCTGCTCGAACGCTGGGGCTGCGAAGTGGCGGCTGCACGCGATCGTCGCGAGGCGATCGCGGCCTGCGAAGCGATCGATCCGGCGCTCTGGCTGCTCGACTATCACCTCGACGACGGGGATACGGGTCCCGACGTCGCGCGCCTGCTCGAAGGCCGCTTCGGTGCCCGGCCCACGCTCGTCGTCAGTGCGGATGCGAGCGCCGACGTCCGCCGTCGCGTCGAGGATTGCGGCTACCACCTGCTCGCGAAGCCGTTGAAGCCGCTGGCGCTGAAGTCGTTGCTGGATCGGCTGGTCGTCGCGGGCGAACGCCCCGCGCTGTCGATCGACTGACGATCAGGGCTCGACGAGTCGCGCCGGATCGCTGAGTTCGAGCTCGCGCAGCACGACGCTGGCCTGCGTGCGGTTGCGCACGCCGAGTCGCTCGAAGATCGCGGACAGATGCGCCTTCACCGTGCGCTCCTGCACGTCGAGCCGGTCGGCGATCTGCTTGTTGAGCAGCCCCTGCGCGACGAGCGTCAGCACGCGGAACTGTTGCGGCGACAGGCTGGCGAGACGCGCCGCGAGGTCCGCATCGGTCGATGAACTTTGCGTGCGTGCGACCGACACACGCAGCGCCGCCGGCAGCCACTGCTCGCAGGCCAGCACGGCGCGGATCGCATCGCGCAGTTCGTCGAGGCCCGAACTCTTGGGCAGGTAACCTGCGGCGCCGTGATCGAGTGCGCGACGCACGACGCGCGGGTCGTCGTTCGCGGAGACCACGACCACCGCCACATGCGGATACTGCGCACGAACCGCCGCAAGCCCCGCAAGCCCGTGATTACCGGGCATGTGCAGGTCCAGCAGCACCAGATCGATGTCCGGCTCGCGCTCCAGCACCGACAGCACGCCGTCGAGCGAGTCGGCCTCGTGCACGACGAGTCCGTCCACGGCATCGCGCGCAGCGCCGCGGAGTGCGGCCCGGAACAGCGGGTGGTCGTCGGCGACGAGGAGGGCGGGCATTACTGGACCGTCCAACCCCCGTCGACGTCGATCGTGTGGCCGGTGACGTTGCGGGCCGCCGACGACATCAGGAACGCCGTGATGCCCGCCAGTTCCTCGAACGTGATGAACACGCCCTTCGGCATCGGCTTGAGCATGACGTCGCTCACCACCTGCGACTCGGGAATGCCGCGCGTCTTTGCCTGGTCGGCGATCTGCTTGTCGACCAGCGGCGTCTTCACGTACGTCGGGCAGATCGTGTTGATGGTGATGTTGGTGTCTGCGGTTTCCAGCGCGATCACCTTCGAGAAGCCGAGGAGACCGTGCTTCGCCGCGACATACGCGCTCTTGAACGGACTCGCGACCAGCGAATGGATCGAGCCGATGTTGATCACACGACCGAAGCCGCGTTCGCGCATGCCCGGCAGCACCGCGCGCGTGAGCCGCGCGACACCGATCAGCATCACCTGCACGAGCAGTTCCCATTTCTCCATCGGGAAATCCTCGAGCTTCGACACGTGCTGCAGGCCCGCGTTGTTGACGAGCACGTCGACTGGTCGCGACACGGCGGCGAGCACGGCGGCGACGCTCTCGTCCGACGTCACGTCCAGTGCATGCGCTTCGGCGCTGCGGCCTTCGTCGCGTATGGATTTCGCGACGGCCTGCGCGGCATCACCCGACAGGTCAGTAACGACGACATGGTGGCCGTCGCGCGCGAGTTCCGTCGCGATGCCGGCGCCGATGCCGCTGCCGGCACCGGTCACGAGCACGCAGCGCGGCGTGGATGCGAATTCGGTCATGGGATCCTCCTGCGCCCAGCCTACCAACGCGCCGTGCCGGCCGCGTGGTACGAACGTACGATGCCGCCGCGCCGGCCGCTTGCTAGGGTGGCCGCATGAACACGACCCGATCCTTCGCCACGCTGCTGTGCGCGGGCGCGCTCGCTCTGGGCAGCTGCGCCAGTCTTCCCCAGGATGCACGGATGGACACGTTCGCCACGCCTCGCGTCACCATCCATCGCGACGGCGACGACCTGCTGACCGCCGGCCTCGGGCTCGCGGGCCTGCGTGCCGTGGCGCCGACGTTCGCGGACCCCGCGCATCCGACGCCTGCCGAACTGCGCCGCCGCGCGATCTGGTCGAACTGGCACGGCATCGCCGACCTGACGCCCGCCGGTGGTTACGGCACGTTGTACGGCTCTACGGCGAACGTCGTCGGTCGCGAGTACGCCACGTTCGCACGCGTTCCGGGCGCAACGCAGCCGCATCGCGTGACGGTGCAGGTGCCGGACAACTTCGATGCGTCGAAGCGCTGCGTCGTCGTCGCGCCGTCGTCGGGCTCGCGCGGCGTGTATGGCGCGATCAGCGTCGCGGGCGCGTGGGGCCTGCCGAAGGGATGTGCCGTCGCGTACACCGACAAGGGCGGCGGCACCGATTACTTCGACCTCGACGCGGGGCAGGGCGTCGCACTTGACGGCACCGTGCAGGCCGCAGGCAGCGCGCCGCTTGCGTTCGAGCCGTCGCAGCCCGGCGGTCACGGCGTCGCGTTCAAGCACGCGCATTCCGGCGACAACCCCGAGAAGGACTGGGGCGTGCACGTGAAGCAGGCCGCCGAGTTCGCACTGCGTGCGCTCGACGAGGCATTCCCGCAGCAGGCGCCGTTCCGCTTCGACAACACCAAGGTCATCGCGGTCGCGATCTCGAATGGCGGCGGCGCGGTGTTGCGCGCAGCGGAACTCGACGGCGATTGGCTCGATGCCGTCGTCGCGGGCGAACCGAACATCAACGCCGGTGACGCGCCGCCGCTCTACGACATCACCACCGAAGCCGCGCTGCTGATGCCGTGCGCACTCGGCCACCTGCAGATGCCGCTGCCGCCGACGGCGGGCCCGAAGTGCGGCGAACTCGCGGAAGCGGGGCTGGTCAACGGCGCGACGGATGCCGACCGCGCAAGCGATGCGTACGACCGCCTGCGCACGCGCGGCTGGACCGATGACGCGTTGCGTTCGGGCGCGCTCAGCGTGTCGTTCGACTTGTGGAAGTCGATCGCCGCGACGTACGCCTCGGCCTACGGTCGATTCGGCGCGAACGAACATCCCTGCGGTTTCACCTATGCCGCAGTCGACGCATCGGGCACGCCGCGCGCCGCGACCGACGTCGAACGTGCCGCATGGTGGGCCGACGCCAGCGGCATTCCGCCGGGCGCGGGCGTCATGCTTGTTCCGCCGAAGCAGGCGCCGATCGATGCATTGCGCTGCCTGCGCGATCTGTGGGCGGGCAAGGGTGCCCCGTCGGATCGCGTGCGTGCCGGGGTTCGCGAGACGCACGCATCGCTGCCGCGCGCCGGCATTCCGATCACGATCGTGCACGGCGTCAGCGACGGCCTGATCCCGGTCGCGTTTACCAGCGCGCCCTACGTGCAGGCCGCGCGTGCGGCGGGTCGCGACGTGCGCTTCTGGCAGGTACGCAACGCGCAGCACTTCGACGCCTTCCTGCAGCTGCCGCCGGTGGGTGCGAATTACGTGCCGCTGCTGCCGTACGTGTATGCCGCGCTCGATCGCACGTGGTCGCATCTGTACGACGGCGCGCCAATGCCTGCCGATGCAATGATTGCGACGACGCCACGCGGCGCAGCGGCGGAACTCACCGCGCAGAATCTCGCGATTCCGACGAACTGATCCAACGGGCGCGCGACGCGATCGCGCATCGCCGCGGCGGAAGCACGCGTCGCCCGGATACAAACGAAAACGGCCGCCCGAAGGCGGCCGTTTTCTTTAGCCGATCTCAGCCCCGCGGGCCGCGTCCGCCACCCGGACGACCGCCACCACGCGGGCCACCCGGACCGCGACCGCCCGGGGCGCGCCCGCCGGGGCCGCTCGGACCGCCGGGACCACGAGCACCCGGCGGACCCGAACGCTGCGGACGCGGGCCGCGTGGACGGTCGTAGCCGCCGGCGCCCGGGTTCGCATGATCGGACGGGAAGCTCGGTGCATTGCCCGGATGTCCGTAGAGATGCGAGCGCTGGCCGCCCGGCTTCGGGCCGCCCGGCTTGCGACCGCCGCCCGCGCCATAGGGACCACCGCCGCCGCCGGCGCGATCGTCGCGCGGACCGCCCGGACGTCCACCGCCGCCACCGTAAGGCGCGCCGCCACCACCGCCTGCGCGGTCATCGCGGAAGCCACCGCCGCCCGGTCGACCGCCGCCACCGGGGCGACCGCCCGCCGGACCGCTGCCGCCCGGACGCGGACCGCCCGGCTTGCCGCCGAACGGCTTGCGGCCGCGGGCGTCGGGATTGCGATGCCCGCTCGGGCCGGTGTCGACACCGTCCGGCACGTACCAGGTGCGGA
>NZ_SELT01000017.1 GCF_004361065.1 Cognatilysobacter terrigena | reverse complement strand
CGTCGCCGCCGCCGTCGCGGCAAGCCGGTCGACGGCGCGGTGGTGGCCGAGTCGAACACGACGACCGCGAGCCGCACCGAGCGTGGCCCGGCGCGTCACGATGCGCGTCCCCCGCGCGTTGGCGTGGACGCACCGAAAGTCGGTGCCGAAGCCAAGCCCGGCCTGCTGCATCGGGTCGCGCGTGGGCTGAAGTCGCTGATCACGCGGGCGCCGCGCAGCCAGCACTGACGCCACGCCGCGCGAGTGGCGAGCGATACGAACGGGCGGTCGCGATGCGATCGCCCGTTTTCGTTGGTGCTCTCGACGTGACATTGCCGCGACCAGCCGTCGCGAGGCTTCTGCGATACTCCGTCGCATGACCCTTCTGCGTTTCGACAACGTCGGCAAGCGCTACGCCTCCGGGCGCGAGGCGCTCACGGACGTCAGCTTCGAGGTCGCGCCGGGCGAGATGCTGTTCGTCACCGGGCATTCCGGTGCCGGCAAGAGCACGCTGCTGCGCCTGATCCATCTGACCGAACGCGCCTCGCGCGGCGCGGTGATCTTCGCGGATCGCAACATCGGCAAGCTGCGCGGACGCCGCATGGCGATGCATCGTCGCGAAGTCGGCGTGGTGTTCCAGGATCACCGGCTGCTCGCCGACCGCAGTGTGGGCGACAACGTCGCGCTCCCGCTGCTGTTGCGCGGCATGCATCGCGCGGAGATCGCCAAGCGCGTGCGCTCTACGCTCGACAAGGTCGGCCTCGGCGATCGCGAGAAGGCGCTGCCGCGGCAGTTGAGTGCCGGCGAACAGCAGCGTGTCGGCATCGCGCGTGCCGTCGTCGCCGAACCCAAGCTGCTGCTCGCCGACGAGCCGACCGGCAATCTCGATCCCGCGCTGTCGACCGAGATCATGGGGCTGCTGGATTCGCTGTCCGCGCGTGGCACGTCGGTGATTGTCGCGAGCCACGATCTCGCGCTCGTGCGTCGCATCCGCAAGCGCGTGCTGGTGCTCGATCACGGCCGCCTCGCCGACGACATCGCGCCGGGAGAACTCGCCACATGAGCCCGAAGGCGTCGAAAACCTCGAAGGCGCGTCGCGTCGACGGCGTGCGCACGCGCTCGCGCATCGGCAGCTGGTTCGACCATCACGTCTACAGCCTGGTCGCGAGCCTCGGCCGCATGCTGCGCAAGCCGTGGGCGACGGGGCTGACGGTCGGCGTCATGGCCATCGCGATCGCGCTGCCGCTGGGGCTGTGGGTGGTGCTCGCCAACCTTGCGCAATTCACCGGCGACGTGCAGCAGTCGCGGCAGGTCAGCCTGTATCTCGTGCCGGGTACGTCGCTCGATCGTGCTAATGCGTTGGCGCAGCAGATCCGGTCGCGTTCGGATGTCGTCGCGGTGACGGTTCGGAGTGCGGACGAAGGCCTGAAGGAATTGCGCGAGCAGGGCGGCCTTGCCGATGCCGCGACTGCGCTCGGTGAGAATCCGTTGCCGCATCTGCTGCGGGTGACGCCGCGCGGTGACGATGCGGTTCTGGCGGCGTCGTTGCAGTCGCTGACCGATGTCGACGTCGTGCAGCAGGACGATGCCTGGCGCACGCGGCTCGATCGCTGGCTGACGCTGGGCGTGCGCATCGCGTTGGTGCTCGCCGTGCTGCTCGGGCTCGGTGCGCTGCTGGTCGTCGGCAATACGGTGAGACTCGACATCCAGTCGCGACGCGACGAGATCGAGGTGTTGCAACTGCTCGGCGCCACCGACGGTTTCGTGCGTCGCCCGTTCCTGTATCTCGGCGCGTGCTACGGCCTGTTGTCGGGCGCGATCGCACTCGCGCTGCTCACCGGCGCGGAACTCGCGCTGCGCGAGCCCATCGCCGGCCTCGCGCAGACGTACGGTTCCGCATTCCGCCTGCAGGGCTTCGACCCGATTCGGGCCGCCGTCGCAGTTCTGGGTGCCGGCGTCATCGGCTGGCTTGGCGCGGGGCTGGTGACCGGTCACTATCTCCGGCAGACCCGCTCGACCGGCGATTGATGTGAGCACGGAGCACCAGGATCTTCGCCATCTGACGTCGACATCGGCGCGCGTGATGGTGGTCGATGGATCGAAGCTGGTCCGCAAGCTCATCGCCGACGTGCTGCTTAAGGAAGTACCGGGCATCGACGTCGTCTGCTGCGACAGCGTCGCGCAGGCGCGCGAAGCGCTGTCGAAGGGGCCGGTCGATCTCGTCACCACTGCGATCGCATTGCCCGATGGCGACGGCCTCGCGCTCGCGCGCACCGTGCGCGAAGCGGCCGGGCAGAAGTACGTGCCGATCATCGTCGTCTCCGGCGATGCGCAGTCGCATCTCGAATCACGCACGTTCACCGAAGACGTCACCGACTATTTCGACAAAGGCCTCGGCCATGCCGCGCTCGCGGCGTTCATCCGCGGCTACGTGCATCCGGAGCCGATTCCCGGCGCGCGCGTGCTGTACGTCGAGGACAGCAAGGTGGTCGCGGTCGCGACCAAGCGCATGCTCGAGCGGCATGGCCTCAAGGTGCTGCATTTCATCGGCGTCGAGGAAGCGCTCGCGCATTTCGAGCAGCATCGCGGGCAGGACGACGTCGGTGCGGATCTCGTGCTCACCGACGTGTACCTCAAGGGCGAGCTGAGCGGCCACGATCTTCTCGGTCGCCTCCGCGTGCAATTCGGCTACGGCAAGCGCCGCCTGCCGATCCTCGTCATGACCGGCGATGCGAATCCGCAGAACCAGAGCGAACTGCTGCGCGCCGGCGCGAACGATCTGGTGCTCAAGCCGATCGAAGAACGCCTGCTGGTGACGAAGACGTTGTTCCAGCTGCGCGTAGCGGGCCTGGAGTTGCCGGCGGCGGTCTGATGTCCGGCGCGGTCGCTGCGTCCGACTCGTTGCATTACAAGACGCGTGTGATCGCCGATGTCGGCGACAGGCCGTGGTCGTGCACGTGTCAGTGGCGTCATCGGTCTAAACTCCGGCGTCGTCACCGATAGCGATCGTCGATGCCCAACGGCAACATCCGCCTGGAACCCGGCTGGAAAGCGCATGTCGGCGACTACCTGTTGCGCGACGACATGCAGCACCTCGCCGCGTTCCTACGCGAGCGCAAGCATGCGGGCGCGCAGGTCTTTCCGCCCGGCAACGAGATCTTCGCCGCGTTCGACGCCACGCCGTTCGATCGAACGCGCGTCGTCGTGCTCGGCCAAGACCCGTATCACGGGCCGGGGCAGGCGCACGGGCTCGCGTTCTCGGTGCTGCCGGGCGTGCCGATTCCGCCGTCGCTGCTCAACATCTTCGCGGAGCTGCAGCGCGATCTTGGCATTCCGCGTCCGGACCACGGCTGCCTGCTGCCGTGGGCCCGGCAGGGCGTGCTGCTGCTCAATGCGGTGCTGACGGTCGAATCCGGGCGCGCGGGCGCGCACCAGGGCAAGGGCTGGGAAGGGTTTACCGACCACGTGGTCGACGTGCTCAACGCCGAGCGCGAGGGCCTCGTGTTCCTGCTGTGGGGCAGCTACGCGCAGGCCAAGGGCAAGCGCATCGACACCCGCAAGCACCGCGTGCTGAAGGCGCCGCATCCGTCGCCGCTGTCCGCGCATCGTGGCTTCATCGGCTGCGGGCATTTCTCCACGGCGAACGAGTACCTCGCCCGTCGCGGCGACGCGCCGATCGACTGGTCACTGCCGCCGGCCGCCGTCGTCCGGGCCGAGATATACCGCACGCCAGCGTAGGGTCGGGCGGGGCGATGACAGCGCTGCCATTCGGGGTATTCTCGGCCTGAGCGGCTGTAATCGTTTGCACCGCACCCTTCATTGCACGCGCCGTACGCTTGGGAGTCCTGTCGACCTCCGTGCCCATGAGCCCTACGCCCGCCTCGTTGCTCACCATCTTCGGCGCCTCCGGCGACCTCGCGCAGCGCATGCTGCTGCCGTCGCTGTACGGCCTGCACCGCGACCGCCTGCTTCCGGCGTCGCTGCGCATCCTCGGCACCGCGCGCAGCGAGTTCGACGACGCCGGCTTCCGCGCGAGCGTCGCCGAGGCGATCGAACGCTTCGTGCCTGCGGCCGAGCGCGACGAAGCCGAGATCCGCGGGCTGCTCGAGCGCATCCACTACGTGCCGGCGACGCTAGGCGACGACGCCTCATTCGCGGCGCTGGGCGAACGCATCCGCGAACTGCGCCAGGGCGGCGACGCCGTCTACCACCTGTCCACGGCGCCGCGGTTCTACGGCGACATCTGCCGCGCGCTCGGGGCGATGGACCTTGCCGACGCCGGCACGCGCGTGATGCTCGAGAAGCCCATCGGCCACGACCTCGCCAGCGCGAACGCGATCAACGACGCGGTCGCGGCGGTCTTCAACGAGTCGCGGATCTTCCGGGTCGACCACTACCTCGGCAAGGAAGGTGTGCAGAACCTGCTCGCGCTGCGCTTCGGCAACGCGATGTTCGAGCCGCTGTGGAACGCGCGGCATATCCAGCAGGTGCAGATCACGGTCGCGGAAACGGTCGGCGTCGAAGGGCGCGGCGACTACTACGACGACTACGGCGCGATGCGCGACATGCTGCAGAACCATCTGCTGCAGCTGCTGTGCCTGGTCGCGATGGAGCCGCCGTCGCACTTCGATCCGTCGGCGGTACGCAACGAAAAGATCAAGGTGCTTCGCTCGCTGCGACCGATCGGCCGCAATGAAGTCGTCAGCGAAACCGTCGCCGGGCAATACACGGCCGGCGCGATCGACGGCAAGGCGGTGCCGGGTTACCTCGAAGAACTCGGCCGCCCGAGTCGCACCGAAACCTTCGTCGCCATCCGCGCGCAGGTCGACAACTGGCGCTGGGCCGGCGTGCCGTTCTACCTGCGCACCGGCAAGCGCATGGCGCGCCGCTCGACCGAAATCTACGTGCAGATGCGGCAGGTACCGCATTCGATCTTCGGCGCTGCGCCGCAACCGAACGCGCTGGTCATCCGCCTGCAGCCGGAAGAACGCATCGAGCTGCAGGTGATGAGCAAGACACCGGGCCTGGACCGTGGCGGCCTGCAGCTGTCGCCGGTCGAACTCGACCTCGACATGCACGAGGAATTCTCGACGTACCGCCGCCGCCTCGCGTACGAACGCCTCTACCTCGATGCGATCGAAGGCAACGGCACGCTGTTCGTGCGTCGCGACGAGACCGAAGCCGCGTGGCAGTGGGTCGATGCGATCTACGACGGCTGGCGCGCGGCGGGCGTCACGCCGAAGACGTACCCGGCGGGCACGTGGGGCCCGAGCGCGGCGGTCACGCTGGTCGACCGCAGCGGTCACAGCTGGCGCGAGTGACGATGGCCTGGGTCGAATACAGCTACGACAGCGGCGAAGCGCTCGCCATCGCGCTCGCGCACACGTTGGGCGACACCGCCGAAGCCGCGCTCGACATGCGCGGCCATGCAGCATTCGCGGTCGCGGGCGGTCGTACGCCGTTGCCGGCGTATCGCGCACTCGCGGCGCGCTGGCGGCATGACGTGCGCGCACGCCACATTGTGTTGCTGCCGACCGACGACCGCTGCGTACCGCACGATCACCCGAATTCCAACGTCGGCGAGCTGCGCTCGATCTTCGACGGCAGCCCGGTGCGCATCGAATCGCTCACTACCGCCGACGGCGATCCCGATCGATCCGTGCGTTATGCACGCGCGGTGCTCGCCGATCATCGCGACGATTTCGATGCGGTCGTGCTCGGCATGGGCGCCGATGCGCACATCGCCTCGCTGTTTCCGAACGCGCGCCAACTGGCGGACGGGCTCGGCCCGACGTCGACGCTTGAAGCGCTGCGCGTCGACCCCGATCCGTTGCCCGTCGAGGCGCCGTTCCCGCGCATGTCGCTGACGCTGGCCCGCCTGCTGCGCGCGCGTGCATTGCATGTCGTCGTTACCGGCGACGCCAAACGCGCGGTCCTGCAGGCGGCGTATGCCGACGCCGATGCATCGACGCGACCCGTCGCCGCCCTGCTGCACGCACCCGAGCGCACGGTGCACGTCCACTGGAGTCCCTGATGTCCCTTCATCCCACCGTCGAGCGCGTCACCGCGCGCATCCGCGAGCGCAGCGCGACGTCGCGCGCGACCTACCTCGCGCGCATGGCGTCGATGCGCCACGACGGCCCGGCGCGCGGCTCGCTGGGCTGCGGCAACCTCGCGCACGGCTTCGCGGCCGCCGGCGCCGACAAGCCGCTGCTGCGCGGCAAGGTCGGCGCGAACATCGGCATCGTCACCAGCTACAACGACATGCTGTCGGCGCACCAGCCGTTCGAGAATTTCCCGGTGCTGATCCGCGCGATCGCCCGAGCGAACGGCGGCAGCGCGCAGGTCGCCGGTGGCGTGCCGGCGATGTGCGACGGCATCACGCAGGGCCGCTTCGGCATGGAGCTGTCGCTGTTCTCGCGCGACACCATCGCGCTCGGCACGGCGATCGCGCTATCGCACGACATGTTCGACGGCATGCTGCTGCTCGGCATCTGCGACAAGATCGTGCCGGGCCTGCTGATCGGCGCGCTGAGCTGGGGCCACCTGCCGTGCATCCTCGTCCCGGCCGGGCCAATGCCGTCGGGCATTCCGAACAAGGAAAAGGCGCGCATCCGCCAGCTGCATGCGGAAGGCAAGGTCGGTTACGACGAACTGCTCGAAGCCGAAGCGGCGTCGTACCACTCGCCGGGCACGTGCACCTTCTACGGCACGGCCAATTCGAACCAGATGCTTATGGAGGTGATGGGCCTGCACATGCCGGGCACCGCCTTCGTCAATCCGGGAACGGCGCTGCGCGATGCGCTCACCGTCGCGGCGACCGAACGCGTGCTGCAGATCACCGCACTCGGTAACGAGTACACGCCGCTGTCGGAGATCGTCGACGAACGCACGATCGTGAATGCGATGGTCGGCCTCGCTGCGACCGGCGGTTCCACCAACCACGCGATCCATCTCGTCGCCATCGCGCGCGCTGCCGGCGTGCGCATTGACTGGGACGATCTCGACGAACTCTCGCGCGTCACGCCGCTGCTCGCGCGCGTGTATCCGAACGGCAGCGCGGATGTGAACCATTTCGAGGCGGCGGGCGGCGTCGGTTTCGTCATCCGCGAACTTCTCGACGGCGGCCTGCTGCATGAAGACATCAAGTGCGTGCACGGCGGCAGCCTGCGCGACCAGGCCAAGCAGCCGTATCTCGACGGCACGACGCTGAAGTGGGCCGATGCGCCCGCGCAGTCGCGGGATCCGTCGGTCGTACGTCCGCTCGCCGAACCGTTCGACGCCGAAGGCGGCCTGCGTCGCCTGCGGGGCAACCTCGGCCGCGCGGTGGTGAAGGTGTCGGCGGTGGCGCCCGAGCATCGCGTCATCGAAGCGCCGGTGCGCGTGTTCGAAGCGCAGGAGATGCTGCTCGAAGCGTTCCGCGCCGGCCTGCTCGAAGGCGACTTCATCGCCGTCGTGCGCGGGCAGGGGCCGAAGGCGAACGGCATGCCGGAACTGCACAAGCTCACGCCGACGCTATCGGTGCTGCAGGATCGCGGCCAGAAGGTCGCGCTGCTCACCGACGGCCGCATGTCCGGTGCGTCGGGCAAGGTGCTCGCCGCGATCCATCTCACGCCGGAAGCCGCTTCGGCGGGGCCGATCGCGAAGCTCGAATCGGGCGACATCGTGCGCATCGATTCCGACGCCGGCACGATCGACGTGCTCGTCGATGACGCAACGTGGGACGCGCGCGCGCCGCAACTCCCGAATCTTTCCGCCAACCACAGCGGCATCGGCCGCGAACTGTTCGCGCTGATGCGCCGTGAAGTGGGGAGCGCCGAAGAAGGCGCCTGCGCCCTGCTCGACGCCAGCGACCGGGAACTCTCCGCATGAGCCAACTGGGGCTGATCGCCGACATCGGCGGCACCAACGCGCGCTTCGCACTCACCGATCTCGATGCGCCGACGCCGTCGCTGCACGACATCCGTCCGCTGGCCTGCGGCGACTTCGCATCGCTGCAGCACGCCTGCGAGCACTACCTGCAGAGCGTGGGCGCGAAACCGACGCGCGCGGCGATCGCGGTGGCGTCGCCGGTCAACGCCGACGAGATCCGCCTGACGAATCGCGCGTGGTCGTTCAGTCGTCGCGAACTCGAGCATGCGCTCGGCCTCGATCAGTTGCTGCTGCTCAACGATTTCGGTGCGGTGGCCTGGGCGGTGCCTGCGCTGTCGGGCGATGACGTGCTGCATCTCTACGGGCCGTCGCAACAGCCGCCGCGTTCGCCGGTGACGGTGATCGGCCCGGGCACCGGCCTCGGCGTCGCGCTGGCGATGGGCGACGACGCCAGCGGCTGGCGCGTCATCGAAACCGAAGGCGGGCATATCACGTTCGCGCCGGTCGGCGACGAGGAACGCACCATCGCGCGCTGGCTCGATTCGCTGCACGGTCGCACGTCGACCGAGCGCGTGCTCTGCGGCACTGGACTCGCGCAGATCGACGCGGTGCTGCGCGATCCCGAGCGTCCCGCGCACAACGCGCCGGTGCTGCGGGATCCGGCGGAGGTCGTGCGCCTCGCACTCGAAGGGCACGATCTCACCGCACGACGCGCGCTCGCGCGCTTCTGCGCGATCCTCGGCAGCGTCTGCGGCGATGTCGCGCTGGTGCACGGCGCACGCAGCGTGATGATCGCGGGCGGCATCGTGCCGCGCTTCGTGCCGTTCCTGCGGTCGAGCGCATTCCGTGAGCGTTTCCTCGCGAAGGGACGTTTCGCCGCCTATCTCGAGAACGTCGCGATCGACGTGATCACCCATCCGCAACCCGGCCTGCTCGGCGCCGCCGTGGCGCTGCGGGCGACGACGGAGACGCATCGATGAACTGGACGCCCGAAACCCGCGCCGCGCGCGTCGACGCCATCCTCGCGCAGGCCCCAGTCGTACCGGTCCTCGCGATCGAGCGGGTCGAAGACGCGGTGCCGCTCGCGCGCGCGCTCGTCGACGCCGGCCTGCCGGTGCTGGAAATCACCCTGCGTACGCCCTGCGCGCTCGATGCGATGCGCGCCGTGGTGATCGAGGTGCCGAACGCCGTCGTCGGTGCCGGCACGATGCTGCGGTCGGAGGATTTCCGCGCCGTGGAAGCAACGGGTGCGGTGTTCGGCATTTCGCCGGGCGCGACGCCGACGCTCTACGACGCCGCGGAGCTCAGCGCGCTCGCGTTCCTTCCCGGCGTCGCGACCGCCACCGAGCTGATGATCGGCATGGAGCGTGGCTATCGGCGCTTCAAGTTCTTCCCGGCTGAAGGCGCGGGCGGCGTGGTCGCGCTCAAGGCGTTCGCCGGCCCCTTCCCGGAGATCCGCTTCTGCCCGACCGGCGGCATCGACGCGGCGAAGGCGTCGAGCTATTTCGCGCTGAGGAACGTCGCGACGGTCGGTGGGTCGTGGATGGTTCCGGCCGATGCGCTGGCATCGCGCGACTGGGATCGCATCGGTCGCCTGGCGCGCGAAGCGGCGGGGCTGCGCGCCCGCTGAGGCTCAGTGCGGACGGCCGCGGCGTACCAGCCGCGCCAGCTGTCCGGCACCGAAGGCGAGCACCGCGACCCCCGAGATCAGCAGCAGCATGACCGGGCTGTCGCCAAGCATGAAGTCCAGGATCATGCCGCGAGCATACGCCTGCCGGCCGCGACCGCGCTGAACGCCGCCCCGAAACGCGACGGGCCGCCCGAAGGCGGCCCGTGCGTCCGACGCGCGGCTCAGGCGGCGTCGGGAATCGCTTGGCGGCGCGCACCGCCCATCGCGCGGCTGCCGACCAGCGCGAACGCGATCGTCGCCAGCAGCGTCACGAACATCAGGTGGATGTAGTGCGGCGGCTGCGGCAGCATGTGGCGTGCCGTCAGCGCCGGCCAGCCGAAGGTGAAGAAGCCATAGAGCGTGGTGCCGAACACCAGGGCCCAGCGCACCGCCTTCGCGTTCACGCCGTTGAAGAAGATCGCGACGATGAATGCAGCGAGCACCGGCATCGAGTACAGGCCGTTGAGCTGCTGCAGCGTGCCCATGATGCTCTTGGACTGCGTGTACAGCGGCACGATCGCCAGCGACAGCACGGTGAACGCGATGGTGACGATGCGGCCGAGGCGCTTGGGATCGGCCGACGGATTGATCTTCACCAGGTGCACGTCGACCGTGTACAGCGCCGCGGCCGAATTGAGTGCCGCGCTGTAGCTCGACAGCACCGCGCCGGTGATCGCGGCCGCGAACGCACCCGACAACCACGACGGCAGCACGAGGCCGACGAGTCGACCGTAGGCATCGTCGTCGACGTCGCCGAACAGCTTGAACGCAAGGATCCCCGGCAGCACCACGATCGCCGGCGTCAGCATCTTGAAGAACGCGGCGGCGTAGATGCCCTTCTGCGCTTCGCGCACTGTCGGCGCGGCGAGCGCGCGCTGCGCGATCACCATGTTCGTGCCCCAGTAGAACAGGTGCGCGAACAGCATGCCGGTGAACAGCGTCTGCCACGGAATGTCGGAATCCGCGGACCCGATCAGCGTGAGCCGCTCGACGGGCACGCTCGACAGATCCCAGTGAACGGCATTCAGTGCGAACACCGTGACGAGCACGCCCATCACGAGCAGCACGACACCCATGTAGGTATCGGAAATGGCGATGGCGCGCAGGCCGCCGATCGCCGCGTACGCAAGGCCGCCGATCGCGAACAGCGCGGCGATGGCAATGATCGGCAGGTCCGGATGGAACATCGACGCCATGAACTTGGAGCCGGTGTACAGCACCATCGGCAGCAGGATGAAGAGATAGCCGAGCAGGAACATCACCGACACCGCACGGCGCAGGCCCGGATCGCCGAGGCGACGTTCCAGCAGTTCGGTGGTCGTCGTGCACTTGTAGCGGTAGTACATCGGCACCAGCACATGCGCGAGCACGAGCAGGCCGGCGGCGGCGCCGAATTCCCACCACGCCATGAGCATGGTCTGCGCGCCGTTCATGCCGACGATCTGTTCGGCCGAGATGTTGGTGAGCAGCAGCGAGCCGGCGATGAACGGCCAGGTCAGCGAGCCGCCGGCGAGGAAGTAGTCGCGACCGCGATCGGTGGTGTGGCGTTCGCGGCGGCAGCGCCACCACGTGGCGAGCGCGACCAGCGCGGTCAGCGCGAGAAAGACGGCGACCTGTACGGCATTGGAGGACATCGGCAACTCCATCGTCGCAAAAGAAAAGCCCCTGCCGTCGGAGAGAACCGGCAGGGGCCCGGGGGTTACGCGTGCAGCGGAATCAGAACTTGTAGTTCACGCCGACCAGGTAGGTGCGGCCCCATTCGACGTACTCGAGCGGGCGATCCTTCGATTCGGCATACGTGCGGTACGCCGAGTTCGTCAGGTTGTTGACCTGCAGAAGCAGGGTCAGGCCCTTCAGGCTCGTCGCGTCACCGAACGAATAGCTGACCTGCGCGTCGGTGATGTTCTCGCCGACCACGTAGCGCAGCGTGCGGTTGCCGGCGAAGTTGCCGATCTCACCGATGAAGTCGGAACGACGACGCTGGTTCACGCGCGCCTCGAAGCCGTTCTTCTCGTAGTACGCCATGAAGTTGTACACGCGCTTCGACAGGCCCGGCAGGTCGATCGGCTTGTTGCCGACGCTGCTCGCGCTGTCCGGTGCGAGGATCTGCACGCTGCTGTCGTTGAACGTCGCGCTGGTGACGATGCCGAAGCCGTCGAGCGCGTCGGTGAACAGGTTCAGCGGCAGCGACGCGGTGAGCTCGACGCCCTGCAACTTGCCGCCCTTACCGTTGAACGGCGCGGTGAAGTTACCGGTCGACTGCGGCACGCCCGTGCCGGCCGGCGGCACGTAGCCGACGAGCAGGTCGGAGAAGTCGTAGTTGTCGACCGTCTGCGTGTAGATGTACGTCGACAGATCCTTGTAGAAGTACGCGGCGGCCACGTAGGCCTTGGTGCCGAAGTACTTCTCGTAGGAAATGTCGAACGCGTTCGCGCGCCACGGATCAAGTTCCGGGTTGCCGCCCGACGCGCCCGGCTTCGGCGGCGTCTTCGTGGTGTCGACGCCGAAGTCACGCGATGCGCGCAGTTCGTCGACGCGCGGGCGCGCCATCTGCTTGGCGAGCGCGACGCGGATGGTCTGGTCGGCCGGCAGCGAGAACGCGAGGTTCAGGCTCGGCAGCCAGTCGGTGTACGACTTGCCGCGGGTGTACGGCACGATCTGCTGACCGGCCGGGCGCGAACCGTCGAACACGTTCGCCGACGAGGACTGGTCGGTGTGCACCGCCTGGATGCCGACGTTGCCGCGCACCGGGACGGAGCCCCACTGCGTGTCGATGTTGGCCTTGAAGTAGGTGGTGCCGATCTTCTCGTTCACCGTCCAGGCCTTGGCGACCAGGTAGCCGGCCGCGGTCTCGCTCGGATCGAACGTCATGAAGCGGCTGACCACGCCCGGCACGTTCCACGCCGGAATGATGCCGACGCCGGCAAAACCGAGGTCGACGGTGCCGTACTGGAGGTCGGAGGGGATGACGACGGGGCCCTGCGGGCCGAGGATCGTCGAGGCTTCCGGCTGGTGCTTTTCCTTCTCGCGGTCGGCGTAGTTGAAGCCGACGTCGAAATCGGAGAACCAGCTCAGCGATTCCGGCGCGGCGATGTTCGCGCCGACGCGCACGCTGACGAGTTCGTCGCGGACGCTCGGCACCTTGCCGTAGCCCGAACCGTAGATCGTGTTCGTGAGGTAGAGCTTCGACGGATCGTTGTACGTGAGCGTCGGGTTGATCTGCGAGAAGTCACCCGACGAGTACGCGAGGTGCAGCGTGTCGAGCTGCGAATTCGTCGGCGTGGGCTGGAGCTGCAGGTTGTTCTCGAGGCTCAGCTCGTTGCGGTCGGCCTTCGACCAGCTGACGTCCGTGAAGAACTTCACGTTGTCGAACTTGAAGGTGTTGTTCCAGGCGAACGCCTTGATGGTGTCGCGGCGGTCGTTGTACATGCCGCGCACCAGCGGGTACACGCCGGTGACCGTGCCGCCGGTGAACGTGCCGTTGCCGTTGACCTGCGCGCCGGTCACGTTGAGACCGGGGCTGTAGCCGCCGTTGTAGCCGCCCAGGTTCACTTCGAACTGGTTGGCGGTGTCCTCCGCGTGCGCCTTGGAATAGAACAGATCCATGACGCTGTGCCACATGTCGTTCGGGCGCAGCTCGAGCGTGGCCATCACGCCGTCACGCTTGGTGTCGCCAGTACGACGCAGCGCCTTGATGCCGTCGGAGTAGTAGGTGCCGGCCGGGACGCCCGGGCGCCAGCCTGCGCCGAGCTGCTGCCACGGCTCGTACAGACCGACCTGGTTTTCCTGCGTCGGCGTATCCGAATGCGAGTAGCCGATCGAGAAGCCGAACGTGCGATCCGCCGACTGCGTGATGAAGCTCGCGTTGATGCGATTACCGAACGCGTCGGTGTTGGCTGCGCTGCCGAGCGAGTTGTACTGCGCGCGCGCGCCGACCGAGATCACCTGGTCCTGGAAGTCGAGCGGGCGCACGGTGCGCATGTCGACGGTACCGGAGAGACCCTGGCCGATGAGGCCGGCGTCCGGCGTCTTGTACACGGTCACGCCGCTGAGGAGCTCGGCCGGATACTGGTCGAACTCGACGCTGCGGTTGTCGCCCGTGCTGACCATCTCGTGGCCGTTCATCAGGCTGGTCGAGAAGTCCGGCGACAGGCCGCGCACGCTGATGACCTGCGCACGACCGGCGACGCGCTGCGCGGCGACGCCCGGCAGACGGCCAATCGACTCGGCGATGCTGATGTCCGGCAGCTTGCCGATGTCCTCGGCGGAGACCGCCTCGACGATCGACGTCGAATTCTTCTTGGTGTCGATGGAGCGTTCGATGCCGCGGCGAATGCCCTTCACGACGACGCTGTCGAGTTCCTGCGCGTCGGGCGTCTTCGTGGCGGCCGGCGTGGCCGTCTGCGCCTGGGCCGCCGTCGCCAGCATCATCGCCGACGATGCGAGCGCGACGCTGAGCAGGTTGCGTTTCAGATTCAACATCCCCTGGTACTCCCCGAACTTGAGGTTTCGTAGCGAAAGGCCCGCGATCGACGTCGCGTAACCGGACTGCTGCGGCAGGCTCCACCGAGCTGCGGCGATGGTAGAGGGGCGTCTCCCCGCACAAATCCTGCTGCAAACGTATTCATGGCAGGGCTGTGACAGCGCACCGTGCGTCGGACCAACATGCGCGACGGCCAGCGGCGGAGGACGCGACATGAACAGGCTTCGACGGGCGTTGCTCGCGGCGGTGCTCGGTGCGTCGGCGACGGCATCCGCCGCGCCCAAGGCGCCGCCCGTGCCGGACTGGCGCGACCAGATCGTCTATTTCGTGATGCTCGACCGCTTCGACGACGGCGATCCGCGTAACGACGACCAGCACGCCGGCGAATTCGGTCCCACCGACGGCGCGCACTACAGCGGTGGCGACCTCGCCGGTGTGACGCGACGCCTCGACTACATCCGCGGCCTCGGCGCGACCGCCGTGTGGATCACGCCGCCGGTCGCGCACCAGTGGTGGAACCTGCGCGCGAACTACGGCGGCTACCACGGTTACTGGGCCGACGATTTCTCCAGGGTCGATCCGCACTTCGGCACGCTCGCCGACTACCGCGCGCTCGCCGACGGCCTGCACGGGCGCGGCATGTACCTCGTGCAGGACGTGGTGGTGAACCACGTCGCCGACTACTTCCGTTACGACGTCGACCCCGCTGCCGACCCGTCGCGGGGGTACATGCCTGTGCGCGATGGACGAGGTCGAACCGCACCCCCGCAACCCCCTTTCGACCTCAACGATCCGCGGCGTGCACGCGACCGCGCCGCTTCGATCTACCACTGGACGCCCGACATCGTCGATTACGGCGATCCGGTGCAGGAAAAGACGTGGCAGCTCGCCGGCCTCGACGATCTCAATACAGACAACGCGACCGTGCGCCGCGCGCTGCGTGCGAGCTATGCGAAATGGATCCGCGACGTCGGCGTCGATGCGTTCCGCGTCGACACCGCGTTCTATGTCCCGCCCGAGTACTTCGAGGATTTCCTCTACGCCGAGGACTCGAAGGCGCCGGGCATCCTGCGCGCGGCGAAAGCGAACGGGAAACCCGCATTCCACCTGTTCGGCGAAGGCTTCGGCCTCGATCGTGCCTTCGACGGCACGCAGGCGCGCAAGATCGAAACCTACGTGCGTGGCCCCAACGGCGAGCCGCGCCTGCCGGGCATGATCGACTTCCCGTTGTACGGCACCGCGCTCGACGTGTTCGCGCGCGGCCGGCCGACCGCCGAGCTCGCCGATCGCATCGAACGTCGCATGCGCGTGCATTCGGCGCCGCACCTGATGGCGACGTTCATCGACAACCACGACGTCGACCGGTTCCGCGCCACCGGCAGCGACGCCGCGTTGAAGCAGGCGCTTCTGATGCTGATGACCGTGCCGGGCATTCCAGTCGTCTACTACGGCACCGAGCAGGGTTTCACGCAGCAGCGCGCGGCCATGTTCGCGCACGGCTACGCGTCGGGCGGTCGCGATCACTTCGATGCGACCAGCGACGGGTATCGCTATCTGCAACGTGCAATCGCATTGCGACGCGGAAACCGTGTGCTGTCGCGCGGCACGCCGACGCTCCTGGCGTCGAACCCGGCCGCGCCCGGCGCGCTCGTCTATCGCATGGACAGCGCGGAGGGCGCGGTGCTCGTCGCATTCAACACGGCGGACCGACCGACGTTGCTGGATGCGCTGGACGCGCCAGTGAACGGACGACTGCGTCCGCTGTTCGCGATCGACGGCGATGCACCCGCATGGGATGCGCACCGTCCGCTGGTGCTCCCCGCACGCGCCGGCTATGCGTGGACGATCGATGCGACGCCGTCGCAGGCTGACGTCGCGAGCGACGCACCGACGATCGACACGCTGCCTGCAAAGCTCGCCGACGTGCAGTCCATCACCGGACGCGCGAATCCCGGCGCCCGCCTGCAACTCGTTCTCGACGGCGACCTCTCGACCGCGCTGCCGGTCAGCGCCGGTCGCGATGGACGCTGGCGAGCCACCTTGCCGACGTCCGACCTCGTCGATCCCGAGGTCGCCCATCGTCTCGTCGCGTTCAACGCCACGCGTGCGATCGCCTCCGCACCCGCGACGTTCCATGTCGATCGCGAATGGGCGCCGCTCGCCGACCTCACCGATCCTCAGGGCGACGACACCGGCCCGACCCGCCGCTACACCTCTCCCGCCGACGCCGCCTGGCGTGCGGCGCATCCCGGCGACATCACGCACGTACGCGCCTTCGGCAGCGGCGGTGCGTTGCGGCTCGACATCGGCCTGCGCACGCTGATGAAGTCGTGGAACCCCGCCAACGGTTTCGACCACGTCGCGCTCACCGTGTACGTGTCGCTCCTCGACGCGCGCGATGGCGTCGCCACCCTGCCGCTGCAGGACGCGGTGCTCCCGAACGGTGCGCGCTGGCAGCGACGCCTGCGCATCGGCGGCTGGTCCAACACGTTGACCGCGTCCGACGGCGCGGACGCGACACACGAAGGCGCGCCGGTGACGCCGGGCGCGCAGCTGCGCGTAGATGCGGCCACGTCGACGCTGCAGGTGCTGTTGCCGGCATCTGCGCTGGGACGTCCATCGTCACTGCGCGGCGCGCGGGTCTACGTCACGACGTGGGACTACGACGGCGGCTATCGCGGCCTGTCGCCCGACGGCGACTCGCACACCTTCGGCTGTGCGCCGACAGACGCACCCAAGATCCTCGACGACGCCTGGCTCGAGCTGCGCTGACCGACGTCAGCGCGGCGGCCCGAGAAGGAACTGCAGCGGCACGTCGACGCGCGCCTTCCATGCCGCTTCGTTGTGCTCGGCGCCCTCGTAGACGCGGCTGATCACGTCGCGTCCCGCGCGATAGCCGAGCGCGGGCATCGCCGCGTCGACGCGCTGCTGGAAGGGCGCGTACTGCGCGTCCAGGGTGCGCGTGCCGTGGTCGAAGTAGATCCGGTGCGCACCCGCGCGCGGCAGGTGCGACGCGAACCAGTCGACGCTCACGCCGCCCGCAGCCGGCCAGTGCGTCGACACCGCACCCGCGCCGCCGAACACGTCCGGCCGCTGCGCGAGCGCGTACAGCGAAATCAGACCGCCCATGCTCGAGCCCATGACGAACGTGTCGGCCGGGCCCGTCTTCGTGCGGTAGTGCGCATCGATGAAGGGCTTCAGTTCTTCCACGAGATAGCGCACGTACTCGTCCGAGCGGAGCGTCGCCGCATCCACCGGTGGGATGCCGTCGACACCGACGTTGATCGAACCGCCCGCGACCGGCGCCTTCGGCATGTACTCCGCGAAGCGAAGCGGCGTGTTCCAGACACCGACGACGATCGCCTCGCGCACGCGGTGCGCGGCGACAAGGCGCGTCATCGCGCCGTCGATATTCCAGTCGACGCCCGTGGTGTAGCTCAGCGACGGGTCGAACAGGTTCTGCCCGTCGTGCATGTACACCACGGGATAGCGCCGCTTCGGATCGCGGCCGTACGACGGCGGCAGCCACACGTCGACGTTGCGCGCGACGACGAAGCGCGACGGCAGTTCCTGCCAGCTCTCCGTCCGGCCGGTCGCGTTGAGGGGCGGCGCGTGCACCGCGTACGCCCAGCGCAGGAACGGCGGTAGCATCTGCGCCCAGCTCGCCTGCTGGTGCTTGCCGCCCTCGAGCACGTACAGCGCGACGTCGCTGCGATCGGCGTGATGTGCGGCATCGTCGTTCACGCGGTAGCCGACCTGCTTCAGGCCCTTAATTCCGCCCGCGTCGACATTCCAGCCGTCGACCAGGTCGCGCACGTCGTCGACCGCGTCGTTGACGCCGTCGCCGTCGCGATCGCTCGTCTCCTCGTCGGTGCCGATCGCGAAGAAGAAGCGCGCGCCATTGCGCGGCGGCGTGTTCGCGACCATGGACTGCGCGATGCGCGTGCGCTGCTGCGTGTCAGGGCTGGTCCGATCGGTCGACAACCAGAACGACGGCGAGAACGCACCGACGCGCGCGAACACCTCGGGGTACTGCCAGCCGACGTTGAAGGCGTGCGCACCGCCGAGCGACCAGCCGAGGATCGCACGCGCCTCGGGCGACGGCCGCACCGCATAGCGCGACTCCACGAACGGCACGAGCGTATGCACCAGCCATTCGGAATAGGCCTGCGCGCGGGCGCCGACATCGCCGTATTTGGTCGGCGCGACGACGGCGCGGCCGTGTTCGCGATCGGAAAAGCCATAGGCGCCCATGCGGTCCGGCGGCATGTCGATGGCGATCACCACCGGCGCCCGGATTTCGCCGGTGGCGGCCAGCAACGCGACCGTTTCGGCCAGATGCACCGCTTCGGCGTCCTGGCCGTCGTCCACGTACAGCGCGTTGCATCCCGGCATCGCGCCGCGGCGGCAGGTGTCCGGAATGAACACGCGCACCCGCAGCGGCCCGGGAGCGACGCCCGGTGCCATGATCGACAGCGTTTCGCTGTGCAGGGGCGGCACGGCCGCATGCGCGAGCGACGGCG
The DNA here is from genome assembly GCF_004361065.1 of Cognatilysobacter terrigena. Classification (GTDB taxonomy): domain Bacteria; phylum Pseudomonadota; class Gammaproteobacteria; order Xanthomonadales; family Xanthomonadaceae; genus Cognatilysobacter; species Cognatilysobacter terrigena. The sequence goes on along the minus strand of NZ_SELT01000017.1, from coordinate 62,857 downwards.
CCGCCGACGCGGCAGCCAGCAGCAGCGTTCCGAACACGAACCGCGAGCGCACCGCGTCGACGCCCGCATGCATTGGGCGGCCTAGAATCGTTGCCATGGAGTACGAACTCGTCATCAAGTTTTACCGCCCGTCGCTGGACGACGAGAGCTTTCTCGCCACGTTGGAGGAGGAGCTGAAGCCGGTGCTCGGCACGACCGCGCGCACCGACGGATACGACGTGCGCCCGAAGGCGATCAACTTCTTCGTGCAGGCCGACGATCCGCGGACGGTGTTCCGCAAGATCCGGTCGGTGCTCGAGGCACGCGGCATCGATCGCGGCGTCTCTGCCGCATACCGGCTCGTCGGCGGGGCGCAATTCACGTCCGTGTGGCCGACACGGCGGATGCGTCGCTTCACGCTCGACTGACCGGCGCCCATCGCGATCAGCGCAGCGCCTTCAGGCGGATCGCTTCGCCGCCGCCCGCCGCGAGCTTCAGCGTCAGCACGTCGCCGCGCTTCACGGGCTTCGTCTCGACAACGAACGCGAACGGGTTCGTCTTCCAGTCCGCACCGTCGCCATCGCGATAGATCTGCGCTTCGTAGCGGCGCCCGGCGTCGAGGAAATCGAGCGGCAGCGTGAGCGTGCGCGCGTTCTCGTCGGTCACCGAGCCGACGAACCAGTCGTTACCGCCCCGCTGCTTGCGCGCGATCGTCACGTAGTCACCGGGCTCGCCGTTGATGACCTTCGTGTCGTCCCAATCGGTCGGCACGTCCTCGATGAAATGGAAGGCGTCCATGTGCTCGGCGTAGTGCTCGGGCAGATCCGCGGCCATCTGTACCGGCGAATAGATCACGACGTAGTTCGCGAGCTGCTTCGCGATCGTGCTCTGGATCTGCTGCCCGCCGCGGCCCTTCAGGCTCAGCACACCGGGCGTGAAGTCGAAAGGCCCGCCGAGCATGCGCGTGAACACGAGGTTGGCTTCGTGCTCGGGCGGGTTCGGCGGATTGCCCCAGGCGTTGTACTCCATGCCGCGCGCCCCTTCGCGGGCGATCCAGTTCGGATAGGTGCGACGCAGGCCAGTGTCCTTGATCGGTTCGTGGTCGACGATCGCGATGTGCCGCTTCGCCGCTTCCTGCACCACGCGCAGCTGGTGGTTTGCGCGCCACTGGCCGTCGTGCCATTCGCGCAGCACCGGGCCGCCTTCGACGTCCTGCCGTTCGATCTGGCCGGCGTCGCAGACGTAACCCGTCTTGACGACGTCGATGCCGAGCCGTGCATCCAGATCCAGCGCCTTCGGCAGCTGGCGCTCGTAGTGACTCACTGCGCAACCGGTCTCGTGGTGGCCGATAAGGTGCACGCCCTTGGCGGCGGCGTACTTCGAGAGGGCTTCGATGTCGAAATCCGGCGTCGCCTTCGTAAAGTCGAAATCCCAGCCGTTCGCGAACCAGTTGCCGTCCCAGCCGGGATTCCAGCCTTCGACGAGCACGCCACGGAATCCATGCGCGGCGGCGAAGTCAATGTAACGCTTGGTCTCCTCGGTGGTCGCGCCGTGCTTCGGCCCGGTCGCCCACGTCTTCTCGTCGAGATGCAGCGACCACCACACACCGACATATTTCGCCGGCTTGAACCAGCTCACGTCGCCGAGCTTGTTCGGCTCGTTGAGATTGAGGATGAGACTGGATTCGACGAGGCCACCTGCGCGATCGCTGATCGTGATCGTGCGCCACGGCGTCGTGAACGGTGCAGTGCGACGGACCTTCCAGCCTTCGCTGCCCGGCGACAGCTGCGCCTTCAGCCGCTGGCCCTCGACGCGACGCAGCCACATGCTCGAGTAGTCGACGAGCGCGGCTTCATGGAACGACAGGTACGTGCCGTCGTCGGTCTTCAGAGTGACCGGCGTATGCGCCTGGCTGACTTCGCGCAGCGGCGTGCGGTTGTACAGGTATTCGTAACGGTTCCATTCGCCCGCCGGGATCCACCACGCGGTCGCGTTCGGCATCACGTCGAACTCCGTGAGTTCCTCGGTGATACGCACGTCCTTCATCGACGGCTGGTCCGGGAATTCGTAGCGGAAGCCGAGGCCGTCGTCGAACACGCGGAACGTCACGTCGATCGCGCGCTTGGCGTTGATCGTCTCGGTGAAACGCGCGCGCAGTTCGTTGTAGTGATTGCGCGTGACGCGCCGCTCGCCCCACGGCTGCTCCCACGTCTCGTCCGCACTGCGCGTCTTCTGCGAGGTGAACGCGAGGTTGCGCTGGATCTGCTCGGCGTTCTGGAAGAGGAAACCGAGCCGCGACGTGCCGATCAGCGGCTTGTCGTGGCGAAACACGCGGTAGCCGATTCGGCCGTCGTCGACGTCCAGCTCGACGCGCAGCGAATGATCGGGCGAGTCGACGCTGGCGACGGTCTTGGCGAGAACCGGGTGCGCGGCGAACAGTGCCAGCAGCGGCAGAAGAGCGGCGAGGGGACGGCGCGACAGGGTCATGGCTTCACTCGATGACGAAAACGGCGGCGGTGCGGCCGGGCACGGTGATGCGCCCGTTCGGGTCGTAACGGGTCTCGCGAACGCGCGCGTCGGCCCCCGCGCGCTGCACGGGATGGAGGACGTAGGCCTTGTGCGCTTCGCTGGGCAGCGCGAGCGCCTGCGCATCCGGCGAGGTGTTGACGAGGTAGAGCAGCTCGCGCGCGCCGGGCAGGCCGCTACCGTCGAGATGACCGACGATCACCGCGGGGTTCTGCGCCGGACCGTTGTTGAGGAACGTCAGGCGGTGCTCGACGTCGGCCGCGGTCCGCAGGCGCAGCAGCGGGGTGGTGGCGCGCAGCGTCAGCCAGTCGCGGAAGACGTCGCGCGTCCACGCGATGTCGCGGTGCGTCGGTTTGATCGACGCATTGCGCAGCACCGGCGCGAGCAGCGGCCAGTCCTTGCCGTTGTCCGCGGCGCGCGGCAGGCCGATGCCGAACCCGTTGTCGGTGTAGGTCCAGTCGAGGCGGTTGAACGCATCGCCCGACTCGAAGCTGTTGCGGTCGAGCGACTTGCTACGCAGCACGTCGACGCCGGCATGGTAGTAGGCGACGCCCTGGCTGAGCGCGACCACCGCGATGCCGAGCGCCTGCACACGTGCACGCCCCTCGCGCGACGTGTCGGCCGGCAGGCGCAGTGCGTTGACGTCGAACAGCGTGAGGTTGTCGTGATTCTCGACGTAGTTGACGACTTCGTCGGGCGCGCTCGCGTAGCCTGCGGGTTGGCCCGCGTAATCGAGCGCGGACAGCGTTGCGGTACGGCCGTCGGCGAACGTCGTCGTGTAGTCGCGCAGCGTGCCGGCTAGGCCCGCACGGATCAGGTCGGCGGCGTGCAGCGCATTTGAGCGCGATGCCGGCGTCTCGACCAGCCCGTTGAGCCAGCCCTTGTTCGCACGCAGTGCCTCACCGGAGTCACAGCAGCCGCCGCCGCGCAGCGCGTCACGCGCGCGGTCGCTGAATGTGGCGATGTCCGTGCCGTCGAGTCGTCCCTGCGCCGCCTGCACGAAGCGCGCGCCGTTCGCGACCTCGCCGAAGTTCCAGCCTTCGCCGAGCATGGGCACGTCGCGGCCCACCGCATCACGCAGTGCGCGCCGCGCACGTTCCATCGCAGCGCGCGGCTGGTGGCCCATCAGGTCGAAGCGGAACGAGTCGATGCCGTAGTCGCGCGCCCAGCGCACCAGCGTGTCGGCCATCAGCCGCGCCATCATGCGGTGCTCGGTCGCGGTGTTCTCGCAGCATGTCGAGTGTTCGACCTTGCCGGTCGCGTCGAGGCGGGAGTAGTAGCCGGGCACGACGCGATCGAGCACCGAGGTGTCCGCCTGTCCGGATGTCGTGGTGTGGTTGTAGACCACGTCCATGCCGACGCGCAGGCCCAGTGCGTGCAGCGCCTGCACCATCGCGCGGAACTCGCGGATGCGCACCGCGCCGTCGGCCGCGTCGGTCGCGTAACTGCCTTCGGGCGCGCCGAAGTGGTACGGGTCGTAGCCCCAGTTGTAGCAGTCGCGCAGCGCGACGCTCGCGATCGCCGCCTGCGGTACTTCGCTGTCCGGCGCGCCGTGCGGAATATCCGGCGTCACGCAGCCGTGCTCGGGAATCGTCGCGATGTCGAACACCGGCAGCAGGTGCACATCGGTGAGGCCCGCGCGCTGCAGCGCCGCGAGGTGGCGCATGCCGCGCGACGTCGTGTCGGTGAACGCGAGGTACTTGCCGCGGTGGTCCGCGGGCACGCTCGCATCGCCGACCGAGAAATCGCGGACGTGCAACTCGTACACGGTCATGTCGACCGGGCTTTGCGCCGGTGCGGGACGCGGACGATGGCTCCAGCCGGCGGGTGCGAGTCGCGCGTCGTTCGTATCGGCCAGGTCCTCGACGACGCTGCGCCGCGAGTCGGTCGTCAGCGTGACCGAATAGGGATCGGTGACGCGATTGCGGACGATGCCGATGCCGGGAACGAACACGTCGACGAGGAAGAGATATTCGGCGTTGCGGAGGTCGCCCGGAACGTCAGTCCGCCACGCGCCGGCCGCATCGTCGCGCTGCAAAGGCAGCGGCGCGGGCGCGTGCCCGGTGCGATACACGCACACCGCGACATTGCGCGCTGTGGGTGCCCAGAGGCCGAAAGTCGCGCCGTGTGCGTCGACTGCGGGGCCTAGCGGGGCGGTGTCGCCATCGAACGCCGCGTCGAGCAGTCCGGGCGACTGGATGTAGGTGGCATCGATGACCCGACCGCCCTCGGCCTCGCGCACCAGCCACCACTGCATGGCGACGTTCGTGCGAAAGGTGCGCGCGTCGCGTTCGCTCAGCTGGCGCTGCGCACCTGCGGGGACGAAGCGGAATGCGTCGATGGCCGCCGCGCTCGGCGCTGTCGCGACCGGCCCAAGTGGCAGTTCGACGTCCACCCCCTGCACGTGGCCGACTGCATGGAGCGCCAGCGCGCCATTGCGCGAGCCCACGAGCCGATACGTGGCGTCGTCGGGCATGCCGGGCCAGCGCAGCGTACGTGCGTCGAGCCAATAGGCGCGTGCGTCGACACGCGTGTCGGTGGAAGCAATCAGCGTCGAGGACGAAGCGTCTTGCATGCAGTCAGCCGACGACGGCGCGGCCGCGAAAGCGCAGTCGGCCATTGCGAGCGACGTCAGTGCGAGCGCGACGACGACCGAGCGACGCATCACCATGCCAACTTCACGATGACCTGTAGCAAGGCGTCCACGCGGCCGCATGCCGCGCGATCCGGCCGTCGCCGGATCAGTCGAGTCGTGCAAACAACGCGCCATGTGCGGGCAGCTGCAGCGTGCCGGCGTCGATGCCACCGGTGTCGATGCCGGGCGCGTCGAGCGTCGTCGCGGTGCCGACGTCGAGCGTGCACGTGACCGGCTGCGCGGACAGGTTGAACGCGACCAGCAGCCGCTCGCTCGCCTGCTCGCGAACGAACGCGAGCACCGGCTCCGGCGTGTCGAGGAAACGGATTGAACCTTCGACCAGCGCCGGCTGCGTATGACGCCAGCGAAGGAACGCGCGCACCGCATTCAACACGGACGACGGATCGGCCTGCTGCGTCGAGACGCTGCGCGGGCGGTGCGTCGGTGCGACCGGCAGCCACGGCGTTCCGTCGGTGAAGCCGGCGGACGCGCCGCCGTTCCAAGGCATCGGCGTGCGGCATCCGTCGCGGCCCTTGAACGTCGGCCAGAACGCGATGCCGTAAGGATCCTGCAGCAGTTCGTACGGGACGTCGGCTTCAGGAAGGCCGAGCTCTTCGCCCTGGTACAGGCAGACGGAGCCGCGCAGCGAGCACACCAGCGCGACGAGCTGGCGCGCGAGCACGTCGTTGCCGTTCGCGCCGCCCCAGCGCGTCACCGCGCGGCGCACATCGTGGTTGCTGATCGCCCAGCACGGCCAGCCGTCGACGAGGCTCGCTTCCAGCCGTTCGACGGTGCCGCGGATGTACGCCGCGCTGAAGTCGTCGGTGAGCAGCTCGAAGCTGTAGCCCATGTGCAGGCGACCGGGCCGCACGTACTCGGCCATCGTCGCGAGCGAATCCTCGGACGAGATCTCGCCCAGCGTCGCCGCATCCGGATAACGATCCATCAGGCGACGCACGTCCTCGAGGACACCGAGGTTTTCGGGCTGCGTGTTGTTGAAGTAGTGGTACTGGAACGCGTACGGGTTGTCGGCGGCGAAGCCACGGCCCGTGCGCAGTTCTTCCGGCTTCGGCGGGTTGTCGCGCAGCTGCGCGTCGTGGAAGCAGAAGTTGATCGAGTCGAGGCGGAAGCCGTCGACGCCGCGGTCGAGCCAGAACTTCAGGTTGTCGAGCTGCGCCGCGCGCACCTCGGGGTTGTGGAAGTTGAGGTCCGGCTGGCTCGAGAGGAAGTTGTGCAGGTAGTACTGGCAGCGGCGCGGCTCCCAGCGCCAGGCGACGCCGCCGAAGATCGACAGCCAGTTGTTCGGCGGCGTGCCGTCAGGTTTGGCATCGGCCCAGACGTACCAGTCGGCCTTCGCGTTGTCGCGGCTCTGCCGGCTTTCCTTGAACCATTCATGCTCGTCGGAGGTGTGGCTGAGCACTTGGTCGATCATGACCTTGACGCCGAGCGAATGCGCCTTCGCGAGCAGGCGATCGAAATCGTCGAGCGTGCCGAACATGGGATCGACCGCCCGCGGATCCGCGATGTCGTAGCCGAAGTCGGCCATCGGCGACTTGAAGAACGGCGAGATCCAGATCGCGTCGACACCGAGGCTCGCGACGTAATCGAGCTTCTCGATGATGCCGGGCAGGTCGCCGATGCCGTCGCCGTTGGTGTCCAGGAAGCTGCGCGGATAGATCTGGTAGATCACGCCGCCGCGCCACCACTGCTTCGTCGCCATCGAAACCTCAACCCCGATTCGCTGAATGCGAAGGCCCCCTGGCCTCCGTGCCGCGGGAGGATTCCACGCGGGCGACGGAGCATGACGGGACGTCACCGCGCGCCCGCGTTGAATACGTTTGCAGGCGAATTTGTGCAGGCACGCCGCTCTCTACCATGCCGCGCACATCGTCTCCGGACGATCCGAAGCGTGCGTTCGATGTTGCAGCGCACACCGGTTTCTCGCGAAGTCCGCGTCACACTCGTCGCACGACTCGACGCTCCACAGGGCATTCATGAATCCCAACACGCAGTCCAAGCCGCGGCTCTCGTTCTGGCAGATCTGGAACATGTGCTTCGGCTTCCTCGGCATCCAGTTCGGCTTTGCGCTGCAGAACGCCAACGTCAGCCGCATCTTCCAGACGCTCGGCGCGAACATGGACGACCTGCCCGTGTTGTGGATCGCCGCGCCGCTCACCGGCCTGGTCGTGCAACCCATCGTCGGCCACTTCTCCGATCGCACGTGGACGAAGCTGGGGCGTCGCCGTCCGTATTTCCTCGTCGGTGCATTGCTCGCCACCGTCGCGCTGCTGGCGATGCCCAACTCGCCGAGCCTGTGGATCGCGGCCGGCCTGCTGTGGATGCTCGATGCGTCGATCAACATTTCGATGGAACCGTTCCGCGCGTTCGTCGGCGACCAGCTACCGGTCGAGCAGCGCGCGACGGGCTATTCGATGCAGAGCTTTTTCATCGGCGTCGGTTCGGTCGTGGCGAGCGTGCTTCCGTACGTGCTTGCGCACTTCGGTGTCGCCAACACCGCCGAGGCCGGCCTTGTGCCGGATACCGTGCGCTGGTCGTTCTATGCGGGCGGCGTCGTGCTGGTTGCAGCGATCGCATGGACGATCGTGAGCACGAAGGAATATCCCCCCGAGACGCTGCAGGCCTGGGACGAGGCACCGTCGATCCCGCCCCGACCGCGCGACGCAAAGCGCATGGGGACGGCGGCCTTCATCTGGCTGGCGGTCGGTGCGGCGCTCCTCGCGATCGTCTACCTCAAGGGCCTCGACAAACAGCTCTACATCCTCGGCGGCCTCGTCGTCGCGTATGGCGTCGCGCTGCTGCTGCGGATCTTCGCGCCGACCCGCGGTGCGTTCGACGAAATCATGGACGACCTCTACGACATGCCGTCGACCATGCGCCAGCTCGCCGTCGTGCAGTTCTTCTCGTGGTTCGCGCTGTTCGCCATGTGGATCTACACCACGCCGGCGGTCGCCGACCTGCACTTCCACAGCACCGATACGACCTCCGCTGCCTACAACGAAGGTGCGAACTGGGTCGGCGTGCTGTTCGCGGCCTACAACGGCTTCGCGGCGATTGCGGCGGTCGTGATCCCGAAGATGGTCGCGCGCTGGGGCCTGCGCACCAGCCACCTGATCAATGCCGTGCTCGGCGGACTCGGGCTGGTGTCGATCATGTTCATCCGCGATCCGCATTGGCTGTTGCTGTCGATGGTCGGCGTGGGCTTCGCCTGGGCGTCGATCCTGTCGCTGCCGTACGCGCTGCTCTCCGACAGCGTGCCCGCGAAGAAGATGGGCGTGTACATGGGCATCTTCAATTTCTTCATCGTCATTCCGCAGCTCGTCGCGGCGAGCCTGCTCGGCTTCCTGCTGAAGACGATCTTCGGTGGCCATCCGATCTATGCGCTGGTGATCGGCGGCATCTCGATGGTGGTGGCGGGTCTCTGCGTGCTGCGCGTACGCGAGCCGCAGGGCCACGCCCGACTGGCAGCTGCACCGTGAGGCGCGCGATTCTTGCCGTTGCGCTCGCGTTCGCGCTGCCGAGCGTGCATGCGGACGAGGCGTCGGTATCGGCACGACAGTTCGTCGGCACCACCGAGCCGTTCGCGAGCGACGCCATCTACTTCCTGATGACGGATCGCTTCGTCAATGGTGATCCGTCCAACGACCACCGCGAGCAGGGCGGCAAGACGCTGCACACGTTCGATCGGCCCACGCCCGGCGCACCGAAAGGCCACAGCGACAACATCGGCTACATGGGCGGCGACTTCAAAGGCGTGCTGGACAACGCCGACTACATCCGCGACATGGGCTTCGGCGCGGTGTGGATCACGCCCATCGTCGACAACCCCGACGAAGCCTTCACCGGCGGCGATCCGGTGAAGTGGGGCGGCATGTGGACCGATCGCGGCAAGACCGGCTACCACGGCTATTGGGGCGACAACTTCTGGGTGCTCGACGAGCATCTGCCCAGCAAGAGCCTCGACTTCCGCGGCCTGACGTCCGGGCTGAAGCAGCATGGTCTGAAGACGGTGCTCGACATCGTCTGCAACCACGGCTCGCCGGCGTACACGATGCCGAAGGACCAGCCCAAGTACGGAAAGATCTACGGCCCGCATGGCGAACTCCTGGCCGATCACCAGAACCTGCCGCCGGCCAAGCTCGATCCGAAGAACAATCCGCTGCACCGCTGGTACAACACGTCCGGCGGCCTCGCGCAGTTGTCGGATCTCAACGAGAACGAGCCGGCGGTGCTCGACTACTTCGTCGGCGCGTACTCGCAGTGGATCGACCAGGGCGCCGACGCGTTCCGCATCGACACCATCGGCTGGATGCCGAACTCGTTCTGGCATGCATTCAGCGCGCGCATCCGCGCGAAGCATCCTGGCTTCTTCATGTTCGGCGAAGCGTTCGACCACGACGCCGCGACGATCGCGCAGCACACGTTGCCGCGGAACGCCGACGTCAGCGTGCTCGACTTCCCGCTGAAGGAGCGGCTCGTCGAAGCCTTCGGCACGCAGCAGAAGGGCTACGAGCGGGTTGCGGAGCGTCTCTATCTGACCGACGGCCCGTACGCGAATCCGTACGAGCTGATGACGTTCTACGACAACCACGACATGACGCGCCTTGACGCCGCCGACACCGGCTTCATCGACGCGCACAACTTCCTGTTCACCGCGCGCGGCATCCCGGTCATCTATTACGGCTCCGAGGTCGGCTTCGAGCGGGGCACCGCCGAACACACCGGCAACCGCAACTACTTCGGCCAGCAGCGCATCAACGCGGCGAAGACGAATCCGATCCACGACGCGCTGCGCCGCATCGCGAAAGTGCGTGCGTCGACGCCCGCACTTCAGCGCGGCCTGCAGCTCAATCTCGAGTTCAAGGGTGATCGCGCGGCGTTCTATCGCGTGATCCAGTCGGGCGACGTCCGGCAGACCGCGCTCGTGCTGCTGAACAAGGGCAACGCACCAACGCAGTTCCACATCGACCGCTGGATGCAGGCGGGCGCGTGGCGTGCACAGCTCGCGGGCACGTCGATGCAGATCGCTCGCGGTGGTGCACTCGACGCGACGGTGCCCGCGCACGGCGTCGAGGTCTACGTGCTCGACGGCGCGATCACGAACGATGAACTGCGCACGGCCCTGCAGGACGCGGAGCGCCGCAAGACGCGGCAGTGATGGGCGTCGCGCTCAGCCGAGCGTGAACGAGGATTTGCGCACCACCAGCGACGCCGGGAGCATCGCGCTCTCGGCGTGCTCGTCGCGCACCAGCTGCATCAGCGTCGCGACGAGCAGCTGACCGGCCTTGGTCGTGTCCTGCATCACCGTCGTCAGCGGCGGCGTGGTGAAGCGGGCCATCGGAATGTCGTCGAAGCCGACCACCGAAACATCGTGCGGAATGCGGATGCCGGCCTCGTGCAGCGCGCGCATCGCGCCGATCGCGATGAGGTCGCTGGCGCCGAAGATGGCGTCGAACGGGCGGCCGCGCGCGAGCAGCTGCGTCGCGGCGATGTAGCCCGCTTCCTCGCTCGTCTCGGCGTCGACCTGCAGGGCGGGATCCAGGCGCAGGCCGGCGGCCTCGAGCGCGGCGGCGCAGCCGCGGTAGCGGTCGAGGAACTCCGGGTAGTGCGAGGACGCGTGGCCGAGGAAGGCGACGGTGCGGCGCCCGCAGGCGACCAGGTGCTGCCCGGCGAGCTGGCCGCCGTGGACATTGTCGCAGCCGATCGACACGCCGGGCTGGTCGGCGTCGACCGCGCCCCAGCGGACGAAGTGCGTGCCGCGCTCGACCAGCGCCGAGAGCTTGTCCCGGTAGAGCTCATAGTCGCCGTAGCCGAGCAGGATCAGCCCGTCGGCCTTCATCGAGTCCTCGTAGTCCGAATGCCAGTCGTCCGACAGCTGCTGGAACGAGACCAGCAGGTCCTGGCCGTGGCGGGCGCAGGCGCGGGTGATCGAGCCCAGCATGGACAGGAAGAACGGGTTGATGTGCGACTCGTCCGGGGTCGGGTCCTCGAACAGCAGCAGGGCGAGGGTGCCGGACTTCTGGGTCCGCAGGCTCGAGGCCCGGCGGTCCACCTTGTAATTGAGTTCGCGGGCGACCGCCTCGACCCGCTTGCGGGTCTCCTCGTTCACCAGCGGGCTGCCGCGGAGCACGCGGGAGACGGTCGCCTGGGACACGCCGGCCCGGTAGGCGATGTCGAACGAGGTCGGCTTGGTTCGCTTGGTCATGCCGGCGGGAGTGTAGCCGCCGGCTGCGGTCGCCCGGCGGACCCTGCCATCGGTCAGGGCTGGAAAAGCGGCAATGGCGTCCGCATGACGAGAGTTCAGCCCCATACCGCCGGTTTTACGCAACGCGAATGAATCGATTGGCAGACTTCCGCCTCCGTCGTCCCACGAATGCAACGGTCCGGAACTTCTGGACCCTTTAGCAGTCGAATAATCCGACTGCTAACCTAGAGCCCTATGACCCAGACAGCCTCCACTGCTCTCGTCACCAACAACCTGCCGGCCGTTGCGTCGGTGGGCCTGAGCCCGCTCGGCTCGCTCGAGGCGTACATCGGCGCGGTCAACCGCATTCCGGTGCTCAGCGTCGACGACGAACAACGCCTTGCGCGTCGTTATCGCGACGAGGAAGACCTCGACGCCGCGCGCGAACTGGTGCACTCGCATCTGCGTTTCGTCGTGCACGTCGCGCGTGGCTACAACGGTTACGGCCTCGGCATCGGCGACCTGATCCAGGAAGGCAACATCGGCCTGATGAAGGCGGTGAAGCGTTTCGATCCGGACCAGGGCGTGCGCCTCGTCAGCTTCGCGGTGCATTGGATCCGCGCGGAGATGCACGAGTTCATCCTGAAGAACTGGCGCATCGTGAAGGTCGCGACGACCAAGGCGCAGCGCAAGCTGTTCTTCAACCTGCGCAAGAGCAAGAAGCGCCTGGGTTGGATGAACGCCGAAGAGGTGCGCGCGGTCGCCGCCGACCTCAACGTCTCCGAGCGCGAAGTGCTCGAGATGGAATCGCGCCTTTCGGGTCGCGACATCGGCTTCGACATGCCGGATGACGGCGACGAGGACGGTCCGCCGTCGCCGGTCGCCTATCTCGCCGCGCAGGGCGAAGACCCGTCGCAGCTGTACGAGCGCGAGGACGAAGAGGACAACCACCTCGAAGTGCTGCGCGAAGGCCTGGCCGAACTCGACGGACGTTCGCGCGACATCATCAAGCGCCGCTGGCTCGACAGCGAGTCGAAGGTGACGCTGCAGGAACTCGCCGACGAATACGGCGTGTCCGCCGAGCGCATCCGTCAGATCGAAGCGAACGCGCTCAAGAAGATGCGCGCCCTGTTCGCCGCGTAAGCGACGCGCCACGTGTTCTGGTGGACGGCCCGGGAAACCGGGCCGATTGCTTTCGCGTGGATGAGCCGCTGCAGCGCCCGTCGCTCACGTGTCGTGGCGCCGCGATTCGATATACGGATGTGCCCTTCGGAGTGTCTTTATGGATCCGACGCCCCCTCCGTCGACGCCGCACCTCGACCCCGCGACCGCCGCCGCACAGGTCAGCCCGCGTTTCGAGCGCTGGTTCGACGAACGCAAGCTCGACCTGCCGCCGGAAACCCGCGCGGAGTTCGTCGAAATGGGCATGCAGGCGCTGCAGCGCTGGCCCGATCGTTCGACCGGCGACGTGCTGGACGAACTGATCGCCGAGCTCGACGAGCGTCTTGCGACGATCGCGAACGAAGACGCACGCACCGGCGATGGCGTACGTGGCGACGCACAGGGTGCGCCGCGTCGAGGGCTCGGTGGACTCTTCCGCCGTCGCGGCAAGCGCACGCACTGATGCGATCGTCGCTCGTCCCGCAGAGCCGTTTCATCAGTCGCGTGCTTCGGCACGCACCGGCGTCGATCGGCCTGTCGCTCGACGATGCGGGCTGGGCCGACATCGACACGCTGCTGGGTGCGGCCGCCGCGCATGGCGTCGTACTCGACCGCATGACGCTCGACGAGATCGTCGCCACCAACGACAAGCAGCGCTTCGCGATCGACGCGACCGGCACGCGCATCCGTGCCAACCAGGGCCACTCCATCGACGTCGATCTCGGCCTCGTACCCGTCGAACCGCCGCAGCGCCTGTTCCATGGAACGGCGACGCGCTATCTGCAGGCGATCCTGCGTGACGGCCTGCATCGCGGCCGACGCCGGCACGTGCATCTATCGACCGATGTCGACACCGCCCGTCGCGTCGGCGCACGCCACGGCATGCCGGCGGTGCTCGGTATCCAGGCCCACGCGATGCACACCGCGGGGCACATGTTCTATCGCGCGGACAACGGCGTCTGGCTCGTCGACCACGTGCCGCGTCGCTTCATCGACTATCCGATCAACGCGTCGCAATACGTCTCGGCCGACATCGATACACCCGAAACATGACGGTCCGCATCGGTCTCATCTCGGATACGCACGGGCTGCTGCGGCCCGAAGCGCTCGATGCGTTGCAAGGCAGCGATCACATCCTGCACGCGGGCGACATCGGCGCCGCATCGATCCTCGAGGCGCTGGGCGCGATGGCGCCGGTCACGGCGATCCGCGGCAACAACGACACGGCGCCCTGGGCGATGGGCTTGCCCGAAACGGAGTGCGTCCGTCTCGGCGGTATCGCGATCTACATGCTGCACGATCTGAAGACGCTGTCGACGCATGCGCCGGACGAGACCGTCGATGTCATCGTCGTCGGCCATTCGCACAAGCCGCTTGTCGAGCGCCGCTCCGACGGGATATTGCGGGTGAATCCCGGAAGCGCCGGACCGCGGCGCTTCAAGTTGCCGATCACCGTCGGCCAATTGCTGATCGCGGACGGGCGGGTCGAGGCCTCGATCGTGCCGCTGCCGATCGAGGCCTGACTCCGTCAGTGCGCCAACGTCGGCGTGGGCGCCGCGTGCGCACGCGCCTGGACGAACTGCGGATCCTGACGCTGCGCCTGCACGTTCACCGCGACCTCGTGCAGCTGGCGACTGCTCTCGGCGATCGACTGCGTGGACGCCTGTCGCGCGCTGATCGCATCCGTCGCACGGTTGAGGCCGGGCTCGTCCCGCACCGGACTCACCTGCACCGCGCGGACGAGCGTGCCGCTCGTGTTGAACTCCACACGATCGACGCGTGTGATGCCGTCGCGCACGAGTTCGGTCGTAAGCGCTGCCGCGATGCGTTCGCTGTGCGGGCCCGAGGGAATTCCGCGCGCGTGTTCCGCTTCACGAACTTTTTCGAGTGTCTTCTCGAACAAGGCGTGGTTTGGATTGGATGGCGACGTCACCAGGGCCGCTTCCGCGGCGTGGAGTGCCGCCTGCGTCTTGGGCCCGAGCGCGTCATGCTCACCATGAACGCGGTGATCGCGCTGGAACGCATGCAAGGCTTCACGCGTGTGCACCCCCAAATGGCCGTCGGCGGCGATGTGGCGCCCGTGTGCGTCGCGATAGCCAAGACGATCCAGCGTGATCTGTAGTGCGCGCACTGATGCATCACGCTCCCCAGCGGGCGGCGCGTGGGGTGCGTGCGACGGCTGGGCGGCGGGATGGGCCTGCCGCGCGTGCGTTGCGTCTGCTTGCGGGCCGCGCGGCTGTGGCGCGTGCGCATGTGCGCCGTGTCCAAGATGCTCTGCCCACGCGCGTGCAGCTTCACGCCGAGCATCGAGGCCGTTCGACCCGCCATTGATGTCCTGGGTCGCACGGTCGACGTCGAACTGATGACCGTTTGGACGAACGCGATCGTTCCAGTACGTGATCGCAATGCGCGCGGCGATGTCGCGGTCCGCCGCGAGTTCCGGATGACCGACCAGGTCAACCCCGAGCCGCCGACCCATCGACTCGTAGTGATCACGGCCGGTGAGCTGCACATAACCGCGTCCGCGGAAGCGCCAGCCGTCATCCGGCTCGGTATTTCCGAGATTGCGGGCGCCCCACGTGCCGCCGTAGACGGCGTTCGCGATGGCGCGGTCGCCGCCCTGCGTAATCGCGCGGGCTTCGTCGATCGTTGTCAGGCCATTCCGGCCGTCGTGCCAATGCCCCTTACGGTCTCGGTGCGGTCCGAAGACCTCGAGAAGCCGCTCGGCGGAGTAGTGCGTGCTCTCTTCCATTCGGCGGAAACCGCCGCATTCCACTTGCATCTGGCCCATGAAGTTGGCCAGTTCACGTGGATCCGTGATGCCGGCCTGACGTGCCTTCTCAAGCAGGAATTCAGCGTTCGGATTGGGGTGCATATCGAGTCCTTTCGATGCGTTGGAATTTTTAGAGAGATGCCCTGTCGACCTTCGGGTCGCTCGGCCATTGCTGCGTTGCCCTCAGCATGTCGAGCGATTCCGTTTCCCGAAGGCTGTCCGGCTCGCATTTCAGGTCGGCCACCTTTTTGCCTTCCGCATTGATGACCGCGATACCGGCGCGTGCGATGTCGTCTCGCCCCGATACCGAATACAGCGCATACGTCGTTCCTTCGTGCTGGAACGAGTAAGCGTAACCACCGGTATCACCGGCGAACATCAGGGGCGTGCGAGAGAACGTCGGTGTACCGGCCGTGCTGCCGACCTGTTCGAGTTCAACACGGGACGACGTTCCGAACCGGTAGCGCGTCGCGGCTGCGGTTCTCGCTGTCGAGCAAAGAGTCACGGACTTACCGGAGGAGGCGATCGTGCAACCGAACAGAAGCTCCTCGCCCTCTGCGCAAGCCAGCGCGTCGGCCGGCTTACCCTCGGCGCCGTTGGCGCGGGGCGTGCCGGAAACCGGGTCCGAGCCATGCGCCGGCTGCGCTGAAGACACCTGCGGCGTTGCATCAGTCTGGGAGGTGGACGTTTGGCTGCAGGCGCTCAGCACTACAGCGAGGCAGGCCACACTCAGCGGCCGGAAGAATCGATCCATGACGGTTCCTGTGAAGTCCATTACGGGGTGACGGCAGGCGCATTCGAACACCTATGCCAGTGCAGTGCCCGCTGACACCGGTAGGCACTGCTTCGGCTAGCGTACTCGCGAATGGAGCAATTGCTCCAGCTTCACCTGATCCTGCGCGAACTTGCGGATGCCGTCGGCGAGCTTTTCCGTCGCCATTGCATCCTCGTTGTGCTGCCAGCGGAACTGCGCTTCGTCGATGCGCACCGGGGCCGGTTCGCGTGCGCCGTCATCCACCAGCGCGCGTTCGAGCGTTGCATCGCTGGCCTGCAGTTCGGCGAGGAGTTCCGGCGAGATCGTGAGGCGATCGCAGCCCGCGAGGGCGGTGATCTGGCCGATGTTGCGGAAGCTCGCGCCCATCACGACGGTGTCGTAGCCGTGGCGCTTGTACCACTGCCAGATGCGGGTGACGGACTGCACGCCGGGATCGTCCTGCGGCGTGGCGGGCTTGGCCGCGCCGTTGGCGATGTACCAGTCGTAGATGCGGCCCACGAACGGCGAGATGAGGAATACGCCGGCTTCCGCGCAGGCGACGGCCTGGGCGAACGAGAACAGCAGCGTGAGATTGCAATGGATGCCGTCGCGTTCGAGGCGTTCGGCGGCGCGGATGCCTTCCCACGTCGAGGCGATCTTGATCAGCAGGCGATCGCGGCCGATGCCGGCGGCGTCGTACAGCTCGACGAGGCGATGCGCCTTCGCGACCGTTGCCTCGGTGTCGAAGCTCAGGCGTGCGTCGACTTCGGTCGACACGCGGCCCGGAATGATCTTGAGGATTTCGCCACCGATCGCGACGGCGAGACGATCGGACGCATCGGCGACGCGTGCATCGTGATCGGCACCCGTCGCCGCAGCAAGCGCGGCGTCGAGCAGCGGGGCGTAGGCCGGCAGCGCGGCGGCTTTCAGCAGTAGCGACGGATTGGTGGTCGCGTCGAGCGGACGGAAGCGGCCGATGGCGTCGATGTCGCCGGTGTCGGCGACGACGGCGGACATTTCGCGCAGCTGGTCGAGCAGGGACGGCATGGGCAACTCCGGAGACGAGCGCGGATTGTGCATGCCGTCGCGTGGGCATGCCATCGACGCGACGTCGCGTCAGTACAGGTCGATCGGATCGACGTCCAGCGACCAGCGCACCTTGCGCGCTTCGGGCAGTTCGCGGATCGCGGGCAACGCGGCGTCGAGCGCGGCATGCAACGCCGGGCGTGCGTTCGACGACACGACGAGCTGCGCGCGCTGGTAGCCGGCCCGTCGCGGCATCGGCGCCGGAATCGGGCCCTGTGCGGTGAGCACCCCGCCGGGCGATGACGCTTCGAGATGGCCGCGCACCTGCGCGAGGAACGCGTTCGCGACGTGCATGTCGCGCGCTTCGGCGCGGAACATCGCCATGTAGCCGAACGGCGGGAACTGCGCGTCTTCGCGCAACGCGAGTTCCTCGTCGGCGAAGCGCGAATAGCCGCCGGTGAGCAGCGTGTGCAGCAGCGGATGGTCGGGATGATGAGTCTGCAGCAGCACTTCGCCCGGCTGCTCCGCGCGACCGGCGCGGCCCGCCACCTGCACGAGCAGTTGCGCGAGTTTTTCGGGTGCACGGAAGTCGGCGGAGAACAGGCCTTCGTCGATACCGACGACGGCAACGAGCGTCAGGCCGGGCAGGTCGTGGCCTTTCGCGAGCATCTGCGTGCCGACGAGGATGCCGGGGCCGTCGCCCAATGCGTCGAGATGGCCGGACAGCGCATCGCGATTGCGCGTCGTGCCCTTGTCGATACGCACGACGGGCACCTGCGGGAATCGCGCGGCGAGCGTCTCTTCGAGCTTCTCGGTGCCCGCGCCCTGCGGCTGCAGCGCGAGGCCGCCGCAGTCCGGGCATGCATCGGGCGCGCGGCGCGCGGTGCCGCAGTGGTGGCACTGGAGGCGTCGACCTTTCGCGTGCACCGTCATCGACGCATCGCAACGCGGGCATTCGGCGGTCCAGCCGCAGTCGTGGCAGAGCAGCACGGGCGCGTAGCCGCGGCGGTTCTTGAACACCAGCGCTTGGCCGCCGGCAGCGAGCGTGCGCGACAGCGTGTCGATCAGGTCGTTCGACAGGCCGGCGTCGAGCGCGCGCTTGCGCACGTCGATGACGCGCACCGACGGCGGCTTCGCCACGCCGGCGCGGTGACGCAGGTGCAGGTGCGTGTAGCGGCCGATGCGTGCGTTGCGCAACGATTCCATCGACGGCGTCGCGCTGCCGAGCACGACCGGCACGCCGAGCGCGTGGCCGCGATACAGCGCGAAGTCGCGGGCGTGGTAGCGGATGCCGTCGAGCTGCTTGTAGCTGCCGTCGTGTTCCTCGTCGACGACGATGAGGCCGGCGTCGGGCAGCGGCAGGAACACCGCGCTGCGCGTGCCGACGACGACGCGCGCCTGCCCGCGCAGGCAGGCCGCCCATGTGCGTGCACGTTCGCCGTCGGACAGGCCGGAGTGAAGCGCGTACACCGGCACGCCGAGACGTGCGCGGAAGCGGGCGAGCGTCTGTGGCGTCAGGCCGATCTCCGGCACCAGCACCAGCGCCTGCTTGCCGCGCGCGAGGCAGTCGGCGATCGCGTGCAGGTAGACCTCGGTCTTGCCGCTGCCGGTGATGCCGTCGAGCAGGAACGCACTGAAGGCCTCGCGCGAGGCGAGGATCGCGTCGATCGCCGCGCGTTGCTCGTCGTTGGGCTCGGGGCCGGGGCGCGCCGCAGTGGTCGGTGCGTCCATGACGACGGACTCGACCAGGCCGCGTTCGTCGAGGCTGCGCAGCGCGGCGCGCCAGTCGTCGAACAGCGCGTCGAGTTCGTCCTCCGCGAGCGCGCCGTCGGCCAGGCGTTCGGCCAGACGACGCGGCCGGCCTGCACGCATCTTCGGCAGCGCCTCGACGCCCGCCGCGCTCAACCGCCAGCCGAGGCGGTCGGTGGACGGCAGCGGGTCGCCGTGGCGGAGCAGCGTCGGCAGCGCGGTAGCGACGATCTCGCCGAACGGCTCGTGCGTGTAGTGCGCGAGCCAGCGCAGCGAATCCCAGAGTTCGCCGGCCAGCAGCGGTTGCGTATCGAGGCGCTCGAGCGCCGGCTTCAGCTCGGCGCCCTCGTCATCGGGTGCGCCGACCGCCGCGATCACGCCGACCCGCTCGCGTGTCCCGAACGGCACGCGCACGCGACAGCCGACGACGTCGCCGCCCGGGTCGTCGCCCGGCACGCGGTAGTCGAACAGCCGTGGCAGCGGAAGGCCGCCGATCGCGATCTTCCACACCGGTTCGGCGGCGGGTTCGGGGCGAGGGGCGGGTGCGGTCGGCATCGGCGAAGTCTAGGGGCGAGCGGCCGGCTGGCGCGGGACGAGCTTGGGCCGCATTGCTCGCGTCCGGATCATGAATCGAACGTAAGTGCCCGTCCTGATTGGGGATCGGCCCTTATCCACATCGCATGTGGATAAGTCTGTGAATGGACCCGCGGGCGAACTGCGCAAGCCCGTAAAGACGTGGAGCGGCCGTGGGTTGGCGAAAAAATCGCCACCGCGGATATTCCGAGCGAGATCAATGGGTTGCGCGTGAAACACGGCTGTCATGCTGCCTTGGAGGCGTCGCTCAGACTGCGAATGACCGCCTTGTGACGGCTGTGCACAACGCTTTTGGCCGTGGAACCGCGTCACACAAGGGCGGAACCGCGGAACGGGTCCGTGTCAAGGCCGTCTTCACGCGACTTGCGGACGTGCCGACGAACGCGACGGCTATCATCCGGCGCATGTCGTCCCCCGCTCCGGCGCCCGCTCCGGCGCTCGCCCAGCCCGCCGCGCTGGCCGCCTTTCTCCGTGGCGTCGATCGTCGCGCGGCGGTGTTCGCCGAGCTGCACACCGGCTCGGCGCCGGTCGGCGATGCCGCGCTGACCCGTGCGATGGCAGTCTTCCGCGAAGCCGCGGTCGACGCGCCCATGGCCGACTGGCCGCGCTTGTTCTGGACGACGCTGCTCGCGCAGCCGGCGCTGCGCACGTCGCGCCAGGGTGCGGACGTCGGCCTGCCGCCGTCGTCGCCTGCCGTACGCGCCGCGCTGTTGCTGCGGGTGGCGGCCGGGCTGGACGAGCCCAGCGCGGCCGGCGTGCTCGGCGTGTCGCCGGAGCGACAGCGCGAGGCGGTGATCCTCGCGCTGCCCAAGCTGCCCGACGGCGGGCCGGACGCCGCCGCGTGGACGCGCCTGCAACGCGACGTGCAGCAGCGCATCCGCGACCTCCCCGCGTCGCGCGCGCTGCAGTTGACGCGCATCCGCGAAGGCGCGCTGGCCGGCACGACCGAGCGCTTCTTCCCGCGGCCGCGCGATCGTCGCCCCTGGCTCGTCGCGGCCGCGCTCGCCGCCGTGGTGCTGGCGCTCGCCGGCACGCGCTGGTTCGGTGGCGCGGGCGACGTCGTGCGCATCACGGCGCTGCCCCGCGCGGGCGAACCTGCGAGCCGCTACACCCGCGAGTCCGGCCTGATCGCGCATCCCGATTTCGAACTCCTCGCGGACCCCGACGGCGCGCGACTCGCGCACGACGCCGCGTTCCTCAGCTGGATGGTCGGCCATCCGGCGCGGCCGGCGCCTACCGCGTCGTCCGTCGATGCGACGCCCGGAACACCCGACATCCCCGAAACCAGCGAGGCCACGGATGCGCCGTAGACACCGCGCCGCGCTACTCGTCGGCGCATTGCTCGCGGGCGGCTGGGCCGGCGCACAGGCGCTGCCCGACGACCTGCAGGACGTCGCCGCGCTGCTGCAACCGCTGCAACGCGCCGCGCTGCAGACGCACGCGCGCATCTGGTCGACGTGGAGCGCCGCGCAGCGTGCCGCGTTCACCGCCCGCGCCGACGCATGGGATCGCCTGCCGCCGAGCGAGCGCGGCGAACGCCGCGCCGACTGGCAGGCGTGGCGCGAGCTGCCGCAGGACGAACAGGCGCGCGTTCGTGCGGCCGCCGCGCAATACGCCGCGATGGACGTGACGACGCGGCAGGCGCTGCGCACCGAATTCGACACGCTCGATCTCAGCGAACGCCACGGTTGGCGCCTCGGCCCCGTGCTCGGTGCCGACTATCCGCGCCTGCAGCCGCTGCTCGCGCAGGTGCCACCGGACGAACGCGTCGATCTGTTGCGCACGCTGCGCGCCATGACGGCGGAAGATCGCGATCGCCTCGCTGTCCTCGTGCAACGCACGCCGCCGCAATCGCGCGAGGCCTTGCGTCGTGACTTGATGTCGACGTCCGACGCGAATCGCGCGGCGTGGCTGATGCTGCGCCTGGAGCGCTGACGCGTTACGCGAACGCGACGAGCGGTCGCATGACCCGGCGTTGCGTGCGTACGCGGTCGCCGAACAGCGCGACGCCTTCCGCGCGCAGCCGCGGTGCATGCGCGCGCAGGTAGGCGTCGAGCGCTTCGGCGTCGACCAGCCGATAGCGCATGCAGACGCGCATGCGATCGGGCTCTTCCGGATCGAGCACCTCGTCGACATCCGCACCGGTGAAACCCGGCAGCGCGAGGATCTCGGCAACGTGTCGCTGCAGCCAGTCGAGGTACTGCGTGCGCAGTGTCGCGTCGACGTCGGCGGTGACTTCGTAGGTCAGCATATCAGTGCCCACTGGTGAGTCCCGCGAGGCCGACGTACATCGCCGCGAGAATGATCAGGAATTGGTAGAGGAAGGCGACGATCACGTACTTGCCGAGCGTGATGCCCCAGTGCTGGCCGTACACGCGATGCTGCATCAGCAGCAGGTAGACCGCCGCCCACAGCCACAGCAAC
The DNA here is from genome assembly GCF_004361065.1 of Cognatilysobacter terrigena. Lineage (GTDB taxonomy): Bacteria > Pseudomonadota > Gammaproteobacteria > Xanthomonadales > Xanthomonadaceae > Cognatilysobacter > Cognatilysobacter terrigena. The sequence continues at coordinate 41,034 of NZ_SELT01000017.1, read as the reverse complement.
ACGGTCAGCGGCGCGGTGATCGCGACGTGCAGCGGTGACAGCGCGAGCACGAAGCTCGCGAACAGCGTGAGCAGCAGGAAGGCGTGGCTGTAAAGCGCGACGACGAGGTGCTCGAGATACGTGCGCCCGCTGCCGAGGTAAAGCACCTTCAGCATCAGCGCGAACACCGGAAGCATGAGGAACAGCGCCGACGGGATCGCCGCGAACATCAAATCGAAGATCAGGTTGCCGTTCTTCTGCATGCGATCCACGTTGTCGGCGAAGTTGCCGACGCGGTGGTTGAACCAGCGATCGCCGAAGTCGGGCAGCCACGGCACGTCGACCGGATTCGTGCGCGCGTCCCAAGGCACCTTCGGATCGCGCAACGTCGCGCCGTTGATGTGACGGACCATCTCGTCCATTGCGCGGCGCGTGTCGTCGCCGTCCTGATCGTCGCCGTCCTTGTGCGATGCGCTCGGCTTCGATGTTGCGGGTCGGACGACGCTGCCGGGTGTCGCCGGATTCGTCGTCGTGGTGATCGCGGCAGGCGCGCTCGGTGTGGCGGTCGACGCGGGCACCGATGTGGCGGGCTTCCCGGCCTGACGACGCAACTCGGAGACACGTGCGGTCGCCTTCTCGCGCGCGTCCTTCTCGGCCTTGTCCATGGCCGTCGCCATGAACGGCACGTCCTTGGCCTGCACGCGCGCCTGCTGGATGCCGACCAGTGTCGCGTCGAGCTTCTTCTGCACCTCGGCTTCGGTCTTCGCCGACGCGAACGGGGAATTGCCCTTGCCGGTTTCGACGAAGTGCACGTTCGTCTTGTCGGTCGACGTACCGTCGTCGCCGTCGCCCACGATCAGGCGGCCGACGAAAAACGTGATGACGATGAGCACGAGGAAGATGCGCAGCGGCGGGATGTAGCGCACGCGCTGGCCGCGCAGGTAGTTGCACGCGACGCGGCCCGGCACCAGCAGGTCGCGCATCGTGCGGAACGCGCGGCCGTCCAGATGCCAGAACGATTCGAACACTTCCTCGACGGCGTGCGAGAAGCTGCTCAGCGGGTTGTGCGAGTTCTGCCCGCAGGCATGGCAGTAATGGCCCTGCAGCACAGTGCCGCAGTTCTCGCAGGCGGTTATGGCATCGGTCATCGCGGTCCCCTCGCGGTGGACACGCATTGCAGCATGCGCGCGCCTTTTGCGCGACCTCGCGATGCATCGCGGTGGCGGTGGATGCGCCCGCGGCCTACGATGGCCCGCCGCCTCCGGGATCGCCGTGTCCGCGTCCGCCCGTTTCCCGCACGAGATCCGCCGCACCGCGACGCTCGCCGCGCCGCTGGTGGCCGGCCACGTCTCGACCGGCCTGATCGGTTTCGTCGACAGCACGATCGCCGGGCGGCACGGCACGCTCACGCTGGCGTCGGTCGCGGTCGGCACCGGCCTGTTCTGGCTGCCAATGATGGTGCCGATGGGCACGTTGATGTCGATGCCGCCGTCGGTGTCGCATCTCGATGGCGCGGGCCGTCGCGGCGAGATCGGCCCGCTGTTCCGTCAGGCGCTATGGCTCGCGTTCGCGCTCGGCCTGCTGATGTTCCTGTTCCTGACGTTCGTCCCGCTCGCACTCGCGCCGTTCGGCATCGCGCCCGACATCATTCCGGGCGCCACCGCCTTCCTGCACGGCATCCGCTGGGGCGTGCCCGCGCTGACCTGCTACCTGGCGATGCGCTATCTCGCTGAAGGGCTGCACTGGACGTTGCCGACGATGCTGCTCGGCGGCGGCGGCCTGCTCGTGCTGGTGCCGCTCGGCTACGTGCTGACCTTCGGTGCGTTCGGCCTGCCGGAGCTCGGCGCCGGCGGGCTCGGCATCGCCTCGTCGGTGATGATGTGGATGCAGGCGCTGGCCTTCGCGGTCGTGCACGCGAAAGCGCCGCGCATGCGCGACATCCGCGTCTTCGGGCAGTTCGACCGCCCACGCTGGACGACGATCCGCGGCCTGCTCGCCACGGGCCTGCCGATCGGCGTGACCGTGTTGATGGAGGGCGGGCTGTTCATCGCGACGGCGCTGCTGATCGGCCGGCTCGGTCCCGTGCCGGCCGCGGCGCACCAGATCGCGATCAACGTCGCGAGCCTCTGCTTCATGGTGCCGCTGGCGGTGGCCGAGGCGACGACGGTGCGCGTCGGCCATGCGCTGGGGCGCCGCGATCCCGCCGGGCTGCGGCGCGCCGCACTCGCCGGCTACGTGATCGTGCTGCTGACGCAGCTGATGTCGGCGATCGTACTGCTCGCCGGCAACCACGCGCTGGTGCGGCTGTACACGCACGACGCGCAGGTCGCGGCGCTCGCGGCGTCGCTGCTGCTCTACGCGGCGGCGTTCCAGTTCCCCGACGGCGTGCAGGTGCTGTCGGCCGGCGCGCTGCGCGGGCTCAAGGACACGCGCGTGCCGATGGGGCTCGCGGCGTTCGCCTACTGGGGCGTCGGCATGCCGCTGGGCGCGACCCTCGGCCTCGGCCTGCTCGGCAATGCGCCGTGGGGGCCGCGCGGCATGTGGCTGGGGCTGATCGCCGGGCTCACCGTGGCCGCCGTGCTGCTCTGCGGCCGCTTCGCCCGGTCCAGCCGGCCGGAGCGCGTGGCCCGCCTGGCGCCGGGCGAAACGGCCCGGTGACCTTCGGCGCATGACCGGTCACCGCCGGATCGGTAACCTGTAGCTGCATTTTTCCGAGACACCCCCTGATGACTTCGACCCGTCGCGGCCCCATCGCGAGCGTTTTCGTCGGCCTGTGGGACGTGATGAATTTCACGCGCCGGCTGATCGTCAACATCGTCTTCTTCGGCCTCCTGATCCTGTTCGCGCTGCTGTTCATCGGCGCCGTCATCGGCGGCAATGCGCGTCCGATGCTGCAGCCGCGCACGACGTTGGTCATCGCGCCGCAGGCGACGCTGGTCGAGCAGTACACCAGCGATCCGCTGAGCCGCGCGTTCAACAAGAGCATGGGCGGCCGCAACGAGGAGCTGCAGCTACGCGACGTGCTGCGCGCGCTCGATGGCGCACAGCGCGACAAGAACGTCGAGCGCGTGCTGCTGCACGTCGACGACCTGCAGGGCGGCGGCATGGCCTCGCTGCGCGAAGTCGCCGCGGCGATCGCGCGCCTGCGTGCGAGCGGCAAGCAGGTGGTGGCGTTCTCCGAACAGATGGACCAGAAGCAGTACCTGCTCGCCGCGCAGGCGAACGAGGTGTACCTGGATCCGATGGGCCAGGTGACGCTCGAAGGCCTCGCGCGCTATCGCCAGTATTTCCGCGAAGGCCTGCAGGACAAGCTCGGCGTCGACGTGCACCTGTTCAAGGTCGGCACGTACAAGTCGGCCGCCGAGCCGTACGTGCTCGACGCCGCGTCGCCGGCGTCGAAAGAAGCCGACCTGTTCTGGATGAACGACGTGTGGCAGCGCTACCTCGGCGACATCGCCAAGGCGCGCAAGCTCGACGTCGCCACGCTCAACAACGACGTCAACACGCTGCCGCAGGGCGTCGTGGCGACGCAGGGCGACCTCGCGCAGCTCGCGCTCAACCAGCATCTCGTCGACGGCCTGAAGACGCGCCAGCAGGTCTGGGACCTCATGCGCGAGCGCGGCGTGGCCGACGATGACGCGACGGGTGGCTTCCGCCGCATCGACCTCGACGACTACATCGCGCATCTCGACAAGGGCCTCGAAAGCGTGGTGCCGGAGAAGCACGTCGCGGTCGTCGTGGCCGAAGGCGAGATCACCGGCGGCGACGCGCCTCCGGGCAAAGTCGGCGGCGATTCGGCCAGCGAACTGCTGCGCCAGGCGCACGACGACGACAACGTCGCCGCGGTCGTGCTGCGTGTGAACTCGCCGGGCGGCGAAGTGTTCGCCTCGGAGCAGATCCGTCGCGAAGTCGAGCGCCTGAAGAAGGACGGCAAGCCGGTGGTGGTGTCGATGGGCGACGTCGCCGCATCGGGCGGCTACTGGATCTCGATGAACGCCGATCGCATCTACGCCGATCCGTCGACGATCACCGGTTCGATCGGCATCTTCGGCGTGATCCCGACGTTCTCTCGCGCGCTGGAGAAGATCGGCGTGCACACCGATGGCGTCGGCACGTCGCCGTACGCCGGTGCGTTCGACCTCACGCGTCCGCTCGACCCGCAGGTCGGCACGGTGATCCAGACCGTGATCGAGAAGGGCTACCGAGACTTCACCGGTCGCGTCGCGAAGGCGCGCGGCCGCACCGTCGAGCAGATCGACGCGATCGCGCAGGGCCGCGTGTGGAGCGGTGCGCAGGGCAAGGAGCGCGGCATCGTCGACGCGATGGGCGGCCTGCAGGACGCGCTCGACGACGCAGCGGCGCGCGCCAAGCTCGGCAAGCGCGGCGAGTACGACGTGCGCTACATCGAGAAGACGCCGACGCCGTTCGAGAAGTTCTTCACCGGCCTCGCACAAAGCCGTATCGGCATGGGCATGCTGCGCGAGTCCGACATGGCGCGCGCGCTGCTGGTCAAGACCGCGCCACAGGCCGCACGCGACCTGCAGTTCCTCGAGGCCTCGGCGAGCGATCGTCGCGGCGCGCCGGTCAAGGCGGTCGCCTACTGCTTCTGCGGGCTCTGACTCGCGATGCATTGCGACACGGGCGGCTTCGGCCGCCCGTGTCGTTTTGGGCGTCGTGAAGAAGGCGACATGACGTTGCACGAGCCGCGGCTATAGTGGCCCGCCTCCGCTCGGTCGCTTGCGCATGTCCGACGATTCCCGCCTGAAAACCGACGCCGGTGCACGCGCGCTGCACCGGCTCGCGTTTCTTGCGCGGGCGGGCGAACAGCTGGCCGCGTCGCTCGATTACGCCACTACGCTCGGCGGAGTCGCGCGGCTCGCGATTCCCGAGCTCGGCGATTTCTGCATCGTCGACGTCGTCGAAGGCGAACGCCTGCATCGGGTCGCTGCGGAGCACGTGCGTGCCGACAAGGTCGCGCTCGTGCAATCGCTGGCCGACGCCAATCCCGATCCCGCGCGATCGCCGGCACCGGCGGGCCGGGTCCTGTCCAGCGGCATGACCGAGCGCATCGAGCGGATCACGCCGGAGTCGCTCGCCTCGCACACCCTCGACGACGCACACCTGCGGATCGTCGAGGACATCGGCATCCGATCGAGCCTCGCGGTGCCGATGATCGCGCACGGTCGCGTGGTCGGTGTCATGTCGCTGGGCGTCACCGAATCAGATCGTCGTTACGACGCCGAAGACCAGTTGCTCGCGGAAGAACTCGCGCGCCGCGCGGCGCTCGCGGTGGAGAACGCGCGGCTGTACCGCTCCCTGCAGGACGAACTGCAACGGCGCGAACGTGCCGAGTCTGACCTGCGCCTGTCCGAACAGCGCTTCCGCGCGATCATGGAGCAGTCGCCGCTGTCCACGCAGCGCTTCGCGCCGGACGGCCGCACCATCGGCGTCAACGACGCGTTCACCCGGCTCTGGGGCCTGCCGTTCGGAGCGCTCGAACACTACAACGTGCTCGAGGATCCGCAGCTCGAGGAAAAGGGCATCGCGACGCTGCTGCGCCAGGCGTTCGCCGGCACGCCGACCGCGCTTCCCGCCATCGCCTACGACGTACACCGGACATTGCCATCGGTGAGTGCGTACGAGGACGCGACGCGCTGGATCACCGCGTATGCGTACCCGGTGCGCGACGACGCCGGCGTCATCCGCGAAGTCGTGCTCGTGCACAACGATGTCACCGACGCGCGCCGTGCCGAGGCGCGGCTGCTGCACAGCGAAGAACGCCTCAACCAGGTGCTCATCGCGGGCGGCCTGCTGACGTGGGACTGGGAGATCGCGACCGGCCGCGTGGAGTGTTCGGGCAATGCGCGCGAGTTCTTCGGCATGGAGGTCGGCCAGCGCGAGGACTTCATCCGCACGATCCATCCCGACGACCTGCCCGCGATGCAGGAGGTGTCCCGTCGCGCGATGGAGACCGGCGAGTTCAAGACGATCGAATACCGCCTGCGCACCAGCAACGGTCGCGAACGCTGGGTGCAGACGCGCGGCCAGGTCGAGTTCGACGCCAACGGCAACGCGGTGCGCATGTTCGGCATCACCGTCGACGTGAGCGAGCGCCACCGCGCCTCGGCCGCCACGCGCCTGCTCGCGGACGCGGGCGAGGCGCTGGGCGCGTCGCTGGACTACGCGACCACGCTCGACAACCTCGCGCGCATCGTCGTGCCGCAGGTGGCGGACTGGTTCGCGGTCGATCTGCTCACCAGCGACGGCGAGCTCGAACGCGTGGCGGTGTACCACCCGGATCCGTCGCGCATCGCCATCGCGGAAGAGTTCTTCCGCCGCTATCCACCGCGTCGCGGGCAGGGTGCGTGGAAGGTGATCGAGACGCGCCAGCCGGACTGGCTGCGCGAACTTCCCGAGCAGCTCATCCTCGACAACGCGATCGACGCCGAGCATGCACGCATGCTGCTCGACCTGCAGCTGCATTCGTACATCATCGTGCCGCTGATCGCGCGCGACACCGTGATCGGCGTGCTCACGCTCGTCTACGCCGAGAGTCAGTGCCGCTACGACGAAACCGACGTCGCCTTCGCGCTCGATCTCGCGCGCCGGGCCGCCACCGCGGTCGACAACGCACGTTTGCACCTGCAGCTGCAGGACGAACATCGTCGCAAGGACGAGTTCCTCGCCACGCTCGCGCACGAGCTGCGCAACCCGCTCGCGCCGCTGCGCACGGGTCTCGCGCTCCTGCAGGCCACCGACGATCCGGTGATGACGTCGCGCACGCGCGAAGTGATGGAGCGCCAGCTGGGCCACATGGTGCGGCTCATCGACGACCTGCTCGACCTCTCGCGCGTCACGCGCGGCGCGATCGTGTTGCAGCGTCGCCGGCTGGAAGTCGGAGACGTGGTGAACATCGCGCTCGAAGCGAGCCGACCGCTGCTCGATGCCGCGGGCGTCGCGCTTCACGTCGACATCGACGAGCCGCGCACGCCGCTCGAAGCCGACGACACGCGCCTCGCGCAGGTGCTCACCAACCTGCTCAACAACGCCGCCAAGTTCACGCCATCTGGCGGCCGCGTCGACGTGCGCGTGCGCCAGCACGGCGAGTGCGTGCGCATCGAAGTCGCCGACACCGGCATCGGCCTCGCGCCCACGCAGCTCGACAGCATCTTCGACATGTTTGCGCGCGGCGAAGGCTCCGAACTCCATGGCGGGCTCGGCATTGGCCTCACGCTCGCGCGGCGCCTCGCCGAGCTGCATGGCGGCCGTCTGCGTGCGGAGAGCGAAGGCCCCGGTCGCGGCAGTCGCTTCCTGCTCGACCTGCCCATCGCCGCATCGCCGCGCGACGACGTCCTGGCCGCGGTCGCCACGCGGGGCCGCGCCGACGGCCGCCGTGTGCTCGTCGTCGACGACAACGCCGACGCGGCGATGACGCTCACGGCGCTGCTCGAACTCGGCGGCCACGACGTGCGCAGCGCGGGCAGCGGGCAGGGCGCGCTCGCGCTGATCGACGACTTCGCGCCCGAGGTCGCTTTCCTCGACCTCGGCATGCCCGGCATGAGCGGCTACGAACTCGCCGGCCACCTTCGCGCGGATCCGCGCACGGCGTCGACGCGACTGGTCGCGCTTACCGGCTGGGGCCGCGACGAGGATCGCGATCGCACGCGCGCCGCGGGTTTCGATGCGCACCTCACGAAACCGGTCGATCCCACCGCGCTTCTCGCGCTCCTCGCGTGACTGAACGCCGCGTTGTCGAGCCTGTTCGTGCGCTGAACACGGACGCACGAAACCGCGCCGTTTCACGCGTGCTATGGCCGCTGCACGCGAGAGTCTGAACTCACCGCATATCGCGTTACACGCCTTCCATGGACCTTCGCAGCAAGGAGCCTCGCGCAGGCGGTCGGGCCATCCTGATCGTCGAGGACAACGCCGACATCCGCGACACCTTCCGCACGCTGTTCGAGCTGGAAGGTTTCGACGTGCGCCTTGCCGAGAACGGCGAGGACGCGCTCGTCAATCTGGAGAGCAGCGACGAGGCGCCGTGCCTGATCCTGCTCGACCTGTCGATGCCGGTGATGGACGGCTGGCAGTTCCTCGACGCACTGCGTTCGCGCGAACACGGTGCGGAGATTCCGGTGACCGTGCTGAGCGCGAATGTCGACGCCAATGTGTCGCGCGACCTGCGTACGCGCTACGGCTGTCGCGTGCTGCGCAAGCCGGCCTCGGTCGATGCGTTGCTCGGAGTCGCCCGCAGCTGCCAGGACGACGCGCCGGGCCCCACGCTGCACTGAGCGTCAGTTCCCCGATTCGGCCGCCTCGATCGCGTCGTTCTGCGATTTCGCCGCGGCGTCGACCGACGCCTGCGCGCCGCGCGCCTTGTCGAGCGGTGCATCGATCGCGCGCTTGAGGTCGTCGTGGCGCGCGGTGGCCTGCGGCTCGACGGGCTTGTCCTTGTCGGGCACCGCAGGCTTCGAGCACGCGGCGAGCAGGGCGAGGGCGGCGACGGCGGACAACGCTCGGGTCATGACGATCTCCAGCGGACGGGGCGCGTCCGTCGACGGCTATCCTACGCGCCAGCCCGACGGAGGACGCATGGACGATCGACGCTGGAGACTCGACGGCCAACTCGCACTGGTGACCGGTGGCAGCGCCGGCATCGGGCGCGCGATCGCGGCCGAGCTGCTCGGCTTCGGCGCGGACGTGATGCTGGCGGCACGCGACGGCGATGCGCTGGAGACGGCGCGCCTCGAGTTGTCGGAGGAATATCCGGATCGGCTGGTCATGGCGTTCACCGCCGACGTCGGCGTCGAGGAGCAGCGTCGCGAGCTGCTCGACTGGGTCGAGGACCAGGGTGAAGGCCAGCTCGACATCCTCGTCAACAATGCGGGCGGCAACCTCAGCAAGCCCGCCACGGACTATGCCCACGACGAGTGGCGGCAGATCTTCGAGGTCAACCTCTTCTCCGCGTTCGAGCTGTCGCGCTATGCGCATCCGTTGCTCACGCGGCATGCGAGCTCGAGCATCGTCAACGTCGGCAGCGTGTCCGGCCTCACGCACGTTCGAACGGGCGCGCCCTATGGCATGGCCAAGGCCGCGCTGCACCAGATGACCAGGAACCTCGCGGTCGAATGGGCCGACGACGGCGTGCGCGTGAATGCGGTCGCGCCCTGGTACATCCGCACGCGGCGCACCTCGACCAAGCTGTCCGACCCCGACTATCTCGACGACGTGCTCGTGCGCACGCCGCTCGGGCGCGTCGGCGAGCCGGAGGAGGTCGCTGCGGCGGTCGCGTTCCTCTGCCTGCCCGCGGCCGCGTACGTCACCGGCGAATGCATTGCGGTGGACGGCGGATTCCTGCGCTACGGGTTCTGACGGCGCGTCCTTCGCTGACCGCCGCGGAGTCACGATGTCCGGACCGGACATCCTAAAGGAAGCCGAAGCTCGACGCCGCGATTCGATGTCGCCCAATAAGAAAAGCGCCCACGGAGGGCGCTTTTCATCCCGATTGCCGAATTGCGTCGGCTTACTCGTTGCCGCGACCGCCCTGGTCCAGGTTGTTCTGGTTGCCGCGGCGGTTGCCGCCACCGGACGCCTCGCCGCCCTTGCGGCCGATCGCGGCCATGTGTTCGCGGTCCTGACTCACCGCTTCACCGCCCTTGCGCGCGATTTCACGCTGCTCGCGCGGGTCCATCGCCGCGAATCCGCGATTGCTGCGGCCGGAATTGTTGCCGTCGTTGTTGCTCGCCATGTCCAAAGCTCCTTGTCTGCGATCTGGGTCGCGTGGGGGGAAAGGGTCTTCGTCTCCGGATCGCCGCGGTCCGCTCACCACCCGATCCGCGTCCGATCCTATGCACACGGCCGTTAGCAGGCGGCTTTGACATGGTGAAAGCGCAGCTAACGCAGTTCAGCTGTTTCAGTGTTGGCGGGCCGCGCGCGAGCATGTGAACGCGCGCGCGGAATGCATCGCGCACCTGTCGCGCTCACGCGCGGGGTGGTACACCGTCGCCATGCTGAAGATGCCCTACGACGGAGACGGCGAGGCGCCGCCTCCGGATTACGCGACGCCCTCCGTTTCCGACCACCCGATGCCTTTCCTGCAGCGACGCCTCGTGCGCGTGGCGCTGATCGCGCTCGCGGTGATCGTGCTGATGTTCGCGTGGATCGCGTGGCGCCTACCGCTCGACCGCGCGCTGCAGCCCCTGCCGGATCCGACGCTGGTGCTGGTCGATCGCAACGGCGTGACGTTCGCGCGCCGCGGCGCCGTGAAGGAGCCCCCGGTCGATGCCCGCACGTTGCCGGCGCACGTGACCGGCGCGGTCATCGCCATCGAGGATCGGCGCTTCTACCGCCACTTCGGCATCGATCCGCGCGGTATCGCCCGCGCGCTGATGAGCAACTGGCACGCGGGTGGCGTGCGCCAGGGTGGCAGCACCATCACGCAGCAGCTCGCCAAGACCGCCTTCCTCGAGCCCGACCGCACCATCCGCCGCAAGGTGCGCGAGGCGATGATCGCGCTGTACCTGGAGACGCGGCTGTCCAAGCCCGAGATCCTCTCGCGCTACCTCAGCTCGATCTATTTCGGCGACGGCGTCTACGGCCTGCGCGCGGCCGCGCACCACTACTTCGGCAAGGAGCCGGAGAAGCTGTCGATCGGCGAGTCGGCCATGCTCGCCGGCCTGATCAAGGCGCCGAGCGCGCTGTCGCCCACGCACGACCGCAAGGCCGCGCTCAAGCGCATGCGCGTGGTGCTGCAGGCGATGGTCGACGGCGGCGTCATCACCAAGGCCGAGGCCAAGGCGGTGCGCGACCCCCGCGTGCTGCCCTCGAACGAGCGCCTGACCGGGGGCACGTGGTTCGCCGACTGGGTGTCCTCGCAGGCCCGCGAGGCGTTCGACGCCGACTACGGCGAGATCCGCGTGCAGACCACGCTCGACGCCCGCATGCAGAAGCTCGCCCAGCGCGTGGTGCAGCACTGGCTGGCCGGCGAGGGCCGGCGCGTCGGCGCGACGCAGGCGGCGCTGGTCGCCATGCGCCCCGACGGCGAGGTGATGGCGCTGGTCGGCGGACGCGACTACACGCAGAGCCAGTTCGACCGCGCCACGCAGGCGCGTCGTCAACCGGGCTCGGCGTTCAAGCTCTTCACCTACTACGCGGCGCTGCGCAGTGGCGCCACGCCGGACACGCTCGTCGACGACTCGCCGGTGACGGTCGGCAAGTGGTCGCCGTCGAACTACGACGGGCACTATTCGGGCGCGATTCCGCTGCGCGATGCACTGGCGAAGTCGAGCAACGTCGCGGCGGTGCGGCTGGTCGAGCAGGTCGGCCCGGACGCGGTGGTGCAGGCGGCTCGCGACCTGGGCGTCGCGAGCCCGCTCGGGCGCGACCCATCGATCGCGCTCGGCACCTACGAGGTCACGCTGCTCGAGCTGACCTCCGCCTACGCCGCATTCGCGCAGGGCGCCACGCCGGTGACGCCGCACGGGCTGCCGAACGCGCCGGTGGCGCCATCGACGCCGCTCGACCCAGTGCTGCGCTCGGAAATGCTCGACATGCTGTGGCAGGTGGTCGACCGCGGCACCGGGCGCGCCGCGCGGCTGGGCATGCCCACCTTCGGCAAGACCGGCACCACGCAGGAACACCGCGACGCGCTGTTCGTCGGCATGGCCGGCGACCTGGTGGTCGGCGTGTGGGTCGGCAACGACGACGGCACGCCGATGCGCGGGGTCACCGGCGGCGCGCTGCCGGCGCGCATGTGGCGCGACTTCATGAGCAGCGCCGTGCGGCTCGCCCCGGGCGCGCCGCTGCAGCGGCCGATCGTCGCCGCGCTGCCCGCGCCGGTGGCGATGCCGGACGATGGATCGATGGTGGGCGGCGAGGGCGAGGTGCTGCCCGAGCCCGTCGACGGGGAGAACCCGGAGGACCTCACCGCGCCCGAAACCGGGGACCCGCCGATCGAGGACGTGCCGGTCGACGAGCCCGCGATTCCCGCGCCGCCGCAGCCCGAGCCGGAACCGCAGCCGGCTCCACCGGAAGCGCCGCCGCCTTCGGACGACGACGGGCAGTAGCGCGGGTCACTGCAGGGCGTCGTGGTCGAGGCCGGTGATTGCGTTGCCGGGAGCCGTCGATCCCTCGCTCTCGGGCACGGCATCACTGCGCTCAGGCGCGTCGACGTCGACTAAGGCCGCGGATGATCGAAGGTCCGACCTCGCCAACCGGTGAGCACATCCCGCCTCAGCGCCCGCAGACCGTTTTCGCCGTCATCGCCTCGACGTGCGCCAGCTCCGCGCGCGCCTGGTCGATCTGTTCCGGCGAGAACGTCAGCGCCTGCTCGGCGCGACGCCGGCGTTCGGTCCATGCCGCGCAGCGGTCCGCTTCGGGCACGGCCTCGCAGTGGTCCTCGACCATCTCGCAGGCCTGCGCATCGGTAGTGCTCTGTCCGTCGAGCCCGACCGTGCTGATGGGCGCGCACCGCGAGCTCTGCTCGGCTTCGGTGTAGTAGCGCTGCGCGTCCGACGTCAGGCAGACGAAGATCGGCGGCGCAGGCAGGGGCGGGGCCGGCGTTACAGGTGGCGTACTGCCCGCCGTGCTCGAGGTCGTCGCATTCGTCGCATCGACGACCGGCTGCGCGACCACAGGCACCACCGGTGTGACCGGCGCCGCCGGGGCAACGACTGGGCGCGGCACCGGCGCCGGTTTGGGCGTCTCGACCACGCGCTTCTGTTCGCGCGTGCCCTTCGGGCACTTGGTGCCGTTCTGGATGGTCACCTGTCCGTCCGCGCCGACGCAGCGGTAGATCACCACCGTCGGCGATGCCGCGCCGGCGAGTCCGGTGACGAGGAGTAGCAGCATCGCGACAGGCTTCATCCACATTCCTCCGAAAGACGGGCGTCCAGGCTGCGCTGCTCGCGTTCGATCGCGTCGCGATCGCCCTGCAGCGCGCTGAACCAGCGACGATCGAGCGCGTCGCGACGGTCGCGCATCTGCGCGCAGACCTCGGCGGCCGGCAGCGGGTGGCAGATGTCGCGGATCCAGCTGCCCGCGGGCACGGTCGGATACGCGATCGGTGGCGGCACGTGTCCGCCGTCGAGGATCAGCGTGCCGCCACCGCGTTGCACCACCGCGCCGCGATGCGGCATCGGGACGGGCCGCGGCACACCGACGACCAGCGGATAGCCGAGTGTCCAAAGCGGCACCCAGCGCGGATTTCCCTCGGGGTTCTCGCTCGTGTAGCTCTCACCGTCGGGCGTCGTGCACTCGTAGAGCGGACGCGGCGCGGTGCGGTAGACGATCGTCGGCGCGACGACGTTCGGCGTCTTCGCGGGCGTGCGCGACGTGGTGACGCGTGCGCGGGGCGCGGGGTCGGTGGGCCGCAGCATCGTGCGCACTTCCTGTCGCTCGCCGGCGCGGCAGGGCGAGTCGCGCAGGGCCAGCTGTCCGTTCGCGTTGGTGCAGCGATAGATGGTGACGGGCGCCGACGACGCGGGCGATGCGGCGCCCGCTGGCGTCGCAGCGAGAGCCATCGTCAGCAGGAGCGCCGTGCGTCGCGACATGCGCGCATCTTGCGCCCGCCTGCGTGAGGGCCGCTTGCCGCCCGACGGCTGCGGTCGCCGCCGGTTCAGCGACCGCCGCTCTTCGCGAAGGACCTCGCCGGTGCGCGCGTCGCGGATCGTTGTCGGCGCGATGCGGCCGCCGGTCTCGCCGTCGCAGACGCCGTCGAGCAGCGCGATCAACGCGGCCGACAGTTCCGCGCGATGGGTGGCCGGCTGTTGCCCCGTCAGGTTCGCACTGGTCGACACCAGCGGACCGCCGAGCTTCGAACACAGCTCGGCAACGACGGGATGCGCGCTCACGCGCACCGCGATCGACCCGTGGCCGCCCGTGACCCACGACGGTGCGGCGGCGGATGCCGGCACCACCCACGTATGCGGCCCCGGCCAGCTCGCAAGCACGCGATCGCGCGTGTCGGGTTCGAGCGCGGTCCAGTCGACCACCGAGTCGAATTGCGACGCGTCGGCGCCGACGAGGATCAACCCCTTCTCCACCGGCCGACGTTTGATCGCGAGCAGTCGATGCACCGCTTCGCCGTCGAACGGAATGCAGCCGATGCCCCAGACGCCTTCGGTGGGATACGCGATCACACCGCCGCGGATGAGCACGGCGACGGCGGTGGCGATGTTGAGCGCGGTCATGGCGCCGCCTCACGCCACGCGACATCGTCGCCGTCCTGCCAGACCACCGATGCGATGCGCCAACCCGCTTCGGTGCGCACGAGATGCAGCGACTTCGCGCCTTCGCCGTCGATGCGCTGGTCGTCGCGCTGGCCCTGCTTGCGGTAGCGCGACAGCCGCGTCGCGATGCCGTCCGCGACGAAGGTGCGCGACTGCGTTTCGAACTCATGGAAGTCGACGAGCGTTCCATCGCTGAGCCAGCGACGCCGTGGCGTCAGGAACGCATCGAGCGACATGGCAGTCATGACGTCGCCATCGCGACGCACGATCACCGCGTCGTGCAGGAACAACGCCTGCGGTGAATCAAGCAGCGGCGACAACCCCTGGCGGTTGTCGAAGAGTGCATAAAACGCCGCTGCCAGCGCATCGATCGCGACGACCTCGTCGGAGGCCGTCGCGTCGTGCCGCGGCGCGGTGGTGGTCATCGCGTCAGAACGGCGCGTCGTCCGACGCGTCGACTGCGGCCGCCTTCTTCGCGACCGTCTTCTTCGTCGCCGCCTTCTTGGCTGCGGTCTTCTTCGTGGCCTTCTTCGCGGTCGACTTCTTCGCGGCGGTCTTCTTCACCGCCTTCGTCGCGGCCTTCTTCGCCGGTGCATCCGATGAGGCCTTGGTCTTCTTCGCGGCGACCTTCTTCGTCGCCTTCTTCGCGAACCGCGCGCGCATGGGCTTGCCGGTGGCTTCCAACATCTGCTGCGCTTCGACCAGCGACAGCGACGCCGGATCGCGATCCTTCGGAATGCGACCGTTCAACTTGCCGTCGGACAGGTACGGCCCGAAGCGCCCGTTGAGCACCTGCACGTCGTAGCCGTCCCACTGCTTGATGATGCGGTTGCGCGCGATTTCTTCCTTCTGCTCGATCAGCTCGACCGCGCGCTCGAAGGTGATCGCGTACGGGTCGTCTTCCTTCGCGAGCGATGCATAGGTCGAACCGCGCTTGGCGAACGCACCGAAGCGGCCGATGCCGACGGTGACCTTCTCGCCGTTGCTTTCGCCGAGATCGCGCGGCAGGCCGAACAGTTCCAGCGCGTGCTCGAGCGAGATCGAATAGATGCTCTGGCCGGGCTTGAGCGACGCGAACTGCGGCTTCTCTTCGTCCTCGCTCGTGCCGATCTGCACGAGCGGACCGAACTTGCCGATGCGCGCACTGACCGGGCGACCCGACTTGGGATCGGTGCCGAGCACGCGGACGGAACCGGCATCGGTGCGATCGATGTTGTCCTTCTTGTCGTCGACCAGCTTCTTGAACGACGACCAGAAGCGCTCCATCAACGGCACCCACTCTTCCTCGCCGCGGCTCACCGCGTCGAGCTCGTCCTCCAGCTTGGCGGTGAAGTCGTAGTCGACGTAGCGGGTGAAGTGCGCCGACAGGAACTTGCTCACCGCGCGGCCGACGTCGGTCGGACGGAAGCGGCGATTCTCGAGTTCGACGTACTTGCGCGCGAGCAGCGTGCCGATGATCGACGCATAGGTCGACGGACGCCCGATGCCGTACTCCTCCAGCGCCTTCACCAGCGATGCTTCCGAATAACGCGGCGGCGGCTCGGTGAAGTGCTGGTCCGCAACGACCTGCGCGAGCGGAATGCGATCGCCGGTCTTCATCGCCGGCAGCTTGCGGCCTTCCTCGTCGTCCTCGGCGCTCTTCGTGTCCTTGCCTTCCTCGTACACGGCGAGGAAACCCGGGTCGACCACGGTCGTGCCCGACACGCGGAACGAGTGATCGCTGCCCGCGGCGAGATCGACACTCACCGTATTCAACGTCGCCGGCACCATCTGCGATGCGACCGCGCGCTTCCAGATCAGCTCGTACAGGCGACGCTCGTCGTCCGGCAGGTATTTCGCCACCGATGCCGGCGTGCGCAGCGCGGAACTCGGACGGATCGCTTCGTGCGCTTCCTGCGCGTTCTTCGACTTGGTGGTGTAGACGTTCGGCTTGTCCGGCACGGCGCGCGTGCCGAAGTCGCGCGCGATCACGTCGCGGATCTCGACGATCGCGTCCTGCGACAGGTTCACCGAGTCGGTACGCATGTACGTGATCAGGCCGACGGTGCCTTCGCTACCGATCGGCAGACCTTCGTACAGTTTCTGCGCAACCTGCATCGTGCGACGCGTGGAGAAGCCGAGCTTGCGCGCGGCTTCCTGCTGCAGCGTCGACGTGATGAACGGCGGCGACGGACGACGCTTGCGTTCCTTGCTGGTGACGTCGGTGACCTGCAGCATGCCCTGCGCGTCGCGCTTGATGCGGTCGCGCGCGCTATGCGCGTCGGTCTCGTTCGTCAGCGTGAACTGCTCGACCTTCTTGCCGTCGAGCTTCGTCAGCTTGGCGGTGAACGGCTGCGACGGATGCGTCGCCTCGGCTTCGATCGTCCAGTACTCGCGCGCGATGAAGGCTTCAATCTCTTCCTCGCGCTCGACGATCATCCGCAACGCCGGCGACTGCACGCGACCCGCGGACAGCCCGCGCTGCACCTTGCGCCACAGCACCGGCGACAGGTTGAAACCGACGAGGTAGTCGAGCGCGCGACGCGCCTGCTGTGCGTCGACCAGCGGCTCGGCGATCGCGCGCGGCTTGGTCATCGCCTCCTTGATCGCGCGCGGGGTGATCTCGGTGAAGACCACGCGCTCGAGCGAGCGGTTCTTCAGCAGGCCGCGCTCTTTCAGGATTTCCGCGATGTGCCAGCTGATCGCCTCGCCCTCGCGGTCCGGGTCAGTCGCGAGATAGAGGTGCTCGGCACTCTTGGCGGCCTTGGCGATCGCATCGACGTGCTTCTCGTTCTTGTCGATGAGCTCGTAGCGCATCGCGAAGCCGTGGTCAGGATCGACCGCGCCTTCCTTCGGGACGAGGTCGCGGACATGGCCGTAGGAGGCGAGGACGGTGAAGTCCTTGCCGAGGTACTTGTTGATCGTCTTGGCCTTGGCAGGCGATTCGACGATGAGGAGGTTCTTGGCCATGGCGGCGCTCCGTGGGGGCGGGCGGCCCGGGGCTCCCGACGCGCGAGGGTCCGCGCGGCAGCGAGAGGACAGCGTAAAAAACCGGGGCGTGGAAGCGGCGACGCCCGCGGACGGGTCCGCGGGCGCGCTGATTCTCTATATCTAGTGTCATCACGCACCGCCCACGGCTGTCAAGCCGGGCGAGCGCGACCGGGGGTCAGTGGGCGCCCGCGCTGGCCATCGCGGCCACGAAAACGCCGATCAAAACGAAGTAGCCCACGACCGCCAGAACCGACAGCACGATGATCACCGTGGCGACCGTGCCGAGTTCCGTCCGCTGGCGCTCGGGGTGGCTCGTGAAAGCCCATTTATCGACCACGACCGTGCTGCAGATCATGTCGTGGAGCGCGCGCTTGCGGTCGGTGAAGCCGGCCATGATGTAGCCAATGCCAATTGGAATACCGGACAGCAGCAGACCGAAGTAGCGCCCAAAGCCGCGCCAGAACGAGATGTGATCGCCATGGTCGTCGGTCACCTTGATGCCGATCGCCATCTTGCCCGGGGTTGCCTGATTGGCCGAGGCGTGGAAGAACCCGAAGTAGACGGCCTGCAGCAGCAGTGGGGTCACGTACATCGCGAGGAGGCCAACGATGCCGCCCGCCGTTCCCAGTGCACCCGCCGGATCGCTCTGCAAGGCCGACATGCCGCCGAAGACGACGGCAGCGACCATCATCTGCACCAGGAAGCCGACGGCGCCGACGATGAAGGCGTCGATCCAGTACGCGGCGTAGCGCTTCCAGAAGCCCGCGTACACCACCTCGCCGTCCTGCACTGCCGCTGCATACACGTTGCCGACTGCCGCCCCGGGTGCGGCGTAAGGCGAAGCGTCGTGCGTGACACGCTGGACGACCTCGTAGGGATTGCGACCGCCGCCGTCGTCCGCCACTGCGAATGTGGCGCGAGCCGGAGCAGCAGCCCCGACCGCCACGGCGCCGGCACCGAGCACCTCCGCCATCACCTCGCGCCAGGGCTTCCATTCGGGCATGCCTTCACGCCAAACGAGGACTTCCGGCGTGAGTTGCCCGTTGTGATGGAGTTGCGCCAGATCGTCGGCAGCGACGGGACCAAGACGATTGCGCTGCGTGTCGCTGTAGTACCAGGTGCTCATGGCGTGCCGTCCGTTTCAGGCTTGCAGATGCGGTTGCGATAGCGCGCCGGCAGGTCGCCGCCGGTGCAGTCCCACTGGGTCGACGGCGGTGTCGGCTCGACGTACAGGATGGTCTTGCCGTCGATCTGCGGCTTGGGATCACGCAGCGTGATCTCGAAGCCGCAGCGGCCATCGCCGATCTGGCCGAACTTGATGTTGCCGGCGTCCTGCGCGCCGAGTTCGGACGCGTCCTGCGGGCAACGGCCCAGGCGCTGCTTCGCTTCCGCGAACTGCATCTCGATCATCTTCGCGCGCATGTCGGCCTGCTGCGCGACCTTCGAGCGGATGACGTAATCGTTGTAGGCCGGAAGCGCGATCGCCGCGAGGATGCCGATCATCGGGATCGCCAGCACGCCGACGACGATCAATGCGATCAGGCAGCCCGACATTCCGCGCTTCGGCGGCGGCGCGGCGCGATAGCCGGGTCCCGGTGCGCGGTTCGCGTAGGCCGGCGCATAGCCGGGCGACGCATTCGTCGCGTACGCGGTACCGCCTACGCCGGCGGCGGGGCCGGGCGGCAACGGCGGCGGACGGCTCGCGTCCGGCTTGACCGACAGCAGGTCCAGCTCGTCGGCGACGCGATCGAGCGGTTGCCATTCGCGCAGGCCTTCGCGCCAGACCAGCGTGTCGAGCTGGATGCGGCGGTCGCGATATCGATTACGCAGTTCGTCGGCCGTCAACGGGCCGACGCGACCCTGTCCAGGGTCGTGATAGAACCAATCCAAGGTATCCCCCGATACGTTCGCGGCCCTCCCCAGGGCCCGCGACTAATGTACCGGTTCGGGCTCGTCGTCGAACATCTGGGTCTGCATCCAGGCGTACGCCGCCTCGCTGCCGGGCTGGTTGAACAGCACCATCAGCACGACCCATTTCAGATCGTCGAGATCGATCGCGTCCTGCTCCAGCGCGAGCGCGCGGTCGAGCACGAGTTCGCGCTGGCCGGCGTCGAGCACGCCGTGCTGCTCGAGGAACATCAGGAAGCCGCGCGATTCGGCGTCGAGCTTGGTCAGCTCGGGCCCGGCGTACACCCGCACCGGCCCGTTCGCGCGCGCCGGCTGCGCCGCGGGACGCGCGCGGGCGAGCTCATCGAGCCAGTCGAAGGCCTTGTTGATTTCGGCGGGCGAGAAGCCGGCGTCGGTCAGCTCGCCGAGCAGGGCGCTGCTCTGCAGCGCATCCGGGTCGCCGGGAAGCGCGGTGTCGCCATCGAGAACGTGTTCGAAGAGGTAGAGCAGTACGTCGAGGATGTTTTCTTTCATGTCCCTCGGCCTGCGTCGCGTGCGCGACGCGGTGGGTCCGGAACCCCTTGCGCGGGACCCGCAGGGCCGACCCGAACCGTGCGACTTACGCCACCCGGAAGAACCGACCGTGCTGCTGGGCCACGCGACCCTCCAGCTCCATGACGAGCAGCATGGAGGACAGCCGGGAGGGCGTCAATCCAGTCCGCTCGATGAGCCTGTCCATATCCGTGGGGTCGAAGCCGAGCGTTTTCCACAACAGATCGTGGTCGGAGTCGTCGGTGTACGTGGGTGCGCTGGGCGACGGTTCAGCGTTCGGCAGCGCGTCGACGTCGAGCGCTAGGCGATGCGACGCGGCCTGCGCCGCGGCGGCATCGCCCAGGGCGTCGATCACGTCCATCGGGGACTGAGCCAGTGTGGCGCCGTCCCGGATCAGGCGATGGCAGCCACGCGCGAGCGGGTTACGGATCGAGCCGGGCACCGCGAACACCTCGCGACCGGCGTCGGCCGCGAGTCGCGCGGTGATCATCGCGCCCGAGCGCTCCGCGGCCTCGACGACCACGGTGCCCAGGCACAACGCCGCGAGCAGGCGATTGCGGCTCGGGAAGTGCTCCTTGCGCGGCGCGGTATCGGGCAGATGCTCGCTGACCAGTGCACCGGACTCGGCGATGCGCGCATGCAACTCGGCGTTCGATCGCGGATACACCACGTCCGGCCCGGTGCCGAGCACCGCGACGGTCGCACCGCCTGCGTCGAGCGTGGCGGCATGCGCGGCGGCGTCGATGCCCGCAGCAAGTCCGCTGCCGACCACGAAGCCGGCGTGCGCGAACGCGCGCGCGAAGTCGCCCGCGTGCTCGCGACCACCGGGCGTCGGCCCGCGACTGCCGACCACGGCGATCGCCGGTCGCCACAGCAGCGAGCTGTCGCCGTCGACGAAGAGCGCGACAGGCGGACTCGCCGCGGCGCGCATCGCAGGCGGGTAGTCCGGATCGGTCCAGCCGACGATGCGATGCGTGGGCTTGCGAACCCACGCCTCGACGGTGCTCAGCATTTCCGGCGCCGGGCGTCGCAATGCCGCGATCTGTGCAGCACTCAGCCCGCATGCGCCCCAGACGGCCGGATCACCGAGCGCCTGCGATGCCGTCCCCGCGGCTTCGAGAAGCGCACGCCGCGGTGCGAGCGGGCCGCCGGCGGCGACGAGAATGGCGAGAGCGAGCGCGTCATGCATCGACACAGCGTCGCGCCGAAACGACGACGGCGCCCTCAGGCGCCGTCGCGTGGAACTGTCGGATTTGTCCGAGCGTTACTGCGTCGCGTCCGGGTGCTTCAGCTCCTGGCCGACCGCGGTCGGGCGGATGCCGTCCATGACGAGCGCGTAGCTGACCTTCTCGAACGTGCGGAACACCATCACGTGGCTCGCGAACTCGTCCGGCAGGCGGACGTGGTCGGTGCGCGCGATGGTGTCGGCATCGCGTTCGTCGCCCATGCGCACGCGATCCGGCGTCAGGCTGCCGACGCGCCAGGTCGAGAACACCGTGCCGTTGTCGATGCCGTCGCGCGCGCCGACCGACAGTGCGACCACGTCGTGCGGACCGCCGTGGCTGATTTCATCGGCCACCGCCAGGATCTGCGCACGGCCGTATTCGAACTGCGCCTTCGGCGGGTGCGGGAAGAACTGCAGGTCGTACTCCTGCGCCGCGACCGGGATGAGGCGATCGCCGACACGCACTTCCCGGCCGTTGCCGTCGAGCACGAGCGTGGCGGTGTCGACGCCACCACCGGCGGCGCGGCTGACCGTGCCCGTGGCGAGCTGGCGCAGCTCGTAACCCAGCTCCTCGCTGCCCTTGTCCGGCAGCACGGCGGACGTCCAGTAGTTCTCGAAGTCGATCACGTGATCGCCGCGGAAATCCAGGTCGTCCTTGTGCATGAGGTCGCAGCAGGCGGTGCGGTCGAGATGCGTGTAGCGCACCGTCGGGCGCACCACGGCCCAGCGCTGGCCGGGCTGCGCGTCGACGCCGGTGATGTAGACGACCTGCTGGCCGACGGCGCGCAGGTGATCTTCCTCGACGCCCACCACGTACGGCATGTTGTCGACGCGGTCGACGACACGGAGGTTCTTGAGGAACGGCTCCACTTCCGCCAGCGGCACGCCGGTGAGCGGCGCCTCGGTGCGCGGACCCGGCTGCACGGCCACGCGGTCGAGATAGGCGAGCGAGATCACGTCACCCGGATAGATCAGGTGCGGGTTGCGGATCTGCGGGTTCGCCTGCCAGATCTCCGGCCACAGCCACGGCTTCTTGAGGAAGCGGCCGGCAATGTCCCAGAGCGTGTCACCGCGCTTGACGGTGTAGGTGTCCGGATGGTCCGCCGATACAGCTGCGGCGGCAACGGTCAGCAGCGCGGCAGCAGCCACCGCGCGGAAAGTCTTCATCATGGCCATGGACCTGATTCCCCAGCAGGCGGAGCCCCTTCCTTGAAGGGCGCTGGCACTATAGCCCACGCCGCCTCGACGGATGCAATGCCCGCAGGGCGGTAGAATGTGCTCCCGTCCTGCGGTTGTGACGGTGACCCCCATTTCCCGCGCGTCGATTTCATGAACGCGCCGCGATCGCCCGAACCGCCGGCGACGCCCCGGACTCCGCCATGGCCATTCTCGACATCCTCGAATTCCCCGATCCCCGCCTTCGCACGGTCGCCAAGCCCGTCGAGCCGGCCGAGGTCACCTCGCCCGCATTCCAGAAGCGCCTCGACGACATGTTCGAGACCATGTACGAGGCGCCCGGCATCGGCCTCGCCGCCAGCCAGGTCGACGTGCACCAGCGTTTCATGGTGATCGACGTGTCCGAGGACCGCTCGCAACCGCTCGTGTTCGTGAACCCGGAGATCCTCGAGCGCGAGGGCGAGCAGGTCTACCAGGAAGGCTGCCTGTCGGTGCCGGACATCTTCGCCGACGTCACCCGCGCGAACCTCATCAAGGTGCGTGCGATCGGCCGCGACGGCCAGTCGTTCGAGATGCAGGCCGATGGCCTGCTCGCGGTCTGCATCCAGCACGAGATGGACCACCTCGCCGGCAAGCTGTTCGTCGACTACCTGTCGCCGCTCAAGCGCGAGATGGTCCGCAAGAAGCTCGCCAAGCGTAAGCGCGCCTGACGACGCATGGCCGCGTCGCGCTGACCCGCGGCGTGCACCGGGACTCGTTCGCGCGCATCGACGCGCACATTCGCCGTAGCGCGACCGTCGCGCGGCGCTCGCTATCCTCCGCCGTCCTTCGACTTCGCCGATCCGCATGAGAATCGTCTTCGCCGGCACGCCCGAGTTCGCCGTTCCCTGCCTGCGCGCCGCCGCGCAGCGCGGCGAAGTCGTCGCGGTCTACACGCAGCCCGATCGTCCGGCGGGCCGCGGCCGCGGGCTCGCGCCGTCGCCGGTCAAGAAGGAAGCGCTCCTGCGCGGCATTCCGGTGCTGCAGCCGGAGAACTTCAAGGCGCAGGTCTCGAAGGACGCGCTGCGTGCGCTGCAGCCGGACGTGATGATCGTCGTCGCCTACGGCCTGATCCTGCCGCAGTCGGTGCTCGACATCCCGCAGTACGGATGCTGGAACGTGCATGCCTCGCTGCTGCCGCGCTGGCGTGGCGCCGCGCCGATCCAGCGTGCGATCGAAGCCGGCGACACGGAAACCGGCATCTGCCTCATGCAGATGGAGAAGGGCCTCGACACCGGCCCGGTGCTGCTGTCGCAGTCGCTGCCGATCGGCGCCGACGAAACCGGCGGCCAGTTGCACGATCGCCTTGCCGAACTCGGTGCACAGGTGCTGCGTGACGGCATCGGCCTGTTGCGTGCCGGCATCCGTCCGGTGCCGCAGCGGCAGCCGGGGGTCGGCGTCACCTACGCGCACAAGCTCGACAAGAGCGAAGCGCGCCTCGACTGGTCGCAGCCGGCGCGCTTCCTCGCGAACAAGGTGCGCGCGTTCAATCCGTGGCCCATGGCCGAAGCCGTGATCGCCGGCGAACGCGTGCGCGTGCACGGCGCCGTCGCGATCGACGACACGTCGAACGCCGCGCCCGGCACGCTGCTGCGCGCGGGTCGCGAGGGCCTCGACATCGCCTGCGGCGACGGCGCGTTGCGCGTGCGCGTGCTGCAGCGCGAAGGCGGGCGTGCGATCACCGTCGCCGATTTCCTCAACGCGCGGCAGGACCTGCGCGTCGCCTGACGCGTGCCGATGGCCGCACGCGAGCATGCGTCGACGAATGCGCCCGGCATCGCGCCACGCTTGGCGGCGGCGCGTGTGCTCGACGCCGTGCTGCATCGTCATCGTTCGCTGCGTGCCGAACTCGGCCCCGCCTTGTCGACGCTCGCCGATCCGCGCGATCGTGCGCTGACCGAAGCCATCGTGCTCGCGGTGCTGCGCGCACCGTCGCGCTATGCGGCCGCGCTCGATGCATGGATGCCGAAACCGTTGCCACGCCGCGACGGCGCCGTGCGGGCATTGCTGATGGTCGGCCTCGCGCAGCTCGATCCACTCGCGCTTCCGGCGCACGCAGCGGTGGCGTCGACGGTCGACGCGATGCGCGCAAGTGGGCAGGCGCATCGCGCCGGCCTGGCGAATGCGCTGCTGCGCCGCGCGCAGCGCGACGGTGTTCCGATGGCGGATGCACGCGCACACTGGCCCGGCTGGCTGCGCGCGCGCATCGAAGCCGATTGGCCCGGTGATGTCGACGCGATCTTCGACGCGAGCACGCACGCGCCGCCGATGTGGCTTCGCGTCAATCGGCAAAGGATCACGCGCGACGACTACCTCGCGCGCCTCGCCGAAGTCGGCATCGAAGCGCTCGCCGACGACGTGCTGCCCGACGCGTTGCGCTTGGCACATGCCGTGCCCGTGTCGACGTTGCCGGGCTTCGACGACGGCCTCGTCACCGTCCAGGACGCCTCGGCGCAGGCGGTCGCGGACGCGCTCGCGCCAAAGAGCGGTGCGCGCGCGCTCGATGCCTGCGCTGCACCTGGCGGCAAGACCACGCACCTGCTCGAGCGCGATCCGTCGCTCGCAATGACCGCGATCGATGTCGACGCCGCGCGTCTCGCGCAGGTCGAGAAGGCTATGAATCGGCTCGGCTTCGGCGATCGCGCGCGGCTGATTGCCGCGGACGCAGCGGACGTCGCCACGTGGTGGGACGGCACGCCGTTCGATGCCGTGCTGCTCGACGCACCGTGCTCCGCGACCGGCATCGTCCGCCGCCAGCCCGACGTCGTGCTGCACCGTCGCGAAAGCGATCTCGATGCGCTGGTCGCGCTGCAGGCCAAGCTGCTCGACGCGTTGTGGACGACCGTGGCGCCCGGCGGCGTGCTGCTCTACGCCACCTGCTCGATCCTGCGCGACGAGAACGAGCGCCAGGTCGACGCGTTTCTCGCGCGCACGCCGGACGCTGTCGCCGAGCCGCTGGATGCGCGCTTCGGTCGCGAGAGCGGCGTCGGTCGGCAGGTGCTGCCGGGCGAGCGCGGTCGCGACGGCTTCTTCTACGCGCGCCTCGTCAAACGCTGACGGCGCGCAGCCGCGCCGCCCGTATCATCGGCGGATGCTCAAGACTGCCGAATCCCGCGAACGCTGGCTGTTCTGGCTCGTCGCCCTGCTCGTACTCGGCGCCGGGCTCGGCCTGCGCGATCCGTGGCCGGCAGACGAGCCGCGTTTCGCGCTCGTCGCGAAACAGATGGTCGACAGCCATCAGTGGCTGTTCCCGATGCGTGGCAACGAGCTCTACGCCGACAAGCCGCCGCTCTTCATGTGGCTGCAGGCGATCGCGCTGACGGTGGTCGGCAACCTGCGCGTCGCGTTTTTGCTGCCGTCGTTGCTCGCCTCGCTCGGCACGCTCGCGCTGCTGCGCGATCTCGGTGCGCGTCTGTACGACCGTCGCGCCGGCGCGTACGCCGCATGGGCACTGCTCTTCACCTTCGCGTTTACGTTCCAGGCGCGCCGCGCGCAGATCGACCCGCTGCTCGTGTTCTGGGTGACGCTGTCGGTGTACGGCCTCGTGCGCCACCTCGTGCGCGGGCCGGACCTGCGCATGTGGTACCTCGGCTGGTTCGCCGCCGGCCTGGGCGTGATCACGAAGGGCGTCGGCGTGATCGCGCTGCTCGTTCTGATTCCCGCCGCGGTGCTGCATGCACGCGGCTGGGCGTCGATCGGTGCGCAGGGGTGGCGACGTCCTGCGACCTGGCTCGGCCCGGTGCTGCTGGTGCTGCCGATCGCCGTGTGGCTCGGGCCGATGCTCTGGGCGGTGGAACACAGCACGGACCCTGCGCTGCACGATTACGCCGACAACATCCTGTTGCGGCAGACGGCCAAGCGCTACGTCGATCCGTCCCATCACATCCAGCCGGTCTGGTATTTCCCCGTCGTCATCCTCACGCAGTGGCTGCCCGCATGGCTGGCGCTGCCGTGGGTGTGGAGCGGTTGGCGCGATGCATGGCGTGCACGCGACGGCCGGCTCGCGTTGCTGCTGACATGGGTGGCGCTGGTCGTCGTGTTCTTCAGCCTCAGCGCAGGCAAGCGCGAGGTCTACATCCTGCCGGCGCTGCCGATGTTCTGCCTCGCGCTCGGCGCGTGGTTGCCGGCGGCGATCGAACAGCCGAATGCCCGGCGTCTCGCATTCGGCCTGGCGACAGCGCTGACGTTGCTGCTCGGCATCGCCGGGGCGATGGTCGTGTTCGGTCATCCGGGCTTCGAGCAGCGTCTGGACGAGGCGCGTGGCATGGTCGGCGGCGCCGACGCGCTAGGTCGCATGATGCTTGCGATCGCCGCCTGGGGGGCGGCAATGGTGTTCGCGTTCGGCGTACGTCGTGGCGTCGCCGCACTCCTCGGCACGCTCACCGGACTCTGGCTGCTGGTCGGCCTCGCCGCGCAACCCCTGCTCAACGACGCCAGCTCCGCGCGCGGCCTCATGCAACGCGCCGCGCACATCGTCGGGCCGACCGACGAATTCGCGCTCGTCGCGTGGAAGGAACAGAACCTGCTGATGGCCGATCGGCCGGCGCGCACATTCGGCTTCGTGCGCGATCCCGCGCTGCAGCTACGCGATGCACTGGTCTGGCAACGCGAGGCGCCGTCGCGCCGGTGGATCCTCCTCGAAGACGACGCTCTGGCGTCGTGCATCGACCGCGCCCGCGCCACGTTCGTCGGCCACAGCAATCGTCGCGAGTGGTGGCTGGTGCCGTCGGACGCCGCCGCGCGATGCGCCGCGAAGCCGGTGGTCAGCCCGGCCGCAGCCGTTCCCGAAGCAGGCGGTACTTGAGCACGGAATAGCGCGCATGCAGACGATGGAAGCGCCATCCGGCGTGCCCATCGACGAAGCCGCCGCGCAGCACCAGGTTCTTCAATAGATACGCCGCACCGGCGGCCGGGCCACGTAATGCCGACGGGCGCTTCCCACGCGTCGCGCGCGCATCCGCCCACAGCCGCGCATAGCGCTGCAACTTCGCCGAGTACTCGTCCTCGCTGCGCGCAGTGTCATGCTCCAGCGCAATCGACGACAGCCGGACATTCCACCCGTCGACGTCGAGATATTCGTGCACGGGCACGTCGCCATGGCGCATGGCCTGACGGAACAGACGATGCACGGGTTCGCGGGCGAAGCTGCCGGCACGCATCGCGTGGCCGAGGAAGTGCGTGCGGCGTTGCAGGAGCCAGCAGTCGGCGGACTCGATATTGCTGGCGAACAGCTTGCGAATTTCGTCTCGCGCCACGGGTTCCAGCCATTCGTCGGCGTCGAGCAGAAGCACCCACGGATGCCGCGCGCGTTCGATCGCTGCGTTCTTCTGGCGTGCAAAACCGTCCCAGTCGCGATGCTTGACGCGCGCGCCGAGGCTGCGTGCGATGGAGACTGTCTCGTCGGTCGAGCCCGAATCGAGCACGATGATCTCGTCGCAGACCTCGCGCATCGACGCGATGCAGCGACCGATGCGGTCGGCCTCGTTGAGCGTGATGACGACGCCGGAGAGGGGCAGCGGTGCGGGCATGGGGGATCGTCAGCGGAGACGCTGCGAGTATAGGCGGCCGCTGCGTCGCGCTTTACGCTGTGCGCACCAAGGAGCTCCGATGGCCGGCGATCGACCCCTGCGCGTCATTCATTTCGTCACCGGCGGGTTCTCCGGCGGCGCGACGCAGGTCGCCATCGCGCTGGTGAATGCGCATCGCGCGGGCGGGGCGATCGAGCCGCTGCTGGTGCTTCGTCGCAAGCGCCGCACCGATCCCGCGCGCATCGAAGAACTGCGCGACGCCGGCGTGCCGCTGGAAGTCGTCACTGGCGCGACGCACATCGCGACGATCCTCTCGCTCGTGCGGCTGTGTCGACGCTGGCAGCCCGACGTGCTGGTCGCACACGGGTTCTCGGAACATCTCTGGGGCCGCTATGCCGGCCTGCTCGCGAAAGTACCGGCGCTCGTGCACGTCGAGCACAACACGCGCGAGCGCTACACCGCATGGCGTCGTCGACAGACGCGCTGGCTCGCGCAACGTACCGCCCGCATCGTCGGCTGCTCGGAAGGCGTGCGGCAGGTGCTGCTCGACATGGGCATGCCGGCCGATCGCACCATTGCCATTCCGAACGGCATTCGCGTGACGCCGTTCGTGCGCACCGACATGCTGCCGGTGCAGGCGCGCGTGCCGGGCATCGTGATGGTCGCGCGGTTTTCCAAGCAGAAGGATCACGCGACGCTGGTGCGTGCCGTGGCGATCCTGCGCGAGCGCGGCCTTGCACCGCCGGTGATGTTCGCGGGCGCGGGCAAGCCTGTGCATCGCGAGCCGGTCGAGAAGCTGGCGCGCGAGCTGGGACTCGGTGACCAGGTGCAGTTCCTCGGCCTGCATCGCGACGTTCCATCGCTGCTGATGCGCCATCGCCTGTGCGTGCTGTCGACGCATTACGAAGGCATGCCGCTCGCGTTGATCGAGGGCATGGCCGCGGGATGCGCGGTGATCGGAAGCGCCGTGCCCGGTGTGCGCGAGACACTCAACGACGGTGTCGACGGACGCATCGTGCCGGAGAATGATCCGGTCGCGCTCGCGGATGCCATCGAGCACTTGCTGCGCGACGACGCCGAAGCCGCGCGACTCGGGGCCGCGGCGCGTGCCGCGGCCCTCACGCGCTACAGCCGCGAGCGCATGGCGGCGAACTACGAGGCGATGCTGCGCGACGTCGCCGCCGAAGCAGGCGTCACTCGCTGAGTACGTAGCTGATCGTCACGCTGCGCGGCGCCTGCTTGAAGTGCGCGGCGATGGCGTCGCGGCTCAATCGAGCGATGCGTTCGTTGCTCGCGCCGGGCGGAATGCCGTCGAACACCACGGTGACGCTCGCGAGGGATCCGTTGGTCCAGTTGAAGCCGACCTGCGGCCGCCGACCGACGGATTTCTCGAGATCCGATGCCACTTCGCCCGCGTGGGCGAAGCCCTCCTTCATCGTGTCGACGGCGCCGCAACCGGTGAGCGCCAGTGCGAGCACGGCCGATCCCCACATCGTCCGCATGTCGTTCCCCTTCGTCAGTAGCAGTCCGGCCAGTACGGGTTGGTTCCGTCGGGCTGTATCGAAAAGCGTTTGTACGTCCATTGATACTGCGCGAGATCGCGACGTGCCACCTGCTCGATCGCGCCATTGAGCGCGGCGACCGACGTCGCGATGTCGCGATCGGCGACGGCGGCGTCGACCGGCTCCACGTGCAGCGCGAAGCGCGGGCCGCGTGCGTCCTCGCCGATGCGCTCGCACCACGCGATGAGGACCGCCGCGCCGGTGCGCGAGGCGAGGCGGCCGAGCAGGCTCATCGTCAGCGCGGGGCGACCGAAGAACGGCGCGAATTCGCCGTCGCCCTGCTTGGGCTGCTGGTCGGGGAGGATGCCGACCACGCCACCGCCCTGCAGCCACTTGAACAATTGGCGCGCGCCGGCGGCCTCGGCGCGGATCTGGGTGACGCGCGACGCGTCGCCGTGCGCGGCGCGGACGCGCTGCAGGAAGGCGTCGCCCACTGCGGATTCCGGCGGCGCGTAGAGGATGGCGAGTGGCGTGCGCGAGGCGAGCCACTGGTTGAGCAGCTCCCAGTTGCCGTAATGGGGCGCGACGACGATGACGCCCCGTCCCGCGGCGATCGCGGCGTCGAGGCGTTCCGCGCCGCGGTGCTCGACGATGTCCTCGAGGTTGCGCGCATGCGGACGCGTCCAGAACCGCAGCGTCTCCAGCGCCTGGCGCGCGGTGACGCGCAGCACGTCGCGACGCAGCGACTCGCGTTGCGCGGGCGTCGCGTCCGGCTGGATCAGCTCGAGGTTGCGCAGGGTGATGCGCGATTCGCGGCTGCCTCGGCGGACGGCGCGGGCGGCGATGGCGTCGCCGAGCGCGCCCAGCCAACGCCAGGGCAGGCGGGCGACGACGACGGCGAGGGCGTAGAGAAGGGCGGCCAAGACACGCGGCATCCGGCCAGTCTACGGGCGACCGCGCGCGGCCGAGCGGGCGGGCCCGTCGGAGGCTCTGCTAGCCTGAGCGCATGCCCGTTCGCCGCAGCCCATGCTCGCCCTGATCCAGCGCGTCACGCGCGCGGACGTGGTCGTCGCGGGCGAGATGGTCGGGGCGATCGGCCCCGGGCTGCTCGCGCTGGTGGGCGTCGAACCCGGCGACGGCGAGGCGCAGGTCGCGCGGATGGCGCAACGCCTGCTGGGCTATCGGGTCTTCGAGGACGACGGCGGCCGCATGAACCGGAGCCTGGGCCAGACCGGTGGCGGCCTGCTGCTGGTCAGCCAGTTCACCTTGGCCGCGGACACGTCGTCCGGCATGCGGGCGGGGTTCCAGACCGCCGCGGCGCCTGAGATCGCTGAACCCCTCTTCAACCGGCTCGTCGAAGCCTGCCGTTTGGCGCATCCGACGGTGGAAACCGGACGTTTCGGCGCCCATATGGTCGTCAGCCTGGTCAACGACGGCCCGGTCACCTTCCTGCTGCGGGCCTGACCCGCTCAGCCTCCGGGCGCCTTTCCGGACCAGTCCGGCAGGTCCCGCTGGTATAATGCACGGTTCCCTCGACCCCTTTACTCAGGTGGCGCAGCCCATGGCCAACGAACGTCAGACCCAGGTGTCGGACATCAAGCAACTGATCAGCAAGGGTCTGGAGCAGGGCTACCTCACCTACGCCGAGGTCAACGATCACCTGCCCGACGACGTCGTCGATCCCGAACAGATCGAAGACATCATCGGCATGATCAACGGAATGGGCATCCAGGTGCATGAAATTGCGCCGGACGCCGAGACCCTGCTGCTCGCCGGCGAAGCCAGCGGCAACCGCGAAGTCGACGAGACCGCCGCGGAAGAAGCCGCGGCCGCACTCACCTCGCTCGATACCGAAGGCGGTCGCACGACCGACCCGGTGCGCATGTACATGCGCGAGATGGGCACGGTCGAGCTGCTGACCCGCGAAGGCGAAATCGCCATCGCCAAGCGCATCGAGGAGGGCCTCTCGCAGGTCCAGGCCTCGCTCGCGTCGTTCCCGGGCACGATCGCCTGGATCCTCGGCGACTACGAACTGCACAAGGGCGGCAAGAAGCGCCTCGCCGAAGTCGTGGTCGGTTTCAACGACCTGATCGACGAAGTGCCGGAAGTGCCGCCCGTTGCCGAAGTGACGGACGTCGAAGCCGAGGACGAGGAGGACGACGTCGACGGCGATGACGCCGCCGAGGAGACCGGCCCGACCGGTCCGGATCCGCTCGAAGTCGCGAACCGCATGGGCGCGCTGGCCGACCTCTACGGCAAGTTCGAGAAGTCGCACGCCAAGAACGGCCCGGATCACAAGTCGACCAAGAAGATCCGCGAGGAGATGGCGGAGATCTTCGTCACGCTCAAGCTGCCGCTCGGCCTGACCGACGCGCTGGTCAAGAACCTGCGCGATTCCGTCGCCAAGGTGAAGGAGCACGAGCGCCGCATCCTCGACCTGTCCGTGCGCGTCGCGAAGATGCCGCGCAAGGACTTCATCCGCGCGTGGGAAGGCAACCAGACCAACCTCGAGTGGGTCGACGAGCTGCTCAAGCGCAAGCAGAAGTGGGCGTCGGCGCTGCGCGACGTCAAGGATCGCATCGTCTTCGAACAGCAGGCGACGATCGACGAAGAACAGCGCATGAAGGTCACGCTCGCCGAGCTGAAGGAAATCAGCCGCGCGATGGCCTACGGCGAAGCGAAGGCGCGCAAGGCGAAGAAGGAGATGGTCGAGGCCAACCTGCGCCTCGTGATCTCGATCGCCAAGAAGTACACCAACCGCGGCCTGCAGTTCCTCGACCTCATCCAGGAAGGCAACATCGGCCTGATGAAGGCGGTCGACAAGTTCGAATACCGCCGCGGTTACAAGTTCTCGACGTACGCGACGTGGTGGATCCGCCAGGCCATCACGCGTTCGATCGCCGACCAGGCACGCACCATCCGTATCCCGGTGCACATGATCGAGACGATCAACAAGCTCAACCGCATCTCCCGCCAGATGCTCCAGACCTACGGCCGCGAGGCCACGCCGGAAGAACTGGCGAAGGAAATGGACATGCCGGAGGACAAGATCCGGAAGGTCATGAAGATCGCGAAGGAACCGATCTCCATGGAGACGCCGATCGGTGACGACGAAGATTCGCATCTCGGCGACTTCATCGAGGACACGAACGTCATGTCCCCGATCGACGCAACCACCGACATCAACCTGTCGGAAACGGTCCGAGACGTGCTCGCCAGCCTGACGCCGCGCGAGGCGAAGGTGCTGCGCATGCGCTTCGGCATCGACATGAACACCGATCACACGCTGGAAGAAGTCGGCAAGCAGTTCGACGTCACCCGCGAGCGCATCCGCCAGATCGAAGCGAAGGCGCTGCGCAAGCTGCGTCATCCGAGCCGTTCGGAACAGCTGCGTTCGTTCCTCGACATCGACTGATCGATCGCATCATCGAAATACGCACGAGCCCGCCGACATGGCGGGCTCGTCGTTTCTGCAGCCGCTACAATCCAATCGCTGCGGGCCTATAGCTCAACGGTTAGAGCAGGGGACTCATAATCCCTTGGTTCCAGGTTCGAATCCTGGTGGGCCCATGTTTCAGTGCCCGGTATGCAATGCCGCCGCCGTTGATCCGATCCGGATGCGATAGCGAGGCGAGATGCGCACATCAGCGCTCGCCGGCAACTTCGTCGAGGACCACTTGCCGGTCTCGGCTTCCGACTCGACACAGCGGTCGTCGAGCCGCGGCCGACCGGCGCGACTGCCTGAGCGCAAATCCAGCGTCCGTACGGCGCTCCAACGTTCGAGCGACGATGCGACAAGGCCGTCAGCGTCTTGCTGGAGGGACGACGACCGTCACTCTCGTTCCGCCCGACCCTCCGGCACGCAACTGAAGCTCCCCACCGATCTCGCGCGCACGCTCGCGCATGCTGAGCAACCCGAGGCCGTCGACATGCGTGCTCGGGTCATCGCGGAAGCCGACGCCGTTGTCTTCGATTTCCAATCGCACGCCTCCATCGAAACGCTCGAGGCGGACGTCGATGACGGTCGCCGATGCATGCTTGTGCGCGTTCTGCAGCGCTTCCTGCGCGATGCGATACAGCGCGGTGGCGACGTCCAAGGGCAGCTCGGGCAAGTCTTCGATGCGGGCACGAACCTGCGCCGCACCCGCTTGTGCATCGCATAACGCGCGCAGTGCGTCCGGTAGGCCGGTGTAGCGCAGCAGGCTGGGGTGGAGTTCGTGGGAGAGGCGACGTACGTCTTCCGACACATCGGTCACGGCGGTCTGGAGGTCGCTGAGCAGCGCGCGCGTTGAGCCTTCCGCGTGCTGGCGCTCGATGCTCATGCGGATGGCGATCGACGCGATCGACTGGTTGATACCGTCGTGCAGATCGCGGGCGATGCGCGCGCGTTCATCCTCCTGGGCGCGCATCAGCTGCACGGTCATCGTCTGCAGACGCCGATGCGCATGCTGAAGCGCCTGCGTGCGCGTGGCGCGCTGCTCGACGACCACGGTCATGTAGAGCAGGGCGACGGTGAGCGCGACGGTCCACAGCTGCACGGCGACGGTGGTGGTGGCGAGGTCGTCGCGAATGAAGGGACCGATGCCCGCCGCGCTGAAATGCATGGCGAGCAGACCCACCGCGAGCATCGCCAGCGACGCGCCGACCGCGCGGAACGACACCATCGCCCAGATCAGGAACGGCACCGGCGCGACCATCAGCATCGGTTGCAGGCGGTCCATCGGCACGCGCCAGGTCCAGAGCACGCAGAGCAGCACGAGCAGCGCCGCACCGACCGCGACGCTCACGCCGCTCGCATCCACGGGCACCGCGCGCCGCCGACGCAGCGCCGTCCACACCACCGCCGGCACCAGCATGAGATTGCCGAGGCTCTGCGCGAGGGTGACGTTCGGCCAGTCCGACAGATACGGCGCCAGCACCGTGCCCCGGATCGACCACGCGATCCATCCGGCGCTGAGCATCGGCAGCGCGAGTCCCGCGAGGACCACGAACGCGGTGAGCAGGCGGAAATCCTCGAGCGGCGAGCGCAGCCGGCTGCGCAGGGCGTCGAGGCCCACCGCCACCGCGGGGGTCAGCAGCAGCGAGCCGAGCATCGCGCGCGTCACCGCGAGCGGCGGGACGCCGAGGACGCCGAATGCGGCCGCTTCGCCGAGTGCCGTCCCGACGAGGCAGGCCCACCAGCGGCGACGCGGCTGCAGCAACAGCGCGCTGAGCAGCACCGCGCCCGGGAACCAGACCATGTGGCTGTGCGGGTTCGGCATCCACAGCAGCATCGAGGCCCACTGCGACGACGCCACCGACGCCGTGACCACGGCGGCGAGCGCGAGCGAGGGCATCGGCGGGCGTGTGCTCATGGGCTCCGGAGGCGGCAAGGCGAGACGGTCGTGGAGTACGCTCGCGGCCGGGCCCTACGCCCGGTCCGAACGCGCCGAGAATGCCGCAGATGACGTCCGACCGCCCGCGCATCGTGCTTGCCGACGACCACCGCCTGGTGGCCGAAGGCGTGCAGCGCCTGCTGCAGGACGAGTTCGAGCTGGTCGCATGCGTGGCCAGCGGTGCGGCGCTGCTGGATGCGGTGCGCCAGTACGCGCCCGACCTCGTCGTCACCGATCTCGCGATGCCCGATCGTAACGGCCTGAGCGTGATGCGCGAACTGCGCGACGGCGGCATCACTGTGCCGTTCGTGTTCCTGACCATGCACGCCGAACCCGCGCTCGCCGAGCAGGCGCTGCGTGCCGGTGCGTCGGGCTACGTGCTCAAGAGTTCGGCGGGCGAGGAGCTGCTGCGTGCGATCCATGCGGTGCGTGGCGGGCGCACCTACATCACGCCGACGCTGGCCGCGCACGTCATCGCCGCGCCGGTGCATGGCCGCAAGCAGGCGCTCACGGAAAAGCAGAAGCAGGTGCTGCAGCTCGTCTGCGCGGGACTGCGTTCGAAGCAGGTCGCGGCGGAACTCGGCGTGTCGGTGCGCACCGTCGAATCGCATCGCTACGCGATCATGCAGGCGCTGGACGTGCACAGCACCGTCGAGCTGGTGCGCAAGGCCGAGGAATACGGCCTTGCGCGTCCAGCGCGCGAGCTCGGTCCGCTCGCCTAGAAATCCCACCTCAACGCAACGGTCAGGGGCACCGACACGCGCTTTCCGGTGTCGTTGATGCCCGCGAGTCCCAGCGGACCGATCGCGCTGTCGTCGCCATCGAGCTTATCGACGTACCGAATGCCGGTTTCGGCGACGAAGCTCGCGCGCTCGGAGATCGGCACGTTGACGCCAACGTCCACGCCCGCGCTCAGCGCCCAGTTGCTGGAATAGAACGGCGCGTCGGGAATGGTGATGCCCGCCGCCGGGATCTCGAACGTCGCCTTGATGTCATCGGTGCGCGTCCCGCCGATGCGGGCCGCCACGTAGGGCCGCGCGTACTTCGGCGTCATGAAGTACCAGCGTGCGCCGCCTTCGACGCTCAGCGCCTTGTAGGTCGAGAACGTGCCGTACACGGGCAGCGAGGTGTTGAGCGCAGGCACGAAGGCATCGCCGACCTGCAGGCGCCCTTCGGACGCACGCGACTGGCGGACGTCGCCGAATACTTCCATTCGATCGCTCACGCCCCACGCGAAACCAAGGCCGCCGGACGGGGCGACGTCGTACACACGCGAATGGCTGCGCGAGCCGATGCGCAGCTGCGCCGACACGCCCGCCAGCGCGGGATTGAGTGGGCCCAGATCCGGGACGTCGACCGTCGCGCCGTCGTGGACGTCACCGCTGACGGGCGCGTCGGCGCCGCCGAACACGGTGAACGACCAGCGGCCCGCATCGGGCCCGGCGGCATGGACGGAGGAGGTGGCGAGCAGCGCGGCGGCTGCGATCAGCAACGCTTTCATGCATCGACCTCGTCGTGGGGGAAGGGCGCGGTGGACGCTCCGCCACCGCGAGGCGGGACGTTAGCGCCGGTCATCGCGCGCGCCGTCCGTACAACTACGCAGGGGCCCTCCGCGCGATGTCCGTACTTTCCGCAACCCACGCGGGTTCTACGCAAATCTACGGATGTGGCGGCCCGCAGGCGCATGCCATAAAGCGGCCGTCGCCTTTCGATGTCCGCCATGTCCCGTGTCCTGCCTGCGCGCAGCCCTGTTGCCGCTTCAGTCCTCCGGTGGTTCGACACCTCTGCCGATACGCGCGCCGACGACGGTGATGCCGACCGCATCGACCTCGTGCGCGCGCTGCCATTTGTCGCGCTTCACCTCGGTTGCATAGCGGTCCTGTG
This sequence comes from Cognatilysobacter terrigena, assembly GCF_004361065.1. Classification (GTDB taxonomy): domain Bacteria; phylum Pseudomonadota; class Gammaproteobacteria; order Xanthomonadales; family Xanthomonadaceae; genus Cognatilysobacter; species Cognatilysobacter terrigena. The sequence goes on along the minus strand of NZ_SELT01000017.1, from coordinate 4,689 downwards.
GGTGGGCGTGTCGACGACCGCGCTGGTCGTCGCGCTCGCGCTCTACCTCGTGCGCATGTTCGCGATCACCGGCTTCTACCACCGCTACTTCTCCCACCGTACGTTCCGTGCATCGCGCGCGATGCAGTTCGCATTCGCGGTGATCGGGGCGTCGTCGGTCCAGCGTGGGCCGCTGTGGTGGGCGGCGCATCACCGGCATCACCACGTGCACGCGGACGATGCGCAGGACCTGCATTCCCCGCGCGTGCACGGCTTCTGGCGCAGCCACATGGGCTGGTTCCTGACGCGACGCGCGTTCGCCACCGATCTCACGCGCGTGCCGGACCTCGCGCGGTTTCCGGAGCTCCGCTGGCTCGACCGGTTCGACATCGTGGTGCCGGTCGCGTTGATGGTCGCGCTGTACGCGGTCGGCGCGCTGCTCGAACGCGTCGCGCCCGGGCTCGGCACGAGCGGCGCGCAGCTCGTCGTCTGGGGCTTCGTCGTGTCGACGGTCGCGCTGTTCCACGTCACCGTCACCATCAACTCGCTGGCGCACCAGTTCGGTTCGCGCCGGTTCGCCACGCGCGACGACAGCCGCAACAACGCGCTGCTCGCGCTGCTCACGCTCGGCGAGGGCTGGCACAACAACCACCACTTCTTCCCCGGCACCGCGCGACAGGGCTTCTTCTGGTGGGAAGTGGACATCACCTGGTACGGGCTGCGCCTGCTCGCCGCGCTCGGCCTCGTGCACGACCTGAAGCCGGTGCCCGCGTGGGTGCGGGCGAAGGCGGGCGGCTGATATGCGCATTGCGGTCGTCGGTTCAGGCATTGCCGGGTTGGCCAGCGCGTGGCTGCTGTCGCGCGCGCACGAGGTCGTGCTGTTCGAGGCCAACGACTATCTCGGCGGCCACACGCATACGCATCGCGTCGAGGTCGATGGGCAGACGTTCGCCGTCGACACCGGTTTCATCGTCCACAACCCCGAGCACTATCCGTTGCTGACGCGCCTGCTGCGCGAGCTGGACGTCCCGACGCGCGAAACGACGATGAGTTTCTCGGTGCACAACGCGCGCACCGGGCTCGAGTACAACGCGACGTCGCTCGATACGCTCTTCTGCCAGCGCCGCAACCTCGCGTCGCCGCGTTTCTGGCGGATGCTCGCCGACCTCGTGCGCTTCTATCGTCGTGCGCCGCGGCTGCTCGGGGTGGCGTCCCCCGGCCCGACGCTGGGCGATTACCTGCGCGACGAAGGCTACAGCGACGCCTTCCGCGACGACCACCTCGTGCCGATGGCGTCGGCGCTGTGGTCCGCGCCGGCCGCGCAGATCCTCGATTTCCCGGCGCGCCATCTCGTGCAGTTCATGGCGAACCACCGCATGTTGCAGCTCACCGGTCGCGCACCGTGGCGCGTGGTGCAGGGCGGCTCGGCCCGCTATGTCGAAGCGCTGGAACGCACGTGGTCGGCGTCGGTGCGACTGCGCACGCCGGTCCGGCTGGTGCGCCGCGAAGCCGGTGGCGTCATCGTCACGACCGACGAGGGCGAAGAAACGTTCGACCAGATCGTGCTCGCCTGCCACAGCGACCAGGCACTCGCGCTGCTGAATGACGCCGATCCGCAGGAGTGCGAAGTGCTCGGTGCCATCGGCTACCAGCGCAACGAGGTGGTACTGCACACGGAGGCGCGCCTGCTGCCACGCGACCGCAAGGCGTGGGCCGCATGGAACGCATACGTCGACCCGGACCCGCAGCAGCCGTGCACCGTCAGCTACTGCATGAACCTGCTGCAGCACCTGCCCGTGACCACGCCCGTCGTCGTCACGCTCAACCGCGGCGACGCGATCGATCCATGCCGCGTGCTGGCACGTGTCGACTACGCGCATCCGGTGTTCACCACCGAGGCCGTGGCCGCGCAGGCGCGTCGCCACGAAATCCAGGGACGACGCGCGACGTGGTTCGCCGGCGCGTACTGGGGCTGGGGCTTCCACGAAGACGGCCTGCGCAGTGCGGTCGACGTCGCCACCGCGCTCGGCGTGCCATGGCCGTGGACGGACGACGCCACGGAACGTGCGGATGGCCGCATCGCGACATCGTCGCCCGCGTGGAGCGGCGCATGAGCGACGGCGGCGAACGGCTGCGGCGTCGCGCGAGCGCGCTGTACGAAGGCACGGTGCGGCATCGCCGGCACCGGCCCTCGCCCCATGCGTTCGAGTACCGCATGGCGCAGCTGTTCGTCGACCTCGACGAGATCGACGCCGTACTGGACGCACACCCGCTGTGGTCGACGCACGGCCGCAACGTCGCCGAGTTCCGTCGCAGCGACTACCTCGGCCCCGACACCATGCCGCTCGCCGACGCGGTGCGCGCACGCATCCACGACGCGACAGGCCGCCAGACCTTCGGCCCGATCCGCCTGCTCACGCATGCGCGCTACTTCGGCCACACGTTCAACCCGGTCAGCTTCTACTACTGCTACGGCCTCGACCACCGCACGCTCGAGTTCATCGTCGCCGAGATCACCAACACGCCGTGGCGCGAACGGCACGCCTACGTGCTGCCGGTCGCCGATGCCGAGGTGCGCGGCCGCGCCCTGCGCTGGACCTTCGACAAGAGCTTCCACGTCTCGCCCTTCATGGCCATGCAGCGCGAGTACCACTGGACGTTCACGCCACCGGGCGATGCACTGCTCGTGCACATGGACGTTCGCGACGGCGACAGCCGCGAGTTCGACGCCACGCTCGTGCTGCAGCGTCGCCCCCTCGACCGCGCCGGCCTGTCGCGCCTGCTCTGGCGCTATCCGGCGATGACCCTGCAGGTGCTCGGCGCCATCCACTGGCAGGCGCTGCGGCTCTGGCTCAAGCGCACACCCGTCCACGACCACCCGACTTCGCGACCGTCCGCATGAACGACACCACGCAATCGCTGGCCTCCGCGCCGACCCTCGGCGCCTTCGATCGCCTGCTGCGCGAGCGCGTCCTGCGGCAGCTGCGCGCCCTGCGCGCGGGCACCGTCACGCTGCGTGACGCCTACGGCAGCGAAACCTTCGGCGAGCCGATGCCGGATACGCCGACGCCCGTGCTGCACGTCGACGACCTGCGCTTCTATCGCGCGCTTGCGCAGGGCGGCAGCGTCGGAGCGGCCGAGGCCTACATGGACGGGCTGTGGCGCTGCGACGACCTCGTCGGCCTGGTGCGCCTGCTGGTGCGCAATCGCGATCTGCTCGACGGCATGGAACGCGGCCCCGCGCGCCTCGCGGGCGTGCTGCTGCGCGGGCTGCATGCCCTGCGCATGAACACGCGCGCGGGCGCCCGCCGCAACATCGCGGCGCATTACGACCTCGGCAACGACTTCTTCCGGCTGTTCCTGTCGGACGACCTCATGTACTCGTCGGCGCTCTTCGAACGCGACGACGACACGCTCGACGTCGCCTCGACCCGCAAGCTCGACATGATCTGCCGCAAGCTGCACTTGCAGCCCGGCGATCGCGTGCTGGAGATCGGCACGGGCTGGGGCGGGTTCGCACTGCACGCGGCACGCGAATACGGCTGCCACGTCACCACGACCACTCTGTCGCGCGAGCAGTACGACCTCGCACGCACGCGCATCGCGGAAGCCGGGCTGGAGGATCGCGTCGACGTGCTGCTGCGCGATTTCCGCGACCTCGACGGCGTGTACGACAAGCTGGTGTCGATCGAGATGGTGGAAGCCATCGGGCCCGAGAACCTCACGCGCTACTTCGCCTGCCTGCGCGACCGGCTGCGTCCCGAAGGCCTCGCGCTCGTGCAGGCCATCACCATCGAGGACCACCGCTACGCGCAGGCGCTGCGCTCGGTCGACTTCATCAAGCGCCATGTCTTCCCGGGCTCGTTCATCCCGTCGATCGCCGCGATGATGGCGGCGAAGACGACCGCGAGCGACCTCGCGTTGCTGCACCTCGAGGACATGGGCCTTTCCTACGCGCGCACGCTCGAAGCCTGGCGCGAGCGCTTCCTCGCGGGGTTGCCGCAGGTGCGCGCGCTCGGCTTCGACGACCGCTTCATGCGCATGTGGACGTTCTACCTCGCGTACTGCGAGGGCGGCTTCCGCGAGCGCTCCATCGGCGTCGCGCAGATGCTGTTCGCGCGACCGGGCTACCGGCCGTCGTCGTCGACGCACGACCGCCGCGTCGCACTGGAGGCGTGATGGCGCGCGTGCTCAACGTCGTCGGCTTCCAGCTCGCGTGGTGGGCGACGGTGCTCGCCGCGTCGCGCGGCGGGGCTGCGCTCGGCGTGCTCGCCTGCGCGGTGTTCGTCATCGTGCAGGCGATGGCGTCGCCGCACCGAGTAGCGGATGTCCGCACGGTGGCGGCCGCCGTCGCGATGGGCCTGCTGTTCGACGGCGCGCTGGTCCGCTCCGGTTGGGTGACCTACGCCGCGGACTCGGGCGTTCTGCCTGCGCCGGCGTGGATCCTCGCGCTGTGGGCCGCCTTCGCGATCACGCTGAACCATGCGCTCGCCGCGCTGCGCCCGAGTATGGCCGCCGTGCTGGGTGCGGTCGGCGGTCCGTTGTCGTATCTCGCCGCGGAGCGTCTCGGTGCGATCGCGTTGGTCGCACCGCGCCCCGCACTCGTCGCACTCGCGTTGGGCTGGGCGTTGGCCACCGGTGCACTAGTCGCCATCGCGCGACGTGCTCGACGCCTCGAGCACGCCGAGGCCGCGCCACTCGCCGGAGGCG
>NZ_SELT01000016.1 GCF_004361065.1 Cognatilysobacter terrigena | reverse complement strand
GGAATTCCTTGTGCCGGCCGCGGACATCGAGTGGCTGCAGGCGTCGGGCAACTACGTGAACCTGCGCGTTCGCGGCCGCGACTACCCGCTGCGCAGCACGATGGCGCAGATCGAGGAGCGCCTCGACCCGGCGACGTTCCGCCGCGTGCACCGCAGCTACATGGTCAATCTCGACCGCGTGGAGCGCATCGAGCCGATCGATTCCGGCGACGCGCGCATCGTCATGCAGGACGGCGCGACCGTGCCGTGCAGCCGCCGCTATCGCGCGGCGCTGCGCGGGGATGCAGCGGTGTCGGCCGCGGCGTAGCGGCGAGGCGTGTGCGGTGCCGTGCGCTGGCGCATGGTGTCGCGCTTGCCGATGCTGGTAGCACTCTGGCGCACGTGACGCGGACGATGGACTGTCGCCGCCGGATGACTCGCTCATGAAACCTCGCCGGCGTCGCCATCAAGCGCGGGTCCGCCCGGGTCGATATCCGGTGCGATGACCCGCATCCCGCTCGCGCTCGCATTGCTGCTGGCGACCACCGCCGCACATGCGGAGTCGGTGGCCACGATCCTGCGCGACGTCCACCTCCACGGTTACCCGCGTCCGCAGGTCGTGCTGCAGCGCCTCTGCGCGGCCGACAACCGTCCGGGGCCGAACGCTTCGATCGACGATCGCGCGCGCTACTGGACCGCCGTCGAAACGCTGGAGCGCCAGCAGGACGCGCATGGCCGCGCCGATCGCGCGCTCGCCGTGCTCGACGCGATGGCGACCCGCGAGCGCTGCGGGCCGTGCGGCGTCGCCGTGCACGTGGCGCGGGCGCAGCGGGCGATCGCGACCGAGCGCTTCGTCGACGCGAAGTCGGAATTGGCCGCGGCGGAGCCGCTGCTCGCCAACGTCGACGACGCGCTCCGGATGGAGTTCCTGTTGACGCGCGCACGCCTGGCGGACCTGCGCACCGAAATGGCTCACGGCATCACCGACGCGGTCGCCGCGCGCGGCATCGCGGCGACGCGCGGGTGGGCCGGCGATGAAGTGCGTGCCATGAGCCCGATGGTCGGCATGAATGCGGACCTCGGCGACTTCGCGCGCGCCGAGAAGCTCGGCACCGAGGCGTACGCGCTCGCCGATCGCATCGGCTACGGCTACATGCTGCCGTACGTGCGCGCGCAACAGGCGTACACCTACGCGCAGCGCGGCGAGGGCGAACTGCAGAAGCAGGCGCTGCTCGACGTGCTGCGTCTCGCCGGGAACGATCCGTCGCTGGAAGAGCTGGTGTCGATAAGCCTCGGCAATCTGTCCGACTACTACCTGCAGACCCACGAGCCTCAGAAGGCGCTGATGTTCGCCGAGCGCGCCAAGGCGGCAAGTGCGGCGCAGCACGACGACAACGGCGTGGCGGTCGCGGGTGCGAATCGCGGCATCGCGCTGGTGCAGCTGGGCCGCTACGACGAAGGCATCGCGGATCTGCTCGCGGCCAAGGCGCTCGCCGAACGCATCGGCGCGCGCACCTACCTGCTCGCAATCCTCGATGAGCTGGTCAAGGCCTACGAGAAGGCGGGCCGCCTGCGTGAGGCGGTCGCCACCATGCATGCCGAACTCGAGCTCAACCAGGAGATGGTGAAGCAGGAGCGCGACAAGGCCGTGCTCGAGTTGCAGGAGAAATACGCATCGGAGCGACGCGGTCGTGAGATCGAACGGCTGTCGATCGCCAATCGCGCGCAGTCGGCGGAGATGGACGCGCATCGCTGGCAGCAGCGCTTGTGGACGAGCGTCGCGGTGCTATCGATGCTGATGCTTGCGGGCCTCGTGCGTTACCTGTCGCGTGCGCGACGCGCGAACCGCAAGCTGTCCGGCGATCTCGCCGTGCTGTCCGAGCAGACGATGATCGACTCGCTGACCGGCGCGGCGAACCGGCGCTGGTGCGAAGCCGAGATGCAGCGACGCGCCGGCTCGTCGGTCGGCCTGATGCTGCTCGACGTCGACTTCTTCAAGCGCGTCAACGACACCTGGGGCCATGCCGCGGGCGATCGCGTGCTCGTCGAACTCGGCCGACGCCTGCGGACGCTCGTGCGCCAGAACGATGCGGTGGTGCGCTGGGGCGGCGAGGAGTTCGCGCTGATCCTGCCGGACGCCGCGGGCGATCGCCTGCCGCAACTCGCCGAACGCGTGATGCAGCACATCGCGGGCGAGCCGATCGACATCGGCGGACATGCCGTCAACGTCACGGTGTCGGTGGGCGCGGTGATGTCGCCGCTGCGCGAAGGCGTGGACTGGCAGCACGCCATGCACGTCGCCGATCTCGCGCTCTACATGTCGAAGGCGGGCGGTCGCAATTGCGCGACGTGCGTGGTCGAGGTGTCGCCCGAGGTCGACGTCAATACGCTGACCGGCGATCTCGCCGCCGCGGCGTCGCGCGGCGACGTGCTACTGCAGATGGTGGAAGGCCCGTCGCCGACGCGTCGTCCGGCCGTCCGCGCCGTCTGATCACTTCTCGACGAACGCGCGCTCGAACACGTACTGGCCGGCGGTGCCGATGCGCGGCGCGGCGGTGAAGCCGCGTGAATCGAGCAGCGTGCGGAAGTCGGCGAGCATCTGCGGGCTGCCGCAGATCATCGCGCGGTCGTGTTCGGCGTCGAGCGGCTCGATGCCGAGCTGCTCCATCATCGCGCCGCTCGCCATGAGGTCGGTGAGGCGGCCGCGGTGGTCGTTGTCGTTGTACGCGAACGCCTCGCGCGACACCGCCGGGTAATACAGCAGTTTCTGCGCGATCTGCTCGCCGAGGAATTCATGGCGCGGCAGTTCGTTGACGATGTAGTCGCGATAGGCGAGGTCGGCCGCGGAGCGCACGCCGTGGCAGAGGATCACGCGCTCGAAGCGCTCGTAGGTTTCCGGATCCTTGATGATCGACAGCCACGGCGCGAAACCCGTGCCGGTGCCGAGCAGGTAGAGATTGCGGCCCGGATGCAGATCGCTGATCAGCAGGGTGCCGGTGGGCTTGCGGCCGATGAGTACGGTGTCGCCGGGCTTGATGTGCTGTAGACGCGAGGTCAGCGGGCCGTTCTGCACCTTGATGCTGAAGAACTCGAGCTGCTCTTCCCAGTTCGCGCTCGCGATCGAATACGCACGCATCAACGGACGGCGCGTACCGTCCGGTTGCTCGACCTCCAACCCGATCATCACGAACTGGCCGTTGTCGAACCGGAAGCCGTCGTCGCGGGTGGTGGTGAAGCTGAAGTAGGCGTCCGTCCAGTGGCGGACGTCGAGCACGGTCTCGGTGCCGAAAGGCGAGGACATCGGCAGGTGCGGCGAATGTGGGGCCGCGGATTTTAGCCGACCGGCGCCGCCGGGCCGCCGTCGCTGCCCTGAATCGCCGAGGTGGCCGCGGCTTCGGCGAGCGTCGGGCGGGCGGCGTCGCGGTCGACCTCGACTGCGATCGGCCCCAACGCGTCGGCGTGGATCAGCCCGATCGACGCGGCGTGCTCGGCGATCGCGCGGCTGTCGCGGGCGCGCAGCATGGGCACGCGCGTACCGGCGACGCGGCCGATGTGCGCATCCACCGCCACGTCGCGCGGCGAATCGAGGTCGGGGTCGACGTCGCGGATGTAGATCGCGGCGATGCGGTCGCCGAATTCCGACGCCGCTTCGGCATAGATCTCCGCATCGGCCTGTCCCGAGTCGCCCAACAGCACCCAGCGCAGCCGCGGGAAGCGACGGACCAGCTCGCGCACGCGGTCGAGCTTGTGCCCGTGGCCGGGCGACTTGATGAACTTGGTGGGATCCAGGCCGAAATCGCGCAGGAACATGGGGCCCGCAGGCACCTTGTTGAGCGCCATGAATTCGTCGAGCAGGTCGTAGAGATTCCACGGCGAACTCGACACGTAGAACAGCGGCACGCGGCCGCGTCCGTCGATGCCGGCCTGCAGCGCTTGGTAGAGCAGTGCCGCGCCCTTCAGCGGTTTCCGCGTGCGCGCGTTGTGCAGGAACGTGAGCTGCGCGGCGGTCGTCCAGTCGGTGATCGCACTGTCGAGCACGGTGTCGTCGATATCGGAGATCACGCCGACGCGTGCGTCGTCATGCACGTAGAGCACGGGCTGCGGCGTGGCGAAACGCCCGTCGGCGAGGCTCGCGGTCGCCTGCGTCCACAACGCCTCGGGTGCGGGCGGCGCGGGCAGGGTGCCGGCGTAGTAGCCCTCGGCGTCGGTGATGGCTTCCACAGCGTGCGCGCCGATCGACAGTTGCAGCGCGACGCCCGGTACCTCTCCGTTGACGAATCGGCCGATCGAATGACGCAGGTTGCGAAGGCGGGAGTCGCGTTCGGTCGGGCCGCCCTCCGGCGCGCCGGCCAGCACGCGGCCGCGCAGTTCGATGCCGGATGCATCGCCCCAGCCGCGATACGCCGCGATGTGGCCGGGCTCGCGCGGCACGATGCGGCGGTAGAGGCCGTCGGCGGCGTCCTCCAGTGCGGAGAGCGCGGCGAGTAGCGGGTTGGGGCGGTCGGGCGTGGTCATGGCCCGCACACGATAACGGCCGGACCCGTGAGGGCCCGGCCGTCGAGGTCGACAGCGCGAGGATCAGCGTGCGACGACGGCGCGCGTGCTCCGGGTCGGGCAGGCGAGCAGGCGCGACTCGTGCAGCCACTTGTTGTCCGGGTAGTACGAGAACACGAACTGGCCGCCCTTCAGCGTGTCGATGATCTCGTGCGCCACCTGTGCGCGCACCGCCGGGCAGCCGTGGCTGCGGCCGATGCGGCCCATCTTCTGCGCCATCGACGGATCCACGTACCACGCGCCGTGCATCACGATCGCGCGGGCACGGGCGTTGTCGTTGAAGCCCGGCTCCAGGCCATCCATGCGCAGCGAATACCCGTTGTTGCCGGTGTACGTCTCGGCGGTGCGGAACAGGCCGAGGCTGGTCTGGTGGCTGCCGTCGAGGTTGGAGAAGTTGCGCGCGTAGTTCTCACCGGTGCCCTGGCCGTGCGCGACGTACTCGCTGTACATCACGCGGGGATTGCGCAGGTCGAACACCCAGAGGCGCTTCTGCGTCGACGGCATCGAGTAGTCGATGACGGCGAGCTTCTCACCGGCGCCGGTCGCGTCGCCGCTGCTGATCGCGCATTCGCGCGCTTCCAGCGCCATCTCGATGACCTTCGGATTCGCGCCGGGCGCGAGCGAGGCCAGGCGCGACGCCAGCGACATCGACGGTGCGGTCGGAGTCGGCGCCGACAGCGGTGCGATCGGCGTGCTCGCCGGCGACGTTGAGCGAGCGATGCTCGGCTCCGCCGGAGAGAGGGCAGGCAACAGGCAGCAGGCGATGGCCGAAGCCAAGGCGAGAGATGTACGCATTCACGGACCCCTTGCAACAGACGCTTCAGGGACGTGCAGTCCCGGTGAAGCTTTCCGACAAGGTTAGGCCCGTGAGCGCTACGTGCAAGCGGCCGGATTCAGTCGATTCAGGCTCGCCTGTTCAGTGAAGGCCGCGCTCTTCCTTGGGTCGCGCGCGATGATCCGTAAGCAGCACGCTGACGACCACGAAAAGCCCGAGAAATGCCGCGATCAGGAACAGGATGATCGCGATCGCCGGATACCCGAACAGCCGCGCCCCGTTGTCGACCCGCATCATCAGCGCTGACGACACCAGCAGCGCCGCGATGATCAGCCCGACGGTGATGCGGTTCGCGATCTTCTGCATGTTCTCCATGAGCTTGGAGTCGTCCAGCCCATCGAGGCGCACCTGCAGCCGGTTATCCGACAGCAGGGTCAGCAGGTTGTTGAGCTTCCGCGGCGCCTCGCGCACGAGTCCTTCGACTTCGATCAGCTCGCCGGCGAGGCCCGCGGGCGACAGCGATTTGCGCAGGCGCTGGCGCATCACGTTTTCGAGGTGGTCGCGGACGATGTCCTTCGCGTCCATGTCCGGATCGAGCGCGTCGCAGATCGATTCGAGGTTGAGCAGCGTCTTGCCGAGCAGCGACAGCTCCGGCGGCGTACGCAGGCCGCAGGCGGTCGCGATGCGCGTCATGTCGAGCACGAGGCGGCCTTCCGACACCGTCCGCCCGCCTGAACGCGCCGCATACGACGACACGAGCTGGCCGACCTCGCGCATGTAGCGTTCTTCGTCGAAGTCCTCGAGGCGCGTGGAGATCGAAATGCCTTCGATCGCGACGTCCTCGCCGCGTCCGTCGACCGACGCGAACAGCAGCTTCAGCAGGCGATCGCGCCGGCGCGGCGGCACGTGCGCGATCATGCCGAGGTCGAAGATCGCAAGACGGCTGTCCGGCGGGAGGAGGAGGTTGCCCGGATGCGGATCCGCGTGGATTTCGCCGTTGACGAAGGCCTGGTCGAGGTACGCACGCAGCAGTTCGGCCGCGAGTTCGCCCAGCGGTTGGTCCGTGCGCTGCAGGCCGGTGATGTCGGTGACCTTCTTGCCGCGCACGAGGTCCATCGTGAGCACGCGCTTGCCGCTGACGCTCCACACCGGACGCGGCACGACGAGGCGCGGATACGGTTCGAGGCGTTCGCCGAAACGCTGCAGGTTCTCGGCTTCGACGCGGTAATCGAGCTCGGCCAGCAGCGTGCGGCCGAACTCGTTGACCCAGTCGCCGAACTTGATGCGGCGGCCCATGTCGGTGCCGCGGTCGAGCTTGCTCGCGATCGAGCGCAGCGATTCGAGATCGGTGCGCACGCTCGTCAGCGCGTCGGGGCGTTGCACCTTCACCGCGACCTCGCGGCCGTCGCGCAGCACCGCGCGGTGTACCTGCGCGAGCGATGCGCTGCCGAGCGGTTCGTCGTCGAACTCGGAGAACACCTTGTTCGGCCGGACGCCCAGTTCCTCTTCGATGACCTGGTGCACGACTTCGGGCGCGAGCGGTTGCACCTTGTCCTGCATACGCTCGAGCGCGGCGAGGTACTCGGCCGGCACCATGTCCGGGCGCGTCGACAGCGCCTGGCCGAGCTTGATGAAGGTGGGGCCGAGCGCTTCCAGGTCGTCGACGAACTGCTCGGGCTTGCCGGGTTCGCCCGCCTGCGCATCGGCCTCGGCGTCGACCTCCTGCAGCACGGCATCCTGATCGAGGCCGGTGAAGATGCCCGCGGTGCGGTACTTGAGCAGGAACTTGAGGATCTGCGCCGTGCGCGCGATTCCGCTGGTGGGTTCGGACATGGACGCTCTCCGTGGAGATCCGCAGCGTAGGGGGCGTGCCGTCAACGCCGCTTCATCGCCGAGGCGTCAGCCTGTCCGCATGGCGAGGCAAACGCTCTGGACGGTCGGACACTCGACGCATCCCTGGGACGCGTTCGTCGCCCTGCTGCGCCAGGCGGGCATCGAAGCGGTGGCGGACGTGCGGCGTTTCGCCGGCTCGCGGCGCCATCCGCAGTTCAATGACGAGGCGATGGCGCGCGCGCTGCCCGGCGCCGGCATCGACTACGTGCCGTTCCGCGACCTCGGCGGGCGCAGCCAGGCGCGGCCCGATTCATCCAACACGGCGTGGCGCAACGAGGCGTTTCGCGGCTACGCGGACTATCTCGACACGGCTGAATACCAACGCGCGGCAGAACGTCTCGGCGCGCTCGCCGCATCGAAGGCGACGACGGTGATGTGCGCCGAGGCGATGTGGTGGCAGTGCCACCGCTCGCTGATCTCCGACGACTTCAAGTCACGCGGCTGGACGGTGTTGCATCTGCAGCCTGGCGGACGCGTGCAGGAGCCTGTATACGCCCGTCGCGCGCATCGTCGGCGGGCACCTGAGCTACGTGGAGCCCGAGGTGCAGCCCGGGTTGTTCTGATGCGACGACGCGAACGGGCCGTCGCGCCATCGATCACTTGCCCTTGGCCTTCGCGAACGCGGCGGCGAGCGCGTTGTTGGCGAATGCGGGTTGCGCCTGCGGCTTCGGCGCGGGGCCACGCGACGGACCGCGATCCTGCGGACGACCGTGCTGCGGCCGCGGCGCTTCGCGATCGTTGCGCGGTGCGCGCGGCGCGGTGTCGTCGAGACGGCAGGTCAGGCCGATGCGCTTGCGCGGCACGTCCACCTCCTGCACGCGCACCTTCACGATGTCGCCGACCTTCACCACGTCGCGTGGATCCTTCACGTACGTGTTCGACAGCGCGGAGATGTGCACGAGGCCGTCCTGGTGCACGCCGATGTCGACGAACGCACCGAACGCGGCGACGTTGGTCACGACGCCTTCCAGCACCATGCCGGGCTTGAGGTCCTTGATGTCCTCCACGCCGTCGGCGAAGCGCGCGGCCTTGAACTCGGGGCGCGGATCGCGTCCCGGCTTCTCGAGTTCCTTGAGGATGTCGCGCACCGTCGGTGCGCCGAAGCGGTCGTCGACGAACTGCTCCGGCTTCAGGCCGCGCAACGTCGGCGCATCACCGATGAGCGCGCGGATCGCCTTGCCGGTCGACGCGACGATGCGCTCGACGACCGGATACGCCTCGGGATGCACGGAGCTGGCGTCGAGCGGCTCGTCGCCGTCGGCGATGCGCAGGAAGCCCGCGCACTGCTCGAACGTCTTGTCGCCGAGGCGCGGCACCTTCAGCAGGTCCTTACGGGACTTGAACGCGCCGTTCGTGTCGCGATGTCGCACGATGTTCTCGGCGACGGTCGACGTCAGGCCCGACACACGGGCGAGCAGGGCGGCCGACGCGGTGTTGACGTGCACGCCGACGGCGTTCACGCAGTCCTCGACCTTGGCGTCGAGCGCGCGGGCGAGCTTGTACTGGTCGACATCGTGCTGGTACTGGCCGACGCCGATCGCCTTCGGCTCGATCTTGACGAGCTCGGCGAGCGGATCCTGCAGGCGCCGCGCGATCGACACGGCGCCGCGGATCGACACGTCGACATCCGGAAATTCGCGCGACGCGAGTTCGGATGCCGAGTACACCGAAGCGCCGGCTTCGCTGACGACGATCTTGGTGAGCTTGAGTTCCGGCGCGAGCTTGATGAGGTCGGCCGCGAGCTTGTCGGTCTCGCGCGATGCGGTGCCGTTGCCGATCGAGATCAGCTCCACGCCGTGCTGCTTGCACAGGCGACCGAGCGTCGCGAGCGACTGATCCCACTGACGCTTCGGCTCGTGCGGATAGATCGTGTCGGTGGCGACGAGCTTGCCCGTGCGGTCGACGACCGCGACCTTTACGCCCGTGCGCAGGCCGGGATCGAGGCCGAGCACCGTGCGCGGACCGGCCGGCGCGGCGAGCAGGAGATCCTTGAGGTTGTCGCCGAACACGTCGATGGCTTCCGCCTCGGCGCGTTCGCGCGCCTGCGCGGTGAGGTCGAGCATCAGGTGCAGGTGTAGCTTCGCCTTCCACGTCAGGCGCGCGCAGTCCATGAGCCACTGGTCGGCGGCACGGCCTTCGTTGCGGATACCCGCGTGCTTGGCGACGCGACCCGTCGCGACGAGATGCCCGGCTTCGGCGTCCGTGCCCGGATCGAGGTCGAACTGCAGGAATTCCTCGCGGCGCCCGCGCAGCAGCGCGAGCATGCGGTGGGACGGAATCTTCGCGATCGGCTCGGCATGGTCGAAGTAGTCGCGGTACTTCGCGCCTTCGTTCTCCTTGCCTTCGATCACCTTCGAGCGCACGACGCCCACCTGCGACAGCCACTCGCGCAGTTCGCCGACGAGCGCGGCGTCTTCGCCCCAGCGCTCCATCAGGATCGCGCGCGCGCCATCGAGCGCGGCCTTGGCATCGGCGACGCCCCTGTCGGCATCGACGAAGGTTGCGGCGACGACGTCGGGCGACTGCGTCGGATCGGCGAGCAGCGAATCCGCCAGCGGCTCCAGCCCGGCTTCCCGCGCGATCTGCGCACGCGTGCGGCGCTTGGGCTTGTACGGCAGGTAGAGGTCTTCGAGGCGCGCCTTGCTGTCGGCGGCCAGCAGCTCCGCGCGCAACTCGTCGGTGAGCTTGCCCTGTTCCTCGATGCTCGCGATCACCTGCACGCGGCGGTCCTCCAGCTCGCGGAGGTAGCCCAGGCGCGTTTCGAGTTCGCGCAGCTGCGTGTCGTCGAGGCCGCCGGTCACCTCCTTTCGATAGCGCGCGATGAAGGGCACGGTGGCGCCTTCGTCGAGCAGCGCGACCGCCGCTTCCACCTGTCGGGCCTGCGCATTGATCTCTTCGGCGATGCGGCGGGCGATGTGCGCTGCGGTGCTGCGGTCCTGCATGGGCGATGCGTCGACGTCGTAGTGGGGCGGCGATTGTGGCCCCCGGGTCCGGGCGCGTCGACGTTGACAGGCGGCGCGCGGGTGTGCGGCGTCAGTGGGGCGGGTCGAGGCGCAGCAGTTCGCCGTTCTCGTCGTCGGTCAGTACGTAAACGGCGCCGTCGCTGCCCACGCGTACGTCGCGGATGCGCGCCTTCCGATCCTCCAGCAGCCGTTCCTCGGACACGATGCGGTCGCCATCGAGCGTCAGGCGGATCAGGCAGCGGTCGGCAAGGGCGCCGAGGAACAGGCTGTCGTTCCACTTCGAGCCCGCATGCCCGGCGTAGAACGCCATGCCGGAGAGGCCGGGCGACTTCAGCCAGACGTGGTACGGCGACTCCATGCCGGGGACGTCGGTGCCCTTGGTTTCGGGGTAGGGGAAGGGCGTCGAATAGTCCTTGCCGTGGCTCGCGATCGGCCAGCCGTAGTTCCTGCCGGGCTTGGGCAGGTTGATCTCGTCGCCGCCGCGCGGGCCGTGCTCGGCCTCCCAGAGCGTGCCGGTGCGCGGATCGACGGCGAGCGACTGCACGTTGCGGTGGCCGTAGCTCCAGATCTCGGGGCGTGCGTCCGAGCGACCCACGAACGGGTTGTCCGGCGGAACCGCGCCATCGAGCGTGAGGCGCACGAGCTTGCCCTGAAGCTTGGTCAGGTCCTGCGCCAGCATGCGCTGGAAGCGTTCGCCCTGGCTGATGAAGACGTGCCCGCTGCGGTCGAAGGCGATGCGCGAGCCGAAGTGGTTCGGGCCTTCCAGCTTCGGCTGCTGGCGGTAGATCACGCGGAACCCCGTGAGGCGCGGGCCGTCGAGCACGCCGTAGCCCGCGGCCGTGCCCGCGGTGCCATCGGGACCCGGCTCCGCGTAGCTAAGGTAGACGCGGCGGCTCGTGGCGAAGTCCGGCGCCAGCTCGACGTCCAGCAACCCGCCCTGGCCCTGCGCCCAGACGGCCGGAACGCCTGCAATCGGTGCGGACAGTCGACCGTCGCGTTCGACGTAGCGCAGCCGGCCGGGCCGTTCGGTGACAAGAAAACGGCCGTCGGGCAGCGGGGCGAGGCCCCACGGATGCTCCAGACCGCTGGCGATGCGCGCCACACGCAAGCCATCCGCAGAGAGCGAGGCGCCGCCGGTCGCTGCCGGCGGCGCGCTATCACCCGCGCGGCATCCGGTCGCGATGAGGGCACCGAGCAGCAGTACGGCGGCGACGAAGCGGCGCATGAAAACCTCAGCCATTGAGCGGCCCGGGATGTGACCGTATCGCCACTCCGCGCGATGACGGCGTCGCGACCGATGGCGAGGTGTTATCGGCTGCACAGTTTCGTGCTCCGGTGCGTTCACAGAATGCCGTTATCTGTAGAGAAGTGACGCGCACCGCACCGTCCGCGGCAATTTCCGACCCACCGCCAAGACCTTGATGAAATTCCGACGCGCACCCGCCGATCGACCGGCTCCCGTGCCGGAGGCCCGGCGACGCGGCCTCGCGTCCGCGCGCCTGTTGCGCGGTCCGGTCGCATTCGCCGCCGCGGCCGGCTTGCTCATAGCGGTGGCGGCGCGATTGTTGTCGCCGTCACTCGGGGCGGGCGCGATAGGCCTCGTAGTCGGTGGCTGGTGCGGCATGTGGCTCGCGCGACCGCTGCCCGGACGCGCCGACCTGCGCTGGCTCGTGCCGGCATTCGGCATCGCCGCGGGCCTGTTCGGCGCACGCGTTGCGCCGGCGACGGCGATCGTCGCGACCGCGGTGGCGACCGCGTTCGTCGCCGGCATCCGCGCACTCCTGCGTTCGTTGCATGCGCAGGCCGAGTGGGACGACCCTGCACCCGCGGCCATCGCACTCGCCGCGCTGGGTGCATCCGCACTCGCGATCGCATGGGTGTGCACGCAGGCGGTGCCGCTGTTGCACGGCGCGTGGCTCGCGCTGTGGCCGGCGATGGTGGTGGGCGCGGTCGCGTCGTTCGCGGCCGCGCTGACGCTCGGCGCCGTCGACCCGCCGGATCCGTTCGCCGACGATCCGCGTCGAGCGACGCTCGTTCTTTCGCTCGCGCTCGTTGTCGGTGCGGCCGCACTGTCGATGTTCTCGCCGCGCCTCGTGCCGTTGCTGGCGGTCGGACTTCTCGCGCTCGCCGCGTCGGGCCGCCCGCGCACGCTCGGCGCGTTGTCGCTGGTATTCGCGCTTGCGGCGCTGGTGACGGCGGATCATGCGACGACAACGCTGTCACGCATCGCAGGCGGGTGGTCGGCCGCCGCAGCGCTTGGGTTGGTCGCGACGATGCTCGCGCTCGCACTGCTCGGCAGCCTGCTGACGCACCAGCGCGATCGCGTGCGTGCACGCCTCCGCGCGACCAGTGGCCATCTGCTGACGCTGACGGAAAAGAGTCCCGGCCTCGTCGCGACGTTCGATCGCGAGCTGCGCCATCGCCACGTCAACGAGGCCTACCGCGCGTGGACCGGTCTCCCACGCGACCGCATCGAAGGCGCGACGCTCCGGGACGTCATGGGCATGGAGTTCGCCGGGACGCTCGGGACCAGCGCCGCGCGTGCGCTGGCCGGTGCATCGCAGCAGTTGCAGGCCGATCGCGGTGATCGCGCGCTCGACATCCGCCTCGAGCCGTACTTCGGCCTCGACGGCGCGATCGACGGCTTCCATCTGCTCGCCGAGGACATCACCTGGCGCAAGCAGAGCGAGCGCGACCTGCTCACGCTCGTTAACGCTTCGCCCGAGCCCACGCTGGTGCTCGACGAGGACGGCCGCATCCGCATGCACAACGAAGCCGCGGCGACGCTGTTCGGCGCCGCGAGCAGCGATCTCATCGGCACGCAGTTGCCGACGTGGCTTGGCGAATCCGAAGGCAATGCGGTCGCGCAGGGCGATGCGTCTTTGCGCGTGCGTCGACGCGACGGCACCACGTTCCCCGTCGAACTGAAACTCGGTTCGATGCCCGGCGAACACGGAGGACGGTCGGTCGTCACGCTGCGCGACCTCAGCCGCGACCAGGCGCTGGAGAACGCGGCACGCGCTGCACGCGAACAGGCGCAGGCGACGCTGAATTCGATCAGCGATGCGCTCGTCGTCGTCGATCCCTCGGGCACCGTCATTGCATTCAATCCCGCGGCGTCGCAGCTCACCGGCTGGGCGCGCGACGACGCGCTCGGTCGCATGTTCGAGGACGTCATCAAGCTCGTCGAACCGGGGCGCGGCGTGCCGCAGGTGTCGGTGCTGCGCGAGGCGCTGAAGTCGGGGCAGGCGTCGCGACTCGAAGGCGAACGCGAACTCGTGCGTCGCGATGGTGCGCAGCGCGTGGTCGAAGAATCCGCGTCGCCGCTGCGCGATGCGAAGGGTCGCCCGATCGGCGGCGTGCTGCTGTTGCGCGACGTCAGCCATGCGCGCGAACAGGCGCAGGCGTTGGCGCACATGGCGCAGCACGATGCGTTGACCGGCCTGCCGAATCGCGTGCTGTTCCAGGACCGTCTGACGCAGGCGCTCGCGACGGTCGGCCGTGGCAATCGCGGTGCAGTGCTCTACATCGACCTCGACAAGTTCAAGCCGATCAACGACACCCTCGGCCATCCCATGGGCGACAAGGTGCTGCAGGAGGTGGCGCAGCGCCTGCGCGATTGCGTGCGCGAGGACGACACCGTCAGCCGCCAGGGCGGCGACGAATTCGTTCTGTTGCTGCAGCGCCTCGCGGACCCGCGCGACGCCGCGCGCGTCGCCGAGAAGCTCATTCGTTCGGTCGAACAGCCGATCATGCTCGACGGCCACGAACTGCGCGTCGGCGCGAGCGTCGGCATCTCGCTGTTCCCGCAGGACTCGCGCGAGGCCCGCGCGCTGATGAAGCAGGCCGACACGGCGCTCTATCACGTCAAGGAAACCGGGCGCGGGCGCTACAGCTACTTCACCGACCTGATGGGCGAACGCGCCGAAGCGCGCATGCGTACGGAGAACGACCTGCGCTTCGCGCTGGCCGCCGAAGACTTCGTGCTCGACTACCAGCCCGTGGTGAATGCGCGCACCGGCAAGTTCGTCGCCGTGGAAGCGCTGCTGCGCTGGCGTCGCGCCGACGGCACGCTGCTGCTGCCGGAAACGTTCCTGTCGGTCGCCGAGGAAACGGGGCTCATCATCCAGATCGACGAATGGGTGCTCGGCAAGGCCTGCCTCCAGAACGCCGCCTGGCAGCAGGCGGGACTGCCGCCGCTGCCGTTGTCGGTGAACGTATCGCTAGCGCGCTTCGATCCGGAACGACTGCTCGCACAGATCGACGCCGCGCTCAACGCGGCCACGCTCGATCCGCAGTGGCTGGAGATCGAATTCCGCGGCGAGCAGCTGTTCGCCCTCGGCGAGCCCGCGCGCAGTCTCGTCGCCGACCTGCGCGCGATGGGCGTGAAGGTGGCGGTCGACGACATCGGCACGACGCAGGCCAGCGTGTCGCAGCTCACCGACTTCGGCTTCGACGCGCTGAAGCTCGACGTCGCTATCGTCGAAGCGCTCGGTGACCACGAACGCGCGCGCCGCATCGCCGAAGCGGTCTGCCGCAGCGGTCTCGCCTTGCAGTCCGACGTCGTCGCGAAGGGCGTGGAAAGCGAGGCGCAGCGCGACCTGCTCGTACGCTGGGGCTGCGGCAGCCTGCAGGGCACGCTGTTCAGCCCGCCGCTGTCGTCGACCGCGCTCGCACGCCTCCTGCAACGCACCGATCCGCCGACGATGGTCCGCAGCGCCTGAGCGGGCAGGCCGGGCGGGGCGGTAAAATGGCGGTTTCCCCGCTGCCGTGCCCGCCGTGTCCGTCCAGACCGCTTTCGCTGCCTCCACGCCTGTCGCCATCCGCCAGGACGACCTGATCCAGTCCGTCGCCGACGCGCTGCAGTACATCAGCTATTACCACCCGGTCGACTACATCAAGGCGCTGACCGCGGCGTACGAGCGCGAGCAGTCGCCGGCCGCGCGCGATGCGATGGCGCAGATCCTCATCAACTCGCGCATGTGCGCCGAGGGCCGCCGACCGATCTGCCAGGACACGGGCATCGTCACCGTCTTCCTCGACGTCGGCATGGACGTGCGCTGGGACGGCGCGACGATGTCGGTCGAGGACATGGTCAACGAGGGCGTGCGCCGCGCCTATCTGCATCCCGACAATGTGCTGCGCGCGTCGGTGCTCGCCGACCCGGCGGGCAAGCGCGCGAACACGCGCGACAACACCCCGGCGGTGATCCATACCCAGCTCGTGCCGGGCAACACCGTGCACGTCACCGTTGCGGCGAAGGGCGGCGGCTCGGAGGCGAAGTCGAAGTTCGCGATGCTCAACCCGAGCGATTCGATCGTCGACTGGGTGCTCAAGACGGTGCCGACGATGGGCGCCGGCTGGTGTCCGCCGGGCATGCTCGGCATCGGCATCGGCGGCACCGCCGAGAAGGCGATGCAGCTCGCGAAGGAAGTGCTGATGGAGCCGGTCGACATCCAGGACCTCATCGCGCGCGGCCCGGGCAACCGCATCGAAGAGCTGCGGCTGGAGCTCTACGACAAGGTCAATGCGCTCGGCATCGGTGCGCAGGGCCTCGGCGGCCTCACCACCGTACTCGACGTCAAGATCAAGGATTACCCGACGCACGCCGCGAACCTGCCGGTCGCGATCATCCCGAACTGCGCGGCCACGCGCCATGCGCACTTCACGCTCGACGGCTCCGGGCCGGCGCATCTCGAGCCGCCGTCGCTCGAAGACTGGCCGCAGCTCACCTACGACGCGAGCGCAGGCCGTCGCGTCAACCTCGACACGGTCACGCGCGAGGACGTCGCGAGCTGGAAGCCGGGCGAAGTGCTGCTGCTCAACGGCAAGCTGCTGACCGGTCGCGACGCGGCGCACAAGCGCATGGTCGACATGCTCAACCGCGGCGAGACGCTGCCCGTCGATCTCGCGGGCCGTTTCATCTACTACGTCGGCCCGGTCGATCCGGTGCGGGACGAAGTCGTCGGCCCCGCGGGCCCGACCACCGCGACGCGCATGGACAAGTTCACGGAGCAGGTGCTCAGCGAAACCGGCCTGCTCGGCATGGTCGGCAAGGCCGAGCGCGGCCCGGTCGCGATCGAGGCGATCCGCAAGCACAAGTCGGCCTACCTGATGGCGGTCGGTGGCGCGGCGTATCTCGTGTCGAAGGCGATCAAGGCCTCGCGCGTCGTCGCGTTCGAAGACTTGGGTATGGAAGCGATCTACGAGTTCACCGTGCAGGACATGCCGGTGACGGTTGCGGTCGATTCGAACGGTACGTCCGTGCACGCCACCGGCCCGCGCGAATGGCAGGCCCGCATCGGCAAAATCCCGGTGGTCGTCGAGCCGGCTTGACGTGTTGAAACGATGCCCGGATCGCCGGGCATCGTTGTTTTCGGAGACGCGTTACAGCGCCCGCGCCATCGCAGCGAGCATCTGCTGCGTCGTCGGCGCCGCGAGATAGCCGCGCGCCAGCGCTTCGAGCGCGTTGATGTTGGTGTCGCTGACGTCGTCGAGGTCGTCGAGGCCGATGGTGAGCGGCGTCTGCAGGCGGAAGTAGGCGTCGCCGACGATGTGCTGCGCGATGTAGTCGACCGACTCGGCATTGCCGTCGAACAGCACGTCGATGATCGGGATCGCCCATTCCAGCGCGCCCCATTCGCGCGCCGAGCGCAAGTCGATTGTGCGCGTACGTTCGCCGCTGCCCACCGACACCACGATCAGGTCGCGCGTGCAGTCGACATTGTCGTCGCGACGCAGCGCTTCGGCGATCGCGCAGGCGGGGGGGTTGTTAGCGACGATGCCACCGTCGATCAGCGCGCAGTCGCGGCCTTCGACGCGCAGCGGATGCGCAGGGAAATACGTCGGCGCGGCGGCCGTGGCGCGGCAGATGTCGCGCACGCGCAGGTCGGCGTGCTCGGGCTTGAAGCTCTTGAAGATGACCGGCTTGCGGTTGATCACGTCGTAGCTCGTGATCAGCGTTTTGACCGAGCAATCGCCAAGGCGCGCGTCGCCGAACACATCGGCGAGCACCGCTTCGAGCCCACGACCGTCGTAGCGCGGCGCGGATGGGCCGTCGCTGAGCAGGCGTGTCGCGCGCGACCAGAGCCGTCGCGCGATGCCGGGAAAGATCTCGTGCCGTCGGTCGCGGTAGAACTGCGCGAGCACGTCGGGCGAACGCCCCAGCGCCAGGCCACAGGCGATCAGTCCGCCCGTCGAACTGCCCGCGACGAGGTCGAATGCGCCGGGAATATGCGGCTTGCCCGCGGCCGCGAGCGCGGCATCGACGCCGGCCAGCCATCGACTGGTGACGAGGCCGCGGATGCCGCCGCCATCGAGCGAGAGGATGCGTCGCAGCTGCATGGTGTCCTCCATGACGCCAGTGTCGGTCGAGCCTGTCGCACAGCCTGCGCTTGGGAACGTCGACGCGCGTGAAATGCGCGCGTCGTCCGACGTGCGGTCAGATCAGGTTTTCGTCGTCGTGCGCTGCGCGCTGTGCGTCGACCTGTGCGTCGATATCGCGATTGACCGACGTATCGCCCGTGCCCTTCGGTTCGTTGTCCGCGGGCGGCGTCACCGCCATGCCGATGCGACGCGCGACATCCGCGGGCAACGGCGCGCTGAAGCTGTACTGCACCGGTCGCGGCCCGTCGATTTCGGCCTTCTCGTAAGCCGACTTCACCGCGCGGAGGGCCTCGCTGCGCACCTTCGTCAGGTCGCTCTCGCGCTGGTTCACCCAGCCCTGGAACTTCAGCTGGATGCCGCCGCCGACATAGCCGTCCACCGCCCACGACGGCGCCGGATCGTTCACCACGCCCGCGGTCTGCGTGATCGCCGCGATCGCGAGCTCCTGCGATTCGCGGATCGATTCGTTGACGTCGATGAGCATCGTGAACTCGAAGCGGCGCTTCGGATTCTGCGAGTAGTTGCTCACCACCGACTTGAACACCAGCGCGTTCGGCACCGCCACCTGCACGCCGTCGAACGTCATCAGGATGGTCGAGCGCGAGGTCAACGCGACGACCTTGCCGTCGTACTTGTCGACGAGGATGTGGTCGCCCGGCGAGAAGCCGCGTCGCAGGCTGAGCAGGATGCCGGCGACGTAGTTCTCGGCGATGTCGCGGAACGCGAAGCCGATCGCGATGCCGACCACGCCGGCCGATCCCAGCACGGCGCCCACGATCGCGGTCGCTTCCAGCAGGTCCAACGCGATGAGCAGGCCGACCAGCAGGATCGCCCAGTTGATCAGCCGCGCGACCAGCGCGTCGATGTACGGATTCTTCGCGCTGAACCGCGAGAGGTGGATGCGCCGGCTCGCGGCGCGGCCGATCCACCACGCGATCAGCACGATGACCGCGGCGATCAGCAACAACGGCAGGCGCGCGACGAGCCCGATCAGTTTGCTGCCCACCTGCTGCAGCGCGATCTTGAGCCGCGTCCCGATGCTGCCGGCGATCTGCAGGCGGTTGTCGACCTTCGCGACGCCGGGCTGTTGCGCCGCGATCTGTTCGGCGTGCACGCGGCTGGTGTCGTCGCCGACGGAGCCTTCCAGCCGCACTACGCCGCCGGTCGCCGTGACCGTGATGTTCGAATACCCGGGCACGGCGCGCAGGCGGGCGGCGACGGTGCGGGAAAGCTGCGTGTCGGCCGACGTGGGCGTCGTCGAGGTGGTCGTGACGCCGGCAGCCTGCGCGATCCAGGCTGGGGCCTGCGCGGCGGACAGCGCGGGCAGGAACAACAGGACCACGGCCAGCCACAGGCCGGCAAAACGGCGGATCGGCACTCGTAACCTCGATCTAGAGCTGCGACTTGATCGGGACGATGACGCGCTCCGACAGCTTCTCCTTCCACGGCCGCGACGCCCACATCTCGTAGGTGTACGGCTTGGTCTTCTGGAGATCGCGTTCGAACACCTGCGTCATCGTCTCGGCGAAGCCCGCATCGTAGACGTTCAGGCTGGCCTCGTCGTTCAGCTGGAATGAACGCTGGTCGAGGTTGGTCGATCCCACCGACACCATGTACCTGTCGATGATCATCAGCTTCACGTGCAGCATCGTCGGCTGGTACAGGTGCATTTCGGCGCCGGCCGCCAGCAGCGGCCCCCATTCCTTCTTGGTCGCGATGCGTACGGTTTCGGAGTCGATATACGGGCCTGGCAGGAGCAGGCGCACGCGTACGCCGCGCTTGCGGGCCGCCATCAGGGCGTCGCGCAGCAGGGGATCGGGGATGAAGTAGGCGGCCTCGACGTCGATGCTCGTCTGCGCGGCGGCGATCGCCATCAGGAACATCAGGTGCATGCTCTCCGAGCCGCCGGCGGGGGAGGCGATGAACATGTGCGCCGACATGTCGCCGGCCGGCTCGACATGCGGGAAGTAGGTCGGGCCGTTGAGCACGCGCCCGGTGCTCTTGATCCAGTTGTCGTTGAACGCGGCCTGCACCTGCGAGACCACCGGCCCCTCGATGCGGAAGTGCAGGTCGTGCCAGTGGTCCGGATCCTGCGCATGCCCGAGCCACGGATCGCCGATGCCGACGCCGCCGGTGAACGCAACGGTGCCGTCGACGATGAGCAGCTTGCGGTGCGTGCGGTTGTTGAGGCGGCCGAGGTTGTACCAGTGCAGCGGGCGGTAGCGTTCGATGTGCACGCCGCACTGCTTCATCTCGTCCAGCATCGAGCTGTCCATCTTGATGCTGCCGGCCCAGTCGACGGTGACGTTGACCGCCACGCCGGCCTTCGCGCGCTCGCACAGCGCCGCGCTGAACTTCTTGGCGATCTCGCCGGACCACCAGATGTACGTCTCGAACGTCACCGTGCGCTGCGCGCCGGCGATCGCTTCCAGCATCGCAGGGAAGATCTGGTCGCCGTCTTCCAGCACCGTCACCTTGTTGCCCGGCACGATGGACGGCCCGAGCATCACGCCCATTTCCCGCAGGAACTGCGGGTCCGAACTCGGGTACTTGTGGACGACGCGGCTTTCGAGCTTCTTCTCGGGCGTCGCGAAATTCATCGCGATCACGACGACGAGCACCGTCGCCAGCGCGGTCAGGGCGATCGTCCAGAACATGCGTCGGCGGCTCCACTCGAGTCTGAATTTCATGGAGCGCGACTCTGAACGGCCGCTTCGCAAGCGGGTGTGAAGCTCAGGCGGTGCGGTGCGCCAGCCAGACGACCGCGAACAGCCCCAGCATCCCGAACGCGATCACCAGCTTCAGCACCGTGCCGAGCAGGAGCCCGACCCACGTGCCGACGCCAACCTTCGCGGCATGGCCCATGTCCTCGAGCTTGCGGCGATGGATGAGCTCACCGATCACCGCGCCCACGAACGGGCCGATGAAGATGCCGACGATGCTGAAGAAGAGCCCGGCGAAGGTGCCGATCGTGGCGCCGAGCAGGGCGAGCCGACTCGCGCCGACGCGCTTGGCGCCCATCGCCGTGGCGAGCAGGTCGACGGCGAACGACACGACGGTCAGCACCGCCAGCGCGCCCAGCGTCCATCCGCCGACGTGATGGAAACCGTCCGCCCACGCGGCGAGCAGGAGACTGGCGAACACCAGCGGGATGCCGGGCAGGGCGGGCAGCACGGTGCCGGCGATACCGACGATCACGAGGACGACGGCGAGCACGTACCACAGGGTCGACAGGTCGGACACGGACACCTCCGTTGCGGGACCGTCGCATTCTGCGGCACGCGGCGTCGTCGGCCGGCGTCACGCGGATCCGCGGGCGTCGCAAAAAGGAAAAGCCCGGCCGGAGCCGGGCTTCACCCATCCCTCTGGGGGAGGAAGACTTACTTCTGCGACGGGTTGTTTTCCGCGAAGTACTCGTGGTTGTCCGCGTTGTCGAGCGCCTGGTCCGGGTTCGACGCGGCGAGGCTCTTCGCGCCCGACTGGCCATAGACGTGGTCGTCGGTGGCGGCGGTCACGTTGAAGTGGCTCATCTCGTGGATCAGCGTGCCGCCCTTCGAGTCCGTGCCGGTGAGCGGCGCCGACCAGAACGCCTTGCACACGAAGATCTCGTACGGGCGGGTCGGATAGACGTAGGCGTAATAGCTCTGGTTGCAGCCGCAGTTGATCGTCACCTGGCCACCGCTCTGGTCGATGGCGCTGTCGATGTTGACGAAGTGCTGGCGGGCGGTCGAATAGCGCGACGACGTGTACGCGCCGAACCACGTGGTGTAGCGCGCGCCCACCGTGCCGCCATTGAGGTAGCCCTTGGCGTTTTCGGAGTACGTGCGCGCCGCGTTGACCGCGCTGCCCGCCGTGCTGATCTGCGTCGTCGAGCAGCTCTTGTACGAGACGCCGTTGACGACCGTCGCGCCCGCGCTTGGCTTGGCCGCCGCCTGCAGCTGGCGCGTGCCCGCGAGCTGGTCCGTGCCGTCGACCCACAGCTTCAGCGACGCGCTCTGCGCTGTCATCGGAAGCCCGTTCGACGCGATCAGCATTTCGCCAGTCGACAGCGACGCGTGCTGCAGCGGCGCCTTGTAGGTGACCGTGTATTCGCCCGTGCGCGACAGGTCGTAGAACGCCGACAGGTCGACGCTGGTGCGCACGGTCTCGCCTGGACGCAGGACCACGAAGTCCGCTGCCTGCGGCAGGCCGCGCTTGATCATCGGGCCTTCGTAGGCGACTTCGCGGCCGTCGCGGGTGATGCTGAAGACGTCCGACTGCAGGAACTGCGACGGCAGCTGCCACGACGGCATGCGCACCGTCCGGTTGCTGGTGTTCGTGACGTCGACGTCCACCGATCCCAGGAACGACGACTGGCTGTTCGACGCGACGATCGCGACGCGCAGCGGATTGAAGCGCGCGGTCTGGACCGAGGCGTCGGCAGCGGCGTTCAGGGCGAGACCGGCGAGCAGGACGCTACCGGCAGCGAACAGGGGCAGGCGATTCATTCGACACCTCGGGGGAAGGGTGGGCGTCCGGAATGGACGGGCCCGACGTTAACCCCGCGGTCAGCCCAAAGCATGCCGCGCCGCAACAAACGGAAACGATCGATGGAACCGGACACGAAAACGGCTCCGACGTGCGGAGCCGTTTCATGAACTGTGACGCGCTTGGCTCAGCGGGCCCAGACGCGACCGTTGTAGACGCGAACCGCGGAACCCTCGCGGATGCCGCCGAGGTCGGTCTGCGTCACCGTCGTGGTGCGTCCATCGTTCATGCGCACGTAGACGTTGTAGGACGTGCCGGACGTGGACATGTTGCGGTCGATCGCCGCGCCCGCGGCCGCACCGGCGACGGCACCGGCGACGGTGGCGACGTTCTGCTTGCCGTTGCTCGAATCCTTGGTCAGCTCGTGGCCCGCGGCGGCGCCGACGACGCCACCCACCACGCCACCGATCACGCCCGAACGCGGCGCGGTGCCCGTGCCGACGGCCTCGATGCGCGTCACGACGCCGCAGTCGTAGCAGGTGCCGTAGCTGTTCGCGGGCGGCCGGCTACCGGCGTAGCCGCCGGAGGAATAGGGCGACGTGGCGCAACCGGCCAGCGCGATCAGCGATGCAGCCGCAAGGGATGCAAGACGAAGTTGGACACTCATAAGGCGCTCCGGAATTCAGTGATCGGGACGATGGCGTTTGCCATGCGCGACCGATGCTGGGAGCGCCACGGTGAACGCGTTATCAAACGGCGATAACGCGTTCAGCCCGCAGTTCTTCGCGCGACGCTCACTCGTGCACGTAGTCGTGGCAGTTCTTGCAGGCCTCACCGAGCTTGGCCGCCGCCGCCTGCACGCCGGCGCAGTTCAACGGCGGCGTGGCCAGGGACGCGTCCGCCGCGGCGCGCAGCTCGCTTGCGTACTTCGCGAACTTCTCGTCCTCGTGCATGTCCGTGAACGCCGGCTCGATGTCGTTGGACATTAGGCGTACCGCCTGCAGGTGCGGAATCACGTCCGTCGCGGCGCAGCGGTTCTGCGCGACGGCATCCTTCAGCGCGTGGGTGTGCGCGGCCATGACATGCATCACGGCGTGCGGATAAGGATCTTCGCGCTGCTCGATCGCACGCATGATCATGACGCTGGCGACGGCGCCGACCACCAGGCCGAGCAACGCCATGAAGAGATATCGGGAGCCGTTGCCGCGACGGGCCGGGGCATTCGACGGTGCGTTGAGGTCGGACATCGGGCCGTTTCCTGTGGTGTTCGCGGAATGCGCGCGACCATAGCACGCACCTCCGTGGGGTCCGCCGTCACGCGCGCACCGCCTAGAATGCGCACATGCAGACGCACGACCTCGACCCCGCCTGGACGGAACGATTCGCGGGCATCGACCGCCTCTACGGCGTCGGAAGCGTCGCCCGATTGGTGCGATCCCGGGTCGCGGTGGTCGGCCTCGGCGGCGTGGGTTCGTGGGTCGCCGAGGCGCTCGCGCGATCGGGGGTCGGCTACCTGAAGCTCGTCGACGCCGACGACATCTGCGTGTCCAACACCAATCGTCAGCTGCCTGCGCTCGACGGCACGTACGGCCACGCGAAGGTCGCGGCCATGGCAGCGCGCTGCCAGCGCATCAGTCCGCTGCTCGACGTGGAGCCTGTACCGGCGTTCATCACGGCGAACAATCTCGCGACGCATCTCGATTCCGAATTGGACCTCGTCATCGACGCCTGCGACAGCTTCCGCAGCAAGGTCGAGATGATCGCGTGGTGCCGTCGACGCAAGTTGCCGCTGGTGGTGAGCGGCTCCGCGGGCGGACGCACCGATCCCACGCTCGTGCGCGTGCGCGATCTCTCGCGCACGGAACACGACGCCATGCTCGCGCTGGTGCGAAAGAAGCTGCGCGCCGAGTTCAATTTCCCGCGCAACAAGGATCGCTACTTCGGCGTGCCGGCGGTGTACTCGCTCGAGAACGTTCGTTACCCGCAGGCCGATGGCAGCGTGTGCGGCATCCGACCGTCCGCGGACGGCGACGGCGACAGCCTCAAGCTCGACTGCAGTGGCGGCCTCGGCGCAGCGACGCATATCACCGGTGCCTTCGCGTTCGCGATGGCGGGCAAGGCGATCGAGCTGTTGCTCAAGCCGAAGGCGAACGCAGCGGCGTAAGCCGGAACAGGCGCTCGGCGTTCGCCGTGGTCGCGGCTGCAACCTCGCTGTCGGACTGGCGCCTCAGCGACGCGATCACCGCAAGCACGTCGACGAGCCGCGCAGGCTCATTACGCTGTCCACGGCACGCGGCGCCAGGCTGGTCCGGCGAGTCGGTTTCGAGAAGCAGATGCTCGATCGGCATGGTCGCGGCGAGCGTGCGCAGCCGGTTGGCGCGCTCGTACGTCACCGGCCCGCCCAGGCCGATCATGAAGCCGTTCGCCCACAGCATCTCGGCCTGCTGATGACTGCCCGAAAAGCTGTGTACGACGCCGCGCAGGCCACCGATCCGACGCACCGCGGCGATCACGTCGTCGACCGCGTGCCGCGCGTGCACGATCAGCGGCAGGTCGAAGTCCCGGGCAAGTCGCAGGTGCGCGTCAAACAAGGTGCGCTGGCGGTCGCGATCGAGGCCTTCGACGAAGTAATCGAGTCCGCATTCTCCGATCGCAACCGGCCGCTCGCGCTCGATCCAGCCGCGTAGCTCGTTGACGTGAGCATCGACGTGGCGGTCGAGATACATCGGATGCAGGCCGTACGCCGGGAACAGACCGTCGAAGCTCGTGCAGACGTCACGCAGCACCGGCCAGGTCGACGCCTCGATCGCCGGCACGATCTGTCGCGTCACGCCAACAGCCCGCGCTCGCGCGACGACATCCGCACGATCCGCGTCGAACTCGTCGACGTCGAGGTGCGAGTGGCTGTCGACCAGCAGGTTCATCGACGCGGCGGCAATTCGCGGTCGTTGGCCTTCCATCGCGACAGCAACAGCGTGCCCAGACCCAGGAGGATCTCGTCGGCGAACGGAATGATGTCGGGAATCAGCAGATCGATGACGAACAACGTCGCCGTGATCCAGAAGAGCGTCGGATGCTTGAGCTTTTCCGCGCGGCGGAGCAGGGGCTTCAGCAGGAGTCGGGCCATGGTCACCTCGTGATGCAGCGACGCTAGCACGCCCCTCCGACACGGCCGGTGGACGGCTGAACAGACGGCGTTAATTTCCGGTCACGCTCCGCCGTCGTTCAGGTTTGCGGTGCTCGAATCGAGCCACGCCAGAACGAACTGGTCGGAGGCTCTCATGGACAAGAACATCCTTGCGGTCGCACTGGGTTCGATGCTGCTCGGCGGCGTCGCGGTTGCGGCCTACAGCTCGCTCAATCATCGCGACGACACCGCAGCCGTGCAGCCTGCCGCCGCGCAGCCGGCGATGATGGGCGCCACGCAGCTCGATGCGTCCGCGAACGCGCAGGGCCGCATCGCGCCGACCGCGCCGGAACTCGCCGCGCCGCGCGCGGAGTACGCGGACGTCGTCGACGTCGATCCGGTCCGCACGTCGTCGCCGCGCTATGCGCAGGTGATCGGCGTCGACCCGGTGAAGGAGACCAGCACCACCAGCACGCCGCGTCAGGTCTGTAACGACGTCGTGGTGCAGGAACGCATGCCCGAGCGCGACGGCAACGTCGGCGGCACCGTCGCGGGCGCGCTGATCGGTGGCCTCGTCGGCAACCAGGTCGGCCACGGCAACGGTCGCAAGCTCGCGACGGTCGCGGGCGCGGTGGGCGGTGGCTTCATCGGCAATCGCGTCGACCGCAACCACGTGGGCGGCCAGGTCGTGAATCGCACCGAGCAGCAGTGCCGCACGGTCAGCGACACCTCCAGCAGCTCGCGCACCGTCGCCTACAACGTGACGTTCCGGAATCCGGACGGCACGACCGGTACGCAGCGCATGGGCAGCCGCCCGGGCAGCCGCATTCGCGTGGGTACGGACACGAATGTCGCCGGTTACGACGTCACCTACCGCTATCAGGGCGCCGAGCACACCGTGCGCATGAACGAGCGTCCGGGCTCGCAGCTGCCGGTGATCGACGGCCGCGTCGTCACGTCGACGGCGGTCGCGACGCGCGGCTGATACGGATTCCTCGGGAGGAAACGGGAGAGGGCCGGGCGACCGGCCCTTTTTCGTGTCCGATGAATGCCGGCGGTCGGTTCGGGGGTGTCGAAGGAATGTGACGGCGGCCTACAATATCGGGCTCCATCGCCCGAAGGTCCGATTGCCCGCATGGCTCTGAATCCGTACGACCTCTACGACGTCCGTTCGCTGCTGTCCGAGGAAGAGCGGGCCGTGCAGGACACCGTCGCGCGTTTCACCGACGAGCGCGTCATTCCGATCATCGGCGAAGCCTTCGACCAGGGCCGTTTCCCGCGCGAACTGGTGCCTGAAATCGCGGAGCTGGGCCTGCTGGGTTCGTCGCTGCCGGAGAAGTACGGCTGCGCCGGCCTCAACGCGGTGAGCTACGGCCTGATCTGCCAGGAACTCGAGCGCGGCGACAGCGGCATCCGCAGCTTCGTCAGCGTGCAGAGCTCGCTGTGCATGTACCCGATCTACGCCTACGGCACCGAAGAGCAGCGCATGCGCTGGCTGCCGGACATGGCCGCGGGCAAGGTGATCGGCTGCTTCGGCCTGACGGAACCGCATGGTGGCTCCGACCCGGCCAACATGAAGACGAACGCCAAGCGCGACGGCGACGACTGGATCCTCAACGGCGCCAAGATGTGGATCACGAACGGCAACCTCGCCGACATCGCGATCGTCTGGGCGCAGACGGAAGACGGCATCCAGGGGTTCGTCGTCGAAAAGGGCATGCCCGGCTTCGCGGCGCAGGAAATCAAGCACAAGATGTCGCTGCGCGCGTCAGTCACCAGCGCGCTCTACTTCGACAACGTGCGCGTGCCGGAAGCGAACCGCCTGCCGAACGTGAAGGGCTTGAAGGGCCCGCTGGGCTGCCTGACGCAGGCGCGCTACGGCATCACATGGGGCCCGATCGGCGCGGCGATCGCCTGCCTCGACGAGGTCGTGAACTACACGAAGGAGCGCATTCTGTTCGGCCGTCCGGTCGCGGCGACGCAGAGCGCGCAGATCAAGATGGCCGAGATGGCGCGTCGCATCACGCTGGCGCAGCTGCTGGTCGTGCAGCTCGGTCGCCTGAAGGACGCCGGCACGATGCAGCCGACGCAGGTCTCGCTCGCGAAGTGGAACAACTGCCGCATGGCCATCGACATCGCGCGCGAATGCCGCGATCTGCTCGGCGGCGCGGGCATCACCACCGAGCACGGCGCGATCCGCCATGCGCTGAACCTCGAGTCGGTCATCACCTACGAGGGCACGGAAACCGTGCATCAGCTGGTGGTCGGTCGCGAACTCACCGGCATCAACGCGTTCTGATCATCGGGACCGGCCTTCGGGCCGGTTTCCACTTCGGCGCCGCAGAACGTGCGCGCGCCTCGTCGTCCCGCGACGCAGCGCGTCGCCCATCAGAGGAAGCACGATGTCGGACCACGGCCCGCGGCTCGAAACCGAACGCCTGATCCTGCGTCAGTGGCGCAAGGACGACTTCGAGCGCTATGCGGAAATGTTCGCTGCGCCGGAAACGCACCACATCGGCGGCCCGCTGGTGCTGGGCGATGCATGGCGTCGCTTCCTGCAGATGCCGGGCGCCTGGGCCGTGCAGGGCTTCGCGATGTTCGCCGTCGAAGAGAAGGCGACAGGCCTGTGGATGGGGCAGGCCGGCCCCTGGCAGCCCGCGGGTTGGCCGGGAACGGAGGTCGGTTACGCACTGCATCCGGATGCATGGGGCAAGGGTTATGCGACCGAAGCCTGCGCCGCCGCGATGGACTGGGCGTTCGACACCTTGGGCTGGACGGAGATCATCCATTCGATCGACGTCGCGAACATCGCATCGCAGAACGTTGCCAAGCGCCTAGGTGCGAAGAATCGCGGACGTGGCGTGTTCCAGCCGCCGCACGACAAGTTCCAGATCGACCTCTGGGGGCAGACGCGCGAGGAATGGCGCGCGCGTCGGGGCGCAGCCGCGTGACCACGGTTTACGGCTTCTCACCGTCGGGCAACTGCCACAAGGTGCGGCTGTTGCTGGAGCAGCTCGGTCGTCCGTATCGATGGGTCGAGACCGACAGCAGCACCGGCGCGACGCGCACGCCGGAGTACCTCGCGAAGAACGCGAACGGCAAGGTGCCGATGCTCGAACTCGACGACGGACGCATCCTCGTCGAATCGAACGCCATCCTGTGCTGGCTCGCGGAAGGCACGCCATATCTCCCCGCCGACGCGTGGCAGCGCGCGCAGGCGCTGAGCTGGATGTTCTTCGAGCAGTACAGCCACGAGCCGTACGTTGCGGTGGCGCGCTTCATCTGCGGCTGGACGCCAGCGGATTCTCCGCGTCGCGCCGACCTGCCGCGCCTGCGCGAGCGCTCGCACGAGGCGCTGCGTGTCATGGAGCGCCACCTGCAATCCCACGACTGGTTCACCGGCGATGCCTATGGCGTCGCCGACATCGCCCTGTTCGCCTACACCGATGTCGCGCCGCACGGCGGCGTGTCGCTCGACGACCATCCCGCGATCCGCGCCTGGCTCGCCCGCGTACGCGCGACGCCGGGCTTCGTCGCGATGGTCGAGCCCGACGCTCGCGCCGCTGCGCTGATCGCGCAATCCACCTGAACTCCACGACGTAAGGCGAGGTGTCGCTCGCCCGGATGACCGCATGGCCGCCACGCTTCCGAACCCCATCCCCGCCCGTATGAAGGGCGTCAACCGCGCCGAGATCTGCGACGTCAATTTCGTCGAATTCGTGAAGGCGTGGGACGGTCGTCCCGATGCGCGCCCGGCGCCGCACGAGGCCATCCTCGACGGCAGCGCGCTCGATGCGCAGGGCTTTCGCGAGTTGTTCGAGTCGCAGCTGATCAGTCGCCACCTCGACCTGATGGCGCGCGT
This sequence comes from Cognatilysobacter terrigena, assembly GCF_004361065.1. Lineage (GTDB taxonomy): Bacteria > Pseudomonadota > Gammaproteobacteria > Xanthomonadales > Xanthomonadaceae > Cognatilysobacter > Cognatilysobacter terrigena. The sequence goes on along the minus strand of NZ_SELT01000016.1, from coordinate 58,773 downwards.
GCTGCGCGTGCAGAACAAGGTCTTCTACACGATCGGTAGCAGCGGCCACGAAGGCAATGCGATGGTCGCGCGCGCGACGCGCCACACCGATCCCGCGTTCCTGCATTACCGGTCCGGCGGCTTCATGGCCGAGCGTTTCCGCAAGCTGCCCGGCATGGATCCGATCATGGATTCCGCGCTCAGCTTCGCCGCGAGCAAGGACGATCCCGCGAGCGGCGGCCGCCACAAGGTCTGGGGCAGCAAGCCGTTGTGGGTGCTGCCGCAGACGTCGACGATCGCGTCGCATCTGCCGAAGGCGCTGGGCACGGCGGTCGCGATCGAAACCGCACGACGCATTGGCCACGCGCTGCCGATCCCCGACGATTCGATCGCGATCTGCTCCTTCGGCGATGCATCGTCGAACCACGCCACCGCACAAACGGCATTCAACGCCGCGGCGTGGACCGCATACCAGAAGCTGCCCGCACCCGTGCTGTTCGTCTGCGAGGACAACGGCATCGGCATCTCGGTGAAGACGCCCACCGGCTGGGTCGCGAATCGCTTCCAGCACATGCAGGGCCTCGACTACTTCTTCGCCGACGGTCTGGATCTCGCCACCGGTTACGGCGACGTGCAGCGCGCCGTCGAGCATTGCCGACGCACGCGTCGCCCGACGTTCCTGCACCTCAAGACGACCCGCATCATGGGTCACGCGGGCACCGACTTCGAGATCGAATGGCGTTCGATCGAGGAGCTGTGCGCGGTCGAAGCCACCGATCCGCTGCTGCGTTCCGCGGCGATCGCACTCGAATCGGGCCTGATGTCGAAGGACGACGTGCTCGAGCTCTATGAAGCCACGCGCAAGAAGTGCTTCGCTGCCGCGGAAGAGGCGGACCGCCGTCCGAAGCTCGAGAAGTTTGAAGATGTGATCGCGCCGCTCGCTCCGTACACGCCGGCTGCGGTGAAGACGGAAGCCGAGCGAGCCGACTACGCGGCACGCCGCACAGAGGTCTTCGGTGGCGAAACGAAACTCCCCGAGAATCAGCCCCCGCGCCACCTCGCGATCCAGATCAACAACGCGCTGCACGACCTGTTCGCGAAGTATCCGGACACGCTTCTGTTCGGCGAGGACGTCGCGCAGAAGGGTGGCGTCTACACGGTGACGAAGGGCCTGTACAAGGCGTTCGGCCCGCGTCGCGTGTTCAACACGCTGCTCGACGAGACGATGATCTTCGGCCTCGCACAGGGCTTCGCGAACATGGGCATGCTGCCCGTGCCGGAAATCCAGTACCTCGCGTACTTCCACAACGCGGGCGACCAGATCCGCGGCGAAGCGTCGAGCCTGCAGTTCTTCAGCAACGACCAGTACCGCAATCCGATGGTCGTGCGCATGGCGGGCCTTGGCTATCAGCGCGGCTTCGGCGGTCACTTCCACAACGACAACTCGATCGCCGCGCTCCGCGACATTCCGGGCCTCGTCGTTGGCTGTCCATCGCGCGGCGACGATGCGGCGACGATGCTCCGCACGCTCATGGCGCTGGCGAAGGTCGACGGCCGCGTCAGCATCTTCCTCGAACCGATCGCGCTCTACATGACGAAGGATCTGTACGAGGCGGGCGACGGCCAGTGGCTGACGACGTTCCCGGCGCCGGGCGAGGCGATGACGCTCGGCGAGGGGCGCACCTACGGCAATGGCGACGATGTCGTCATCATCAGCTACGGCAACGGCGTGCCGATGAGCCTGCGCGCCGCACGACTTATCGAACAGCAGCACGGTTGGACGACGAAGGTCGTCGACCTCCGATGGCTCGTCCCGCTCAACGACAACTACATCGTCGAGCAGGCGAAGAACGCGAAGCGGATCATCGTGGTCGACGAGGGGCGTCGCAGCGCAGGCGTGGGCGAGGGCGTGATGACGGCGCTGGCCGAGGGCGGGCTGGGTGCGACGCCGCTGCAGCGCGTGGTCGGCACCGATACGTACACGCCGCTCGCGGGCGCGGCCTTCCTCGTGATTCCGGGCGACGACGACATCGTCGCGGCGGCAGACGCTCTCGCGAGGGGCTGATCGGCTTCAGAGACGTTGCCCGACAGCCTGTGCGCGTCGTGAGCCGGGCCGTTTCGCAGAGACGGATATCACCAAGCGTCCGTCCCGAGCCCGTATGACGCGCGCGGCCTCAGCGCTGCAGGCCATCCGCTAGGTTCAGTCGCTCGACCGCCGCGCCGCGCAGATGCAGCGCCGCATCCACCGGCTCGAGCGGCACGACGGCCAGCGCCTCGTCGCCACGAACGACGACCACCTGGCCGACGTCGCGCCCGTCCGCATCCGTGAGCGCATCGCCTGCGGCGGTATCGGCGCCGACGCGCAGTCGAGCCAGCCCGCGCTTCGCCCGCCCGAGGAAATGGGTGCGGGCGACGATCTCCTGGCCCGGATAGCAACCCTTTTTCACGCTGAAGGCGTCGAAGCGCTGAAGCGACAGCTGCTGCGGCGTCCAGTGATCGAGCGAGGTGTCGGGAAGCCCGGGCCAGCCGTGCGCGATATCCAGTCGCCACCAGGCCGCGTCGTCGTCGACGGTCGCCGGCACCGCGGGCGAGGGCGCCAGGACGAGCGTCCGCGCACCGGCGTCGCCACTGAAATCGAGTTCGACCGCGTCACCGATGCGCGCAGAACGACGGCCCGTCGCACTTTGCGGCGCTGTGAAGACGCCGGACGCGTGAACGGGAGCGTCCTTGATCGTGACCTTGCTGCGGAATACGAACCGTCGCAGCGAAGCGGCGAACGCCTCGACGTCCGTGGCTGTCACCAGCCACGCAGTCTCCGCATCGATCCGCAGCAGCGCGAAGAGCGCCTGCACGCGGCCTTTGGGGTCGAGCCAGCCGCTCCACTGCCAGTCGCCGTCCGTGAGCGACATGACGTCGTTCATGAATTGCGCTTGTGCGAAAGTGAGCGCATCGCGGCCGGAAAGCTGCAGAACGCGGAGCGCGTGAAGAGTGAACGGGCGCGACGCACCGTACTGCGGGTTGTCAGACATGGGGTCCGGATTTAAGCTTTTCGGCTGGAATGATAGGCCAGACGACCCCCGAGACCCCGCAGGAAACGCCGGAGAATCCGGGTTCCGCGCCGTCGCCCGCCACGCCGGTGACGCCGCGTCCGCGCGAGGTCGGCGGTCGACCGGGCCCCGAGCCGACACGCTACGGGGACTGGGAAAAGGATGGCCGCTGCATCGATTTCTAGCGTCGCCCGCTCGACCCCGCGGCCGCGCCGCATCTGCACGAGACCTCCCGCATGGCGTACCGCGAACGTCCGTTGTCCCCGCACCTGCAGGTCTATCGCTGGCAGGTGCAGATGGTCAGCTCCATCCTGCATCGCGCGACGGGCGTCATCCTGTCGCTCGGCAGCCTGCTCGTCGCCTGGGGCCTCGTCGCCCTCGCGGCCGGCACGGAGAACTGGTCGCACTTCGCCCACGCCGCGCGATCGCCGCTGGGCTTCCTGATCCTGTTCGGCTGGACGTGGGCGCTCGCGTTCCACCTGCTCAGCGGCATCCGCCATCTCTCACAGGACATGGGCGTCGGCACGTCGGTGCCCGCGTTCGTGAAGAGCGCCTGGACCGCGATCATCGGCAGCCTCGTGCTGACCGCGATCGTCTGGATCCTCGCAATGCAGAAGTGGGGTGGCGCATGAGCACGAATGCAGGACATCGTCCGCCGACGCTGCGCCATCCGCTGAAGGTCGCGCGCGGCCTCGGTTCGGCGAAGGACGGCACGCATCATTTCCTCGTGCAGCGCGTCACCGCCGTCGCGCTGGTGTTCCTGACGCTGTACGTCGTCGGCCTCGTGATTTCGCTGGTCGGCGCGGATTTCGCGACGGTGCGTGCGCGCGTCGGCCATCCGGTCAACGCGACGCTGCTGATCGCCTTCCTTGTCGCGAACTTCTGGCATGCGCGCCTCGGCCTGCAGGTGATCGTCGAGGATTACGTGCACACCGCGGTCCGCTACTCGATTCTGCAACTGCTCATCACGTTCGCATGCTGGATCGCGGGCCTCGCGAGCGTCCTCGCCGTCGTGCGCGTCATGCTCGGCGCCTGATCCGGAAATCCCGATGCCTGCTGCCTATTCCATCCAGGAACACAAGTTCGACATGGTCGTCGTCGGCGCCGGTGGCGCCGGCCTGCGCGCCACGTTCGGCCTCGCCCAGAAGGGTCTGAAGACCGCCTGCATCACCAAGGTCTTCCCGACGCGTTCGCACACCGTCGCAGCGCAGGGCGGCGTGGCCGCCGCGCTCGCGAACATGGGCGAAGACGACTGGCGCTACCACTTCTTCGACACGGTGAAGGGCAGCGACTGGCTGGGCGACCAGGACGCGATCGAATACATGTGTCGCGAGGCGATCCCGGCGATCGTGGAGCTCGAGCACTACGGCGTGCCGTTCTCGCGCACCGAAGACGGCCGCATCTACCAGCGCCCGTTCGGCGGCATGACGACGCGCTTCGGCGAAGGTCCGCCCGCGCAGCGCACCTGCGCCGCGGCAGACCGCACCGGCCACGCGATTCTGCACACGCTCTACCAGCAGTCGCTGGCGCACGACGCGCAGTTCTTCATCGAGTACTTCGCGCTCGACCTGATCATGGACGCGGACGGGTCGTGCCGCGGCGTCCTCGCGCTCGACATGGCGTCGGGCACGCTGCACCTGTTCCGCGCGCACGGCACCGTGCTCGCGACGGGTGGCTACGGCCGCGCGTACTTCAGCGCGACGTCCGCGCACACCTGCACGGGCGACGGCGGCGGCATGGTGCTGCGCGCCGGCCTTGGCATGCAGGACATGGAGTTCGTGCAGTTCCACCCGACCGGCATCTACGGCGCCGGCTGCCTCATCACGGAAGGCGTGCGAGGCGAGGGCGGCATCCTGCGCAACAGCCAGGGCGAGCGCTTCATGGAGCGGTATGCGCCGAGCGTGAAGGACCTCGCGCCGCGCGATATGGTCAGCCGTGCGATGACGATGGAAATCCGCGAGGGCCGCGGCGTTGGCGAGCACAAGGACCACATCCTGCTCGACCTGACGCACCTCGGCCCGGAAGTCATCCACGAGAAGCTTCCCGGCATCGCCGAGTCCGCGCGCATCTTTGCCGGCGTCGACGTCGAGAAGCAGCCGATCCCGGTGATCCCGACCGTCCACTACAACATGGGTGGCATTCCGACCAACTACCACGGCGAAGTCGTGCAGCTGCGCGGCGGCAATCCGGATGCGGTCGTGCCGGGCCTGTACGCGATCGGCGAAGCGGCCTGCGTTTCGGTGCACGGCGCGAACCGCCTCGGCTCGAACTCGCTGCTGGATCTCGTGGTGTTCGGCCGCGCGGTCGCCAACCGCTGCGCGGAGACGATCAAGTCCGAGATGCCGCACGCGCCCCTCGCAGCCGATGCCTGCGACAAGGCGCTGGGTCGCCTCGACGCGCTGCGCAACGCCAGCGGCGGTACGCCGACGGCGGTGATCCGCGACAAGATGCAGCGCACGATGCAGGCCGATGCTGCGGTGTTCCGCACGGGCGAAACGCTGGCGGACGGTGTCGCCAAGATGCGCGAAATCCATGCGTCGTTCGCGGACGTGCGCGTCAGCGACCGCTCGCTGGTCTGGAACTCGGATCTCATCGAGACGTTCGAGCTCGCCAACCTGCTCGACCAGGCGCTGGTCACCATCGTGTCGGCCGAGAACCGCACGGAGTCGCGCGGCGCGCACGCCCGCGAGGACTTCCCGGAGCGCGACGACGTCAACTGGATGAAGCACACGCTGTGCTGGATCGACGACGCGGGCAATACCCGCATCGACTACCGTCCGGTGCATTCGTACACGCTGACCAACGACGTCGCTCCGGTGCCGCCGAAGAAGCGCGTCTACTGACTTTCGCGTCCGCCGGCGACGGCGGACGAACCGGAACCGACCGACCATGGCCGAATTCACCCTCCCGAAGAGCTCGAAGATCCAGAAGGGTCGCCATTTCGCCGCCGCTGGCGCGAAGGCGCCTCGCGTCTTCAAGGTCTACCGTTGGAACCCCGACGACGGCCGCAACCCGACCGTCGACACGTACGAAGTCGATCTCGCCAGCTGCGGCCCGATGGTTCTGGACGCGCTGATCAAGATCAAGAACGAGATCGACCCGACGCTGACGTTTCGTCGCTCGTGCCGCGAGGGCATCTGTGGCTCGTGCGCGATGAACATCGACGGCACGAACACGCTCGCCTGCACCAAGGCGATCGACGACTGCCGCCCGGGCGAGGTCGCGATCTATCCGCTGCCGCACATGCCGGTGGTGAAGGATCTCGTGCCGGATCTGACGCACTTCTATGCGCAGTACGCGTCGATCAAGCCCTGGCTGCGCACGCAGAGCCCGACGCCCAGCGATCGCGAGCGCCTGCAGTCCCCGGAAGATCGCAAGAAGCTCGACGGACTGTACGAGTGCATCCTCTGCGCCTGCTGCTCGACCAGCTGCCCGAGCTACTGGTGGAACGGCGACCGCTACCTCGGCCCGGCGATCCTGCTGCAGGCCTACCGCTGGATCGTCGACTCGCGGGACGAGGACACGGGCGCACGCCTCGACGACCTCGAAGACCCCTTCAAGCTCTATCGCTGCCACACCATCATGAATTGCGCGCGCACCTGCCCGAAGGGGTTGAACCCGGCGCGTGCGATCGGTGAGATCAAGAAGCTGATGCTCGCGCGTCGCGTCTGATACGCGACGCCATGGACGTCCGCGCGATCTACCTGCCGGGCTTCGCGATGGTCGTGCTGACGGCCATCGTCTGGTGGCGCATGTACACCATGCGCATCGCGCAGATGAAGCGCGAACGCATCCATCCGCAGAAGGTGGCAACGTCCGCACAGGCCGCGGCGCTGCTCACGGATAGTCGTGCGGCGGACAATTTCCGCAACCTGTTCGAGTTGCCGGTGCTGTTCTATTTCGGGCTGGTCGTCGCCGACCGGCTCGATCGCGTCGACACCATCAGCGTCGCGCTGGCGTGGTCGTTCGTCGCGCTGCGGATCGCGCACAGCGTCGTCCATGTCAGCTACAACAAGGTCATGCATCGCTTCATGGCGTATGTCGCGGGTGGCGCGGTGCTGTGGCTGCTGTGGATCTACATCGCGATCGGGCTGTTCGTCCGATGAGCGAGGACGTCGAACTCAAGGCCCTGCGCTGGCGCTGCCGTCGCGGCATGCGCGAACTCGACCAGTTGCTGGAGCGCTGGCTCGATCGGTGCTGGGCGGCATCGTCCGACGCCGAACGGGAAACATTCCGACGGCTGCTCGCCACCGAGGACGATAAGCTCTGGCGCGCCTTCCTCGGACACGAACGCCTCGACGATGACGAAACCCAGGCTCTCGTCGAACGTATCGCCGCCGTTGCGCGTTGACCTCGGTCCGTCCCGCGCATTGTCCATCGCACTGGTAGCCATTGGCGTTGTCGCCGGCGTCGGGCTGTTCCTGACCGATCTGCCGATCGTCGCCACGTGCGCCGCTGCGCCTGCATGCGCGCTTTGGGGGTTCGTACTCGCCCGCGGCGAACGCGCACGCATGACACGCCGGTTCGTGCTGCACGCGGACGGGCGCGTGGTCGTCGACGACGCACCCGCCGAGGACTTGCGCGTCGACTGGCAGGGCCCGGTGGCCTCGCTCACCTGGACACGCGACGCCCGCCGCCAACGGCTCGTCGCCTGGCCGGACGTCCTGGACGCCGCCCAGCGACGTGAACTCCGCCTGTGGGCCCTCACGCGGCTTTCCCGCGCGGCCCCAGCGGCAGTGGCACCATAGGCGCCCCCCGGAACAGGCTCCGCATGTTCACGCCCATTCCCGTCGCCATCGGCCTGCGCTATCTGCGCGCCAAACGCCGAAATGGCTTTATCTCTTTCATCTCGCTAGCGTCGATCCTCGGCATCGCGTTAGGCGTGGCCGCGCTGATTACCACGCTCGCGGTGATGAGCGGCTTCCAGCGCGAGATCCGCGATCGCATGCTGCAGATGGTCGCGCACGCCACCGTGAGCGGTTATGGCGAGCCGATCCAGGACTGGCCGCGCGCGGTCAACAAGGCGCTCGCGGACAAGCGCGTCGCGGGTGCCGCGCCGTATGTCGAGGCGCAGACGCTGCTGTCCGGCCCGCGCAAGCAGCCTGCGATCGTGCGCGGCATCCTGCCGGACCAGGAACGCCACGTGTCGGTGCTGGCGTCGAAGATGGTGCAGGGCAAGCTCGACGACCTGAAGCCCGGCTCGTTCAACATCGTGCTCGGACGCGAGCTCGCGTTGTGGCTCGGCGTGAGCGTCGGCGACGACGTGGTGATGATCACGTCCGAAGCGCTGACCACGCCGATCGGCGCGGTGCCGCAGATGAAGCGCTTCCACGTCAGCGGCGTCTTCGAAGCGGGCTACAACGAATACGACCGCGGCATGGCGTTCACGTCGATGCAGGATCTGCAGCGCGTGCAGCGCATGGGCGATGGCGTCACCGGCGTGCGCCTGCGCCTGCACGACATGGACCAGGCGTGGGTGGTCGCGCGTGATCTGGCGCTTTCGCTCGGCGGCGCCTACCGCGTCAGCAACTGGGCCGACGAGAACGCGAACATGTTCCGCGCGCTCAAGATGGAGAAGACGATCATGGCGATCCTGCTGTCGCTGATCGTCGCGATGGGCGCGTTCAACCTGGTGTCGTCGCAGGTCATGCTCGTGACGGACAAGCAGGCCGACATCGCGATCATGCGCACGCTCGGCCTCACGCCGCGCGGCGTCATGCAGGTGTTCATGGTGCAGGGCTCGCTGATCGGCGTGATCGGCACGGTGTCGGGCGTGATTCTCGGCGTGCTGCTGACGCTCAACCTCGAGCACATCCTGCACGCGATCGAACGCGTGCTCGGTGTGCAACTGCTGCCCGAGGACGTCTACTACATCACCGGCCTGCCGACCGACATGCAGCCCAGCGACGTGATCATCATCGCGACGACCGCGCTGATCATGGCGTTCCTCGCGACGATTTACCCGGCCTGGCGCGCGTCGCGCACGCCGCCGGCGGAGGCGCTGCGCTATGAGTGACGTGCGCTCCGACGTGGTGATCCACGCGCAGGGCCTCGGCAAGACGTACGCCGAGGGCAAGCTGCGCACGCCGGTGTTCGACGGCCTCGAGCTCGAAGTCGTGCGCGGCGAAACCGTCGCGATCCTCGGCGCATCCGGCGCGGGCAAGAGCACGCTGCTGCACCTGCTCGGCGGCCTCGATACGCCGACGGCGGGCGAGGTCTTCGTCGAAGGCCGCAAGATGAGCGCGCTGTCCGACGCCGAGCGCGGCCGCCTGCGCAACAGCGCGCTGGGCTTCATCTACCAGTTCCATCATCTGCTGCCGGAATTCACCGCGCTCGAGAACGTGATGCTGCCGGTGATGCTCGCCGGTGTCTCAGCGAACGAGGCCCGCAAGCGCGCGACGACGCTGCTGGAATCGGTCGGACTCGGTCATCGCCTCGGCCACAAGCCCGGCGAACTCTCCGGCGGCGAGCGCCAGCGCGCGGCGGTTGCGCGTGCACTGGTCAATCGACCCGGCTGCGTCCTCGGCGACGAGCCCACGGGCAATCTCGACGAGAAGACCGCCGCGACCGTGTTCGACCTGATGCTCGGCCTCAACCGCGAGCAGCGCACGAGCCTGGTGCTGGTGACGCACGACCGCAGCCTCGCCCGTCGACTCGACCGCGTGCTCGAACTGCACGAAGGCCGATTGCGACAACTCGCGCCGGACGAGGTCTAGTCCGGCATGAACGCGGCAAGGACGCCGCTCTCCTCTCCGACGGTCGCGGTCGCGCTGCTGGCCGGCGTGTGCGCGTGTCTTGCGTTGCCGGTCGTCGTGCCTACCGCGATGTCGGCTGCATTGCTCGCGGCGGGCATCGCCGTCGCGGTGTGGCGGTCTCGTCTTCGCTGGGTCGGTGCGCTGCTCATCGGGTTCGCGATCGCGAGCCTGCATGCCGCGCACGCGCTCGCCGTCCAGCTTCCTGCCCAGCCCGCGCAGCAGGAAGCGGCGATCACGGGCCGCATCACCGACCTGCCGCGTCGCGAACCGCGGCGCACGGCGTTCGTGTTCGACGTCGACGGGTCCACGCTGCCGGCGCTGCAACACCGAACGCTGAGGCTCGCCTGGTACAACGACCGTGGCGGTGACGCCCCCGAGCTTCATGCCGGCGAACGTTGGCGCTTCATCGTGCGCGTTCGCGCGCCTCGGGGCCTCCGCAATCCGGGCGGTGCCGATGGCGAGATGCATGCATTCGCCGATCGCGTCACGGCGACCGGCTACGTGCGACGCGGCGAGTTGGTCGATGTGGCGGCGGGCCTGCAAGCCTGGCGCGATGTGACGTCGACCCGGATTGGTGCCGAGGTGGCCAAGCCGTCCTCGCGCTTCATCCGCGCGCTGGCGCTCGGCGACACCCGCGACCTGACCGACGCCGACTGGACGGTGCTGCGCGCGGATGGACTGACGCATCTCGTCGCGATCAGCGGGTTCCATGTCGGCATGGTCGGCAGCGTCTGCGCGCTGCTGGTGCGACTGATCTGGTGGCTCGCGCCGATGCTCGGGCGCCGCGTGCCAGCACGACTGGCCGCTGCGGTTGCGGGGTTCGCCGGCGCAGCCGCGTACGCAGCGGCTTCCGGCTTCTCGCTGCCGACCGTGCGAACGCTAGTGATGATTGCGGTAGTCGCCATCGCACAGCTTTCGCGACGCGCGATCGGCATGACGCATGTACTCGCGCTCGCCGCGATCGCGATGCTGCTGGTCGACCCATTGTCGGTGCTGTCGGCCGGCTTCTGGTTGAGCTTTGCGGGCGTCGCGTGGCTGCTGTGGTGCATGCCGCGCTCGGGCACGTCCGCCGTGCGCGAACTCGTAAAGGCGCAGGCCGTCGCAACCGTGGGGCTGCTGCCGTTGACGGTGGTGCTGTTCGGGCAGGCGTCACTCGCGGGGCCCATCGCCAACCTCGTCGCCGTGCCGCTATGGAGTCTGGTCGTCGCGCCGGTGTCGGTCGCTGGTGTTGCGCTCGATCCGTTGCATCCGGCCGCTGGGGCCGTCGCGTGGCGTGTCGCAGCATGGGTGTTCGACCTCGCCTGGCCGTTGTTCGAGCGACTCGCGGCGACGCCGATGTCGCTGTGGTACGTGCCGGAGCCGTCTGCCATCGCGATCGTCCCTGCGCTGCTCGGTGCAGCGTGGTGGCTGATGCCGCGTGGCACGCCCGGGAAAACGCTGGCCATCGTGCTCTGGCTGCCGCTGCTATGGCCCGATCGCCACGCGCCGGCGACCGGCGACCTCGAAGTCACCGCGATCGACGTGGGGCAGGGCTTGTCCGTCCTCGTCCGAACGCACGATCACGCGCTGCTGTACGACATGGGGCCGGCGGTGCCCGACGGCTTCGACGCCGGCGAGCGCGCCGTCATCCCCGTGCTCCACGCGCGCGGCGTGACGCGGCTGGATCGGATGGTCGTCAGCCATGCGGATCTCGACCACGTGGGCGGCCTGGCGTCGGTTCGACGGGAGATGCCGTCTGCGGACCTGCAGGCGCCGCCCGGGTCCGGTGTCGACGGCTCGCGGCCCTGCGTCGCGGGCCAGTCGTGGACGTGGGACGACGTGCGCTTCGTCTTCCTGCATCCGCCGCCGGAGTTTCCGTACCTCGCGAACGATTCGAGCTGCGTGCTGCGGATCGAGAGTCGCCACGGCGCCGTGCTGCTGACGGGCGACATCAGCAGCCTCGTCGAAGCCAAGCTCGTCGCCGAGGCGCCGGACTCGATCCGCGCTGATGTCGTCTTCGTCGCGCATCACGGCAGCCGGCATTCGTCCGACGCCGCGTTCGTTCAGGCGACGGGCGCGCGTGAAGCGGTGTTCTCGACCGGTCACGCCAATCGCTTCCATCACCCCGCGGATGAGGTGGTCGACCGCTGGCGTGCGGCCGGTGCGCGGACGTGGAACACGGCCGACGAGGGTGCCGTCACGCTCAAGCTGAAGCCCGGCGGCATCGAGGTGACCGGACAGCGGGACCCGCGGCGCCGGTTGTGGGACGCTGCGCGGCGGACGCCCACGGACGCTGGGCTATCCTATCGACGCGACTGAACGCCCTCTGGAGGGGACGTGCTCGAACTCGTGAAGTCCGGCGGCTGGCCGATGATCCCGTTGCTGCTGCTGTCGGCGCTCGCGCTGGCGCTCATCGTCGAGCGCGGCTGGACGCTCCGCCGCAGCCGCGTCATGCCGGCCAAGCTGGGCGACGAAGTCCGCGTGTGGGCGGCGCGGGGCAATCTTGACCCCGCGCATATTGAATCGCTGCGGCAGACCTCGCCACTCGGCGCGCTCCTCGCCGCCGTGCTCGACATGCGCAACCGCTCGCGCGAGGTAATGCGCGAACGCGTCGAGGACGTCGGTCGCCACCTCGTGCACCGCATGGAGCGCTACCTCAACACGCTCGGCACGATCGCCGCGGCGGGCCCGCTGATGGGCCTGTTCGGCACCGTCGTCGGCATGATCCAGATGTTCCTCGGCATCCTCGACTACGGCATCGGCGACGTGAACCAGCTCGCTGGCGGCATCGGCAAGGCGCTGGTGTGCACGGCGACGGGCATGATCGTCGCGATTCCGGCGCTGGTCGCGCACCGCTGGTTCCGCGGTCGCATCGCCGAATACATCATCGACATGGAGCACGAGGCGATCGCGCTCATGGACGTGGTCGAAGCGCGCACGCAGCGCCCGGCGCCGCAGGCCGCCTGACATGCGCATCGGCGGGCATCGTCCGGTCGACGAACCGGAGATCAACCTGGTTCCCCTGATCGACGTCATCCTGACGCTCGTCATCTTCTTCGTCGTCACCGCGACGTTCGATGGCCGCTCCGCGCTCAAGCTCGAACTGCCGAAGGCGAGCGGCGAGAGCACGAACGCGCGGGATCCGCTGACGGTGCTGGTGAACGCGCAGGGCAAGTATTTCGTCGGCGATCGTGAAGTAATCCGCGACGACGCGGCCTCGTTGAAGGCGACCATCAACGAAGTCGGTGGCAGCGATCGCGACCGTCCAATCATGCTGCGCGCGGACGCCCGCACGCCGTACCAAGCGGTCATCACCGCACAGGAAGCGCTGGGCCAGCTCGGCTATCGTCACATCCTGCTCGCCGTCGCCACGCCGACCGAGAAGAAGGCGGCAGCGAAGTGAGCGACAACAGCTCGGCCTGGCCGACCTATCGCCGTCTCCAGCAGTTCGGCAAGCCGTATCGCGCGCTGATGATGGTCGGCTTTGTCGCGATGGCGATCGAAGCCGCGGCGGGCGGCCAGTTCACCCGGCTGATGCAGCCGATCATCGACAAGAACTTCGTCGCGCAGAATGCGCGTTTCGACTGGACGCTACCGCTTCTGATCGTCGCGCTGTTCATCGGCCGCGGCATCGCGGGCTACATCACCGACATGGCGATGGCGCGCGCCGGCCGCAGCATCGCGCGCGACCTGCGCGTGCGCGTGCTCTCGAAATACCTGCGTCTGCCGGGCCTGCGCTTCGATAGCGAGCCGGTACCGTCGATGCTGACGCGCCTGGGCTCCGACAGCGATCAGGTGGCACTCGCCGCCGTCGATGCATTGAAGGTGATGCTGCAGCAGTCGTTCCAGGTCATCGCGATGCTCGTGGTGATGCTGTGGGCGAGCTGGAAGGTGACACTCGCGATCCTCGTGCTCGCGCCGCCGCTGGGCTGGATCATGGACAAGGTCGGCCGCCGCTATCGGCGCATCGGTCATCGCATCCAGGAGAGCGGCGCGACGCTCCTGCAGCTCGCCGACCAGTCGCTCGGCAACCATCAGGAAGTGAAGGTCTACGGCGCGCAGGGCGTCGAGACTGCGCGCTACCAGGCGCAAGCCGACAGCTATCTCAAGCTGTCGCTGAAGGTCGAATCGACGCGCTCGATCTCGTCCGCGATGGTGCAGCTGATGGGCGCGATCGGCTTGGCCGCGCTGCTGATCCTCGCGGGCCACGAAGCGGCGCAGGGTCGACTCACCGCGGGCGGTTTCGTCGCCCTGATGATGTCGATGATGGCGATCATCCCGGCGATCAAGCAGCTCACCAACGTGCAGGGCATGTTGCAGCGTGGCGTGGCCTCGGCTGACCGCCTGTTCGACGTGCTCGACATGCCGGACGAAGTCGATACCGGCAGCGTTCCCATCGAACGTTCGCGCGGCGAACTCGAGTTCCGCGACGTGGTCGCGCGCTATCCCGGCCAGGCGGCGCCGGCGCTGTCGGACATCAGCTTCGTCGCGAAGCCGGGCACGGTGACCGCGATCGTGGGCCGCTCCGGCAGCGGCAAGTCGACGCTCATCAAGCTGATTCCACGCTTCTACGACGTCGAAGAGGGCGCGATCCTGCTCGACGGTCGCCCGATCAGCGAGTACTGCTTGGCCGACTTGCGCCGACAGATCGCGCTGGTCGGTCAGCAGGTGATGCTGTTCGATGGATCGGTCGCGGCAAACGTCGCGTACGGCGAGCTCGGCGAATCGACGCCCGACCGGCTGCGTGCGGCCATTGAAGGCGCCAATGCCGCGGAGTTCGTCGACCGCATGCCGGAGAACGCGGACACCGCCATCGGCGTTCGCGGCGGACGGTTGTCCGGCGGCCAGCGTCAGCGCCTCGCCATCGCACGCGCGATGCTCAAGGACGCGCCCATCCTGATCCTCGACGAAGCGACCGCTGCGCTCGACACCGAGTCCGAACGTCTCGTGCAGGACGCGCTTGAACGTCTGATGCCCGATCGCACGACGCTCGTGATCGCGCATCGCCTGTCGACCATCGAACACGCCGACCAGGTGCTGGTGCTCGATCACGGCCGCATCGTCGAACGCGGCACGCACGCCGAACTGCTCGCGCACGGCGGGCTGTACGCGCATCTGCACCGAATGCAGTTCCGCGAGGCCAGCTGATGGCCCGCGCGCCGCGCCATTGGTACGGCGACGCGCCCGTGCCGTTCGCGGCCCGTGCAGTCGAGCCGCTGTATCGCTTCGTCACGCTAGCCCGCGGTGCGTTGTACGCACGCGGTGTTTTGCGTTCGCACAGGCCGGGTGTGCCCGTCGTGGTTGTCGGCAACATCACCGCGGGCGGGACCGGCAAGACGCCGCTGACCATCGCGCTGGTCGAACGCCTGCGCGCCGCCGGTTGGATGCCCGGGGTTGCGAGCCGCGGCTACGGTCGCGACGGATCCGCGCCGCTGTGGGTCGACGACGCGACGCCGGCGCATCTCGCCGGTGACGAGCCGCTGCTGATCGCGCGACGCACGGGCGCGAAGGTCCGTGTCGATCGCGACCGTGCCCGCGCCGCGGGTGAGCTCGCGCGCGCCGGCTGCGACGTCATCGTCTGCGACGACGGCCTGCAGCACTATCGGCTCGCGCGCGATGTGGAAATCGAAGTCATCGACGGCGCGCGGCGCTACGGCAATGGTCGCCTGCTGCCGGCGGGCCCGCTGCGGGAGCCTCCGGCGCGTTCGCAGCGATGCGATTTTCGCGTCGTCAATCTCGGTGATACGGGGCAGGGCGACACGGGCTTCGGTGAATGGCCCGTGCGGCTGGTCCCGAGCGACGCGATGCCGTTGCAGGGTCGCCGCCCGCGCCCGCTTGCGGCCTTCGTGGGCCAGCGCGTGCATGCCGTGGCGGGCATCGGCGACCCGTCGCGCTTCTTCCACATGCTCAAGGCACGCGGGATTGCCGTCGTTCCGCATGCGTTCGCCGACCACCACGCCTACCGCGCGGAAGACCTCGCATTCACCAGTCCGCTGCCGGTGCTCATGACCGAGAAGGACGCCGTGAAGTGCGCCGCATTCGCGCCGGAGCACAGCTACGCGGTGCCCATCGCCGCGGAGCTGCCCGAAGCGTTCTGGACGGCATTGCTCGACCGCCTCGACCGTTTTCGCAGGACGCCCGCATGACCGACTTCGTCGTCGCCATTCCCGCCCGTTACGCGGCGTCGCGCCTGCCTGGCAAGCCGCTGCGCCTGCTCGGTGGCGAGCCGCTGGTGCTGCACGTCGCGCGTCGTGCGCTCGACGCGGGCGCGCGCGAGGTCTGGGTCGCGACCGATGACGATCGCATCGCCACCGCGCTGAGCACCACGGGCGTACGCGTGGCGATGACGTCGCCCGATCACGCCTCGGGCACCGACCGCCTCGCCGAGTGCGCGCGTACGGCCGGTTGGAGCGACGACACGATCGTGGTGAACCTCCAGGGCGACGAGCCGTTCGCGCCCGTCGCGGGCGTCCGCGCGGTCGCCGGATTGCTCGAATCGTCGTCCGCGCCGATGGCCACGCTCGGCGCGGTGATCGACGACGTCGAGCAACTGCTCGACCCGAACGCGGTCAAGGTCGTGGCCGACGCGACCGGCCATGCGCTCTATTTCAGCCGCGCGCCGATCCCGTGGCCGCGCGACGCGTTTGCACGCTCGCGCGACACGCTGCCCGCAGTCGGCCCGTGGCTGCGCCATATCGGCATCTACGCCTATCGCGCGGGGTTCCTGCAGACCTTCGCGGCGATGCCGCCGGGCCGTCTCGAGGCGATCGAATCGCTGGAGCAGCTGCGCGTGATGGAAGCCGGTTACCGCATCGCCGTCGCGACCACGCCGGAGCCTTTCCCGCCCGGCGTCGACACCCCCGAGGACCTCGAGCGTGCGGAGCGCCACCTCGCGACGCTCGCACGCTGAACGCGCGCAGGCGGCATGGACGCGCGCGTTCTCACCGCCTGCGCTTGCCTGCCGGATAATAGGCCCCATCTCGCGCTGATGCCGATCCCCCGCATGTTCCGACGCCGTACGCGCGGGGCGGAGCTTCCCGGACGATGAAACCGTCCACGCCCGCTTTCGACGCCAAGGACTTCGTCCGCAACCTCAGCACCGCGCCCGGCGTCTACCGGATGATCGGTGCGGACGACAGCGTGCTCTACGTCGGCAAGGCGAGCGCGCTGAAGAATCGCGTCTCTAGCTACTTCAACAACACACCGAAGTCGGCGCGCATCGCCTCGATGGTGTCGCAGATCGCGCGCATCGAGGTGACGGCGACGCGCACCGAGGCGGAGGCGCTGATCCTCGAGAACGAGCTCATCAAGTCGCTGAAGCCGCGTTACAACGTACTGCTGCGCGACGACAAGAGCTATCCGTACGTGCTGCTCACCAGCGAGGACTATCCGCGCATCGCGGTACATCGCGGCCCGCGCGCGGTGCAGGGCAAGTACTTCGGGCCGTATGCGAGCGTCGGTGCGGTGCGCGAGACGCTCAACCTCATGCACAAGCTGTTCAAGCTGCGCAGCTGCGAGGACACCGTCTTCCGCAACCGCTCGCGGCCGTGCCTGCAGTTCCAGATCGGCCGCTGCAGCGCGCCGTGCGTGCACCTGATCTCCAACGAGGACTACGCGCAGAGCGTGCGGCGGGCGTCGATGATGCTGGAAGGGCGCAGCGACGAACTCACCAACGAGCTCGGACGCGGCATGGAGCAGGCGAGCATGAACCTCGACTTCGAGGAAGCGGCGCGCTTGCGCGACCTCGTCGCATCGATCCGTACGCTGCAGGCGCGACAGTACGTCGATGGCCGTGCCGCGGATCTCGACGTGCTGGCGATCGCCATGCAGGGCGCGAATGCCTGCGTCGTGCTGATGGCGTTCCGCGACGGCCGCAACCTCGGCACGCGTGCGTTTTTCCCGAGGACTAACGGCAGCGACCAACCCGATGAGGTGTTGGGCGCCTTCGTCTCGCAGCACTACATCGACAAGACGCCGCCACGCGAGATCGTGATCGATCGCGACATCCCCGACCGCGAACTGTTGGAGCAGGCGTTCGCGCTTTCGAGCGAGCGCAAGGTGCAGATCCGCTGCAGCGTGCGTGGCGAGCGCGCCGGTTACCTCGACATCGCGCGTCGCAATGCACAGATGGCGCTGGCCTCGGAAATGACGAGCGCGGCGGCGCAGCGTGCGCGCGTCGAATCTCTGCGCGACCTGCTCTCGATGACGGACATTCCGAACCGCATCGAATGCTTCGACATCTCGCACACGATGGGCGAGGCGACGGTCGCGTCCTGCGTCGTGTTCGATGCGGAAGGCGCGTGTCGGGGGCAGTACCGTCGCTACAACATCACCGGCATCACGCCCGGCGACGACTATGCAGCGATGCACCAGGCGCTGTTCCGTCGCTTCAAGCGCGCGGTGGATGCACGTGATGCCGCCGATGCGGATGTCGCTGTAGTGGATCGAGCTGCGAAAGCGTCGGCCGCGGTGCTTCCGGATGTGCTGCTCATCGACGGCGGCGCCGGGCAGGTCGCGCAGGCGAAGGCGGTGCTCGACGAGCTGGGTGTCGAAGGCGTGCGCATCGTCGGTGTCGCGAAGGGCCCGGAACGCCGGCCCGGCGACGAGGATCTGCTGCTGCCGGACGGCCGAACGGTTCATCCGGGCGCACAGTCGCCGGCGCTGCAGCTGGTCCAGCAGGTACGTGACGAAGCGCACCGTTTCGCCATCACCGGCCATCGCGGCAAGCGGCAGAAGGCCCGCACGACCAGTCGTCTGGAGGATATTCCGGGAATCGGGCCGCGCCGCCGCGCCGCGCTTCTCAAGCATTTCGGCGGGCTCGGCGGACTGAAGGCAGCGGGTGTCGAGGAAATCGCGCGCGTCGAGGGCGTGAATGAAGCCCTCGCCCAACGGATCTATGACACCCTCCACGGGTTGGCGCCGTCCGGCGGCGCGGAGTAGGGCATGCGCATCACCGTTCCGACCATTCTCACGCTGCTGCGGATCGTGCTGATCCCGGTGCTCGTGCTCGTCTTCTATCTGCCGTACACGTGGACGAATTTTGCCGCCGCGGCGGTGTTCGCGATCGCATCGATCACCGACTGGCTCGATGGCTGGATCGCACGCGCG
Organism: Cognatilysobacter terrigena; assembly: GCF_004361065.1. Taxonomy (GTDB): domain Bacteria; phylum Pseudomonadota; class Gammaproteobacteria; order Xanthomonadales; family Xanthomonadaceae; genus Cognatilysobacter; species Cognatilysobacter terrigena. The sequence goes on along the minus strand of NZ_SELT01000016.1, from coordinate 39,905 downwards.
TACAACCAGTATTCGGCGTTCGGCGCGTTTCTCGATCCAGTGGCGGACAAGCTGATGGTGGCGGTCGCGCTTCTGCTGATCGTGCAGGTGCATCCGACGAAATGGATGGCGCTGTGGGCCGCGGTGATCATCGGTCGCGAGATCGCGGTGTCCGCGTTGCGCGAATGGATGGCCGAGCTCGGCCAGCGCAAGAAGGTGAAGGTGGCGGCGATCGGCAAGATCAAGACGATCGTGCAGATGGTCGCGCTCGAGTGCCTGCTCTACCAGGCGAAGTTCTTCGGCCTGCCGATCTTCTCCATCGGTGAATGGCTGCTCGCGGCCGCGGCGATCCTGACGTTGTGGTCGGGATGGGCTTACCTGCGCGCGGCGTGGCCCGTACTCATGAAGGACGCGCACACGGGCGCTGCATGAGCGTGTTCATGTCGCGATTCAGGTGTTGACACGGCCGGCTGCACCCGTAAAATGCGCAGCCTGTTCCGCGGGAATAGCTCAGTTGGTAGAGCACGACCTTGCCAAGGTCGGGGTCGCGAGTTCGAGTCTCGTTTCCCGCTCCAGATTCATCGGGGCCAGTGCATCGGAACCGTCCGACCAGACCCCGCTCGCGGGGTCTTGTCTTTTCAGGAGCACGCTTCGATAGTGCCCTGACGCCTCCCGGCCGGGTGGCAGAGTGGTTATGCAGCGGACTGCAAATCCGCGTACGCCGGTTCAATTCCGACCTCGGCCTCCAGTTCGAAAAGCCCCGCAGCGATGCGGGGCTTTTCTTTTTCCGCGTCGCGCGCGTCGGACGTAAGCTATGCGCGGTTCACGCCCGGATGGCGAAACCGGTAGACGCAGGGGACTTAAAATCCCCCGACTATGTCGTGCGGGTTCGAGTCCCGCTCCGGGCACCACGCAGCGCGCTGCGACGTGCGTGAGGACAACGTCGCCGTTTGACGGCGTCTGCGCTAAGCGTACGTTGCGAAGCGGTCCAGTCGGACCATTGCTCGATACGAGCAACACGCGAACCTCGAGACGCACCCTCGGTCACGCGACTTCAAGCGTCGGCAACTCGACGACCTGCTCGATCTCCGACTCGACCGAAGCCTCCTCGGTCTGCATCGTGCAACCCTTCCGGTTCGGACACGACATCTGCATGTAATCCGCATCGAAGCTCAGGCGCTCGACGAGGAAGTCGACGAACGCGCGGATCTTCGGCGACTGCACCCGGCCTTTCGGAAACACCGCGCTGCAGTCGTATTCCGGACCCGTCCAACCGGCGAGGACATGCCGGACGAGGCCCTGCTCGACGAAGCCCTTGATGGTGATGTCGCTGGACAGCATCAGGCCTTCGCCGCACAGCAGCGCGCCCGTGAGAAAGCCGGGATCGTTCGCCACGAGCACCGGGTCCACGCGGTATTCGACACTGCGCTCGCCATCGGACAACGGCCAGATGTAGGTGCCGTTGCGACGGAACTTGGAGAACGTGAGCGCGCGGTGGTGCTGCAGGTCGTCCGGATGCACCGGCTCGCCGTGTCGCTCGATGTACGTCGGACTCGCGTACACCTGCGAGCGGAAGGACGCGAGCTTGCGCGCGACGAGATTCGAATCCGGCAGGTTACCGACGCGCAGCGCGACGTCGATCTCCTTGTCGATGAGGTCGAGCGATTCGTTGGTGAGAATCATCTCGACGCGCACCTCCGGATGTTGCGCATGGAACTCGCCGAGCAGCGGCGCGATCCAGTTGATGCCGATCGAGTAGGGCGCGGTGACGCGCAGCCAGCCGCGCGGGCCGTCCTGCAACTGGCTCACCGCGCTCTCGGCTTCGTCGAGTTCGCGTGCGATGCGTTGGCAATGTTCGAAGTAGACGTTGCCGGCTTCGGTGAGGCCGAGCTTGCGCGTCGTGCGATGGAGCAGCTGCGCGCCCAGGCGCGTCTCGAGGTCCTGCACCTTGCGGCTGACGGTGGTTTTGGGCAGTCGCAGCGCACGCGCGGCGGAGATGAAGCTGCCGTGCTCGACCACCTTCACGAAGACCAGCGTGTCGTTGAGATCGCGGGACATGCGGCGGCTCCAGGGTTCCGGGGTGTGCAGGATGGCACGGCGTCGGGCCGGCGACTATCCCGATTTCGGGATAATTTTTCCCCGAAGTCGTGGCTAATCAAATGGGCGGGGGAGGTCTAGCCTGCGCAGCCTCTGATCCGAGTGTTGCGCCATGACCGCCCCATCCACCTTCCGACTGCTGACGACCGCCCTCGTGCTGGTCGGCGCGCTGGCCGTGCTGATGCTCGGCGGGACGCTGATCCGCCACGTCGCGGGCCTGCACGGTGGGCTCGTCTTGTTCGGCTGGGCCGTCGGTTTCGCGGTGTTCCTCCCGCTGGGCCTTGCCGTCGCTGCGGTGGTCGCCGGGTCGGGCGTGCGCTGGCCGCATCGCGCGATCGTCCCGAATGCGGGCTGGAAAGTCCCGGGGGCGGGACAATGACGGGCGCGCTGCTCGTGCTGGGCGCCACCGGAACGGTGGGCCGCGCGGTGGTAGAAGCCGCGGTCGAGGCCGGCCGTGCGGTAGTCGCCGTGGCCCGGGGCTGCAGCGGTCTCAAGGCGCTGGAGTCGCGGCATCCGGACGCCGACCTCACGGTGGTGCGCGCGTCGGTCTCGACCGAGCGCGGTGCCGCCAAGCTCGTGGCGCAACTGCGTCGGCTGGGTCGACCCATCGACGGCGTGATCGTCGCGCTCAAGGGCGGTTCGGATCGCGGCCGCATCCTCGACAACGGCCTGGACGCGCTGCATCGGCGAATCGACGAAGACGTCGCCCCGCACATCGCGGCCGCGCGCCAGTTGCTGCCGTGGCTGGCCGAGCAGTCGACGGGCGTGCGCTACGTCGTCGTCGGCGGTCCCGGCAGCACGACGCCATGGGCCGGTTACGGCCATCGCTCGGTCGCCGCCGCCGCGCTGCGCATGCTCGTGCGCGTGCTGCACGAGGAAGCGCTGCCGACGGGCGTGCGCGTGCAACTGCTCGACGTTGCCGCGCCGGCACGCACGGATGTCAACGCCGCGCACGCCTGCCCGCAGTGGCCGCGCGTGCAGGCGATCGGCCAGAAGGCGGTCGCGCTCGCGACCGCGCCGCGTGGCGTCCTGGTGGCGCCCGTCATCGATTTCGACACGACACCCCGTTCGCGTCCGCGTGCGGCCCCACCGCGGGATCCGGATATCGCCGACGCGCGCGTTCTTCTTGAATCACTGACCTCTCATCTGCCCAAGGACTTCGATCGATGAGCCGAATGAACCTGTTTTCGCGAGGCGCTGCGCTGGCGCTCGCCATCCCCACGCTGCTCGTCGCCGCAGGCTGCAGCAGCCAAGCCGAGCCCTCGGCCGCCATGCCGCCGCCGCCCGAGGTGAGCGTCGCCCAGGTGCTGTCGAAACCTGTCGGGCAGTGGGACGACTTCACCGGCCGTGTGTCGGCCGTCGACACTGTCGAACTGCGACCGCGCGTGAGTGGTTACATCGATCGCGTCGCGTTCGCCGAAGGGCAGGAAGTGCGCAAGGGCGACTTGCTGTTCGTGATCGATCCGCGTCGCTTCAAGGCCAACCTCGACCGCGCCGTCGCCGAACTCGAACGCGCGAAGAGTGAAGCGCGCCTCGCACAGGCGCAGGACCGCCGCGCCGCCACGCTGGTCGAAGCACAGGCGATTTCGCGCGAGGAATTCGAAAGCCGTCGCGCCGCGAATGCGCAGGGCTCAGCCGCGGTGCGCGCCGCCGAAGCCGCGGTGGAAGCCGCGCGACTCGAGCTCCAGTACACCCAGGTCCGCGCGCCGGTGTCGGGCCGCGTCGGACGCGCGCTCGTCACTCGCGGCAACCTCGCACAGGCGGATTCGACGCTCCTGACGACGGTCGTCTCCGTCGACCCGATGTACGTCTACTTCGATGCCGATGAGCAGGCGTTCCTGCGCTACAAGCGCCTCGAGCGCGAGGGGCAGGGCGGTGCGCAGAACACCGTGCGCGTCGCGCTCGCCGACGAAACCGGCTATCCGCACGAGGCCAAGCTCGACTTCGTCGACAACCAGGTCGACCCGCAGACCGGTTCGATCCGCGCGCGCGCCGTCGTCGAGAATCCCGACCGCCGATTCACGCCCGGCATGTTCGCCCGCGTGCAGCTGCAGGGCGGTGCGACGCAGAACGCGATGCTGGTCGACGACAAGGCGGTGCTCACCGACCAGGACCGCAAGTACGTCTACGTGCTCGGCCCGCACAACGCGGCGACGCGCAAGGACATCACGGTTGGTCGCGTCGTCGATGGCCTCCGCGTGGTGACCTCGGGTTTGAAGCCCGATGACCGCGTGATCGTGCACGGCGTGCAGAAGGTGTTCTTCCCCGGCATGCCGGTGGTGCCCAAGCCGATCGCGATGGGTGCACCGCCGCCGTCGCCGGCGCTCGCCGCCCGCTGACGTTTTCGTTCCGTCGTTCCACCCGCCGCTTGCGCGAAACCGCGCAGGCGCGGGGCCCCTCGGCCCGGATTTCCGCCAAGGAACCCACGCATGGACTTCTCACGCTTCTTCATCGACCGCCCGATCTTCGCCGCGGTGCTGTCGATCATCATCTTCGCCGCGGGCCTGATCGCGATCCCGCTGCTGCCCATCGGTGAATACCCGGAGGTCGTGCCGCCGTCCGTGGTGGTGCGCACGGTGTATCCGGGCGCGAACCCGAAAGTCATCGCCGAAACCGTCGCGACGCCGCTCGAGGAAGCGATCAACGGCGTCGAGGACATGATGTACGTCAAGTCCGTCGCCGGTTCGGACGGCGTGCTGCAGATGACGGTGACGTTCCGTCCCGGCACGGATCCGGACGAGGCGGCGGTGAAGGTGCAGAACCGCGTGAGCCAGGCGCTCGCGCGTCTGCCAGAGGATGTGCGCCGCCAGGGCGTGACGACGCAGAAGCAGTCGCCGACGTTCCTGATGGTCGTGCACCTCGTCTCGCCCGATGGCAAGTACGACTCGCTCTACCTGCGCAATTACGCGCGGCTGCACGTCAAGGACGAGCTGGCGAAGGTGCGCGGCGTCGGCGATGCGCAGATCTTCGGCGGCGGCGACTACGCGATGCGGGTGTGGCTCGATCCCGACAAGCTCGCGTCGCGCGGACTGACCGCAGGCGACGCCGTGCGTGCGATGCGCGAGCAGAACGTGCAGGTCTCTGCCGGCCAGATTGGCGCCGAGCCGATGCCGAACAGTGATTTCCTGACGCTGATCAATGCGCGCGGTCGCCTGTCGACCGAGGAGGAGTTCGGCGACATCGTGCTGAAGAACGGCGAGGACGGCGAACTGGTGCGTCTGGCCGACGTCGCGCGCATCGAACTCGGTGCCGGCGACTACACGCTGCGCTCGCAGCTCGACGGAAAGAACGCGGTCGCCATCGGCATCTTCCAGGCGCCGGGTGCGAATGCGCTCGACATCCGCGATCAGGTGATCGCGAAGATGGACGGGCTCGCGAAGACGTTCCCGTCCGGCATCGAGTACCGCTCGGTCTACGACACGACCGTCTTCGTGCGCGATTCGATCAAGGCGGTGGTGTCCACGCTGCTCGAAGCCGTCGCGCTCGTCGTGCTGGTCGTCATCCTGTTCCTGCAGACCTGGCGTGCGTCGATCATTCCGCTGATTGCGGTGCCCGTGTCGGTGGTCGGCACGTTCGCGGCGCTGCACCTGCTCGGCTTCTCGATCAATACGCTGACGCTGTTCGGCCTCGTGCTCGCGATCGGCATCGTCGTGGACGACGCGATCGTCGTGGTCGAGAACGTCGAGCGCAACATCGAAGAAGGCCTGAGCCCGCTCGCGGCAGCGCACCAGGCGATGAAGGAAGTCTCCGGGCCGATCATCGCGATTGCGCTGGTGCTGTGCGCGGTGTTCGTTCCGATGGCGTTCCTGTCGGGCGTGACCGGGCAGTTCTACAAGCAGTTCGCGGTGACGATCGCCATCTCGACGGTGATCTCGGCGATCAACTCGCTGACGCTGTCGCCGGCGCTCGCCGCGCGCCTGCTCAAGCCGCATGGCGCGGCCAAGGATGCGCCGACGCGCCTGATCGACCGCCTGTTCGGCTGGCTGTTCCGCCCGTTCAATCGCTTCTTCAATACCAGCTCGTCGCGCTACCAGGGCGCGGTGTCGAAGGCGCTCGGCCGTCGCGGCGCGGTGTTCGTGGTGTACGCGGTGCTGCTGGTCGCGACCGGCCTGATGTTCAAGACGGTGCCGCCGGGATTCATCCCGACGCAGGACAAGGGCTACCTGATCGCGGGCGTGAAACTGCCGGAAGGCGCGTCGATCGAGCGCACCGACGCGCTGCTGCGCAAGGTGACGGACATCGCCTCGCACGTCGAAGGCGTCGAACACACGATCAGCTTCCCCGGCCTCAACGCCCTGCAGTTCACCAATACGCCGAACACGGGCGTGGCGTTCCTGTCGCTGGAGCCGTTCGGCAAGCGACACCGCTCGGCGGCCGACATCAACGCGGAGATCAACCAGAAGATCGCCGGCCTGCAGGAAGGCTTCACCTTCTCGATGATGCCGCCGCCGATCCTCGGCCTCGGTAACGGCAACGGCTACCAGCTGTTCGTCGAGGACCGCTCGGGCGCCGGCTACGGCACGCTGCAGAACGCGGTGCAGTCGCTGCAGGGCGCCGTGTCGCAGACCAAGGGCATGAGCTTCCCGATCACGAGCTACCAGGCCAACGTGCCGCAGCTCGATGCCGACGTGGATCGCGTCAAGGCGAAGGCGCAGGGCGTGCCGCTCACCGAACTGTTCGACACGTTGCAGACCTACCTCGGCAGCGCCTACGTCAACGACTTCAACCAGTTCGGTCGCACCTGGCAGGTCATCGCGCAGGCCGATGCGCCGTTCCGCGACAGCGTCGAGGACATCGCCAACCTGCGCACGCGCAACGTCCGCGGCGAGATGGTGCCCGTTGGTTCGATGGTGACCGTGCACCAGACATACGGCCCGGATCCGGTGCTGCGCTACAACGGTTATCCGGCCGCGGACCTCGCGGGTGAAGCCGATCCGCGCGTGCTGTCGTCGGCGCAGGCGATGGACACGATGGCCGCGCTCGCCGGCAAGGTGCTGCCGCACGGCATGGACATCGAGTGGACCGACCTGAGCTACCAGCAGGCGAGCCAGGGCAATGCCGCGCTCGTCGTGTTCCCGCTCGCCGTGCTGCTCGCGTTCCTCGTGCTCGCCGCGCTCTACGAGAGCTGGACGCTCCCCCTCGCGGTGATCCTGATCGTGCCGATGACGCTGCTGTCCGCGCTGGTCGGTGTCTGGCTCGCGCACGGCGACAACAACGTGTTCGTCCAGGTCGGCCTCGTCGTGCTGATGGGCCTTGCGTGCAAGAACGCGATCCTGATCGTCGAGTTCGCCCGCGAGCTCGAACTGCAGGGCCGCGGCATCGTGCAGGCTGCGCTGGAAGCCTGCCGCCTGCGCCTGCGTCCGATCGTCATGACGTCGATCGCTTTCATCGCCGGCACCGTGCCGCTCGTGCTCTCGCACGGCGCGGGCGCAGAGGTGCGCGGCGCGACGGGCATCACCGTCTTCGCCGGAATGCTCGGCGTCACCCTGTTCGGCCTGTTCCTCACCCCCGTGTTCTACGTCGCCCTGCGCAAGCTCGTGACGCGCGATGCCGCGCCCGCCGCCGAAGCGATCGACGCAGAACCTCTTCCCGCCTGATCCTGGAGAACCGACATGACCGCTTCCAACACCCGCATCGCCCTCGTCACCGGCGCCACCCGCGGCCTCGGTCTCGAAACCGTCCGCCAGCTCGCGAGCGAAGGGCTGCACGTCCTGCTCGCCGGTCGCGATCACCCGCGCGCCGTCGCCGCCGCGCTGCCGTTCAAGGCCGACGGCCTGTCCGTCGACGCCATCGAACTCGACGTCACCAACGCCGACAGTATCCGCAAGGCCGCGCAGGAGGTCGCCGACAAGTACGGCCATCTCGACGTGCTGGTGAACAACGCCGGCGTGTTCATCGACGACTTCAGCCTGCCGCCGTCGCAGCAGTCGCTGCGCACGTGGCGGGAGACGTTCGACACCAACCTGTTCGGCGTCATCGCGACGACGCAGGCGTTCCTTCCGCTGCTTCGCGCCGCGCCGGCCGCACGCATCGTCAACGTGTCGAGCTTGCTCGGCTCGCTGACGTCGCACACCGATCCGGCGTCGCCAATCTTCGACTTCAAGATGCCGGCGTACGACGCCTCCAAGAGCGCGCTCAACGCATGGACCGTCCACCTGGCACACGAACTGCGCGACACGGCGATCAAGGTCAACGCGGTGCATCCGGGTTCGGTCAAGACCGACATGAATTCGCAGGGCGAACTCGACGTGCAGACGGGCGCGCGCACCAGCGTCGAGATGGCGCTGCTCGGTGCGGACGGCCCGAACGGCGGTTTCCATCACCTCGGCGAGGTGCTGCCGTGGTAATCAAGCCGCTTCTGCTCGCCGCGACCATCGCGGCGTTGACGGGATGCGCGGTCGGGCCGGACTTCGTGAAGCCGGATACGCCGGTGCCTGCCGCGTTCGCGCGGCAGGACGCGATCGACCCGGCGACGCAGCCCACGTCGCCCGGCGACATGCGCGAGTTCTGGCGGCAGGTCGGTGACCCGGTTCTCGACACGCTGGTCGACGACGCGCTCGCCGCCAACAATGATCTGCGCGCCGCGCTCGCCAACTACGACCGTGCGAACGCGCTGCTTCGCGGTGCGCGCTTCGACCAGCTGCCGACGATCCGGTTGCAGGGCGATGCGCGCGAAACGCACGTACCCGCCGAGGAAGCGGTGAACGGCGACCGCACCACCAAGAGCTTCCAGGCGGCCGCTGTCGCCAGCTGGGAACTCGACCTGTTCGGCCGCGTGCGTCGCGACGTCGAAGCGCAGCGCTCCGACGCCTGGGCCGCCGCCGCGGATCACGATGCGCTGCAGGTGAGCATCGTCGCCGAGGTCGTGCGCACGTATGTCGAACTGCGCGGATTGCAGACGCGGCTGCGCGTGGCGCACGACAACGTGGACAACCAGGCGGAGACGTTGCGCCTGGTCGACGTGCGCGCCAAGGCCGGACGCGACACCGACTTCGACCTCGAACGCGCACGTGCGCTGCTCGACTCGACGCAGGCCCGCATCCCAGCGCTGGAAGCCGCGGAGGGCATCGCAATGCACCGGCTCGCGGTGCTGACCGGCCGTACGCCCGACGCGCTGATCGCGACCCTGGCGACGCCTTCGCCGATCCCCGCCATTCGCGCCTCAGTCGACGGCGAGACGCCGGCCTCGGTATTGCGTCGTCGCCCCGATGTGGCGGCGGCCGAGTACCGACTGCATGCGGCGACGGCGCGCGTCGGCGTGGCCACTGCCGATCTGTTTCCGCATCTGACGCTCGGTGCGCTGCTCGGCTCGCGGTCCAGCACGGCCAATGCGCTGTTCACCGCGGGGCAGGGCGCCGGACTCGTCGCGCTCGGCATCGACTGGTCGTTCCTCGACGTCGGACGTGTGCGTGCACGCATCCGCGCGGCCGGTGCGGACGCCGATGCCGCGCTCGCGCAGTACCAGCAGACGGTGCTGCTCGCCCTCGAAGACACCGAGAACGCGTTGCTGACGCACGGACGCACGGCCGTCGAAACCGATCGCCTGGCCGACGCCGCGCGGGCCAGCACGCGCGCTGCGCAACTGGCGCGACTTCGCTACCGCGCGGGCGCGTCGAACCTGCTCGAGGTGCTCGATGCGGACCGTGTGCGTCTGCAGGCCGAGGACGCGCTCGCGGATGCGCAGGCACGTCGCGGCGAATCGGCCGTCGCGGTGTTCCGCGCGCTCGCCGCAGGCTGGCCGGAGCACATCGCGGCCGAGCGGACGAAGCGCGACCCGCAGGCGGTGAACGTGGAGTCGATCGCGGCGGCGGGCTCGCGCGAGTGAGTCACCAAGCGGTCGGGTGCATCGACGAGGCGAATGGAATCGCCGCCTCGATGCGCCCGACCGCCATGCGAAGCCTTACTTCGCGATCGGCTCGCGTCGCAGCGGATGCGCCTCGGTGTTGAGCACCACGCGGTCGAGATCCAGCGTGTCCCGCGGCGCAAACAACAGGTAGAAGTATTTGAAGGTCTCGGCCATGACGAAGCTTTCCATGTCGTCGGCCTGCTTCTTCGTAGTGACGTCCGATAGCGCCGCATAGCCCGCGTCGGTCCGGCAGGCGCGCACGAAGTCGTCGAACAGCTTCTTGCCCATGGCGCGGTACTTCGGGTCGCCGGTCGTGCGGTACAGGTACCAGGTCGACTCGACGATCTCGGGCCGCAGCGGATAGCCCGGATAGGTGACCTTGCGCGCGACGTAGTCGTAGGACTCGGGCTCGATGCCGTGCAGGTTCCACATCGCGAATGAGGACCGCTGCAGCCGTCGCGCGCGGTCGATGTCGCCGGAATACGCGAGCAGGCCGGGATAGAACGCCTCGAGCGACCCGTACTCGTGCCCCGTGCGCTTGCCCGTCGCCATGTCGACCTGGCCGTACCAGAGCCCTCCATGCACGTCCTCCGCGTAGTAGCGGTTCGCCGCCGCGACGCTGGTCGTCCACATCAGGTGGCAGTCCTCGTCGCCGAACAGCTTCCAGCACTTCCACAGGTATTCGTAGTACGAATCGATGCGTGCGCCGATGTGGCTGCCGGTGTTCGTCCACGCACCGGTGGTGACGTCGATGCGCTCGCCGACGAGGTCGAGCTTCGACCGGCGCTTGTAGGTCTCGACCAGCGCGCGCTTGGCCGTGTCGTAGAACACCGGGTCGCCGGTCAGCCGGCTCAGCGTGCCGTACTCGAGCAGCAGCGTGCCGGTTTCGGCCGGATTGGTCTCGGTGCCACTGCCGCGACCGGTGCGCAGGTTGACGTTGACGTACGGCAAGCCGGTCGGTGATTTGAACGCGGGCAGGAGACGGGTGCCGAGATCGTTCGCGAGGCCGAGCAGCCGTTCGTCGCCGGTCATCTCGTAGCCCGACAGCAGGCCGCCGAGCAGTCGGATCACCACTTCGAAATGCTTGACGTCGATGTCGCGGTCGAACGACAGCTTCGTGGCGATCAGCTCGCGGGCGTCCTTCGCCTCGTCGTCGAGATGCATCAGCAGCATCGTGTCCAGCGCGTCGACGGGCGTCATCAGCAGCGACGACGCATACCAGTCGTGCGGCGCCTTGCTCAGCGGCTTGAGGTCGTCGTGGCCCCACGCGTACTGGCGATAGCCGCGCCACGCGTGCAGGAACTCGCCCTTCACACGCTCGGCCATGTGCGCGGCTTCGGCGTCGTCGACCGGCGGTAGCGACTCCGCACCCGTGACGCTCGACGCCGCATGCGCGGCCTTACCCGTCGCGCTGCTGAGCGGCGATGCGATCGCCAATGCAATGAGCAGGGCACAACGCGCGATGTAGGACATCAGCGGGGCTCCGGAAGCGAGCGCAGCACCTGCAGCACGTCGTGGCAGGCGCCCATGGTGTGGTAGTCGGTCTTGCCGGCGGGGCTCTTTTCGTCGCTGTACTTACGGTTGCGTCGATCGAGGATGCGGTACCACGCGCCGTAGCGGTGGTCGACGAAGTGCCGCCATGCGTAGGCCCAGAGCGCGTCGTAGCGGTCCCAGTACGGCGTCGAGCCGGTGCGCGTCGCGAGCCGTGCTGCGGCGGCAATCGATTCGGCCTGCACCCAGAAGTACTTGTCGTCGTCACAGACGGCGCCGTCGGGCGCGAATCCGTAGACCATGCCGCCGTACTGCTCGTCCCAGCTGCGCGCGAACGCCGTGTCGAACAGATGGCGCGCGGTCGGCACCAGCCACGACGGCGCATCGCTGCGCTCGCCGAGGTGCCGGTCGAGGATGAGCAGCAGCTTCGCCCATTCGGTCTGGTGCCCGGGCTGGAAACCCCACGGGCGGAAGAGGTGCTTGGGGTCGTCGCGGTTGTAATCCCAGTCGACGTTCCAGTCGCGGTCGTAGTGTTCCCAGACGAGGCCGCCGGCCTTCGCGGCCTGCTCGCGCGTCATGCGGTCGGCGAGCAGCAGCGCACGGTCGAGGTAGCGGCTGTCGCGCGTCGCTTCGTACGCGGCGAGCATCGCCTCGCACATGTGCATGTTCGCGTTCTGGCCGCGGTAGTCGCTGAATTGCCAGTCGACGGCGGCTTCATCGCGATAGAGGCGGTCGTCGGCGTCCCAGAAGCGTGTTTCGAGAAGCGTCCAGGTTTCGTCGATCCAGGGCTTGGCTTCTTCGATGCCGGCCTTCAGCGCTGTCGAGTAGGCGAGCAGCACGAACGCGACGCCATACGCGTGCTGCGTGCGATCCTCCGGCACGCCGTCGCGGATCGTCCACGCATAACCGCCCGACGCGTCATCGCGATGCCGCTCCCGCAAGTAGCGGAGTCCGTGGCGCGCGGCGTCGAGATAATCGACCCGCAGCGTCGCGTCGTCGGCGAACTCGATCGCCGCCATCGCGTAGTTGAAGACGAAACGCGTGCTGCTGACGAGGTGGCGATGCGAGGCGTCGTATACCGAGCCGTCGTCGCGGAAGTAGTGGAAGAAGCCGCCCGCCGGATCGATCGCTCGCGGGTGATAGAACGCCATCGTGTCCGCGATATGCGCGCGCAGGAAGGCTTCGCTGCGGAAATCGGGCGGGGCGGCGTCGGCCATCATGTCGGGGCTCGCATCAGGCGATCGGCTTCGGTGCGGGTCGGCATGGCGGCGAAAGCGCCATGTCTCGTGGTGGCGAGCGCGCCGCAGGCGGCGGCGAAGCGCAGCGTGTCGGCGAGATGAGTCGGGTGGGCGAGGAAGGCGTCGAGGTTCGTCGGGTCGACGCCGCGATCTACCATCGAGGCGAGCCATCCGCCGACGAATGCATCGCCCGCGCCGGTGGTGTCGATCACGGCGGCGGGGTAGGTCGGCAACGTGCCGGTGTCGTTGCGTGTCCACCATTGCACCGGTGCTGCGCCATCGGTGACGACGATGCAGCGCGCGTTGGCGTCGAACAGCCGATTGCGTACGGCCCCTTCGTCGCCGGCGCTGGCGGAAAGAAAATCGAGCTCCTCGCGCGACAGCTTTACGACGTCGGCGAATGCGAGTGCTTGCCATACGCGCGGCGTCGGGTCGACGTCATCCGGCCACAACGAAGGACGCAGGTTCACGTCCAAGCTGACGAGCACCCCTGCAGTCCGCGCTCGCTTCAATCCGGCGAGCGTTGCCGCGGCGATGTCGGGCTCCGTGAGGCTGTTGGAGCAGATATGGAATGCGCCCGCGTTCTCGAAGCAGCCGTCGTCGAAATCGCTGGTGCGGAACAGCAGGTCGGCCGCGGGCGGGCGATAGAAGCTGAAGCTGCGTTCGCCGTGCGCGTCGAGCGACACGAAGGCGAGTGCGGTCTTCGCTTCGGCCGTGCGCCGCGCGTACGCCAGATCCACGCCGTGCGCCTGCATCTGCTCGACCAGCATGTCGCCGAACATGTCCTCGCCGAGCATCCCGACGAAGCGCGCCGCGCCGCCCAGTCGCGCAACGGCCACCGCGACATTCGCGGGCGCGCCGCCGGCGTATTCGACGAAGCGACGCGGGCCGCCGTCCGCTGAGGGTGTCGCGAGGAAGTCGACCAGAGCTTCGCCGAAGCACACCACTGCACGCGGAGTCATTGCAGATTCCCGTCGACGCGAACGTCGCTGCTCGCGCGCATCTGCAGCTTGACCGGCGCGATGACGTGCATCGGCGGGGCGTCGGGCGTCGTCGATCGTTGCAGGACGAGTTGGGCCGCCTGCCGACCGCGTGCGCGCGGATCGACGGCGATCGTCGTGAGCGGAGGCGTGCTGACCGCGGCTTCGGGAATGTCGTCGAAGCCGACGACGGCGAAGTCCTGCCCGGCGCGGCGGCCAAGTGCGGCGAGGCCGGCGATCAGCCCGAGTGCGACGGCGTCGTTGTAGCAGACCGCGGCAGTCGGCGCCGGATCGCGCGCGAACAGCGCAGCCGCCTGGCGCGCGGCTTCGAGGCGCGTCGGCGCGCAGTCGACGAGCCACTGTGGCTCCGGTTCGATGCCGGCCTGCGCGAGCGCGAGGCGGTAACCCTCGCGACGCTGGCGGCACGAACTCGAATCGCGGTGGCCGCCGAAGAAGGCGATGCGGCGATGGCCGCGTTCGAGGAGATGGATGGTGGCGAGTTGCGCGCCGCGAACGTTGTCGAGCGCGAGGAAATCCCAGCCGGTGCCATCGTCGGCGTCGAGTTCGCGGTTGAACACGAGCACAGGGGTGCGCATGCCGACGAGGCGTCGCAAGGCCGCGCCGTCGCTGCCTTCGGCAGGCGACAGGATGATTCCGGCCGGATCGTGTTCCAGCAGCGATGCGAGTACCGCGCGCTGGCGCTCGACCGACTCGCCAGTGCTGCCGAGCAGTGTGACGTGCCCGGTCGATGCAAGGGCTTCATCGACGCCTGCCGCGAATTCGGCGAAGAACGGGTTGGACAGGTCGTTGATGACGAGCGCGATGCCCGACGACGCCTTGCGCCGCAGATTGGCCGCGCCGCGGTGGTAGACGTAGCCCTGCCGCCGAAACTCGGCTTCGACCCGCGCGCGTGTGTCGGGATTGACCAACGGGCTGCCGCGCAGCACCAGCGACACCGTCGCGCGCGACAGGCCGCAGGCGCGCGCCACGTCGTCGAGCGTGACGCGACGGCGGGCGTCGACGGGGGCGGCAGGCGGGCTGGCAGGTTTGGCGGGCATCCGCTTTGGATCGTTCTAAACGCCCTCGAGTCTGCACGCCAAGTGCGGAGTCGGCATTTCGCGCTGCAGCATGCCCGGGCGCGAGCGTGGTGCTACCGTCGATTTGGAACGATCCAAATCGGTGGCATCATGGCGGGTGGACAGGGCGGGTGGAGCACAGGCCGGACGGCCTGGATCGCGGGCATCGCGGGCCTGTTCGTCGCAAGCGCGCTCACCGCGGCGCCGCGACCGGAGGCGTCCAGCGCCTACGCCGCGGTCGACCCCTTCATCGGCACGGGCGGCGAGGGCCACACCTTCCCGGGTGCGACCGTCCCGTTCGGCATGATCCAGCTGAGCCCCGACACGCAGATCAAGCCGCGCAAGGAGGCCTACGGCTGGGCCGCGGGCTACCGGTACGACGACCGCACCATCGTCGGCTTCTCCCATACGCATTTCTCGGGCACCGGTCACTCGGACCTCGGCGATGTGCTGGTCATGCCGATCACAGGGACGGTGCGCACCGAACGCGGCGATCCCGCCAAGCCGGGTGGCGGCTACACGTCGCGCTTCCGCCACGAAACGGAAGTCGCGCAGCCGGGCTATTACGCGGTCACGCTCGACGACTACCGGGTGCGCGCCGAACTCACCGCGAGCGCGCGCGTCGGCGTGCATCGCTACACGTTCCCGAAAGGCGAAGCGGCGCACGTGCTCGTCGACCTGCGCACGAGCATGTACGACTACCCGGGCAAGGTGCTCTGGTCGCGCATGCGCCTGCGGCCCGACGGGACGGTCACGGGTTTCCGCGAAACGCGCGGCTGGGCGCCGGGTCGCCAGCTCTACTTCGCGATGCGCTTTTCCACTGCACCGGCCGCGCACACGTTCAACAACACCGAGACCGACGTCGTCTACAAGGGCTTTCCGCCGCCGGGCGACAAGGATCCCTCGGCACGCGCGCAGATCGAAGGCCGGCAGCTCGTCGGCACGTTCGATTTCGGTGATCTCGGTGGGCGTCCGCTGATTGCGAAGGTCGCGATTTCAAGCGTCGACGAGGCCAACGCGATCGCGAATCTCGACGCCGAAATGCCGGGCTGGGATTTCGACGCCGTGCGCGCGAATGCACGCACGCAATGGACGCAGGCGCTCGGCGCGGTCGATGTCGATGCGCCCGACACGCAGCGCCGCAGCTTCTACACCGCGCTCTACCACACGTTCATGGGGCCGACGCTGTTCATGGACGTCGACGGGCGCTATCGCGGCCCCGACAACGCCGTGCACCAGGCGAAGGGTTTCACGAACTATTCGACGTTCTCGCTGTGGGACACCTACCGCGCGCTGCATCCGCTGCTGACGCTGGTGCAACCTGAAAAGCGCAACAGCGACTTTGTCAGTTCGCTGATCGCGTCGCAGCAGGCCAGCCCCTACGGCACGTTGCCGGTGTGGGCGTTCCACGGTCAGGAGACGTGGTGCGTGATCGGCTACCACGCGGTTCCGGTGATCGCCGATGCCTACATGAAGGGCATTCGCGGCTACGACACCGACGCGGCGCTCAAGGCCATGGTGTCCAGCGCGACCTACGGCCCGTACGACGGGCTCGCGCAGTACATGCAGCTCGGCTATGTGCCGATCGACGAAGAAGACGAGGCTGCGTCGAAGACGCTCGAATATGCGTTCGATGATTGGACGATCGCACGCATGGCGTCGGCGATGGGGCGCCCCGATGTCGCCACGCAATTCGAGAAGCGCGCCGCCAACTGGAAGAACGCGTTCGATCCGGCGACCGGCTTCATGCGCGCCCGCACGCGCGACGGCAAGTTCCGCGAGCCGTTCGATCCCACCGCGAGCGGCTACGGCACCGACTACACCGAAGGCAACGCCTGGCAATACTCGTGGTACGTGCCGCAGGACGTCGCGGGCCTCGCGGCTGCGCACGGCGGCGCGGATCGCCTGCTTGCCAAACTCGACGACGTGTTCGACGCCAAGATCGACCCGAAGATCTTCGCGCACATGGAAGACATCACCGGCCTGATCGGCTGGTACGCGCACGGCAACGAACCGAGTCACCACGTCGCCTATCTCTACGCCGCCGCCGGCCAGCCGTGGCGCACGCAGGCGCGGCTCGGGACGATCATGTCGACGCAGTACGCGCCTCGTCCCGATGGACTCTCCGGCAACGACGACCTCGGCCAGATGTCGGCCTGGTACGTGTTCACCGCGCTCGGCTTCTATCCCGTCGCGCCGGCGAGCAACGAGTACATCATTGGCCGCCCGTTCCTGCCGCGCGCGACGCTGAACCTGCCGAACGGCAAGCGTTTCACCATGATTGCGGACGGACTCGACGACGCGCATCCGTATGTCGGTCGCGTCACGCTCGACGGCCGGCCGCTCGACCGCACGTTCATCCGCCATGAAGAGATCCTTCGCGGCGGCGAACTGCACTTCACGATGCAGGCGACGCCGAACCGCGACTGGCCGAGCGCCGCGGCCGAGCATCCTTATTCGATGTCAAAGTAGTGATGGGCGACGGAAGTGCTGCTGCGTGTCAGCGATGCACCCACCGCCCCGGCTCCGCGCGTCTGACCACTTCGGCGGTCGGGCAACCACTCCAGCTGGCCCTCGTGCGCTTCGCGCATCGATGCCTCAAACGGATTTCGAGAAGCGCGGGCGAACCACGTCCGCGGTGGCGTCGAGATAGGCATCGAAGCACATCGCGATGTTCCGCAGAAGCAGGCGACCGCGCGGGGTCGCGACGATACGTTCGGCATCGCGACGCACGAGCCCGTCCGACTCCAGCGGCGCGAGGCGCTCGAGGCAGGCGCCGAAGTAGTCGTCGAAATCGATGCCGTAGCGCCGCTCGAGTGCGTGCGTGGGAATCTCGCCGCTGCACATCAGCGCCTGGATGACATCGGCGCGCAACTGGTCGTCGTCGCTGAGATGCAGGCCGCGGAAGACGGGCAGGCGGCCGTCGTCGAGCGCCGTCTCCCAACTCGGCAAGTCGCGGGGGTTCTGGCTGAACACGTTGCCGATGTGACTGATCGCGCTGACGCCGACGCCGACGAGGTCGCTGTCGGCGTGCGTCGTATAGCCCATGAAGTTGCGATGCAGGCCGCCGCGCGACTGTGCGCGCGCGAGGTCGTCGTCGGGCAGTGCGAAGTGGTCCATGCCGATGTAGACGTAGCCGGCCCGTGCGAGGCGATCGATCGCGAGCGTCAGCAGCGACAGCTTGACGTCGGGTGAGGGCAGGTCCGCATCGTGGATCTGTCGGTGCGCGCGGAACAGCTCGGGCAGGTGCGCATAGCTGTAGACGGCGAGGCGATCGGGACGCATCGCGAGTACGTCGTCGAGCGTGCGCGAGAAGCCGTCGAGCGTCTGCTTGGGCAGACCGTAGATCAGATCGATGTTCACGGAGCGGAACCCGTGCGCGCGGCAGGCATCGACCACCTCGCGCGTTTCCTCGACGCTCTGCACGCGGTTCACCGCGCGCTGCACGTCGGCGTCGAAATCCTGCACGCCGAGGCTGGCACGGTTGAAGCCGGCCGCGGCGAGTTCCGCAATGTCCTCGCGCGTGACGAAGCGCGGATCGAGTTCGATGGAGATGTCGCGATCGGGCGAGTCCGAGAATCGGAACGCGCGGCGGATGCTGTCGACGCATTGCCGCAGCTGACCCGGTGACAGGAAATTCGGCGTGCCGCCGCCGAAGTGGAGCTGGATGAGCTCGCGGTCGGCGTCGAACAGCGGCGCGATCAGCCCGATCTCGCGATCGAGATGCTGGAGGTAGCGCTCGCCTCGCGCCGCATCGCGCGTCACCACGCGATTGCAGCCGCAGTAGAAGCACGGGCTGCTGCAGAAGGGCACGTGCACGTAGAGCGACAGTCGACGCGGGATCGGATCGCCGTTGCTCGCGACGATGGCGTCGCGCAGGTCGGCCTCGCCGAAGTGCTCGCGGAAGTGCGGAGCCGTCGGATAGGAGGTGTAGCGCGGACCCGGTCGGTTGTAGCGCTCCAGCAGCGCGCGGTCGATCAATGCGTCGTTCGTCGCCATGGCGGTGACGATACGGTTGCGGGTCGGTGCCGACTTGATTCGGATCAACCCGCGAGATCGTGCGGGGGAGATTCCGGGGGAAGCGCCTTGCGTGACCGGGTTCACCTGGCGGCCGCTTCCCGTCTACGTCGTGGTAATCCCGACCCATTAAGCTGTCCGTCCGTCCGAGCGATGAGCCTTGAGCGACATGGCGGCACCTTCCATCGACCTCATCACATTGCGGCGCGGTTGCGCCCAGTGCTCGCTTCAGCAGCTTTGCCTACCGGCCGGCATCGGCCGCGATGACCTACAGCGACTCGACGAGATCGTGAGGCGCAAGCGACCGGTGGATGCCGGGGAGCGGCTGTTCCGGCAAGGCGATGCCATGGGCGCGGTTTTCGTCGCCCGAGATGGCGCGTTCAAGACCGTGCTGGTGAGTGAAGACGGCGAGGAGCAGGTCATCGGCTTCCACCTGCCGGGCGAGCTCATCGGTCTGGATGCGTTGGGGTCGGGCATGCACCGCTGCGAGGCGGTCGCATTGACCACGGCCAACGTCTGCGAAGTGCCGTTCGACGAGCTGTCGACCGTCGCGTCGCAGCTCCCGGGTCTGCAGCGTCAGCTGATGCGCGTGATCGGGCAGAGTGTCGGGCGCGATCAGGACCATCTCGAAATCCTTGCGCGACGGCAGGCGAACGAGCGCATCGCGTTGTTCCTCCATGGACTGACGGAGCGCCTGCGCACGATCGGCGAGCCGACCGACCGTCTGCGACTGCCAATGAGCCGCGAGGACATCGCACGGTTCCTGGGACTCGCGCTCGAAACCGTCAGCCGCGGATTCACGCGGCTGCAGGACGACGGCGTGATCGCGGTGCACGGACGGCGCGTGGAGATCCTCGACAGTGCCGAACTCGAACGGCTCGCGCATGCTGGCGACAGCGGCGACGGCAATGGACGCCAGCGCCAGCAACGCGCCTGATCACGTCGGCGACGTGCAGCCCAGCGCGGCGAGCGGGCCGTGCAACACCGGCATCCATGTGGCGAGCCAGGGAGCAGTGATCGTCAGCGCGCCGGCAGCGCCGACCACGAGGCCGACTGCGCCGCGCACGCGGCCGCGCAGCAGGCGTCGACCGAGCTGCTGACCGGACCAGGTCAACGGCAGCATGACGGGCAGCGTGCCGAGCCCGAACGCCGCCATCGTCATCGCACCGCCGGCGGCGCTGGCTTGCAGCCATGCGGCGGCCAGCACCGTCGTGCTGAGTCCGCACGGCAGCCAACCCCAGAGGGCGCCGAGCACGAGGCGTCGCGTCGACGTGTTCGCCGGGAGCAGTCGACGCTGCAAGGGCTTGAGGGCGCGCCACACGCCACCGCCCAGCGTCGAATAGGGCGATGTCGACGCGGTGCCTCGCCACAGCCGAATACCCGCCGCGAGCAGCACGACGCCGGTCGCGATGCGCAGCGCAAGACGCAGCTCCGGCATTGCGGCGATACCCACGATCGCGTGGCCGAGCCCACCGGCCACCGCGCCCGCGATCGCATAGCCGAGCAGGCGCCCGAGGTTCGGTTCGATGACGTAACGCCAGCCTGCGCGCGGCGCCATCGCGGGGAATCCCGTGGCGATACCGCCGCACATCACCGCGCAGTGCCCGCTGCCGACGAGTCCCGTCAGCAGCGCGGACGCCAGCGTGAGCCAGGCCAGATCCATGTCAGTCACGTCTGGGTGGATCGTCGCGGAGGATGTCGATGGCCGGCGTGTCGAGATCGTCGAACTGGCCGCGCTTCACTGCCCACCAGAACGCGTACACCGCGACGCCGAGCAGCATCAGGCTGAGTGGAATGAGCAGGAGGAGGATGGTCATGCCGGTCTCCTTGCAAGCCGTAACGCGTTGAGCGTGACCGCGAGCGACGACAGGCTCATGCCCAGCGCCGCGAGCCACGGCGCGACGTGGCCGGTCACCGCCGCCGGCAGTGCGAGCGCGTTGTAGGCGAGTGCCCACGTGAGGTTCTGTCGCACGACGGTGCGGGTGCGGCGCGCGAGCGACACGGCCTGCGCGAGACGTGACAGCGAGCGGCCGGTCAACACGAAATCCGCAGCGCGCTGGGCCAGCGCAGCGCCGGTGCCGATGGCGATGGAGACATCGGCGCCGGCGAGTACCGGCGCGTCGTTGAGCCCGTCGCCGACCATCGCGACGACGCGGCCTTCGCGCTGCAGTGCACGCGCGTACGCAAGCTTGTCTTCGGGCGTCTGGCGGGCGCTTGCGTCGTCGATTCCCAGCTGCTGCGCCACGGCGGCGACGCGCTCGCGCGCGTCGCCGCTGGCGAGGCGGACCTGCAGACGCTGAGCACGCAGCGAGGCGATCGCATCTGCCGCGTCGTCGCGCAGGCCTTCGCCGATCTCGAAACGCGCGAGCGGTCGCGTGCCGTCGCCGAGCCACAGTGCGCCATCGTCATTGCGACCCGCGGCGAAGTCGGCGCGACCGATGCGCAGATGTCGACCGTCGACCGTGCCTTCGAGGCCTTTCGCCGCGACGAGGCGCACGTCGTGCGTGATCGCTGCAGGCATGTCAGTGAACGCTGCGGCGAGCGGGTGAGTCGACCCCTGTTCGAGCGCGGCGGCCATGCGGAGGGCCGACGCCTCGTCGACGCCGTACGTCTCGACGCGTACGAGGCGCGCGCTGCCATCGGTCAGTGTGCCGGTCTTGTCGAACACGACATCGTCGGCTCGCGCGAGTCGGTCGAGTGCATCCGGCCGCGTCGCGAGCATGCCGATGCGCGCGAGGCCGCCGTGCGCCGCCGCGACTGCCGCCGGAATCGACAGCGAGAGCGCACAGGGGCAGGAGATCGCGAGCACGGCCAACGTCACGTCCAGCGCATGCGACGGATCGTGCAGACGCCATGCGATGAAGGTGGCGGCCGCGACGAGCAACATCGCCACGACGAACACGCCCGCGATGCGGTCGGCGACCTGCGCGAGCCGCGGGCGGTGCGCCTGCGCCTGCTCCACGAGGCGGGTGAGTTCCGACAGGCGCGTGTCGGCGCCGACGCGCGTCACCCGCATGCGGGCGGGGCGATCGCGGCAGATCGTGCCGGCAAAGATCATGTCGCCAGCACGGTGCGCGACCGGATGTGGTTCGCCGGTCAGCAGCGCCTCCTCGAAGCGCGCTTCGTCGTCGAGCAGAGTGCCGTCGGCGGGCGCCGGTTCGCCGGCGGCGACGCAGGCGACGTCGTCCACCTGCAGCGCTGCCACCGGCACGGTCTCGCGGGTGCCGTCGGACCGTTCGCGCGTCGCAAGCACCGGGCGCGCGCGACTGAGGGCGTCCACCTGCGCGTTCGCAGCGGCGCGTGCGCGTTCCTCGAGCGTGCGCGCGACCAGCAGCAGGAAGACGAACATCACCGCGGCGTCGTACCAGACGTGTGGCCCGCCCCGTACGGTTTCGACCACGCTGGCGATGTACGCAAGCAGCGTCGAGGTCGCGACGAGCACGTCCATGCCGAGGCGGCGGTGCTGCAGCTCGCGCCACGCGCCTTCGAGGAACGGCCAGCCCGCATAGAACACGACGGGCGTGGAGACGAGGAAGGTGATCCAGCGCAGGAAATCGCGCGTGGCGATGGCCATCGTGCCGCCGGTATCGAGGTAGAGCGCTTCGCCGAACATCATCGCCTGCATCGCACCGAGGCTGGCGAGACCGATGCGCAGCAGCGAACGGTTGCGCGCGCGGCGACGTGCCTCCTCGTCGATGAAGCCGCCCGCGAGGTACGGCCGATAGCCGAGCAATGCGAGGCGCCGCAGTGGCGACGAAAGCGTCGTCGTCGCCGGATCCCATGTCAGCCGGATACGGCCCGTCACCGCATTCGCGGACACGTCGCGAACGCCCGGTTCGTTCGACAGGGCGCGATCGATCAGCCATGCGCACGCGGCGCAGCGCATGCCGTCGGTGACGACCGTGATCTCGCGCAGGCCGTCGATGTCGCGCACGTGGCCGGCGACCACGTCGTCGCGATCCCACACAACAAAGTCGGCCGGTTCGGTGCCGACACGCGAGGCGCGTTCGCTGCGTAGGCGGTAGTAGTCGTCGAGATGGGCGTCGCGGATCCACTGTGCCGCCGCGGCGCAGCCATCGCAGCAGAACGCGCGCGTGGCGTCGTCCAGTCGCAGGTAGGCGGGCGAGGGCGGCAGCGGCTCGCCGCAGTGCCAGCAGCCCGCTGACGCACTCGACTCCACCGCCGCGACGCGCATGTCCATGTCAGTCGCCGCCCTGCAACGCGGGCGTCAATGCCGCGGCCTGCTGCCCCTTCGGCAGGCGACCGCCGATGCGCCAGCAGCCATCGACGGGCTCGACGCGGACGTTCCACTCGCTGCTCGCGTCGACGGCCTGCTGCGCGCGCCAGCCGTCGTCCGTCGGCGGCAGCGTTATGGCCAGGTCGCCCGCCGAATGTGCGGGATGCAGGAAGCGCACGCGCAGCGGGCGATGTCGATCGAACTCGCCGTTCACCGGAATCACTTCGACCGCGCCACCGGCGACGCGCACGACGGCGCTGAGACGACGCTGCTTCGCGAGCGCGTCGGGGCCGAGGTCCGCGATCTGCATCTGCGCGGTGCGGTCGACCTTGTCGGCGATGGCGTCGTCCGAATCACGATTCGCGATCACCACGAGACCGATGCCGAAGATCATCGACAGCACGGGCAG
The DNA here is from genome assembly GCF_004361065.1 of Cognatilysobacter terrigena. Taxonomy (GTDB): domain Bacteria; phylum Pseudomonadota; class Gammaproteobacteria; order Xanthomonadales; family Xanthomonadaceae; genus Cognatilysobacter; species Cognatilysobacter terrigena. The sequence continues at coordinate 16,535 of NZ_SELT01000016.1, read as the reverse complement.
GCCGACCACCAGCCACATCACGGGGTTGCGCCAGGGCGAGTTCTCGCGGTCGTTCATTGCAGGGGTCCAAAGAAACTGCTGTCGACGACGTCGCGCGCGCTCTTGTCGGCCGATTCGACGACGAAGCGGATCGGGCGGCGCCCCGCGATGTCGTTGCCGCCATGCACGGTCACTTCGATCGGCACGACCGACTGCGCGGGCACGGTGATCGTCATCGGCAAGCCGCGCAGCTGCAGGCCGGCCGGGGCATTGTCGAGACCGATGACATAGCGTTGCGCCGCGTCGGTCTTGTTCGCGAGCTTGAGCGTGTAGCCGTTGTCGATGCCATCGACGACCGGGCGATAGAGTGCATTGCGGTCGCGGATTGCTTCGACGGTGAGCGGCGCACGATGCGTCACGCCCCAGGCCCACCCGACGGTCAGTGCGAGCAGCAGGGCGCCGTAGACGACGATGCGCGGGCGAACGATGCGCCCGGTGCGGCCGTCGAGTGCGTTCTGCGTGGTGTAGCGGACAAGGCCTTTCGGATAGCCGAGCTTGCCCATCACGTCGTTGCACGCGTCGACGCAGGCACCGCAGGCGATGCACTCGTATTGCAGGCCATTGCGGATGTCGATGCCCGTGGGGCAGACCTGCACGCAGATCGTGCAGTCGATGCAGTCGCCCAACTCATTGGGCGCGAACTTCGGCAGCGGTTCCGCGCCGATGCCCGCGCCGGCGAACGTGATCGTGCCGCCCGCGCCCGTGGCTGCTGCTGCGGCCGACGGGTGTTGTGCGGCGCGGAACACGTAGTCGTAGGCCAGCGCGCGATCGAGCAGGCCGCGCGCGCGATCGAGCACGCTCGGGAGGCCGCGCTTGCGCGGGCCGCGCGGTTCGCCGCGCATCGGGTCGTAGGCGATCAGCAGCGTGTTGCGATCGAACATCGCACTCTGGAAGCGCGCGTACGGGCACATGTACTTGCAGACCTGCTCGCGCAGGAAACCTGCGTTGCCCCAGGTCGCGACGCCATAGAACAGCACCCAGAACGTCTCCCATCCGCCCCAGGCGAACGGATGGAGACGCGCGGCGAGATCGGTGATCGGAGTGAAGAATCCGACGAACGTGAAGCCGGTCCACAGCGCGAAGATCGCCCACAACGCGTGTTTCGCCCCCTTGCGCAGGACCTTCTCGCGCGTCCACGGGCCGGCGTCGAGCTTGATGCGCTTAGCGCGGTCGCCTTCCGCCCACGTCTCCATCCACAGAAAGACTTCGGTCCACACCGTCTGCGGGCATGCGTAGCCGCACCAGAGGCGGCCGGCGAGCGCGGTGAAGAAGAACAGCGACAGCGCGGCGACGATCAGGAGCAGCGCGAGGAAAAGGAAATCCTGCGGCCAGAACGTCAGCGCGAACACGTGGAACTTGCGCGCGGGCAGGTCGAACAGCAGGGCCTGTCGACCGTCCCATTGCAACCACGGGAATGCGTAGAACATCCCGAGCAGCCAGACCACTGCCGCCACGCGCAGGCGCGCGAGCGGGCCGGTGACCGCACGTGGATAGACCTTGCGCTCGCTGATGTAGAGTCCCGCGGGCTCGTCGAGCATCTCAAGTGGAATCGAACGACTCATCACGCATCGCCGGACAGCGGCCGGTTGAAGCGGCTCGCTGGCCTCAGCAGGATCCAGGTGAACAGGCTGGACGCCGACGTCGCAACCCAGAGGGTGAAGAAACCCAGCGTGTAGCCCAGCTCGCGGCTCATCGGCAGCTGCGGGAAGGTCATGTCGCGCAGCGCGAGCGGGTCGACGATGGCGAAGAACACCATCGTCGCAACGCCCGCGGCGAAGAAGCTCGGCCAGAGGATGGCGCCGACGCGCTGCGCCATCGGGCGTGGTGGGTGATCGAACACGGGCGACGTCTGCGACATGCGCGCTCCTTACTTCGCCGCGACCTGCGCGGGCGGGTGCGACAGCGACCACACGTACGCGGCCACCAGACGTGCGCGGGTGTCGCCGAGGAGCTCGCGGTGCGCGGGCATCACGCCGTGACGTCCGTTCGTGATGGTCGCGGCGATCTGCGCCTTGTCGCCGCCGTACAGCCAGTAGCCGTCGGTGAGGTCGGGCGCGCCCATGTCCATGTTGCCCTTGCCATTCGGCCCGTGGCAGGCGACGCACACGCCGTCGTACAGCGTTTTGCCCTGCGCGGCCATGAAGTTGTTCTGCACGCCGTTCGGATCCGACAGCGACTGCACGTAGCTCGCGACGTAATCCACTGCATTCGGGCCGCCCATGCCGGTGAGCACCTTGCCCCATTCCGGCATGACGCCTTCGCGGCCGTCGAGCACGGTTTGCAGGATGCGATCGGGCGTGCCGCCCCAATGCCAGATGTCGTCGGTGAGGTTGGGATAGCCGATCGCGCCCTTGGCCGACGAGCCGTGGCAGCCCGAGCAGGTGTTCGCGAAGATCGAATGACCAATCGACACGGCATGCGGATCGCGCGCGATCGCATCGATGGGCTGGCCGGCGAAGCGTGCGAACGACTCCTCGAGCTTCGCGTCTTCCTTCGACTTCTGCAGCGCATACTCGCCCTGTGACGACCAGCCGCTATAGCCCTTCAGGCTGCCGAACCCGCCGAACCACACCATGTAGCCGACCGAGAACACGATCGTGATGTAGAAGAGGTTGATCCACCATCGCGGCAGCGGCTTGTTGTATTCGGTGAGGTCGTCGTCCCAGATGTGGCTGGTGTCGGTCGGCTTGGGGTCGCCGGGGCGGCGACGCGACGTCCACCACAGCAGCCAGACGCAGCCGACGATGTTCAGCACCACGAGTGCGATCACGTACCACGACCAGCTCGGGCTCATCGCGACGTCTCCTCGTTATCCATGAGCGGCAGGCGCGCCGCGGCGTCGAATTCGGCCTTACGCGCGGGGCGCCAGGCCCAGACCCAGCCCGTCAGGAAGAGCGCGAGCAGGATGGCGGTGACGATTCCGGCGACCATGGCTCAGCCTCCCCTCGGTGCGTTCTTGCCGAGGCCCTGCAGGTAGGCGATGACGGCGTCCATCTCGGTCTTGCCCTCCACGGCGTTCGCCACGCCCGCGATATCGGCATCGGTGTAGGGATCACCGATCGCGCGCAGCGCCTTCATGTGCGACGTGATGTCCGCGCCGTCGACGTGGTTCGTCTCCAGCCACGGGAAGGCGGGCATGTTGGATTCGGGCACGACGTCGCGCGGGTTGTTGAGGTGCACGCGGTGCCAGTCGTCCGAGTAGCGCCCGCCGACGCGCGCCAGATCCGGTCCCGTGCGCTTGCTGCCCCACTGGAACGGGTGGTCGTAGACGGACTCGCCGGCGAGCGAGTAGTGACCGTAGCGCTCGGTCTCGAAGCGCAGCGTGCGCACCATCTGCGAGTGGCAGTTGTAGCAACCCTCGCGGATGTAGACGTCGCGCCCGGCGAGCTGCAGCGCGGGGTAGGGCTTGATGCCCGGCAGCGGCTTGATGGCTTCCGCCTGGTGCATCAGCGGAACGATCTCAGCGAGGCCGCCGAACGACACCGCCACCGCGATCAGCATCGCCATCAGGCCGACGTTCTTCTCGATCTTCTCGTGTGCATTGCTGCTCATGGTCGGCTCCTCAGGCGCGCACGTTGGCCGGCATGCGTCCGGCGCCGATCGTTTTCAGCACGTTCCACCCCATCAGCCCCATGCCGGCGAGCACGAGCAGGCCGCCGCCGAGGCGGATCAGGTAGTACGGATAGGTGGCGTTGAGGGCTTCGACGAAGCTGTAGGTCAGCGTTCCGTCGGGATTCGTCGCGCGCCACATCAGGCCCTGCGTCACGCCCGCGATCCACATGGCGACGATGTAGAACACGACGCCGACGGTGTGCAGCCAGAAGTGCGTGTCGATCGCCTTGACCGAGTACATCCTGTCGACGCCCACCAGGCGCGGAAGCATCGAATAAATCGAACCGACGGTGATCATCGCCACCCAGCCGAGCGCGCCGGCGTGCACGTGGCCGATCGTCCAGTCGGTGTAGTGCGAGAGCGAGTTGACCGTCTTGATCGACATCATCGGCCCCTCGAACGTGCTCATCATGTAGAAGCTGAGCGAGACGATGAGGAACTTCAGGATCGGGTCGGTGCGCAACTTATGCCACACGCCCGACAGCGTCATGATCCCGTTGATGGCGCCGCCCCACGACGGCGCCAGCAGGATCAACGAGAACACCATGCCGAGCGACTGCGCCCAGTCGGGCAGCGCCGTGTACTGCAGGTGGTGCGGGCCCGCCCACATGTAGACCGCGATCAGCGCCCAGAAGTGCACGATCGACAGCCGATACGAATAGATCGGCCGCTGCGCCTGCTTCGGAACGAAGTAGTACATCATCCCGAGGAAGCCGGCAGTCAGGAAGAAGCCGACCGCGTTGTGCCCGTACCACCACTGCACCATCGCATCGACCGCGCCGCTGTACACGCTGTACGACTTGAACGCACCGGCGGGAATCGCGATGTTGTTGACGATGTGCAGGAGCGCGACCGCGATGATGAAGCTGCCGTAGAACCAGTTGGCGACGTAGATGTGCGGTGTCTTGCGCTTGGCGATCGTTCCGAAGAACAGCACGCCATAGGCGACCCAGACGACCGCGATGGCCAGGTCGATCGGCCATTCGAGCTCGGCGTATTCCTTGCCCTGCGTCAGGCCCATCGGCAGCGTGATCGCCGCCGACACGATGATCGCCTGCCAACCCCAGAACACGAATGATGCGAGCCTGTCGGACAGCAGCCGCACGCCGCACGTGCGCTGCACGACGTGGAGGCTCGTGGCCATCAGCGCCGACCCGCCGAAGGCGAAGATCACGGCGTTGGTGTGCAACGGACGGATGCGCCCATAGCTCAGCCACGGAATGCCGTGGCCGATGTCGGGCCAGTACAGCTGCGCCGCGATGAGCGCGCCGACCGCCATGCCGACGATGCCCCAGAGCACCGTGGCGAGCGAGAACTGCACGACGATGCGGTCGTTGTAGGCCGGCGAGCGCGCGGGCGCCGTGGCGGGCGGGGGCGTCCCGGGACGCAGGACAGGTGCGGCCGGCGTTGCGGTGGTCATCGATCGAGCCCTGTCCGGGCGGTCCCGGGTGTCGAGACGAAATTCTCGACATCGCGTTCACGTCGGACTTGATCTCGATCAAGTGCGAAGGGCGGCGTTCGTCCGGCCGCCTGAACAGGTCGGTTTTACCAACGCAGAGCGGTCGCCGATAAGGGGATGGGCGCCTTCATCGCCGGGATCACGCCGGAGAGCGCAGCCCTGCGCGGCGACGGCGACCGTCCGTCATGACGCGCCGCGTCATGCCCTTTCGTACAGCAGGCGCGGCCGTGGTGCGTCCGTAACGTCCGGCGCGGAGACCGAGGCCTGCGCCGTGCCGGCCGCTCCCGAAGGAGTCGACATGCGCTGGACCGGAAGAATCCTCGTCGTTGCGTTCTCCCTGTTGCTCGCCACCGGCGCGCAGGCCGCGTGTCGCGACTCGGTCGTCCTCGTGCACGGCAACACCGGGTCGCCCTCGGACTTCAACGCGACGTACAACGAGCTCATCGCGCGCGGGTACACCGCATCGCAGATCTTCCGCCCCAACTGGGGTAGCAAGACGTGCGCGGCGTGCAACGACCACGAAGGCAGCGAGGAGACGCCGGTCGTCAACGCGCTGGTCGACGCCGCAGCGGCGTCGTGCACCGGCAAGATCGACGTGATCAGTCACTCGATGGGCGCGACGCTCGCGGCGCGTGAGATCTACCGCAACGGGCTGGCGTCGCGCGTCGACTCGTTCGTGGGGATCGCCGGTGCGTTCCGTGGCCTGTGGTCGTGCGGCACGTATCCGCACAACGTCGCGACGTCGACCTGCGGCTACTACGGCCTGTCGGTGTCGAGCCCGCTGCTCAACGGCCTGTACGGCAAGCGGTTCGGCGCGCGCATGTATTCGATCAAGTCCTACGTCGACGAAGTGGTCTGCTACGGCGGCGTGTGCACCGTCAACGGCGTGCACTCCTCGTCGATCTGGAACGAGAACGCGAGCTACACCTATGCGTACGGCCACTACGGGCTGCTCTGGTATACGGCGGCCAAACAGGTCGACCTGATCCAGTAGCTCGACGACGCGGCCGCCACCGGCCGTCACGCAGGCTGTGCGCATGGTGCAGCCTGCTTCGCCACCGCCCGTCACGCCGGATGGCCGCTACATCGTGGTGCGTGGCCGCCTGTGGCGACGTGCCGATCCGTCGCTGACACGGGACGAGCGGGAACGCCTCACGCAAGCGCTGATGCGCGCGCGCCGGGACATCCGGGATGCACTCATGGCGGGAGACGGCGCCGCCGAGAAGCGCGCCCGCAAGCGCGTGCACGAAGCCAAGATCGCGCAGGGCGAACGGGGCCGCGTGTGGTGGAAGGACGGCTCGCCCGATCTCAACCGCCGCATGGCGCGCAACACGCCGTACGCCGCTTGGTACGACTCGCTCGACGACGCGTGAGCGCGGCCGCCGCGTCGGACCGGTATCCTCGCCGGGTCAAGGAGGCCGCATGCGTTACGCGCTCTATATCGCCGTACTGATCGGGACACTGGTGGCGATCGCCTGGTATGCGGTCACGCGCGAGGGCGCCGTCGCGATCGTCCTGCTTGCACCGTTTGCGGTGCTCGGCACGGTCGACCTGCTGCAGACGCGCAGTACGCTGCGCCGCAACTATCCGTTGCTCGCGCACTTCCGTTACGGGCTCGAAGCGATCGGCCCGGAAATGCGCCAGTACTTCATCGAGGCCGACACGGCAGAGGTGCCGTTTTCGCGGCAGGAGCGGGCGCTGGCGTACCAGCGGTCCAAGTCCGTTCTCGACACGCGCCCGTTCGGCACGCTGCAGGACATCTACGGCACCGACTACGAGTGGATCAACCATTCGCTGCAGCCGTCGGAGTACATGTCGCACGATTTCCGCATCACGATCGGCGCGCATCGCGCGAAGCCGTACTCGGCGAGCGTGTTCAACATTTCCGCGATGAGCTTCGGCTCGCTGTCGGCGAACGCGATTCGCGCACTCAACAAGGGCGCGAAAGGCGGCAACTTCTACCACGACACGGGCGAGGGCTCGATCTCGTCGTATCACCGCGAATTCGGCGGCGACCTGGTGTGGGAAGTCGCATCCGGCTACTTCGGCTGCCGCAACGACGACGGCAGTTTCAGCGAGGAGAAGTTCGCGGCCGCCGCCGCGAATCCGCAGGTCAGGATGATCGAGGTCAAGCTGTCGCAGGGTGCGAAGCCGGGCCACGGTGGGGTGCTGCCCGGCGCGAAGGTGACGCCGGAAATCGCGGCGACGCGCGGGGTACCGATCGGCGTCGACTGCATCTCGCCGGCACGCCATTCGACGTTCGACACACCGAAGGGGTTGCTGGAATTCGTTGATCGCCTGCGCACGCTGTCGGGCGGCAAGCCCTCCGGCTTCAAGCTGGCGATCGGTCATCCGTGGGAGTGGTTCGGCATCGCGAAGGCGATGCACGAGACCGGCCTGCTGCCGGACTTCATCGTCGTGGATGGTGCGGAAGGCGGCACGGGTGCCGCGCCCGCCGAGTTCATCGACCATGTTGGCGTGCCCATGCACGAGGCGCTGATGCTCGTGCACAACACGCTGGTGGGGCTCGACCTTCGCGACCGCATCCGCATCGGCGCGGCGGGCCGCATCATCAGCGGCTTCGATATCGCCAAGACGATGGCGATGGGCGCCGACTGGTGCAACGCGGGGCGCGGCTACATGTTCGCGCTGGGCTGCATCCAGGCGCAGAGCTGCCATACCGATCGCTGCCCCACGGGCGTGGCGACGCAGGATCCGAAGCGCTGGAAGGGCCTGCACGTGCCGGACAAGGCCACGCGCGTGACAAACTTCCACGACAACACGCTCAAGGCGCTGCGCGACCTCATCTGTGCGGCGGGCCTGCGCCACCCCGGCGAACTCGGGCCCGAGCACATCCTGCGTCGCATCTCGCCAACGGAAGTGCGTTCGCTCGCCGCGATCTACAACTTCCTCGAGCCCGGTGCGCTGCTCACGGGCCTGCCACCGCATGCGGTCTTCCAGCAGTACTGGGAAGACGCACGCAGCGATTCGTTCGCACCGCCGCCGCGCGTTGCTGCGCTGCGCATGACCAAGGTGGTCTGACCTCAGCCGAGGTCGAACAGCTCCAGCACGCGTTCCGGCGGGCGGCCGACCACCGCGCGGCCGCGATGCACCAGGATCGGCCGCTCGACGAGTTCCGGATGCGCCACCATCGCGGCGGCCAGTGCATCGTCGCTGCTGTCATCGTCGAGCCCGGCCGCTGCGTACGCCGCTTCGCCGGTTCGCACCAACGCGCGAAGCGGGGCGCCGGTCATTCGCGCAATGTCCCGCAGCTGCGCGGCACCGAGCGGCTGTACGGTGATGTCGACCACCTCCGGCTCGATGCCGCTCGCCCGCAGCAACTCCAGCGCGCCCGCGCATTTCGAGCAGTTCGCCTTGTTGTGGAACAGCACGGGGGGATCGGACATGGATGTTTCCCTCGGGTTAACCGTCGTCACGATTATCGCGCGGCCGCTTCACCCGGTGCGGACGCCGGCTGCGCGACGTTTCGGAAAACTGCTGGAGACGTCCCCTCATGGCGAGGCCCATCTGGACCGGCTCGATTTCGTTCGGCCTGCTCAACATTCCCATCCAGCTGATGTCCGGCGAGCGCCGCACGGACATCCACTTCCGCATGCTGGACGCGCGCAACAACGCACCGATCCGCTATGAGCGCGTCAACGCCGAGACGGGCGAGGAAGTGCCGTGGAAGGAGATCGTCAAGGCGTACGAATTCTCCAAGGACAACTACGTCGTCCTGAAGCCCGAGGACATCGAGCGCGCTGCGACGGAGAACCACGAGACCATAGCGATTGAGACGTTCGTCGATGCCGAGTCGATTCCGCTCGCCTATGTCGAGAAGCCCTACATCCTCGTCCCCGGCAAGAAGGCCGAGAAGGGCTATGTGCTGCTGCGCGAGGTCCTGAAGAAGAACAACCGCGTCGGCGTGGGGCGCGTCGTGATTCGAACCCGCGAATACCTGTGCATGCTCACGCCGCAGGGCGACGCGCTCATGCTGATGCTCCTGCGCTTTCCGCAGGAGCTGGTCGACGTCAGCGACTACGAGCTGCCGTCGGGCAGCGCGCGCGCCTGGCATGTGACGCCGCGCGAGATGGAAATGGCCGAGATGCTGATGGAGTCGATGAGCGACGAGTTCTCGCCAGCCGACTACAAGGACGAGTTCCGCGAGAAGCTGTCGCAGGTCATCAAGGAACGCATCAAGCAGAAGCACACGGCGCACATCGAGGAAGAGAAGGACGACGAGGACGCGGAGACGGCGACCAACGTCGTCGATTTCATGTCGCTTCTCAAGAAGAGCCTCGAGAAGAAGGGCGGCGGCACGTCGAAAACGGCGGCGAAGAAGACCACGCGTGCGCGCAAGACCCCTGCGGCCAAGCCCAAGAAGCGGGCGACGAAGAAGCGGGCCTGACGCATGGGGTTGCAGGAATACAACCGCAAGCGCGAGTTCTCGCGCACGCCGGAGCCGAAGGGCGAGGTCCGCCAGCGCAAGGGCGGTCCGCTGTCCTTTGTCGTGCAGCTCCACCATGCGCGCGCACGCCACTACGACTTCCGGCTCGAGATCGACGGCGTGCTGCGCAGCTGGGCCGTCCCGCGTGGGCCGTCGTTCCGGCCGGGCGAGAAGCGCCTCGCTGTCGAGACTGAAGATCATCCGATGACGTATTCGCACTTCCAGGGCCTGATCCCGGAAGGCGAATACGGCGCGGGCCACATGGCGATCTTCGACCACGGCACGTGGACGCCCGAGGGCGATTTGCATGCGTCGATCAAGAAGGGACGCCTCGACTTCTCGGTGGACGGCGATCGCCTGAAAGGCCGGTGGTCACTGATCCGCACGCACCAGAAGGGCAAGCGCGCGCAGTGGATGCTGCTCAAGCGCACCGACGAATACGCCGCCGACCTGGAGGCGGACGACCTCATCGGCGACCTGCCACCGCCGCCGTCCGACGCACCCGGCGCGTCGACGCGCGAAGGACTCGAAATCCGCGCCCGCAAGGGCTTCGACACGGAGCGCGCCATGCCCAAGAGCCGCACCGCCTCCACGCGTCGCACGGCGACGCGCAGTACCGGCAAGAAGGCTGCGTCCGCGGCGAAGTCGCCCGCCTCGACACGCCGCGCAAGCGGCACGACGCGCGACCTGCGCGCAATCAAGCGCCTGGCCGCGAAGCTCGCCGATGGCGCGAAATATCCGCTCGGCGAATTCGTCGAACCGATGCTGACGGTCTCCGCCGACACTGCGCCGGGCGGCGACGATTGGCTGCACGAGTGGAAGTGGGACGGCTACCGGCTCATCACGCAGAGCGGGCGCTCGCCCGCCGCGTGGTCGCGCAACGGCATTCCGTGGAACGAACGGGCGCCGTACCTGATGCAGTGGCTCAAGGACTTCGGCACGACTGCAGTGTTCGATGGTGAGTTGATCGTCGTCGACAAGGCGGGCTACAGCGACTTCAATGCGCTGCAGAAGGCGTTGTCCGACAAGGACCCGCGCGACATGCGCTACGTGATCTTCGACCTGCTCGCCGTCGACGGCCACGACCTGCGCGGCGCGCCGCTGGTGGAGCGCAAGGCGCTGCTCGAACAGCTGCTGCAGGGTGCCGACCCGAGGCTGGTCTACAGCTCGCACATTGTCGGACGCGGGCCGGAGATCTTCGATGCGGCGCGCGATCGTGGCATGGAAGGCATCATCAGCAAGCGCGTCGGTTCCACCTACGTGGACGGCCGCTCGGCGGAGTGGCTGAAGGTGAAGATCGCGGAGACGCGCGAATTCGTGGTGGTCGGCTACACGCCGCCGCAGGGCTCGCGCAAGGGCCTGGGTGCGCTGATGCTCGGGCAGTACCGCGATCGCACGCTCGTGTACGCGGGGCGGGTCGGCTCCGGCATGAACAACGATGTGCTGCTCGACCTCACCAAGCGCCTGCGCGCGATGGAAGTGTCGGAGCCCGTCGTCGAGATTCCCAAGCACGTTCCGCTGCCGAAGGGCCGCATCCACTGGGTGAAGCCGAAGACGGTGGTGGAAGTGTTCTTCCGCGGTTGGGGCAAGGGGGGCCTGGTGCGGCAGGCGTCGTTCCATCGCCTGCGCGATGACAAGCCCGCCACGCCCGAGGCACTGGCGCAGCCGGAGACGATCCACGTGGCATCCAAGACAACGAAGAAGACGGCGAAGCGCGCTGCGAAGTCGGCGACGGCGTCGACCGGCGCGTCGAAGGGCACGACGGCACGAAAGGCTGCCGCGAAAAAAACCGCATCGAAGAAGGCGGCGTCCAAAAGCACTGCGCGTCGGACGAAGCTGAAGATCGATCTCGACACGTCCAACCTGCCGAACCTTAGCAGCCCCGATCGCGTGGTCTATCCCGGACAGGGCTACACCAAGCAGGACGTCTGGAACTACTACCTGAAGGCCGCACCGCAGCTGCTCGAGGAAATCGGCGGACGACTGCTGTCGATCGTGCGCTGCCCCGACGGCATCCGCGGGCAGCACTTCTTCCAGAAGCACGTGAAGCACGGCTTCAGCGATGCTGTGAAGGGCTACACGCTGGTCGAGAACGATGGCGACGAAGCGGAATACTTCTACGTCGACAGCGTGGAAGGCCTGATGTCGCTGGTGCAGATGAATGCGATCGAGCTGCATCCGTGGGGCTCGCGCATCGACGCGATCGAGCAGCCCGACCGCATCGTGTTCGACCTCGATCCGGATCCATCGATCGAGTGGCCGCAGATTCGCAACGCGGCGAAGGAAGTCCGCGACCGTCTGCTCGACGCGGGGTTGGAATCGTTTCCGAAGCTGTCGGGCGGCAAGGGCGTGCACGTGGTGGTGCCGCTGCGCCCCAGCGCGGACTGGGAGCAGGCGCGCCTCTTCTGCGAAGCGTTCGCCGACGCGATGGAGCGCCAGTCGCCTGATCGCTACATCGCGACGATGAGCAAGGCCAAGCGCAAGGGGCGCATCTTCATCGATTGGCTGCGCAACGGCCGTGGCGCGACGAGCGTGGCGAGTTGGTCGCTGCGTGCGCGCGAAGGCGCGCCGGTCGCGGTGCCGGTGACGTGGGCGGAACTTTCGCGGGCAAAAAGTCCGGCGCGCTATACGCTCGCGGATGCGGCGAAGCGGACGATGCCGGATGAAGCGCTGGACATCATCGCGCGCGCGAAACCGTTGCCGGTGTAGACGCACAGTCCGGTTGGCGATCGCGCGAATGTCGCGCTATCGCATCGGAGAATAAGGAAAAAGAAAACGGCGGCCTGGGCCGCCGTTTTCGTCACTGCGTCGCGTATTACGGCGTCGGCGGCGTGGTCGAACCGCTGTTCTGCTGGTTCGAGTCCGTGCTCGTGCCCGTCGTACCCGTTCCGGTGCCCGTGCCCGTACCGGTGCCGGCACCCGTCGTATCGGTGCCCGTACCCGTGCCCGTCGTGCCGGTGCCCGTGCCGGACATGTCGCCGGTCGTGCCGGTCGTGCCCGTACCGGACATATCACCGGTGGTGCCGGTGGTGCCCGTCGTATCGGTGCCCGTCGTGCCCGTGGTGTCGGTCGCCGGCGCGGTCGTCGCCGTGTCCGAACCCGCGGTGGTCGTGGCCGACTGGTCGGCGGCGTCGTCGCGGTGACACGCAGTCAGTGCCAGCAGCGTCGCTGCAATAGCCAGAGTCTTCTTCATCGTCATTTCTCGCTCGTGAGGGGGAGGGCCGCAAGGCCCCGTTTCCACTCTCGCAAACCGGATGACAGCGCTGCGTCAAACGTGTGTGAGTGCCGTGTTCAGGTGCGCGACAGCGCGTAATCGATGTGCGGGAAAAACTTTCGCGCATCCGAAACATCCGCAGAAACATCGCGTGAAAGGGGTTGCGCCGCATACGTCTGCAGTTGGCATGGACCTTGCGCTATTCCGTGTGTCGCTGCGAGGCGGCTACTTCCACGCGAACGAGATCCGAACACGGAGGAACACTCAGTGCGTGATCAACAGTTGGGACGCCAGCTCCGCGAAGTCGCGAACGATGTCATGCGGCTTGGTGCAGAAGCGTTTAACGCGAGTCGAAACTGGATCAACGAGAGGAAACAGGACATGCATAACAACGAACACGGCCAGCAGTCGAGCGGCCGAGGTCAGCAGCAGGGTTCGAATTACCAGTCGGAGAATTCGCAAGCCGCGCGCCAGGGCGCCGGGCGCGAGAGTGGCCAGTGGGAGCCCTCGTACTCCAATCAGATGAACCAGGGTGAGATGTACAGCCGTGGCAACCAGTACGGCCAGAGCAACTACGGCACGTCGGACTACGGCCAGCAGTCGTCGTCGGGCCAGGGCTCGCAATACGGGCAAGGTCAGCAGTACGGCCAGCACGGTTCGATGGGCGGTGGTTACGGCTCATCGCAGCAGTACGGGTCGGGCTCGTCCGGTCAGGGCGGCTACGGCGGTTCGCAGCAGTCGCAGAACTACGGTTCGTCGCAGCAGTACGGTCATGGCTCGCAGGGCTATGGCGGCTCGCAGTATGGCCAAGGCTCGCAAGGCTATGGCTCGTCGCAGCACGGTTCCTCGCAGCAGTACGGGTCGCAGGGCTACGGTTCGCAGCAGCATTCGCAGGGCGGCTCGCAGCAGTACGGCCAGGGCGCGCCTTATTCGCAGTCACAGGGCTATGGCTCGTACGGCAATGAGAGCCAGGGTCGCTCGTCGGGCCAGGGCTACGGGTCGAGCTCGAGCTATGGCTCGCAGGGTAGCTACGGGCAGCAGTACGGCTCGCAAGGCACCTACGGCTCGCAGGGCAGCACGTACGGCGGTGGCGACTTCAACCGCGATCGCGAATATCTCGTCGGTGGTTTCGGTGCATCGCAGACCGGCGTGCACGGTGGCTACGGCAGCCCGTACATGCAGCACGAGTCCAGCTTCAACAGCTGGCGCGGCCAGGGCGACTACGGCAGCACGCAGATGAGCGGGCAGGGTGGATCGCAGCAGTACGGCCAGGGTTCGCAGGGTCAGGGTTCGTCGCAGTACGGGCAGAGCTCGCAGGGCCACGGCTCGTCGCAGCAGTACGGTCAGGGCGGCTACGGCGGATCCCAGCAGTACGGACAGGGTTCGCAGGGCTACGGCCAGCAGGGCAATGGCTTCGGCCAGTCGCAGTACGGGCCGGGCCAGTCGCAGTTCGGCAGCAGCCGCGGCTATGGCGATGGTGGCTACTCGAACCGTTCGCAGTCGACGTTCTCGGGCGACAGCCAGACGCAGTACAACCAGGGCTCGGGCTCGTCGCAGTACGCGCAGGGCAGCCAGGGCGGGATGTACGGCTACAGCCAGCAGTCGTCGCAGCGCGGCCTGCAGTCGCAGCGTGGCCGCGGCCCGAAGAACTACACGCGTTCGGACGAGCGCATCGTCGACGACCTCAACGAGCGCCTGATGAATGCGCACGAGATCGACGTCACCGAAGTCGAAGTGCGTTCGGAAGGCGGAAAGATCATCCTCGAAGGCATCGTGGAGCAGCGTTGGATGAAGCACCGCATCGAGGACATCGCCGAGTCGTGCGCGGGTGTTCGCGACATCGACAACCGCATCCGCGTGGGCTCGCAGTCCGACAACCGCTCGCAATCGTCGTCGTCTTCGCAGTCGTCCGGCCAGTCCGCTTCGGCGCAGGGCGGGCAGAGCAGCTCGCAGTCGTCGCTGTCGGGCGGCTCGGGTTCGTCGTCGCTGTCCGGTCAATCGGGCCAGTCCGGTTCGCAGTCGTCGCAGTCCGCGACGTCGGGTCAGTCCGCGCAGTCGAGCGGTTCGTCGCCGAGCGCCTCGTCGTCGGAAGGCGATGAAGCATCGCGCCAGGCGGGCGCCAGTGGCACGACGGGATCGAGCGGCTCGTCCGGTACGTCTGCCTCGTCGAGCTCGACGAAGAAGGACGGCGGCAGCGCGTCGCGTTCGTCGTCGCACTGATCGCACGTCTGCTGGGAAACGAAACGGCCCGCTTCGGCGGGCCGTTTTTTTGCAAATCAGGGAATCGGCGGACCGGTGCGTAGGAGTTCGACGCAGCGACGCCCCGACTCCTCCGCGCGCGCAAGGTTGACCATCGCCGCCTGCAGATTCCCCATCTCGATCATGTAGCGCGCGGCCGACGTCGCCATCGTCAGTGCGTTGACCTCGTTGGAGAGGTCGTGTCGCCAGCGTCCAAAGGGGTGGGGCGTTAGAGGGCCGTGCGGTGGAAACGGCTCAGACATGCGGTATGGCGTCGTCGCCGGCTACGGCCAGTCGCGCGAGCTGGTTGTGGATCGTGCGCACGCTGACACCGAGGATGCGCGCGGCTTCGGTCTTGTCGCCGTCGACCTTGGTGAGCGTCTTGAGCAGCATCTCGCGCTCGACGTCGGCATAGCTCATGCCCACATGGAACACGATGCTGCTGTCGTCCTGGTGCAAAGGAAGCGCGCGGCGACCAAGGACCGGAATGCGAACGAGCGGCCCATCGCTCAGCAGATAGGCGCGCTGCACCACGCTACGCAGTTCGCGGATATTGCCGGGCCAACCGTGGCGGACCAGCATGCGCTCGGCATCGGGTGCGAGTTGCTTGACCTGGCCGTGCTCGGCGTTGAGTCGTTCGACGAAGACGTTCGCGAGCAGCACGACATCCGTACCGCGCGCACGCAACGGCGGCAACGCGATGACGAAGTCGGCGAGGCGGTAATACAGATCCTCCCGCAGCTTGCCCTGTTCGATGCTCTGGATCGGATCGCGATTGGTCGCCGCGACGATGCGCACGTCGACCGGAATGTTCTCGCTGCCGCCCACGCGCGTGACTTCGCCGGTTTCCAGCACGCGCAGCAGGTAGACCTGCAGCGCGGGCGGCATCTCGGTGATCTCGTCGAGGAACAGCGTGCCGCGATTGGCCTGTTCGAAATAGCCGACGTGCCGCTGCTGCGCGCCGGTGAAACTACCGCGCTCGTGGCCGAACAGATGGCTGGCGAGCAGATCCGGTGCGATCGCACCGCAGTTCACAGCGACAAATGCGCCACGACGCCGGCTGCGATCGTGCACCGCGCGCGCCACCAACTCCTTGCCCGTGCCGCTTTCGCCGGTGATGAGCACGGAGACGCGTGCCGGTGCGACGCGGTCGAGGTCGACCGTCAGCTGCCGCATCGCATCGCAGTCGCCGACGATGCCGTCCGGTCGCGCGCCGGCGATCTGGGCGAGCGCGCGTGCGGACGCCTGGCTCAACAACGATTCGAACTGCTGCGGGCACAGCGGCTTCAGCAGGTAATCGAGCACCGGCAGGCCCACTGCACGCCGCGCGGTCTCGAGCGAGGTCTCGCCCGTCATCAGGGCGATGCGGCTGTGCTGGCGGGCATCGAGTTCGGCGAGCAGGTCGAACGCGGTTCCGTCCGGCAGCGTCACGTCCAGCATCGTCAGGTCGCTCATGCCGCGGCCCATGGCGCGACGCGATTCTTCGAGCGAGTGTGCGATCGACGTCTGGAAGCCGTGCGCGCGCG